>NZ_JAUSTQ010000005.1 GCF_030812915.1 Alkalibacillus salilacus
AATACTCTCCTCCTGGTAATCGTTTTTGTGGTTGAAAACATTGTACCATGTGGAGAGGAAAATGACCCTTTTTACACAATTATATGGACTCTATCCGCCAATCGATGATAAACCTCCCTAAATCGCACCTCAACTCGTGACAATTCCATAAAATCAACGGCTTTAAATTGTTTATCGTCTGCTTTTATGATAGGTTTAAAACGTAAGAAGAAATAAGGAGGATTCACATATGCCAACAACTCATATTGGTGCAAACAAAGGCGATATCGCCGATAAAATTTTACTTCCGGGTGACCCGCTTCGTGCGAAATATATTGCGGAGAATTTCTTAGAGGATGTTGTCTGCTATAACGAAGTTCGTGGTATGTACGGTTTCACTGGTACATACAAAGGTGAACGTATTTCTGTTCAAGGTACAGGCATGGGTGCACCGAGTATTTCGATTTATGCGAATGAATTAATTCAAGAATACGATGTGCAAAAACTAATCCGTGTTGGTTCTTGCGGTGCTCTTCAGGAAGATGTGCAAGTCCGTGATGTTATTTTAGCACAATCAGCAACAACAGATTCACAAATGAACCGTACTGTTTTTGGTACTATTGATTTCGCTCCAACAGCTGACTTCAATTTATTGAAGAATGCTTATGATGTTGGTAAAGAACAAGGATTAAATCTTCGTGTCGGTAACGTATTCACAAGTGATGCGTTCTACCGTGAGAATGCGATGGAACTATTTAACAAACTTGCTGAATACAATGTGCTTGCTGTTGAAATGGAAACATCAGCACTTTATTCAATCGCTGCTAAATACAACCGTGAAGCACTAACTGTCTTAACAGTAAGTGATCACATCATCACTGGCGAAGAAACAACATCACAAGAACGTCAAACAACATTTAACGACATGATTGAAGTTGCACTAGATGCAGCTATTAAATAATTTCACTTAGTCGTCTACATGAGTAGGCGACTTTTTTTAACATTATTGTTTACCATTTTTAAAATTAAGTTGACAATAAAATCACCCTTCCTGTATATTAAATGTGAACCAAACATAAGAGGAGGGTGAACAATGAAACAAAAAATGAGTGCTCAAGAAATTACATTAGGGTCAGTATTTGTTGTCCTATTAATGATTGGTGCTAATATTGCGATTTGGTTTCCATTCTTAAAAATTACATATGGGGCTGGAACTGTTCCCTTATCACTACAGACATTTTTTGCGATTTTAGCTGGATTAATCTTAGGAAAGCGTCTTGGCGTGTTTGCAGTTATAACTTATATTTTAATTGGCCTTGTCGGCGTGCCAGTCTTTGCTGAAATGTCATCAGGACCTCAAGTCTTAATTATGCCGACAGGAGGATTCTTGCTTTCATTTATTGCTGTTGCTTGGGTTGCAGGCTGGATTGTCGAAAAGAGTCAACAACCGACTGTTAAGACTTATCTAGTGGCTACATTATTTGGTTTGCTGGCAAACTACCTCATTGGTATACCATTCATGGTGGCTTCAACTAATATCGTTATGGAAGTTCCATTATCGATTGGACAAGGTGTCATTGCGATGGTTCCATTTTTCATTAAAGATTTCATCATTACCATGGGAGCTGCGGTTTTATTACCGAAGATTTTAGGTAGACTTGAGTCAGCCAATATCCAATTAACATCTCACACTTAACAAAAATCCCAACTTCTATTAATAGAAGTTGGGATTTATTATTATTGATTCATCATCGCTTTTGCTAATGTACGTGCCATAACGCCTGTTGGACCTTTAGGCCCCAAATCATGCGCGTTTTCTGCCATAGCAGTGCCAGCAATATCTAAGTGAACCCAAGGTGTTTCCTCAGCAAATGCACCGACAAACGCCCCTGCCATAACGGCGTGAGCTTTTCGACCAGGTGAGTTATTTAAATCGGCAATATGACTTGTTGCGACTTGTTTTTGGTAAACTTCTAAATAAGGTAACTGCCACATCAATTCGCCTTCTTGATTAGCTGCTGTTACCACTTCATCATACCAATCCTGATTATTTGTCATGGCACCTGTTACTTGATCGCCTAATGCCACCACAACACCACCAGTCAACGTAGCAATATCAACAATTTTACTCGCACCTTGTTGTTTCGCATACGTCACAGCATCAGCCATGGCTAATCGCCCTTCTGCATCTGTATTACGGATTTCAATTGTTTTTCCACTCATCGATACAATCACATCATCAGGTTTGAATGCTTTGTCACTTACCATATTATCAGTCGCAGGAATTAAGGCCATCACATTAGTTTTCGGCTGAATCTGTCCAATTGCATCCATAGCCCCAATTACTGAAGCAGCACCGCCCATATCCATTTTCATACCGACAATGCCGTCTTTAGGTTTAAGTGAGTAACCTCCTGTATCAAATGTAATTCCTTTACCAACAAGTGCCACAGGGTCTTCCCAAGTATCCAGTCCTTGATAAGACATCACAATAAATCGTGGTGGCTCGTCTGACCCTTGATTGACCGCAAGCAAAGCTCCCATGCCTAATTCTTCGATTTGCTCACGTTCAAAGACATCAATTTTCAATTCATGTTTATCAGCAATATTTTCTGCAAATACAGCTAAATCTTTAGCAGTTAATAAATTACTTGGTAAATTAACTAAATGACGTGCTATATTCGCCCCATTTCCTAAGGCATAACCTTGCTCTGCTGCTTCCACAACTGAATGATCATTTGTTAAAAAGATTAAAGACTCAAGCTCGTAATGATTCTCCTCACGGTCAGTATGGTAAGTTTCCAATTGATAAGGAGCCATAACTGCTGCTTCACCAATTGCCTCTGCGTATGTAGTAGGTTCATCGCTATATAAACTGTCGATTGCTAAACTAGCAGATTGAATAGAGTCTTCAGCTAACTGTTTAAATAATCGTCCAAACGATTGTCGCGCTCGATCAACAGTGAATTGGTCATAGTCACCAAACCCAACAAAATAAATTCTTTTTGCTTCTAATTGTCCTAATGTATGTACCTTGGACACATGTCCTTGTGTCGTTGAAACATCACCTGATTCAACAAGATCATCAAGCTGATTATTAAGAGCTTGATTCAATATTTCATAAGCTGGTTGTGTTTCTTTTGGCGCTTCGAAAAGTCCAACAATTAAAGCGTCCGTATTATGTTTAGTCAAATCTTCTTGTATAATCGTAAACATCTACATCCCTCCCATTATCATATATTTAATCATACCAAAAAGTTTCGAATGGCGAAATAAATATTTCTTAGAAAAACGTTTTTTAAAGCCAAATATTCGGGTATGATGATAATTAAGAGGAAAGGACGTTTAACTATGGTCGAGATTTTTGAAAACACACCACTTTGGATTGCTTTATTCGCAGTCATCTTTGCTCAAGTTGTGAAAATTCCTATTCAATATATTGCAACGCGTGAAATTAACTTAGGCATTGCTTTTAGCACTGGGGGCATGCCAAGTAGCCACACAGCAGCCGTTGCATCACTTACCACAGCTATTGGCATTGAACATGGCTTGAACTCACCTCTCTTTGCCATTGCCTGTGTATTAAGTATTATTGTTATGTATGATGCTACAGGAATTCGTCGTCATGCAGGTGAACATGCAACGATTTTAAATCAGCTTGTTAAAGATGTTCAGCGTATTGTTGATGATGCCATTCAATGGCAACAGAAAGAAGCTCACGAAAAGCAAAAGGAACTTAAAGAATTACTAGGCCATCAACCTATTGAAGTTTTCTTTGGTGCCGTCACAGGTATTTTATTAGCAATCATAACGTATACCTACTTCTTATAAGCCCTTCTCATTAATTAGCCCAAGATGATCTAAGATAAATCATCTTGGGCTAATTTGTTTGAACAACAGGGACTGTTTCAGTACTAATCGCTTGCTCCCATTGATTTAGATCCGCTTCAGTTACTGAGCCATCCCCTTCTTCTATCACATAAACCTCTACTTCTTTCTTACCCCAATTATTATATACATCATCCACATCTTCATAATACAAATCAATCTTATTACCTTTAATGGCACCACCAATATCCATCACGATCCCATATCCATAATCCGGGATATACAATACCGTCCCGAGCGGAAAATGATTTAGATCAGCTGCAATGGTTGAGAGTGAGCCTCTTTGTACCTGTAGTCCGGAATAAGTAATCCCATATTGAGGATGGTCTTTCGTTTTTCCGGTTGATTCGTATCCTGCTGTGTAACCTGTTGCTAGAACAGTACGTGTTGGAAAACGGCGAAAGGCTACTTCAGCACTCTGTTCATCTTGATAACTAGCTAACTCAACTGAATCAGAGCTAGATGTAACCTCGATGCTTTTATTTGTCAATTTAGTTAGTTGCTGTTCTTTTGCTTCTTCTGCTACTTTATAATCGTCTTCATGCCAATAACTCTGAGTTAAAACTGCGGTGCAAACGATAGCAATCAAACAGATTACTAATACAAAAAAGTTTCTTATCGCAGTACGCATGTTAAACACCTCTTTGTCACAAAGCGTTACCACAATAAGAAACTTTTATACATGTTAAACTATTTAGAACATTTGATAGCCTTTAGCCCGCAAGATTCGAATAACAATACCTGAAACAATAGTTCCAATAAAACCAACGATCAATATAAATAGATCCACTACTTGTAAGTTAACTAAATCTTGACCTAAAGCCGGGAATGATTCACCAGGCTGTGTGAAGTAATTCATAAAAGGAACGTCATCTATGATTAAAACGACAATGATTGGAAAAATAATTGCCATGATCCACGTAGAGCGTAGTAACATATTTAAGATAAAGCCTATTCCAAAGAATAATACGAAAAATAATATTGATAGCACGAACACTTGCACAATATTCATGAATGAGTGCCTCCTGTATAATGACCACTGGCTAATTAAGTCCAGTGTTTCTTATAAATTTATTCGACAAAACCATCCTTATTTTATCACAGACAAGTGTTTTCAGTAAGATAAACACGTTAGAGACACAAATTTGTTAAATTATGAAACAGGGTCCTTCTAAATAAACAAAAAAGGCAGCTAGTCGCTGCCTTTTGGTTTAGTGATACATATCGAGTTTACCTTTTTTAAGTAGTAATCCAACGCCACCTAGTTTTAATAAATAACGGTTGTCGATTACTTTCTTCATAATAGATGCTGAACGACCATATAATTTCTTATCGTCAAAAATAACACCAATGGCATCAGTATGACCTAATGAAGCAACTGTACCCTTAATATCTGGTTCGAATCCTTCGAGATCACTTTGTCCATTTACTAACTGTTTTAAATTATGGGCAGCCGTATCTGCCATTTGCATTGCAATTTGAGCTGTTGGTGGGTATGGACGTTCTGTTTCTTCGTTAAAGAATACAGCACAATCACCAACAACAAACACATCATCATAATCTGGAGTACGTAAGTCATCACGTACAGCAACACGACCACGACTTACTTCAAAGCCAGATTCTTCGACGATTGAGTTACCGCGCACACCAGCAGCCCAAATAATATTCTTCGTCGCAATCTCTTCTTGTTCTCCGTCTTTCTCAACAACAATACCGTCTTCTGTACACTTCTTAAGCATTGTGTTCAAACGGAATTCTACGCCTTTCTCTTCAAGACGATTCATAGCATACTCAACTAATTCTTCATCAAAGCCAGCTAATGCTGTAGGACCCGCTTCAACGTTTAATAAACGAACTTTGCTTGGGTCGACATCATATTCTTGGCATAATTCAGGAATACGATTAACTAATTCTCCAACAAACTCAACACCAGTGAAGCCTGCGCCACCAACAACGATCGTTAATAAGTCTTGACGATCCTCTTTAAACATATTGTATTGAGCAAAGTTATACTCAATATGATCACGAATATAGCGAGCACTATTAATATTATTAATCGTGTATGCATGATCGAGAAGACCTTCAATTCCAAATGTTGCTGATTCAAAGCCAAGGCCAATGACAAGATAGTCATATGTAAGCTCGCCATCTTCAAGCTTTACGACTTTGTTATCTGGGTCAATCGATTGCACCGTGTCTTGAACGAAATTAACTTTGTTGAAATCTACAACATCATTAATTTGAATACGAGTCCGATCATGGTGAAGTGTACCCGCAGCATTCTCGTGTAACCATGTCGTTTGATAGTGGTAATCATGCTTGTTCACTAAAGTAATGTCAGCTTCTGTGTCACCGATTATTTTCTGTAGCTTCGTTGTCGTCATAATGCCACCATAACCAGCGCCTAACACAACAATACTTGGTTTGTTCATTTACATCACATCCATCCCAATAATTTTAAAAAGTTGATTGTGAAATTCAACGATACTTTGTGAAAAAATTCACGTACTGACGTAGAAATTGTCATAAAAACGTAAAACTCACCTAAATATAATCTTAGAATTTTTCACGGTGAATTTCAACCCTTACAATGATTTCTAATCATTCAGATAATTCGACGCCTTCTCTTGACCTTAGTTTGCAAAATATTTATCAATTCATGTGTCGAATGTTATAATATTTATCGGTGTATGATCGATTTATTAGGAATTAGATATATGGGGGAATAAAAACATGAACGAAGACGTTAAAGATATAGCGATTATTGGCGCTGGCCCCGTCGGTTTATTCACAGCATTTTACGGAGGATTAAGACAAGCTGATGTACAAATCATTGAAAGCTTACCTCATATTGGGGGACAATTAACAGCGCTTTATCCTGAAAAATATATTTACGATGTGGCTGGTTTTCCAAAAGTAACAGGACAAGGGCTTGTAGATAATCTTTATGAACAAGTAAAACCGTTCAATCCCACGATTACGTTAGACCAAGCTGTCCAATCAATTGATAAATTAGAAGAAAATTTATTCAAAATAACAACGGATAAAGAAGTATTCTACGCTAAAGCTGTCATTATTACAGCTGGAAACGGTGCATTCGAACCACGTAAGTTAAAACTCGATGGCATTGACCAATATGAAGATAAAAACTTACATTATTACATCACAAACCTCGAATCATTCCGTGATCGTCATGTGATGATTTGTGGTGGAGGCGACTCAGCGGTAGATTGGGCCCTAATGTTAGAGCCGATCGCTAAAAAAGTAAGCATTGTTCATCGCCGTGATCAATTCCGCGCCCATGAACACAGTGTTGAACAGTTAACAGACTCATCAGCTGACATTCTAACACCTTATTCACCTGTGGAAATCCATGGTGATGATTCAATTGAACGTGTGACACTTCAAAAAACGAAATCAGAAGATACCATTGACGTCGAAATTGATGATTTAATCGTCAATTATGGATTCATCTCACAACTAGGTCCTATTAAAGATTGGGGCTTAGAGATTGAAAAGAACGATATTGTTGTGAATACGCGTATGGAAACAAACATTGAAGGCATTTATGGTGCAGGTGACATTATTACCTATCCAGGGAAAGTCAAACTCATTGCTTCTGGATTTGGCGAAGGGCCAACAGCTGTCAATAATGCTATGACTCGAATTGATCCAAATGCACGTGTACAACCAAAACATTCAACACATATGTTTAATTAAAAAGTTATGATTCAAGTCATGTCCACTATTATTATGAGCTAATATCTGTTGATGCTTATAACAACTAGGGACTCAGCATGCAAAACATGATCTACACAAAATTTCATTGCAACCCATAAAAAATGCAGCGCTTAAATTAAAAGCGCTGCATTTTTTATGGGTCAACGATTTTCACACCTCTGGTTGACCTTTCATGTTAATGAATAAAATGTAGATTTATGCCCATAAGACATGAAGTCATCTAATACTGTTTATAGTTCAAGTTAACACCAGTTTCCAAAGGGGTGAGGATTATAATCATAATGGTTTTGGTATACATTACCCTGTTGGTAGCAATCCTGATATGGACCTATAAAGGTATCTGGCTTTATCGGCTCTGTTACTTGCTCCCACTCGTTTTCATTAAGACAATATGTTTGTGCCATTATATCTGCAGGAGTGAATTTTAGAATATCAGAACCCAATACCACTTCAGGATTTGGTGCATCAAAAATTGCCAAAAAGTGTGTATGTTCATCGATAGTTACTATATAATGCCACCAACCTTGAGGAATGTTTACTACTTGACCTGGTGTTACCGTAAAATGTAGTAATTCCTTTGTAAATGGATTCAATATCGAAATAACGGCAGCTCCTGATATAGCGTACACTAATTCTGTTGCGTTTTGATGGTAGTGTGGTTCGATGATATGATCAATACTTAGAAAAATATCAAGCAGTGATGTATTTTCAAGTGTGTTCAACTGGTTTTGACCGACTACATTAATAAAGTTCTGATTATCTTCCTTAAACAACGTGCTATTATTCATATCAAAAAAATATTGAGCTGAGGGAGATGTGTAATCAACATTCATACTCACAATTAAAAGCCTCCTTTTTAATCATAAGTATGATATGTGTTTAGTTATTCTGCTGTGATTAGCAATACCAATATTTCTTTCCGAGCACTATTGAGCACCTTACATATTTCTTTATTCTAATAACCTCCCCTATATTACATTCTATCCAGGCCCCAATAAATGGAATATAATAGCCAAAAAATTGACCTCGTTTTTGATTCGAGGTCACCTTTTTTCTACCTAACTTTAATTAACTGTGACCGGTCCATCTCTTCTTAAACTAATCTACGTCTTCTGAAAAATAATCGTTTATATATTTTCTTGCTTCAGCGTAGTTTAATCTTAAAACTTCATCTATTGTCTTATGCTCTAAGAATTGACCAACAATCTTTGCACCGTAATAATAACCTACCCTGTACATGTCCAGTTTTTCAAAATCTTCTATACTAAACAACTTGTTATTAAGTGCATTATCAAATGCTTCTGTATTGATAGCATTCTTTATTTCCTTACCAATTTCACTTTTCATTTTTTCACAATTATTGATCCAATTTTTTACTTTCATAGCGTCAAGAAAACCAAACCAATATATCTGTTCATCTGAATCATTAGTCAATTCGCTACTTAATTTCGTTGCAATTCCTTCAGCAAATATTAATTTGTAGTATTTTTCTTCTATTGATTTGAAATTCCCTCGATAAAAATCTGGATTAATAAAATAATGTATTGAATGTATGAGTTCGTGGGTTATAAACGTATTAAGGTTGTAAATATTGAGTCGCGGTATAATTGCAGATAAGTCAAGAAATACATAGGGCTTTCCATCAAATAATATTCCATGACCGTCATAACTACAATCACCAATAAAAACAACGACTCCTACTTCAAAATCTAACCGTAATGAATCATTAATACTATAAAACATTTCAGCTGTTAATGTTCTTAAAAACTCAATAGATCCATTAATATCATTCGTTGAATAGTTCTTCGTCAGTTCATTAACATTCTTATGAAAATCATCATTTGAATTAAAAACTTTTAAATATTCTCTAAAAAATGGATGATGTATAAAATTTTGTTCATTACAGTTAATTTGACTGTATGCAAAATTAATAAATTCCATATTTATCCCCATTCATAATAACTATTTCACCACTAGAATAATTTTACAGACGATATGATTTTTCAGTTCAACTTAATGATTACTTTACGTTTGGTTTGTGCTAAAGTTTCCGAATTAGTTTACCTTTAATTAGATGTTAATATCACCTTTAAGGTGTTAACTTTTTCTCCGGCTGGCCTTCCACATTCGTTGCTTTAAAGGAAGAACCGCAACCGCATGAGACGATGGCATTCGAATTATCGATCGTAAAGCCACAAAATTATGTATTCACATGTTCAACGACTAGAAAAATTTTTACCTAATTTTTGTTTACCAATCCAAAATTCGTATGCCTATAACCCCTTTAATATTAAGGACTAACCATGACATAATAAATGGAACAATAAAACCATAGTAGTTAAAACTTATAGAGTTAAAATCCTGAACAAAAAACACAACGGTAACACCAACACCAATCATAAAAATGATGACAGCGTCAGTTATTTTCCTTCGTTTCCAACGTTTCTCTCCTTTACGACCCCGCTCAAATTCTTGTAGCCGTTTATCTATTTTCGTTCCAATTTCCTTCCCCGTTATGAGGGTATATAAGGCAAATGCTACAATGATCCATATTAATAAAAAAGCATTCCAATAATGAGGATATGATTACCATTATAAGCAAAATACATTGCAAGTGCGAAAATCAGCAACATTGCGAGGTTCAGTTGAATTAATTCTTTCTTTTTTAATTGCTTTACCTCTTGTATATCCCATTCTTCCCTATCCATTTTATACTCCCTTCACTTGACAATTTCTTCAGCTATATAGTTATTAAATTAATCGCAATTTTCAAAACTTTATTATTAAATTAACATAAATTCCCTTTAACTTAAACGAATTAAAAAAAGGTGATCTCGAATCAATAACGAGATCACCTTTTTGATACCTAACTTTAATTAAACTGTCCAATAATTAAGGTAATATTAAACGTTAATATACCGCCTTATGGATGTTAACAATTCTCCGGCTGGCCTTCCACATTCGGTGCTTTAAAGGAGGAACCACAACCGCATGATACGATGGCGTTCGGATTATCGATCGTAAATCCGCCACCCATCATGTTTTGTTTAAAATCAATTGTCGTACCTTCAATAATTGGGACGTCCATTTCCGCGATTACAATGGGAATGCCACCCTCTTCAAATTGACGGTCTGTTTCTTTAACCTCATAATCAAAACCTAATTTATATGAGAGACCACTGCAGCCTCCACCTTTAACACCAAAACGTAAGTAGACTTCTTCAGCTGTCTCGTCTTTCAACATTTCTTGTACTTGAATCGTTGCCGATTCAGTTAAGTTAATCGCCATGTTTAATACCTCCCTAAATGTCAGTATACTAACATTTAACCCCTACTTCAAACATCTAACTCAGACCCAAAGATTACCTTGAGCAATCGTAACGGCTGGTCCACGCATCGATACACTTCCTGATCCAAGCCAAGTAATCCATAAATCACCACCGTCTAAATGAACGGTTACTTCTTGGTCACGTTCTAAATAACCATTAAGGGATGATGCCACCACTGCTGCACAAGCACCTGTTCCGCAGGCTTGGGTAATGCCTGACCCCCGTTCCCATACACGGAAATTAATTTCATCATGTTTTACTACTTCAACAAATTCAACATTCACACCTTCTGGAAAACGATCATCATTGGTTACTTTAGGGCCTAGTGTATAAAGTGGTGCATCCTTAATCTGCTCTTGAAAAAATATAGCATGTGGATTCCCCATCGAAACCGCAGTGACGTGGTAATCATCACCATCAACACGAAATGGCTCATGAATCACTTCATCAAATAAGCCACCACTTTCTGTTTCCATCGGTATAGTTGACCGAGCTAAAATGGGTTCACCCATATCAACTGTTACACTTTCGACCAACTGATCATCATCAAGATGGACAGTTGCTTGCACGACTCCTGACTTTGCTTCGATATAGAAAGTTTTTTGTTGTACATATCGAGATTCATACGCGAATTTCGCCACGCAACGTAGACCATTTCCACAATTCATCGCTTCAGATCCATCACGATTAAAGATCCGCATACGTACGTCAGCTACCTCTGATGGCAACACCATAATCAATCCATCAGAACCAATACCAGTATGGACGTTCGAGGCTTGTCGGGCAATTTCAGGTAAATCCTGTTCTAATAAATTGACCTTAAACCCATCAATATAAATATAACTATTGCCGAGCCCATGCATTTTAGTGAAAGGAATGTTCATACCACAACCTCATTTCCTATATTAATTGTTCCTCTTCTAAAAATTGATACACTTTCTTAACAAGCTCATCTGGTGTATCAGCCATAATTAGTTCACCATCAGCAATAGCAAATAAACTCATGGCACAAATCGCACAGTTGCTAGTACACCCATACTCTACAACATCTATATCAGGGTCTTTATCTAATTGTTCTAGGGCTTCTTGTGAGCCGCTCATTAAATTATTAACACAAAACTCGACTAACGGGTTCATGACGTCCACTCCTCGCTTGTATTTCTAATGGTGAACCCTTTCACATATCTAAGAAGACGGTGATAAACCGCGTTCCTCAAGTGCTTTATAGACTGTCTTTAATCGTGGGTTCCCTTCACCGACAATTTCATCTTCGACTAAGACGACTGGAAAAATCATATCCTCTTCGACAACTTTTTCAGCAAATTGCTGATAAGGTTCTTCATTCGGGGGATTATAAATATCGACATAACGATATGTCACATAATCATCCCCGTATTTTCTTGAGATCGCGGCTTGTAACCAATCATATTGTTCCTTAGAACTCGGTAAGTTAACACAACTTGCACAAAGAACCTCAGCACCATATACAACTAATTCAATTTGCTGATTCATCAAACTCCCCCTCTTTAACAAATAACTTCACGATTTATTAGCTAATTATATTTTACAAAACTTTCGCTTCGAGTTAAAATGAAAATGGTTCTCAACAACATATTTTTAAATAAAAGCACGATAATAGATTTTTAATTAGAATTTATTTATAATTAAATTAAGAAAGGGGAAAATGTGCGATGTTTGATCAAGTCCAAGAAGTTATAGGTAAATTACGCCCGTTTTTATTACGTGATGGCGGTGACGTTGAACTGGTCGACGTAGATGATGGCATCGTCTTACTTCGACTAAAAGGAGCATGCGGTAATTGCCCAAGCTCTGCAATCACCCTTAAAGCTGGTATCGAGCGTGCATTAATCGCTGAAGTTCCTGGTGTCCAAGAGGTAGAACAAATTTTCTAAATGAATTCATAAAGTAAGCCCTCAATGTCATCACTACATTGAGGGCTTTTTTTCTTTTATGATATTAGTTCACAGGCGTTTTAGCTTTATTGCCATTTAAGACAGCGATTATGTTTTGCGCTGTAAGCCACATCATCTCAGTACGTGTTTCATAACTTGATGATCCAATATGTGGTAATGCGACAACGTTATCAAGTTCTAACAAGGGATGATCTGATTGAATCGGTTCATTTTTGAAGACATCTAATCCTGCCGCATAGAGCTCTTTCGACTTCAGAGCTTCATATAAGTCATCTTCATTTACGACGCCACCACGTGACGAATTAATAAATATAGCTGACGATTTCATTTGCTTAAAAATATTCATATTAAACATGTCTTCAGTCTCTTTAGTTAGTGGTGTCATACATACAACAAAGTCAGACTGTTCAATTACATCATCAAAGGAACGATAATTAACCCCTAATGCTTCTTCTGCCTCTTCTTTTCTAGAACGATTATGATATAGGACAGTCATATCGAAACCTGTCGCTCGTTTAGCAACGGCTTCACCAATACTTCCCATGCCAATTATTCCTAATGTCTTATGGTGAACATCTGCACCTGCCAACATATAAGGTGACCAAGCTTGCCACTGATTGTTTTCAATATATTGAGTCGCTTCTGGAATTCGTCTAGCTGTTGCTAACAACAAACCAAACGTTAAATCAGCTGTTGTATCTGTTAAAACATCCGGTGTGTTCGTAACGACAATTCCTCGATTTTGAGCAGCACTAACGTCAATATTGTCATAACCAACAGCTAAATTGGCGATCACTTTCAAGTTCGACGCTTGATCTAATAAAGCTTCATCAATTGAATCAGTTAGCATCGTTAACAAAGCGTCTGCTTGACGAGCTTTCTCTTCCAAAACATCTCGTGGTACAGGCACTTCATCCGAATCATATACTTCTACTTCATAATCCTCTTCTAACGATTGTATAACCTCATCAGCTATACGACGCGTTACAAAAACAAACGGCTTTGTCATGTTTGCACCCTCCAACATCAAATTTAAAATTGCTTCCAATCAGCAAGTGATTTAACCGAATACGTTGGTTGAATCGACACTTTCTTTAAATCATCGCGTGATGTCACGCCTGTTTCCACGTGCAAAGTATCGATGCCCGCTTCAATACCTGCCATGATATCTGTGTCATAATTATCGCCAACCATAATCACATCACGATGAGGAAGATTTAATTCATCCAACGCTAATTCAATCATTAAAGAATCGGGTTTTCCTACTACAATGGGTTCAGTTTTTGTCACGTGACGGATCAATTCGACGTAAGCACCATTTCCTGGAACAAACCCCTCTTCTGTCGGCACACGTAAATCAGGATTCGTCGCAATAAACTGAGCTCCCTTTTGAATATGAAGGCAAGCTTCTTTCAATTTATGATACGTCACATGCCGATCGATCCCGACTAAAACATAATCTGGTGATTCTTCAGTTATTTTAAGACCCCGTGAATGAAGCGCTTCTTCCACACCATGTTCACCAATCTTAAACACACGAGCATCCTCTTGCTGTGATTTAATATAATCAGCCGCAATAATCGATGGTGTTAAAATATGGGACTCTTCTGCTTGTATTCCATTTTCTTTCAACTTCTCCATGGTTTTATAACGTGTTCTTGAAGAATTATTCGTGACGAAACGAAATGGGATGGATTCTGATTGTAAGGAACGGATAAAATCTGCCGCTTCAGGAATCGGTGCATTCCCCCGATACATCGTTCCATCTAGATCAATTAAGTATGCCTGGTATTTCGCCATATTAGTCCTCTCCTTGCCGTTTCTTAAATGCCGTAATCGGACCCATTTCCTTTTCTAAGTAACGATATACTTGTGTCGTCAATTGATTTAAAACGGGTAGACTATCATCCAAAGTCGCTTGAAGCTTATGATGATCGATTGCCGTATAGTCTTTGACAAGTGGGCCTCTTAATCCAATCACTTGTTTAAATGCATCTTCTTGTTCTGTTGTGATCACCTGTTCATCGACTAAGATATCAATAACATCCTCATAGCTACCAGGGTCTCGCATAATAAAGCCATCAATCATCATATTTCCTATGTCAACGATTGCTTCAATCGTCATATGTACAATACGTTCAAGGCCGAATAGTTCAATGTTTGATTCAAACGTTGCCTGTTCATACGTGCTTAATAAATTATTGAAATATGTTGATGTTTGATCCATTTTTTCTAGGTCCACAAAGTACATAATCATCATTCCTTTCAATTTCTAGTTTATCATAGACAATTAATTCTTATATATAAAAATATTTGCGCCATACTATAACTGATTTTAAATAGTAGGAGCTGAATGATGTTGCCTTTTAAGACGATTAACGATGAAATGACTGATGGCCATGTTCGTTACGTTAGTTTCACAGGTGATGATCGACGTTTTGATTTGGCCATTGTTAAGAGCGATCAAGAACAAGCGAAAAGTTTCGTCATTGATTTACAACGATCACGCTATACTGAGATTCATGATCATGAGCTAGAAGATAGTGATTATTTTTGCCACTTTTTACATCTCAATACGTATGAAGCAGAAGCGATTCACGATTATTTAACTGAATTGTTGCAACAACCACAAGCAACATAAGAAAGGAGCATTTAAATGGGTAAGAAGAAAAAGAACGATGATTTTAAACCTGTTGAAATACAACAAAATATGCAAACACCAGAAGAATTTCCTGAAGGGACGTATGGTGAACCTGTTAATGACGAACCTCTAGAGGCCCGTGAATATGATCCAAAACGCCGTCATTATTCAGGCTATAACTATGAAAATAAAGAACTGCATCACGATCTACCGAGGCAATATCCATTTGCCCATCAACCGAATAATTTTCCAGATGACGAAGACCCAGAACACGATGATCAAGGGTGAATTCAATTAAAAATGACCGGATTAGCGGACATCCGGTCATTTAACTATCTATTTGTTTTAAGACAAAGTAAGCACAACCAAAATTACAGTATTCGTACAAATAATCTTCTAATGCTGAAATTTTTGTGTCAAATGTCGCCTTTTGATTTTGATCATCGTAGAAGCCTTTTAAACGCAGTTGACCAAAGCCCCAATCACCAACTATATAATCATATTTCGTTAAAATATCACTAAAACGCTGTTCTATTACATCTTCTTGAAACCCTTCTCGGTAATCGTGAATGAGCTCATATTGTTGCCCTAATAATTCCATTTGAATCACCTCTATAACTATTAGTGTATCATATAAATCCTTCTTTTCGCTCTTATGATTTCAAAAAAGACGGAAACACTATTAATACTGATTAAGCAAAGGAGTATTTTACATGAAACGCCGTATCATAACTGGCTTATTCATTTTCATAGTCATCCTAACACCTAGTAATAGTTGGGCTGAAGACGAGTCCTTATCTGAAGAAAGAATGAACCTTTATCAAAAAACAGCTTCCCTAACCCAAGTCCCGTGGAGCATCATTGCTGCAATCGATCAATATGAACGGAATATCAATGATGTTGATGAAGATCGAATAACTGGAATTCAAATGGATCCCAATAAATGGTTTGGATTATTAGCTGTTGACGAAAATCCCTCTCACTATGAAGCGACGATTCAAGCTTTTAATGGGATTGGCAAAGATGGTGATGGTGATCAATACGCAAACCCCCAAAATGACGAAGATGTTTTATTTACATTCGCCCATTGGCTTAATGAACAACTGGGTAAAGGCATATCTTACGAAGAAAGTTTAGCTCAATATTATGACCGTGAAAAAGCAGCTCAAATGATCAAGCAATATCAACAGTTATTCAGCCATTACTCAACCGTGGAGTTAGATGAACACGCATTTCCAATTCCGTCTTACAACCAATATTCTTACCGGTCTACATGGGGAGCTGGACGTGGTTATGGAGGCAGACGAATCCATGAAGGTACCGATTTATTCGCAAGTTATGGTACGCCGGTTCGCTCAACATCATATGGTATTGTTGAAATCAAAGGTTGGAATAAATACGGAGGGTGGCGAATTGGCATCAGGGATACAGACAATGTTTATCATTATTACGCTCACTTGAACGGATTCGAAGATGAACTAGAAGAAGGCGATATTGTCGAGCCAGGTGATGTCATTGGTTACGTTGGGGCTTCCGGATATGGACCAGTTGGAACTTCTGGTAAATTCCCTCCTCACCTCCATTATGGTATGTACCGAGATAATGGTGAAAATGAATGGGCATTTGATCCTTATCCACATTTAAAAAGATGGGAAAAGCAATCACAATAATAAAGGGTGTGTCTGGATTCGACACACCCTTTTTATTATTGAGTTAACATACTAATTAAGTTTGTAATCAGAATGTATAAGATACCTGCAGGAGCGACAATACGCAAGAACCAAATCCACAAATTACCTAATGTCGTATCTTGTAGACCTGTTTCACGTAGTGCCTCAACCTTATTCCAACCCCAACCAACAAATAGCGCAGTTACAAAGCCACCTAACGCTAATGTGTATTGAGCAGTAAATAAGTCTAGCGTATCTAAGAACGTGATCGTGTCACCATCTGTGTTAAGGAACGCGAATATTTTCATTTCTGTTAATGCTGGTACAGCACCTTGTGATAACGCTGATAGAAAACCAAATACTGTAATAATCGCACCAGCAATTAGTGTTGTTGGTTTACGTCCAGCATTGAAACGACGCATTGCCCAAGAAACACCAACTTCCAACAATGAAATCGCAGATGATAAAGCTGCAATTCCAACAAATAGGAAGAAGAAAATACCGAAAATCGTTCCACCTAAGCCCCATTGTCCGAATGCCTCAGGTAACGTCATGAATAATAAACCTGGACCTGCACCTGGTTCCATTCCGAATGAGAAAACAATCGGGAAGATCATAAGACCCGCGAACACAGCGAAGAACGTATCAAATACAACAACCGTTCCTGCCGCAGAAGGCAAACGAGATTCTTTCGGTAAGTATGAAGCATACGTAATCATAGCACCCATACCTAGTGATAATGTAAAGAATGCCTGACCAACAGCTGCACCCCATACATTAATATCACCTAAAGCATTAAAATCAGGTGAGAACATAAAGCTAAGTGCTTCGCCTGCACCATCCATTGTTAAACCAAACACGGCTAAAATGATAACAAGAACCGCTAGCATTGGCATAAATGTACGGTTGGCAATTTCGATCCCTTTCTTAATACCGAAATAAACAACGCCGATGACAACAACCATAAATAAGAACTGCCAAACAACTGGACCAAATGAACTAGCAATGAAATCACCGAAGAATCCTTCAAATTCACCAGATTCGACATTTCCTGCCGCGCCTGTAAGATAACTAAATAAATAGTAAAAGACCCAACCAGCAATAACACCGTAGAACGACAGGATTAATGTACCTGATAAGACGCCTAGAAAACCACCGATTTTACCAAATGATTTGGCTTTGATGTTTTCAAATGAATGAATCGCGTCTGATTGTCCACGTCGACCAACTGAAAATTCAGCTAATAAAACAGGTAGACCAATTAAGGCGATACAAATAAAATAAGCGATTAAAAATGCGAATCCTCCGTTTTCCCCTAACATGTAAGGGAAGCGCCAAATATTACCTAAGCCTACTGCTGAACCAACAGCTGCAAAAATAAAACCAAACCTTGTTGCAAACTGCTCTCTTCCTTGCATAATCATATTCCCCTTTCTATTATAATTCAGTACAACGATTAGTCGTTGTACTGGTACTCACTTAAATATATTGATTATTTTGTTTTATTATAATTTTTTGACAACTTTTTTTCAAGACTTTTTCAAAAAGTTTCATTAGTCTTAGCAAAAAAGTCACAAAATTCAATCATTAAGTGAGCAACAACGTATACAATCATACCAAATATCCAAATGTTTTGACAATATGATTTATAAAAAAACTTTGATGCTTTGAAGTATGTAAGTTAATGTCAAAAAAACTCAGGCTATCGATTAACTTCGACAGCCTGAGTTCATGTGAGTTATTTATTTTTTAGCAATAAGACAATCCCTATTAAAATCGCAATCGTTACCACTAAACCAATGATCACTGAACTAGTTAAGGCAAATGCTAAATAGCCAAGAATTGTTGATGTTGCCGCAATTAAGGCATACGGAATTTGCGTGACTATGTGATCAATGTGGTTCGAACCTGCACCAGTTGATGACAGAACTGATGTATCAGAGATTGGTGAACAATGGTCACCAAAGACTGAACCAGCTAAAACGGCTGATAGTGCCGGAACTAATAACGTCGGATCTAATTCAACAGCCATAGAGCCTGCAATTGGTAACATTAAACCAAACGTCCCCCATGAGGTTCCTGTCGCAAATGCAGTGACACCCGCAATTAAGAAAATCATCACGGGTAAGTAGGCAGCATTTAGGCTTGCCTCTTCGACGATTCCTACTAAGTAATCATCTGTTCCAATAGCTTCAATAATCGCAACAATCATCCAAGCTAATATTAAAATGTAGACAGCTGGAAGCATCGCTTTAATACCTTCCCATGTGACAGAGAAGAAATTCGTTTTCTCACCTGGCTGCACCGCATATAAGATCATCGATAATATGACGGCAAGTGTCCCACCTAATACAAGCGATAAATTCACATCGGTATTCGCAAAGGTCGAAACCAGCGTTACCCCATCTTCGCTTCCTTGAATACCTGTAATTACCATCATGGTAATGGTTGTTACCAATAGAACTAACAATGGTAATAGTAGGTGATAAACTCGTCCATGTCCGTTTTCTTTAACGCCACCTTTTAAGTCGCCTGGTACATCAGGATTCTCTGGGTCAATTAATGTTCCAGATGCTTCTGCACGTTGCTCATGTTTTTTCATTGGACCAATTTCAAGTTTAAAGAAAATAGCTAGAAAGACGAGCATGACAGCTGCAATCGCATAAAAGTTATACGGAATCATTTGAACAAACGTCGTTAAAGCTGATAATTCGGTTAACTCATGCGTTGAAATAATCGTTGCAATAATTCCGATAATATAAGCACCCCAACTCGAAATCGGTGTTAATACCGTAACAGGGGCTGACGTTGAATCAATTAAATAAGCTAACTTCGCGCGCGAAACATTTTGACGGTCTGTAATGGGACGGGAAACTTGACCGATCGTTAGACTGTTAAAATAATCATCAATAAAAATGGCTACACCTAAAAGGCCAGTTGTATACTGTGAGCCTTTACGTGTTCGTACTCGATTAACTGCCCACTGACCGAATGCCTGGGCACCTCCAGTAGCTGTTAAGAATGCGATTAAGATACCTAATAGTAATAAAAAGATGATGAGCTGTACACTCCAGATATCCCAAGCACCTTCAGCGTAAAATAAATTTTGAAATGAAAACCAAATTCTTTCCAGTGTTCCTAATATGTCATAACTTTCCACCATAAGCGCACCCACAACAATACCAGCACCTAGTGATAACAAGACTCTTCTTGTTAAGAGCACGAGTAAAATCATGATAAATGGTGGAAGCAATGACCAAAATGTTTCCTCCATGATAATCCTCCTTTATAAATGAGTTCGAGAATGCCGTTCTATGATTTAACACAGTAGTATGTTAATGCTATATATCATAAAAAAAAGTAATGATAGAGAAATCTACCATTACTTTTAGAAGTCGGTTATTTCTCGATCAGTAGCTCCCCGTCTCTTGTACGAGAGTGTATTCTTTATTCAAAAATACACCAATACTTAAAGTCTGACACTCTAAGTACTTCGGCATTCAACCCTTTCACACATGGTCATCGTTGTCATCCTCCCACATGTTACTGATGCTAAATGCACCTCTACCTCATCGATCGATAAGGTTATATATTCAATTTCGCACAAACGTTACTATACCATGCTCATTTATTCTTGTAAATCCCTATATGGAATCGAAATATCTGGTGAACTTCCGCCACCTTGATTATAAAAGTCCGGTACTTCCCCTTGTATAACCCCAATCGAGACTGGAACATGTGTTTCAACTGTCGTCGTTTTCGTGGCAAACGGAATAACAACTTGAACATTAGCTTGAATAAAAATATCTAACTCAATCAACGCATTATTAATCCCGTATTCCGTTACTCTTCGCTCAACATCTGATTGCACGTCACCAATAATTCTAAAATTCACTGGTACTTGTGGCCCTAAGTTAGCCAATAACGCATTATTCGTTGCTTGACCAATCGGAATGCGTACAATAGCACGATGGTCTTCAACTGTATCTTCTTCTAAAACAACATCATGCTCTAAATCAAAATCTAACGACTCCTCAGGTGTTATTTCACCACGTTCAATTCTTTTCAAGAAATTTTGAACTCGAAACGTCGTATTACGTAGAACCCGGTTAATGACAACACTATTCCAGTTCATTGATACAATATTTCCAGACTCATCTGTTTCAATATCTAATATCTCATCAGCTTCCAAGTCATCGACAATTCGGCGGCTTACTGCTTCATTAATAGCCTCTCTTGCAAATTGATTCGTCTTAGTTTCTGCCATTTCGATCAAAGTGGGTTCAATTCCTCGATTAATTAACCATACAGATAAGAGGGTTGCTATAATGAACACCACAACAGTCATCATGAATATTTGCCCGAATGTCTTAGGTTTTCTCTTCGATCGTCGTACTCCTCTGATTCGACGCAAGCCACCACCCCCTCTAATTAATTTATGCACAAAAGTTAGAGGGAATGTGCTTCCTTTATGAAGAGGTTAATGATAATAAGGCGTGCTTCCCAATCATGCCTTCATACCACCCATATTTCTCCTGAGCTGAAGTCGTTACTTTCTGTAATGGGGCATGAATTAATGCATCAACAGTACGAACACCCACTGCCCTAGCCGCAATAATTTCCCGATCTTTTAAATAGTCGTTAAACAAATCAATATCTAACGCCCCGCACATGATATAACCAATATCATTCGAGATAATGAGTAAGTTAGTTTTTGGCAGAGCCACGTGTGTATACGTAAAAGGTTGATCATCAATCCAAATCGGTTCCACATGAATCAATGCCATCGACCTCCTTTAGTATACAATATGTCTTAAAACAAAAAGAAGTGTCTGTCTAACTTTTATACGTTAGACAGACACTCTGTTAAGACATCCCTTAAAAACTCTGGCATATAATATTGTTTATCATCAACTTCTGAAATCGATGGAATAAGCCATGGAAATGAAAAAGTATCAGCTGTTGCTAGTGTGTATTTTTTGTCAGGATCAACACGTTCTCCTGCTATACTAATCGTTTCCAACAATTGACCATCCGCTTTATAATGTAAGGTAATCTGTGAGTACACCATCTTTCCTAAGATTTCACCGCGGAAACCTAATCCCTTAAGTTCATGATTCTTAAAACGTTCGGATTCAAATAATCTTATCGTTTCGATTAATTCTTGCCCTGATAATGTCATTTTGCATGGATTCATCGGATGAGGGCAGCTTTCATGAATATGTTTTTTCGTAACAGGTCCTGAATCAAAACCAGATAATAAAACACCCGAGTTAAGCGCTGCTACATCCGCATTCGTCCAAATTCTTAATTTTTCAACGAACCTCTCCATAAGCTTAGTAGACTGAAACCAGTCAATCGGGAATGGCTCAGAAAGGGATGTCACGACCTGATCTAAATATTGATGCGCTTTATCATCCCATGCCTGAATTTGTTGTATGGTTTCCTCATCTTGAGCACTTGAAATCGGGATTGCTTCTCCTGATAGAGAAGCCACCTGTCCTGATTGATGATCAAAATCTATATTAATATAGCCGTAGTGATAACCTTGCTTACCAACAGCATTAATGATCGTGCCGTGCTCAACTCTCCCCTGGTCAATTAAATGATGAGTATGACCTCCAATAATGACATCAATCGGATATTGTTCAGCCATTTTTTCATCTTCATATAAACCTAAATGTGACAAAACAACCACTATGTCACATTGATTACGGAGCTCAGGTATGTAATGCTCTAAAATAATTTTAGGATCATCGACTGACCATCCTAATAATTCATAGAACTTTCGAAATGGAGCTGTCACACCTAGCACGCCAACTTTAGCTCCTTGCTTTGATTTGAGGATTTGATAGGGCTTTAGCCATTCAGGTGCTTCCCGATTTTGAGGGTGCACATTAGCACAGGCGACTGCAAATGAGGCATCATCATACAAATAATATAATCGATCATTAGATAATGTAATACCTTCATTATTTCCAAATGTGACGACATCATAGCCTGCTTCACTCAATAGCGAAACATTCGCTTGACCCAGTGTCGCTTCTGTGATGGGATGTACACGGTCTAAATGGTCACCATTATCAAGCAATAAACTCGTTTCACCTTCTAACTCATGAATACCCCGGTATTTTTTAATACCAGCCATTATGTTCGGCCAATTGTCGAAATAACTATGCAAATCACTCGTGAAATATATATGAACCTGTTCTTGCATACAGTGACGTCTCCTTCATCTACCAAGGTTACTGATATATTTAGTTTAACACTAACTCGCTTCTCTTATATAGATTGAATAATTAATCTTATGCCGATTATAATCATGATCATGCGTAAAATCCATTCAATTGTTCGACCGTTCAACCGTTGATTCACAACAGCCCCTAAATAACCGCCTAACCACGAACCTGGTATACTCATGAGCGTGTATAGCCACATGACATGCCCTGCAGATATATGAGCCACTGAAGATGTGAAACTTGAGAAGAAAATCATAAACATAGATGTTGGCGCTGCAATATGAGCTGGAAAGCCAAATAATAAGATCATAGCCGGAACCATTAAGGAACCCCCACCAACACCAAACAAGCCAGACATCATCCCTACAAAAAAGGCTATAAATATGCCTAAGACAGCATTATAAGAATAAGTTGTTGCTTGACCTGACAATTCAAATGTACGAACCACCCGAAGTCGGCCATCTTTCACTTTAGGAACATGATTTTCCTTAATAAGCATCTTTTTCACAAAGAACATTGCTGTTACAAGAAGCATTAATAGTCCAAAATAAAACTGAAATGTGTCTACTGCTACAAATTGATTCACATAAACGCCTGTTAAAGCACCTGGGATACTACCACTTAAAAATAACGAACCACTAAATACATCAACGCGTTGACGTTTTAAGAAAGTTAATGTTGAGGAAAGACCCGTAAAAATCATCACAATTAACGACATCGCGACGACATTTTGTGGTGTTACCCAAGAGAAGGCATCAGAGAAGGTAGCTAAAAATAACAATACCGGTACAAATATGACACCACCGCCTAATCCAGCAATACTGCCAACAAATGCACTTAACAAACCAATGATAAACATGATGGTTAATACCATTATCATCATCCAATCTTAAAAATTCCACATACGTATCTATCATAGCATAATTTGTAAAGGAATGATGAGTACAATTGCTGTGGAACTTTTATGTGTTTTCCATTCTGATAAAACCTCTTGCAAACGTTTAGAAGAATTGAAAGAATAGTATTAGACAACAAATAGGAGTGGACGTTATGAAGAAATTCGTTGGCAGTCGTGTGATTAAAACAGGACTAGCTATATTTATCACGGCGTTGATTTGTGATTATCTCGGCTGGCCCCCTGTTTTTGCTGTGATCACAGCGATCGTGACCATCGAGCCAACCGTGTCTCAATCAATTAAAAAAGGGATTGTGCGTTTTCCAGCATCAGCAGTAGGTTCTTTTTATGCGGTCTTATTTATCACCTTATTCGGTCATTCACCACTAACATATGCCTTGGCCGCTGTGTTCACCATTATAACAACATATCGGTTGAAATTATATTCAGGTCTACTCGTTGCCACGTTAACATCTGTTGCCATGATCGATGTTATACACGCCAATGTCATTATGTCATTCTTTATCCGTTTAGGGACAACCACAATCGGTTTGGTCGTTTCAACTTTAATCAATTTATTTATATTACCACCTGACTACTCCAGTAATATTAAACAAAGGCTAAATAAAGTGGCTGAACAAACAGGTAATGCGGTAGAGCAGATTTTCCACCGTTATCTAATCAATCATATTGATCAGTATCATTGTCAGCTAACACTGGATGGTTTAACAGAAGAAGTACAAAATATCGAATCATTAATTGAGTATCAAAAAGATGAGGCGAAATATCATCCCTTAACGACAGATGAACGAGATGAACTAAAACTAGTAGAACGACAGCTAATTAGAATTAAGCTTATGATTTATCACATGGATAATATTTTGAATACACCATTAACCCAATTAGATTTACCTGAAGCAGAAAATGACATGATCCTAGAATCCGTACAAGAACTTGCTTATTCCATGAAAGAAAATACGTACTTTGATTTAGAATCTCATCGACAAAAAGTTAAACAATTGATGGCTCTATATTGGAAAGATAGTGATGAACTTAGTGAGCATAAGGAAGATTATACAACAACTTTCCCCGCTGAAATCATCGCTTTGTATGAATTAGTATCAATTTTTTATTTAGTCGAAAATTATTATAGTCAAAAACCAAAATTGAAATAGCTTTTTAAATTGATTAATTCGAACCGTTATAAACAAACTTCACCCCCTATGTCAGTTTAAGATATAGGGGGTGAAGTTTATTTAAATTTAACTCTACATAACTAATTGGATGATACGGAGTAGTATGAACTGGTTACGCAGCTAATTTCTCACATTCATCTGCACACTTATGGCAAGCTTCAGCACATCTTTGACAATGATCATGCTCATGCTTAGCACATTCATCACCACATTCTCGACAGATCTTCGCACATAGTTGAGCAATCTCATTCACAAACGGTGTATCGCGTGTTAACGCTTGTTCAAAATAAGCACAAATATCTGCACATTCACGGTCTAAACGGATGCATCTCGCCATATCTTGCATATGATCTTCCTGTAAACAGGATGTGAAACAATGATTACATGCTTCCATACATTCATGTAAGGCATCAATGACATTTGAATACTTCTCATGACTCATCATAAAACCTCCTATCGATTTAGTTACTGTGTATATAACCGTATGATTGGATATTTAAACAGGTATTATGATAATTTTTGTTCAAAGATCATAATTGTTATCTTTTTCTAAGTATCCTTAATGCTTTACTAAGATGCATGATTAAAACGCAATCCTTCATAAATTAATCTTATCTGTTTAGAATTGAAAATCGCCATCCTTCATTAGTAAGTATTCAGTTTCGTCCTCTTTAACACCCACAACTTTCGTATCTTCAGAACCAAAGGTCACATTGACTAGCAAAAGTGACGTATTCAGACCTGCTTCCTTCAGCTCTTCCTCAGATTGATCAGTGCTATTTTGAATATTGGAGGGGGATGCATTTCCGATTCCAATGTGACTGGACGTATTTTCATCAAACAAGGTATTGTAAAAAAGAGTATCTGTTTGAGCCAAAGGAGATTGATTAGAAACCAAGGCAATTTCACCAAGATAACATGAACCTTCATCTGTTTCGATGATATTTTGTAACACTTCTTGTCCCTTCTCGGCATAATATTCTGTAATCCGTCCATCTTTAAAAATTAGATAAAAGTTATCTATCATATTTCCCTCATAAATAAGGGGTTTAGTACCTACCAATTTGCCATTCACCTTATTTTTATGAGGTGCAGTAAATATTTCTTCTGTAGGAATGTT
Source organism: Alkalibacillus salilacus (assembly GCF_030812915.1). Classification (GTDB taxonomy): domain Bacteria; phylum Bacillota; class Bacilli; order Bacillales; family Alkalibacillaceae; genus Alkalibacillus; species Alkalibacillus salilacus. The sequence goes on from NZ_JAUSTQ010000005.1 coordinate 26,633, forward strand.
CGGAAAGAAAGGTATTCCGTCTTTATCTACGACACTTCCACCGATATAGAGATGATTTTCAGGTAGACCAACTAATAAATCAGTTCCACAGCTATTTGAAAAATGCAAAGCTTCAAATTGACTCTCATTTAGCACTTTTATTCGAGACTCAAAAGCTCTATTGTGATTCTCCCAATCTTCTATAGGGTTTCCGCCATCTGCTCGTGACCCTTTTAAAATTAACTTCCATAGTAATTTTAAAGCTTCTTCTTCACTTAGATTGGGAAATACTTTTGTGGCCCATTCAATGGACGGAACAACTAAAAGACACCACCGTACTTCGTGAGATCTGATTTTCGCATAATGATCCCTTAATTTAGTACGAAAAGCTTTTTGGAACCGACTTATTCTTTCTGGAGAAACCTCCTGAAAAGCACTTAAGTTTTCAGAAACTATATGGATGTAGGCAGCACCTGAATCGTTCCATTCTTTAAATCGTGCAGACTGCCAGTCAGGAAAGTGATCGATGGCACGATCTGTTGCATTTAAGTAAAAATCTTTCGTCGACTGTTCATCTGTCCAATCTATAAATACATTTGAGGCTCCTGTCTCGTAAGCTACCGTTTGGATTAGACGTGCAAATGTAGCATTTTGTATATCACTATGTATAATCAATAATTGATTCTTTTGCAGATTCACACCAGCCCGAACGCCAAGTTCTGCATACTTTTTTAACTGTGAATCATCTATAAATTCATATACTCCGTTATCCATTCCAATATCTCTCCTATGAACGTATTGCATAATTTCATTACAAAACTCTATGCTAGGTCGGGCGATGATGAAAATGCAAACAGCTCCTTAGTTTTGGTGTTATAAAACAAGGATAACAAATAAGGAGTTTGCGTGCTTTTATTTTTTTATCCAAAGCGCTAAGTTGGCATCAGGTGAGAAGCGTAGGTGGTGACGCCTAGTCAACTAAAAGCGGTCACGTCCTGCGCCTGCGAGTACTCGGCGCAGAATAGTCGAAGAAGCCTAGGAAATTAGCTTTTGTGACCAAAGTCGACATTAGACCGTCCAGGTCGTCACGGGAACAGCACGCGTCTCGAGACCCCCAGAGGCCATGTTTTTCGGCCGAGGGATGCACCTGCGTCTGCAAGTCAACGCTTCGAAGTAGGCTTCCTCGGTGCAAGTAGCAGAGAAGCTTATTCGATGTAGCTGCCTGGCTCGAGCCGTGCCCCTGCATAGAAAACACTGCGAAAAAACGAACGTAGTGAGATTGAGCAGATGTTGCACTTGTGCCCTATGGGGGCAAGCATCCACCGTAAGCGGATCACATGATGCCAACGGCCACCATCAAACCTTCACGCAAAATTGTGTATCTACCCCCAACAAATATTTTAGAGCATAAAAATAACCCTTGATTTAATTTTCATTAAATCAAGGGTTAGTATGATTAACCGATTGAGCCTTCCATTTCGAACTTAATCAAACGGTTCATCTCAACGGCATATTCCATTGGTAGTTCTTTCGTGAATGGCTCGATGAAGCCCATGACGATCATTTCTGTTGCTTCTTCTTCAGAAATACCGCGACTCATCAAGTAGAATAGCTGCTCTTCAGATACTTTCGATACTTTCGCTTCGTGCTCAAGTGAGATGTTCTCATTTAGCACTTCATTGTAAGGAATCGTATCTGATGTTGATTCATTATCCATAATGAGCGTGTCACATTCGATGTTCGAACGAGCACCTTCTGCTTTCTTACCGAAGTGAACAATACCACGATACGTTACTTTACCACCTTGTTTTGAAATCGACTTCGATACGATTGTCGATGACGTATTTGGTGCTAAGTGGTGCATTTTTGCACCCGCATCTTGGTGCTGTCCTTTACCAGCAAGAGCGATTGATAATGTGTTACCACGTGCGCCTTCACCTTTTAGAAGGACAGATGGATATTTCATCGTTAACTTAGAACCTAAGTTACCGTCTACCCATTCCATTGTCGCGTTCGCGTCAGCAGATGCACGTTTTGTCACTAAGTTATAAACGTTGTTCGCCCAGTTTTGGATCGTTGTATAACGGCAATACGCATCTTTCTTAACGAAGATTTCAACAATCGCACTGTGTAGTGAGTTCGTTGTATAAACAGGTGCAGTACAACCTTCTACATAGTGAACTGATGCGCCTTCATCAACAATGATTAACGTACGCTCAAACTGACCCATATTCTCTGAGTTAATACGGAAGTAAGCCTGTAGTGGCGTTTCAACTTTCGTATTCTTCGGTACATAAATGAATGAGCCACCAGACCATACAGCTGAGTTAAGCGCTGCGAATTTGTTGTCAGACGGTGGAATCACTTTACCGAAGTATTCACGGAATAACTCTTCGTTTTCTTTAAGTGCTGTATCCGTATCTTTGAAAATAACGCCCATTTCTTCAAGTTCTTTTTCCATGTTGTGGTAAACAACTTCAGATTCATACTGAGCGGATACACCAGCTAAATACTTCTGTTCTGCTTCAGGGATTCCTAGACGATCAAACGTCTGTTTAATCTCTTCTGGAACCTCATCCCATGAGCGTTCTGTTTGGTCAGACGGTTTAACGTAATACGTGATTTCGTCAAAGTCTAACTCATTTAAGTCGCCACCCCATTGCGGCATTGGTTTTTTATGAAATTGTTCGTACGCTTTCAAGCGGTACTCTAACATCCATTCCGGCTCTTCCTTTTGGCGTGAAATTTCACGCACAACGTTTTCTGTAAGTCCACGTTCTGTACGGAAAATTGAAACGTCCTTATCATGGAATCCGTACTTGTAATCGCCGATTTCAGGTGCTTGTTTAGCCATACTTTCACCCTCCTTAAAAGATTATGCGAAGACTTTATTTAGTCCTCACGATTCTTCCTTTTCAACGCCTTGTTCCATTGCCTTCCAAGCTAATGTCGCGCATTTAATACGCGCTGGAAACTTAGCTACACCTTGAAGTGCTTGAATATCTCCAAGTTCATCAAGATTAAATTCATAACCTTCCATTTCTTCACCTAGCATCATATCAGAAAACATTTGCGACATTTTCAAAGCGTCTTCAACGTTTTGGCCAATAATCACTTGTGTCATCATCGAAGCTGAGGAAAGGCTGATTGAACAACCTTCTCCTTCAAACTTCGCATCTTGGACAACTCCATCATCAACCTTCAGTTGTAAATCAATTCGGTCACCACAAGTTGGATTATTTAATTCAACAGATAGGTGGTCACCTTCAATTTGTCCTCTGTTTCGTGGATTTTTATAGTGATCCATAATCACTTGTCTATATAGTGTATCGAGATTGTTAAAAGACATCTCCGAAAAACTCCTTCGCTTTCTTCAGTCCCTCGACAAATACATCGACGTCTTGTTTCGTGTTGTACAGATAGAAACTTGCACGAGCTGTAGCCACAACATTCAACTCTTTCATAAGTGGCTGTGCACAATGGTGACCAGCTCTTACGGCCACACCAATTGAATCCAGCGCTGTAGCTAAATCATGTGGGTGGACATCGTCTAAATTGAATGTGACGAGTCCTGCACGTTCTTGTGGTCCATAAATCGTGATTCCGTCAATTGTATTCATCTGTTCTAATGCATATTGTACCAGTTCATGCTCATGCTTTTCAATTTGTGCCATTCCAACTGATTCTAAATAATCAATTGCTGCACCTAATCCAATCGCACCAGCAATGATTGGTGTCCCGCCTTCAAACTTCCACGGCAACTCTTTCCAAGTTGAATCGTATAAGTTAACGAAGTCAATCATTTCGCCACCGAATTCAACTGGTTCCATATCATTCAAAAAGGACTGTTTACCATATAAGACGCCAATCCCTGTTGGGCCAACCATTTTATGAGCACTGAAAGCGTAGAAGTCAACATCTAAATCTTGCACATCTACTCGCATATGAGGAACACTTTGTGCACCATCAACGACTGTGACTGCACCATATCGGTGAGCTATTTCTGTCACTTCTTTAATCGGATTGATTGTCCCTAATACGTTTGAGACATGCGCCATTGCAACAATTTTTGTCTTATCCGAAATCATGGATTCAACATCAGACAATGAGATTGTTCCATCTTCTTGTAAAGGTAAATAAGTTAATGTTGCGCCTGTTGCCTTAGCAGCTTGTTGCCATGGGATCAAATTACTGTGATGTTCCATTTTAGTTAACAGAATTTCATCACCTTCTGATAAATTAGCTCGAGCATAGCTGTAAGCCACAGTGTTAAGTGCTGTTGTCGTTCCCCGAGTGAATATGACTTCTTTGGTAGAAGGTGCGTTAATAAAGTCTTTTACTTTTTTCCGTGCACCTTCATATCCATCAGTTGCATAAGATCCTAACGTATGCACACCACGGTGAACATTCGAGTTGTATTGTTTGTAATAATTGTCTACTGCATCAATCACTTGCTGTGGTTTTTGAGATGTTGCAGAACTGTCTAAATAAACGAGTGGATGATCATTAACGTGTTGATCTAGAATCGGAAAATCACGACGAACATGATCTAAAATCGCCATTAGTATACTTTCCCTTCGATCACTTCACGCAATTGAGATTGAACTGTTTCAATCGGAATCTCACGTACAACAGGTGCTAAGAAACCATGAATGACTAGACGTTCAGCTTCTTGTTGACTAATACCACGACTCATCAAGTAGTACAATTGAATTGGATCAACACGACCTACTGATGCTGCGTGACCTGCAGTTACGTCATCTTCATCGATTAATAGAATTGGGTTTGCGTCACCACGAGAACCTTCTGAAAGCATTAGGACACGTGATTCTTGCTCAGCATTTGCTTTCGTCGCGCCATTTTCAACTTTACCAATACCATTAAAGATAGATGCTGAATTATCCTTCATAACACCATGCTGTAAGATATAGCCTTCTGAAGCTTGGCCCCAGTGGCGAATATTAGCTGTGAAGTCTTGTTTTTGGTTCCCACGTCCTACACTAACTGCTTTAGCATGTGATAAAGAATTATCACCAACTAAGTTAGTCACGTTTTCAGATAGCGTATGACCGTCATTCATTTGACCTAATGCCCACTCTAATGTTGCATCACGCTCAACATGACCGCGACGGTTCACGTATGACGTTGTGCCTTGAGCAAAGTTATCAACTGCACCATATGAAACTTTGGCACCGTCTAATGCAAATACTTCACTCACAATATTTGCAACGGTTTCTGTTTCATCATTATTAGACACATAGTTTTCAACGTATGTGACTTGGCTATGCTGATCAGCAACAAGTAACACATGATTGAACAAGGCCGCATGGTCATCTTCTTGCCAGAATACGACTTGGATTGGTTCTTCAATCACAACATTCTTTGGCACATATAAGAAGATACCACTGTTCATGAGTGCTGCATGGCGTGCCGTTAGTTTATTTTCATCAACTGAAACACCATCTTGCATGAAGTATTTCTGTACTAAATCACCATGCTCATGCATTGCTGTGAAAATGTCTTCGAAGATAACGCCTTTTTCTTTTAAGTCATCTGATAATTTCTCATAAGCAACGTTGTTATTACGAACAACAATCAGATTACGTTCTTCGACATGATCACCTAATAGTACACGAATTTTTTCTGGAAGTTCATCGAAACTCTTAATATCAGCGCCTGAAACATCATGTTCAAAGTCTGTGAAATTCCAGTTTTTAATACGTGTTTTTTCAGGGTTTGGCATTGGTAAGTCATCTGCCAAATCAACTGCTTTTTGTCTTATATCTTTAAACCAAGCTGGTTCATTACGTTTACCAGAATAATTAGTTACATATTCCTTATCATAAGGTAATTGTGTATCGACTGCCATTCGTTACCCTCCTATCGAATTACGCTTCTTGGCCAACTGTTTCGTCATCGATGCCTAGTTCTTCTTTAATCCAGTCATAACCTTCAGATTCTAGACGGTGAGCTAGCTCTGGACCACCTGATTTTACAATACGACCTTGCATCATAACGTGTACGTGGTCTGGCGTAATGTAATCAAGTAGACGCTGGTAGTGAGTAATGATTAAGCAACCAAAGTCATCGCTACGCATTTCGTTGATCCCTTTTGAAACAACTTTAAGGGCGTCAATGTCTAGACCTGAGTCAATCTCATCTAAGATTGCAATAGCTGGTTGCAACATCATTAATTGTAAGATTTCGTTACGCTTTTTCTCACCACCTGAGAAGCCTTCGTTTAGGTAACGTTGTGCCATATTTTTATCAATTTCTAATGTATCTAACTTACTGTCCATTTCTTTAATGAACTGCATAAGTGGAATTTCATCGCCTTCTTCGCGTTGAGAATTGATTGAAGAACGTAAGAAGTCAGATGTTGTCACACCACTGATTTCACTTGGGTATTGCATTGCTAAGAAAAGACCAGCTTGTGCACGTTCGTCTACTTCCATTTCTAGTACGTCTTCACCATCTAAATAAATTTCACCTTTTGTGATTTCATATTTAGGGTGTCCCATTACTGCACTTGCTAGTGTTGATTTACCTGTTCCGTTTGGTCCCATGACAGCGTGGAATTCGCCACCATTAATAGTAAGGTTTACACCTTTTAAAATTTCTTCACCTTCAATTTCAACGTGAAGATCTTTGATTTCTAAAGTTGATCCTGCCATTTGAATACCTCCAGTTCATTATTTCGAGTCTGGTCATTCTCAATTTATTCTCATTGTTAGTTTATAACATTTCTAAATTATTATCAACTCTCAGATATAGAATAACCTTATAACCACTCACTCTACCATTATAATAAAAAACACATACTTTTTAAACGTATAGCTATTGTGATAATTATCTTATCAACCTTTGATCGAACAAAAAAACACCCACCTTCAATTTATGTAAGGTGGGAATTTCACTAAAGGTCTATTTTGTTATTTCGATCTTGCTTGAGTTGTTATTTTAACGGTGAATCATACGATCCACATCAGATACCATTTTTTGTGATTGTTGATATTCTTGTTCGCGACGACGTTCAACAGCTAACTGATTTTCTAATTTTCGGCTATACTCTTCATAACCTATTCCATGTGACTGCTGCATCGCTTTCTCCATATCACTTGTGTAATTCAAATCACTCTGTAAAATGACTAAATCATCCTTTCAATTTGTTTACATGATTAATCATAACACGCTCATATAGAAAGCAAAAATAGCATTTACCCCCAATATAATACGTAAATAAGAGTGTGAACACATCTGTTGTGTTCACACTCTTATCTTTTAATAAATCGTATTAATAGCTTATGAATAAAGCCAAATGCTTAAAATTTGCTTTTTTATTCGCTAACAGGAACGATTGCTCCATCATATTCTTCTTCCATGAATGATTGAATTTCATCTGAACGAAGAACCTCAACTAATGTTTGTAATGCTTCAGAATCTTCATTTTCTGAACGTGTTGCAATGACATTAGCGTATGGTGACTCAGAACCTTCAAGTATTAACGCGTCTTCAGTTGGGTTTAAATCACCTTCAATCGCGTAGTTCGTATTGATTGCCACTAAGGCGTCGGATTCACGCTCATAGTTTTCGACTAAGAAACCTGCCTCAATGCTTGCATCAAAGTTTAAGTTTTTCGGATTTTCAACGACATCATCCACTTCTGCCGTTACAGGATTGACTTCTGAATCTAACTTAATTAGCCCGTTCTCTTGTAATAATGCAAGAACACGTCCGTGGCTTGCAACTGAACGACTCATAATAACGTCAGTACCTTCTTCAATATTGTCTACGTCATCAATATTTTTCGAATAAATACCGATTGGTTCGATATGGATACCTCCGAGACTAACGAAATCATAACCTGCTTGCTCTTTTTGATCCTCTAAATAAGGAATGTGTTGGAAAAAGTTAGCGTCAATTGAACCGTCTGCTAACGCTTCGTTTGGTAAAATATAATCTTGGAACGTTTCAATCGTTAAATTAATACCTTCTTCTTCTAGTTGTGGCTTAGCTTCTTCTAATATTTCCGCGTGTGGAACTGGTACTGCTCCAACTGTTAATTCAACTGGTTCATCACTGTCACTGTTTCCTCCACCTTCAGCTTCACCTGTACCACAAGCTGCTAATACGGCGACTAATAATAATGACGTTACGAATAAAATACCTTTTTTCATGATTAAACTCCCCTTAAATTTTTTTATTTTATATCTTAACGAGTGAAGCACCCATTAATTATCGATGATCAATACGTTTAGAAATCCAATCACCAATGAATTGGAAAATAAATACAATAACAACAATGAAGATTGTACAAGCTAATACCACATCGTTGTTTCGACGTTGGAACCCTTCCATGTAGGCAAGGTCTCCTAAACCTCCAGCACCAATGACACCAGCCATGGCAGTATAACTGATTAACGCAATCGCCGTTACGGTTATACCTGATATTAACGCTGGCATTGATTCTGGCAATAACACTTTGAAAATAATCGTTCTTGTTTTAGCTCCCATAGCTTTAGCCGCTTCAATCACTCCCTTATCAACTTCTCTTAAGCCAATCTCAACAAGTCGTGCATAGAACGGCGCTGAACCAACAATTAATGCTGGTAATGCAGCGTTAGGACCTCGAATCGTACCAAGTAAAAAGTCCGTAAACGGAAATAAGAGTAAAATTAAAATAATAAACGGAATCGCGCGAGACACGTTCACGATGATTGCGACAATTGAATTCAATGATTTGTTTTCCCATAGATTCCCTTTATTCGTTAAATAAAGTAATAACCCTAGTAGGATTCCAAGAATAAATGTGCCCAATACAGAAATGAATGTCATATATAAGGTTTCATAAGTAGCAACCCACATCTTTTCCATATCAACGTTTGGAAATATATTAGTCAACATGATCAATCACCTCGACTCCCACACCAGTTGTCTTAACGTAATTCATCACGTCTTCAATCGTTTCTGGCTCTCCTTGAAATTCAACATAAAGCGTACCGTAAGCACCTTCTTGAGTCGGTGAGATCGAGCCTTGTAGGATATTAACGTTGATATCGAATTGTTTCGACACATCACTAATTAATGCCCGTTTCGCATTATGTCCTACAAAGTGTAACTTCACTACTTTTGAACGCTCATCTGATGTAATAAAGTCCTTTAACTCTTCTACTGATCCTTCTTGAGGATTTAATTGTTGAACAAATCGTTTCGTGGTTTTCGATTGCGGGTTCATAAATACATCTAAGACATCCCCCTGTTCAACCACATGTCCTTGCTCCATCACGGCTACACGATGACAAATCTTTTGGATCACATGCATTTCATGTGTAATGAGTATAATAGTTAAATCAAGTTTCTCATTAATCGATACAAGTAAATCCAATATGTCATCAGTTGTCTCTGGGTCTAAAGCTGACGTTGCTTCATCACACAACAATACTTTAGGGTCGTTCGCGAGTGATCTCGCAATTCCAACACGTTGCTTTTGACCACCACTTAATTGGGATGGATAGGAATTTTCACGTCCTTTAAGCCCAACTAATTCGATGAGTTCAAGTACTTTTTCCTCACGATTAGCCTTTGGAATACCTGCAATTTCTAATGGAAATGCAATATTCTCATAAACTGTTCTCGACCAAAGTAGATTAAAGTGTTGAAAAATCATTCCGATTTTCTGTCGTTCAAGACGTAATTGCGCCTTACTGAGATCCGTCATATCTTGGCCGTTTAATATGATTTCACCATCTGTCGGATCTTCTAGGCGATTGATTAATCGGACGAACGTACTTTTTCCTGCACCGCTATAACCAATGACACCATATATATCACCTTTCTCGATATCAATGGATACATCATCAACGGCTTGAACAGTATGATCTTTTGTTTTAAAGGTTTTAGATAAATTATTTATCGTTATCACAGTTATGACCTCCTTGCTGCCGAATAAAAAACCTTTCTGCTCCAATAAGAGAACAGAAAGGTTTTACGAATTAACCAATTGTTCTCTTATCTATCAAAGCAAAAAATACTTTGAAGGAATTAGCACCTATCATGCCTCATGCATGACGGTTGCTGGGTTTCGCAGGGCCTGTCCCTCCACCTCTCTGGATAAGAGATTTTATTCCATTATTCATTTTATACGTTAATCTGTTAATGTGTTAATCACAAAAAAACTTTCTTGTAAGAACAAGAAAGAGGTTTACTCAATCTTATCTTACAATGCTTTCACATTGCAGGAATTAGCACCAATCATGTACACTACATGACGGTTGCCGGGCTTCACAGGGCCTTCCCCTCCGCCTCTCTGGATAAGAAGTTCATTATTCAACTTGCGATAAATTGTATGTTAGCATAGGAATAGATAAACGTCAAATCCAATCTCAAAGAAAATTTTAATAAAAGGATGGTTAAGATGAAAGCACCTACATTTGAATTACCTTATTTGGATAAACCTGATCAAATGTTTAACCTTAATGATATAATAGGTGAAAAAGTGATTGTTCTTACTTTTTGGGCATCATGGTGTCCAGACTGTGCGCGTGACCTACCCAAAAAAGAACAGTTTTATAAAACCATGCGACATAATAACATCGAAATGTTGACGATTAATGTGACAGGCCGCGAACGCGATATGTCTGAAGCGCATAAATTCCAAGAACAATTTTTAACTCAGACAGTCCTACAAGATCGTGGTCGAGAAATTTATGATTTATATCAAGCTGACGGTGTTCCGACAACTATTGTCATTGATTTAGATGGTAATATTGTCGGTCAATTCGGTGATAAGGATGACTTTGTTGAAGTCATTAAAATCATTGGTGATTACTTCCCAGCTCAATAAACTGTAAAAGCCCCGAACTCATTAAAGTTCGGGGCTTTTACAGATCATCATTTATTTACGTTTGTTGAGTCCTTTCTTTAACCAAATAAGGTCCCATCTCTTTCAATAAATACGGTACAGAATTAAACGTATAGAGTCGCTCAACTGCTTCTCCATGTTTCACCACAAGCAAACAAGGCACACTCGTTATGTTGAACTCTTGCATAAATTCCGGTGCAAGTGTGGCATTTAATTCATAAAACTTCTCATCTTCTAGCGTGTCTTCAATATAATGCAACATCCGTTTAGCCACTTTACACGTGCCACAAAATGGACTATTCACAAATAACAAATGATGTTGCTTTTTATTAACGATAAACTGGGCCTGTTTGCCATTTACTTCTTGCATAATATTATGACCCCTTTAAATATTTTACCTTAACTTTAAAATTAGCTGCTTGTAAAATAGAGGCTACCACATGTTCAGGTGTATCTTCAACTTGGCGGTATTGAGTTTCAGTAAATAAATTCTCTGCGTGAGATAACTCCTGATTCAACTGCTTCCGTAATTTCCGGCCAGGTTCATCTTCATCAGTAAAAATATAAACGTCACGGTCTAATAAATCATAGTTTTCAATCAGTTCATCTAAAGCATATACACCAATTGTACCAAACGTACACAGAATAGCTTCCTCTTGTTCTAAGACACGATTGAGTTTCTGGCGATCTTGTTTACCTTCTACAATAATTAAACGAGATAATGGTTCCATCTTATTCACCTAAATTTGATCTAAGTTAGAAAAGACTGATCTCTTGATGAAGATCAGTCTTGAGAGTGATTTATTTACTTATTCATCATCTACCATTTGTTGATAAGCATCAGCATCCATTAGCTTGTCCAAGTCGGTTTTATCTGATACTTCAACAACGACCATCCACGCTTGATCATGTGGTGATTCGTTCACAAGTTCTGGACTATCTTCTAACTCTTCATTAACTTCCACCACTTTACCAGAAACAGGTGCGTATAGTTCTGAAACTGTTTTAACTGATTCAACACTACCAAATGGTTGATCTAAAGTTAGTTCATCGCCTTCTTCTGGTAATTCAACAAACACAATATCGCCTAATTCATCTTGTGCGAATTCTGTAATACCAATACGTACACGGTCGCCTTCATCTTTCACCCATTCGTGTTCTTCTGAATATAAGTATTCTTTCGGTAAACTCAAGAGATCCCCTCCAAAATTTCAAAATCATAATTTTATCATACAATAAAGTTAAATGTTATGCATTAACAAGTTACGAATTCCAAATTTCTTCAAATGTATCTTCATTAAATCCGACAGTTACGTGCTCACCATCAGTCACAATTGGTCGCTTAATCAACATGCCATCTGAAGCTAATAACTCAATTTGTTCGTCTTCAGACATAGATGGTAAACGTTCTTTTAAATTAAGTTCACGATATTTCTTACCTGACGTGTTGAAAAATTTCTTTGTTGGCAAGTCACTACGTTCAATAATCTGTTTTAATTCTGTTTGATTTGGTGGATTGTCCACAATATGTACTGAATCGTACTCCAAATTATGTTCATCTAACCATTTCAGAGCTTTTCTGCATGTCCCACATTTGGGATATTGATAAACCGTTAAACTCATGTGATTTCCCTCCTCAATTATTCTCATTCATTTTAACATGAACAGTCGTTAAAATTGATTATTTTGCATAAGTAATCCGCATGGTGATTACCATGCGGATTAGCTTGATCAAACTAATTATACAACATATTTTTCTTCTTCAACTAATTGTGACGCGATTTCACGTTTTATCGCAATCACATTCACATGGTCACGACGAGTTAATTTGCGTAACGCTGATAGCATCATGCGTAGATTGTCGCCTTCTTCAACAGCAATTAACGTTTCTTTTGCATGTGCTTCAATGTCATTCATTGTTTCTTCGACAAAGACTTGTGTGTATAGAAGTTTCTGATGAGCTTGAGCTTCACCATCTTTTTCAATCGCTTTTTCGGTACGCAGCACAGCTGATTCCATATTATAAATATCCGCTGCAATATCAGCAATATTAGAAAGTAACTCTTGCTCATTCTCTAGTTTATCTTGATATTTTTGAGCCGCGATTCCGGCAGCTAATAAGCCGATTTTCTTCGCATTACCAACAAGATATTTTTCCTGAGCTAATGCTTCATCACCTGGTGTTTCAGGCATCATGGACATTAATTCATTTTGTAAATTCGTTGCTTTTTCAAGTAGTGGAAGTTCGCCTTTCATCGCTTTCTTCATGAACGTTCCTGGCACAATCATGCGGTTAATTTCATTTGTCCCTTCGAAAATACGATTGATACGTGAATCACGATAAATACGCTCTACTTCGTATTCTTGCATGAAGCCATAACCACCGTGAATCTGTACCGCTTCATCGGCTGCGAAATCAAGTAATTCAGTTGCTGTATATTTGTTCATTGAGCATTCAATTGCATACTCTGCAATCCCTTTTGCGACTTCTGATCCGTCATTTAACTCTTCTTTTGATAGTTGACCGAGTCGAGATTCGAATAATCCAACTGTACGGTAAACAGCACTTTCATTGGCATATGTTTTAGCCGCGACGCTTGCTAATTTTTCTTGGATTAACGGAAAGCTTGAAATTGGTGTTTGGAACTGTTTACGTTCATTGGCATAACTTGCTGCTAACTCGAGTGCACGTTTCGCACTACCAACGCCACCAATTGCTAATTTATAACGACCGACGTTTAAAATATTAAATGCAATCACATGACCGCGACCAATTTCGCCTAGAACATTTTCGACTGGTACTTCAGCATCTTCTAATACTAATGTACGAGTTGAAGATGATTTGATCCCCATCTTCTTCTCTTCTGGGCCAGTTGAAACACCTGGGAAGTCACGCTCAATAATAAAGGCTGTGAAGTGTTCACCATCAACCTTCGCATATACAACGAAAACGTCAGCAAAAGCTGAGTTGGTGATCCACTGCTTTTCACCATTCAGAACGTAATGAGTACCCGCTTCATTTAATTTTGCTGTAGTCTTTGCACCTAACGCATCTGAACCAGAACCAGGTTCCGTTAATGCGTAAGCAGCAATCTTTTCCCCCGTAGCTAATGATGGCAAATACTTTTGCTTTTGTTCATGGTTCCCGAAGAAAACGATTGGCAGTGAGCCAATTCCAACGTGGGCACCATGAGTGATTGAGAAACCACCAGCAAGTGACATTTTCTCTGTCACAAGTGAAGACGTGATTTTATCAAGTTCTAATCCGCCATATTCTTCCGGGACATCAATACCTAGTAAACCTAATTCCCCTGCTTTTTCAAGTAGTTTAACAGACTTATCAAATTCATGATTTTCTAAATCATCTAATACTGGCCATACATCATTTTTAATATAATCTTCTGTCGTTTTCGCAATCATTTTGTGTTCATCGGTAAAATCTTCTGGTGTTAAGACGTCTTTCGGCTCAACATCTTCGACTAAAAATGATCCACCTTTAAATACTTTTTCCTCTATCATATTAAATCCTCCCCAATTCTAGTATTATAGTAATTCAAACACACCGGCAGCACCCATACCGCCGCCAATACACATTGTACAAACACCATATTTCACACCACGACGTTTCATTTCGTGAATAAGTGATAAGGTTAGTTTCGTACCAGTACAACCAAGTGGGTGTCCAAGCGCAATAGCCCCACCATTAACGTTTACAATCTCTTCATCTAAACCTAATTCACGGCAAACTTGCAGTGCTTGTGATGCAAAGGCTTCGTTTAACTCATATAAACCAATGTCATCCAGCGTTAATCCAGCTAACTCTACAGCTTTAGGGATTGCTTTAACCGGACCAACTCCCATGACTTCTGGTTCAACACCAGCGACTGTAAACGAACGGAATTTCGCCATTGGTGTTAAACCTTCTTGTTCAGCTTTTTCACGGTCCATAACTAATACAGAAGCTGCACCATCACTCATTTGTGAGGCATTACCTGCTGTTACCGACCCTTTAACGTTAAAGGCTGGCTTTAAATTAGCTAAACTTTCGACACTCGTGTCTGGACGGACACCCTCATCTTGTGAAACAGTGAATGTTCGTTCTTGGACTGTGTTATCCGCTCCAACTGAACGGTCAACAACTTCAACAGGTACTATTTCGTCATCGAACTTACCTTCTTTAAGGGCTTGAGCAGCACGTTCATGACTACGAGCAGCAAAAGCGTCCTGATCTTCCCTTGTAACACCATAACGATTGGCTACCTCTTCAGCTGTATGCCCCATATTCATATAATATTCTGGCGCTTCATCAACTAAAGTCGGGTTCGGGCGAATAACATTTCCACCCATTGGGATCATCGACATCGATTCAGCTCCACCTGCAACAATCGTATCCGCATAGCCAAGCATGATTCGTTCAGCTGCGTATGCAATACTTTGTAGCCCTGAAGAACAATAACGGTTGATCGTAATACCAGGAACATCGTGGTCTAAACCTGCTAATCCGGCAATTTGTCTCGCCATATTCATACCTTGTTCGGCTTCTGGCATAGCACATCCGATAATGACATCGTCAATTTTTCCATCGTAATTACTAGCTCGTTTTAAAGTTTCTTTAACCGTTGTAGCGGCTAAATCATCTGGACGCGTATGCGCAAATGAGCCTTTATTTGCTTTTCCGACAGGTGTTCTTGCACCTGACACAATAACTGCTTCTCTCACAATAGAACCTCCTCTTCGGTTGGATTTCACCACTTAGTTACGTAACGGTTTGCCATTTTGAAGCATATGCATCATACGTTCTTGTGTCTTTTGTTCACCGACTAAACTCAAGAATGCTTCACGCTCTAAGTCAAGTAAGTATTGCTCGCTTACTCTCGTTCCATATTTGATCTTGCCACCTGCTAAAACGTGGGCAAGGTGACTGGCAATTTTAATATCGTGATCCGATGCATAGCCACTTAACTGTAATTGTTTGGCGCCAAGCATCATCGTCGCGTAGCCTGGTTCACCAACAACTGGAACCTTCTCCTCTTGTGGTGGTTGATACCCAGCTTTATCAAATGCTAGCACTTTATTCTTAGCGTCATAGATTTGATGATCGCCATTAAAACTAATGGAATCAAAGTCATCTAAAAAGCCATATTCGACGGCTTCAGCAGCTGATGTTGACGTTTTACCAGTTGCAATTTTTTCAAACACATCATTCGCCACTTTTTGTAGGTCTAAATCTACACCTTCTGGTAGGCCGCGTAACTGATTTAAATAAAATTCTTTGTTACCACCGCCACCAGGAATTAAACCAACACCAGCTTCGACTAAGCCCATGTAAGTCTCTGGTGATGCCTGTTGACCTGCTGCTGGAAGGACGAGTTCAGTTCCTCCACCTAATGTCATACCAAATGGCGCTACTACAACAGGCTTTTCATTATATTTAATACGTTGCATGGCTTGCTGGAATTGTTTAATGACCAAATCAATTTCAAAGAAGTTAAATTCTTGAGCTTCCATCAAAATCATCGCTAGGTTAGCACCGACGCAGAAATTCTTACCTTGGTTACCAATCACGAGTCCACGGTAATTCTGATTCACTTCATCGAGTGAGTCATTAATCATTTGAATAACATCCATGCCAATTGAATTATTCTGTGATGTGAATTCAAGTAATGCGACATCATCACCTAAATCAATTAAACTAGCACCACTATTTTGTTTAATGACACCCTTCGCTTGTTTATGAAGTTTCAAATCAATCTCTTTTTCGTTAACCGCTTTTTCGACATACTCACCTTTATGATAGAAATACAGCTTTCCGTTCTCTGTTTTATAGAACGATTCGAATCCTTGTTCGAGCATCGATTTAACCCAAGCTGGTACTGTAGCCCCTTCTTCTTCCATGCGTTCAGTCGCTTTTCTAACACCAATTGCATCCCACATTTCAAACGGGCCGATTTCCCAACCAAAGCCCCACTTCATCGCATCATCGATCTGGGTAATATCGTCAGCAATGTCACCTAGAAGCTCAGCAGAATAGATTAGTGTCGGCTTAGTAATATTCCATACAAGGTCACCAGCTCGGTCACCTTTGGCAGATACAAGCGCTTTCAACTTACGCTTTGGACCTTTTTCTTGTTTCGCAGCTCCAGATGCATCTGTCTTCAGTTTTTGTTGCTCTTGTTCATACTCTAATGTTTCAGGGTTTAGCTCATAAATCGTACTACCATTTTTGTCTTTATGTTTATAGAAAAAGCCTTTACCTGTCTTCGCTCCAAGCATGCCTTTCTCATTCATTTGTTTCATAAATCCTGGCACTTCAAAGACTTTCTTCTCGTCACCTTCTACTTGATCGTACACGTTATTTGCAACGTGAATGAACGTATCAAGTCCAACAACATCTAGTGTTCTAAATGTTGCACTTTTTGGTCGACCAATCATTGGACCTGTGACTGAATCGACTTCACCGATACTGTAACCACCGTTAAGCATTTCTTGCACGGTCACAAGCAAACCATAAGTACCAATACGATTGGCAATAAAGTTCGGTGTATCTTTCGCTTCAACGACACCTTTTCCGAGGACATCTTCCCCAAAACGTTTCATGAAAGCGAGAACGTCTGGATCAGTCTCTTTATTTGGAATCACTTCAAGTAACTTTAAGTAACGCGGTGGATTAAAGAAGTGCGTCCCTAAAAAGTGTTTCTTGAAGTCTTCTGAACGACCTTCTGCCATCGCATTAATGGAAATACCTGACGTATTCGAACTCACAATCGAACCTTCGCGACGGTGTTCATCCACTTGTGCATAGACCTTTTGCTTAATCTCTAAATTCTCAACCACAACTTCAATGATCCAGTCAACATCATTCAACTCTTGCATATGATCCTCAAAGTTACCTACTGAGATTAAATCAAGACTTTTTTGAGTGGTAATTGGTGATGGATTTTGTTTACGAAGTTTCTTTTTGTTTTCGGCAGCAATCTTATTGCGCGCTTTCGGATCTTGTTTTTCCTCTTCTGATAAATCGTTTGGCACGATATCTAGCATTAGCGTCGGAATACCCAAATTGGCTAAATGCGCCGCAATACCAGCTCCCATAACGCCTGAACCTAAGACTGCAGCACGTTTTATGCTTCCGTTCATGAATGCTCCCCCTATCCGTTTTATGTTTTTGAATGAATACTCATTCATTTTAACCTAAAATTTTTTGGATAGCTCTCTATCCAAAATTTAACCTATTTATACTATAAATTATTTTCAGACATTTCGCAAACATTATTTTGTGAAAATAACCAAAGTAAACCCGGCATTTGAAGCTGGTGAACATGCCGGGCTTGGGATGTTTATTTTTTAACTAGACCTTTAAGAACAAAGGCTACATTCGCCGGTCTTTCAGCTAAACGACGCATGTTATAACCGAACCAATCACGACCATACGGAACATAGACTCTGACATTATAACCTTCCTTAACTAGTTCCTCTCGTAATTCTGCACGCATGCCATATAACATTTGAAATTCAAACTGTTCACGTGGAATATTGTGCTCATCCGTATACTGTTTTGTGAACTCGATAATTGCATCATCATGTGAGCCAATCGCTGTGAAATGACCATGATCCAAATGCATAGCAATCACTTTTTTCAAGTTCTCATCAACATCGGTTTTGTTCGGATAAGCGACTTCTTCAGATTCTTTATAAGCTCCTTTGACAAAGCGGATGTTCGGATTGTAAGGGTCTAAACGCTCAACATCACTTACCGTACGATATAGATAGGACTGTAAGACTGTTCCAAGTAAATCATATTCGCGTTTAAGTGTCTCAAAAATCGTTAACGTCTGCTCACAACGCGCATAATCTTCCATATCAATAGTGACGAGCACTTGATGTTTCTCGCCAGCTTCTAGAATGCGTCTCATATTATGTAAGACGAGTTTTTCTGAAATATCAAGTCCCATTGATGTCATCTTGAGTGAGACTTGCGAATCCAAATTTAATTTATCAATCACTTTAATCGTTTTAATCGTTTCAAGTGTACGTTCTTCTGCTTCACTTTCTTCTGTTACATATTCACCAAGGTGATCAAGCGTAACAGCCATGCCTCTATTATTTAGTGTGCGAATATTTTCAGCAGCATGAGCTAAATCTGGACCAGCAACAAAGCGACTCGCACCAAATTTAAAACCGTATTTCATAGCTAATGATTTTAATAGTTGATTATTTGATAGAAACAAGAAAAATTGACGCATTACTTTTTCCATGACGTTTTCCCCCAGTGTGTCTAACATGATTGTGAAACCGTTTACTATTTTATCATTTTTCAGTCAAAATTTTAATTATTTCTTTTGAAATTTCAAAATTTCTTCTATTGATTAGATTAGTTCTTTAAGGTATCTAAAAAATGAGCTTTGTTAAAAGTCCGTTGTTGATATTGTGATCCGCTATCGGTGAACGCTTTCCGCGGGCACGGCTCGAGCCTCCTCGGCCAAAATGCATGGCCTGCGGGGTCTCGAGGCTCGTGCTATTCCCGCAGGAGTCGTCACCTTCGCTTCTCACAATTCAACAACTCAGTGCTGCATCATTTAATAATCAATACTAATCTTTTATCATAACCAAAAAATAAGTAGTATTATTTAATAAATAGGCGAAATGATTTCATAAATTCAAGGAGTATGAAAAAACCTCGGCATCCGCCGAGGTTTTGAACAATTTATTTAGTTCAGAACATCATAACCTTGTTCTTCAATGGCTTCTTCCATTTCTTCTTTACCAACTGTATCTTCATCATATGTGACATCAACATTACCACTATCTAAATTGACTTCAACAGAAGCAATCCCATCTAGTTCTTTCAACGCTCCTTGGACTGCTTGTTTACAATGATCACAAGACATACCTTGGACTTTCAATGTCAATTCCATTCGTTCATTCATTCCTTCCTTAATAGCTTTGTACCTATTATTACGCATATATATAGAATTTTCAAATAAAAAATATCAAAAATTTAGACAGCTTCATCGATCGCCTTGATCATCGTTTCTTCGATGTCTGTTGCAAATTCTTGGACATCTTTTGAATCAATGTGACTCATCAATGCCGTCGGTCTTGGCATACCTATTTTGGTTTCGTTATCACTTTCATAAACAACAACCTTACATGGTAAGAAATAACTTACTTTCTCTTCCATACTTAGAACATCTCTAGCAGCTTTAGGATTACAAACTTCTAAAATTCTGAATGACTGATCAAAATCGTCAAAACCTTTATTATGCAATGTTTCTTTCACATCAAAATCCCACAACACACCGAATTGAACATTTTTAAGTGAGGATGTTAAATCATCAACAGCTGCTTCAATCGTCTTATTTGTTGTCACTGTATAATCAAACATAATAAAGCCCTCCACGTATAAGTATTTCATTCATAATCTACCCAAAAATGCTAGTTAACAAACACGATAATAAATCGTAATCATTACTATTTACAAACCGTAACCATTACGATATAATCTTAGTTAGCTTATTTAAAACGAAGGAGACTGCGATGATGAAACGACTTTTGATTGCATTTATTATACTTATTACTATTACACTCGTAGCCTGTGGTGAGAACGATGAACAAACTACTGAGGACCATTCCGAACCAACGAACGGTGAGCAAGAAGAAACAGCGAGTCAGGAATCTTCTGCTGGCACAGTCGTCACGTCCATCTATCCATTAGAATTCATCATTTCCGAAATTGCAGGTGATGTCGTTGATGTTGAAACGGTTATCCCACCAGGTGCTGATGCTCACACGTATGAGCCATCGACGCGAGACATGATTGATATGTCAAACCATGATGCCTTTTTCTACGTCGGAAATGGTTTAGAAGTATTCGCGGATACATTAGCAAGCACGCTTGAAGGTGAAGGTGTCGAAGCATTTGCACTCGCAGATCACGAAGATCATTTATTTGCTGAAATAACTACAGATAGTCATGCTGAAAATAGTCACGAAGACGAAGATAATCATGATCATGAAAACGAAAACAGCCATGATGACGAACATAATCATGACCACGAAGATGAGCATGAACATGAACACAACCATGCCCATGAAGATGGTGAACTAGATTTGCACTTTTGGTTAGACCCAGCTCGCATGACTCAAGCTGGTGAATTAATTCTTTCACAACTTAAAGAAATGTATCCAGATCATGCTGACACATTTGACACAAACTATGAATCATTTTCCGAGCAAATGAATAATCTCGATCAATCATTCAAATCAACTCTAGGTGATCAACAAGTTGATATTTTAGTCGCTCACGAGGCCTTTGGGTACTGGGAGCAAGAATACGGTATCCAACAACATGGGATCCGTGGATTATCTTCTTCGCAAGACCCTTCACAGAAGGAATTACAAGAGCTATTTAAAACATTGCAAGAGCGCAATCTGAACCATGTTATATTAGAGAAGAATCGGGATGACAGTTTAGCCCAAACGATTGCGGATGAATTCGATCTTACAATCTATGAATTACACAGTCTAGAAACGATTACAGAAGATGATATCGAACAGGGTGCTGATTACGTCGATATTATGAAAAACAACTTAGAAGTCTTGGAAGATACAATCAATCAAGACTAACTGAACATGTGAGGAGGACTCAATATGTCACATTTAATTGAAGTGAATAACGTCACTCATCGCTATGACCATCATAAAGTGTTGGAAGATGTTAGTTTCACGATTACCGAAGGGGACTTTGTAGGTTTAGTTGGTCCTAACGGTTCAGGTAAAACGACAATCATTAAATTAATGCTCGGCTTAGAAAAGGTACAAAAAGGCTCAATTACAGCTTTCAATAAACCTATCGAAAAGTTTCATAATAAAGGTCATATTAGTTTCGTCTCACAGAAGGCAAACTCATTCAGCCGAGACTTTCCAGCTACAGCGAAAGAAGTTGTCAGTATGGGGTTAACTACTAAAGCCAGTGTTTGGCGACCAACAACGAAGAAATATGAATATTTAATTTTTGAAGCACTCGATCGCGTCAATATGTTGAAATACGCTAATCACAATATTGGCGATCTTTCTGGCGGTCAGCAACAACGAATCTTTATTGCTAGAGCCATTGTGAACAATCCAAAACTATTAATCTTAGATGAACCAACTGTTGGTGTCGACACAGAAAACGTCGAGCAATTTTATCAGTTATTATCACAGCTCAACAGAGAACTTGGCATTACACTAATTCTCGTATCACATGATATAGGCACGATTACAACGCATGTTAATGATTTGCTTTGTCTAAATAAATCCGTGCACTATCATGGTAACCCGAATGACTTTGAGAATATGACTGATGAACAACGCTCAATCATTTATGGACATACCATGAATACTATTACACATCACCATTAAAGCTAGGAGGGGCATTCGTGCTTGAAGCATTACTCAACTTTGAAATACTACGCAACACCTTTTACACAGGCTTGATCGTCGGACTACTCGCCCCTTTATTAGGGACATTTATTGTCGTACGCAGACTATCGCTTATTTCGGACGGCTTATCTCACGTTACATTAGCGGGGATCTCATTTGGTTTACTAATGCAAAAAAAATATACCTTACTCATGTTAACACCGTTTCATACAGGAATATTCTTTTCAGTACTTGGAGCGATCGTAATCGAAAATTTACGACACGTCTATAAATCTTTTCAAGAGATTGCAATTCCAATCACCTTGTCAATCGGTGTTGGACTAAGCGTCGTCTTCATCGCCTTAGCTGATGGCATCAACACGGATATTTACGCCTATCTATTCGGTTCGGTTGCAGCAGTTAGTCGTGCTGATCTATATGTTGTTTTAGTGACGGCTGTTTTCGTAATCATTGTCATTACTTTCTTATACAAGGAACTGTTTGCCTTATCGTTTGATGAAGAATTTGCAACTGTTTCAGGTATTCGTGCAAAGATTATTCATTATTTATTTATTATTATGACTGCTCTTGTCATAGCAGCGTCTATCCGCATCGTCGGGGTATTACTTGTGTCTGCTCTCATGACATTACCAGTGGCAACCGCCATGCGTTTAGCGAAAAGCTTTAAACAAACGATTATTTTTAGTATCATTTATGGTGAAACGTCTGTTATTATCGGATTAATTACTGGCTATTATTTTGAAATTCCACCGGGTGGTACAATCGTTATCATAGCAGCGATTCTACTCGCCTTAACATTACTCATTAAAAAATGGTATTCAGCTTACATCTATAGAGGGTGAGAGGCATGCAACTAAATGAAGCGTTAGAAACGTTAAAAAATGAAGGTTACAAATACACGAAAAAACGAGAAGATATTTTGTCGTTTTTCACAGAAGAAGATGGCTATCGTACAGCGAGTGATCTATTAAATTATATGGCCGATAAATACGATGGTCTTAGTTATGACACGGTCTATCGTAACCTTCACTTATTTCGTGATTTGGATATATTAGAATCGACAGACTTAAATGGGGAGAAACATTTCCGTCTATCATGTGGTCATGATGAGCACCACCATCATTTTATCTGTCATTCATGTGGTAAAACCAAAACCATTAAAGCTTGTCCGATGAATTACATTCAGCAAGACTTTCCTGGTTACACGATTGAGAATCATAAATTCGAAATTTACGGAAAATGCCCAGCATGCCAATAAAAAGATCGAATTGAGTCTAACGGCCTCAATTCGATCTTTTTATTTTTATTCTACACGTCGATTAAAATGGCCTTTAATCGCTATATTCATCAAAATACCTAGTAAGCCAAACGTAATGAGTAATGATGAACCACCGTAACTAATAAGAGGTAATGTAATACCAGTGATCGGCATCAACCCTGACACAGCAGCAAAGTTAATCATTGCCTGTGTAATAATCTGGAATGTGATACCAAACGCTAATAATCTACCAAATTGATCTGGGGCTCGTTTGGCTATCAATATACCACGGAACATGAAGAATATGTACAAGCCAATGACAAGTAATACACCAATCATCCCTAATTCCTCAGCAATAACAGACATAATAAAGTCGGTATGAGCCTCTGGTAAGAAACCGGATTTTTGCACACTGTTTGCAAGCCCTTCTCCTGTCAATCCACCGTTCGCTATCGCAATTAACGAATGAATTAACTGATAACCTTCACCAGATGGATCTGCAAACGGATCTAAGAATGAGGTGAAACGATCATACCTATATTCAGATGAAAAAATCAGTCCAAGCATACTAACAATTGCAATAAAACCTAGACCGAATAAATGAAGAAGTCGTATCCCTGCAAATAATAATATCATTCCGCAAGCCATTATAATGGATGCCGCTGTTCCTAGGTCAGGTTGCATTAAAATAAATACAAAAACTAGGCCTAACACTATTAGGGGTGGCAAAACACCTTGACCAAAGTGATTAAGTTTATCTTGTTTATTGGTATAAACTTTGGCAAAGTAAATAATCATCGCCACTTTCGCTAGTTCAGATGGCTGAAATAAAATCGGACCAAAATTTAACCAACGAGTAGCAAAATTTCGTTCAACCCCTACTCCTGGAATTAACACGAGTAACAATAATATGAGCGCCACAATAATCATTGGTTTAACTAAGCGACCAAGATTGCGATAGGAAAACAAGCTAGCTATTATAAAGACACCTATACCAATGATCAACCACATCAGTTGGCGATCAAAGTAATGTGATGAATCATTAATATCAGGATCCATCCCAGCATAAATAAAACTAGCACTATAAACCATCACAATTCCTATTAGACCTAAACTAATAATAGTCGCGAAAAGTGGATAATCTAAATGTTTTAAATGTTGTTTCAACTGCTTCAATTCGAACACGCTCCTATATCTACCATCATAACGGAAAACTTACTTGTATGGATAGTAGATTTTAGGACTATTTTAAGATGAATTTAAAAACCCGCTGATTTTTCAGCGGGTTTTTAAATTAAGATAAAGTTGGTGTTTCGATTTTCTTCACGTCATCTAGATATTCTTCATAGCTCATTTCACGGTCAATGACACCTTCATCCGTGATTTCAATAATACGGTTGGCGATCGTTTGAATAAACTGGTGGTCATGTGATGTGAAGATGACTGAACCTTTGAAATTAATTAAACCTTCGTTTAGAGATTGAATTGATTCTAAATCTAAGTGGTTCGTCGGATTATCTAATAATAATACGTTCGCTTCACTTAACATCATCCGCGAAAGCATAGCACGAACTTTTTCACCACCCGAAAGCACATTAGCTTTCTTAAATACTTCATCACCAGAGAATAACATTCGACCTAAGAAGCTACGTAAGAATTTTTCACTTTCGTCATGAGGTGAGTAATCACGTAACCACTCGATTAACGTTTTATTATTCTCTTCGAAAAACGCAGAATTGTCTTTCGGGAAGTACGATTGAGAAGTGGTCACACCCCACTTGAATGAACCCTCATCTGGCTCTAATTCACCCATTAAAATTTGGATCAATGTTGTTTTAGCCACATCGTCACCAAGTAAAACAACTTTGTCATCTTTATTCATACGGAATGTAACGTTATTTAACACTTTTTCACCATTAACAGTTTTTGACAAGTTATTCACTTCTAAAAGATCATTACCAATTTCGCGATCTGGTTTAAACGCAATGTAAGGGTAGCGCCTGGATGATGGTTTAATATCATCAAGCGTGATTTGATCGAGCAACTTCTTACGAGATGTTGCCTGACGTGATTTAGACGCATTTGCGCTAAATCGGGCAATAAACTCTTTCAACTCTTTAACTTTTTCTTCTTTTTTCTTATTCTCTTCGTGAGCCATTTTTTGTGCTAATTGGCTAGATTCATACCAGAAATCATAGTTACCTACGTATAATGTAATTTTCTCAAAGTCTAAATCTGCAATATGCGTACAAACATTATTTAAGAAGTTACGATCGTGAGAAACAACAATAACTGTATTCTCGAAGTTAATCAAAAACTCTTCTAACCAACGAATCGCTTGAATATCAAGTCCGTTTGTTGGCTCATCGAGTAAAAGAACATCTGGATTACCGAATAATGCTTGCGCTAATAAGACTTTTACTTTTTCACTTTCTGGTAAGTCTTTCATTTGTTTATGGTAGCACTCTTCTTTAACTCCTAAACCAGATAATAAAGATGCTGCGTCACCTTCAGCTTCCCAACCACCTAATTCCGCGAATTCACCTTCAAGCTCAGCTGCACGCATACCGTCTTCTTCAGTGAATTCACCTTTTGCATAAATCGCATCTTTTTCTTGCATGACATTATACAACTGTTCGTGTCCCATCATGACAACTTGTAGTACATTCTCTTCTTCATAAGCAAAGTGGTCCTGTTTAAGCATAGCAATACGTTCATCTTTGCCAATCGAAACTTGACCTTCTTGTTGTTCAATTTCACCGGACAATATTTTAAGAAATGTTGATTTACCAGCACCGTTCGCACCGATTAATCCGTAACAATTTCCTTTAGTAAATTTTATAGAAACATCTTCAAATAGTTTACGATCTGAAAATCGTAACCCGACATTTGTAACTTGTAACATGACTTTTCCTCCACTTCATAGATTACCACGTTAAGTATAACACGGATGAAATTCATTGCCGAATAATTTCTTTAATATAGACAAATAAAACCATCCAGCGATTATACTGAAGGGTACATGTTAAGCAATCGTTATATTTTCGGTATATTTTTCATCTATATTCTTTGCTCCATCATCCATATGCTTTTCGATAAATGAAATTGTATAATCATTGAATTGATTCGCTTGGTCAATATTACAAACATGACCGGAGTCATCAATAATTTGTAATGACGCATTAGGATCACGGTCAGCAGCAAATTGTGCCCCTTTTAAGAATACATGATCTTCATCACCCATTAAATACAACTTGGGTATCTGTTTCGGCATGGATAAAAATCGTTTATATAAACTTTTTGAAACCGTCAGTAGTTCTGTCCACCGAACAAATTCGCGTTGCCCTAATTTTGAAGCCTCATTCACAAATGTCGTACGTGAATCTTTATGGTTCTTTTTTGGCATTAAAATACGTGCAAAAAATTTATATAACACCATATATGGCACGAATGAACGTACTCTATATGCAATTTTGAATAACATGTCCGTCCAAAACTTCCATTTTACAACTGCGCCACCCATCGTCATCGAAGCGACACGATCTGGCATTTTGTGGCCAATTTCTGTCATAACCATCGATCCTAATGAAATCCCGATGAAATGAGCCTTACGTAAATTTAAATGATCTAATACTTCTAAAACTTTATCTGCTATATTGCGTGTCGTATATTTGGCATCCAATGGTTTGCTTTTTCCATGTCCAGGAAAGTTTATGAATAAACAATTATAGTTTTTCTTAAATTGCTTGGCTTGTTTATAAAAAATTGTGTGATTTCCACCAACACCATGTAAAAATACAACCCATTCTTGGCTCGAATCGTGTTGATATATCTTATAATCTAATAACATGAAGTGCCTCCCCAACAACCTAAACATACATTACTCTACTTTATAATTTACCACATATTCACCCAACTGTCATGCAAAGCCGTCTTGGCAATTATGTGACAACCTTCTATATCTTTCCTACCTTAATTATTATCTATTCTTAATTTTTCGAAAAGATTCACCTAATATGATTATTAAGTGGTGTTTACGGGTAGAGATGAAATGAATCGAATTTTGTCACAAAATCGTAAACTTTTTAAGGAGGGCTTATTTCTCTTACTTATTTAATGGTGGTCTCAAAGCAAGACATTAACAAATTTATGAGAGGAGAATGAACAATGTCAAACTTGAATCAATCCATGCAGAACATGATGAATGACTTAATCCAAGCTCTACCTAATGTCATTGGAGCACTATTACTCTTACTACTTGCTTGGATCGTCGCCAGTATTTCCAAAACCATTATTCAAAAGTTACTCGTAAAGGCGAAAGTTGGTTCAGCATTAGAAAAAACACCAATCGCTGAATCTAAAGAATCAGCAGATCATACATTACATTCAGTTGGTAAAATTGTTTATTATCTAGTATTTATTCTGTTTATTCCAGCCATTCTAAATGCCTTAAATATGGATGGTGTCTCAGAGCCAATCACGAATATGATGGACAAGATCCTTGGGTTTATCCCGAATTTATTAGCAGCAGGAATCATATTAATAGTTGGTTATTTTGTCGCTAAATTAGTTAAAGAAATCGTTCTTAAGTTCTTACAAGGTCTAAAAGTTGATGAATGGTTTAACAAAGTGAATCCAAACAAGGATGACCAATCTTTAGAAGAAAACCAAGACAGCTTAGCTAATGTCTTAGCGAACATTCTATTCATCGTTATTCTGATTCCTATCATTACCGTGGCACTTGAAGCACTTGAAATTTCATCTGTATCAGATCCAATTGTGATGGTGTTAGATCAAGTACTTGCTTTAGTACCAAATATTTTAGTTGCGATTATCTTATTGATTGCTGGTTATTACATTGCATCACTCGTTAGTTCATTACTAACAAACTTGTTAAATGGCACGGGTATCAACAATATCTACAGTTCATTCGGCATTGATGAAGCCAATAAACCAAACGTAGATCTTGCCAAGATTATTGGTACAACCGTTAAAGTACTGATTGTTCTATTCTTTACAGTTGAGGCATTTAATGTCCTTCAATTAGAAGTTCTAAATGAAATTGGCTCGGCAATCATTACGTACTTGCCATTCTTAATTAGTGCTTTAGCTATTTTAGGTGTCGGCCTATTCGTCGCAAACCTACTAGCTAATCTCATGATGAAATATTCAAGCAGCAAGCTATCTGCAACACTGGTAAAATATACGGTGATCGTGTTTGCAGTTTTCATGACGCTGGATCAATTACAATTTGCACCTAGCATCGTGAACCTTGCCTTCATGCTTATTCTTGGTTCACTAGCTGTTGCATTCGCCATTTCATTTGGTATTGGCGGTCGCGATTTTGCTAAGAAACAACTTGAGAAGTTAGATGAGAAAATGAATAACAAGCAGTAATGTGCTTAATAAATGACCCGGACTAGGCTTACCTAGTCCGGGTTTCTTTTTTTGTTTATACTTTTGAAATAACTTGATCAAGCTATTTCAAAAGTGAGTAATCTTTTTAGATAAGTAAGCGAAGTTATGAAATAAGTTGGATAACTTATTTCATAACTTCATAAAACATAGAAAAAACGTTTGATGATAAGTCATGTTACTTTAAGCACAATTTTTCACAACTTAATTATATGGAAATTCACTCTCTATTTTTCATCACCTCTGCTAAGTTCTTAGCTTGTAAATCTTTTTCCTCACTTAGATGATCAATGATGTTTTGATAATCTTTTCTATTTCGATTTTGGCTTAATTTATAAGCAGCTTGAACTTCCTGCACTTTAATTTTAAACCCGACAATACCCTTGATTTGCTTCTTCGTTTGTGAAGAAAGATTCTCCCATAGAACTGGATCTTCACACTGTTGTTCATATTTTTGTAATAGTAGTTTAAGGTCTTCTTGTAATTCATGTTCATTCATAATACTCGCTGTTCCATATATATGAACAGATTGATAATTCCATGTGGGTACATCTTCAGACTCATACCAAGAAGAAGAAATATACGCATGAGAACCTTGATACATAATAAGAACGTTTTCATTTTCATCCTCGAGCGTTCTCCATTGAGGGTTCGCATATGCCATATGACCTGTAATAAAGTAATCATCACCTTGCTTATATAACTCCAAAGGCACATGAGTGGCGATTGGCTTCCCTTCTTCAGTCGTTATAATGGTTCCAAAAGAGTTCCTCTGAATAAATTCTCTAATATCTTCAAAATCAGTAACTTTAAAATGTTTGGGGATAAACATAATAATCTACCTTTCCCAAAAAATTATTTAAGTGTTTTTAACATGATTAAGTCGATTTGTTCTTCATCACCCATATAAAAAGAGTGGGTACCAGTTTGAATAAATCCCAATTTTTTATAAAAGGCAATAGCATTTTCATTTTTTTCCCATACGCCTAGCCAGATTTTCTTTTTATTGAGTTCAGTTGCAATCTCCATAGCTTTACTTGTCAGATATTTACCTAGCCCTAGTTTTTGGAATTCGCCCCTTATATAAATCCTTTCAATTTCAAGTGTTTTATCACCCATTTCTTCAGACTGAGCATCATCGGTATTAACCTTTAAATATCCAGCAACCTCATTGTTAGAATAAATAAAAAAGAACTGTGAAAAGCTGTTAGACAACTCCAATTCCAATTGGTTAGAATTAAATGCGTTTTCTATATAGGATTTCAAATTTTCAGGTGAATTTTGTTCTTTAAATGTATCTTTGAAAGTTTCTATACTTATTTCTTGAAGTATATTTAATTCTTCTAAGGTGCACTTTTTAATATTTACAGTCACTTTAATATGTCACTCCTTTATATAATCAATAATTTCTCTTATTTCCTTTTTTTACAAGTTCCCAGTCTTTTTCAATATTTCTTCTTACTCTTTGAAGAAAATTGGATATGGTTTCTATTTCACTTTCGGAAAATCCCTCTAATGCAACGCTATTGGAATATTCATTTTCTCTTATTATAAATGGATAAACTTTTTCCCCTTTCTCGGTTGGAAAGAGTTTTTTAATTTTTTTATTATGTTGATCTGATTTCTTTTCAACAAAGCCGTTTCTTTCTAGATTTTTAATAGCACGAGCTGCTGTTGTTCGATCTACTTTTATCATCTCAGCTAACTTTTCTTGAATGATTCCTGGATTTTCACATATTCGAACAATGTACAAATATTGTCCTTTTACGAGGTCATATTCTTTAAATTCTATATTACTTATAGAATCTAATGCCCTGGATATCATTCCAATTTCACGAAGGATTTCTTTCATAATTAACTCCTTTGATTATTTTTTGTTGCAAATGCAACAAAAATTTTTACATACTAAACTTAACTTAAATTTATCGCATTTGCAACAAAAATTAAGATACAGAGGAAGAATATAATGAAATATATTTATATATAGTAGGTATATTAATAATAAACCTTGGTAATTCCTTCACTATGCAATCTGACCTTGGAACTTCACCTTTCGTTGCGCTTTTGGTAGGACTGTCAATAAATGTGGGACTTACTGTGGGAAGTTGGGAAATTATTATAGCCTTAATATTAATATGTTGTAATTCAATTTTAAATAGACAAAGACCAGAATTATTAGGAATGTTAACTGCTTTTATAATGGGAATCAGAATTGATATCTGGCTTTTTTTAGCTCCTTGTTCAACTAACCTGCCTCTTTAGCATAAGTACATTTCTTCACAAACTTTATGTTTTATTAAATAAATTTTAACTTAATTTTGTATCAAGATAAAATTCACGTGAAAATTACAACACCTTCACACCCATATTCCTAATAAGACTCCATTTCAAGCATATATTTGCAAAAAATAAAATTAAGCATAAACTTGCCTATCCGGCAAGATTATGCTTAAAGTCACAGTCATCAAACGTTTTTTTAACCATATGCATATGGAGATGGCGGGACTCGAACCCGCGTCCAGAGACATCGCCACTCAGGCTTCTACGAGCGTATTCGATTTATTGTCATTCGCCGATTCTTCAGCCAACCGACAGGCTTCCGAATGGCTAGTCTGATTAATCTCTTCTAAAGACCTCAGACGGTGGCCTTTAGCGTAGCCCGCTTCATTTTGAGACCCTTCAATCTACCACACGGGCGATGGCAGGAAGGATCCTGTAGCCTGCTTTACGCAGCTACAGCGAAATCGTTTTGTTTGCCAGTTATTATTAACTGAATGACGTTTAACGAGTCGTCACCTCGACTCGCTACCTGAGCTCGATCTATCCCTGTCGAATCCAAAACATCCCCGATTAAAGATGTTTGGCTATTAACCGAACGCTACAAATTTATTATAACATGAGGGTAGCCATTTGGAAAACGGTAAGCTTTTCCACTAATAATCTTTCAACGCACGCTCGACATCACGTTTCATATCCTTTTGTTTCAAGTCTTCACGCTTATCATATTTCTTCTTACCACGACCGACGCCAATCAATAATTTAGCTACACCATTTTTAATATACATTTTCAGCGGCACAATCGAATAACCCTTTTGTTGGGTTTCGCCTGACAATTTATTGATTTCTTTACGGTGCAATAACAATTTACGAGCACGTGTTGGTTCGTGGTTAAATTGATTGCCTTGCTCATACTCTGATATATGCAAATTATGAACGTATAATTCACCTCGCGACACCCGAGCAAATGAATCTTTTAAATTGACTCTTCCCGCACGAATGGCTTTGATTTCCGTTCCTCTTAGCACAATTCCTGCTTCAAACGTTTCTTCAATATGAAAATCATGTCTCGCTTTACGATTTGTAGCAATGGCATTTGAATCTTTTTGCGGCATATTTACCCTCCTCACTGCAAAAGCTATTTTACCAAAAAGAAGCGTCCATTTAAACTGTCTTCTCTTGAGCTCAACGGTTTCCTAAAAATCGTCATGATCATTCAAAAATTTTTTCTTTATTTTTAAGTCATTGTAATAGACAATTGTTTTTATTTTGTGGCATTCTAACTAATTAGGGAAACGAAAGATATGGAGGTTTTGTTATGATCGACACAATGCAAATAAGACAATTAACCATAGATGATGAATCGCTTGTTGCCAACATGCAAACAGGGATTGAAGATGACTATGTGGTTCGAGTATTCGAACGTTTAGTGACTCATGATAATCAACGACTATATGGGCTTTTTTCTGAAGGAGAACTCGCTTCCATCGCTGGTTATACAGTCTATCAAGGTCAGTATGGAATGTTAGGCCGCTTAAGAAGTGATCAACGCTTTCTTGGCAACGGCCATGCAACAAGCATTATTCAATATGTTATTAACGAGTTAGAACAATTAGACCATATCAAATGGATTGGGGCTAACACACAATTACACAATTTTGCAGCTAAACGTGTGTTAGAGAAATTAAATTTACCTCAACTTGAGATGTTATATCCAGCCGTTTTGACACAACCTGAACAAATGCCAGAAGCTAACGGCGATACATGGAAGGAACTCACTACACTAGATGAAAAACGTCGTTGGATTGATCCGATCAAGCAAGACGACTCGGTGATCTTTCCGTTAGAATCTTATTATCCATTTCCAGCAAGTCCAGCTTTATTAACAGATGATTTGCTTGAAAGTTGGACGTTTTTCGAAAATGATGCACAAGATCGTTTCGTTATTGTTAAACATGATCAGAAGAAAAATCAATATGCTCACGTCGTCTATTTATGGGATGACTTATTTGAACAACCTGGGTTGATGAAAACATTATATAAAACTTTAAGTACGTTTAAGCAACAATATGGAGATGATCTTAACCTTCGTTTTGATATTCCAGAATCAACTCGACAATTAATTCCAAACGACGAAGCATTTACTTTCCAAGATCCTTGGATTCTACATGGTTATTGGAAAAAATAAGAGGCTGCGATTCGCAGCCTCTTATTTTATGCCTTCTTCTTTTTCTTCGGTTTTTTCATTCCTACGATTTCAAAATCGACAACACGTTCTTCGATATTCGTACCTATTACTCGGACTTTCAATTCATCACCGATTCGAAAGATATTACCTGTTCGTTCACCAATCATCACTTGATGCTGTTGGTCAAAGTTGTAATAGTCATCTGTTAGGTGACTAACATGGACAAGTCCTTCAATCGTATTCGGAAGTTCAACGAATAAACCAAAGTTCGTGACTGAATTAACGATCCCATCATATTCTTCACCGATTTTGTCGGACATGAATTCAGCTTTCTTGAGATCATCTACTTCACGTTCGGCATCAACTGCACGGCGCTCCATATCTGAAGTATGACGCGCAATAGCTGGAAGCTCTTCCTTCCACTTAGCCGTTGTATCAGCACTTAAGTCATCTTGAATTAAATAAGTGCGAATTAAACGGTGAACGATTAAGTCTGGATAACGTCTAATTGGGGACGTGAAGTGTGTATAGAATGACGTTGCCAGCCCAAAGTGACCGACACTTTCTGCCGCATATTTCGCCTGTTGCATCGAACGTAACATCAGCTTAGAAACAACGAGGTCCTCTTTACTACCTGACACTTGATCCATCACCTGTTGTAGAGCTTTCGGATGAATATCATCAGCCGTTCCTTTCACTTGGTAACCCAAATTAGAGATAAACTCGAAGAAATGACGTAACTTCTCTGAATCGGGATCTTCGTGAATACGGTGGATAAAAGGCACGTCCATCCAATGGAAATGTTCGGCAACCGTTTCATTCGCTACAAGCATGAATTCCTCAATCATGCGTTCAGCTACACCACGTTCACGTAACACAACATCGGTTGGATGCCCTTCATCGTCAACTTTAATCTCAGCTTCTTTGAAATCAAAATCGATAGCCCCACGGTCCATCCGCTTATGTCTTAATGTTTGCGCAAGGGATGCCATTGTCTCAAACATTGGGACAAGCGTTTCGTATTCTTTTCGCGTAGCTTCATTACCCGCTAAAATGTCATTAACTTCGCTATAAGTCATACGAGCTGCAGTTTTAATCACAGCAGGGAAGATCTCATGTTGAACAACTTTACCCGCATCATCAATTTCCATTTCACAGCTTAATGTTAGGCGGTCAACTTGAGGATTTAATGAACAGATTCCATTTGATAAGCGGTGTGGAATCATCGGAATCACACGATCTGTTAAATAAGCACTCGTACTACGTTCAAATGCTTCTTTGTCAATTGGTGATCCTTCTTTTACATAATGAGTGACATCGGCAATATAAACGCCTAACAAGTGATTGCCATTGCTTAATTGTTCAATCCGCACAGCGTCGTCTAAATCCTTTGCGTCGGCACCATCAATCGTCACAATCTGTTTATCACGTAAGTCACGACGTCCTTTCAGATCATCATCCGCTATCGTATCTGGCACATTGTTTGCATGATCAAGTGTTTCTTGATCAAATTCTGCTTTAATTCCATGTTTGTGAATGATAGCTAGAATATCAATACCAGGATCATTTTTATGGCCTAAGATTTGTGTAATTTCACCTTCTGCACTTTTTGTTTCTTTAGGGTACTCTTTTATTTTCACGATCACTTTATGGCCATCAACTGCTCCGTTTTCGTTGCCTTCTTTAATAAAAATATCACCAGGAATTCGCTTATCATCAGCAATCACAAAACCGAATCGTCCATTATCTTGATACGTGCCGACAATTGGCTGTTCACTGCGTTCAACAATTCGAATCACAACACCTTCTGGTCGGTTTCCATTAGCTGAATCATTCTCAATTCTAATTAGAACTGTATCCCCATTCATCGCTGAATTTAAATCAGATTGATGAATATAAACGTCTGACTGCTCTTCACGATCAGGGATTAGAAAGGCGAATCCTTTCGAGTGCATTTGGATGCGTCCACGAATTAAGTTCATTTTTTCAGGTAAACCATAACGATCTTTACGGTTTCGAATTAACATGCCTTCTTCTTCTAGTTCATTTAATGCTTTCATCAATGTTTTGACTTCTTCACTATCCTCTAAATCTAATTCTTCTTGCACCTCTTCAACACTTAATGGTCGTGTTGCCTCTTCTTGAAAAAAGGTATTTAATCTTGGTTTCATTTCTGCTAATTCCATATTGTTCACCTCTTCATCCGTTTTTTATTTCGACCAATCCAGTTGCTCTAAGTAATGGTGAATATCTTCGTGGACTTGTTCTTTATAATCACTTAAAGTAATGACATGTGGTGCGCCTTCATACCATTTAATATCCTTTTGATCGCAAGAAACATTGTCATAAATATGCTGTGCACTATCTTGGTTAATCATTTCATCACTACCAGCTTGTAACACAAAAGTAGGCGTATAAATGGTGTCTAAGTCTTGTTCAACTGATTTTATTAATCGACTTAAGGTTTCAAACGTTTCAGTAGACTGTTCCATCAGTTCATCCACTTCTTGTTCAATCGTTTCCTTATCTTTTTGTTCCAGTTGTTTGTATTCCTTGGCTTTAAATCGATAGCCAGCAGATAATTCATCCTTATTATCAAAGAATATCGGTGTACATATCGGAATAACTCCTTTAATCGGTTTATTCATTGCTAGTTTGAGTGATAGAACACCTCCTAGTGATAAACCGGCAACAGCTATTTCTTCATAACCTAATTCTTTCAAATGATCATAAGCTGCTTCTACATCTTCCCACCAATCTGCGGCTGTTGTTTTAGCTAACTCTTCAGGTGGCTTACCATGACCACGATAAATAGGTGCATGTGATGTATAGCCTTGCTTTTCTAAATAACGGCCTAGCATCCGGACATCTGCCGAATGGCCTGTGAATCCATGTAGAAGTAGAACGGCGCGCGGGCCTGCTTCGAATGTAAATGGTTTAGGTTCTTTGATTTTCATGTTGGTCTCCCTTTCTAATCTACTAATTGATACATTTCCCTAATTATGCCACTTTTAATCATCTTATTTGATTAAAAAAGAACAGCAAGTTAGATAACTTGCTGTTCTCCTAATAGGTATTATTTATTGCACGATATAACCAAGTAGGAATGTAACCACCATAAACGATACACCTAAGATGATCGTTAAACGGTGCAGAATCCCTTCCATACCACGTGCTTTTTGTTTACCAAATAATTGTTCAGCACCACCAGAAATCGCACCAGACAAACCAGCACTTTTTCCTTGTTGTAAGAGAACAACGGTAATTAACGCAATCGTATTAATAAATAATAATGTTGCTAAAACTTCATACATTGCATTGACCTCCTCATGCTTACGCACAAATCCATAAGTTTACTTTAGCACAAATAAGACGACCAATGCAAGATAGTTTTTAGGCATTGGAATTGAGCGATGGTCTGTCATCTTCTTCGTCTAAATCAGGCTCTGTTTCATTAATATACAAGGCACAAGCTGCATCACCGGTAATATTAACAGCGGTACGTGCCATATCAAGCAAACGGTCAACACCGAGGATGAGTCCAATCGCTTCAACAGGCAAACCAACTTGCTCTAATACCATCGCAAGCATAATCAGACCAACACCTGGAACTCCTGCCGTACCAATAGATGCTAAGACCGCGATTAATACAACTGTTAACATTTCTGTGAGGCTTAAACTTTGTGCATAGACTTGAGCAATAAAGACCGTTGCGACACCTTGCATAATCGCTGTACCGTCCATATTGATTGTCGCACCAACTGGTTGCACAAACCCACTAACCGATTCTCGTACACCTAAACGTTTCTGTGCGGTTGTCATCGATACTGGCAGTGTCGCACTACTACTGGCTGTACCAAACGCAACACTAATCGCTTGGGCAAAGTTTTTTATGAACCAGATAGGACTTTTCTTCGCCAAAAACTTAATGACAGAGCCGTACGTGATGACTGCATGGATTAGTAACGCAGCTAATACAACTAAGAAGTAAGCGAACATTGATTGAATAGCTTCTAGTCCGACACCACCTACAGCTGACGCAATCAGAGCAAACGCACCCAATGGGGCCATATACATAATGATTTTGATTAAATACATCACAAGATCAAAGGCTTGCTCAAATAAATGATAGATCTTATCTGTTTTCTTACTTAAGACAGCTAATGCAAAGCCGATAAAAATAGAGAAAAAGATAATTTGCAACATTTCGCCATTTGTCATGGCATCAATCGGGTTCGTCGGAACAATATTGACTAATGTCTCGACAACAGAAGGCGTTTCTTCTGCTTGATATTCTTCTTCAATTTCAACTGAATCGAGTAAACCTGGTGTTCCTGGTTTAACTAACAATGCTAGTGACATCGCAATGGTTAATGCCACAGTTGTTGAAAGAAGGAAAAATCCAATCGTTTTTCCACCAATGCGCCCTAACTTTTTCGGATCACCTAAGCCTGCTGTACCTAGTACAATTGAAACAAAGACAATGGGCACAACCATCATTTGAATCAAACGTAGGAAGATATCACCAATTGGCGAGAAAACGTATGTATCGACTGGACCAAATAAATCCGGTAAAAACAAGTTCATACCTAAGCCAACAATGATACCCAAAATTAACGCAATAATTATTTGCTTCGTTAAATTCTGCAACGTAAATCCTCCTTATATTCTAAGATGAGTATGCAAACGCTTACTAAAAATATAAAACTATTATAATTTTAAGTCGTGCTATAAATTATAGTAAAAATAATGTTAATTGCAATTGTTTTTTTATGTCAGATTTAATATAGGAATTGAGTCATACAAATTTTGTTAAATCTACCTCTGTAATCGAATGATGAGAAGTTGATTTAGATTTATTGGCACTTTTTAAATATATCAGCGACACCACGGTTAATAGCGCCGATATATTTTGCATATCGGCGACTTACGATTTTTATCGGCGGCATCCTGAATATATCGGCGACTTACCAATTTTATCAGCGACTTATGAAATATATCAGCGGCATCCTGATTATTTCAGCGCCCTACCGAATATATCAGCGAGATTCCAATTATATCAGCGACCTCATCATATTTATCAGCGACTCCTACATTTATATCGACAACCTCACCTAAATAAAAAGCACCCAAGGCGATTAACACGCCTTGGGTGCACAATCTACTCGCTTATTTCAGATTATAAAAAGCTGATTCGCCTGCGTAAAATGCAGTAGACATTAAATCGCCTTCGATCCGTAGAAGTTGATTATATTTAGCAACACGATCTGTACGAGATGGTGCGCCTGTCTTAATTTGACCAGCATTTGTTGCAACAGCAATGTCTGCGATTGTTGCGTCTTCAGTTTCACCTGAACGGTGTGAAATAACTGCTGTATAGCCAGCGCGTTTGGCCATTTCGATTGCTTCAAATGTTTCAGTAAGTGTACCAATCTGATTCACTTTAACAAGGATAGAATTACCAATACCTTTTTCAATACCTTCTTCTAGTTTCTTCGTGTTTGTAACGAATAAGTCATCGCCTACTAGTTGAACACGGTCACCGATACGCTCTGTTAACACTTTGAAACCGTCCCAGTCATTTTCATCTAATCCGTCTTCAATACTGACGATTGGGAATTTGTTAATTAAGTCTTCATACCAATCGACCATTTCTTCAGCTGTACGCGTGACACCCTCACCTTTAAGGTTATATTTACCATCTTGATAAATTTCAGATGCTGCAACGTCCATTGCTAATTTAATGTCAGTTCCAATTGTATAACCTGCTTTCTCAACCGCTTCAACGATTGTTTCAAGCGCTTCTTCGTTAGATTTCAAGTTCGGCGCGAAACCACCTTCGTCACCAACACCAGTTGCATAACCTTTTCCTTTAAGTACTTTCTTAAGCGCGTGGAAAATTTCAGCACCTTGGCGAAGCGCTTCTTTAAATGTCGGCGCGCTCACTGGCATAATCATAAATTCTTGGATGTCGACATTATTATCTGCATGCTCTCCACCGTTTAGAATATTCATCATTGGTGTAGGTAGTGTACTTGCTGAGAAGCCACCAAGATATTTATATAGAGGTTTTCCTTCAAAATCTGATGCTGCATGAGCTGCTGCCATCGATACACCTAAAATGGCATTTGCTCCGAAACGACCTTTGTTTTCAGTTCCATCTAATTCAATTAATGTTTGGTCGATTAAAAGTTGTTCGGTTACATCGAAGCCAACAATTTCCGGCGCGATAATTTCATTAACGTTTTCGACAGCTGTTTCAACGCCTTTTCCTAAGTAACGGTCATTGTCGCCGTCACGAAGTTCAACTGCTTCGTATTCACCTGTTGAAGCGCCACTTGGCACCATTGCTTTACCAAAGGCGCCTGAGTCTGTCATGATTTCAACTTCGACTGTTGGGTTACCTCGAGAATCTAACACTTCACGTGCATTGACATCTAAAATATAAGGCATAGATTGTCACTCCTTGATTTATTTTTTAATTAATGATTGGCCTGTCATGTCTTTAGGCTGTTCGACATTTAGTAATTGTAATAATGTTGGTGATAAATCACCTAATACTCCGCCCTCGCGTAATTCAACACCTGGCTTAGTCACGATCACAGGTACAGGGTTTGTTGTATGGGCTGTCATCGGACTGCCATCATCGTTTAATACGATATCAGAATTTCCATGGTCAGCTGTAATAATAACAGATCCGCCTAACGCGTGAATCTTCTCAACGACTTTCCCGAGACATTCATCGACAGCTTCAACTGCCTTGATCGTCGGCTCTAACATACCAGAATGACCGACCATATCTGGGTTCGCAAAGTTTAAAATCGTTAAATTAGGTGCGTCATCATCATAAGCTTCTAACAGCGCATCAGTTACTTCATAAGCACTCATCTCAGGCTTCAAATCATACGTCGCAACTTTTGGCGAATCAATTAAGATACGATTCTCACCTTCAAACGTTTGCTCCGCTCCACCATTCATGAAATAAGTGACATGTGGATATTTCTCAGTTTCAGCAATCCGTAGTTGACTCATTCCCTGATTAGAAACGACTTCACCAATAGTGTTCTTAGGTGAATTTGGTGGATAAACAACATCAACATCAAATTGATCACTATACTGTGTCATCGTCACCATATATAAATCGTCCAAATCGTCATAACCTTGCTCGAATTGATCTAACTGATTATTCGAAAACACATCTGTTATCTGTTGGGCACGGTCCGGTCTGAAGTTAGCGAATAATATAGCATCACCGTTGTTCACTGTTGCCACTGGCTCGTCATCTTCATTTGTTAAGACAAATGGTTCAACAAATTCATCAACGACATCTTGTTCATATGAAGCTTCTACGGCTTGAATGGCATCTTTAACATGCTTACCTTCGCCTAAACGAATCGCACGAAACGCTTTTTCTACACGTTCCCACCGCTTATCACGATCCATTGCATAATAACGTCCAGATACAGTGGCAAGTTGACCAAGATTGATCTCATCCATTTTAGCCTGCAGTCGTTCTAAATAAGTGACAGCGGTTTTCGGTCCAACATCACGACCATCTAAAAAGGCATGTACATAGACGTCATTAATTCCTTGTGATTTTGCCGCATCGAGCATTGCGTGAATATGGTTCTCATGACTGTGAACACCACCGTCTGACAACAAGCCGAATATATGCCATGCGCCTTCATGTTCTTTTACGTGACTCGCTGCATTCGTAAAGCTTTCTTTCCCTTGAAAACTGCCGTCTTGAATCGCTAAGTTAATGC
The DNA here is from genome assembly GCF_030812915.1 of Alkalibacillus salilacus. Lineage (GTDB taxonomy): Bacteria > Bacillota > Bacilli > Bacillales > Alkalibacillaceae > Alkalibacillus > Alkalibacillus salilacus. The sequence continues at coordinate 67,801 of NZ_JAUSTQ010000005.1, forward strand.
GGGTTAGGTTTTGATAGACAATGCGGCCAGCACCAATATTTAAATGACCTACTTCAGAGTTACCCATTTGACCTTCAGGAAGGCCTACTGCTTCACCTGAAGCGGTTAAAGTAGTGTGTGGGTATTCTTGCCAATAACGATCAAAATTAGGTATATGAGCTTGTCTAACAGCATTACCATAGTCTTCATCACGCATCGCAAAGCCATCTAAAATAATTAATGCGGTTAATGGTTGGTTAGGCATTGGCACCAGCCTCCACGAGTTTCACAAATGAATCTTCTTCTAAACTAGCGCCACCAACTAATGCACCATCAATATCCGATTGACTTAGTAATTCATCAATATTAGCTGGTTTCACACTGCCACCATACTGAATACGAATAGCTTCACTGACGTCTTCTGAGAAAGTATCTTTCAACACTTGGCGAATGTGGGCACAGACATCATTAGCTTCTTCACTTGTTGCCGTTTTTCCAGTTCCAATCGCCCAGATCGGTTCATAAGCGATCACAACTTGCTTCGCCTGTTCTTCAGTTAAACCAGCTAATCCAGCTTTCACTTGCTTTTCGACAAATGTAAACGTCTCATTATTCTCGCGTTGTTCTAAAGACTCGCCAACACAAACAATCGGTGTCATCTCATGGTTGAATGCCGCTTTTACCTTTTGGTTAACTGATTCGTCTGTCTCACCAAACATTTCACGGCGTTCAGAGTGTCCTAGGACAACATAATCGACTAAAATATCTTTTAACATTTCTGGACTGACTTCACCTGTAAAGGCGCCACTATCTTCAAAATGCATGTTTTGTGCTGCAATTCCAACAGGGAAATCACGTGCAGCTTCAGTTAATAGGGGTAAATGAATATACGGTGCGCAGACGACAGCTTCTACTTTCTCCGCCTCCGGTAATTGTTCACGTACGTTTAAAAGAAAACGAGCCCCATCACCCGCTAGTTTATTCATTTTCCAGTTACCTGCAATAATTGGTTTACGCATTTATTTCACCTCTTCGTCTAGTTCGTTAAGGGCAGCTACACCTGGTAGAACCTTGCCTTCCATAAATTCAAGGGATGCACCACCACCTGTTGAAATGTGATCCATTTGATCTGCATAATTAAACTTCTCAACAGCTGAAGCAGAATCGCCTCCACCAATTACGGTATAGCCTTCAGTTTCTGATAAAGCCTTAGCGACACTTTTCGTACCATTAGCAAATGCCTCATACTCAAAGACACCCATTGGACCATTCCAAATGACGAGTTTTGAGTCACTAATAATTTGCGAGAAGTTCTCAACTGTTTCTGAACCAATATCAAGGCCTTCCCAATCACTTGGAATTTCGTCGATTGGTACTACTTTTGTGTTCGCCTCTTCTGAGAAGTCATCTGCTACTGTAATATCGACTGGTAGATGTAGAGACACACCTTTATCTTTCGCTTTTTGGATAAATTGTTTCGCTGAATCAATATTGTCCTCATCAAGTAATGATTGTCCAATTTCATGACCTAACGCTTTAATAAACGTATACGATAGACCACCACCAATTAATAAGTGATCCACTCGATCGATTAAGTGGTCAATTACACCAATTTTATCCTTAACTTTCGCACCACCAATAATCGCTGTGAATGGACGTTCAGGATTGTCCAACGCTTTACCTAGTACTTCAATTTCTTTTTCTAATAAGAAACCTGATACAGCTGGTAAATGGTGAGCGATTCCTTCCGTTGAAGCGTGAGCACGGTGAGCTGCACCAAATGCATCATTTACATATAAATCCGCTAGAGACGCGAACTGTTTCGCTAATGCTTCATCATTCTTCTTCTCGCCTTTTTCAAAACGGACGTTTTCTAAAAGCATGACGTCGCCTTCTTCTACTTCGCCGACTGCTTTAGAAACATCTTCACTATAAACATCATCTGTTTTGAAAACAGGTTGTTCTAAATAATTACTTAAATGTTGTGCAATAGGATCGAGACGAAGTTCTTCTACTACTTCACCATCTGGACGACCTAAATGGCTAGCTAGAATGACTTTCGCTCCGTTTTGTATTAAGTACATAATCGTTGGTAAAGCTGCTTGAATTCGGGTATCATCGGAAATTTCACCTTTTGACATAGGAACGTTAAAATCGACACGACAAAAGACGCGTTTTCCTTGTAATTCAACATCACGTAAATTCATTTTTCGTTTCACTTGAATACCTCCAAGGCTAAATTTAAGGAGGGACATATCTAGTCCCTCCTTCTATTTTAGAACAAGTCTTGTGATAAAGAAACACTTACTCGCTGTGTTATTTACTCTAAGCCTTGCTCTGCCATATAAACAGCTAAATCTACACAACGGTTAGAATAGCCTGATTCGTTGTCATACCAGGAAACAACTTTAACCATATTATCTTCCATCACTAATGTTGAATCACCATCAACAATTGATGAACGTGGGTCACCATTATAGTCAGAAGATACAAGTTGTAGGTCACTGTAACCTAAGATTCCTTTAAGCTCGCCTTCAGAAGCATCTTTAAGTGCTTGATTAACCTCATCCACACTCACATTTTGATCTAGCTCTGCAGTTAAATCAACGAGTGAAACGTTTGGTGTTGGTACACGCATTGCCATACCTGTTAATTTACCATCAACTTCTGGTAGAACTTTACCTACTACCTCAGCTGCACCTGTTGTTGTTGGGATAATGTTTTGTGCAGCCGCACGTGCACGACGATAATCTTTATGAGGTAAGTCTAAAATTTGTTGATCGTTTGTATATGAGTGTACAGTTGTCATAATGCCACGGTTTAAACCGAATTTATCACTTAGTACTTTAGCAACTGGTGCTAAGCAGTTTGTCGTACATGACGCGTTAGAAACGATTGTGTGTGCTTTAGGGTCATAATCGCTTTGGTTAACACCCATTAGTAACGTCTTATCTTCTTGCTTACCTGGAGCAGAGATAATCACTTTCTTCGCACCAGCATCGATGTGTTTTTGTGAATCTTCACGCTTCGTGAATAGGCCTGTTGATTCAATGACAATCTCAACACCTAAGTCACCCCAGCCTAAATTAGCTGGGTCACGTTCTGACATGACTTTAATTTCTTTACCATCTACGACTAAGTTTTCACCATTCGCTTCAACATCTTCTGATAATGTGCCATGAACCGTGTCGTATTTAAGTAAGTGCGCTAACATATTGGCATCTGTTAAGTCATTGATTGCAACAACTTCTACTTCATCATTGTTTAACGCTGCACGAAACACGCGACGTCCAATTCTTCCAAATCCATTAATTCCTATTTTTACTGTCATAAAAAATGCCTCCCATTTTTTAATTATATTCTTTAAGTAAATGACGAGCTATGACCTCATCAATTACTAAGACATCACTTTCTCCCCATTTCAAATAAGCAGAAATGGCTTCACATTTCGAACGACCGCCAGCAACGGTGATAATTCGACTTCGTTCTTTTAAATCATCCATTGCAAGACCAATCGAATTCACTCTGTGTACAGTCTTCCCGTTTTTGTCGAAGTAATAACCAAAAGATTCGCCAACAGCTTGGTGTTCATTGATTTTATTCATCGTTTCAGCTGCTGTCTTGCGTCGTTTCGCCATAGTCTCCGCATCACCGATTCCATGAATCACGATATCGGCCTGCTTCATCAACTGCAATACTTCAACAATGGTCGGTTCTTCTTGCATTTTCGCATGTAATTCCTCACCGATTGAGTCAGGTACGTATAACAATCGGTATTCGCCATCTGTCTGTGACGCCATTTTGACACAAATCGAGTTGGCCTGGTATTCATGCAAATCACCTAAACCACCACGCGCAGGAACAAATAATGGTTTCACGTCATCGACTGGTTGCAGATAATCAGCAACCGCAGCCATCGTCGAACCACCTGTTACTGTCACGACTGAATCCCCATGATAAGAAGCAATCAATAGATTAGCCGCTTCTTTACCTAATAATGATTTGACTTCTTGTGGCGATGCATCTTCGTCACCTGGCACAACTTTCACTTGCTTCACAGGCAGACGTTCCATGAGCTGTTGCTCCATGAAATCAAGATCTGAACCTTCTTTCAATACTTGGTGATAAGCGCGAATGACCTCTGAACCATCTTGAGTGACATACATGCCTTTGGAGGTAATTAAAATTAAGCCTTGTTCATCTAAAAACTCAGTTTCACTTCGCATTTGACGCTCTGTTTTATCTAATTGCTCAGCTAATGAACGCCGACCGACTGGCTCAGTCTGCCCAATCGTCTTTAACACATGGTACCGGGCATCCATCTTCTCTAACAAATCAGGTACTAACTTTTTTTGAAAATCAAAAATGCGGTGCAAAAAGACATCACCTTCTTATCACCTTGTCTTATAACTTTGTTAACTCTGCCATGATGGTGGACGCCAATTGACCTTTAGCAAGTCAAAAAACGTCCCGCTTACAGCAAAAAAATATCCTACTATTAGATTAGCAGAAGCCCTTACTAATTTCAAACATTAAGTAAGGTGTTCCTGCAAAAATTGTTCTAATGTGGCGAACGAAATAGAATCGGCTGATAATTCACGTGATCCAATGCGTACAACCGGGATCAACAAAAAGTAATCCTCAAGTAATCGCTCATCTTGATAAATATTTTGCTCAACAATTGAAAAATGATAATCCATCTGCAAAATTTGCAACAATTGTTTCACGTCTTCGCATAATTTACAGTTTTGCTTCGTGTAAAAATAGACAATTGCGCTGTCACGGGCCATATGGTGAACACTCCTTATCCGTTTCAGGTGACGATCATAAATAAACCACCTTTTATAAATTGATTAATCTATAGCAAACCATGTTTATCTTCGAAGGGTTTCTAATCTGTTAAATAACATTCCCATATTCTATAATAATTCAAACATTAAAAATCCGAAAGTATCCTGTTTATAGGTACTTTCGGATTAAATAATTTTAAGAATCTTGCTGCTTATCTTGTTCGCCCCACCACTCAACATTTTTCAAACCATGCTTACTAGCTTGAAACTCTGGATCATAGCCATCTTTACGTTGTTGGACATAATCACCTAACACACGGAAAGCAATACGACTGAGTAGTATTATAGCAATTAAGTTAACTGTTGCCATCATCGCCATAAACAAGTCAGCCATATTCCAAACAATATCAATGGAAGCTAGCGAGCCGAACATGACCATAAATAAGACGACAAAGCGATAAACGTTACGCCATAATTTACTATGTTTTAAGAAATCAATATTTGATTCACCATAATAATAGTTACCAATTAATGAACTGAACGCGAATAAGAAGATTGTAACAGCTAAGAAAATAACAGCCCATTCCCCAATTTGCGCACTTAAAGCAGTCTGGGTTAACTGAATTCCATCTTCTGTATGACTCGCAAAATCACTATATAACAAAATCACAAACGCCGTCAGCGAACAAACAACGATCGTATCAAAAAAGACAGCTAATGACTGAACAAGTCCTTGCTTCGCTGGATGACTCACACCTGCTGTCGCAGCAGCGTTTGGCGCACTACCCATACCAGCTTCGTTTGAGAATAAGCCTCGTCTAATCCCTTGCATGAGTGCAGCGCCGACACCGCCGCCAACAGCCTGCTCTAAGCCAAATGCATGCGACACAATCATCATGAAAATACGGGGGACTTCAGACAAATTCATAAACACGACGACTAGTGAGACTGCGACATAAATGACCGCCATAATCGGTACAATTGTTCCTGAGACAACCGCAATTCGTTTAATACCACCGAAAATAATAATACCCGCAAAAACAACGAGTACAATCCCTGTCACAAGTGGATCAATATCAAATGCTTTCTCAACAGCACCTGAGATCGTATTTGCTTGTACCGCATTAAATACTAACCCAAATGTAATCGTAATTAACACCGCAAATAATACAGCCATCCAACGTTGGCCGAGTGCTTTTTCTATATAATACGCCGGACCACCGCGAAATCCGTTTTCATCAGGCACTTTATACACTTGCGCAAGTGTACTTTCGATAAACGCTGTCGCCATTCCGATCAGCGCAATCATCCACATCCAAAAGACAGCACCTGGACCGCCTACTGCGACCGCTAAAGCGACACCAGCTAAGTTACCTGTCCCGACGCGTGATGCAATACTAATACTAAACGCTTGAAAGGCATTTGTTCCGCGCTTACCACTCTGTTCAACCGCTTCCTCTCGAATCACTTTGAACATTTCCGGGAACAATCGGAACTGAACGAAGCGACTGTATAATGTAAAAAATAGTCCTGCAAAAATTAATAAATAAACTAATAAATAATCCCAAAAAATTGTATTACCTATTCCAATTAATGTACTAAGAAAATCCATTTTCACCTCTCCTTTCTAAATAGTTGTCATCCATTTTATCAATTTTTTAACGACAAATGAATTGTTTTTTTGTGTTCATTCGTAATAGAAACTCAAAATTTTCATTAGTCAGCCCACAAAAAAACTCGGCCTTCGCCGAGTTTCGAATCAATCATACGTCCTTCACCAATAAACCACGTTCTCTTAATGCTTGCTCAGCTTCGTTGAGAAGTGTCTCATCATCTGCTGCGATGGTATGCAGGTGAACCCCACCTGTTAGCTCTGACAACAAAGCCGCTTCTGATGTCTGAATTTGTTCGATAAAACGCCTAACATCGACTCGATTGGAAATATGTAAAACCGCTTTAAATTCACCGTAAATCGGATGATCAACAATGACATCTTTCACGTACACACCGTGGTCGACTAAAATCGTCAATTCTTCTTCTGTTTGATCGCGATTGTGACGACACGCAATTGTTCGTTCAAACCGGTGAGTTTCCGCTTGATCCCGCATGTACACATAACCTTGACTCGTTGATATGATCGGTTCATTCTGCGCTTTTAACAACGCAACATCACCAACAATCACTTGCCGACTAACCTGATACGTTTCAGATAGTTCTTTTCCTGTTTGCGGTTCATTTTCTTCTTTTAATTTATTTAAAATATGTCGCCTTCGCTCATCGCTCGACAATCGTTGGTTGGCCATCGGAATTCACCTCATTTAAAACATTCGTTTCGATTAATGTATTTAAACATGCAGCTAGCTGTTTTACCTCATCATAAGTCGTATAGCGACCAAAGGAAATGCGGAAAAATTGCCTTGCTGTTTCCTCACCCATCTGCAAGGCGTTCATTGCATTCGCTGACTGTTGATAGCGCACATCGCATGCACTCCCTGTCGAGATCGCGATGTTATGTCGATTACATTCTAACATAACATACTGACCTTCCATATGTTCGATCGCCATCCCGATAATAGAAGGTAATTGAATCGACTTTTCCCCTTCGAAAAATTGTATCACATTAGGTTCAATAAGCGACTCCTTAAATAATGCTCTTAATTGAGATTGATTATGATGTTCTTCTTCAATCCGTTCAACCGCTTCCTCACAAGCTGAGGTCATGGCTACCACACTTGGAACATCAACTGTATTTCCTCTCAACCATTTTTGCGCCATACTTGCCGAATCATATTTCGGATGATCTTTTAAATAAAGAAAACCTACACCCTTAGGGCCATAAACTTTATGACTGGAAACAGACAAACTATCAACAAGATCCGCGATGTTTGATAAATCTACCTTGCCAAAACTTTGCACAGCATCAACGTGTAATAATGCCTGATACTCGGCACACAGTTTACTAATTTGCTCAATAGGCTGAAGCGTACCGATTTCACCATTACTATGTTGCACACAAACAATCGCTGTCTGTTCGTTTAACACCTCATTCAAACGCTCTAAATCAATCACACCATTTGAATTAAATGGAATCACACTCACCTGGTAACCTACTTGTCTAAAAGCCGCTTCGGTTTGACGAATCGAATTATGTTCACCTGCTGATAAAATGACGTGATTCCCTTCTGCTTGTTGCTTTAAATGTTCGATCCCTAACCAATTCCCCATCGAACCACCACTTGTTAGATGAATATTGTCTGATTGTGCACCGATAAACTCTCCTAATTGCTTTTTGCAAAATTGGACAACTTGTTCAGCTTCACCTCCCAAATCATGCATACTATTCGCATTGCCAAAATATTGACGTGCTGATTTCACATAAGCATTCAATGCCGTATCACTCATCGGTGTTGTTGCAGCATAATCCAGATAAATCACTCGATCCGCCCCTTTCAGAATAACCCTTGCTATTCATTTAATAATATGTAAATATAGGTGTCAAGACACATGTAAATAATTAAGTAGAAGAGAGGATGTGAAATATTGAACAAATTAAAATTAAAGCAAATGCTGACTCATTTCTTTAACGAAGACATCGGGGATTATGATGTGACAACTGATTATTTATTTAATGAACAGGACCGAAGTCAACTAATCATCACAGCCAAAGAATCAGGTATTTTTTGTGGTGAATCTATTATTTATGAAGGCTACACTTTACTAGATCACACCATGCATATTGAGGTATTAGTATGTGATGGCGAAAAAATTTCACCTGGCGATGCCATTGCCTACATAACGGGACCCATCAACACATTATTAAAAGGTGAACGAGTTATTTTAAACATGATTCAACGTTTATCAGGCATTGCGACCACAACAGCACAGGCTGTCGAACTTTTAAATGATCACCATATTCGTATTTCTGATACACGAAAGACAACACCTGGATTAAGAATGCTAGAAAAATATGCTGTTCGTGTGGGAGGCGGAGTCAACCACAGATTGCGCTTAGATGACGCTGTTTTAATTAAAGACAATCACATCGCCTTCTTCGGATCGGTAAAAAAAGCTATTCATCAAATCCGGAGACAAATCGGCCATATGATCAAAGTCGAAGTCGAGATCGAAGACGAAGATCAATTACTAGAAGCAATTGAAGCGGACTTCGATGTGATTATGATTGATAATACTGACATAACGACTATAACCAACTGGGTAAAACTGATTCCTGAATCCAAAATTGTCGAATTATCCGGTGGAATTACACCAGAAGATTTACCTCGATATCGTGGGTTACCAATTGATGTTATTTCAATGGGGTACTTAACTCACCATATCCAAGCGCTAGATCTAAGCGCTACTCATCAGCCGATTAAGGAGCGTGTTTAATAATGTCATTATTACAACAAATAGAACAGTCTGTATCGCAAATTCCTGAACACTATAAACAGATGGATCAAGAGCGGCTAAATCAGATCATTCAGCAAGCAAAGGATGAATTAGGTGACGAGTTGTTTATACCTGGCCATCATTATCAAAAGGATGAAGTGATTGCCTTTGCCGATGCTCGCGGCGATTCCCTGGAATTAGCACGTAAATCCGCTCATACATCAGCAAAACATATCGTCTTTTGTGGCGTGCACTTCATGGCGGAAACGGCCGATATTTTATCAGCTGAGGATCAACATGTTTACTTACCAGACTTACGCGCGGGTTGTTCGATGGCTGACATGGCTGACATCAACCAAACAGAACGAGCGTGGGAACGATTAACAGAGCAACTTGGAGATACGATCCTACCAATGACTTATGTAAATTCTACTGCTGCAATCAAAGCGTTCGTTGGTAAATATGGTGGCGCAACCACGACTTCTTCTAATTGCGAACAGATGATGACGTGGGCTTTCAGTCAAAAGGAACGTATTTTATTTTTACCAGATCAACATCTCGGTAGGAACACAGCTTATGACCTTGGTATTCCACTAGAGCATATGGCTGTATGGGATCCAATCTTAGAAATTTTAAACTACGACGGTGATCTTGAAGATATTAAAGTCATTCTTTGGAAAGGACACTGTTCTGTCCATGAAAATTTTACTGTTCCCAATGTCGAAGCTGTACGAGATGAACATCCAAATATGAGCGTCATTGTCCACCCAGAATGTAAGCGTGAAGTCGTTGAACTTTCAGATGACGCCGGGTCAACACGGCATATTATCCAAACGATTGAAGCGGCTCCATTAGGAAGTGAATGGGCAATCGGAACGGAAATGAATCTCGTAAAGCGACTGATTAAGGAAAATCCTGATAAGCACATCATATCGTTGAATCCTCATATGTGCCCTTGTTTAACGATGAATCGCATTGATCTTCCTCATCTCGCTTGGTGTCTGGACTCGTTAAGACGAGGAGAACCAATAAATCGGATCACAGTCGATCAAGCGACAAGCGACCAAGCAACAGCTGCATTAGAACGAATGTTAAATCGATAGAACATAAAAAGGTTCAAATACAAACGACTGTATTTGAACCTTTTATTGATCATGCTTCATGTATTTTGCCATTAAAGGCTGAGATATCACATGCTGTCAGTCGATGGATAATATGAAGAGCCGCTTCATTATATACTTGTTCTTCTGAAGCAATCGCATTTTCAGGCACCCACATAGAATAACCTTCGATATAAGCATCTTTAGCGGTAAATAACACGCACATATCACCTGCGACACCCGTTAATATTAGATGGTCGATACCCAAATCTTTTAGCATTAAATTTAGCTGAGTACCATAAAACCCGGAATGTTTTGGTTTGTAAATAAAATAGTCATCTTCAGTAGGCCTCAGTCGATCAATCCAACCTTTTCCCATACCATCTGAACAATAATCGACCAACTCGTCATAAGATTTCTTCCACATACCAAAATTATCATTCACATATATGACAGGAATTCCTTGTTGTTTAGCTAACTGTTTCAGTTCAACAATGGGTTCAACAATATCCACGGTATGAGAGTATAAATTTTCTGCTCCAATAAAATCCATTCGATTGATCATATCAATAATCAGTAATGCTTGATTAGCCATTAGGCATCACCTTTTCGATATGGCATAGGTCCAGGTGGTACTTCGCGTTTATGAGCCGAACGTTTATGCAGGGATTTAATGATATCAGCTGATTTGTTCGGTATATCTTCACCTCGTAGAAACGCATCGATGTGATCATAAGACACACCCATCTCTTTCTCATCCGTCTGACCTTCCCACAGACCAGCACTCGGTTGTTTATTTAAAATCGCATCGGACACACCGAGATATTCGGACATTTGATAAACTTCTTTCTTCGTTAAATTACGAAGAGGCTCCATATCCGATGCTCCGTCACCATACTTAGTAAAATAGCCTGTGTAGGTTTCGGCCTTATTACCTGTACCAACCACTAAATAATTAAAATTCTGAGCTAAAGCATATAGTGTACCCATACGAATACGTGCTTGTAAATTTGCTCTAACTAATTGTTCCTGCTCAGTATTCCACTGCTCTTGTAATTGAGCTTGAATCGTTTTAATTTGTGTTTGATACGTTTCCGTTAATTCTATGCCATAATACGGCATATCTAACGTATGAACTAAATCCAGCGCATCTGCTTGATCAGTAACCGTTTGATTAATAGGCATGATGACACCTAACGAACGTCCAGGAAACCCGCGTTGCATTAATGCTGCAGCCAAAGCCGAATCAATGCCACCACTGACACCGACAATCACTCCATCAGCACCAGCATCATCTACATAATCTTGCATCCAATTGACGATATAATTAATCCGCGCTTCCATCGAAACCCTCCTTGAACATCTAGTTGTAATATACCTTCAATGCAAAAACTCAAACATCAAACAAATAAAAATACCACCAACTCAATTGGAGTTAGTGGTTATTAAAATTGAACATAACTTGTGCAATCCCTACATATTTACTGTTATATATAGAATGATTTAAGCTTGTCTCAAAATCTTCTCCATCTTTTTTCCCTTTGCCAATTCATCAATTAACTTATCCAAATAACGAATTTCTTGCATGGTTGGTTCTTCGATTTCTTCTACACGAACACCACAAATAACGCCTTTAATCAAATGCCTTGAGTCATTCATTTCAGGTGCATCCGCAATAAATGTTTCAAAATCTGTTTCTTTTTCCAACTGAGCTTCAATCTCTTCTTGGTTGTATCCTGTTAACCAACGGATAATTTCATCTACTTCTGATTTTGTTCGACCTTTTCTCTCCGCTTTTTTAATATAGTGAGGATAAACGCTAGCAAAGCTCATCGTATAAATCTTATGTTTAGCCATAGACCTTCTCCTTTGTCTTTATATCTATACTTTAACATATATAGACCACGTGCTGATTGAAGATTAGTTAACTGATTACTACATATCAAATATACAAAACAACCTCAATCCTTCATAGATTAAAAGGATTGAGGTTGTTGGGTTAATCCCTCATCATGTTCCATTGAAGTGGTGTCCCTCTTTTGATTGCTTTGTTAGCCCTTTTTCCCAATACAGTTGATAAATATTTCGGACTCATACCATACCCAGGTCGTATTGACCGCACATTATCCTCAGTGAATATTTCTCCTGTTTGAATATCTTCTACCACAAATAATGACCGTGCTAATTTTCGTGAGTTTGCTTTTTGTTCCGTTATAGAGTAATCGACTTTACCGATAGCTTTTTCTGCTTGTCGCACGGCATTCACCATTTCCTGAAATTCACTCGGCTCCATAGAAAAAGATGCGTCTGGTCCACCAAGAGCTTTATCTAAAATAAAATGCTTTTCAATAACTCTTGCTCCAAGTGAAACTGCCGTAATCGGAACGACACTTCCATGCGTATGATCAGATAAGCCGATCTCTGTGTTGAACGTGTTCTTAAAATTAACCATTGTATTTAAATTTGCGTCTTCAATTTTAGCAGGATATGCTGATGTACATTTTAATAAGGTGATATCCTCATTTCCTACATTGCGACAAGCTTCAACTGCATCATAAATCTCTTGAACAGTCCCTATCCCTGTCGATAAAATCATCGGTTTGCCCTTCGATGCGGCATATTCTATTAATGGAATATCAGTTATTTCAAAGGAGGCAATTTTATAAGCCGGATTATTCAAAGTCTCTAATAAATCAACAGCCGTTGTATCAAACGGACTGGAAAAACAAATCAAGTCCTGCTCATGAGCATAATTAAACAATTCCTGATGCCATTCCCAAGGGGTGTAAGCTTCTTCATATAAATCATACAGCGTTCGTCCATCCCAGATCGTGTCATGGTTCAATTTAAAATAATTTTGCTCAGATCGAATTGTCATGGTATCAGGTGTGTATGTTTGTAGTTTGATCGCATCGGCTCCTGATTTAGCTGCTGCATTAATCGTCTGTTTGGCAATATTAATATCATGACTATGATTGGCGGACAACTCTGCAATGATCAATACACGATCTTTTAATAATTCATGATCCGCTTCAAGCATTACTGATTCTCCTCATTTTCATTGATCAAAATGTTTCTCCCTAATATGAAGGCTTCAGCATGGTGAACCCCTATATTAGACCCTCTCCATTCGGACAACACTTGCACCCCTTCAATTGACCTTGGGTGCGGCCATTCACGCATTTCAGACGTATAGGACTGGAGCGCTTTTAATTTTGCTTCGATGGAATGAGAAATATCGACATACCAGTTCGGAATAAAATTTGGGGCTGATTGGGGAGGCATCCATTCTGTGCTCGAAACTGTTTCGAAAAATAATAGCTGTTTAACTAAATGCTGGCCTGGAATGGGTCGGCAAGCTGTTATGACTGCTTCATGAATCCGTCTATGGTCGATATTAACATCACCAATATGATGGGTATAAACGATGTCAGGTTTTACACGATCTATTATTTGTTCAATCACCTTAATAATATCTAATCGGTCCAGTTGATCCATACGATTATCTGGAAACTGATCCAAAATTAATTCATGTACACCTAAGACATCATTGGCTTTTTCTGCGTCTTTTGCCAATTGTGATAATTGATCATATCGCTCTTCTCGATCACGCTTTGGATCTCGACTTGTTATTCCCTCTGCTAAGATAACAGAGTGGACCGTGTCTCCTTGCCTAACATGATTCACAATGGTCCCGCCACACCCGAGGATTTCATCATCAGGATGGGCGGCTATGACTAAGACATTACTCATCGCTGTCTTCCTTTCTCGTTATTTTCACATCAGCATGAATATACCCCTCTTTTAAACTCGCCCGCTCAAATTCAAATAACAAATCTTCTGTTTCTAAATAGGCTCGCGGATAAGAAGTTGCATCTAACATCCTTATGTGGTCAAAGGCTCTTTCTAATGTGTCGATTTTCTTTAAATTACCTTCTGTTCTTTTTCGTCTTGAAAAAGAAACCACTTCCCCGACTTGTTCATAAGGTGTAGGTTCTGTTTCGATTATTTCCTGAATCATTTGCTCGATCGTTTGTGCTGCTCTCATGTAGATTTCTTCAGCTGATCCATATAAACTTAAATCCTTTTTTAAATAAATCGGCCCAGCATCTATCTCTGCTTCACAACGTATAGCCGTTAGTCTTGTTTCGTAAATGCCTCGACTGATTAAGTTCTGCAACGGGGTCCCACCTCTTCCGTAGGGTAAATCAGTCATATGAAAGACAATACATTCAAAGTTCTCATACACCTCTTGAGGAATGATGAATGACCAATGAGGGATAAAAATATAGCAAGGATTAATGGTAGATAAATAGTCGTATGTTAACGATTCCCGATTAGATATATAATACACTTGATGGTCTAAAGTATTGGTTAAATTCTCGTAAACCTGACGATACCAGTCATGATTCGCAACAATAACGATTTTAACTTCGATCACCACCTATTAATCTAATAATTCTTTATAAAATTCTATATGCGTATCATACTCATCCGACCTAAAATTCGCTTTATTAAAGGCCTTAATCGACGCTTTATTTTGATATTTAACCTTTCCAACTAGTTTACTAATCGGTAAATCGTATTGATGAACGATGCCTGATAAATGCTTGATTAATTCGCTACCATAACCACGGCCACGATAGGCATGGTCTATACTATAATCAATGACACCTACGCCTTGTTCTATATCGATTCTTAGTTGACCGATTGGCTGATCGTATCGATATACCATAAATATTTTATGATCCGCTGATTTCAGTTTATTCTTAAACCATTCTTGATGGTCACTGTAGTTAATTTTATTAGAATCAAATGCGTTATTTCGGACACTTTCCTCATTGGCCCAAGTATATAATTGCTCACAATCAGACTCATTTGCTTCCCTGATATAAAAATCTTCCACTCTAAACACCTCTATTCACTCAACAACTAAGTTACTTAATAAGTGATATTGGAAATCAACAAAGCTAATAGTGAAACCATATTAATCTTGACCACCGTTTATTAGTAATTGAATAACTCGTTTGGACCCGTTACCATCAATCAAACCACTCAGTTCATCTGATAATTTTTGCCTTTCTTGATAAGATAAGAGTCTTTCAAATTGTTTTAGCACATCTTGATAGAACATTGGCGAATCTATACGAATGACTTTCTCATTTAACCCGCCATTAATTAAACTCGCTACATTATTTTGTTGATTATCGGCGGTTGCTATAGGAATGAATGGTGTTTGTGTCCGAATGACCTCTAATAAGGTTTGACCTGCTGCTGTGATCACAATATCTGCCTGCATGATCTGCTCCAGCATATCGTCAGGACCAATTTGATCTAATCGATGGATATGAGTTTGATTGAGGCTTTCAACTGATTCATCACCAGCTAATAACACATAGAAATGAATGTAAGGGTATTTACCTGCCAAACTTTTCATTAATGCTTGCGTTGACTGATTTCCTGCACTTCCTAGAGTTATAAAAACCCGTTCAACATCTTGGTTAATCGTTTTGTGCCTTGTTTCGGTTAATGGCTTTCTTAAAATGATATAGTCTCTACCACTATAATAATGGCTTCTAGACTCTGATGCCTCTAGTGACAAATTCACCACCATCGCGTTACCTGGATAATCGATTCGATTGAGATCATCTAAAATCAAACAATGACCCGCTTGTTGTACTAATTGCTCACAAACCGTTTTACTAACCAAATAAGAATCCACGATCAGATTATGATAATCCTTGATCTTATTTTGAATAAAACTAAAGTTGCACCAGTCTACATATTGGACATCAACTTGCTCTAACAGCTTAATAGATTCATCTGAGGTATTCACAATAAATTCAACCTCATAACCTTGGGCCACCGCTTCATCATAAAGCGCTTTACAACGTGCGATATGACCTAATCCAATATTAGATCCACCTTCTGTTAAAATAATAATCGACTTCACTTTAAACACAGCCTTAATCCGTTATATTTTTCTGGTCAATGTTACTATTAACCTTGGCAATATGAGGATGTTGATGTAATAGCATCATAATCTCATCTAAATAAAAATCATGTTCACCATGATATAAATAATCGTATATTAACTGAATAACTTCAAAATCTTCTGGAGTATCAAGTGTAAGGCGAAAGTGGGATAAATCAACATCTAACTGATAGAACGCAACATCATGTCGTTCTTCGTAAATATAGGGGGTAACATGTTCTTTTTGGTAGGTTTCAAGACTAAGTCGATTAGTTGCTTGCAATAGATCATTTGAGAAGACTTCGACATCGAACCCTCTGGGGTAAGTTCGTTTCTCTTCATAGGGTGGTGCATTAGTAACTAACGGAACAGAGTGATTTTGATAATACTCAATCAAATCATCTAAAACATGGGGATCAATCAATGGACAATCAGATGTAATCCTGACCACCGTGTCTAATTGAAATGTATGCGCCGCTTCAGCATAACGATTTAACACATTTTGTTCTGAACCACGAAAAATCGAAGCATTCAAATCTTTGACCTCACTTACAATGGCATCATCTTCTACTAAATCGGTTGTAGCGACAATCACCTCATCAACGAGGTTCGCTTGATTAACACGCTCCAACACATGGGCTAACACTGATTGCCCTTTTAGATTTTTTAACACTTTGCCTGGCAACCGTGTAGAACCCATCCTAGCTTGAATAATAACGCCAACTCTCATCTTACCCCTACTTTCTAAACGATTGAATGACGTGCTCAACAATCTGAATAACATCTTGAACGTCACCGTCTGTCATAGCAGGAAATAACGGCAATGTAATAATCGATTCATATAAGGATTCAGTAACAGGATATTCCCCTTTTCGGTAGCCCATTTGTTGATAAAACGGCTGCATATGCACGGGAATATAGTGAACGTTCACGCCAATATTGTGAGCTCTTAAAGCGTTAAAAATGGCTTCTCTTGTGCCTGTTAAGTTCGCTAAGTTTAATTGAATGACATATAAATGCCAGCTCGATGACACATCATGATGCACAAAAGGTGTTACGATTTCTGCTACATCTTGAAAAGCCCCATCATACATAGCTACAATTTCGCGACGTCTTTTGATAAAATCATCTAACTTCGATAATTGGCTCAATCCAAGGGCTGCTTGAATATCTGTCATACGATAGTTATAGCCTAAAAACTGCATTTCATAGTACCAAGGGCCGTGATACTCTTCCATCTCATCTTGGTCACGCGTCACCCCGTGAGATCGAAACTGTTTTAATTGTTGATAATACGTTTCATCATTGGTTGTAATCATCCCGCCTTCACCTGTTGTAATATGTTTAACAGGGTGAAAGCTGAACATTGTCATATCAGACAAACCACCGATTTTCTCACCTTTGTAAGTAGCTCCAATGGCGTGAGCTGCATCTTCGATCACGATCAAATCATGTTTATCTGCAATAGCACGAATCGCATCTAGATTAGCAGGTTGACCTGTAAAATGGACTGGGATTATGGCTTTGGTGTTTTTCGTAATACGTTTTTCCAATTCATGAGGATCAATATTATAAGTTTTAGGATCAATATCTGCGAAAATAGGTGTCCCTTTTTGATATAAAACACAATTAGCCGAAGCTATAAATGTCATGGGTGACGTCATCACTTCATCGCCTTCACCAATCCCAGCGACAAAACATGCCGCATGTAGGGCCGCTGTCCCGCTTGAAAATGAAACAGCATATTTCGCTCCCACTTTATTCGCAAGAGCTTCTTCAAACGCATCTACTTTAGGTCCTGTTGTTAAGAAATCACTTTTCAAAACATCTACCACTTGTTCTATATCATTGAGACTAAGACTTTGTTTGCCATAGGGTAACAATCTATCTCTCTTTGGATCATGAACCATCCTCTTCACCTTCTTATTTTGTTAAAAAATTGAACAACTTCAACTTGATGATGCCAATCAAATTTTATTTAAAATTGGGATTGTTAAATTTAGATCAGATTAGTAGATTGAATCCAACTTTCCGTCTTTTTAATACCTTCTTTTAAGCTGTATGACGGATTCCAATCAAGCAATCTCTTAGCTTTTTGGTAATCGCACACTAACCTAGGGATCTCACTTTGAGGATGAATATGTTGAATATGCTTAATACGACTTTGATCATCCACGATTAACTCAGCTAATTTATTAATGCTGATATCTTCACCCAGTCCTGCATTCACAATTTCGCCGTTCACTTGATCTGTGTAACCAGCTTTTACAATAAACCGAGCACAGTCTTCCACGAAAAGTAAATCTCTCGTTTGATTGCCACTGCCATAAATATTGACCGGCTGACCTGCCAATTTATTTTTCAGAAAAATGGCGACTACGCCACCTTCTCCTCCCGTTTTCTGATAAGGTCCATAGGTATTAAATGGCCGTATTACGGTAATGGGCAACCCATAGCTATGATAGTAAGATAAGCACATATTTTCCGCCGCAAGTTTTGAACCTGCATAAGGGGAAGCTGGTTTCGCTGGATTTTTTTCACTGATCCCCTCTGATCCATCAGCTTGTTGATAGACCATACACGTACTCATAAATACCATCTTAACGCTATGGATTCTGCACTGCTCGAGCACATTAAAGGTTCCGATTACATCGTTTTCAAATGTGGTTTTAGGGTCATCAATACTATCCTGGACATTAATACTTGCCGCCAGATGAAAGCAAATATCAAACTTTTGATTAAACAATAGATTCAATATATGCTGATCTTTAATGTCTCCGACGACTAAGTCCATAAAATTCTTATCTTGATAAAAAGTTTCTAGGTTTTCTCTTCTACCATTTGATAGATCATCTAACACCCACACCTGGTGGTTATCCTTCAATAACTGGTCGACGACCCATCTCCCAATGAACCCTGCACCACCTGTCACAAGAATTTTCAATACGACTCCCTCCTTTCTAGACGAACACATATTAAGTCACACAGACCCTAATCCTTCAAAGAATAGTTAGACCTTTTTAAAAACTCTGATTGTATATGCCTGTAATCCAACGTTTTTTCCGCATTTACCTTCTTCAATTTGTTTAAACCCTAACTCTTCAAAGATCTCTTTATAATTTCTAGGGAAAATTCTCCAATGTTCAGATTTTTCAGCTTCAATTGTCATAAGATAAGCATCAGTAATTCTTGCGATTTCCTTGAAAATCCACTCGCTATCTGGATGAATATGCTCTAAGACTGCCATTGTGAATACTAAATCGTATTGATTAGTAGGAAGCTCTTCAATTATGTTCTCAACTGAAGAGTGAATGATTTCACCATGATCGATTAAGTGAGGATGATACTTCTTAAGTTGATTAATCGCTTCCTCACTTATTTCGATTCCTGTCAATTTTTTGTAATTATTCTCGTAAAGATAATTCAAATTTCTACCTAGATTGCATCCAATCTCTAATACTTGCTTACTCTCATCGATATATTTATTGATATGGTTATATAGAAGCTCGCTTCTTCCACTGTGTCTTAAATAATGTTCTGGCAAGCTTTCATTCTTCCAATAATCATGGATTTCTTCCAATGATCTCTTATCTTCTTCATCCATCTCATCTTTCTCCTTTTGATTTAAAACATTCTTATATCAAGTTGATAATTTGTGAATTAAATCGTACAATCGCTCACTAGATAAGCCTATATCTGGATAAGCATACGAAATAAACTTATCCCTTCTTTCATCTACTTCTTGGCTCCATTTTGGGTCATTAATAAATTTAATAATTAGTGCTGCTAACTTTTCAGGATCTTTTTGCACTAACTCACCCAAACGATCAAAGTAACCTGTATAGCTTAATAATTTATTTTGCATAATGAACACGGGTTTATTGACCAACATAGCCTCTAACCCTACAGTCGATGGGTATGAAACCACACAATCCACGTGAAGAAGTGTTTCATATAAATCATATGACCCAGCCGATTGAATAAACGGGAATCTTCTTTCTAGTTCATGGGTATCTGTATTCGGAAAATCTTTTAATACTATATTCCATTCGAATTCTTTTGAAGCTGAAATCGTTTCTAGCAGCGTTTCCCATTTGCTAATATTGCGCTCACCTCTAACCACGACAAGTAGTGTTTTCTTGTTATGATCCAATCCTAGACTTTTATCAAAAGTAACGCGTGATATGGGCCTTGGCTGAAATGCCTGATCAAATCTGGGATGCCCTGTAATCTCAAGCGCTTCTTCTTTCACCCCTAAAGCCTTATACCAATCCACTTCATACTGACCGTAAACAGCATCTATATTAGCAATCTTCGGAATATAACCAAATTCATTACCGATGATCCCATGTTGCGTACAAATGGTCGGAATACCACGTTTTGCTGCTACAAACGTCACGACACGACTGAAATGGTTCGGACTCGAAATCACGATGCAAGAAGTAGGAATATCCTTTAGGATGTTGTTGCAAATTTCAATTTGATTAATGACAGTGGACATTCTATTAAAAAGATTTTTTTGGAATTCAGGCTTTTGATATAAGTGGTGATCTTTATAGCTTTCCAACAACTTCTTCACCTGAAGTCTCATATGAATTGTAGCCGCATTCACATTGGGCAAATAATCATTAACATAATGTACGGGCATATTGAGTGAAGAATCTTGCGGCGACTTTTTATGGTTCGTTTTTACGACGACTGTTTTGGAAGGATTGAAGTAATTGTTTAATATCTCCGGTGGAATGCGAAGTAACTGGTCATCAATGAAGAGTACTTTATTTGATTTATTTGCGTTTCCGGTTTCTTTTCGCTGTGAGTGTATATATTGGTCGAATAACTGTTGAACTTCTGACTGATCATCAATTCTTCTCGTTAGTTTTTTTGCAAAAGTATCCTTATCTAATTGTCGCCAGATTTCTGGATTATTCCGAATCAAAGCTGGAAAATGAACAAGATAAGACAATGAAAAACCGTTATATGTGATGCTTTCAAAGTCACGTATAAACTCAAGATATAACGACCAATAATTTTGGACATACGTATTCATGGTATCCACCTTTAAATTATTTTCTTGTTAACCTAGCAACAGATCGTTTCAACCTCTGACCAGAGTTGCTCATATCAGGGTATGCGATACGAAGGAATTTCTGCCTTTTCCTAGAAGCATATGCTTTAAATTCTGAATCGGTAAAATACTTCATGATCACTTCACCTAATTGTTTGGGATCACTTTTAACTAACTGACCCAATGCTTGAAAATAGCCAGAATAACCATCAAAGTTACGATTTAGAATAAACACCGGTTTGTTTGCGATACTCGCTTCCAAAGCAACCGTAGACGTGTATGAAATAACTGTGTCAACGTGAGGAAAAATGTCGTAAATAGAATAATCGGCTGTCGATTGTACGAAAGAAAACTCTTTTGTTAACTTATGGGGTTTCTTACTGGGATAGTTTTTTATAATGATATTTAAATTAAGCTTTTTGATCGTTTGGATAAGCTTTCTCCACCGATTAATATCTTCATTATTTCTAATGACAATCAATAAGGTTCGTTTGTTATTATTTAAACCTAGGCGTCGATTAAATTGTGACCGTTTAGTTGTTAGTCTTCCAAATGCCTGATCAAACCTAGGGTGACCAATGATCTCTATTGAGGATCGCGGCACCCCTAACTGGTTATACCATTTCACTTCATAGTTACCATACACAGCATCTATTGTCGCTATTTTAGGAATGTATCCGAATTCACTTGCTATAATGCCATGTTGCATACAAATTGATGGAATGCCTTTAGTGGCAGCGACGACAGCTAATATTCTATTAATATAAGAATGTGTAGTTGAAACAATCACACAGGAGATCGGCCTTTCACTCAGAAAATGTTTAGCCTGCTCAATTCGTTCAACTATCGCAGCGATCATATTCAAAAAGTACAGCTGAAAACTCTTGTTTTGGTATAAAGGATGGTTTTTATGAGCTGCAAAAATTTCTCGAGCCCTATTTTGTAAATGGACGACAGCTTTTTTAGTATTAATGGAGTAATCACTTAAGTAATCGGTGTTGAGGTTTTGTTGGGATTGAGTACTTGAAACGGTTTGTTTGGGTGGTTTTATCTTCTTAATATGATTACCAGAGCTTAAGTTAACTTTATTGGATCCTTTTTTCTTATTAGAGCGTTTTTTAATTTGATTCGGTCTTCTTATATTGGCTTGTAGCATAATCGTTCGGGATGGGTGAAAATACTTTAATATGGTAGGTCTTGAGATTCTTAATAATTTGTCGTTGTGGAATGCGACTAATCCATTTTCTTTTTTTACTTGTAATTTCCGCCTATGTTGGGCCATGAATTGATCAAAGACTTCTTGTATTTCTTTATGTTCGTTCACTTGGCTTCTTAAATGTTTATGGAATTTTTCACTCGATAACTGCTTCCATAGTGCTGGATTCTTGCTGACTTGACTATAAAAGTTACAAAACAAATATGATATTGAATACCCATCATATTTCAGATTTTCGAAATCGTTTAGAAAATCCATATATAAAGACCAATAATTTCTTGTCAGAGTATTCATGATAGCCTCCTCACTTTGATCAGACATTTAGAAACTTCGCTTTTTTTAACAATGAGCGGAGTTCTTCATGATTTAAGGGTTGCTGACGCTCAGATGTATAAGTTCCATTCACAACTTCCTTCGTATCAGGATAAATCACATCACTTGATCGTTTAGGTATAATATACATCTCAGACATTTCTCTCGCGTAAGTGGATTCTTCATATGACATTAACTCTTCAAACATCTTTTCACCTGGCCTTACCCCTATTGATTCAATATCTATTTCTGATTGGTTGAGGTTATATTGATTAGCGATTTCGTCTATTAAAACATCGACTAAGTCACCTAATTTAATCACAGGCATTTTCAATACGAAAATTTCTCCACCTTTTGCTTCTTGTAATGCCTTAATCGTTAATTCTGTTGCCTGATCTGGCGTCATCATGAAACGTGTCATATCTAAATCAGTGACTTTGATTTTCTTTTCCTTCAGTATTTGTTTCTTAAAAAGCGGAATCACAGAACCTCTGGAACCCATCACATTACCAAACCGAACACTAGAAAAGATAGTTTGGTTTTCGGTTCGATTGAGTTCAGTAGCCGAAATCATCCGCTCACCGATCAACTTAGTTGCACCATACGTATTAGGAGGAGAAATAGCTTTATCTGAGCTTGTGAAAATCACTCTTCTTACCTGGTGGTCAAGAGCCACACGAATGACGTTATTAGTGCCCTGAATATTAGTCTTAACCGCTTCAGCTGGGTTATGTTCACATGAATCCACTCGCTTCATTGCAGCTAAATGAAACACATAATCAATACCTTCCATAGCTGTTGCAACACTGTCATAATCCCTAACATCACCAATAATGAAATTCAGAACATGGTTGAAACCCATCTCTTCCTGGAATTGTTGCTGCTTAAACTCATCGCGACTAAATATATAAATAGAATCTGGATTTTCCTTAATTAGATGACTGACTATACTCTTCCCTATTGTTCCAGTGCCACCAGTAATAAGAACTTTTTTTCCTTCAAAAAACACAACATCCCCTCCTTTTTCAAGTTCAGTGTTCTTATTAAGTTTTCATAGTGTCACTAATTATATATATTAAAAATAGTTACGCCGGTTAAAGTCGCAGGCCTACTCTCGCAACCCATTTTGAAACCTGTATTTATGACTCATATAATCCCAAAATCTATTTAAATGGCATAAAATTTTAATAGGCTTGAATTCAGCAACACCTATCTTAAATTGAATAATCGACTATCCAATTCTGATTGAAATCACTGATAAAAACGCCTTGATTAACACACGCATGTCACGAATTCATAGCTTAACAATAAGATATTAGTAAGAAGTGCGTATTAATAAGTAAAGGAGTCTTGAGCTATGGATGAAAAGAATTATGAAGAAGAACATACACATACAGAGCAAGAAGATGAATCCATTTCAGCATCCATCAATAATCTGAAGCATGATGTTGATTCAATTAAAGAAGAAGTTGGGAAAATGCAAATTCAAAAACTGCTCTCCAAGATGTACCAAATGATGGAACAAATTGACGATCAACTTAAGAAATTAGAAGAGGAAATCATTTTACAGAAATCAAATAATCAAAAATCAGAGGAAACTACGAATGCAACGCCTAATCAACCTAAGCCACGGATGTCTGAGTACAAAATGTTACAAAACATGTTGCAATCCTCTGGTTCTGCGGGGACACCCACAAATCAAAGAAACAGCAACTTAACAAGAAATCGCGCAAATAGCGGCCACCCCTCAAACCCCAATATGCTTAATAAAAATATCATTACTCGTAAATCTACAAGATAGCACCCTATCATTATAGACTACTAAATAGTCCCAAACGTTTTCCCATTCTCCGCGTTCACTATACTAACTAGATAAACAGTTAAGAAGATCAACTAAATTAACCCTCATAAAATCACCTATTTTCATAGATTGACTCTAGTTGCCCAAACGTTTTTCATATTTTAGCTTATAATATAGTATTCAGAAAGGAGATGATGTTTTGAAAGCGCGGGACATTAGCAAGAACTCAAATAACGCAACATCTTCAAATGAAAAGAAGCCTATAACACTCGAAACGCCACCTGGTCAGCAGAATCGAATTACGTTTGGAGGTTGTGGTTGCGGTAAAAACAAAGGTTAATGCCTTTTAAGAGATTTGTTATTAGCAAAATGTATTAGATCAAGTTAAGACCTATTAAAAAATGTCATAATGACTCAGTTACTTCGAGTCATTATGACATTTAACTAATGAAAAACCGATTCTAGACAACAGTACCGTTAAGCCTGAATAAGTTATTGGCTATTGGGACGATGTTTACAGTCTTGCTTTCTTCTTCGATCTCATCTAATTTACTAAAGAATGCTTTAATTTCTGATTCAGTTAATGAAAAACGTCGCTTTTTTTCTTTTTTACTTTTTTTAAGTAGTGAATGTTGATCGATCGAATGCCGCTGTTGACTTTGATTAGGGTGAATTTTAGGGAAAGTATCCATTAATCTTAAGATAGATTCATAGGCATACTGATTATCGTACCACTCACAATGATATAGCATGAGATCTGAATTGAGTTCGTTTTTAAATGGGACATACTTCTTGTGATTTAAATTAACCACATTATTTATTATTTCTAGCACTTCATCTACTTGAGAGGTTTTCATACCTAATTGGTTAGGTAAGCTTTGATCCTTCTTTGAGGAGACTGCAGGAACATATGAAATAACATGCTTACCAAGTAAATAGGCTTCAAGACCTGATGTACAGCCGTTGTGTATAATCACTTTAGCAGCCAATATCCATTTAGTAATATTACCTTCGTGAATCACATGAACATTGCGATATCTTGAAAACTCTTGCAAGTATGATCTGATATTCTCACCTGGATGCGGCCGAATCACAAAATTGATACCTGGAAATCGTTCACATGAGTGTTTGATTAAATCGATAAAGTGATAGTATAACTGTTTTATTTCTTTAAAATGCGGATCATCCTTTTTACCCTTAGCTGTATTATAACGTGCAAATCGTGTATTGATTAAAACAAACTCACCAAACTGCCTTTTAATTTGTTCAGCTTCTTCTTGATAAATTGTACTGAATTTAGGCTTTAATAAATCAAGTCTTGGATTTCCAGTAACATAGCATCTATCCTTCAAATCAGGATATGCACTTGTCATGACGTCCATTTGGGATTGTCCCCAACAATATTCTTGTGTGACTAATGCCAGCATCTCTTTCTCCATGCGATCTCGCAAATACTTATGGTCGTCAAAAATCAACCCTTCTTCATCCAGTTCGACAACCTTATGACCATAACTCGTCGCATCTGTAATCACCCTTTTTCTAACACCGCGAGAATAACCTTTTGAGAAGAAAATACCTTGTGGTAATTGATGAGACGCCTTTTGTACCATATAGTGATCGCCAATCACGACTTCATATCCTTTTTTCGCTGCATAATAAGCTAACAGTAGTTTGGAATCAGACTCTCTTACTTTTATCTCAATCGGTAAGTATAACCAATTCTTAATTTTATTCAAAGTTATACAACCTCTCTTCTTCAGCAATCAAACAATTGACAGAAATAAAAGAGAGGAGTGAGGTCCTCTCTTTATTCTTAGATTAAAATGTTACCCTTCTCCACCGTTGTCTCCATTACCATTTGGAAACACGACAGGGCATTGTGGTGGGATGGTTGGTGCTGGGCACGGTGGGAACGGAAGGATATCTCTTGGCTGACAGAAATCTGCTGTAATTTCTAGTGTGACATCATAAGTGGATTGGATACTTTGACATAAGCGGACAGAAACCGTTACATCTAGTTCATCTACTTCAGTCGTTGTTCCAGTATCACAAGTTGCTGTACAAACGAAGCAATCTAAATCCGTATAAGTGACATCAACATCTGTACCCTCTGGTGCACAAAGAATGACTTGCTCACAACGCGTGAACTCAGCGGAACCGACTTCGACCGTTGCTCCCCCAAGACCAGGAATTAAATCGACGAAAATCGTTACTTCGAAGTTTTTACGGATATTAACCAGTTGTAATGTGACCTCTGCTCCATCTACTACAAAATCTTGATCAACTCTATCCAATACGACAATTGGATCTTCTTCGGTAGGCGCGACTGTACATGTAACGGAATCTAGATCAATATCATCACATTCCAATTGTTCACCGGTCATAGGGTTTAATGGTAAATCTAAATCACTTAAACTTAGGTCGAAATTAGCTTCATTTAGTATCCAGTCATAAACTTTCTCTGTATTAATACAAAGAAGCTCCTGTCCCCCAGTTAGATTATTAGCTTGCATATTATTGACACCTCCAAAATATTTGATTTCACTTTTAATCTATGTCCATAGAGATAAGCGCGTTAATGAAATAGCGGAGTTACAAGGATATTTAAGAAGTTGGTTGAATATAATACACAAATAGTAATAATCTAATCACTCATCTAGTTTCGAATGTTAAAAGTACAAATACACCAACAATTTAAACCTTTTAACCATGACTTTTTCACAATTAAGCGCGTATTCAATAATATATTAATATGTAACCAAAGGGTGACACTTAGTGGATCAGTACAAATTATATGACACATCAGAAATTGAACAATTAAAACATGAGCTCCAAACCTACAAACAATCACTTGAATACTCAGGTCCCCATGATTCATTAAACTATTTTGTCCACTTAAAGCGCGAATTACATGACATGCAACTAGAATTATCGAGATTTAAAGGAGAAGTGAACATCATGAAGGAAGATTTTCAAAAGAAGATTGAAGACTATGAAAAACAAAACGAAAATCAGTCTTTACAAATTCAATCTATAGCTAATTCACTTAATCAGTTACAGCATGACCTTACATCTATTAATCAAAACAATTATCAGACTCAAGTAACTGACCTGCTTGATAAGATGGAAAAAACAATCAACAGAACAGAGAAAAATAGAGCTACACTAAAGGACCTTAGGCATAAATCTAGCAAGGAACATGCAAACTCAATAGAACATGAAGCAACTAAAACCAAACCTAGAATGTCTGAATATAGAAGAGTCCAAAATATGTTGCAATCTATTCATCAAGCGAATCCACAGAACACAAATACCTCAACTTATACTAACCAAAAATTCAGCCAAAACAAATCATTTCATAACAATAGAAAGGCATCCAGTACTACTAACCAACCAAAATCCTCTAAAACCAACCATCTCGAATTTAATAAGAATGTTATTACCAAAGTGACAAAGCCTGAAAATAATATTCAATCAGAACCTTCAACAAACCAGCAACAGCCTGATGCCAACGATAAAAAATTACCTAATCAAAAACAAAATCAGGAGATAAATCATCCATCTGAGAATACGAATTCAACAAATCAGCAGATTGATCAAAAATCAACAAAGGATGATTCAATTAATTCCACCCATACTGAAAATGAGCACGAAACAAAATCACGGCTTAATCGCCCTAAGAATAAAAGAAACCTCAGCTCACTCTGGGCATTCATTGTTGAAAAATTAAGGTGATTAAAAGATGAAGCAAAAACAACTTATCTTACCCCAAACAATCTACAATCAAATAGTGGAAGATTGTAGAAATAACCTACCATATGAATCTTGCGGTCTAGTTACTGGACTTGATCACCGGGTTAATAAATTTTGGCCATTAGATAATGAGCTGAAATCAACCAAGCGATACTTTGTTAGTAAACAGTCATTAGAGGCCGTGATGAATGAAATCACGCAATCTGGCGAACAGGTGCTAGCGATTTACCATACCCACCCTGTCACAGCTCCTGTTCCCTCTTCTTTTGATTTGAAGAACCATCCTGATCATTCCGTTTATATGATGATTATTTCCTTTAAGTTGGAGTCTCCAATGTGCAAGTTATATTCGGTTGAAAATAATCGTTATTTAGAATGTGACATCACATTCGCAACTTAATAAGACATGCAAGTGATATTTTGGTACAAGGAGTCGATAATATCATGGTTCTTCTTAGCATAGAAATGAGCATAAGTTAAATACTGACCCTTTTTCAGGAGTGAACACCATGACCAATATGAGTGAGTTAAAGAAAAGAATTGGAGAACTGAACAATCAAACGGATCGCTTTGTTGAGGAGTTTAAGGAATATTTGCAAGCTCATCAGACACCCGACCAACAAAATCCTCCGTTCATAAGTTATTTCACACACTCAATTAATGCAGCAACTGACTTCCAAGATGAAAATTTATTATTTGGCGGATTTCATATTAAAAACCTCAGTTCAGCTACAATAGAAGACCTGTACATATGTTTACGCATTGATACTTCCGATCCATTCAACTTTTCGGGAAAGTTCAATAATGATCCTTCTTCTATAAATGCTCAAGCAATACTAGCTACTTGGGAACGATTCAACCATAGTGACGATGACAAGGAACATTGGTTCAAACTAGGCCAAGGTCATTATTTAAAACCTTTTGATGATGTCTCATTATCTGATTTCCAGATCACTTGGGAAAATCATGTACCATTTTCTTGTTCAATCACAGGCTTTGTATACACTGAATCAGAAAGTGATGGTAAGACTTCTCTTAACACTATTAATATAAGAATGTAGAGACAAGGAGGGCTTTAGTTGGTTGATGAAAAATTTTGGTCGCTTACCTATAAGATGGTGAACGATTATGTCTCTCATATCGATGAACATGGAACAAATGATGAGAAACTGGAATATTCCATCTTACTTCTGTTACTCAAATTAAAAACACAGACTATTAACAGTTCAGAAGATCACCATTTGAACATGCCAGGTGAATCATCCAGCGAACTTCTAAAAGAAATAGATAAAACAATCGAACACAATCAAGATCAATTTGATCATTTACTCGAGTTTGTCACGAACTCTGAATCCTAGTTAATAGCTTAATAAAATGCCCCACTTAATGGATTCTATATCCACTAAGTGGGGCATTTATGATTATCGTTTTTCTACTTTCATCGCATCAAATAACTGCGTCGTCGATAAAGCCGTGAATGGTAAAGAAACATTATGTTTGATGCCTTCTTTATGAGCAGCGGTTAAGTCGTTAAGCAAAATATCTAAAGCGGTCTCCGGTGTCCATTCAGAAACGTCACTCCAATGTCTAGCCACCCAACTATCACCTGTACTGACGTGCAACAAGTTTAACAATTCATCTTGTGGCAAGTTGTAATGTTCAGCTAATTTAAGCCCTTCTGCCACGGCATTAACATTGATACCTAAAATCATATTGTTAATTAATTTAGCAATCTGGCTATTACCTGTTTCAGGCCCATAGTAAAATATATTCGTACCTACGGCTTGAAAATAGGGATCCGCTGTTTTGACAGCATCTTCAGGTCCCGAGACCATAATCGATAACGTCCCCTCTTCTGCACCTATTGCGCCTCCACTGACACCTGCATCAATTAAAGTTAAGTTGCTTTCTTCTTCTACTTTTTGATTTAATTGTTTCATCGTGTCAGGATCCAATGTACTCATACAGATCACAATTTTATCTTGAGGGTCAGCTGCCGTTAATCCGTTCTCTCCAAAAATGACATCCACATTCTGATCATAATCACGAACCATTGATATAACCGCTTCATCAGCTTGTTCACCCACTTCTTTCAACGTCTCAACCATGGTGATCCCTGCCGCTTTAGCTTTTTCATAGACCCCTTTGAAAGCATCATAACCAATCACTTCAAAGCCAGCCTTATTTAAATTAATCGCCATCGGTAAGCCCATCGTCCCTAATCCTACAAGTCCAATTTTTTACTCACTCAACATGCCTCCATTATTATTTTGTCTCTTTTCAAGTCTATCTATCATTTAGGTTGATTGGTCTTATTGTTACTCATACACGTATTATTCGTTTCGTAAACATCATGATGAGTATCATACATGTTTCATTGTGAAGAATCCTTCTCCTCTTGTCGAACGGACGATTAAAGGTTCACTAATCTCATCTTATAAAAGCATTTGCCATTAATGAGAGATTAATCTATTAATGGCAATACGTTTATAACAGGTTCCTCATAGGGATGAACTTGTCGAATGGTGTTTTTTACTTCCTTTATATCCTCATATGAACAACGAAATTCCATTTTACATTCCGCACCAAATGAAATCTGGTTTACAGAACCATCAAAAGGTGCTGCACCAGTTAATGGTCTCCAAAATCCTTTGACATGTGAGTAGGATATGACATTATCATAATTTCCAATAGTTAATACGCCCATTTTATTCAATGAATCTCGCATCTTAATAATATTGTCTTCTGGCAATAAAACTTCGACTTTTACATATGTATATTCCATTCAATTTCCCCTTCGATTTTTGAATTGTCAGCTTAACTTGACCCTACCTATAATTCTAAATGGTATCCGGTTCTTTATAGTAATTCATAACCATATCTTCACGTAATTAAAGCTGTGCATGATACCAGTGAATAGCTTTGGCTTCTATTTCTTCGACAAGAGATTCCTTGCCTTTAATATATGAAGCAACATCATGAGGATAAGCTTTTGCTAGATCGTATTTTAAATCACCATACCGATGTTTATCATTGGGGTAAGTGTTTAGATAGTCGCGAAAAGCTAAATGTCGATCAATATCAGGGCTTCCAACTTCAAAAACATGAACATGATGAGAACGACGGTCTCCTCCCTTTTGAAAATAACATCGCCCTGGTATTCCATTCTCACCTTTGGGCTCATAACCGAGATTTCTCATACCATCAACGTACTGATCAACACGTACAATATTGTCAATGACAACCATGATATCAATGATAGGTTTTGCTTTTAATCCCGGAATAGCCGTACTACCAATATGATATATGATTATATCTTCACTTATAAAAACTTCTTGTAGTTTTTCAGCTTCATGTTTAAACCTTAAAATCCAATCAGGGTTATACGAGCATACTATAACCTCTCTCATGATGCTTACATCCTTCCCTACTATGGCCTAACCTTTGAATGATGATTATATTAAAGCAATAAAAATCTCATTGTATTTATTCAATATCCACGGGTTACTGTATGAAATAGATCAAGATAAATCAGTCAATGAATCATTCATTAATTTTACTATATATTGCTCTAAGATCCTTTTCATTCAACTGACAACTCACGTTCCACACCGTACATCTTATCTTGTTCAACATCTAAATAACGTCCTTCAATCCCTAAAGTTATTAAGTCACGGTAGTATCCTATTGTGAACACGATGTCATCCTCTTGTTTAAAACGCAATTCATAACCTGGTAATGGATAATCCATTGTAGCAGTTGACTCTGTTTCGGCTTGGTCCAATTCACTTATCAAATCTTCTATAAACGCTTCATCCTCAATTGTTTTAACAACTTCATCTTGATTCCATTCTCTAATTTCTATCGTTGTTACCGTATCATTCAGGTTTAAATTCTCTTGGCCACAAGCCATAATTAAGAAAAAAGGGATGAGTAATATTACTATTTTTAATTTTTGCATCTAATCCCTCCGTTATAAACTAGACGTTTTATGAAACGGTTTGTTGCAATTCAGCTGCTATCTTATAGCCTCAATTTTTTCAAGTTGATCGAAGTAAGTTTGATCACTAAACTAACAAAAATAATGGACTTAAATTGCAGATACCCCTCAGAATGAACCTGCAAACTCATAAAAAAGTAATTCAATTAAGGAGGCAAATACACATTTGCATACCAAAACTGAATTACTTATTCGTTAATCATTCTCGACTTGTAACATAGAGCTTTTCATAATATTTGAATTGGTTGAAACCAGTTATACCAATATCTAATTAGAATTCAGCCATATTCATTCTTGTGCAATATAATACTCATAATGCATTCGAATTGGATTAATATAAAACGTTAAATCATTTCTTGCATTTTGCCATAAACAACGATGCATCTTCATTCATAAAGAGATTCTTGCCATGATGAAACGTCTGGATGTCAATTGATTGGAAACCAACATCAGCTAACAACCTTCTCAACTCATCATGCTTAAATCCATTATGCACTTTTGGGTGATCGATGTTTTCGTTTTTGTCAAAATCAACAATCACCAATTCTCCTCCGTCATTCAGAGTATCGTATAAAGTCTGAAGAATCGTTTTCGTTTCAGGAATATGAATGAGAACGAGTGACATGAAAATCGTATCAACTTTTTCCGTAGGCTTTTCCTGCATAAAATCAGCTTGAAGCACACGGGCATTTTCAATGTTTCTCTGACGAACTTTCTCCTTCGCAATATCTACCATTTGTGATGACGCATCTACTAGTAACACTGATTCAACTAAATCTGTTAACTCAAGACTGACAAGCCCCGTTCCACCTCCATAATCCAAGAATGATTTGGAAGTATGTTGATGTAATACGGGCCTTACTTGTTCAACAATGACTTGCGCTAGCCCTTGCATTTTATCGTTATCATATCGTTTAGCTATTTGTTCAAACGGTTGATCTGTCATCGTGATTCTTTCACCCTTTCTTTGAATTCGAACTCTTTCAACTATAACATTTTAAAATTGTTTGAAGTTGGATTGGATATGTGAAAATTATCGTGAAACAAAGGACTTAATAAGGTTTTATAAATAGAGTCAGAATTTTATGGTAAAATGAACGAAATAACAAAATTTACAAAATATCAACGCAGGAGTTGAGGTCATGGAACACAATATGGGGCTTTATGAATCACCTTTTAACTCAATCAAGACAGGTAACAAGGAAGTAGAAGTAAGATTAAATGATGAGAAAAGAAGAAAGCTTAATCCGGGAGACACAATAAAGTTTTCAAAAGTTCCAGATAGCAACGAAACATTAACCGTCGAGATTATTGAAATGAGAAATTTTCCAACATTTAAGGATATGTACGAAAACATTCCTGCAAGTGATCTTGATGCTGTCGGTGGCTCAATTGATGAAATGGTAGAACGAACTTACCAGATTTATACGCCAGAACAAGAAAAGCAATGGGGGACCGTTGCGATTAGGATTAAATTATTAGGATAGAACCTATAAGTTTCTATGTATTACAAACATAAATTGGTATTATTGGATGCTTCAAAATGAAGTAGAAAGGTTGAACACTATGGCTAATCCTACAAATCCAAAAGAAGAAGCAGCACAACATTTTAATCCGGTTGACCATATTACGTCACGTATTCATGAAATGAAACAAACATCAGAGTATGGAGCTAGGCTTTCTTTTGAATGGTGGAGATTGCTAAATCAAAATCTAAAGAATTGTCAGTACCCTGTCGTTCATCCAAAGGGTCAGGAAACATTTTCTTTATATATTACATTTTCAACTGGGCTATTTGAATGTGCTTTATCAATTGATGGTGTTACTTCTTTTATAAAAGAAAATGGGATCAAACCTGTTAAATACTCACCAACTGATATAATTTCCGCTGTCGACCAAGGTAACATTAATCAAGATCCGAATCTGATCAAACCAAATCATAAAAACCCTGTCATGGTGCTTCAAAGCTACTATTTTACCGAGAATAAACCTTATTGCATCAATGGGAACCATCGCATTCACGAGGCGTTTCTAAAGAATGATCATGGCATAGATGTATATCTTTTGGAAGATTTAGTGTTTCCCAACTTGTTTCACAACACTATATGCAAAGCCATTTACTTTCTAGAGATTGATTATAATAATGTTATGACTGATAAGAGGCATTATTTACAGGATGATAATGACGCTATTGTATACCGTTTAAACTAATGCAATTTCATAATATTTTAACCATAATATGCTTTTCTGTAGTGAATATTTAACGATAGGGTTGGTGAAAATTAATGGGTGGTATTAAAGTGATATCTGTTGCTTCAGTTTCAGGTGGCGGAAAAACTACAGTAACTAATGAATTAGAAAACACGTTAGGAGACACTGAAACACTGCATTTTGATAACTATGATTTTGATGGTGCACCAGATGACTTAATTAAATGGGTTGAAAAAGGAGCCGACTACAACCAGTGGAATTTAACCCCTCTCATTGCAGATCTTCAATCATTATTAGACAGCAACAACCCTCCTAAATACATAATATTGGATTATCCCTTCTCATATAAAAATGATGACTTGAAAAGCTTAATTGATTTTTCCATTTATATTGATACTCCACTAGACATTGCTATGGCAAGACGACTAGCAAGAGATTATCATAATGCCACTTCAGGTGAAATCCAAAACGACTTGAATTTTTATTTAAACTACGGAAGAACTGCCTATTTAGAAATGGAAAATACAATCAAACCAAATGCTGATTTTGTCATAGATGGATCTTTGACAGTTTTGGATATAGTAGAAACTATACTTAGGGAGTTAAAGGATGAATTTTAATTCTTTTTCCAACGAGACGATCTTATAATCCTTAATATTGGTTCACCTCTTAACTTTCACGCAAAACTTCACTATACCATTTCCTAAGCTGATTAATATGAGCCTGATGATAACGATTATGGTCAGCAATATGCCAAAGACCCCAACGAATAGTTGCTTCGTTTTCATCATTAAGACCAAAAGTGACTACTTTGTCCAAATCTGCATCTGATAGCTGTGTACATGTATCTTTTAACTTAGTTAATACACTTTCGTATTCCGTGATAAGTGATTCCAGAGACATATTCTTCACTTTTGGAAGCTTGTTATCGGTATCTAACACAGGACCATATTGGTTTTCTAAAGAATTGGGAAATGGCTGTCCTTTAATTCTATAAATCCAGTTAAGATCAACATACATAATATGATTTATTAACTGTGCTGTACTATTATAATTACTATTAGGCCCCTTGTAATCTAATTCTTCTTGAGACATGCCATCAGTAATAAGTTGCAATCGTTGATGATTTTCTTTAACTGCGGAATATAACATTCCCACAGTTGGTGACATATTGGCATCTCCTTTTAAATCATAAAGCATATTAAATCTCCTCCGAACTTTTAATTACTTATGGATTTAATTTAAAAACAACCTTAAATAGAAACTAACCATCACCTGAAAATAATGCAATAAAAGTACAAATAATCTATAGGCGAACAAGGACGAATCTATATACTTTTCCTACTTTATGCGAACCTTTATTTCTTCCTTTTTATCGGATGATTTTTCTTCGGAAGATTGTCCTTCTTTTAAAATATCTCGAATTTCGGTTAATAACTCTTTGTTAGGATGAGGAGATTCCTTTAAAGGTACGCTTTCACTTCCCCTTAGATAATTAAATAATTTAATAAAAAGATAGATTGAGAATGAAATGATAAGGAAATCAACAGCCGTTTGGAGAAATGAACCGTACCTAATAATAACCCCGTTAAAATCTAAAACAAGAAATTGAAAACTCGTCCCACCTGCCAGCGCTCCAAATATAGGCATAATAATATCCTCAACTAATGAATCGACAATCTTGCTAAAAGCCGTTCCAACGATAACCGCAATAGCTAATTCAAATACGTTCCCGCGTAAGGCGAATTGCTTAAACTCATTCCACATAGAACCACTCCTGATCTGTTGCTATTAATAAATCGTATTCAAAGCGAGTGATTCATATTAAATATTTAAGACTTAGCATTGGCATGAGATCAAATGATTTCTATTCAATATGGAATATGTAAATTATATACTTTACTTTATTCCCCTTAACTCTAATGACCTTGTACTTATTTCCTACTATCCTTTTCAACAATATTTCGCAAATAGTCTTTTTTAATTACATAAGAAAATAAAACCTGAATAACTACAACTCCACCAGGAATTATAGTAACTATCCACGTCATTGGACTGTTTGCGGAAGAAAAATAAGAATGCACAAATGAATATGCAACTAAACAGTACATTAAAGATAGTATACTAGCAGTAACATTTATTTTTTTTATAAGATCATCCCCCTTATAGTACTGAAACTTATCATCAAATTGATGCACAAGTTTATCGAGCAAAACTTATGTAATTTCACCAACAAAAACATCGATTCACTTATTGTCGAAAGTTTTCACACCACTAATGTATTCATCCTGTAACATTCCCATATGTATGATGTCGTGCCATTGACCGTTTCTAAATAACGACTGACGACTTTTCCCTTCTTCTTTAAAACCTAACTTTTGGTACAGCTTTATTGCCTTTTCATTAAACGAAAAAACCTTCAACGAAACTCGATGTAAATTGAGTTCTTGAAAGGCGTAATTTAATAATAAATTTAGTGCTTCAGTTCCGTAGCCTTGTCCCCAATATTCCTTCTCACCTATATCAATAATTGATTCAGCGTTTCTGTTTTTGTAATCAATGTTTATTAACGATGTAATTCCAATAGAAATTTCATTCTTTCGATCAATAATGATGTAACTTTTCGATGAACTATTATCCATAAGCACGTTTTCAACAAAATCTTTTGTTTCTTCAAATGAATATAAGTCTAATGATGGGTTTGTAGAAAACATTACATCCGTGTCATTTCTCCACTGATGATATTGTTCAGCATCGTTCTTTTCTACTTTTTGCAAGATAATTTTTTGAGTTGAGAACATATCAAGCTCCCCCTTTTTGAGATAATTTCCTTTTGTGAAATAACCTTGCTATTAAATACTTAAATCCTTATACCATTGCTAATCGAAAATAAAACAGACTAGTCAAAGGTTATTTATTGCCTCTTGTTTTATTATAGCCTTTTCTATAAGCATCATAGGTTTCAATAGTGTGCCTTTCTAATTCATTTAAAGTCTTGAAACCACTATTTTCTAATGAAATCATTTTAATGGTCCATTGATCTCCATACTTATAATCTGCATAGACATCCCCGTTACCTCTTCCGAAAAAATGGTTGTTCACTCTATTAAGAACTTGCTTCCCTTGTCCTACATAAAACAAATTTTTAGATTTATTATGTAGAATATAAACACCGGCGAAATTATAATTACTAGAATATAATGGTTTCCCCTTACCACCAAAACTTTTATTTCTCATTTCCATAAATTCAGCGGGGGTTAGTTCTAATGTATTATTCGCCAGTTCAAAGATTTGTTCACGTATTTTCTTTTGCTCAAGGAATTGAATGATATAAAAGCTAATTAAAAGTAAAATTAGAAAAAACGGTAAAATAAATATATAATCCATTAAATCACCTTCAATTATTATAATAACATCTTGTTACAGTTAAATTTTAACATACTAAATTAACTTTGAATTACTATTAGCTCAAACAAAAACAACCTCAATCCTTTCTTAGTAAAGGATTGAGGTTGCTCATTTATTTTTCTATTTTAACGATTAGATGTCTAATAATGCCCTCGAAGGGAATCGAACCCCTATCGCAAGAACCGGAATCTTGTGTGTTATCCGTTACACCACGAGGGCTAAAAAATAACTGCATTAGTCATTATAATTCGTTCTGGTTTCTTTTGCAAGAAGTCATTGCTATTTGACGGTCTAACGTTTAATCGGTCGTTAAATTGGGAAGATGTATAATGGTCAAAAGGATTAAGTTTTTCGTTTGACCTTTCTTGACCAAACAGGTATGATAAACATATAACATAAAAAACATGTAATAAGGAGTGACACGATATGAATTTAATTCCTACAGTCATTGAATCAACGAACCGCGGGGAACGTGCTTATGATATTTATTCGCGTCTACTAAAAGACCGCATTATTATGTTAGGTGGACCAGTTGACGATAACATTGCTAACTCAGTTGTTGCACAGATGTTATTCTTAGCAGCTGAAGATCCTGACAAAGATATTTCCCTATACATTAACTCACCAGGTGGTTCTATTACAGCTGGTATGGCAATTTATGACACAATGCAATTCATTAAGCCAGATGTATCAACAATCTGTGTTGGTATGGCAGCTTCAATGGGTGCATTCTTACTAGCTGCAGGTGCAGATGGTAAGCGTTATGGTCTACCAAACAGTGAAGTAATGATTCACCAGCCATTAGGTGGTACGCAAGGTCAGGCATCTGACATCCAAATTCATGCTAAGCGTATTGTTGAAATGCGCGAGAAGCTAAACCAAATTCTATCTGAACGTACAGGTCAGCCGTACGAAGTGGTTGAACGCGACACTGATCGTGACAACTTCATGTCAGCAAATGAAGCGAAAGAATATGGCTTGATCGACGAAGTGATGGAAAAATAAACGAGTATCTTAGGAACGCCCGCATATCGCGGGCGTTTTTTATTGCGTAGAAATTGGGATGAGGTGAGGTCGCCGTTATATTTTAGATCGCGCTGATATATTTCGGATGGCGCCGATATATTTACTGAGGCGCCGTTATTTTTCATATGGCGCCGTTAAAATTTGTGAGGCGCCGATACCGTTATTATATCGGCGACCTAGTGTATCAACAAACAGGATATCGGCACTTCATGTCTCGCAACCTGATATATCAACGACTTTTTGGATTAACAATTCAGGTAGACCAACAACCAAGTCTACATCAAGGACCTAATGCACCACCTCCCCTCCATTCATCCGTAAAACTCCCTCTCAATTTCATCTAAACGCTGAACATGATACGATAAACAGAGTGAGACAAGGAGTGACTGAGATGACGATCGAATTACCGAATGAAATAGAAGCCAAGTTAAAAGCTAAGCAAGCGACTCCAAGCGAGTTTGATTACTTAAAAACAGAAGCGAGTTATCTACCTTATGATCAAACGATTTTAACTGATGCGCTCGTTGCGTTAATGCAAGGAAAAAATGTGTTGCTTAAAGGGCCGACTGGTTCTGGTAAGACGAAGCTAGCTGAAACATTAGCCAACTACCTGAAGCAGCCGATGTTTAGTGTGAATTGTTCTGTTGATTTGGATGCTGAGAGCTTTTTAGGATTTAAGACGATTAATTATGATCAAGACGGCAAACAACTAATCGACTTTGTCCCTGGTCCGCTTGTTCAAGCGATGGAAAATGGGCATCTACTTTATATTGATGAGATTAATATGGCGAAACCAGAAACATTGCCGCTGATTAACGGGGCACTGGATTACCGCCGAACGGTAACCAATCCTTTAACCAATAATCGAATCCAAGCACAAGAAGGGTTTAATGTTATTGCTGCGATTAATGAGGGGTATATCGGCACGACCCGATTAAACGAAGCGCTGAAAAACCGTTTTATCGTGTTTGATATTTCCTATATTGGTGGCGATCAATTGAAATCACTAATTCAATCGGAAACGAACTTATCAGATGAAGGCAAAATTAATGCGTTTGTTCAATTGTCGGCTGATTTAATTGAAGCGGCTGAACAAGGTAAGATTGCTGAGGATGCTGCTAGTATTCGCGCACTAGTTGATGCGTGTGATTTAGCTCATATGATTCCAGCTAAACGTGCGATTCAACGGGCGATCGTGGATAAATTGGAAGATGACCGTGAGAAGGAAAATGTCCGCAATTTAGCGGATACGTTGTTTGAATGAGGTGGTTCGGTGAAGTTTAATGATAAAGTGGTCGATACGCAACAACTAGCGAATTTGCGTGATTTTGTGAATGTTTTAGCTAAAGAAGCGGATCTAGAATTTGATTATCATTTTGGGGCGACGGTTCACATTGATGACCGGCAGATTACGGCGAGTCATTTTTGGGATCATCGATTTAATGTGCAACAGACAGGTTATAAAACGGATATCTTGTTACGCGTGTTAGGGACATTACATGAGACGTCTGTTTCCGAATTTTTACGTTTAAAAAAACAAACGAACCATAGTCAAATGCCCTATTTTATCGAGCAATTATTTACGTTGCTTGAAGACATTCGCTTAGAACGATTGATCCGCCGACGTCGCCCTGGTACGAAATCGTGGTTTGATATTAGACGTAAGGCGTATCATCACTATTTTGAAACACAACGACAGACAGCGATGACGCGTAGTTATAAGACAGATGAGCTCTTCTGTCTTATTTATCTAACTTTAACATCTGAATCCCCTTTTGAAGCTTTTAGATCAAGCAAGTCTACACAAAATCGGACAATACAAGGGATTAAACCGCTTCTCCAACGTGTTTATGAAGCAAAATCAACTCGTGATATCGTGCGAATTGTCCTGGAAATTCAAGATGCGCTTGAAGAAGACTATAGTGACATGATCAATCGTTATTTCGTTTACCCGATTCAACATCAATCTGAACTCCAAGAAGAACGTGTCATTGAGGAATTGAAGCGTGTCGATCCACTGAATAATGACGATGAGGATGATACGACGAGCGACGATGTTATCAATGAGCGATTTCAAACATGGCATCAAGAGAATGAAAATGATGATGAGAACCAAACGTTTATGCAGTTTGAACTTGATCAAGGAACGAAGACGACGATGATTGGTGATGGCGCTCGCCAAACTGAAGAAGGCGATCAGGCGATGGCGAGTGTTCAAGGGATGTCAGCGCAGACGGATCAGAATGAGTATGAGCATCTTGAAGACTTAGACGAGAAGAAAAGTGAGCAAGAAGCAGGTGACGAACAAAATTACGGCAAAGAAAATGCGAACGCCGTTGTCTATGATCGTTATCCGGAAAAACCGAGTGAATCTGACATTGATTCCTATCGTGATTTATTGCGGACAATCGACCCACTTCGTCGCCAGCTATCCCAGACCATTTTTAAAGCATTAGATCAGAAACAAAATGCGGAACGATCGCATTTATTAACCGGGCGACTTGATAAAAAACAATTACTGCCGCTTTCAATCGAAAACGAATCACGTGTTTTTTATAAAAATGATTTAGAGAGCGACGAAATTGATGCTGTATTTACATTGCTCATTGATTGTTCGGCCTCAATGTTTAATAAAATGGAAGAAACAAAGACGGCAGCGATTTTATTCCATGAAGTCTTAAAAGAATTGAAGATTCCTCACAATGTGATTGGGTTCTGGGAAGATGGTTTTGCGACGAAGGAAAACGAACAGCCGAACTATTTTCATCGGGTGATGACATTTGACAACGCATTGCAACCTAATGTTGGGCCAGAGCTATTGCAGCTTGATGCTGAAGAAGATAATCGTGACGGTTTCACGATTCGTGTTGCGACAGAAGAGTTATTAGAGCGCACCGAAAAAGACCAATTCTTGCTCGTGTTCTCTGATGGTGAGCCTTCTGCGTTTAATTATAGTGAAAATGGGATTATCGATACGAATGAAGCGGTGATCGAGGCGCGTAAGAAAGGCATAGAAGTTGTTGGTATCTTTTTAAGTGACGGTGAGATTGCCGAACATGAGGCTATGCTTATGCGTAATATTTATGGTCGTGAACATATGCTTGTGCCTGATTTAAGTGAATTACCTGGATCGTTTTCAGGTATTTTGAAGCGATTGTTATTAAAGTCGATCTGATAATGAAAAAGACCACAGTGTCGTAGCTGTGGTCTTTGGTTTATTCAGTCGTTTCCATTAATGATGCCAGTGTACTGAGAGCGGTTTCTTCATCGACGCCTTCAGCTTTTAAGGTCACTTCTTCACCTGAACCAATCGCAAGGCTCATGACCCCCATAATACTTTTGGCATTCACTTGTTTTTCCCCTTTTTCTAAAAAGACATCCGCAGAAAATCGATTCGCTTCTTGCACAAATTTAGCAGCTGGCCTTGCTTGTAATCCTGATTCTAATTGAACAACAACGTTCTGTTCAGCCAAAGCAATTCTCCTCTCTATAGCCCATGATTTCCTCATCGTTTATTAAGATTATTACTCGATATTATACCATAACTACAAATTTTAGAATAGTCTGTTTATTTCTCGAGAAGGTCACCTTTACGCAGTTTTTCAGCG
Organism: Alkalibacillus salilacus; assembly: GCF_030812915.1. Lineage (GTDB taxonomy): Bacteria > Bacillota > Bacilli > Bacillales > Alkalibacillaceae > Alkalibacillus > Alkalibacillus salilacus. Next base: position 110,433 of record NZ_JAUSTQ010000005.1, read on the forward strand.
TAATCATCAATTTTTCTGAAGCGGTGATTAAGACCTGATTTACTTATGGTACTTGATTCTGCTAAGTCGACTAATTCTTTTAGTGACACTTCCTGATGCTGCATTCTAAGTTCAGCCGCTTCACGAAGTTTATCTGGCAATGAATCAATGCCAACGACTTCATCGATATAACGGATGTTTTCAACTTGGCGAAAAGAAGCACCGATCGTTTTGTTTAAATTAGCTGTTTCACAATTGACTAAGCGATTCACTGAATTTCTCATGTCACGCATAATGCGAACATCTTCGAATTTCAACAGCGCCTGATGAGCACCGATTAGAATTAAAAATTCGGTGATTTTCTCGGCTTCTTTAAGATAATTAATATATCCTTTTTTACGTTCATGTGTTTTCGCATGTAAATCAAAGTCATTCATCAATTCGACCAGTGCATCATTATGTTCCTGATACAATGTGAAAATTTCTAAATGATAAGATGATGTTTCAGGGTTATTGACTGAACCTCCTGCTAAAAATGCACCACGTAAATATGATTTTTTACAACATTCGCGCTGCAAATAATTATTGGGAATGCTGCGGTTGAACGAAAATGGTCCATCCATTATACCTAAATCTTTCAACACGTGTTCAACACCCTCGACAAGTCGAACGATGTAAATATTATTTTTCTTTAAGCGCATCTTTTTACGGACTAAGAGCTCGACTGGATAATCATAAACATGCTTAATCAATGTATAAATGCGACGAGCAATAGCGGCATTTTCCGTTTGGACGTCTAATATATATTTTCGATTTGAAAAGGATAATGATCCATTCATACGAACCAAGGCTGATAATTCCGACTGCTTACAACATTGATCCGTTTCTATGCTTGTCAGTTCTTTTTTCGTTTCTGATGCAAATGACATAGCGATTCCCCTTCACTTCTTTAACTCTAAATTCCATTATAACAATTCATAGAGTAAATTTGCGATTTTATGCTCATGGTGTTTTAATGTCCCGTCACTATGTAAGTCAGCAATATCTCCTTGGATGACGCGAACGCCCGCCTTCTCTAGTTCATCTCGGTCACATATAACAGGTTCAGCATGTTCTTTTTCGTATTCGTGCTTGATCGTCTGTTCGATCTGCTCACCATGCATCACGATTGAATCGACAAATGAATTTTCCACATGTCGATGCAAGGCTTCAATATGATCAGATGCTGTATAGCCAGCTGTCTCACCTTCTTGTGTCATAACATTACAGACATATACGGTTTCTGCGTTCGTTTGACGTAATGCGTCTTTTATTTCCCAGGAAATAAGGTTAGGTACGATACTCGTATACAAACTTCCCGGCGCTATGACAATTAATTCTGCTTGTTTAATCGCCCTTACAGCTTCGGGTAATGGTTGCACATGAGGTGGGTCAAAAAATACCCGCTTAATTGGTTTATTAACTTCAGGAATTTTCGACTCGCCTCTAACCACTGTGCCATCTTCAAATTCAGCTTTTAAATACATATTTTCATTGGCAATCGGATAAATTCGACCTTTGACGTTAAAAACACGGGAAATTTCCTTTATTCCTTGATAGAAATCACCTGTAATTGAAGTCATCCCTGCTAATATTAAATTACCAAGTGCATGACCTGATAGTCCATTTCCGTCTTCAAATCGATGTTGAAATAATTTGAGTAACGTCGGTTCAACATCTGACATCGAAGCGATCACTTTACGGATATCACCTGGTGCCGGCATTCTTAAATCTTCACGCAATCGTCCAGTACTACCACCATCATCTGACACTGTTACGATTGCTGATAAATTAACCGGGAATTTTCGTAAACCACGAAGTAAGACAGGTAATCCTGTGCCGCCACCGATTACGACAACTTTTTTTCCGTTCACATCTGTCATGATGTAATTTCGTGACCCTTCTTAATATCGCGGTGGTAGACATGGGCTTGATAATCTTTGCCAATCATATCAGCAATTTTTTCGGCGATTGCTACAGATCGGTGCTGGCCTCCCGTACAGCCAATGCCAATGATGAGTTGGCTTTTTCCTTCACGTTCATAGTGTGGCATCATAAACGATAATAAATCCTGTAATTTACGTAAAAACTTGCGTGTATCTTTCCACTTTAAGACGTAAGAGGACACTTCTTGGTTTTGACCCGTTAATTCACGCATTGACTCGACATAATGTGGATTCGGTAAGAAACGTACGTCAAACATTAAGTCAGCATCGATCGGGATCCCATGCTTGTAACCAAAGGACACGAGTTGAATGGAGAAAACGTGCTGTTTCCGTTCTTTAAACTGGTTAATAATTTGCTCACGTAACTCGCGTGCTGATAATTCAGATGTATTAATTAGCGTCTGTGCCCGCCCTTTTAATTCATCTAAGATTGCGCGTTCTTGGTTGATGCCTTCTAATGGCAAGCCTTCTGGAGCTAATGGATGTGAGCGTCTTGATTCTTTATAGCGCTGAACTAATGTTTCTTTATCAGCATCTAAGAATACGACATGCTCTGAGATCGCCTCATCACTTGTGAAATCGTTTAATGTATCGTATAAAGAATCGAAAAATTCGCGTCCGCGTAAGTCCATAACAACGGCTAGTCGTTTATTTTCTTTATTATCTTTCATGAGTTCAATGAATTTCGGTAATAAGGCAGGTGGTAAGTTGTCGACACAGAAATAACCTAAATCTTCTAGGCTTTGAATGGCGACTGTCTTACCTGCACCTGACATACCAGTAATGATGACTAATTCAACTTTTTGAGGTCTTGGTTCCAATGACGTCACCCCTCACTTATATATTTAATTTCAATTATACACGGAAGAAGCGTTCCTGACTATTCACTGCAAAATTTCTTATAAAACAGAAAAAACACAGGTAGATGAAAGGCGAATCTACCTGTGCTAATAGAAGCTCTATAGAATAAAGGGGGTCAATTATTAATTTCATTATAACACCCCAATATTTCATCCGTGTTACAACGGCATTAAAAACCGATTACGTTTAAGATTGAGCGGCTTGTAATTCTTCCATTAAGTCTTCGATATAGTGTTGTGCCGCTTGTGCAGCGATACTTCCATCACCTGTTGCTGTAACGATTTGACGTAATTCTTTATCACGAATATCACCTGCAGCGAAGACACCTGGAATGGATGTTTGCATTTCTTCATCTGTCGTTACCCAGCCTTCGTCGTTCGTAATGCCAAGTTCTTTGAAAGCATCGTTTAAAGGTAACATACCGATATAAATGAACACACCATCAATTTCTTCTTCACGCTCTTCACCTGTGACATTATCGTAAAGCACAGCACTACCGACTTTACCATCTGCTTCTTTAATTTCTTTTAATTCGGTATTCCAGTAGAAATTAATTTTCTCGTTGTCGAAAGCACGTTCTTGCAAGATCTTCTGAGCGCGTAACTCATCACGACGGTGCACAATCGTTACTTTATCCGCAAAGCGCGTTAGATAAATGCCTTCTTCAACAGCAGAGTCGCCTCCACCAATTACGAATAGTTCATTTTCTTTAAAGAATGCACCATCACATACGGCACAATATGAAACGCCACGGCCAGAATATTCGGCTTCACCTGGCACACCAAGTGTTTTGTACTGAGCTCCCGTTGTTAAAATAACGGCGCGTGCTTTATATTCTTTCTTACCAGCGATAACGGTTTTATATTCTTTACCATCAATGATTTGTTTAATATCACCATAAGCATATTCAGCGCCAAATTTCTTCGAGTGTTCGAACATTTTTGTCGATAAATCAGGACCTAAAATATGTTCGAACCCAGGAAAGTTCTCTACGTCTTCGGTATTAGCCATTTGACCACCAGGCATACCGCGTTCTAACATCAATGTATCTAAATTCGCACGCGAAGTGTATACAGCTGCTGTCATTCCAGCTGGCCCTGCGCCAGCGATAATCACGTCATAAATCTTTTCTTCACTCATACTGTCAACTCCTTTAAACCCCTCTAACTTTCATTACTCTTATCATATTATACTCCCCCGACTAGCGACAATAAATGTGCTCAGGGGGGTATTTTAAAATCTCAGTTATCTATTCCCATCCATGTGCTTGTAATAAACGTTCAATCGTTGGATGCTGTTCCTTTGCCTCTTGCCATATGGTCGAAGCCTTTTGATCACCATAATAAGCCCGCATGCTATAACCGAACCATAAATAATAACTTAAATAATTCGAGACCTGATCTGATTTAAGTTTCCGGAAACGTTTGATTGCTTCTTCGTGATCATTGACTTGAGCCATCACAATCGCTAATTTTAATTGTTTTTCAAAATATGTCGGATACACATTTTTAAGCTCATTTAAAAAGGCTTCACTAAGATCTGTTCGACCGATTTGATCATAAAAATACATCAGATTCATGCGACTACTCAATGAATTAGGGTCTTGTTCTAACCATATTTCTTCATATTGAATCGCTTCATCCGTTTGACCTTGCTGAAACAATGCATAAGCATACTCGTGTTTAGCCGGTAAATATTCTGGGTAACGATCAGTTAATTCTTCTAGGACTGTTAAAGCATCGCCCCACTCTTCGTGTTCGAGATGATAGAACGCCGTTTCTTGATATAGCATAAACTCATCTTCTTCGCTAAATGCAAGTTCCTCTTCTTCTGAGTAGTCTGCTAACACACGGTCCAGATTACTAATCAATTCTTCAGTCTCAGCTTTAAAATCACCTTCTGGATCTAGCTCAAGATATTGTTCAGCACTCTTTTTCGCTTCGTAAAACAGACCTAAGTGTGCATAGTTGTTTGCCATCAAATAATAGCAGTCAACATAAGGCTCGCGATTGGAGTCGAGCACTTGTTGCAACATGTCGTTGGCTTTATGATATTGATGCAATTCAGTATATAACACCGACAACTGGCACAAGTACAGTGGATTCGTTGGATCTGTTTCCAATGCTTTTTGAAACCATTTTTCCGCTTTAGTAAAATCTTTTCGTTTGAATGCTTTAACGCCATATGAAAAATAAAAATCGCCATCATGTCGAAACGTTGCGACCTTATTTGGTATATCCGTCTTCCGAAACATCGTTTGCATAAAGGCCTCCTAGTCATGCTTGTCCATACCAAAGTATAACATAACACCCTTCGACAAGCGATGACTTCTGGAAAATAAATAACAGCGCGCGCTGATATATATCAGCGAACGCCGTTATTTTTGGGATGGCGCCGTTATTTTTGGGATGGCGCCGTTATTTTTGGGATGGCGCCGTTATTTTTGGGATGGCGCCGTTATTTTTGGGATGGCGAAAAAGATCCCTGGCTTTATCGCCAAGGATCTTTTTCACCTCACCTATTTAGTTCTGCTTCAGCGATCATTTGATCGAGACTTTCGATATAAGTCTGATATTCTTTTTCAGTCCAATCTAATAAGGCATTCATCTCATCAATAACCGCTTGCTTATAAGCTTTCACTGTATCGATATTAAAAAATAAGTCGCCTGTTCTCCGGATAAAGAAATCTTCTGGTTTGTAGATCGCCTCATTTTCGATCGTATAATGCAATTCAGCTAATAATGCATGAAGTAATTCATCATCTTCCTCTAATTCTAAATAATGATTAAGCACCTCCCCGGCATTGGAGCCATAACGATTGAGCCAAGTGAGCATTGTCTTTTTATCGATATTTTGTTGATCAGCAGTATGGATCATTTGTTGTGTCCATTCGGCGAACCCTTTTGAGCCGCCAATGTCTCCACCTGCAATCGGTTGGTGTTTAGTCTTAGATGTGACATATGGACGGCCGTCGATTTTCTTCAGTTTCGAACTGACCTGGTCAACAATTTCTTCGGCCATTTTACGGTAACCTGTTAATTTGCCGCCTGCAATTGATAGTAATCCAGAATCTGATTCGAGCACTTCATCTTTACGAGAAATTTCAGAAGGGTCTTTCCCTTCTTCATGAATAAGTGGTCGAATACCAGCCCATGTGGATTCGATATCATTTTCAATCAGATGAACATCAGGGAACATTTGATGAATGGCATCCAGTATATAATTCTGATCTGATTCTTTTACATCAGGGTGTGTTAAATCTGATTCATAATGAGTATCGGTCGTCCCGACATACGTTTTGCCCTCTCGTGGTATCGCAAAAATCATTCGACCATCAGGTGCATCAAAGTATATCGCTTGTTGTAACGGGAAGTTGTCCTGATCAAAGACTAGATGAACACCTTTCGTATGATAAAGGTGTTTCCCTTTATTGGATTGATCCATTTTGCGGATTTCATCAACCCATGGGCCCGTCGCATTAACGACGTAATGACTATAAACATCATGAATCGAATCATCCGTGCGGTCACGTACTTGAACGCCAATAACTTTCCCATCATTATATAGAAGTTGCTCGACTTGCATGTAATTAAATGATTGCGCCCCAAACTCAACTGCTTTCTTCATGACTTCCACGGTTAGTCGTGCATCATCTGTTTTGTATTCTACATAATAACCACTACCTTTGAGACCATCATGCTTTAATAAAGGTTCACGTTTCAAAGTCTCATCAACAGACAACATTTTTCGACGTTCACTACGTTTGACGCCTGCTAGAAAATCATAAACACGCAGGCCAATATTGCTTGAAAACGGACCGAAATTACCCCCTTTGTAAAACGGGAGCATCATCCATTCAGGTGTTGTAATATGTGGGCCATTTTCATAAACGATTTCTCGTTCTCTACCAACTTCGGCAACGAGTTTAATTTCGAAGTTTTTTAAGTAACGTAAACCACCATGAACGAGTTTCGTCGAGCGACTCGAAGTACCAGCAGCGAAATCTTGCATTTCTAAAACAGCGACATCCATCCCGCGAGTAACGGCATCTAAAGCAATCCCTGCTCCAGTAATGCCGCCACCAATGACGATTAAATCGAATGAATGATTTAATGATTGCTTATTATATGATCGATTTTGATTAGTAAATGTCGTCACTTCATCTCATCCTTTCTGACTGACTGTTACGATGTAAAGACTTGAGTCGCTTTTACAGCCCGTTTCCATCCTTCATATTTTGCTTCTCTGACGTCATCATCCATTTTCGGTTCAAAAATTTGATCGACATTCCATTGCTGCGCGATTTCATCTTGGCTCTTCCAGAAACCAACGGCTAAACCAGCTAGATAAGCCGAACCTAGTGCGGTCGTTTCATTCACAACTGGACGTTCGACTTCGACGTTTAACATGTCACTTTGAAATTGCATGAGGAAATCATTTTTGACTGCACCGCCGTCTACACGCAAAGATTTAAGCTGTAAAGATGCATCTTCAATCATGGCATTCACGACATCTTTCGTTTGATAAGCTAACGATTCAAGTGTCGCTCGGACGACGTGTTCTTTTTCAGAACCCCGAGTTAGGCCAAACATTGCACCGCGGGCTTTACTGTCCCAATACGGCGTTCCTAAACCAACGAATGCAGGGACAACATAGACACCTTCCGTTGAATCTACACGCTGCGCATAATCTTCACTCTTTGGTGTTGAGTCGATTAAACGTAAGCCATCACGTAGCCATTGCAGTGCGGACCCTGCAACAAAAATGCTCCCTTCCAAAGCATAATCGACTTGCCCATCAATGCCCCAGGCAAGTGTCGTCAGTAATCCGTGATCAGATGAGACAGCTTCATGACCTGTGTTCATCAACATAAAACAGCCTGTGCCATACGTATTTTTCGCCATGCCTTTATCGAAACAAGCTTGCCCAAATAACGCCGCTTGTTGATCACCACATGCTCCAGCAATCGGGACAGATTCACCTTGGAACTGATACCCGACTGTATAGCCGTAAATTTCCGAGGAATTCGTTACAGTTGGTAACATATTTTTCGGCACATTTAAGTAATTTAACAATTCCTCATCCCACTGAAGTTTATGAATATTAAACATCAATGTCCGTGAGGCATTAGAATAGTCTGTGACGTGAACTTCGCCACCTGTTAATTTATAAATCAACCACGTATCAATTGTTCCAAACATTAAATCACCTTGTTCAGCCCGTTCGCGAGCACCATCCACATGATCTAAGATCCATTTCACTTTCGTACCTGAGAAATACGGATCTAATAACAAGCCTGTTTTGGAACGGAAAGTCTCTTCTAAACCTTGTTCTCGTAATTCCGTGCAGATATCTTCGGTTTGACGGGATTGCCAGACAATTGCTTTATGAATCGGCTTACCTGTATGACGATCCCAAACAACTGTCGTTTCACGTTGATTCGTGATTCCTATGCTTACAATTTGTGATGCATCGACATCTGCCTTCCGCAAGACTTCGGACATGCAGTGTTGTGTGGATGTCCATATTTCGTTTGCATCGTGCTCAACCCATCCTGGCTTAGGGAAATACTGTTCAAATTCCTGTTGAGCGAGTTCAACGATTTGACCAGCATGATTAAATAAAATGGCTCTTGAACTAGTGGTTCCTTGGTCAATCGACATAACGTATTGATTCATATGTAATCCTCCTCTATGCAACTGTATCACTAGTCTATTCTACTTTATTCCTGTCTGGTAACATTTTCAAACATAAAAAACGCTACATGAATATGACGTGTTGGTCTCATTCATGTAGCAGTAGGATTAACTTATTCTTGTTGTTTAGCGTCACGTTCTTCCTTGGTATAAATGATTTGCATCGGGTTGCCCCCAACAAATGCACCAGCTGGTACATCTTCATGCACAAGCGTCGCAGCAGAAACAATCGCACCATCCCCGATTGTCACACCTGGCAAGATTGTCGTGTTTGCTCCAATCATCACATCATCACCAATGTTAACGTTACCTAGACGATATTCATCGATGAGGTACTCATGCGCTAAAATCGTCGTATTATAACCAATCACACAGTTTCGTCCAATCGATATTTTTTCAGGAAACATGAGATCAGGCATGACCATTAAGGCCAGCGCTGATTCATCCCCAATCGACATTCGCAGAAATGTGCGGTAAAGCCAATTTTTCACACCTAACCAAGGAGTGTAACGCCCAATCTGAATGGCGATGAAGTTCTTACACACTTTTAGAAATGAAACGGTTTTATACATCTGCCATAGTGAGTTTGATTTCTTAACTGGATAGCGCGTTGTCTTGCGCATGGGCTTCACCCCTTTACGATATCGAGTAAATCGCTCATATCATCTAAAATGTAGTCAGGATTGAACGATTGAACATAATCGTGTCCTTTAGCAGCCCAGCCAACAGCGGCCGTCTTGACACCAGCATTTTGGCCCGCTTCAATATCATGTGAATTATCACCGATCATGATCGTTGATGCTGCCTCGCCGTTCAACGCACGCATCCCTCGAAGTACTGGATCAGCTGATGGCTTCGCTTCCTCTACATTATCGAGACCAATAATGACATCAAAAAATTCATCCAATCCTGTTAACTCGAGTCCTTTTTGAGCAGAACTTTGAATTTTCGTAGTGACAATGGCCATTGGATAGCCATCTTCATGTAATTCACGAATCGCTTCATAAACACCATCATACATTTTAATATAGGCGTCATGATTCGATAGATTATGTTCACGATATGTCGTCATTAACTCATCGACCTGGTTCGGATCAATTTTCTCCATCGTGTCACGTAATGGTGGCCCAATGAACGGTAAGATTTCATCACGTGAATAGTCGCGGTCCGTGTGTTTTTTTAACGTATAGCGAAAAGACTCGACGATTAGATCATTCGAATCAATTAGTGTTCCATCTAGATCAAATAATAAGGTTTTGATCGTCATGTCGGGACATCCTCTCTAACTGTATCTACTTCTTTATTTTTCTCAAGTCGGTTCCAAATATAAGCGACGAGCGCTGTTAAAACGATCGCTGATGTCAGGCGAATGAGCAACAATGGCCAAACGGGAATACCTAGAGGGATAAAGACGAGTGTATCCTCAACGACGGCGTGACATGTAACCAGAAATATTAAGACGAGATACATATCTTTTTTCGAGACGCCATCTTCTTTGACCGCTTGAATCATCATACCAGCGCCATAGGCTAGACCGATCGTAAGTCCTGCCACTAGAGTCATGGATGCATTTTTTTGAACGCCGATTAGGCGAGTTGCTGGCGCTATTTTATTCGACATCCAGTCAAGCCATTTATTTTCGCGCAACCACTGGATTCCAACCATAAGCGGAATGACAATAGCTGCCAACTGCACAATACTAAGTGCCGCGGTTTGAAAGGCTGTTAACGTAATATCGACCCACCCTGTCGGTTCAGGTCCCTCATTTGATATAAGGCCATATTGCGCTTGCTCGCCGCCACCTTGCCAAAATAAGCTGATTACAATAGCTGAAATGGTCGCTAAAAAGACGCGAACACTCACAATAATCCAAAAATTAACCCCTACTTTAGATGCAACAGCTGATTCAATAATTAAGTTGTGGGAAAAGGATAGCATGATAGCTAAAATAAAGACTTCTTTTACTGTAAAATCAAAGCTAACGATCGCCCCGATTCCCGCATATAAATTAAGTAAATTTCCTAACACAATGGGCACAGCCGCTTCGCCTGGTAACCCTAAAAATTTCATAACAGGTTCCAGCCAACTCATGAATAGTGGGAAAAGCGGCGTGTAACGTAAAATCATAACAATAACCGTGATTGGAAAGATGATTTTACTTAAAGCCCACGTGACAGAAAAGCCACTTTTAAAGCCGTTTTTTAATGTTGCTCCCAAGATGGAAAACTCCCTTTTTTATTTCTTCTTTTTCTTATTCGTGTTCTTCTTTGATTTTTGTTTATTTTGTGGTTTTGGATTGCCGTGTTGGTCCAATGGCGTCCCGTCGTATAAGACATTGTCATAACCATGTTTCCGACGGTAATATAAAACATAAAGACAACCTAAGATTAGTAGAATCGAAATTAATTGAGCGACACGTAAATCGCCAACTAAGTATAAACTATCTGTTCGCATACCTTCAATAAAGAAACGTCCAACTGAATACCACATGACATATGTTAAGAAAATCACTGCGCGACGAGGATTTACTTTATAGCGTAAGACAAGTAATAAAACGATGCCAAGTAAGCTCCACATCGATTCATATAAAAACGTCGGATGATGATAAAGTCCATCCACACACATATTATTCATAATCCAGTCCGGAATATATTGATGAAAGTTTTTATAAGCTGATTGAGAAATCGGACCGCCATATGCTTCTTGGTTCATGAAATTACCCCAGCGACCAAGCATTTGTCCGAACAATATACTCGGAGCCGCAATATCAGTAACTTTCCAGAAAGATACATTTTTAATTTTCGTATAGAAATAAGCAACTAATACAGAGGCGATTAAGGCCCCGTGAATCGCCAATCCTCCTTGACGAATATCAATGACTTCGATTAGCGAATTATAGCTCTCAAATTCAAAAGCTACATAATATAGTCGCGCGCCAACAATGGCTGCTGGAATCGCATAAACTAGTAAATCAACGAAGAAATCCTTATGTAGATTCAGTCGTTTACCTTCTCGTGTCGCCATGATTAAACCAATAAGCGCGCCTAACATGATTAAGACGCCATACCAATAAATTGGGAACGGCCCTAATTCAAGAAAGACACGATCATAGGGTTGTTGCGTACAAGCCTCGTACATAGATTAACGCTCCTTACTCTATTTCATTGTGATCTACATCAATAACGGAATTCAGGCGTTGCGAGAATTCCTCTGCTGTATTGACGCCCATGCGTTTAAGTCGGAAATTCATTGCTGCCACTTCAATAATAACGGATAAGTTACGACCTGGTCTTACTGGAATAACCGACTTTGGTAAATCAACATCCATAATCTTCATCGTTTCTTCATCGAGTCCAAGTCGATCGTATTGCTTCTCTTCATCCCATAATTCTAGATGAGCAACCAATGAAATTCGTTTAAAATTGCGAACAGCACCAGCACCGAAGAGCGTCATGACATTAATAATACCTAGCCCGCGAATCTCAAGTAAATGCTCGATTAAATTCGGGGGATTCCCAATTAGTGTATCATAATCTTCTTGGCGAATCTCAACGTTGTCATCTGCGACGAGTCGATGTCCTCGTTTGACCAATTCAAGCGCTGTTTCGCTTTTACCAATCCCACTATTACCTGTGATTAACACACCTACACCGTATATATCGACTAAGACACCATGGACAGCTGTTGTCGGGGCAAATTTTGTTTCCAAGTAATTAGTTAATCGACTAATGACCTGTGTTGTTTTATGTAATGAACGCATAACAGGTACACCCGCTGCATCAGCTGCCTCAATTAAAGTCGGAGGTACATCCATCGCCCGAGTGATGACAATGCCTGGTGTCACATCTGTGCACATTTTTTCCATACGATCTTGAACTTCTGGTTCTGTTAAGTCATATAGAAATGACAGTTCCGTGCGCCCCATCAATTGTAGGCGTTCTTTCGGATAATGGGTAAAATAACCCGCCATTTCCATACCTGGTCGTGATATATCACTTGTCACGATTTCTCGGTGAATCCCGTCCTTTCCAGCAACGAGTTCCAACTCAAACCGTTCAATTAAATCTTGTGTTCGGACCTTCACAAACGTCAATCCTCCTCAAAAAACACTCTTCTATACAGTTTACCATATCGCTCGTTTTGAGAAATCCATTTTTGCTTGAAGATTTTATGATTGTTTACCGAGATTGTTAAACAATCTCGAACCATTGTCTAACAGTTCGGCATAATTATGAAACATTTCAAGTAGATTATCGAACAAAGAAGCGCGATTGTTTAACAATCGCGCCTCTTTGTTTAATAAACCCCTATATGAAAAAATCACGGCAGCGGCCGTGATTTTATTTAAACATCTGCTTAAGTAGATTTTGCAGTAAGGCATTTAAGATCGAAATAATAATCGCTGCTAGGATTGCCCAACCGAAGCCATCAATGACGAATCCATCACCAATTAGCCACTGGGTTAGCATTAACGTCAACGCATTAATCACAAATAAAAACAATCCGAGCGTGACAAACGTAATCGGTAATGTGAAAAATACAAGAATTGGTCGAACGATCACATTCAAAATCGATAAGATTAGTCCCGCTAATAACGCCATTTCAAATCCATCAACTTGAAAGGCATCAATTAATTCAGATACGGCCAAAATCGCGACCGCATTGACGATAATTGCTATAAGCCAATTTTTTAACATCATGAAAACTCCCTTATGATTGCTTTACCTTAATTTGCCCCGTCTTCGTTGACAATTGCACATCACAACGAGGCTTCTCGCTTTCTGAATGGAAAAATTGTGTCTGGCGTTTCGCTTTTTGCTCGCCCAGTTCTTGTACGGTCACATTATTTAAGCCGATATCAACGCTATTCCAACTTGTATAAGCTCGACCATTCACACGTAAATCATCAGGGACATGTAATAAAATCGTACCTGTTGTCACGTTAATATCTACTCGCTTAGCATTCTCCTCATCTATTAACACTTTAGCAGTTCCTGTTACGACATCGACATCCAGTTCATTTGCTTCACCATCAAAGTGAACGGAGCCAACGACGGTTTCAAGTTTTGCGGTTTCACAAGAGACATCATCACATTTAACGGAACCGTGTCGTGTGCCTGATTTCAGTTGATCTGCTTCATAGCCTTGTAATTTAACGCTACCATTTACTGTTTGCACATTGACTTCTTGGCTCTTGTGATCAAACAATTTCACTGATCCGCTAACTGTTTCAATCTGCATCTGTTCATACGTTGTCTCTGGTAAGTATATGGTTGCGTTCACGTACATATCTTTACGACTTTGTTCAAGTGACAATTGATCGTCTTGGACCATGACATTGACCGCTTCATCAAAAACATTCTGTGCTTCATTCGCATCAGTTTGATTAAACACTTTTCCAGCCAGTTTCACTTTAATCACATGATCTTCAGAAGGTTGGACATTAATCGCACCATTCTGCCAACCGACCGATACATTTTTTACAGCGTGATCGTCGAAATGAAATAAACGATTCACTTCTTTTGGATTCACCCGCTGAACAGCATCGCCAACAAATTGGCCTAAGCCCTCTGCTAATTGTTTCATATCACGTTTAAAACGTTTGCCGAAATTCGACGACCCTGACTCTGATTGACCTTCAGTCGTTTGTTGATTAGCTTTCTTCTGTTCACTATTTTCAAGCTCATTCAACATCTCGTCTGCTTCTTCAGATGTTATATGACCTTCTTCTAATAGTTCTAATATTTTACGGCGTGATGCACTCATCAGTTGAACCTCCTTTAAATCGATCATTTATAATATGCTCGTTCCCACTGATGAGCGACCTGAAACCTGTTTATGAATCAACCTGATCGACATCGACCTTGTAAAATGTCTCATAACGCAAGCGTTGTAGGGCGCTTTCATATTCACCAGTGAAATTCGAGCTCTCTTGCATTTTACGAAGCATACCTTCAGCTTGTGATTTATGTGATTTAATCGCCGCTAGCTTCCGGTCAAAAACAGATTCTGTGTCTAATACAATGTCTGGCTCACCTAAGTTAGCTTCACGATCATTGGATATCGCTGTTGCCCATACTTCTGGTCGCTTATCTTGATCCATTTGACGCACTGCTTCGAATGCAGCAGCCCCCATGGCATTATGATCGGGATGCACTGCATATGGTGGATAAAACGTAATGACAAGCGTCGCATCAGCAGCTTCAATTCGCTGTTTCAAATCTTCTGCTACTTCATATTTTGATTCAAATTCTAATGTTTTATCACGATAACCGAGCATCACCAAATCCATATCAAGGACGTTGCAGGCATCTATTAGTTCTTGTTTACGAATCTCTGGCAATGTTTCACGGTTTGCGAAAAAGGGTGTTCCCATATTACGTCCCATTTCACCTAATGTTCCGCATAAATATTTAACAGGCACGCCTGCGTCACGAAAATTTAATATCGTTCCTGAAGTACCAAATGATTCATCATCAGGGTGTGGGTATATAATGACTACTTGTTCGTGTTTTGCAAAATCGACCATCGTTTCTCCCTCCTACATCTTAAATGGTGTTCGACTGATTTCTAATGCGACCATTAGGCGACCTTCACCGTCATGACCGGCCATTAAAAGTTGATCGTTTTCGTTCATTTCATAGTCTGTGATTCCTTCTGCGTAGATCCAACCGTTTGTTTTTAAGCCAACACGGTAGGTACCATCTGATTCGACAATCGTACCGCGTTCGTATGTGATTTCGGCATTGCGAATATAAGCGCCAACATTGTGGGCATTCGAGTCAAAGTGTTTCGCATAAGCGCCGTTAGTTGTTTCTAAATGGATATATACAGGTTCATTCGCAAATTGATCAAGAAGTGTTTGGACGTTTTCCATGTCAATAGCTTTCATGTTTAGCCTCCCTTATGTCGTTAACTGTTCTTTCTTTAATTCACGGTCGCGTTCTAGTACTGTCTTTAAATAACGACCTGTATGTGATGCTTCGATTTCAGCGACATCTTCTGGTGTTCCAGTGGCAATAATCTCACCACCGCCGTCACCGCCTTCTGGTCCTAAATCGATGATATGATCGGCTGTTTTAATAACGTTTAAATCGTGTTCGATGATAATCACGCTATCCCCATTTTCAACAAGGCGTTGTAAGACCATCAGTAATCGTCTAATATCATCGGTATGCAAACCAGTCGTTGGTTCATCTAAAATATAGAGCGACTTGCCATTTGTCCGGCGATGTAATTCACTGGCAAGCTTCACACGTTGCGCCTCGCCACCTGATAACGTCGTCGCTTGTTGACCAAGTTTTACATAACCCAGGCCGACATCATAAATCGTTTGTAATTTGCGTTTGATTTTCGGGATATTTTCAAAGAATTCAAGTGCTTCTTCTACGCGCATTTCGAGTACGTCAGCAATGTTTTTACCTTTATATTTCACTTCTAACGTCTCACGATTATAGCGTTTACCGTGACAAACCTCACAAGGCACATACACATCTGGTAAAAAGTGCATCTCGATTTTTATGATCCCGTCACCTTTACAAGCCTCACAGCGTCCGCCTTTGACGTTAAAACTGAAACGCCCTTTCTTATAACCACGCATTTTTGCTTCACTTGTTTGCGCGAATACATCACGAATATCATCAAACACACCGATATACGTCGCTGGGTTCGAACGCGGTGTCCGACCAATAGGCGATTGATCAATATCAATCACTTTCTCTAAATGATCCAATCCATCAATCGTTTTGTGCTCTCCAGGTTTCGTTTTACCGCGGTGGAGTGTTTTCGATAATGTTTTATATAAAATATCGTTAATTAACGTACTCTTACCTGACCCTGAAACGCCTGTTACCACGGTCATTAAGCCAAGTGGAATCGACGTATCAATCGTTTTAAGATTATTTTCCGTTGCTTCACGAATCGTCAGCTGACGGTCAGGATTGATCGGACGACGTTCACTCGGTAGAGGTATAAATTCTTTTCCGCTTAAATACTGACCCGTAAGCGATTCAGGCTGATCCATCACCTCAGTAGGTGTGCCGCTCGCCACGATTTCGCCACCTTGTGCACCAGCTCCGGGGCCTACATCAATTAAATAATCAGCTGCTAACATCGTATCTTCATCGTGTTCAACGACAATTAATGTATTATCAAGGTCGCGCATCTGTTTAAGCGTTTCGATCAAGCGATCATTGTCTCGTTGATGCAACCCAATTGATGGCTCATCCAACACATAAAGGACGCCGTTTAAGGCCGAGCCGATTTGTGTCGCCAAACGAATACGCTGGGCTTCTCCTCCTGATAATGTGCCAGCTGAACGGGAAAGGTTTAAGTACTCTAAACCAACATTAATTAAGAACGACAGGCGATCTTGAATCTCACGCACGATCATGTCGGCAATTTTTCGGTCTTTGTCACTTAAAGATAAATCTTTAACCCACGCTAAACTTTGGGTCACACTTAATTCCGTCACTTCGCCAATATGGTTCTGAGACAGTTTAACGGCAAGAGCTTCCTCATTTAGGCGATAACCATTACAAGTCGGGCACGGAGACTGGGCCATGTATTTCTCCATTTGTTCACGAATAAAGCTCGAACTCGATTCTTTATAACGACGCGCGACATTATTTAATACACCTTCAAAGAAAATCCAATTTTCTCGCACTTGTCCGCGTTCGTTTTCATAATGGAAATAAATCTTCTCATCGCCACTTCCGTTCAAGACTTTATCTAATTGCTCTTCAGGTAAGTCTTTAACTGGTGTATCCATATTAATCCCATAATGCTCACATACAGATTGCAGAAGTTGCGGGTAATATTGCGTCGAAATCGGTTGCCACGGAGCAATCGCGTGTTGGTTGAGTGATAAATCCCGGTCTGGAATGACTAGTTCTAAGTCGACCTCAAGTTTTTGGCCAATGCCATCACATGTTTTACAAGCACCCAACGGATTATTAAATGAAAATAGGCGTGGTTCTAATTCAGTGATCGTAAAACCACATTCTGGACAAGCATGATTTTCATTAAATAATAGGTCTTCTCCATCAATTAAATCCATGATGACTTGACCTTCACTAATCGACAGTGCCGTTTCAATTGAATCACTCAAACGGCCTTCAATGCCTTCTTTTATGACAATTCGATCAACAACGACTTCAATCGTATGCTTTTTATTCTTCTCAAGTTCTATTTCCTCGGAAATCTCGCGCATTTCACCATCAACACGTAAACGAACATAGCCTTCTTTTTTCAAGTTTTCCATCAAGCGCTTGTGTTCACCTTTTCGATCTGAAACAACAGGCGCTAACACTTGCATCTTCGTTCGTTCTTCAAGTGCCATCACTTGATCAACCATCTGTTCAACCGTTTGTGCCGAAATCTCTATGCCGTGAATTGGACAGATCGGCTGACCGACACGCGCGAACAATAAACGTAAATAATCATATATTTCGGTCACCGTTCCGACAGTCGAACGCGGGTTATGGCTCGTCGTTTTTTGGTCGATCGAAATGGCTGGTGATAACCCTTCAATCGCATCGACGTCAGGTTTGTCCATTTGTCCTAGGAATTGTCGAGCATAGGCTGATAACGACTCCACATAACGACGCTGCCCTTCCGCATAAATCGTATCAAACGCCAAAGACGACTTGCCTGAGCCAGACAAGCCAGTCATGACGATGAATTGATTTTTTGGAATGGTTACGTCAATATCTTTTAAATTGTGTGCTCTCGCGCCTTTTACCGTAATAGATTTCATCTCGTTCACCCTTCCGCTTTTAGCTCAAGCATGGCATCCCGTAATTCCATCGCACGCTCGAAATCAAGATCTTTAGCTGCTTGCTTCATTTCTGTTTCAAGCTGATCGATCATTTCGGCTTTTTCGTCTTTCGATAAATTCTTGTATTGTTCAGCAACGCTTGTACTTTCACCTTCATCTTCACTATCATACGTCGCCTTAATCACATCACGGATTTCCTTCTTGATCGTCGTTGGCGTAATACCATGTTCCTCATTATAAGCAATCTGTTTTTCACGACGTCGGTACGTTTCATCGATCGCCACTTGCATAGAATCCGTCATTTTATCCGCATACATAATCACTCGTCCGTCTGCATTACGCGCTGCACGGCCCGTTGTCTGAATAAGTGATCTTTCTGAACGGAGGAAACCTTCTTTATCTGCATCTAAAATCGCGACTAATGACACTTCTGGTAAATCGAGTCCTTCACGTAATAAGTTAATCCCGACTAAGACGTCATATTTACCGAGCCGGAGATCACGAATAATTTCAATACGTTCTAGCGTTTTAATTTCGGAGTGTAAGTAAGCGACTTTTATCCCCATTTCTTGAAGATAATTCGTTAAATCCTCCGACATTTTGATCGTCAGTGTCGTCACAAGTACCCGCTCATCCCGCTCGGTTCGTTTGTTAATTTCACCGATTAAGTCATCAATCTGACCTTTAATCGGTCTAACTTCGATTTCAGGGTCAAGCAAGCCTGTCGGACGAATAATCTGTTCGACCATTTCAGGTGAATGTTCACGTTCATAAGGACCAGGCGTTGCAGAAACATAGATACCGTGATTAATATGTTTTTCAAATTCCTGAAATGTTAGTGGACGGTTATCCATCGCAGACGGCAAACGGAAACCATGATCGACTAGCGTCTGCTTACGCGCTTGGTCACCATTAAACATCCCACGAACTTGTGGCAATGTAACGTGAGACTCGTCCACCACAATCAGTGAATCATCTGGAAAATAATCAAGTAACGTATATGGGGTCGAACCAGGCTCACGGAACGATAAATGCCGTGAATAGTTTTCAATACCTGAGCAGAATCCCATCTCGCGCATCATTTCCAAGTCATAATTCGTGCGTTGTTCCAGGCGCTGTGCTTCAAGTAATTGATCATTCGCCTTGAAACGCGCCAGCTGTTCTTGAAGTTCTTGTTCAATGTTTTTAATCGCACGTTTCATCTTCTCTTCACGTGTGACGAAGTGTGACGCAGGGAAAATCGCGACATGATCACGATCACCGAGAATTTCACCTGTTAACGCATCCACTTCGCGAATCCGATCGATTTCATCACCGAAAAATTCGATTCGGATACAATGTTCTTCCCGTGATGCTGGGATAATCTCGACTGAATCGCCTCTCACGCGAAACGTCCCGCGCTGAAAGTCAATATCATTACGTGCATACTGGATATCAACCAAGTCACGTAATACTTGATCACGCTCCTTTTCCATCCCTGTCCGTAAAGACAAGACGAGCTCACGGTATTCCGTCGGCGAACCTAAACCGTATATACACGACACACTTGCTACGATTAAGACATCATTTCGTTCGAATAAAGCTGATGTCGCCGAGTGCCGTAACTTATCAATTTCGTCATTAATGCTCGCATCCTTTTCAATATATGTATCAGAATGCGGCACATAAGCTTCCGGCTGATAATAGTCATAATAACTGACGAAATACTCGACAGCATTATTCGGGAAAAACTCTTTAAACTCACTATATAATTGACCAGCAAGCGTCTTATTGTGTGCAATGACGAGGGTTGGTCGATTGATTTCTGTAACCACATTGGATACAGTAAATGTTTTACCTGTCCCCGTTGCTCCGAGCAATGTCTGGTGCTGCTTACCTTCACGCACACCATTCACAAGTTCCTTAATCGCTTGCGGTTGATCACCTTGAGGTTCAAATTGCGACTCTAATTGAAATGCTTCCGCCACATCATCAACTCCAGTTTAAGAAAAGTTTCTATTTATATATTGCATCATAATTTATTGTTATTGCTTCCAGACTCTGTGCGTGTTGCGTCAAATTCTTGATTGCTTGCGTCAAAAAGCATTGTTGTTGCATCAAATTTTAAGTGACTTGCGCCAAATTTTGCTAGGCTTGTTTCAAAATCGCGTTGGCTTGCACCAGATTATCTTGGTGTTGCGCCAAAAACTCAACTCTCTATAATCATTTCCAGTATAACATAGACGAACACCCGTTTGTATAGATACCAAAAAACAGAGTCATATCATAAGCATATTTTGTCACTGGATTGATTGCAAAGAATATGATTGTGTATGGGGTTTGTCCAAATAAAAAAGAAAATCTCATTCTGCATTAAGCAAAATGAGATCCTATTAACTATTACATTGTTAAGGTTTCTGTCGTTTGTAGTGTGAATCTTGGGCGTTCTTTTACAAAGATGAAACCAAGTTGATGATCTTCACCTTCATGAATGGGGCGCTGGACAAATTTCGTTTCACCGTTAAGATCTTGAACGTTTAGTTTACAATATGAACGATTTTCACTCATGACATCGTAAAATTCGTGTTCATTTTGCACTGGCACATCATGTACACGTTCAATTTTCTCACCAACGACAACGTCCAATTCATCTGCAGGTGAACCAGGTATAATACCAGCAATCGTAATGCCATCTGGTTCAGGGCGAAAGATCGGTAAACGTTCGCGGTCAAAGAAGCGAATCATTAGACTGATGAAAGCACGTGCCACTACAGCAAAGCCGACAACTGAAATCAATACGTAAGGAACTGACATCAGTGGAATGAACACACCAGCTAATAGAATTGTTAATAACAAGACACTCAAGCCAATTCGTTTAGCTCCTTGTTCACTGAACACGCCCCGGAACACTTGTGAAAATCCGATGATATATGGAAACAGCACGAACTGTATATTGACTGTATCCATCGCAAACATGGGCCACCAAGCAAATGCATCATTCAGCGCTAATGTCCCACCTGGAAGCGGGAATAATAACGGAACTAGCATTAACCGACTCGCTCGATGGGCTATAACATTTTTTCCCCGGTCACCTACCTGTAATAGCGGGAAAGTTAATGCACGTTTCGTCGTCATGACTAAGACGACTTCAGCCAATAATAATGCTAACAAGACGTAGATCATCCCATCTAAGGGGACTTGATACAAGCCTTCGCTAATCGCTTCATTCCACACGATTACATCAAATTGTTGTAACAACCATACTGTCACAATTGTTAATCCGAGTGTATATGCAGGGGATAAAAGAGCTAATTGACCCGTTAACATCATAATGAACGTTATGATCGTTAACAACAACAGCCACTCCCATGTCACAACAACTCCAACTAAAACGAGTCCAATTGATACCAACAAACCTAATCCAAGTCCGATCAACCACGTTCCACGCCATTCAGCGTGTAGTGGAAAAATACGATGTCCAAACTGCCTACGATCACGTTTAATCCGTAATGTTCCTATTAAAAACGACAACACAATTGCTATATATAATAGTGGCTGTGCAATAAACCAAGCTATACCAAGTCCGATTTCAGTTAACCATGTTTGCCACATCTAAATCCCCCCTTATACGACATCTTCTAACGTATATTTTTCGTTATCTTAACGAGAATTCCTGCTTGATGATCTTAAACAGCCTAAACGACTTAACTAATCTAGGTAAAAAAGATGACCCACTCTGGAGTCATCTTTAACTTTTACTCATATAATGCTTCAATCGCTCGTTGCAGCTGAACATCATTGTCAGGATTTGAGACGGCATCTAAAATTTGTTCTTCGAGTACGCGCTCTGTTTCATCATTAAGAGCACCCGTAACATCTAAGCTATTTTCCTCTTGGAAGTTCTCTACAGCTGATTCAGTACTACGGTCGAAATAGCCATCTGTCCGAGATACGTCATAATCTAAACCATCAAGCATTTGTTGAAGTTTTTCAACTTCACTACCTGTCATATCATATTCAAGTGTATCTTCCGCTTGAACTAAAGTCGAATAGAAATATTCAGGTTGACGTTGTTCAATCGTTGGATCAACGCCTTGATCTTGAATACGATTACCATCTGGTGTGATCCAATCGTAAACCGTTAGCTTCAACATACCATCACCTAATGGCATCGTTTGTTGGACCGTACCTTTACCAAATGTCGTTTCACCGATTAGTTCATAACCGTTCACTTCATTTAATGCCGCCGCTAGAATCTCAGAAGCGCTTGCACTACCACGATTAATTACAACAGAGATTGGGTAATCCTTCTTCTCACCACTATCAACGAAATACGGATCTCTTTCACTATCGTGACGTTTTGTATAAACAAACGGATCATCACCAGTCATGAAATGCGATAACATTTGTTGAACGGCATCAAATAAACCACCTGGATTCCCTCTTACGTCTAAGACTAATCCATCAATGTTTTCGTCTTCTTCTAAGTAAGTTAATTCTTCTTCAAATTCTTCTGCTGTTCCTTCACCGAATGAGGTAACTTCTAAAACGCCAACCGTTTTGCCTTCATATTCTTGAACACTTGAGGTAACTGTTTCTAATGGAATTTCATCGCGAGTGATTGTAACATCAAACGTCTCTTCTTCACCAGGACGTTGAATGGTTAAAACTACATCAGTCCCTTTTTCACCACGAATAATCTGAACAGCTTCATTCACTGATTGATCTTCAACTGATTCACCATCTACAGCTAAGATTCGATCATTCGGTCTGATCCCAGCTTCTTCTGCGGGTGAGTCAGCGATTGGAGAAACAACTGTAATGTAACCATCACGTTCAGTCACTTCTGCACCAATTCCCTCAAATGAAGATTCAAGCGATTGATTAAACTGCTCCGTCATGTCTTCATTCATATACTCACTAAACGGGTCGTCTAAAGCACTCACAACCCCTTGTAATGCTCCTTCATATAAGGTCTCCTCATCGACTTCATTGAGGTAATATTCTTCAATTGACTGCACTAAATCATCAATTTGTGATAATTCTTGTGGCGTGTCACCATTTTGTTCTGATTCGCTGTTATCTTCACCAGAAGATTCTTCCTCATCGGATTCACCGTTAGATGATTGATCGTCTTCATTCGAAGCGCTCTGCTCCTCAGTTGTGTCGCCATCAGCTACAACCGAAACAACTGTTGCTGAAATAGCGCCCCCGACCAAAAAGGCTACCAAGATTACTAGTATTAAAAACTTTCTACTTATGTTCAATTCATTCACCACTTTTCGTTAAATCGATCACTTAAATCACGGCCATCGTCAGTATCGACGGACTATTATTTCATTATAACATAAAAGCATCACACGTAAGGTGCGATGCTTTTAAAATTAAAAAGTGTCTTAATAGTTATAGTGTATAGTCGTTATCTTTAAAAACCAAAGTATTGAAGTGGATCGATTGCATTCGTTTTATTAACATTCCAACTGCCACGGTGCAATTCAAAGTGTAAATGCGGTCCAGTTGAACGACCTGTAGATCCCATATTACCAATTTGTTGGCCTCGTTCTACTGTCTGCCCATTACTTACGTGAACTCTAGACATATGAGCATAAACCGTATCATATGTGACACCATCAATATTGTGTGTGATAAATACGACTTTTCCATAAGAGCTACTGTGGTAAGATTTATACACAGTACCACTAGCTGCTGCGTAGATTGGAGTCGTTTTATTGTTACTACCAGCATCAATGCCATTATGTGTTCCACCACGAGTACCGAAACTATCTGTTAAATAACCGTTCAATGGGCGCATGAACTTACTACCCGTATCTGCTGGTGGAGTTCCACCACCTGAATTACTTGAAGCACTTGAATTCCCCGAGTTTCCAGAATTCTGCTCTGCTTTCCGTTGTTTGGCTCTTTCTTTCTCCTGAGCTAAAGCCGCTTCACGACTGCTTAGTACTTCTTGTTCTTCAGCAAGCGACATTTTATGATCGTGCATTTCTTCGTGTTTTTCTTCTAAGTTCGCTAAAATGACTTCTTGTTCTTCTTTTTGTTCATCCAAGTTAGCCACTAGTTGATCAAGCTCGTCTTTTTGCTTCACAAGTGTAGCACGTTTTGATTCCATTTCTTGCTTATTCTCTTCAACGGTATTTTTGTTTTCTTCAACCTGTGCTTTTGATTCCTCAACTTCTGTCATGGTTTCTTCTAGCTTCTTCTTATCTGCAAAATGCTCGTCTAAGATGTTTTGGTCTTGATCCATCACCTTGTTTACAGCTGATGACCGACTAATTAAATCACCGAAATCACTAGCCCCCATTAGGACTTCTATGTAACGAACCGATCCGCCATTTTTTTGTAATGTACGAAGTCGGTCCTTTAAGACAATTTCGCGTTCTTCAATACGTTTTTTAGTTGCTTCAATTTCATCTTCTAACTGTTTGATTTCAGCTTCTAGCTCTTTGATTTCATTCTCTAGTTTCTCAATCTCTGCTTCTAACTGACGAATCTCAGTTTCTGTTTCCTCAATACTTAACTCTTTTTCACGGATTTCGAGTTCAGCTTTCTCAATTTCATTATTGATTTGAGCTAATTCATCTTCAGTTTCAGATTTCTCAGATTCTAACTCTTCTAACTGACCTTGTAAATCTTCTAATTCACTATTAATTTCTTTCTTATTTTCTTTAACTTCTTTTAAATCTTCTTCAATTTCCTCTACTGAATCATCTGCTTCAGCCGTAGTTGTTCCTGACCAAATCATCACGCCAGCAATTACGACTGTTAACGTCAAAAAAGCCAACCACTTTTTCGTCAACATTGTTTCTCCCCTTTTTATTGTTTGGATTGGTAGAATAATAAGCTATTAAATCCGTAAGAATTTACGAACACTCATGACACTTCCCCAAATGCCGATGAACGCGCCAATACCAAGTAACATTAATGATAACTGCCATGCAAATGGATTCCATGGTAGTAACTCTATAAATTGAAAGTTTAAGCGGTCATTTAAATTCACATATAAGAAATGATAACCCACTAAAACAGCAGTTACTGGAATAATAGATCCGATCACACCTGTTAATAGTCCTTCGACGAAGAACGGACCACGGATAAAACTATTTTTCGCGCCTACTAAACGCATAATGCCGATTTCTTCACTACGTGCATTAATCGTCATCTTAATCGTATTCGAAATAAGGAATATCGCCGTTAATAACAAAGCAGCAATGAAACCTATTCCAATATAACGAGCATATTGATTGAACTGTAGTAAACGGTCAACCGTTTCACTACCGTATTCGACACTTTCTACTTTATCAATCTGTCCAATTTGATCTGCGACTGGTGATAAGTCTTCAGCCTCTTCTGTTTGGATCACATAAACGTGATTGAGTGGGTTATCCTGTTCAAAGAGCTCCCAAGATTCACCCTCTTCGCCTAGATCATCAATTAAATTTTCCAGCTCTTCTTCTTTAGAAGAGAATTGATAATTTGTAACTTGAGAGATTCCCTCGATTTCATTACCAACTGATTCAACTTCTTCATCACTTGTATTCAACTCTAAAAACGCTCGAATTTCAGCGTCAGATTCAATATTTTCAGCAATTTGGTTTAAGTTTAGAATTAAAATTAAAAAGGCTGCAACTAACACTAATGTTGTTGTTACGGCACCAACAGCTGCGACCGTCATCCAACTATTACGTATTAGATTCTTTGCTCCTTCTCTTACGTGTCTTTTAAGTGTACTAATCTTCATAGCCGTATTCTCCTCGATGCTCATCTCTGACAACTTGTCCATTTTCCATCGCAATCACACGCTTGCGGATCGTATTCACAATCTCACGGCTGTGCGTTGCCATAATGACCGTTGTTCCCGTGTCGTTAACTTCTTCAAAAATACGCATAATTTCCCATGATGTATCCGGGTCTAAGTTACCAGTTGGCTCGTCCGCGATCACAATTTTAGGATTATTTACAATTGCTCTCGCGATCGCGACACGCTGTTGTTCACCACCTGACAATTGCGCTGGAATAAATCGAGCTTTATGCTTTAACCCAACTTTATCTAAAACTTCCATCACGCGACGACGAATCTTGCGCGGATTTTCTTCAATCACTTCAAGCGCAAAAGCAACATTTTCGTAGGCTGTCATTTTAGGTAAAAGCTTAAAGTCTTGATAAATAACGCCAATACTTCGACGTAAATACGGAACTTGTCGCTTTTTGATGTTACCTACATCGACATGATTTATTTGAACTTTTCCGTCAGAAGGCACTTCTTCATGATACATTAATTTAATAAATGACGACTTACCAGCACCACTTTGTCCTACGACGTAAACAAACTCTCCGTCTTCAACCTTAGTCGTAACACCACTTAAAGCTGTTACGCCATTATCGTAAACTTTATGTACATTCTCCATTTCAATCATATTGTTTCACCATGTTCCCCCCGTTGCTTTAATAAGCAACTCTAATAATTTTTATATCGAATAAAACGTTTACCAATTGTCTGAATCGACCAGGGTCTTATTGGTAAACCTATCTAATTTCACGATTTATAAAATATTATAACATGTTTAAGTCGAATTTTCTGCGGGTATTATATTACATTTTCTTTTCAATTGCGATATCTTTTGTAAAAATACTGGTTATCATTAGCTAAAAAACGTAAAATTACTCGGAAGGTGCTCATTTAATATGTCTTATTATTATATATTTAAGTGTTTTATCTGGAAATGGTGAAATAGTAGGAAAGGTAGCGTGAGCAATCTAAAAGGGTTGTTCTATTTAATATCGGATGATTTTATAATTTGTTGAATTTGCTCATGATCTATTAATAATCAATCACAAATAAATTCATCTTCCATGAATTTGAACACAAAAAATCCCTAACAATTATTGTTAGGGATTCGATCATTCAATACTTTATTGACTTAGTACATAGTCTGCAATTTGTGAAGCTTCGTCTTCACTCACATCTTGTGCAGGCATGCTTCCTTTACCTTCAGTAATGATCGTGACAATTTCACTTTGATCATAACTGTCACTCGCATTTGTTAAGTCTGGGCCTGTGCCACCAGATAAATCACCGCCATGACAAGATGCACAGTTTTGTTGGAATAGTTCTTCACCTTGAGCTGTTTCGTTTGCGTTACCTTCTTCATTACCACCATCAGCTCCACCATTGTCTCCGCCACAAGCGGCTAAGATCATCATGAAACTGATAAATCCAATTAACAACCATTTTTTCATGTTATGCCCTCCTTATGCTTTACTATATATCTTCCCAAAACGCTCAAAAATTAACCATCAATTTTCGAGCGTAAATAGGCATTAATAAATGGATCAAGATTCCCGTTCATCACAGCTTCAGTATTACCGATTTCAACATTCGTGCGGTGATCTTTGACCATATTGTAAGGATGGAAAACATAAGATCGGATTTGACTTCCCCAACCAATTTCCTTCAATTCACCACGAATGTCATCTATTTCTTGCTGCTGACGTTCAATCTCTCGTTGATACAACTTCGATTTCAACATCTTCATCGCTTGTTCACGGTTCTTAATTTGTGACCGTTCAGCTTGCGATGTCACGATGATATTGGTTGGCAAGTGGGTTATGCGGACAGCTGAATCAGTCGTATTGACGTGCTGACCACCTGCACCACTAGCTCGGTACGTATCAATTTTTAAGTCATCTTGATTCACTTCAATTTCAACTTCATCATTAAATTCCGGCATGACATCCAACGACGCAAATGATGTGTGACGACGGCCCGATGAATCAAATGGCGAAATACGAACGAGGCGGTGCACACCTTTTTCTGCTTTCAAATAGCCGTAAGCATTATGCCCACTAACCTGCAATGTGACGCTTTTCACCCCTGCTTCATCACCAGGTAAATAGTCGAGCGTGTCCACTTTAAAACCTCTACGCTCAGCATAACGAGTATACATGCGTAGTAACATTTCCGCCCAATCCTGTGATTCCGTGCCACCAGCGCCTGGGTGAATTTCAATAATCGCATTATTTTGATCGTAAGGCTCGCTTAATAAAATATTAAGTTCAAATTGATCAATCGCTTGTCGTGTTTTTTGGACTTGCTCTTTCAAGTCCTCGAACAATTCCTCATCTTGCTCTTCTTTAACGAGCTCATAAGATACTTCTAAGTTTTCAACACTTTCGACTAAGTGATCATAACCTTGCACGAGTTCTTTTAACCCGTTCGTTTCGTTAATCACCTTTTGTGCTGCGCTCGGATCATCCCAAAAAGACGGATCTGTCATTTGGTTTTCTAATTCAGCAATCCGATCGCGATAACTCGTAAAGTCAAAGAGACCCCCTGAAATTGTCGAGTCGCTCTTCCATTTGGTTTAATTCATTGCGAATATCTGCTAAATCCATAACGTAATTTGTCACCTCTAATAATAAATGCTAACCATATTGTACCATTAAAAGCGCGAAATAACAGCCGTTAGCTAGCCTCATAACCAAATTGTCATAATTTTTATAAGGCGAATGGTAAGATGTCGAATAAAGTCGAATTTGAAGTATGGCCATATTTTATTAACTCATTAATAGTATAACCAACTTCATCTCTCACGTCTGTGCGCTAAATCACATATAAAAACCCGTTCTGATTAATCAGAACGGGTTTAGCATTATTATGCGCCATGGCAATGTTTATATTTTTTACCGCTACCGCATGGGCATGGTTCATTCCGGCCAACTTCTTTCTTCTTCACAATCGGTTGGCGTTTTTGTTCTTCTTGAGGACGGCCACCAGAGACAGCTTTAGCATCTTTAGCTACCTCTTCACGCTGTAAGTTTTCACGAATTTGAGCTTTCATCGCATAACGCGCAACTTCCTGCTCGATTGAAGCAATCATGTCTTCAAACATTGAGAAACCTTCCATTTGATATTCTTGCAGTGGATTGTTTTGACCATAAGCACGCAAATGAATACCTTGGCGAAGCTGATCCATTTGGTCGATGTGGTCCATCCACTTCGAGTCTACCGTGCGCAGTAAAATGACTTTTTCGAATTCGCGCATTTGTTCATCTGTTAATTCTTCTTCACGTTCATCATATTTCTTCTTCACAACGTCCATAATCGTTTCAACAATCTCATCCGGTTGTTTACCTTTTAGATCGTCTGCTGAAATCTCCTCAGGCTCTAATACGTTGGCCTCTAGGAATTGAACGAGACTTTCAAGATCCCAGTTCTCTTCGTCTTCTTCTTGTGTGTATACGTCAACATTACGTTTCACTGTTGATTCAATCATGCCAATAATAATGTCACGTAAGTTGTCCGATTCGAGAACTTCATTACGTTGTTCGTAAATAATATCACGCTGCTCACGTAAGACATCGTCATAAGACAAGATTTGCTTACGAGCATCGAAGTTATTACCTTCAACCCGTTTTTGAGCAGATTCAACGGCACGGGATACCATTTTACTTTCGATAGGTTGATCATCATTTAAACCAAAACGGTCCATCATCGCATGCATACGCTCTGAACCAAAACGGCGCATTAGCTCATCTTCCATAGAAAGGTAAAACTGGGATACACCTGGGTCACCTTGACGACCAGAACGACCACGTAACTGGTTATCAATACGACGTGATTCATGACGCTCAGTTCCGACTACCGCTAAGCCACCAAGTTCTGTAACACCGTCACCTAATTTAATATCCGTACCACGGCCGGCCATGTTCGTCGCAATCGTCACGGCACCTTTTTGGCCAGCCTCTTGAATAATTTCCGCTTCTTTAAAGTGGTTCTTCGCGTTTAAGACATTGTGTTTCACGCCAGCTTTCTTAAGTTGCTGAGAAATCAATTCTGATGATTCGACTGATACCGTACCGACTAAAATTGGCTGACCCATTTCGTGACGTTCTTTGATGTCTTGAACCATCGCTTTGTACTTGCCGTCCATTGATTTATAAATTAAATCTGGACGGTCATCACGAATAATCGGTTCGTTCGTCGGAATCGAAACAACATTCATATTATAAATATCACGGAATTCTTCTTCTTCCGTTTTAGCTGTACCAGTCATACCAGCTAACTTATTGTACATCCGGAAAAAGTTCTGGAACGTGATGGTCGCAAGTGTCATGCTTTCTTTTTGGATCTGTAAGTCTTCTTTCGCTTCGATCGCTTGGTGAAGACCATCACTATAACGACGTCCCTTCATTAGACGTCCTGTAAATTGGTCGACAATGACAACTTGATCTTCTTCAACCACATAATCCGTATCACGCTGCATGACGACACGCGCTTTTAACGCTTGGTTAATATGGTGCGTGAGAGATACGTTATTCAAGTCATATAAGTTTTCAATATTGAAGTAATATTCCGCTTTCGTAATACCAGACTCAGTTAACTGAACGTTACGTGATTTTTCATCAAACGTATAATCCTCTTCAGGTTTTAACGTTGAAACAAAGGCGTCAGCTTGTACATAATTGGTCTGAGATTTCTTTTGTGAGCCTGAAATAATTAATGGTGTACGCGCTTCGTCGATTAAAATCGAGTCGACCTCGTCCACAATCGCAAAGTTTAGCTCACGCTGAACGCGACGCTCTTTGTAAAGCACCATATTATCACGTAAATAATCGAAACCGAACTCATTATTCGTACCATACGTAATATCTGCGTTGTAAGCTTCACGCTTCTCTTCTTTACCAAGCTCATTCGTATTTAAACCAACTGTTAAACCGAGCCAGTTATATAATTCACCCATATCTTCGGCGTCACGCGATGCCAAGTAATCGTTCACAGTAATAATATGAACACCTTTACCACTGATTGCATTTAAATAAGCAGGCATAGTTGACGCTAATGTCTTACCTTCACCTGTTTTCATTTCAGCGATATCACCATGATGGATCGCAATCGCACCAATTAATTGCACGTAGAACGGGCGCATGCCTAGCACACGATTAGCCGATTCACGTACCACCGCATATGCCTCAGGTAATAAAGCATCTAGCGATTCACCTGCTTCATAACGATTTTTAAATTCTGTTGTTTTTGCTTGTAATTCTGTATCTGACAATAATTTCGTATTCGATTCTAACGCTTCAATCTGATCTGCTGTTTTCCGCAGTTTTTTCAACTGTTTCTCATTCAAATCCCCAAATACCTTGGTTAGTAATTGCTTCATATCGTTGCACCTCGTATCCTTTTGTTTACAATACTCCATTATCAATCATAACACTACCTTTTTAATCATGACAACTAACGGAATAGAGGTGTTTTTGTCGATTTGACTCATAATAAAAAGAAACCAGCTTGCGGGTGAGGTAAGCTGGTCAAAAAGACAAGACCATAAAGGTGACTATTTGACTTGGGATGAAGAATAATTGGGAAAGGAAACATTAACATCGGAATGGGAGGTTACACGTTCTTCTAAAGCAATCACACGCTCATTCGTGGTTGCGACAATGCGAACGAGTTGGGAAATCATTTCACTTTGACGATTGAGTTGATTTTGAAGCTTAGAACATTCGAGGCAGTTAAACTGATGAGTCATCTCGTATTCCCCCTTTATGATCTTGCTAAGTTAGTTATACCACGGTTTAAGTAGGCTGGGTAGCCCCATGGAAATTAAATAAAAATACGATACGTAATAATTTAGTAGTTATTTTTGTTTAATCATTAAATAATATAGGGGGAAATCGAGACTTTCTCTTAAAAAATTTATTAATTGTTTTTATCAGATTGTTTATTACCTTTGCTTTCATCCGAAACATTATTTTTCTTATTCTCATCAACTTCGCTACTCTCAAATGGTGTATCATCACTTTCACTGGAAGGCTGTTGAATCTCGTCGTTATCATCTGTATGACGTTGCTCATTTGCTTCATTCGATTTTTCGTTTTCTTCAGCTAACGATTCTTGGGTATCATTTGATTCTTTTTCTTCATTAGTTGATTTGTCATTGGTGTTATTATCTTCATTTGCAGATTCTGATTGATTTTGCGAGTCATCTTTTCTTTCATTACTTTCATTTAGTTCACGCTTATCATCTTGTTCCCCATTTTCATTGGCTTTAGAACGTTCACCATTAGAGTTCGGGGCATCTTCTTGTGATTGTCCATTTTCATTACGATTATCTTCTTTTTCTTCTCGACGATTCTGATTAGAGGAACTATCATTCTTTTTCTTTTTTTGATTAACTTCAGACTGAGTCGAATCTTGATTTTGATGATCTAGTTCTTCTGACTTGTTCTTCTCCTTCTGATGCTCACCACTGCTATTAAGATTAGTTTTTGTTTTATTAGATTGTCCAGGACTCTGAGGTGTATCATTTTTTTGTTCCTGAATATCATTTTGTATTTTGAATTCATTTATCTTTTTATTCGGTTTAGTCATCTCATGTGTCTGCTTTGACTGTTGCCCTTGATTAGCTTTGTACTTCTCCATTAATTGATCAATAGGTTGATCAGCTGCATCTTGAACGCGATCAACTTCACCACTAACTTCTAATTCTTTTCCTATAATATATTCGTTGACTGACATATTTAATTGTTTTGCCTCATCATAATCGTCCTTTGATCCACTCATAATGGTCAGTTGATCTGATCCGTTTGTCATTTCAGATTGAATTTCTTGTTCAATAACTTTCGTTTGCAATTCTTGATCAGAATTCATTAATATTACAGTTGAAACTAACGTCATATTTTCCTCTTCATTTATATAACCTAATTCTTGAAGGGATATATTGAGTTCACGAACCACTTCACTAAACAACTGGTCTTCCGATATTTCCTCAATAATTTTTTCACCGTCACTATTATTAGCTGTCATATCAAGAACATTAAAGTCTTCATCAAGTTCAATTTCAATGCTTGGATTAATATCCATTGCTACTAAATATACACTACCTTTATCTTGCTCCATGACGAGTTGATAAACTATAACACTTATGAGTAAAACTGCAGCTACAGAAGCGTATTGTAACCATGTGAATGTTGGACCACTAGAGATTGTAGTAGTATATGTCTCTCCTATTAGAGGGAACTCATGTTCAAGTCGCTTGATATTTTTAAGCCTTGCATCATCAGTTAACAGAACAATTTCCTCATCAGTCACTTTAACGACTTTGCCAGATATGACTGTTTTCATTGAGCCCCCCCCTTTCATTATTTTCAATCACAAACTCTTTTAATTGTGTCCAACTAGGATTGCAGTGTATTAAAATTATTGCAATTAAATATTTACGATGCTTTTCAATAGTTTTGTATTTAAACTTCGTATCCCTTGTAATGCTCGAAATTGGTAGACGTTTTAATCGCATTAATTCATCCACATATGATTTTGTTTGAGCAATCAATTTTCCTAATTCATGCAATTTATGTATTGTTTTTTTATGCTTTGGCGCAAATTGTTCTAACTCATCAAAAGAAACCCCGTATTGACTCAATTGATAGTCAAATTCGATAATTTCATCAACTAACTGATGATTAGTCATTGATTTAAAATATTCATCTATCGCATATTGTTGATCAACTCGATTTTCTTTACTTTCAATATCGAGCGACAATGTTTGATTGGAGTGCGCTTCTCGTTTAAAGAAATCAACTAAATCACGTTTTATGATTAAATAAACATAACTGTGAAATGTTCGTCCTTTATTTTCATCAAATGATTCTATTGCTTTATTAAATGCAATTAAACCCACACTAGATTCTTCATCACTCCAAGATATGTAACGCTTACAAATATGACCTACTATATTCAGAATATACGGGCTATAGTACTGGATTAATCGTTCCCGCGTCAGTTCATCACCGTGTCTAATTGATTGAATTGATTGAATTGATTGCTCTAATTTTTTATCCTCTACCAAAGCTATCGCCTTCCCAACTATTCTCTGTTCTTATATAGGATATACTATCAATTCATCACGGTAAATAACGAATAACAAAAGTTTGGAGGAGATAACAAATGATTACCTCCTCCAAATAGTGATTTTCTCATTTAAGGTCTGTTACCATTACCTTGACCTTCTCCATTATTAGAACCAGATGCCCCTCTTTCTTCATCAGCATCTTCTGATTCTTGTTCATCTTTATTTGATTCTGGTTTATTTCCTGCTTCTTCTTTTGCAGATTCTTCTTGGTTATTACTATTATTGTCTACATTTTCATCATTATTTAGGGTTTGCTCTGCCTTATCCTGGGCTTCTTCTGCTTGTTCTTGGCCTTGCTCTGCGTTTTCTTGGGCCTCTTCTGCTTGGCCTTGTCCTTGCTCTGCGTTCTCTTGAGCCTTTTCTGCTTGGCTTTGCCCTTGCTCTGCTTTATCTTGAGCCTCTTCTGCCCGGTCTTGACCTTGTTCTGCTTTATCTTGAGCTTCTTCTGCTCGGTCTTGACCTTGTTCTGAGTTACCTTGAGCTTCTTCTGCCCGGTCTTGACCTTGCTCGGCATTTTCTTGAGCTTCTTCTGCTTTATTCTGCGCTTCTAGATAATTTTGCTTCGCTTGTTCTTGGTTTTCAATCGCCTGTGAAATTCCTTCTTTAGCTTCTTCTGGTAATTCTTCTTTGTTTAAGACTTCTTCTAGTTTCTCAGTACGGCTTTCCATCTTTTCAACTACTTGTTCTTTAGCTTCTGAAGTTTCTTCTTCATTTTCATCTGCTTGCTTTAAGTCTTCATCAACTTGATCTTGAAGGTCATTATACTCTTCTAAAAGTTGATCAGCAGACTCTACATCGCCTTCTTGTATTAAAGATTCTGCTTCTTCAAGACGTTCATCAGAAAAATCATCTTGTAACATCGCTTTTTCTGTAAAGCTTTCTGTTAACTCATACTCTGCTTCTTCCATTATACGACTTAAATCATATAGTTCTGAATCTGGTTTGATATAACCTTGTTCGTCTTCCTCATCCGCATTCACAGTAATACCTACCATCATGACAACAGCAGTAGCTAACAACATTTTCTTTAACATTTTAAAACTCCCTTTCTGTTAATAATTTAATTGACTTCTAAATGATGTGATATCTTTTTCAACCGATTCATACTTATCTTTTGCAGTAACAAAAGACAACATGACGGTTTTTTCCTTATCATCCATAAAATAAACTTCTGTTCGCATACTCTCTTCACGATCCGTTTCATAAGCGATAAAACGGTCACTTTCGTCAACAACGGACGCCTTGTTCGCACCTTGTAATAATTCATCTTTTAATGTTTGCACTTCTTTGTTACCAGAAAGAACAGTTAAAACTGATAGTATATGATCATGTTGAAATGTCACGTTAACAGGATCTTTTGATTCTTCTATCATTTCCCATCCTTTTTCATAGCCTACAGATAATCCCATATCTTCATGATCATATAACAACTCATCTGAGGTTGAAGCTTGTTCACCAGACTTATCATCACCAACACTCTCTTGAGATTGTGCAGAATTTTCGTTATTTGAACAACCTGTTAATAAAACTATAATAAAAACTATAAATACTAAAAACACTTGTCGACGCTTCACCTTTCCCCCTCCCTTCTCTATTAATGTAAATCTCTCTGTAATATCCCATACGATATATTCATTATTTTTTAGAGGGAGAATACAATTTTTTTATGTAATTTAACGATTATTATTACTTTCAATAAAATTCTTACACTATAATTAAACGCATAAGAAAAGCGTCCAGCTATGCTGGACGCTTTTAAGTCACATATTATGCATTTGGCTCGATCAAGCCGTATTTTCCATCTTTACGTTTGTAAACCACATTTGTTTCACCTGTTTCAGAGTTCTCGAAGACGTAAAACGCATGGCCGAGCATATCCATTTGTAGGACTGCTTCTTCCTCGTCCATCGGTTTCAAATCAAATTGTTTCTTCTTCACAATATCAATTGTATCATCTTCAGTTTCTTGAACTTGTTCTGTGATTGCTTCTTTCTCTAACTCAGCAAACACGTGTTTTGGAGCACCTTGTTGACGGAACTTGCGGTTAATTTTAGTTTTATACTTACGAATTTGTCGTTCTAATTTATCAACCACCAAGTCAACTGCTGCATACATATCCGTATGCCCTTCCTCTGCACGTAACAATAAGTTCGGCATAGGAATCGTCACCTCAATGCGTTGCTCCTGGTTATGGACACTCAAATTCACATGCACATCAGAAGACGGTGGTGTATCAAAATAACGCTCCAACTTCGAAATCTTCTTCTCCACGTATTCGCGGATCGGATCAGTAACCTCGATGTTTTCGCCTCTTACGTTGTAAATCATATGCAAGTCCTCCTTTCATCTATGTAGGTTACATTCAACAATACCCCAAATAACTCCTGCTTAAACCTCTTAAAAATTTAGAATATTTTGTCGATAATGTGACGAATGCCTTCATGGCAAGGACTTCACATATAAAAAAAGATGAAAGGATCACATTCATCCTTCCACCTGTTAATTTCGCGTATCGATAAAGCCACCGTCTTTACCACGCAAATTCTGATATGGATTAATATATTTTCTGTTTCCAATTTGTTGCTTTTTAAATTTGCCGATATCTTGTTGAAACGAACTCATATAGTGGTCCGCTTGTTGGCGTAATGATTCATCCAATTTAAGTAGTTCTTGTGCTAGTTCACGCTCTTCATCCGTATAGTTACCATCAAGTTGACCGATGAGTTGACCACGTTTTTCAACAAACTGATTAAATTCATAAATCAACTCTTCTCGGTCGATCACATCAGCTTTCTCAAATCGATCATGCATCTGTTTTGTCAAAGTGTATAATGCTTTAACAGCTGACATTAGGCTTGCGCTCCTGATGCATACTTATTCTGACGATCGATTTTGATCACTTCTTTCCATGTGTCACGTAACTCTCGCACCATTTTCTCAGCTTCGTCTAATTGCGAAACATCATTCTGAATATTCGCTTGGCGCAAACAGTAATTTATATAATCATACAGCGGCATGAGTTGTCCAGACACTTCATAATCTGGTTTCAATGTCACCATAAATTCTGTAATAATATTTTGCGCCTTTTGTAAGTTTTCATTTTTAGCTTTAACATCTTTATTTTCCATGGCTTCTCGACCAAGTTTAATGAACTTCAAACAGCCGTTATAAAGTTGTAACGTTAGTTCGCCTGGTGAGGCAGTTGAAACTGAATTTTGTTGATACGCTTGAAAGGCTTGTCCATAAGACATGAGTCAACACTCCTTTGATTACATCATTCCACCAAGTTGTTGTTGCATTTGTTGCGACTGGCTGTTCATCTCCTGCACCGCTTGTTCCATACGAGTGAACTGATCCCAATATCGCTGTTCAGTTTGTTGCATACGACGTTCAAAATTAGACATACGTTCAGCCATATCCACAAGTTCTCGACCTAACGTATACTGTTGTGGTTGTTGAAACTCGTTCCCGGCTCGGTCGGTAATTTGATTCATCATCGAATCAAGAGAATCCTCTACGCGCTGTGTAATGCCACGCTCTTCACCTTCCGAACTGTTATGAAATAGGTTCATCACGGCTTCAGGGTCCTCTTGAAGCTTCTGTCTTAGTTCAGCTTCATCTACTTCTAATTTACCATTATCGCGCCAATTAGATGATGTCGTAATCCCCACATCTAAAACGCTTTTAATATCTTCATTTCCTGTGCCCTCAACGGATTCGTACCAAGACGAACGCATCGAGCTAACACCCATCTCAATCGTCGAATCACTACGTAACAGACCACTTTGTGATTTCTCTTGCCATAATTCAATTTCACGTTCAGACATTTCTTCCGTTTGTCTTTCTGTTAACGGCGGATAATCACGATTTTTTTCTTCACTCGTCTTCCCGTTCATGTAATCAATCGTTTCATTGTACTTGTCAATGAAACCCGTGATTTGTTCCATCGCAGCGTCGACATCATTTCCGACTGTAATATTGGTCGGATTGCCACCTGTAACAGCATGAAATTCAAAATTGACCCCGTTCAATTCATAGTTATTATTTTGGGAAGTCATTTCAATACCATTATAATTGAAACGAGCTTCATTCCCACCTTCTTCAGCTACACCATTCATATTCAATACATCATCAAAAAAACTTGAATTAAACTCTATTTCATCACCGTTCTCATTAAAACTACCTTCTTCCGTCCGTTCGATAATGACACGGTCAGAATTTTGGTCATACATACCTCTTAAATTACCATCTGACTGATTCGATATTTTTGAAAAAACATCACTTAATGAATCACCTTCATCTAATGTGAAGGAAACATCCTGTGCTCCTTCTTCATTATGATAAGTTAAGGAGATCTCTTCACCGACATAGCCACCATCAGCTCCTTGCTCATTCAATGATTCTAGTGGATCAAAATCAGGATTGTCATTTTGAAAGGCACCTTTATCACCAGCCTTAATCGCTGCAGTCGCTAATTGTTCAACATCAATCGAATAATTACCCGTCTCAGAATCTTGGCCAGCTGTAGCTGTAATAGCTTCTTCATTAGAAGATTCAGTAGATTTCGATAAATACGTCGATGATTGCTGCATATTCGAAATTTCACCATCTAATTCAGACAGTTTCGTATTTGCTTCGCGGTATGCATCTCGCTGCAATTCAACCCATTTTTGGTCTTGCTCCATTTTTTGAAGCGGCTGACGCTCAGCTTCCATCAGCTGATTAACCATACTTTCAACATCCATGCCTGATGCAAATCCCGTCATACGCATAGAATTATCCATGTTATTTGAAACCATATTGACTCACCTACCTTAAATTCGTTCGTCGACTATAAATCCCATAAATTCAGCCATCGCTGCATAAACATCAAGCAACTTCTCAGGCGGAATTTCTTTAACTACTTCATCTGTTTCCTGATCCACAATTGAAATATAATACCGATCTAACTTATCATGCATCTCATAGCGAATCGACGTTTCAGCCGGTTCGAGAAATTCATTCATGCCCTCGACTAATTCCTCGGCACGATCACGCGTCATGTCTTCACCTGAACCATCACGCTTTGAACTCGCCTCATCATTCATCGCCTGCAATTTCGGTTTCGTTTTGTCTAATTGTGATAAAGCCTCCGATGTCCCCGACCGCTGCAGGAGTTGAGGGTTTGATAAAACTTGATCAACCTTCATCAAAAACAACTCCTTCCCTATGCTCTATTGGTTATATCGGATTTTTAGAGAAAATGTTTAGTAGTCTATAAAAATAAAACCCGTTTTTGACGGGTATATTTAAGATAATTGTATCGGCTAATTAAAGATCTAAGAATTATATACTTAATATTATCGATGATATATTTATTAAGTTGAAATATTTTAAAAGTGATTATCCAAACTAACTTTTTCAATGATCCCTTTATTCTCTGTTAATAAACTTGTTACAAATTTATTAAGTACATTTTGTTAATTATCAACTAGCATATTTACACATTCTCATGGTTCATCATATCTTGTAGTTTTTCTTCAATCACTTCTAAAACAGGAGAAACTTCATATTGCAATATATCAGCAAATAAAACAGGATCTCTCTTTTCTAAAACTTCTACAATCTCTTGTAAAATTGGTTTTAAATCGGTGGCATATTGTACTATTGTATCCCAATCAGTTGGTTTTTGAGGTATAGAGTCAATAGTAATAACTGATTGGATAATCCAATCTAATGCTTGAGTTAATTGAACCGTTTTATTAGAACCGATTTCTTCACTACCATCATATAAATGCTCTGTGAATTCATCGATAGCAGGCA
Organism: Alkalibacillus salilacus; assembly: GCF_030812915.1. GTDB lineage: Bacteria > Bacillota > Bacilli > Bacillales > Alkalibacillaceae > Alkalibacillus > Alkalibacillus salilacus. The sequence goes on from NZ_JAUSTQ010000005.1 coordinate 150,445, forward strand.
GTGCTTGTTTTAAATATTGTTGAACAGTATCAATCACATTCTGAATGAATTGTTCCATGGTTAGTACCACGGCTTCAACCGTTTCAATTCGTTCTATATTTTTATTGAAAAATTCCGCTTGGTTCTCGAATACCTCTATACCATCGACAACATAATGACTGAAATGAAGTTTTTGGTTGTGGATGTAGGTATTAATCTTAGATTCCATTTCAGCAAGTACCGAAGTATTATTATTTAATTCAAATATTTGATCATTGACTATAAGTTTCATTTAATCATCCTTAACTGAAGTTGAGTTGTTTTTCTTATTTTGAATCTTTCGCGCAGCATGTTCTAATACTTCCTCAGTCAAATCGCCAAATAGAGATTGCTCATTTGCTAATTGATACTTCCAAACAGGGCCCCTAAAGTTCATCTCAATAAAAATTGGTTCACCTTTTTTGCCGATTGCTATATCCCACGATACATAATTATGATGTAATATTCGGTCGTGTAATTGTTTCACAAATGCAACACATTTATCAAAGTTAGGCACTTTACCTAAATTCGAGAAGTCATACCCTGTCGAGGGATGTGTATATATCACTTGTCCTTTATGACCTATTCCAAATGATTTAAAATAACCCTCTGGCGATACTCCGACACAAATGCCTCCTTCTCCCCCATTATCTTTGGCTGATCCATCAGAGCCAAATCGCGCATAGGTGAGTAAATAATGAATCTTATCTCCCCAACGTAAGGTAACCATGCGTAATGTATTAACCGAATCTTTATGAGGTGCAGCCATAATATCATGCTGTTTTATAACCTTTTGCAGAATAAAATCTTCACCCCAATGTTCCTCAAGATAATTTAAATTAGCTAAGTTATTATTATGGTAGAAGACGTTGTCAATGTATTTCAACTTATCAACTGAATGACCATCATTGGCATAGCTTTTTTTTGCGATAATATCTTCTTTAGTTAAGTTATAGAGATGAAGAGCTTCTTCACGAGAAATAGTGTTACTCTCTTCGTTAAAGTACTGCCCATTCACTCTTTTCAAAACATTCTCTGGGTGGTGTTCACTTGTAATCAATAAATCATAAACATTTTTATCAGAATAAAAACCATTAAAATATAGAGGAGTTAACTCTGGTAATACAAGTTCATTGAACTCATATTGATGAATTAATCGTGGATTTGTGTCTCCATACACATTAGCATAGGCAATATGTAAAGATGGATCTATATTTTTATAGAAATATTTCCGCCAATATTTTTGCACTTTTTTAATGTCTAAGTTTTCTCTTATATTATGATAGTAACCTAATTCATCGAAGTACTCAAAGTACTTAGAAAATGTATTCACTTTATATTTTATGTATAAATCTTTATGGTCAACAAATTGTATTAAATCAGTAAACTGAATATACAATTGATTAATTAGTTTTGGTGCTGCAGACCAATTCTGGTTTTCTATTATATTCAAAATTTCTTTATCCTTTTGTTCGACAACTGCTATTTTGGTTCCAAATGGTGTTTCGGGCTTATTTATGTTAGCATTTGATTTTTTAAATGATTTAATACCTCTGTGTACTGAGTGATAATACTTCTCTATTTCTTCATAATATTCATTATTTAAATCGTTATATATTTTTTTTAGTAAAACAATGGACTGTTCTAATATATCTTTTTCTAATGCATTATTCGCCATAATACTGTCCCCTATATTTTAGTTAAAAGGACTCCAGAATAACTGGAGTCCTTTTCATTAAGAATTGAATTAGCCAAGCAGTTGTAATACTGATTGTGGCTGTTGGTTCGCTTGTGCTAACATTGATTGAGCAGCTTGAGATTTGACACTTGCTTGTGTCTGTTCCATCATTTGTGCTGCCATATCAGCATCACGAATACGAGATTCTGCAGCTGATAGGTTTTCAGATGAGTTGTCTAGATTTGAAATTGTATGTTCTAGACGGTTTTGAACCGCACCTAACTCTGAACGTTGTGAAGATACTGATTCAATTGCACCATCCAAAGTAGCAAGTGCATCATTTGCGCTTTCTTGAGTGTTAATATCTATCCCTCTTGAGGCAGTTACTTCATCCCCATCTGCACCAACTTCAACAGTACCATGAGTGTAAGTCCCATCAAAATCTAAAGCTCCATTTTCATCATAATCTTGTCCATCTAGATCTTCTACACTTTTAGCTCCGCCTTCAATAGCAAAATAATCTTCTCCATTTTCACTTACTGCTACAAGCTCTCCATCTGAATTCTCTAATCCATATGAAGCCTCAATACCATTTGCATCAGTCGTATCGTCCATATCAACAGCATCAAATGATGTTACATTTAACGATTCGCCTTCTAACCCAGATAAACTATCGTCCAAATCAACATCTGCACCTGAAATAGTTTCAGAAGTACCAGCCTCTAATCCTTCAGCACTCATGTCACCAATCTGAACATCTAGATTTTGCCCTTCGTTAGCACCGATTTGGAATGTTCCTTCCATACTACCATCTAAAAGATTTTGAGTGTTAAATTCAGTATTATCAGAAATGCGGTTTAACTCTTCAGATAATTGGTCCATTTCATTCTGAAGCTCTTCACGGTCCGCATCAACGTTCGTGTCGTTGGCAGATTGTACAGATAGTTCACGCATACGCTGTAGGATACTATGTGACTCATCTAGTGCACCTTCAGCTGTTTGGATCATTGAGATGCCGTCTTGCGCGTTACGGCTTGCTTGGTCTAAACCGTTGATTTGACCGCGCATTTTCTCAGAGATCGCAAGACCTGCTGCGTCGTCTCCTGCTTTGTTAATGCGAAGACCTGAAGATAGTTTCTCCATTGCTGATTGTTGCTGGTCTTGGTTGATTCCCATTTGGCGGTGCGTATTCATCGCCGCCGTATTAGTGTTAATAATCATTTTAAAATTCCTCCCTGAATGTTTGTATAGGCCACGTCCTTGTGGCGATTTAAGTTAACAGTCTGTTTGTCGGCCGACGTTTGACTGATGTCCTTATGTCTATAATATCGACAAGGGATGTCCATTCTTTAGTCTTTTTGTTGATTTTTTAATAAATTTATAGAATCAGTTGTGAGCTGGCTTGCAAGTTGGTTTTCTTGCAAGATTTGTTGGTAGATTTCTTGGCGATGGATGTCGACGTGTTTGGGAGCATCGATGCCGAGTTTGATTTGATCCCCTTCTACGCTTACGACTTTGATGGAAATGTCGTCGTTGATTTGGATGGCTTCGCCTTCTTTACGTGTTAACACGAGCATGATGCTCTCCTCCTTTGATGGGATGTTTAGTATGATAGTCGGTTCCAACGAGTGAGATTTGTTTGGCTTGTTGATTAGCTCGATTAATGACAACTGGGGCACTTAAATTCATCGTTGATTGGTCGAATGGTTCCTGAACGGTAACGATTGCCCAGACAACGACATCTTCACCCTTTTCGATCTTTAATTGTTCAACCGTTGCGTCATCAAGTTTGAATTCGTAATTTGGATAAATTAGAAATGGATTAGTTAAGACGAAAGCCAGTTCAGTCGTTTTAGTCGATTGCATAATTTTAAAGGCTTGATTTCCTTCTAAGTCGAATAAAGCGAACTCTGTTTCTGTTTGAAAGCCTGGTATGCCGTTTTCAAATGTGATTAGTTGTTCATCTTTGACGTCGATTTCGCCAAAATAAACGGATTCAATGTTCATGCGTGACTCTCCTTTGGTTGATTAGATTTTATAATCATATTGGCTTTGTCGCCAGCTTTCCATGTCCACGTTAATATCAAAATGTGGTTCTTGAGCTAGACTTGTATTCACATCACCACGTTGATAATTGAGTTGTGGTTTATTCGGTGTTGCATTAATGATAGGTTCGTTCGGTGTTGCTTCAATGTTTACTTCCGCTGGTTGATAATTGATATCGACTGCAAAATGGGATGACGGAATCCAGCCGATATTAAAGTCTTGGCGGGGGTTCGGAATATTTCGTTCAACAATGTTTTGAATCGCATCCGTTCCGTTTTCAATCTTCATCATCTCGTCACCTTCACTGGCACGGCGAGCAATGCCTTCTTGGGCTGTTTGTCGGCCTTCTTGAGCATTCTGGCGCGCTGATTCTTCGGCACTAATAATGCCCATATCTCGCAATGCTTCAGTTTGGTCAATCGTGAGTTTTGATGGCGTTGTTTCGATATTTAGGTCTGCTTCAGGTTGTGAAATTTGGAGATCGGCATCTTGTTGCGTGATATCAAGTTGTGCATCTTGTGTATCGATTCCAATTTGGCCACGCTGAATGGTATAAGATATTGGAGGTAATTGCATCGTTAACACCTCGTTTCTATGTAGAAAAAGCTATCTGCCGGGAACAGATAGCTACTGTGATTATCGTAAAAAGTCCATTAACGTCGGTTGGATAATGCGTGAACCTGCGCTTAATGAAGCGCGGTGAACATTTTCCTGCATGCGCAAGTTTGTAATAACTTCCGTTAAATCTGCGTCTTCATTTTGCGTCATTAAATCTGTAGTTGTCACTTCTTGTTGCGATAGGCGCGTTTCGATTAATTCAGCTCGGTTCATGCGCGCACCTAGGTCTGCCCGTTCGTTCACAAGATCTTGTGAGAACTGATCTAAGGTTGTGAGATGCTCATCGAAATCATCACCATTTAGTGGTGGATCATCTTGAGTTAATTTGTTAACAATATTGTTTAACTCATCGAACATCTCGGCTGGAAACGCATTGGAAGGATTAGTGTTAGCTTTAAGATCAACGCCATCTGATACTTCGATGTTGACATCGTTGTTGTTGGGTTCAGGCATGTTGTTATTCATATAATCCTCAGCTTCATCTACTGTCGTGATATCGAGATTATCATGATTTCTCATTTGATCAATACTGCGTTCAATTTCAGGATCATCAATGTTCAAATCAGCTAAATCACCGTTTTCACCAGCAATTTCATTCAATACATCATCTGCGTTATTAATAACGGGAACAAGGTCACCATTTTCGTTGTGAGCTTCAACAAAACCATCTTCGTTAAAACGAGCATTCTCTGTATTCGTGCCGTTAAAAATGTATTTATTATTAGCCTTCGTGTTCGCAATTTCGCGTAAGTGATTTTTGATTTCATCGACTTCACTTGCCATATTGCCACGCTGATTTTCCTCATAAGAATCGTTACTTGCCTGAAGGACAAGTTCACGCACACGCGTTAGCGCTTGTCCCGCTTCATTCATTGCTTCGTCTGAAGAGTCCATCCACGTGTTAACCTCAGACATATTCCGTTCGAACTGTTCGACTTTCGACAACTCTGAACGGTAATCAACACCTTTCATTGCAACGACGGGGTCATCGGATGGGCGGTTAATCTTCTTACCCGTCGACATTTGTTCCATATACTTTTGCATTTCGGAGTTATTTTTCTGGATGTTATTCATCATATTGTTACTTAGCATACTTTGTGTGACGCGCATTACGATTCACCTACCTTCCGACGATTCCCATTTGGTTAATGATGCGATCGAGCGTTTCGTCCACGACCGTCATGCTACGTGCAGCCGCGTTATAAGCGTGTTGGAACTGGATCATATTTGACATTTCTTCATCCAATGATACACCACTTACCGATTCACGATTTTGGTCGACTGATTCACGTAAACTTCCGGTATTTTCAGCCATCCTATTGGCTTCTTGCGCTTTAACACCTAGGTCGCCGATTTGCGCTTCATAAAATGACTTAATTGTCTGGTCATCACCCATTGATTCGTTACGTACATCAGATAAAGCTAAGGCATTATCACCGTTTCCGGATTCATTTGGTTCGCTGGAAGCTGCGATTAAGTCTTCGTCTTCTTGAATCGCTTCTGCAACACCAATGTTCGCTGCTGCTCCTTCAACGTCATCGAGATCTGCGAAAAAGTTTTGGCCATTATCATTTTGATTAAGTCCATAACCTTCTCGATGTTGCTCATTAAATGCATTAGTAAAAGAATGAGCGAGTTGATCCATACTATCGATCATGTCGACATAATCACCTGAATAAACAGGTTCATTATCTCCATTCGTTTCGCCTGTATAATAGCCGTTTGATTCCATTAAGCCTTTTAATGAACCTGATGATTCGAAGTTACTAGCTGCGATCTCAACGTCTTCACCAACATTAACGGAATTCACAATGGCATCGTTATTCAAATCAATTTCATTGCCATTTTCATCTTCTGCTGTCCCACCGAAATTGAAACCTAGTTCGTTAATCTCGTTTTGACCATCTTCTCCGCTTTGTTCCTGAGAAGTCAAAAGTTCGACAGGATCGCCATTACTATCTGTCACTTGATTTCCATCTTCATTAAGTAACGTGATTGATGCTGTTCCTTGAGCATTGGCCTTCGAATTGCCCCCTGTATCTTCGTAGTTAACTTCAACATTAACATACTCCGATAGTTCATCAACTGCTAAATCACGCTTATCATAGAGGTCATTAGGCAAATCACCATTCGGTTCAACACGTTCAATTTGACTATTTAAGTCTTGAATTTGAGTTAATAGATTATTAACTTGGTCTGCACCTGTGTTCATTTGGTTTTGTAATTCACCTTGAACGTCTTTTAATTTGCCATCTAAATATTGAAAGGATTCCGATACAGCTTCAGCACGCTGCACCATAACACGACGTGCGCCCCCGTCTTCAGGGTTTGTCGCGACATCTTGTGTGGCTTCCCAAAATTGATCCATCGTTTTAGCTAAACCTGAATCACTTGGTTCATTCATGATTTCTTCCATTCGACCCAGTGCGTCAGCTTTAGCTTCGTATTGTCCGGCTTGGTTATTTTCAGCACGGTATTGAAAATCAAGAAATTGATCCCGCACACGCTGAATCTGACCCGCTTCAACACCTGTTCCAAGTTGACCGGCAATTTCAGGGCGATTACGTCCTGGCGCTGGGAATGGACTGGATTGTTCAAAGTTCACACGCTGGCGTGAATAACCTTCTGTATTAGCATTCGAGATATTATGACTTGTTGTATGTAACGCGGATTGCTGGGTAGCTAATGCGCGTTGTGCGACTTCAAGCCCATGAAATGTCGATGTTGCTCCCATCGTTTATGCTCCTCTCAAACTAAGCCTTTGAATCAAAAATCGAGCGATCAGTAGACTGATTCGATTGCTGCTGTTTATGGTAGTTCAAGTCTTTTTGATGCTTCGGCTGTAACATGTCTAGGGTTAATTCAACATACTGTAATGATTGCTCAGTTAAATCACGATTCAGCTGTTCTTGTTGCTTTAAATCAGCTAATGTGTAGACGAGTTTTTCGTATAGTGCTTCAAGATGTTCCTTTTTCTCTGGGTCGTCTACGGTCTGAATAAGGTTTGAAATCGTGCGCTCGTCACTGATTCCTTTTTCTTGAAACCATGCTTCAGTTTCTTCAACTCGTTTCGTCTCGAGTTGGTCAAGTGCTTGCGCATGTTTTCGTTCTTTAATCAGCATTTGATTAAACGTTTCGAGGTCATTTTGTTTTAGTCGTTCTGTTTTATCTTTGGACAGCTGAAGTAAGCTTTCATTAAGTTGTTGAATTTTTCCAAGCTTTTCGATTATCGCATCAATTGACATGTGATGCCTCCTTTAAGGCCGGAAGAATGAGGCCAGTTTTTCAGCGGTCTTGTTTAAATCAACGTCGTAATTGCCATCTTGGACCTGTTGCTTGACGTTTTGCACGTGTTCATCGCGCGCTTTCTGAATATGATTATCTTGCATCGCTTTAGCGCGATTGGAAATTTCCACTTTATCTGACTGTGCATTCGGCTGTTTCGCCGGTTGTTGTTGGATTTGTTTTTGATAGGGATTTAAATGCGTTTGATTCGTTGGATTGACTTTCATCCTCTTTCACCCTTTCTAAACGAAACTGGCTAATATATCGTTCAGCTCAGTTTGTATTTAAAAACGAACCTTCCGTCTATTTATAATATCGGAAGGTTCATACGGATGTTTAGTCTCGCCATTTATTTTCTTGTTGGACATTATAATAAACTTTCGCGTCACGTTTTTCTTGTTCTTGTTCAGCGATCGTTTTCGCGCCCGCTTCTTCTTTAAGGTCATTTTGCAAATCGCCAGCACAGTTTAGGCATAAACGACCTTCGTAAATTTGCGTGCCACAACGTTCGCAATCGTAAGTTAAGTTCGGAAATTCACCTGGGTGAATGCGCCGTTGAATTAACCACTTTTGAATGAGGTGCTTATCAACTCCTGTTGTTTCAGCTACTTCATTCATCGTCGACATGCGATTTTTCTTTTTACGCATAAATTCATAAACTGTCTGGAAATCCTCTTCCTCTTTTTTAAAACAATCTGCGCAAACATCCTGATTTTGTTTGACGAATAGGTTTCCACAGCGTGGGCAATTGGCTAAATCTGCCATGGTGTTTCTCCCCCTCGATTATGTATTATCTACTATTATAATGGTTAAGGTTTCGAAAACAAAGACTTAACTGCGAATTAATGTGAATGATTCGACAGATTTTGCTCCATGTTTAATGAGGAGATCGGCGGCTTGGCGGAGGGTTGTACCTGTTGTGTAGATATCGTCTATCAGGAGGATTTTTTCTGGTGGTTGTTTGGTGACTGTAAACGGATTAAGCGATGTGATGCGTTCGTAGCGTGACTTTTTCGACTGTTTGGTGTTGTCTTGGCGGGTTAGGATATTCGTGTGATAAGGTTGGATTAATTTTTGGGCAATGGCTTCGGCTTGGTTGAATAGGCGTTGTTGCTGGCGTACTGGATGAAGTGGGATCGGGATGGTGGTCGGTTGGTCGTTGAAATGGGTTTTGTAAGTGGATTGGATGGCGGTTTCGAACGCGTGAATGATTTCGTAGTCGCCCCGATATTTAAAACGACTTATGATGGCTTTCATTTCTGGGGTGTAACGATATAACGAGATGTTTCGTTTTAATGGGTCGACGGTGAAATGTTCTGACCATTTGTGGCAGTCAGGGCATTTTTTTGCTTGGGGGCTTGGTCTCATACAAATAGGACATGATGGCCCTGATATCGTTGGAAGTAGTTGCTCACAGTCTTCGCAAATCGGGCGAGTTTTCGTGACCAAGAGAGTCGCCCAAGTGGTGTCAGGTTCGGTTGAGTTTTGGCAAATATAACAGTTCATGATGATTGGCCTTTCGCTTCAAGATTTTTACGGATCGCGTAAGTCGTCGCTCGATTGATAGCCTCAGTGGTTTGTTCATAAAAAAATGTCACGTCACCTGTCGGATCTTGAGCGCTCCTTCCTGCACGTCCAGCGATTTGGATAAGTGCTGCTTCATCGAACACGTGATGGTCAGCTTGAATAACCGCGACGTCAATCGAAGGAAACGTGACGCCCCGCTCGAGAATGGTTGTGGTGATCAGGGCTGAGGTTGACTGAGTGCGAAATTGTTGAATGAGGTGATGACGATCAGGGCTTTCGGCGTGAACGTAGGGTAGGTCGAGTTTTGTTGCAAGTTGTTCGGCTAGTGCGATTGTGGGGACGAATAGGAGAAAACGGCGATTGGTTTGTTGTTTGGAACTGATCCATTGCGTGATTTTGGGTGGAAGTTGTTCGTCTTCGAGTTGTTTGGTGAGACGGAAGAGCATTTGTTTTGAGGGGATTGGTAAGGGGTGACCGTGATAACGCGCTGGGATTGAGACGGTCGGCAGTTGATTCGTGTTGATCAGCCATTTTTGTTTGAATCGCGGAGTGGCGGTAAGATAAATCGTCGCGCTATCTGGTTTCATCGCACGCCGGACGGCTTTTGGGAGCATTTTGTCATGATGATATGGGAATGCGTCGACTTCATCAACGATCATGACGTCGAAGGAGTTTTGATAACGTAATAATTGGTGCGTCGTCGCGATCACGAGGTGGCTATTGAGATCCTGTTCGGGACTGCCACCGTAAAGAGCAGCTAAGTGAATCGTTGGGAAGTCGTGTTTTAAGCGAGGGGCCAATTCTTTGACGACGTCTGAGCGTGGAGTCGCGAGACAGATTCGTTTGTGGTTTTGAAGAGCGTGCGTAATACCTTCATAAAGCATTTCAGTTTTCCCAGCACCACAGACGGCGTCGATTAATAATTGGTCGTTTTGTTGGATTGTTTTGACGAGTTGGATAGAAGCTCGTTGTTGGAGGTGGGTGAGATTGCCTCGCCATTTAAGTGGATTTTTCGGGTAGTGACGTGTCGGCTTTGGCCCTGTCCATTGGTATAGTGGCTCGAGCGTACTTGTGCGCCCCATTTGAATACATTGTTTGCAGTAGATGATAGGTTTCGGTTGGTGCGGGATTTTACCGAATAGGGATTGTTTCATATTGAAGCATCTAAAGCATTTGTGGAGAGTGAATTTTGTCTGGATAGATGGGATTCCAAGTATGTAGCCGTGTTTGGCCAGGTAATTCAGGCGCTGTTCGGAGATGTTTAATTCAGATTTGAGAAGTAATTTACCGGAAAATTTTCGTGCCATGTCTTCGATTAACGGGGGTACATGCATGATTGAGTTGAAACCTCCTTGGGTTGGATTGTTAAATAATCTGGGGACTTTGTTAAACAATTAATGGGGATTGTGAGACAGTAACCTGAGATTGTTAAACATTCTATTCAGTTTGTGAAATAACTTCCGGAGATTGTTAGACAATGTTATAACATTGTTTAACAATCATGGAACGCAGATTACATGAGTATATAAGAGGTCCCTCGTTTTTCGCCAATCTGTTTAGCTGTTCTTTTTAGTAATCTGCGAGCAGTATGCGGAGGTATGGCTAAAAACTTGGCAACTAATTGGCAAGTCACATTGTCTCCAAAAATTAGTCGACACGCTCGTAAAGCAGGGATATGAGCTGATCGATCTCGGTGATGACAGGTTTGGCAAACCCAAGTACTGTAGGTTCGCTCCATAAATACATCGCCGCATCCTGTGCATAGAACGCCTGACTTAATATGCGCTAAAATACTAGGATAATCGTTTAATAGTTGAGACTGCCTATTTTCATGATGACTTACTATAAATTGAGCTAGATTTTCGAGATAGTCCTTCTGGTTATGTGTTTCAGCATAAGTCATTAAAACCTCATCTATCCGTTGAAGCAATCTTTGGCTAATGATCATGTTGGGTTCATTTCCTTCAATTGTAGGGATGGCTTCATCATGGGTAAGGACAACTAGTGGTTGAATCGGCGGAAGAGGATAAGGACTACTCTCAATCAATGTGGTTAATTTATGACGTTGCATTTCAGCTTGTGCTATAGGATCACGCCGTCGTACTGAGCGGTTACCAACTTTTTGTTCAAAAACACCTGTCTGGGACTCGTAACGAAGCTCACCTTTATAGTGCTTCGTTTCTAAAATGAGGATACAATGCGGGAAGATTAAGAGATGGTCAATTTGACATTTTGAGCGATGGGCTTGGAAATACAAACCATGCAAATGGAAAAAATCTGATTGAATTTGGTTAATATAATAATAGATTGATTGCTCTCCTTCGTATCCCGCACTTTCAATCAGGTAACGTTCTTTTAATTCTTTAAAGTAAGGACTAGAAGCATCAAGTCGTGGCATGACCACCTCCAGCAATTCTAAATCTGGTGATTTCTCTCGCAAAATGGTCGTCATCAAAAGCTCTCCTTTTTAACTACCATTATAGTGCGATCACCAAAGGTTGCATAGTCTATGAAAAAACGCTAAGTAATAGGATTATTAAGCTTTTTATATCTTAAATGACCTATTTAAATAAATTAGAGACTTTAGCGATTTTTTCGCTCAAAAAATTATTTTTTACAAACTAGCCAGATTGTTTAACAATTTCTTAGGATTGTTTAACAATTGATAGAGATTATCTGACAATCTTAAATAAATTAAAAACAGCTGAGCGCGCTCAGCTGTTTCCTGATCTTAAGCGTTAATTCACTCGGTACCATCCAAGTCCAATGCCGCCTTCTCCTAAGTGCGTACCGATCACGGGACCGAAGTAGCTTAATGAAAATTCAACATTAGGGAATTTCGAATCTAGTTCGTCCATCCAGTTTTGGGCAAGCTCTTCACGTTCAGCGTGAATCACGACTGCTCGTAGTTGCTCAGCGTTTTTTGCATCTTCAGCGAGTAAATTTTCCATCCGTTTATACGCTTTTTTGCTTGTCCGAATTTTTTCAAACGGAACAATTTTCGTATCTTCAAAATGCAGGAGTGGCTTCACTTGCAGTAAACTACCAACCATAGCCTGAGCGCCAGTTAATCGACCACCTCGTGCTAGATGACTTAAATCATCAACCATAAAATACGCCCGCGAACTATTTTTCATTTCATGCAAACGTTCCATAATCGCATCGACAGGAGCACCTTCATGCGTCATTTTTGCCGCTTCCAACGCGTAAAACCCTTGAACCATACAGCTAATTTCCGAATCAAAGGGATAAACTTCCAAATTATCTACCATATCACCAGCTGACATGGCCGCTTGGTAAGTCCCGCTAATTCCACTTGATAAATGTACCGAAATCACCGCATCGTAATCTTGTGCGATTTCCTCAAATATCGAAACAAAATCCCCCACTGCAGGCTGACTCGTTTTCGGCAACTCTTTAGCTTCTCTTACTTTGTTATAAAATTCGCTTGTCGTTATATCTATTAATTCACGATAAGTTTCCTGTTCAAATGTCACACTAAGTGGCACCATAAATATATTCCATTTGTCACGTTCTTCTTGAGGTATGTATGATGTACTATCAGTTAAAACTGCAATCTTCATGCCAACGACCTCCCTCTATCATCCATTCTACAACACTATTCTTCCTTTTGCACCGATAATTTGAATGAACATTCATTTTGATTTTAGATTTTTGATCGAGATTGTTAAACAATGTTCTCACATTGTTTAACAATCCACAGCCTATATTTAACATTCTAATCCTTTTGTTAAACAATATCGATATATTGTTTAACAATCGCTCCGCTTTATTAAACAATCCCTCCGAAATATTAAACAATCCCCTCTAAATGTTTAACAATCTAAAAGCCGCATAACGCATAAAACCCCTTACGCCTGGTAGCGTAAGGGGTTACATTTAATCATATTATCTAACTTGTACCCAGCCTTCTTTAATTGCTGTAACAACTGCTTGGGTACGGTCGTTCACGTTCATTTTTTGTAAAATGTTCGAGACGTGGTTTTTAACTGTCTTTTCACTAATAAATAAGTCTTCTGATATCCCGCGGTTACTACGGCCATCGGTCATCAGTTGTAAGACTTCACATTCACGGCGAGTAAGTAAATGAAGAGGTTTTCGGTATTCGATATATTCGAATGCAACATCTGAATTATCAGTCGGTTCACCTGATAAACGGCGATATTCACGCAATAAATTATGCGTTACTTTCGGGTGAATATAGGATCCACCTTCACTTACAATCTTAATCGCATTCACTAATTCTTCTGTATCCATTTCTTTCAGCATATAACCTAAAGCGCCAGATTTAAGCGCATGAGTCACATACGACTCGTCGTCATGAATCGACAAAATAATGACTTTCAAATCATCAAATTGGTCGACTAACTGACGCGTCGCTTCGACACCATTTACTTCTGGCATATTAATATCCATTAACACAATATCTGGTTCGTGTTGTTTAATCGTATCAACGGCCTCTGATCCATCGCTAGCCTCTGCTACGACTTCGAAGCCTTCTTCAAATTCTAAAATTCGCTTGATTCCTTCACGGAAAAGTTTGTGATCGTCAATTAAAACGATACGGGTTGCCATGGTACTCCTCCTTCGACTGATACCTTTACTCAAGCCGTAAAATCTCCCTAGAAATGTACAACCTATTATACTACAATTATCGGCTTATGGGTAATCTTTCATACAAAAAAGTTAAAAATTTATTAAATATAATGAAATTTAGCTAATGATGGAAAGCCTATTTCATAACATTACCCTTCGCCTTCACCTTGTACAGGCAATTGCATCAATACTTTTGTTCCTTGTCCTTGTTCCGATTTCAACTCAATCGTACCACCAAGCATATCGACACGTTCTCTCATACCTGTTAGACCAAATGATGATTCCTTTTCTGTTTCGATATCAAACCCTTTACCATGATCAATCACTTGGACGTTTACTTGTTGAACAGTTTCTTCAAAAATCACTTCAATCAAGCTCGTATCAGCATGCTTGATGGCATTTTGTACGGATTCTTGAACTAAACGAAACACAGCCGCTTCAAATTTCTGATTATAACGCTTGTTACTTTCTTTCGCTTTAAATTCAACCTTAATTTCATGATAGTCCTCAACCGTCTTCAAATATTTACGAAGCGTCGGCACTAAGCCAAGATCATCGAGTGCCATTGGACGAAGGTCATAAATAATTTTGCGCACTTCATATAATGCGTTACGCACGAGCTCTTTCACTTCTTTAATTTCCTTCGTCGCCTCATCAATGCCTCGCTCACGAAGCGTCTTCGTCACAATGTCCGAGCGAATCATGACATTCGCTAGCATTTGGGCAGGTCCATCGTGTATATCTCTCGACAGTTTTCGACGCTCTTCTTCTTGAGCATCGATAATTTTAAGGCCAAAATTATACTTCTGATTAGCCTGGGTGAGCGCATCATTGACTTCTCGAAAATCCTCAGTTAGATAATGCAACATGACGTTAATCTTACTCATCACATTTTCCGTGCGGGCAATATTCTCATCAAGTGCTCTTATCCGATTTTCCAATTCATCACGGCGCTTAACAAGTTCTTCTTCTTGTTGGCGTTGAACGACAAGTTTCGTATGCAGCTCATATGTCGTATTATACGTTTCCTGGACTTGTTCCTCACTATACTGCGAGAAGTTTTTGCTAACATCACTTAAACGCTGGCGCGATAATTTAAGCCTACGTTCGAGCTGATCATTATCCGCAATCATTTGATCAACTTGGTTACGAATTTCCTTCACTTCTTCCGCGAGTTTCTCTTGTTCCTGCCTAGAATGCTCACTTAAGTTAAAAATCTCTTCCTTACTATTTGAGACGACATTAACCATTTCATCGATGATTTTATTTAACATTTGATCTTGGTCTAAAATATTGGACATCGAAACTCCTCCATCATTCATACTATATCTTTCGGCTTGTTTTATAAATTCTTTGAGGGTCTTGATCAAATTTTTTATTCATATTTTATAAAAATTCATGACAAAAGTCTTAAACTTAAAAGGAATTATGCATTTTTCAGAAATCATCCCCGCAAAATTTGCCTGGCTAACCTTGTTTTTATATAATAGTTGGTTAGGAGGATGACTGACATGCTAGAAAATTATTTAACTGTAAAACAACAAAGTGAACACGAAATCATCATACAAAAGTCTCGATTTATCGGACATATTAAGCGTACCGAAACTGAAGATGAAGCACAAGCATTTATTAATCAAATAAAAAAAGAACATGCCAGTGCGACGCATAACTGCTCGGCCTATATGATTGGTGAGCAAAACTTAATCCAAAAAGCTCATGATGATGGCGAACCAAGTGGTACAGCAGGTGTACCCATGCTGGAAGTGTTAAAACAAATGGATATGAAAGATACGACCGTTGTGGTGACACGTTATTTTGGTGGGATTAAATTAGGTGCAGGAGGACTCATTCGCGCATACTCAAATGCGACAAGCGAAGCTATTCGAGCGGTTGGCGCTGTTAAACGTTCATTGATGCAAAATGTCATGATTCAGGCTGACTACGGCATGCTAGGCAAACTAGAAAATGAACTACGTACACATGATTATTTAATCGACACGATCGATTACGCAGAAGATGTTACTTTTCACGTCCTCGTTCCTATATCCGATGCAGAAGACTTTAAAAGCTGGATTGTCAATTTAACCAGCGATCAAGTAACAATCAAAGACGACGAAACCCAATATATAGAACGAGATGTGGAAGTTTGATTCAAGTCCGTTGTTGAATTGTGATTCGCTATTGGTGAACAGTTTCACATGGACATTCTATATAGATGCGATAATAGCTATTTACTTCTCGTGTTTCAATAACGTGAAAGCTTTCCCTCCTGGTAATGTCATGTTATGATACATATGCACGCAGCTCCTTTGTTTTGTTTTAGTGGTATAAAACAAGGATAACAAATAAGGAGTTTGCGTGCTTTTTTGTCTCATCAAACCGCTCAGTTGGTGTCAGGTGAGGAGCGCAGGTGGTGACGCCTGCGGGAACAGCACGCGTCTCGAGACCCCGCAGGCCATGCTTTTTGGCCGAGGAGGCTCGAGCCGTGCCCGCGGCAAGCATCCACCGAAAGCGGATCGCCTGACGCCAACGGCCGACATCAAACCCTCATGCTGAATTGTGTATCTACCCCAACAAATATATTAGAGCCAACAAAAAAACCACCAACATTGCTTAGCGCAATTTGGTGGCTTTGTTTTGTTTACGTAACGATATTTGATAATCTTTGAACACATAATATTTAATCATGAAGAAGCTAGCGAGTGATGATGACGCCATGGCACTCCCTTTAGCAATGTTATACGCCAACCACGCTGGAATCGCGAATAGGCCGAACAAGGCATTAACCGCAACGAAAATTAAGTTATTAACGCCCAGACTGATAATAGCCTGAATAATAAACCCTACGCGTTGGCGATTAGCACCATTAGAAGTACGGTTAAACGTAATAGTCGCATTCCATAAATAACTATTTAACACAGATAACGAGTAAGCTGTTGTGTTAAATAGAATCAGCGTTAACGTATCGGTAGTCGGAAAAAAGATCAAAAGTAGATTCAGTACGCCAATATCGATTGCAGCGTTTGAACTACCAATCACGCTGAATTGGAAAAATTGCTTAATACCACTTTTTCGTTTCTTTTCTTCTGTCATGAGGATCCCTTCTTCTGTTCAGCAACGCGGTGGTATATATCAAGGGCTTGTTGTGATTGACGATCCCAACCCATTTGTTGGATATTCGCATAAGCTGTCTCACTTAAGCGTTGTCGTAATGACTCATCTTCTAATTTCCTGACCGTTTTCACAAAGTCATCATTACTTGATGGGTCATACAACAAACCTTGTTTCTCATCAGTAATTTGTTCTTCTGTTGGACCACTTTTGGCTGCGACAACAGGTAAACCTGCTGCCATCGCCTCGGAAAGCACCAATCCTAGCGTTTCTGTTGTCGATGGGAAGACGAATACATCAGCTGATGCATAGGCACTAGCCAGTTCCTCACCATGCAAAAAGCCAGTAAAGACTGTATTCGTACCAGCAAAATATTTTTCTAATTCGCCACGGTGCGGACCATCACCAACGATTCCCAACACAAATTGATCTGAATAATCGAGTACGTGACGAATTTTTTCAATTTCCTTCTCTGGCGCTAGTCGGCCGACAAACAGTAATAGGGTCTTGTCGGTTTGGCCGCCTGATAACCTGTCACGCATGTCATGACTTTTGTATTCAGGATTGAAAAATTCTGTATCGACACCGCGTTCCCAAACTTCAACATTATGGAAATCATGCGCATCAAGTTCCTGTTTCACGACATTCGATGTACATAAATTGAGATCGGCTTTGTTATGCAGTTTCCTAAAATACCACCATAAGAGTGGCTTAAATATCGAGACATTATAATAATCCGCATAACGTGGTACTTGTGTATGGTATGACGCAACTAATGGATAGTTCAACTTATTTGCATAGTGTACCCCAGAAGCACCAACAAATGCAGGATTAACGACATGAACAATATCAGGATCTTGCTCTTCAATAATCGTGCGCACTTGTTTGGAAGGAAACGCAAATAATTTTGACCGATAAAACAAGAATTTCCGTGCTGGCAGACCAATAATTTGCGCTCCTTCAAATTCCTTAACACCTAAATCTGGGGCTACAACGGTAACATCATGACCTTGTTTCATAAAATAACGTATACTATGCGTTAATCGGGTCACAACGCCATCTGTTGCTGGTAGAAATGTTTCTGTGATGATGAGTATATGCATAACAAGTCCGTCCTTTATCCTATGCGCCTATTATTTCCACGTTACAGTTGGCAAAATATTATCTTTAATAACGCGATCTTTATGGGCAACAACTGCGTGTAAGATTTCTCGAATGACATCTTCGTCTAATAAATAAGGCTCTAACCCTAAATCTTGTAATTTCGTATTAACAGCATGGTAGAAATGATCTTCTGCTTCAACACGAGGATTGTCTAAATGAGCGATATTCGTATCGAACCCTTCTTCTTTCGCAACTTTTTGGACTTTTTCAGCTAAGTCCTGTACCGAGAAGTATTCCGTGAATTGGTTAAAGACACGGAATTCGCCACGATCAGCTGGATTCTCCGCTGCAATTTCGATACAACGTACCGTATCACGAATGTTTAAGAATGCACGTGTCTGACCACCTGAACCATAAACCGTGATATCTTCGCCAACAGTTGCTTGAATAATAAAACGGTTAAGGGCTGTACCATATACACCGTCGTAATCAAGGCGGTTCGTTAAAATAGGGTCCATTAATGTTTCATCTGTTTCTAAACCATACACAATGCCTTGGTTAAGGTCTGTCGCGCGAATGCCCCAAATTTTACAAGCAAACGTAATGTTATGGCTATCGTGTACTTTCGATAAGTGGTAGAAAGAACCTGGTTGCTTCGGATACGGCAGTGTATCTTTGCGACCTTTGTGTTCAACTTCAATATACCCTTCTTCGATTGGAATATTCGGCGTACCATATTCACCCATTGTACCTAATTTAATTAGGTGACAGTCCGGAACGATTTCGCGAATACCGTAAAGCACGTTCAACGTACCTGTCACGTTGTTTTCTTGCGTATACACAGCATGCTCACGATCGATCATCGAATATGGAGCTGAGCGCTGTTCGGCAAAGTGTACGAATGCATCTGGCTCTTCAGTCTTAAGCACTTGCTTTAGAAAATCATAATGTGTCAGATCCCCTTCGTAAACGCGGATCTCCTTACCTGTTAACTCTTTCCACTTCGCCACACGCTCGTCCAACGACGCAATAGGTGTTAACGAATTCGAATGAAGTTCTTGGTCAATATCTCGTCTTACATAGTTGTCGATAATTGATACATCATGGCCTTGTTTGGATAAATATAATGCGGTTGGCCACCCACAAAAACCATCTGCACCAGCAACAATAATATTCATATTTCTTTCCGCCTTTCGTATTTAAATAACTTTTTAATTAGATAAAACATATTTCACAATCATTATCATAACATTCATAAGTAAGATTTCAATTAGTATCTAGTAATAAAGAACGAATGAGACAAATTTGTCAAATATTTTGGAAAAAACAAGGGGATTGAAGCAATCAAACCCCTTTAACCTATCAACCTAAATATGATTTGAACATCCAAATTCTTGACCATTTTGTCTTATTATAACTAATTAATTTCAATTTGGATTAGTTTAACCAGAATCTTAAAAAAATCTTTACGTTATGAAATAAAACAAAACCTTCAATAACATGACGTTTTATTAGCCTAATGTTTAAGATCATTTTTTAATCGAGTAAAATCAAACCTCATATTAAACGAATAAAATTTATAAATCACTTCGGTTTACATAAGATGATACAGTTCATTGTTCACAAAAAAACCGCCCATCTCTATGAGATGAGCGGCAACAATAAGATAGCGTCTTAATAACCTTATGATCGAGGTTACCTTCATTTTATTATAGACCTATAATATTTACAATGTCACATTCATTGAAAAATAAATCAAAAATCCCATGTTTAGTGACCTAAAAATTGTCGACATTGTTCAAGTTTTTATAATTATTCTAATCTAGAATTCTTGGTCTTCTTCTTTTTTCAATTTATATTGGTCTTCTCCTAAGATTAGATAAGCCAATTCATCTCGTGTATATTTTGATAACTCTCGGCGGCGTCCAATGTAGAAAATCGCACCTAGTACAACCCATACAATTAACGCAATAAAGGACTCTTGTCCAAGCGCAGCTGGTGAAGCTGGGTATAGCAATAATATTAAGAATACAATACTTGATACCATACCGATGATTGTCACGACTTTTCGCCACGGAGAAATAATATGCAATTCTGGATTATAATCACGTGCTTGATCATTCCATCTTAATAACCTATAAGCTGTGTACGTTGTATAGAAATAAGCAATGGATACACCAACTGAAGACATATCAACGATCCAACTTAGCACATCACGACCAAACCACGGTGCAATAATCGAAATTAGGGCCGCAAATAAAATCGCATAAAACGGTGTGTTATGTTGCTTGTGTAAACGCGCAAACATATCAGGAAGGACTTTTCCACGCGCCATAGCAAATAAAACTCGGCTTGCTGATATTAAAAAGCCGTTTAAACCAGTGAAAATACCCATTGATAAGGCTGTTGCTAAAACAATTAAACCAGCTGTTCCCATCACTTCTTCAACAACAACACCTGTGCCCCATGAATGGTTCGCACCTGAAAGCTCCTGCCATGGCATAGCGACACCTGTAGACACAATCATCATCGAATAAATTGCTGCTGCAAATAAAATCGCTAATACGATTAATGTTAAAGCTTTTTTCGATGAGAACTTAAATTCTTCCGCTGCTTGTGGGACGTTATCGAAACCAACATAAGCAAATGGTGCAATGGCCACCATGGTCAGAATTGCTGATAACGCCGTCATGTCTGGCCTAAAGACAGGTGATAAATTACTAAATGATGTGTCACCACTTGAAGTCATACCAATCGTAATCGTTAGAACACCTAATATTAAAATAGCTACAAATATAAACTGCATACGACCTGAGATCGTCGAACCACGAATATTTAAAAATGCAAAAATACCAATTAATAATGTCGTGATAATAATTTCTGTTAAATAAACTTCCCATCCTGCTATTTCATATAGCTTGGCCTGTTCGATGAAATCCGGGAAGATGAATTTCAACATTAAAGAGAAAGCTGTCGCATTTAACGCTACGATACATATGTAACCAAGCGTTAAAAACCAACCACTAATGTATGCGTGCGTCCTGTTCAATCCTAAGAAAGCGTAGGCAAATTCCCCACCTGATACAGGATAACCTCGAATGAGCACACCATAGCTGATCGCAATCACGATCATGAGAAGCGCACCGATTGTTAAACCTAAAATGACGCCTAATGGTCCAGCATCACCCATCCAGTTTGCTGGCATTACGAATGATGCCCAACCAATAGATGACCCGAGCGCAATGGCCCAAACCCAATGTGGCTTTAATGTTCTGTCTAATTTCTGACGTGTTAGTGATTTGTCTGACCTTCCACTCACGACTAAAAACTCCTTTTCGTATTAGAATGTTAAAGTATTACGCAAGTCATTGTCGCACACTCATTTAACAATAGGAAATCTCCGATGACCTTGTCTGTGCTAGTATGAACAAGCATGAATGACCTGTGTGCATTATTTTTTGAAAATGTCGTAAAATATCAAAAAATGCACGCAAAAATACCATAAGTATAAAAGTATTAATCAAGGGTAATGATGGAAGTAAAAAAGTTAGGTGACTCATGATGCGCTGGATTAGCTTACTCTTGTTTTCAATCATTATCTTCCCTTTTTATCTTCTTACTACACATGTTTTTGATAACTTTTCATTAAATAACCCAGAACATATTGAAGAACCTTCATCTGAATCCATATCCACAACGACAGAACGCACTCTAAATGCTGCAACACACAAACCTGCCACAACCGCCAGTTCTTCTGGCAATATTAAAACAGAATACATAAACAAACTCAATCAATTAGAAGAATCTGTTTGGGAAGAAATTAATCAATTAGAGAAGCAAGTGGAATCTGATCTTACCAGTACAAACAATGCGATCAAAAGAGGGGCAGTTCTTTTAAAATATGAACGAAAAGCACGGGAGATTGAAGAAAAAACTGACGAACAATTCACTGAACTTATGCAAGAATTAGAGAGCAATGTCCAATCAGATCAGACTGGTCAGCACCTTTCACAAGAATTAAAGACGGAATACGAAGACCGTAAATCAAAATTAAAGTCTTCCATATACGAGGAAGTGAATGCTTTTCTTAGTGAATCGTGATGAAGGTACGCAGATTACTGCGAACCCTCAGAAAACATGTTGAAACTTTTGGATGGATTAGGGGTAGCCAGTCTGAATATCAAAGGGTAGACTATACTTAATATATCAAGAACGTGCAAAAGGCAAACCTTCTGAAAGGTTGGGACGCAAAGCTTTTGGTCTACGGGGAAACCTATGATTGCAAGGCTGCCACCATGTGGATGGGGGAACGAAAATGAAGCAAGCAGCACCAACTTCGTTACGTTATCTTGATCAAGAATGGGTTGAGCTGATCAAAATGGCTAAAGCACTCGGCATTGAAAAACAAGACATTCAGCAATTTTTAAAACATAAGTCAATATAATGGGATGGCGAAGTCGCCATCCCATTTCGTTACTTGTAATACGCCGTTAACGTGTTAAACATCGCTTGATCTCGGTTTTCTAAGGCTTGATTAATTAGTCGCATGAAATTCTCATGCTCAAGACTTGCGATCACATCCGATAACTCTTCCTCCGATACTTCGCAAGAGTCTGTGTTTAATCGTTTGAAAAGTTCATTTATTTGAGCTTCAAACTGCTCAAATGTCCTTAATTGATAAAGTGGCAACGTCAAGTATTCCTTACCATGCTGAAACACAAATTGATCATCTGTATTGACAATCTGTTCGCTACATCGATCGATAATAATTTCACGTGCTTCTAAAGGAATAAAATGATAAGTCTTGCCATGACGTTCAATCGAAAAATACTGAAACGCTAAAATAATCCTTAAATAAGTCTCATCTCTTTTGACATAATAAGGTTTTAACATTTTCACCGATTGCACCGCCACCACCCCCACTCTATATAAATTTAGAAAATTCTGTCTATTATAATTATGCACTATTTTTCAGAAAAATTAAAGCGATTTGACAAAATTTTTATATAAAAATCTTATAAACTGTTTTAAACTAAGATATAATGGGAAATAATTGCTATGTTAATAGTATGAATTAGTAATAAAGAAGGTGACACGATTATGCCAAACGGGAAATGGTTTCGTATCGGATATGGTTTAATTATTATCTTACTCATTGTCTTTCTAGCAACAAAGGTAAGATTCATTTTCGAACCAATTTTTGTCTTATTTCAAACATTATTCATTCCCATCATTATTGCGGGTATTCTCTATTATTTAATTCGGCCACTCGTCGATTTCGCATCGAAATACATACCACGGCCATTATCTGTAATTATCGTCTTTTTAACTGGTATTGGGATTGTGACTGGGCTGATTATGCTAATCGCTCCAGAATTAGAACGGCAGTTTAATAATTTAGCCAACTCGCTTCCTGATTTGATTGATGATGCCAACCAATTGTTACTCAATATTCAAGCGAGTGATTGGTTTTCTAGAATTTCACCTGAAGAAGATGCGATCACGAATTTCTTTAACAATTTAGAAAGTAACTTAGATCAAATTCTTTCGCAAATTGCTTCACAAATCACAGAGTATATCGGAGTCATTGCAAACGTCTTAATCACCATCATTGTGGTACCGTTCATTTTATTTTACTTATTAAAAGATGGTGAGCTACTACCACGTCGAATCATTGGTTTCTTACCTAAGCGTTATAAAGATGAAGCGGTTGAAATCTTAGATGACATGGATTCAGCGCTTAGTTCTTATATTCAAGGACAAATTATCGTTAGTTGTTTCGTCGGTGTGCTTGTTTATATTGGTTACACCATTATCGACTTACGATTCTCGCTAATTTTAGCCGTTGTAGCCCTTTTAACGAACTTCATTCCATTTATTGGACCATGGATCGGAACGCTTCCAGGTGTAATTGTTGGTTTACTCGATTCACCGTTTCAGGCACTACTAGTTATCATCATAGTAGTGGTTATTCAACAGATTGAAAGTAATCTTATTTCACCACAGGTTATGGGTAAAAAATTACAAGTCCATCCGATTACGATTATATTCCTGTTGCTGTTTGCCGGTAGATTTGGTGGTATCTTGGCGATGATCATCGCCGTACCGACTTACGCGGTTATTAAAGTAATCGTCAGTCACATCTACCGGATTATCAAACTAAGGAATAAAGATTCATTTGAATGAATAAGAGGCTGGGACTAAACCTTATAATGCAAAGTAAAACCCGAGCGATTTTATGAAATCGTTCGGGTTTTCTGCTTGTATAACGCTCCATCAAAACACTTCGCTTGGTTCTACGTGACATAAGCTCAACATCAGCTCTGCTGACGCAATCGCTGTGTTTCCTTTACCGGGGCACGGCTCGAGCCTCCTCGGCCCAAAAACGGGGCCTGCGGGGTCTCGACACACGTGCTGTTCCCGTGACGACCCGGACGGTCTAATGTCGGCGTTGGTCACAGGACGTGGCCGCTTTTAGCCGACCAGGCGTCTAAGTGTTTTGATTCCGCTTCATAATTGCTTAACTATAATGGATTTTAATAACTCATCTCTTGTATAAGTAAATTTTTATGTCCCGATCTATTGTTTAAATTTAAGCTCTATTAAGCAATCGTTTCGTGATTTTCCATGAGAAGAATAGAAAAATCGTAGCACCGATCCAATATAAAATCACAGCAATCGTCATTCCTGAATTATAAGGCGCAATAGATGAAACAAGCATTCCACCTAATAACACACTACAAAGCGGAATACCGACTAAGAAAATCGGATGCAATGAACGAAACGTAATAAAATCTCCTGTGTATTCTGATGGGGCTTTAATAAACAATAGTAAACCAGCTACCGATGCGACGATTAGAGCTACAATCGGTGTCCAGACTGACAATTGTTCATACATATACGGTGATAAGTACATAAACCAAAATAAATCCGTCATCACTGGCTCAAGATTACCTGAATTCAATTGACCTCCATGGACATAAACGAGTTGACTAATTAACATAAATAAGCCTTGCGGTAAGAATAAAAAGATAAACGTTAAGGCAATTTGTGATTTGATTTCACCCGTGATTGACCCAATCATCATTGAAAAGGCAAAAATAAACGCATATACCGCTAAAGGCATGATAAATACTTCCCATAAGTCAACATTCGATAATAACGAGCTAAACTCTGATTGCGAGATTACCATGACTGCCAACCAAAATGATATGGTAAAACTTAATACAATGGATAACATTCCGAACACGTACTTCGTTGCAAACATTTGCTGGCGCGAAAAAGGTAAAGCCATCGAAAAGTCATGTCGTTTCGTACTTTTTTCCAACCCGATTAAGAAACCAGCGAGTAAGATCACAAGACCAATTGCAATAACACCGAATACATCTGGTGAAAATAAACCATTTATTTCATTAACCTTATTTTGCTCCCAATATTGCGGACTTTGTTCCGCCATTGTTCGCCAGGTATCCAAACTCATCACAGCATTTAAAAAATAACTTAGTAAAAATACGATAAGTACACTAATACTGATTAACACATTATGCTTCCATTCTTTCATCCATAGTGCTTTAGGAAACATATAAGTCACCTCCTAATTTCGCCACGAACACGTCTTCAAGCGTAAGTGGTAGTTCCTCAAAGAGTATCGGGTCATACTGTCGTAACACCGCTTCATTTTCCTCATCATTTTCCTTAATCAATACAACGCCAACACGCCCAGACTGACTTAAGACGTCCATATGCTCTTGAATATCACTTGGAAATGCATCATGATAAGCAACTTGTACTTTCTTATATTGTTGTTTCAACTCTTCCATCTCTACTTCAGATTCAACCGTTCCATCTTTAAGAACGACAATATGATCAGCCATTTTTTCAAGTTCATCCAGACGGTGAGATGAAATAATGACCGAGACATCTTGTTTGGCCACTTCTTCAGCAATAAATTGAAGAATGTCCTTCTTGATAATGACATCTAACCCGTCCGTTGGTTCGTCTAGCAGTATGTATTGCGCATTAGTCGCAAACGCTAGAATTAGAGAAAATAACGCCTTTTGCCCTTTCGACATTTGTTTAATTTTACCCGTCTTCTTGAAATTGAATTTATCCAGTAAATTGTAATAATAAGTTTCATCAAATGATGGATAAACAGTCTTATAAAACTTCACAATTTCTTTAACAGAATACGCTTTCAAGGCATCTGTCGAATCGGGTACAAATACGATGTTTTGCTTAATATCTGGTTCACGATAAACACTTTTACCATCTACTGAAATCGAACCATTATCAGCATGAATAATTCCTGATATCATACGGAGTAGTGTCGTTTTCCCAGCTCCATTACGACCAACGACCCCTGTAATTGTCCCCGGTTGGACTTGAAAATTAACTTGATCTAATATACGCGTTCGATCAAGCGATTTTGTAACATTATTAACTTTAATCATCAGACTCTCTCCCTTCTTCTTTAAAAAACTCTTCGATCCACTGCTTTAACTCCTCTTTAGTCATACCAGCTTGCATGGCTTTTACGAACAAAGCCTCTGCTTGTTCTTTCAAATGTCCCACTTCCTTTTCTTTCACAAGTTCTAATACATCTTCCGCAATAAACGTTCCTTTACCTCGATAAGTCACGAAAATGCCTTCACGCTCTAATTCTTTATACGCTTTACTCACCGTGTTAGGATTAACAGTTAATTGGGATGACATTTCACGAACGGAAGGTACTTGATCACCTGCAACCACAACGCCTTGTAAAACACGACGTTTGACTTCATATATGATTTGTTCATAGATCGGTTGATTACTAGTTGGGTTTAAAATAATATGCACATCATCACCTCGCTTCTCTGTGTATTAAGTGTACTACATTAAATAGTACAGTTGCAACAGTTTAATAAAATAAAAAAATAAAGGTTACCTTTTGAGGTAACCTTTACTTCCCTGAACATTTATCCATAGCTTGTATAATCGCACCGCGAAAACTATTTTGTTCGAGTGCATCTACTGCTTTAATCGTTGTACCACCTGGCGTGCAGACTTGATCTTTCAGTTCACCTGGATGTTTATCCGTATCAAGTACCATCTTAGCAGCCCCTAACAACGCTTGTGCCGCATATTGATAAGCTTCTTCACGTGGAATGCCCTGTTTCACCGCGCCATCTGCCAATGCTTCAATAAACATATAACCATATGCTGGCGACGAACCACTAATGGCCGGAATTGCATCCATCATCTTTTCTTCTACTTGATCTGACCGACCATACAGTGAAAATAAATCATGAATCAATTGAATTTCATCATCTAGAACATGTTCATTTGCACAGAACACGGTCATACCTTCACCAACGAGGGATGGGGTGTTTGGCATCGAACGAATAATTTTCGTTTCCTTTCCAAAAGCCAGTTCAATATCCTTCATCCGCACACCTACCGCAATCGTTACGATAATGGTATTCCGATTAATGTCTTTACGGATTTCTTCAATAACATGCGGATATACATGCGGCTTCACGGCTAAGAATAATATATCGCTCTCACTCGCCACGCGGCGGTTATCATCATTAATATCAACTTGATACTTTTCCTTCACATGATCAATCGTTTCTTCCGTGACTGCAGATGCATGTATTTGCTCGGGTGCGATCCCACCATACTGAATCATACCGTTCATAATCGATTGTGCCATCTTACCACTTCCAATGAACCCAATCTGCTGGTCTATCATGCTTCCCACCTCCGTTTATTACTATCCTTCTATGTTCATCATTATAATACCCTTGTCAAATTGAGTTAAGCACATAAGTTTTGTAAATTATGCTTTTTGGTAAATACTTTGTTATAGTCCGTTGTTGATATTGTGATTCGCTTTCGGTGGACGCTTTCCGCGGGCACGGCTCAAGCCAGGCAACTACATCGAGTAAGCTTCTTAGGAACTTGCACCGAGGAATCCTACTTCGAAGCGTTGACTTGCAGACGCAGGTGCATCCCTCGGCCACTAAAGGAACTTCGGCTAAGTTCCGGACGTCCTGTCCGAACGCCGAAGTGACCCACATCCTGTGGCCCTCTGGGGGTCTCGAGGCACGTGCTATTCCTGTGACGGCCCGGACGGCCTAATGTCGACGTTGGTCACAGGACGTGACCGCTTTTAGTCGACCAGGAGTCGCCACCTTCGCTCCTCACAATTCAACAACTCAGTGCTACATCTTTCGAAAATCAACACTAAACTTTAACAAAGACTATAAAAAAAGCTGATAACCTAAAAAAGGCTATCAGCTCGTTAATTGTTCTCTTTCAATTGTTAGATAGTCACCCACTTGTTCGGCAACTTCACGACCTTCTCGAATGGCCCAAACAACTAGGCTTTGACCACGTCTTGCATCACCTGCAGCAAAGACATGGTCTTCACTTGTACGGTAATCATTGGTTCCATCGACAGTCCAAATACGGCCACGTTCATCGAGTTCTAAACCGAAATGATCAAGGACTTCGTGCTCTGGTCCTGTAAATCCAATTGCCACAAAGACTAAATCGGCTTCCCACACTTCTTCTGTACCTGGAAGTTCTTTTGTGACTAATCGTCCATTTTCCTCGACCTTTTCCACACGAACCGTTCTTAACGATTTAACATTTCCCGCTTCATCCGTATCAAACGCTTTCGTTAAAATTTCATACTGACGCGGATCTTCATCATAAGCCTCGACTGATTCCTCATAACCATAATTTAACTTAAAGGTCATCGGGAATAAAGGCCATGGGTTATTATCGTCTCGTTCCTCAGGGTTTGCAGGGTGCTTACCAAATTGGACAACACGGTTACATTCTTGACGTAAAGCTGTTGCCACACAGTCCGCACCTGTGTCACCACCGCCGATGACGATGACATTTTTACCACGAGCATGAATCGACGCTTGATTAGGATCTGTTTCTAATGCCTTCGTTGAGTCTTTTAAATAGTCCATTGCGAAATGAATACCTTGACTATCACGATTATCAGCTGGCACGTCTCGGTGCTGTTGAGATCCCGTACATAGAATCACCGCATCGTAATCCGCTTTTAATTGCTCGCGCGTAATATCTTCACCAACAGAAGTATTACAGATAAAGGTAACGCCTTCAGCTTCAAGTAATTCCACACGACGCTCTACTGTTTCTTTATCCAATTTCATATTCGGAATGCCATACATCAACAAGCCACCTGCACGATCATCTCGTTCATAGACTGTGACTGTATGCCCTTGTTGGTTCAGTTGGTCAGCCGCCGCTAAACCTGCAGGACCTGACCCGACAATCGCAACATGTTTTCCTGTACGTACTTTAGGTGGGTTCGCTTGTTCCCAACCATTTTCGAAACCACGTTCAATGATTTCATTCTCAATCGTTTTAATCGCGACTGGATCATCATTAATCGCTAATGTACATGATCCTTCACAAGGCGCTGGGCAAACACGTCCTGTAAATTCAGGGAAGTTATTTGTTTCTTTCAAACGTTCAAACGCATGCTGCCAGTCCCCTTCACTAACTAACTCATTCCACTCTGGGATAAAGTTATTAACCGGGCAACCAATATCCGATTGATTAAAACTAACGCCTGTATGGCAAAACGGCGTTCCGCAATCCATACAACGTGCACCTTGTTTTTGTAATTCATCTTCATCTAATCGGATGGTATATTCTTCCCAATCTTTAATACGCTCAATTGGGTCACGGGTTGCTTGATCTTGTCTCGAAAACTCCATAAATCCTCGTAAATAACCCATCTAAACACCTCCTCACACTCGTTATTGCACGACTGTATCGGTTTCTTCTTCACGCTCTTGACGTAATTTCTCTTTATATTCTTCTGGAATGACTTTAACGAATTGTTGGACAGCTTCATCCCAATGATTTAGCAAATACTTCGCCCGTTTACTTCCAGTCATTTTGAGATGATTTTCAAGCATGACCTTCAATTCATCTTGCTCTTCCGCTTCAGCTACTGTTTCAAATAAGACCATTTCATGATTGGACTTCGCTTTAACTTCTTCCATGTCTGCGTTCCAAATATACGCGACCCCGCCAGACATACCTGCAGCAAAGTTCTTACCAATTTCACCTAAAATAGCAACACGACCACCTGTCATATACTCACAACCATTATCGCCAACACCTTCGACTACAGCGTGAACACCACTGTTTCTGACAGCAAAACGCTCACCTGCTGCTCCGTTAATATAGGCTTCGCCACCTGTTGCACCAAAGAATGTCACGTTACCAATAATGGTCTCTGCCATGCGATGAACAGACGGTGGGTTATGAGGTGTAATGGCAATCTTACCACCTGACAATCCTTTACCGACGTAATCATTGGCATCACCAGTGACGCTCATCGTAATGCCTTTCGGTAAAAAGGCGCCGAAACTTTGACCAGCTGAGCCTGTGAAATTAAGCTGAATCGTATCATCAGCTAAACCAGCTTCGCCATATCGCTTTGTTAGTTCATAGCCTAGCTCTGTTCCAACTGTCCGATCTGTATTGGTAATGGGTAAATCTAGAATCGTTTGTTCTTGATGATCAAGACTTGCTTGAACGTTCGGGATAATTTCTGTTCGATCAATATGCACTTCATCATACTGACTAATCACTGGACGTTCACGCTTAAGCCACGCATCATCTGAATGTTGTAATAATGGATCTAAATCTAGTTGTTTCGCTTTATGATGCGACGCTTTACGTGGATGTACTTTCAATAAATCCGTACGCCCAATCATCTCATCTAACGAGCGAATGCCTAGTTGCGCCATGATTTCGCGCATTTCCTCTGCAATAAAGTTCATATAGTTGACGACATGATCTGCTTGCCCGTTAAATTTCTTACGCAAATCAGGATCTTGAGTCGCAATCCCAACAGGACATGTATCTAAGTGACAAGCTCGCATTAAAATGCAGCCGAGCACAACCATAGGTGCTGTTGAGAATCCGTATTCCTCAGCGCCTAGTAACGCCGCTTTTACAACGTCTTTCCCTGTCATTAATTTACCGTCCGTTTCTAAACGGACTTTTTCACGTAAATTGTTTAATACAAGGGTTTGATGCGCTTCTGCTAAACCGAGCTCCCACGGTAGACCAGCGTGACGAATACTTGTTTTCGGCGAAGCCCCTGTACCGCCTTCATAACCACTAATTAAGATGACGTCAGCTTTACCTTTCGCAACACCTGCTGCAATCGTGCCCACGCCTGTTTTCGAAACGAGCTTAACGTTAACACGCGCATTCGTATTTGACTTCTTCAAGTCATAAATCAGTTGCGCTAAGTCTTCAATTGAATAAATATCATGGTGTGGCGGCGGCGAAATCAATCCGACACCTGGCGTTGATTTACGAACATTTGCAATCCAAGGGTGCACTTTCTTACCTGGCAAGTGGCCCCCTTCACCTGGTTTCGCACCTTGTGCCATTTTAATCTGCAGTTCATCAGCATTACTTAAATAGTAACTTGTAACGCCAAAGCGACCTGAAGCAATCTGTTTAATCGCACTTCGTCTTAAATCACCATTCTCATCTGGTGTAAAACGATCCGGGTCTTCGCCACCTTCACCGCTATTACTTCGACCACCAATTCGATTCATCGCAATCGCTAATATCTCATGCGCTTCTTGACTTAACGCGCCATAAGACATGGCACCTGTCTTAAACCGTTTAAAAATCGATTCGACTGGTTCCACTTCTTCTAGTGGAATTGAGTCACGATCGTCATTATTAATCTCGATTAAATCGCGTAAAAATGTCACTTTTTCTTCTTCTATTAATTCAGTAAACTGTTGATAGCTTTTCGCGTCATTCATCCGAGCAGCGTGTTGCAAGGTATGAATCGTTTTCGGGTTGAACGCATGATGTTCACCATCACTACGCCACTGCATGTCGCCGCCTGAAGGTAGTGTTTTCCGTGTTAATGGATACGCCATACGGTGACGCGTTAAGCTTTCTTCGGCGATTGTCTCTAAATCGATTCCACCTAGCTTCGACGCTGAACCACGGAAATACTTCTCCATAACGTCTTCACTTAAGCCAATCGCTTCAAAAATTTGCGCACCACGATAACTTTGAATGGTCGCAATGCCCATTTTCGACATCACTTTTACAATACCTGTTGTCGCTGCATCACGGTAACGATCGAAGGCTTCATGAACCGACAAATCATCGATGTATTTCTCATCAATTAGCTTTTCGATCGAACGATATGCTAAATACGGATAAATCATATCTGCACCAAAACCAATTAACGTCGAAAATTGATGGACATCTCTAGCTTCAGCTGTTTCTACGATTAGACTTGCTTTCGTCCGCAACCCTTTTTCGACAAGATAATGATGTAAACCACTCACCGCTAATAGTGACGGAATTGCGATTTGTTCAGCTGATTGACCACGGTCAGACAAGGTAATCATGGAAACACCTTGATTAATCGCCCGTTCAACGCGTTTAAATAGCTGATGCAGCGCAGGTTCCAATCCTTTAGCCCCTTTTTCAACTGGATAACAAATCGATACTTTTTCAAATCGAAAATCACTTCGGGAATTATGAATAACCGCATCGAATTCCGCTTTCTTTAATATTGGTGTATACAAACGAATTCGCTTGCAATGCTCAGGCCCATCATCAAGCACATTGTGTTTTGGTCCTAAATAAGACGTAGTCGATGTGACTAATTTCTCACGAATAGCATCGATCGGCGGGTTCGTTACTTGCGCAAATAACTGTTTGAAATAATTAAATAATAGTTGTGGTTGTTCTGATAAAACAGCAAGCGGCGTGTCATTTCCCATCGAACCAATCGGATCACGTTTTTCGGTGACCATAGGCATTAAGTTTTTCATCATTTCTTCTTTCGTATAGCCATTAGCCAATTGGAAATGAAGCAATTCTGTTTCATCAATGTCTTCATCTTGGCGCCCCATTGGTAAACCACTCAGTTGAACTAATGAGTCGTTAAGCCACTGGCGGTAAGGACGTTTCTCCGCTAATTCACGTTTAACTTCATCACTATAACTTACTTTATGATTCTCTAAATCTATTAAGATCATTTGACCCGGACCAAGCTTACCTTTTTCAACAATGCGGTCAGGCTCAATATCTAGCACGCCGACTTCTGAAGAATAGACAATTCGATTATCATCCGTTATATAATAACGCGCAGGGCGCAGTCCATTACGGTCGATCGACGCCCCAATTTGGCGACCATCTGTATAAGCAATGGCTGTCGGACCATCCCACGGTTCCATGAGACAGCTTAAGTACTCATAACATGCACGTTCTGGATCACTCATATCATCGTTTAAGTCCCATGCTTCTGGCACCATCATCATCGCTGTCTCTGGCAATGACCGACCGTTCATAACGAAATATTCAAACGCTTGATCGAGCATCCCACTATCACTTGATGATTCATCAATAACAGGAAGCAAATCTTTATGACGATTTCGGTAAACATGCGATGTTGCTGCCGTCTCACGCGCTTTCATCCAATTCACATTACCTGTAATCGTGTTAATTTCACCATTATGCATTAACATACGATTCGGGTGCGCTCGCTCCCATGACGGGAATGTATTCGTGCTATAACGTGAGTGCACCAAACCGAATGATGTCTTGGCACGATCATCTGACAAATCTAAATAAAACGTCTCAAGTTGTTCTGGTGCAAGCATTCCTTTATACACAATCGTCCGCGGAGATAAACTCGCAATATAAAATGGCCCATCTTGTAACGTCTCATCTGCTTCAATTAGCTTTTCAATAATCCGACGAATTAAATATAAGTCGCGCTCAAAGTAAATTTCACGCCCTGTTTCGTCAGACTTTCTTATAAAAATTTGCTCTATATAAGGTTGATTATGACTAGCACTTTCAGAAATAACACTCGAATCGACCGGAACATCACGCCAAGCAATCACATGATGACCTTCTCGTTCCACGACATCATTAAACATCGTTTTAATTGCTTCACGCTTCGTATCATCCTGCGGCAAGAAAACCATACCCACAGCATAATTACCTTTCTCAGGTAACATTTCATTCCATTGTTGTCGATATAATTCATCAGGAATTTCAAGCATTAAGCCGGCGCCGTCACCTGTATGACCATCAGCACCACGGCCACCTCTATGATCTAACCGTTTTAAAATTGTAATTGAGTCGTTTATCATCTGATGAGTCGAAACACCGTCTATTTGTGCCACAAAGCCGATTCCACATGCATCATGTTCTTCGCGCGGGTTATAAAGGCCTTGTTTAGCTGGATAACCTGTTTGAATCATCGTGTCACCTCATCTTTCGGTCGTAAAAATTTTCAGAAGAATGTTATTTCTATCATAGATGTTTTCTGTTATGCTTTCAATATATATATTCGATCAAAACGATCGCAAATTGAGATAAAGCGCTTACAAAGGTTGATAGATATGGAGTTAAGACAACTAAAATATTTTATAAAAGTGGCGGAATTAGAACATGTTAGTGAAGCTGCAGCGGAATTGCATGTCGCTCAATCAGCTGTGAGTCGACAAGTGGCGAACTTAGAAGAAGAGCTCAGCGTAGATTTATTTATTCGTGGCGGGCGGAAAATTCGATTAACCCCTGTTGGAGAAGTTTTTCTTGAACGAATTAAGTTAGCAATGACGGAGATCGAAAATGCAGAACGCGATGTGCGTGAGTTTTTAAATCCTGAATCAGGTACGATTCGGCTCGGTTTTCCGACCAGCTTAGCAGCTAAGACTTTGCCGAAAGTGATTGCTGCATTTCGAAAAGAGCATCCACAAATTGGCTTTCAACTTCAACAAGGGACTGTTCATGAGCTAATCGAAGCCGTAAAAGTTGGGCAAATTGATTTAGCGTTTACATCTCCTGTACCGCTTAATCACGCTGAGGTAAAAGGGGATATCTTTTTCACGGAAAATATTCAGGCGGTTTTACCACGGACACACCCTTTCGCAAATTATGAACATTTGCGATTAGATCAATTACGACATGAACCGTTTGTGTTGTTTCGCCAAGGTTATATTATGAGAGATTTAGTGGTGAATGCTTGTCGGCAAGTTGGCTTTGAACCTCGAGCTGCTTTTGAAGGTGAGGATATCGATACGATTAAAGGACTCGTGGCTGCTGGACTAGGGGTTAGTTTACTTCCGGAAATTTCACTACAAGAACGCCGCAACCAAGACACGGTGATCTTAAATATTGTTGAACCCAATATGACCCGTACAATTGGCATGGTGCGACCAAAACACCGAGAAGTCGCACCATCTGAGCAAGTTTTCTATGATTTTCTCATTAATTATTATAAAAAACTCAATCAATTCGGGTGGTAGTTACTCAATTGAATTGACGAGCTGACCAATTTGTTCAATCTCAATTCTTACTGCATCACCCGGATTTAAAAATTTCGGAGGATTAAACCCTTTTCCAACTCCACTCGGCGTCCCTGTCGCAATAATATCTCCAGGTTCTAGTGTCATCCCATCTGATAGGGTTGCGATCAAGTGACGTACATCAAAGATCATTTGTGATGTATGACCATCTTGGCGTAATTCATCATTCACATAGGTTTGCAGTGCGAGGTTGTGAACATCATCTATTTCATCAGGGGTCACAATCGATGGACCGAACGGAGCAAATGTATCAAGCGATTTACCACGGAAAAATTGTTGATGTTTCTTTTGTAAATCACGAGCAGTGATATCATTTAACAACGTATAACCAAACACATAATCTAACGCGTCAGCCTCGGCGATATTTTTCCCTTGCTTTCCTATAACGACGGCTAATTCGCCTTCATAATCTAATTGTGACGTCGTTTGTTGGTGAGCATCGACAGGCGTATTCGGGCCTATAACAGCACCTGGTGATTTGGTGAAAATGACGGGATGATCAGGAATTTGCGAAACATCTTGATTAGTCATTTCTAAAGCATGCTCACGATAGTTTTTGCCAATACACATGATGTTCTTCTTTGGACGGAACGGTGCAATTAAAGTTACATCATGACGTGAGATATGTTGATTAATTTCTTCATTAATATTGAGCTCATCATAATTTTCAATCACAGCATCTAATGTCGGGAAAATGCTTAACAATTTCTCAGAATAATAGATGCCATCGTCCGCCTCAATCCCCCATAAATGTTGTTGATTGTATTCAAAACTCACAAAGCGCATCACATTTCCTCCAAACGTCAAGTATCTTAGTCTTAGTGTAGCATGATTAGCGATTAATCTGTTAATCATAACGTCTTTTTTATACGAAACTCCACTTTATTCCTCAGCATTCACCAAAGTCTGATTTTATGTTCGGGAAATCGACTTATTTCCCAGGCAATAATCGTGTAAGATCGATGGTATTTTTTAAAACTTAATGGAAAACACCGCCTACTCGATGGTATTAAGCTTGCTCTCGATGGAAAATGGTGCTTTCTCGATGATATTGCGCTAGAACTCGATGGAATATAACACTTGCTCGATAGAGTCCATATAATTGTGTAAAAAGGGTCATTTTCCTCTCCACATGGTACAATGTTTTCAACCACAAAAACGATTACCAGGAGGAGAGTATT
>NZ_JAUSTQ010000006.1 GCF_030812915.1 Alkalibacillus salilacus
ATACTCTCCTCCTGGTAATCGTTTTTGTGGTTGAAAACATTGTACCATGTGGAGAGGAAAATGACCCTTTTTACACAATTATATGGACTCTATCCCGAACTCGCTGGTAAAAGGGAAATCATGCTGGTAATAACTATCGATTTTCGAATTTGCCCCCCCTGCATATCCGAATATTTAATAAAAAACGGGGTGATGTCAAAACATCATCCCGTTTTCAGTTAATACAGCGCATGCTTCATACAAACCGCCTTAATCTCCGTATAACTCACTTCATCAGGCAACGCCTCTTTAATTGGTTTGAACCGCAGCTCTTCTAAATCTAATTCACTAATCGTTTCTAAAATAAGTTTTTCCGTTTCATCTGTGACCAATCGGCTAAAATCAAGCTCATAGCCTTCTGAATGGGCGCGGAATAGATGGCTCTCAATCGTGTTAGGTGAAAGACCACGTTCGTCTGAGATGTCGTTAATTGTTTTCCCGCTCGCAAATAATTCGAATGACGTGATGTAGCTTGGTTGCTCGGAAGCGTGTTCATCTTTTTTGCGCGATGGGGCCGCAGATTTCGTTACCGATTGTGTTTTTTTAATCGCATCGCCATGCTCAGCCTTAAATGCTTGTAATGCTTCCAAAAATGGTTCGCCGTATTGATTGTATTTCTTCTCGCCAATCCCTTTGATCCTAAGCATATCAGCTTCTGTTTCCGGAATGTGACTTGCGAGTTCTTTTAAGGTCGCATCGGAAAAGATCAAGTAAGGTGGCAAGTTTTGCTCATCAGCTATGGTTTTACGTAAATTGCGTAATGTTTGGAATAATTCTTCAGAGAACGTGAGCTCGACTGGCTTGGCTTGTTCAGGTCGCTTCATCCAAACTTGTTTTTCGTTTTTTAGAACATCTGTGGCTTGTGATGTTAATTTCAAAACAGGAAATTGTGCGTCAGACACAGTTAAGTACTGATCAGCGACTAAATAGTTGATTAAATTGACAATTTCTTTTTCGGTGTAGTGATTAAGCAAGCCATAAGTTGAAAGCTTATGGAAATTCATATCTATCACTTTTTGGCTTTTAGAGCCTTTTAACACTTTCGCTGTCATCGTTATGCCGAATGATTCATTCATGCGCTTCACACATGACATGATCATCTGAGCTTCCTTCGTCATATCGTCGCGTTCGCCCTCATCTAAGCAGTTGGAGCACCTACCGCAATCACCATCTGTCTCTTTGTCACCAAAATAATCTAAAATATAACGCTGTAAGCATTGGTGCGTATGGCAATAAGCGATCATGTCTTGCAGTTTGTTGTGCTCATCTTGGCGTTGTGAGTCATCTAAATCCGATTGTTCAATCAAAAATTTCTGTAGCTGAATGTCTTGCGGTGAATAGATTAAATGGCACTCACTGTCGACGCCATCACGTCCTGCGCGTCCTGCTTCTTGGTAATAGGACTCAATATTTTTCGGTAAAGCATAATGAAGCACGTAGCGGACATTTGATTTGTCGATGCCCATACCAAATGCGTTGGTTGCGACCATGACTTGGATGTCGTCAGCGATAAAAGCTTTTTGGGCGGATTGGCGCTCGTCTTTCGTCATGCCAGCGTGATAACGAGCAGTCTTAATGCCTTGCTCGTTTAACAGGTCATGAATTTGATCCGTCGTTTTTCGCGTTGGTGTGTAAATAATGCCCGATTCATCTGGTCTTGATCGGACGAAATTTTGAACATAATTTTTGCGATCCACGCCTTTAACGACGTGAAAAGATAAATTTTCCCGAGCAAAGCCTGTCACGACTGTGTGTTCAGTTTGAATAGATAAAAGTTGTTGAATGTCGTGAATGACGGTCTGTGTCGCTGTTGCCGTTAAAGCGATGACAGGAGGTTGTTCGGATAACTCCTTCATCGCAGGAACGACAGAGCGATAACTCGGTCTGAAGTCGTGGCCCCATTGTGAAATACAGTGGGCTTCGTCAAATGCAATCAATGAAATGTCGATTTGGTCTAAGGTATGTAAAAAGTTCGGAGTTTCGAATCGTTCGGGTGAAACGTAAACCAACTGATAGTCGCCAGCTGTCATCCGCCTTAAACGTCGTTGTTGTTCGGATGCACTGAGCGAACTATTGATATAAGTCGCCTGAATATCGACGGTTTGTAACGCTTCGACCTGGTCATTCATTAATGAAATAAGCGGTGAAATAATAATGGCCGTGCCATCTTTGACGAGGCTGGGAATTTGATAGCAAAGCGATTTCCCGCCACCAGTCGGCATGATTGCTAGTGTGTGGTGATTATCTAATATGGATTGAATGGCTCCTTCTTGTCCAGGGCGGAAAGAGGTAAAGCCATAATAATGATTTAAGGTTCGTGTTGCTTGTTCGATCAATTGAGTCACCCTTTTTGACTTAGTACTTCTATTATAACATGGGTGACGGTTCGAAGTTGTTTTTATCGAAACAAAAAGATCTGTTTAAGTTTAATATTTATATAGGTTAAAAAATGGAACTCTTATATATCAGGGGTTCCATTTTTGTAATATTGGCTTGTTAGACTAATGCTCCAGTTACTGCAGTAAAACTAATTATTCAAGGGGTAACTGAAGTTCAACATTGTACATTGTATCTTCATTAACATTCCGATATCGACCTTCGACACCTAAATTTATAACTTCTTTATAATAACTAAAGTTAAACAATGTTTGGTCATCATTTTTAAAATGCACGTCATAATCGGGGTTAACTGGAATGGACATTTCTGCTGTTGAAGCTGTTCTAGCATTATCTAATTTTTTCACAAGTTCTTCAATAAATTCCTGATCATCAATAGTAGCGACCCGTTCCTCGCTGTTCCATTCATATACCTCGATACTTGTAACATCATCACTTAGGTTTAGGTTATTGTTTTGGCATCCTATTAAAACAAAAACAAATAACAAGAGTACAAAAAACAATTTAATTTTTGCCATTATATTTGTCCCCTTTACTTAAATGGACGTTTGGATTGCTATATTGTTTCAAATTCTTATTAAACTATTTTACTTCGATTGTAGTTGAACAAGTGGTTGTGTTTTTCGTGATTCTAGATATCCTGAGTGCATCAAATGTCACCATACTCTGTGTAGATTCCCTTTAATTATCAACTAAAGATCTCAACGAAGGGAAAGAAAATATACATAAGGCTATTGATAATGTCAGACTGGTTTGTTATAGTATGTATTAATCATTAATTTTCCAAAAATCGAATGAAAGATATTTTTGTATTGAATTCATTCGGTTTTTATAAAAATTAACTTGATAACACCTGTTTATCATGTATAATGGTGTATATAAACGAACAATTTCATAAACTACTTGTATAATAGTGGGGATATGGCCCACGAGTTTCTACCAAGTTACCGTAAATGACTTGACTACAAGTGATGGATGCGAATAGGGGTAGACTGTCGTTTGAACGGGTCTAGATCCTTAGCTTTTCGTACTTATTTTGTATGGTTCATATAAGTCGAATGCTTGAAATCACTTTTAGTCGAAGTGGTTTGAAGCATTCGACTTTTTTTATTTTCAAATAGCCTAAAGGAGGTTCAATTATGGACGTATTAGAACAAGCGATTAGAGAACGCGGTCGCGTTTTATCAGAAGATATTTTGAAAGTGGATAACTTCTTAAATCATCAAGTCGACACCCAACTAATGATGGAGATTGGTCAGGAATTCTCCAAGCGATTTCAAGATCAATCGGTGACAAAGGTGATCACTTTGGAATCATCAGGTATTGCGCCAAGTTTCATGGCAGCGAATACGTTAGATGTACCGCTCGTGTTTGCACGTAAGAAAAAAGCGTTAACTGGTTCAGAGGACGTATATACGAGTCGTGTTTACTCTTATACGAAGCAAGAGCTCAATCAAGTGATTGTCTCGAAGGAATATTTAGCTGAAGGTGATCGTGTCTTAATCATTGATGATTTTTTAGCTCATGGCAATGCGGCACTAGGTCTAACAGAAGTTGTCGAAGAAGCAGGGGCAACAGTTGTCGGTATTGGCGCTGTCATCGAAAAGGCGTTTCAAGAAGGGCGAACGCAATTGGAGATGGAAGGTTATCAAGTCGAATCACTGGCACGAATCGAATCGTTATCAAATGGTGAAGTTACGTTTATTGATGAAGTCGTAACGAATAAATAAAAAGGGGCGATGAAGATGGAGAGAGCAGTCAATTATCCATTATTTAAGAAAGAAGATACAGATGCATTTTTCGCGTTATTTCAAAATAACTTAGCTAATTTTGTATTAATTGCAGTGACGATGTTGGGGTTAGGTTTTCCGACAGGGATCGTGTTTGGTCAAGTCATTCCCGGTGCAGCTGTGGCTGTGATCGTTGGTAATTTGTATTATGCGCATATGGCGAAGCGACTTGCTGAAAAAGAAGAGCGAACCGATGTGACGGCGTTGTCGTATGGGATTAGCACGCCAGTCATGTTTGTCTTTTTATTCGGGGTCTTAGTTCCAGCGCATTCCTTAACGAACGACTATCAATTGGCGTGGCAAATCGCAGTTGCAGCAGCTTTTCTAAGTGGTTTGATTCAAGTAATCGGTAGTGTTGCGGGTAATTGGATTCGCAAACAAATTCCACGAGCGGCTTTACTCGGAGCGCTTGCTGGTGTCGCGATTACATTTGTTGCGGGTGAGATGTTATTTAATACATTTTCAATTCCAGTCGTCGGTCTTGTGACGCTCATGATTATTATTGTGGGTGTGATCGGAAAAGTGGCCATGCCGTTTAATATTCCAGTGTCGTTATTTGCGATTGTGATTGGAACGGTTTTAGCATTCACATTAGGCTATCAATCACCGAGTCAAATTTCTGAAGGGTTATCGAATGTTGGCTTGTATCCGATTCTGCCGACACTTGCTGCGTTTGACGGGATGACGATGTTATTTACCGCGATGGTCGGTTTATTAGCTGTGATTATTCCGATAACCGTGTACAACTCGATTGAAACGATGAATAATGTTGATGCGATGGATGCAGCAGGTGATGGTTATGATGTTCGGAAATGCCAAGCTGTTGATGGTGTTGGCACAATGCTAGGTTCAGTATTTGGAGGTCTATTCCCAACAACCGTTTATATTGCATCAGTTGGTTCAAAAGAAATGGGCGCAGGACGTGGATATAGTATTTTGAATGCGATGGTATTTGGATTAGCCGCTGTGACAGGTGTTGTCGCCGCATTATCAGCGATTATTCCGATGGCTGCGATTGCACCGATCTTAGTCTTTGTCGGTTTATCATTAGTCGGAACTGCATTTCAATCAAATGAAACGAAATATTATCCG
Source organism: Alkalibacillus salilacus (assembly GCF_030812915.1). Lineage (GTDB taxonomy): Bacteria > Bacillota > Bacilli > Bacillales > Alkalibacillaceae > Alkalibacillus > Alkalibacillus salilacus. The sequence continues at coordinate 5,319 of NZ_JAUSTQ010000006.1, forward strand.
GCTGTTGCGCTCGCCATGCTACCATATTTCGCGAACTACGTGATGACACGTTTTAATAGTGATGCCGGTCAAGTTGTAGCAGGAATCTCTGAAGGGATCGTCCCGTTAGGTGAAGGTGCCATGTTTACCGCAATTATTTTGGGTGCTGTGACCGTGTTTATAATTGATGGACGCTTTGTGAAAGCAGCTGCTTTCTCGCTAGTTGCAGCTGGATTATCATTTACAGGTTTCATGCACGCCTCTGAAATGGCGTTCAATGCTGCCACGCAATACGCAGTCGCTTATTTACTCGTTGCCGTTTTCTTCATATATTGTGCTTATAAAGAAGAGAGAAGCACGATTAAAGTACCTGAGCACCGCCCGCTTAAAGAGCGTACTGCTTCATAACGATGAAGTCGCTGAAATACCGGCCAGGTCGCTGATATATATGATATTAAGGCGCTCGCCGTTATATATCAGCGAACGTCGATAAAATAAGGATGGCGCCGAAATAATTGAGATCGCGCCGATAAATATCAAATCGCGCTGATAAAATTGGTGAGTCGCTGATATAGCTGATATTTAGGCGCTTGCCGATATATTTCAGCGGACGTCGATAAAATAAGGATGGCGCTGATAAATCTCAGATTTCGCCGATAAATTCAGTGCGCGAAACGCTGATAGCAACTTTCAAACGTTACATCTATTTAAACTTACAGATAAGCATCACGCTTTTCTGTAAGTTTTTTATTTCTCATCATTTATTGATAAAATAAAGGCAAACACTCAAAAAGAAGGAGCTTATCCCATGAATATTGTGTGTGAAGAAAGTTGTGGCAATGCACCGCGTAAAGCTTTATTAAGAGATTTCTCAATCGCATTAACGTCTGGTGATGTTGATTCATTTCAGGAATTTGCGATTGATGATCTGGAGTGGCAATATGTCGGCGGTGATAAGATTGTCGGCTTAGATCAATTACGGCATACTATTCAATCAAAAGGTGAAGATAACATTCAAGAGCTGCGCTTAGAAAATATCATTACTCACGGTAAAACAGCAGCTGTTGATGGCGTCATTCATTATGAGAATGAAACATATATGTTTTGTGATGTATATGAATTCAATCGTGCTGATAAAAACGGCAAAATTAAAAAAGTTAAGTCTTACCTTATTCCGGTACCATCATAATGCCAACAAGCTCTCTAATCAAAATAGTTTGAATGACTACTTCTATCGGGTAGACTGTTCTTAAAAGGAGAGTGAGACCTATGAACGCGACATTAGAACAACCTTCTGGTGAGTCAGTCGAATTAGATGGTCTGATTCAGAATCAAAAATCGATTGTTATTCTTGTGCGTCATCTTGGTTGACCAGTTTGCCGTGAGCATATCACGCAGTTGCGTGAACGTTATGACGAACTGTCGCAGTATGGTTATCAAGTAGTAGTGATTGCACCACACAAAGGAACGTTTGTTCAAGAATTCTTAAATCAATTTGGTGATTATCCATTTCCGTTTTATGGGGATCTAGAGAAACAAGCCTACCGTGAAGTTGGTGCAAAATCGATGTCTAAAAGTAAATTATTGATGAAGAGTCTAAAAGGTCTAGTAAATGGCAAGATTTCCAATGTCATTCCAAATAATAAAGGTCAAAAAGATGTCGTGATGAAATCGATGAAGTCTGAAGATGTTTCGATTCAAGGTGCAACGTTAGTTTTTAATGAACAAGGTGAAACAATTCATATGCATCTGGATTCTTCTCCTGAAGATCACATTAGTGTTAATCAATTATTTGAGATTATAGAACAACCAAAATCATAAGTATAAACACCACCTTATACTTGGAAAAAGATTGTGTATGAAATGGCTGATATGAAACATACTACCATTACATAGCGTCTAATAAACGAGTAGGAAAGGTGGTGTATTTGTTTTGAGAAAAACAGCACTTATATTGCTCATTATTGGTGGCTTAAACTGGCTGCTTGTCGGCTTGTTTGAGTGGGATTTATTAGGTGGTTTATTCGGTGGTATGGATGAATTTATTCCACGATTGGTTTATATTATTGTTGGTTTAGCTGCACTATATGCCTTGTCATTTATTGACAAAGTAGATGATGAATAACTGTTAAAGTCGCTTCTATATAGAAGCGGCTTTTATTTTATTCACTCATGTACCTACTTTCATGTTATTATAGACGTATAAAATTTTGACTTTTCTTATACTTTAGGATTTATTGAAGAGCACTTAAAGTGGGGGACAAAAGTGGAACGTTGTTTTTGCTATGAGAAATTTAAAGATCAATTGCCGAAAGATTTTCGTCCCAATTGTTTTAAAGAGCATTGTCGTAACTACCGAGAAAATATGAGGGAGTTAGGGTATAACGTAACCAAGCCGAAACCATAATGGTTAGAGATAGAATAGTTAACGTGATGATCATTGAACTTAAGGAGGCATTTATCTATGAACCAGGAAGTTACGGAGCAGCAATCACAAATTCAAGCTTTAATTGATAATATTGAAACGGTTGTTGTGGGGAAACGAGAAACGATTGAACTGACAATCGTATCATTATTAGCGAAAGGGCATGTATTGCTAGAGGATGTACCTGGTGTCGGCAAGACGATGCTTGTCCGTGCGATTGCTAAATCACTTGATTTGGATTTTCGTAGAATTCAGTTCACACCAGACTTACTTCCATCAGACGTGACGGGCGTGTCGATTTATAACCAACGTGATATGCAGTTTGAATTCCAACCAGGTCCGATTATGGGTAATGTTGTGCTGGCTGACGAGATTAACCGAACGTCTCCAAAGACACAATCCGCTTTATTGGAAAGTATGGAAGAGAATCATATTACGGTCGATGGTATGACACGCGAATTAAGTAGTCCATTCTTCGTTTTAGCGACTCAGAACCCAATCGAATACGAAGGAACTTATCCATTACCTGAGGCTCAGCTTGACCGTTTTCTCTTAAAATTAAAGATGGGTTACCCTGTTAAACAAGAAGAAATGATGATGTTAGATCGTACGACGCATGAGCATCCGATCGAAACAGTTCAACCTGTTATGACGAAATCAGACCTATTAGCTAAACAAAAAGAAGTACAACAGATTCATGTCAGTCAGTCAGTTAAACAATATATTGTTGAGATTGTTGCGAATACACGTAAGCACCCACTTATTCAGTTAGGTGCGAGTCCTCGTGCATCTATCGCCTTAATGAAAGCAGCTCAAGCTTATGCGTTAGTCAAAGGCCGTGACTATGTGATTCCGGATGATGTGAAGTATATGGCTCCTCATGTCCTTGCTCACCGTTTACAATTAACGGCTGAAGCGAAGTTTGAAGGCAAGTCTGATAAAGAATTACTGGAAGATCTGATTAAGAAAACAATGATTCCTGTAGAAAGAGGATAAAACAATGATTCAATCCATTAAAACGATCGTGACCTTATCCTTAGTAATAGCGCTGATGGCGCTATTATTTACATATAGCATGTTTCAAGGTGGTTTCGTTAGTTGGTTCCTGTTCTTTAGCTTTATTCCCATATTATTATATGCGATTTTTATGATTTTTTACCCAATGGGATTAATGAAGATAGAAAGGCATGTGCATCAACATTATCTGAAAGCCGGACAGACCCTAAAGGTGACAGTCACGATTAGAAGGCGTATTCCTTTTCCTTTATTTTATTTAATCGTTGAAGATGAATTGCCAGAAATGGTGACGTGGCATGATACGAAGCAGTTTAAATATCGGTTTTTAGGTTATCCAGAGCAATTAAAGAATCGGAATAAAGCAAAATCAGTCATGTTTCCGTTCTTACGTCAGAAATTGCAGTTTAATTATGAGATTGATGCGATTCCACGCGGGCGTCACCACTTAAATCAAATTAAAGTTGTAACAGGTGATTTGTTAGGATTTGTGAGAAGAGAGCAACTGGTGAATGCTGATGCTTACGTTTTAGTGGAACCAGGGGAAATTCCGCTCAATTTGGGTATTGAACAATCGACATTTGAAGAAGGACAACAAACGAATTATGCGGTTAAAGCGAATCATACGAACCTCGTTTCGGGTGTGCGTGATTATGCTCCAGGGGATCAGATGTCCTGGATTGATTGGAAGACAACAGCTCGGAAACGTGCTTTAGTGACAAAGGAATTTGAAGAAGAGAAACAAAAGGACTTAACGATTATTCTGAATGGTCATGCAGAAGATGAAAAGCGTTGGCTTGCATTTGAAGCAGGTGTGGAACTAACTTATTCAATCTCCTTAAAAGCATATGAGGATTACGGTGATGTCAGTGTGGTAGCGTTAGGTAAAATACGAGATGACGTGACACTAAAGCATGGGAAACAATCATTTGAAAAACTAACTCGCATGCTTAGTCAGATCCAAATGGTGAAAGATAATCAATTTGCTAAACAATTGAAGCGAGAAGCGTGGCATTTATCAAAGGATCGTCATCTTGTTATCTTGACGCATGATTTATCAACGTCTATTTATCAAACGATTTTACAATTAAAGCAACAACAAGTTGATGTACAGCTTGTCTTTGTACGTAGTAAGCATTTAATAGGACATGATGAGCGTCATGGCATGGATCAACTCCATTATGGGGGCGTACGTGTCACTTGGTTGAATGAAGACCGTTTGACGAAAAGACAGATTGAGGTGAGCGCATCATGAAACTAAAACTAGAACAATCGAATCGTTTAGTTAGTTTAGCGCTCTATGTCGGAAGTATGTTTCTCTTAATGGAATGGGTCTATCCATTAGATATAATCACAGACACGGGTCAATCTCATTTATTTATTGTTTTTATTGTTGTCATGTTTGCCTTGTCAATGATTCATTTACCATTCGGACTTATTTCGGTCATCAAAGCAGGGATCCTGTTATTATTTATTCATCATGTCTTTTTCGATACAGCTTTCTTTTCTACTGAATGGGTGAAGCTGTTCTTTGAAGAAATGGTGATTAATGTTCAAGAGTCGATTCAGCAAAATTGGCAAACATTAACGCCAGTTTTCCGAACGTTTCTCTTTTTAATATTATTATGGATGTTAAGTTATTTATTATATTACTGGTATGTGGTTGTCAAACGTCCACTTGCGTTTATTTTTCTAACAGTGTTATACGTAACCGTGTTAGATACTTTTACGGTGTATGAAGCTAATATTGCGATTATTCGAGTCTTTAGCTTAAGTGCGCTGTTACTTGTGTTAGCTAACTTTCACCGGATTGTTGAAAGTGAGAGATTAACAGAACCTAAAGCTCGCCAGTTTATTAAATGGCTGGCGCCGATGATATTAGTGATAGGCATAAGTGCTGCGATTGGCTATGCAGCCCCGAAATATGAACCGCAATGGCCGGACCCAGTTTCGTTTATACAATCAGCTTCAGAGAATGGATTTGGAAGTGGAGCTGGATTCGGTGGCGTTCAGCGTGTTGGTTATGGTGAGCATGATGACCGACTAGGTGGTGGCTTCCAGATGGATAATACCACCGTGTTTTATGCAACCTCTAGTGCTGAACGCTATTGGAAAGTCGAAACGAAAGATGTCTATACAGGTCATGGTTGGGAGCGTTCAAGTGAAGGTGAACGAATCGCGAGTGAGACAGGCCAATTTCCTGAGATTTCGCAATATGGTGATGTTGTAGCGCGAGAAGAATCAAGTTTAGACTTGCAAATGATTGAACCTGGTAATTTAAATAAAGTCCCTTATATATATGGAACAGAACAAGTGGGAACAACTAATGACCAAATTAATTTTGAATATGATCTCATAACGAATGAGCTCTTGTCTTTAGATAATGGTGAACAAACGCTTGTAGAGGATGATTATTCATTAGAAGCTAATCGTCCTGATTTTCCCAGAAATGCCATGCGTGAAGTTCCAGTTAGCTATCAAGAAGATTCAGGAATAGACGAATCTTATTTGCAGTTACCAGACGAATTGCCTGACCGCGTGAGTAACCTTGCAGGTATGATCGTATCTGAAGAAGACCAGAATCGGTATGATTATGCCAAGGCCATTGAAGATTACTTCAGTGAAGGCGATTATGAATATGCGACTGACGATGTAGCTGTTCCAGATGAGGATGAAGATTATGTGGATCAGTTCTTATTTGAGACGCAGCGTGGTTATTGTGATAATTTCTCAACGTCTATGGTCGTCTTGCTACGATCATTAGATATTCCTGCTCGTTGGGCGAAAGGATTCACTGGTGGTGACCGAGCATTTGAACAGGATGCGTTCCCTGATGCTGGATCCGATGTTTTTGAGGTACAAAATAATAATGCCCATTCTTGGGTAGAAGTTTATTTTCCTGATGTTGGTTGGGTTCCATTTGAACCGACGATCGGATTCCAAAACCAAGTAGACGTCTCTACTGGTGAGTCGATTGACGATATTTTAGATGACAATCAAGATGATGCACTCGATCAACCAGAATCATCTGAACAACCTGATGCTGATAGTCAGCTTGAAGAAGGTGAAGAGGAAGAGGGAAATGATTCTGAAGCGGCTGGTAGTAATGGTGACTCATCTGTTTCACCGTGGATCGTTATTTCGATAAGCGTCATCATCGTCATTATTGTCGGATTATTGATTTATTACCGTGATCGGTTAGTCTATGCATGGCGAAAACAACGACTAAAACGTCGTGCTAACCAAGCGACTATTACTGAATCGTATCAGTTTGTCATGAAGTTACTCGCGAAAAAAGGCTATCCATTTAAGTCTGGCGAAACATTGCGAGAATATGCTAAACAAGCCGATCGAATCTTAGACGGTCGTAGTATGAGCGAATTAACACATTATTATGAACAATTCATTTATCGTGAAGACTCCTTCCAATCTGATCAATCAGAGTATTACCGCCTTTGGAAGAAGGTTACGGATCTGATTTTGTCGAAATAGTGGTTGACTAAAGTCTTGTATAAAGATAAAGTAATAGTGTAAACAAAATTCGATATGGAACACTTATATAATATTGGGAATACGGCCCAAGAGTTTCTACCGGACTACCGTAAATGGTCCGACTATGAGTGACTAATAAACGACAGTAGAGGTACGTCACGTTTTATACGTGAATATCTTTGATGTCGGTTTGTCCTCGTATGCACTCTTGGCGATTACGCTCAAGGGTGCTTTTTTTAGTGTTTCATAAATGGGGGAGGACAGATTGTTGAAAAATTATTTTCGTTTTGAAGAATTAGGCACGAACTACCGTCGCGAAATCATGGGTGGTATCACAACGTTTCTGGCAATGGCTTACATATTGTTCGTCAATCCATCCGTATTAGCTTTGTTGGATGTAGAAGAGTTGCCAGCAGGGGTCACGCGGATGGATCCAGATGCGGTGTTCGTGGCAACAGCCTTGGCTGGTGCAATCGGGACACTTGTTATGGGACTAGTTGCGCGTTATCCGATTGCTTTAGCTCCTGGCATGGGGTTAAATGCGTTCTTTGCTTACACTGTTATTTTACAATGGGGCATTCCATGGGAAACAGCACTAGCTGGTGTCTTAGCTTCCGGATTAATATTTATGGTTCTAACATTAACGGGTGTGCGTGAGAAAGTTATTAATGCAATTCCAAATAATTTAAAACTAGCGGTTGGTGCAGGTATTGGTGTCTATATTGCGTTTATCGGTTTAACGAATGTAGGGATTATTGAAGCGGATCAAGATACGTATTTAACGCTTGGAGATGTTACGGATCCATATACATTACTTGCGATTTTCGGTGTAGTCGCAACGGTTATATTATTAACGATCGGATTTAAAGGTGGCGTATTTTACGGCATGATCATCACAGCCGTAGCTGGGATACTTGTTGGCTTAATCGATCCACCGTCGGGCATGAATGATGTTGTAAGCGGTGTGCCAAGTTTAGAACCAACATTTGGAGCGGCATTTGGCAATTTTGGTGAGATTTTTACGCTGCAAATGCTTGTGGTTATTATGACGTTCTTATTCGTTGACTTCTTCGATACAGGTGGAACGCTTGTCGCTGTCGCAACACAAGGTGGTATGATGAAAGACGGTAAGTTACCACGTGCGAACCGTGCATTATTCTCAGATTCAACAGCAACAGTAGCCGGCTCTATTCTCGGTACATCAACGACGACGTCATTTATCGAGTCAACTACAGGTGTTAGTGCAGGTGCCCGGACAGGTTTTGCTTCAGTGGTGACAGCTATTTTATTCCTGCTCGCATTATTCTTCTCACCGTTATTAGGAATTGTGACGTCAGAAGTAACCGCACCAGCACTTATTATTGTCGGAATTTTAATGGCAGCCAACTTGCGTCATATTGAGTGGGAACAATTTGAAATTGCTGTGCCAGCGTTCCTTACTTTAATTGCGATGCCACTGACTTACAGTATCGCCACAGGAATCGCGATCGGTTTTATCTTCTATCCAATTACGATGTTGGTGAAAGGTCGAGCGAAAGAAATACATCCTGTTATGTATGTGCTATTTGTGATTTTCCTACTATATTTTATTTTCTTACCTGAATAAAATTTTAGCTCATGTTCTTGGCTTAAGAACATGAGCTTTATTTAGCTGAGCTCGTATTTAACCAGGTCGCTGATATTTTATCCAATCTCGCTGATAAAAATGGGATGTCGCTGATAAATCTTAAATGGCGCTGATAAATTGGGAAAGTCGCTGATAAAATCAGAATAGCGCTGATAAATTTCAAATAGCGCTGATATTACAAAATATCGGCGACTCCCATGAAAATGAGCTCGTCATATAATGGTCGCTGATAAATTTAGCTGAGTCGCTGATAAAATTCGTGAGACGCTGACATATATTGTATGGCGCCGATAAAATGAGAAACTCGCTGATAATACTAGGATGGCGCTGATAAATTTCGCGAGGCGCTGAAATAAATCAAAAGATGCTGATAAGTAAAATATATCTGCGACCAGATCTGTGATTTCGCTGATATATGTGCGAAGTCGCTGATATATTCTGGAAGAAGCCGACATTAGAAAAAAGTCGGCTGATCAACAGTGCCCCACCTAATAATTTTTTTGTCACTCATTAGTGAAACATGCAAAATATCAATTATCATGATTCGAAAGTGCATGCCGTATAATAAATGCTGTGTACAATAATGATGAAGTATTGACAATAAGAGTGTTCGCTTGTAATCTAACCGAATAATCATTTACGATATGCACTATACAAGCGTTTGGATCTTATTGGAAGAGGAGGCCCTACATGTTAGAATCTGGACTTATAATGCTATTGATTATCTTTGGTGTTAACATTGTTTATGTATCGTTATTAACTGTTAGGACTATTTTTACATTAAAAGGGCAAAAATATATTGCAGCATCTGTTGGTGTATTTGAAATCACCTTTTATACAGTTGGTTTAGGTTTAGTCTTGGATAACATAGGTGAAATCCAAAACTTAATTGCCTATGCGCTCGGTTTCGGTGTTGGTGTTATTAGCGGTATGAAAGTTGAAGAAAAATTGGCAGTCGGCTATATTACGGTCAATGTGATTTCGTCCGATCCTAGCATTCCATTTACTGAATCTCTAAGAAATCGTGGTTATGGGGTGACGAGTTGGTATGCTTATGGCATGGAAGGTGACCGTTTGGCGATTCAAGTGCTAACACCACGTAAATATGAATTAATGTTATATAAATCAATTAAGGAAATTGACCCGAAAGCATTTATTATTGCGTATGAACCACGCCAGATTCATGGTGGTTTCTGGGTGAAGAAAGTTAGAGGGAGTCGATTGAAACGTGAAGAAGAAAAAATTCAGAGTCAGTGATTATCAATCGATTGATGATTGTTTGAATCAGATGCAGTCAGAAGGGTATCGGCCGATTAAACGTATTGAAAAGCCGGTGTTTGAAGAGCAACAATCAGGTGAAGCTGAGCCTGTGGAACAGGAAATTGTTTTTCAAGCTGTAAAGGATGAATAATTTGATCATGATGACATACAAAATCCGAACACGTACAGAAGACGGTTCGGACTTTTGTATTTGATAATTGTATTTAATCCGTAACTGGTGGGTTAGTGGATTGGGATGATTGATTTTCTCCCGACGATTGATTGTCTTCAGGTGAATCGCCTTCAATATTCGTTGGGTCAGAAAATAAGTTAAATGGTAAATTGGCATTAATTTGCTTTTTCACCATGTCGGTTACAGGACAATAGCGTACAATTCCTTCAGCGACCTTCATAGCTGCCGCAAGAATCAAGATATAATAACGTTGGTGCCACGGGCGTTTAGTTGCTTTGACTGTTCCGTAGCTAATGAAGAACAATCCTAATGTTATTCTTACTAATGCATTAATGGTTCCGATGTTTTGTTTTCCCATTTTACCCTTCCCTTCAAGAGTTTAATGTATTAAAATTTTACATAAGTGGATAGTGCACGTTGATAAACGGAGGCATGGATTATGAAAGAACAATTATACAGATGGCGAAATAAACAAATTAGACAACATACTGCCGTGGTTAATGGCGACATTGCACCTACTCTCGTCTTAAAAAATGCGACCTACTTGAATGTTTTTCTAAAGCAATGGATTAAAGCGAATATTTGGATATATGAAGATCGCATTGTGTACGTTGGTGACGATATGCCAGACTACGTGTCAGATCGAACGGAAATTAAAGATTGTTCTGGACAATATCTTGTACCTGGATATGTGGAACCTCATGTGCACCCATTTCAGTTATATAATCCCCATTCATTTGTGGAATATGCATCAAAGCGTGGAACGACAACATTTGTTAATGATAATTTGATGCTTCTTTTATTATTGCAAAAAAAGAAAGCGTTTTCTTTACTGGACGATTCGCAAACATTACCAGTATCCATGTTCTGGAGTGCAAGGTTTGATTCGCAGTCGGAGTTAAGAGATGAGGAAGAATTAATTAATGATGAGACAGTTTTAGATTGGCTCTCACATGATGCGGTTATGCATGGTGGTGAGTTGACTAATTGGCCTGAAATACTGAATGAAGATGATCGCGGTTTATATTGGATGCAGGAAACGAAACGTCACCGTAAAGTAGTGGAGGGGCATTTCCCAGGAGCCTCAATAAAAACATTGGCGAAATTAAAATTACTTGGAGCGGATGGTGACCATGAGTCGATCTCCGGTGATGAGGTTTATAATCGCGTTAGCTTAGGTTATTATACGGGCTTACGCTACTCTTCAATTCGACCTGATTTGCCTAATATTCTAGATGATTTAAAAGCATATGATGGCGAATATTATGATTACTTGTTCTTTACAACAGATGGTTCAACACCGTCATTTTATGAACAAGGTGTCATCGATCGTTGTATAGAAATTGCAATTGAAAAAGGTGTTAAGCCAGAAGAGGCTTATGCCATGGCAACCATCAATTCAGCGCGCTATTTCGGGATTGACCATCGACTCGGCAGTATCGCACCTGGTCGTATTGCGCATATCAACTTCTTGGAAGCTCCAGATCAACCAGAACCCACAGCCGTATTAGCTAAAGGCGAATGGATTACGTTTGATGGCTATGCATTTCAGCGATTAACGCCTGATATTGAATGGTTGCGTTACGGATTTAGTGAGCTGAATATCGATTGGTCGTTACGTGAAGATGATTTAATTTTCTCATCACCAATTGGAATGAAAATGTTAAATGACGTGATTTTGAAGCCATATCCGGTGAAATCAGAATCTCAAAGTCAACAGTTACCTGAAGAAGATGATACAGCTTATGTGATGCTAATGGACCGCGATGGCGAATGGCGTATTTCCTCATTCTTAAAAGGGTATACGAAATCAATTGGAGGCCTGGCGAGCTCTTATTCTAATACAGGCGATATCGTCTTAATTGGTAAAAATACAGACGATATGAATATGGCATTCGAGCGGATGAAAGCATTAGGTGGCGCGATTGTAGTTGTGAATGATGGCGACATTATTTACGAGTTACCACTCCCATTACAAGGGGTGATGTCAGATTTACCAATGGATGAATTGATGGCTAAAGAACGTGAGCTGAAAACATTGATAAAAGAACACGGTTATTCTTATAGTGACCCGGTTTATACATTGTTGTTTTTATCATCAACACATCTTCCATATATTCGTATTACACCAAAAGGTTTAATGGATATTAAGAAAAAAGAGATACTTTTTCCTTCTGTTATGCGTTAAAATAAAACTAGACCATTCACAAAAAGGGTGTTGAATATGAAAAAGATGATTTGGCTATGGGCGCTAGTGCTTACAATCGTGTTAGTAGCTTGTAGCGGTGGGGAAGAAAGCGAGCAAGAGCAATCAACAGAAGATGAGTCATCAACAGAAGAACAAGAGACAGATGAATCGAACGAATCTGAAGAATCAGAAGAGACGTCAGAACCTGAATTCACGTATCCGTTAACAGGTGAAGAGGCTGACGAAGAAATTAATCGACGAGCACTTGCGGTAATGGTTAATAATCATCCATCTGCAAGACCGCAAACTGGATTAACGGATGCTGATGTCGTTTATGAATTTTTAGCTGAAGGTTACATTACGCGACTTGTGGCGTTGTACCACAGTGAATTGCCAGAGCAAGTCGGTCCAGTTCGAAGTGCGCGTTCGTATTATATTGAAACAGCTAAGGCCCATGATGCTTTATATATCTACCATGGAGCTGCCAATTTCATTGAAGAAGATTTACGTAACGGCTGGGTTGATAATTTAAATGGTGCTTATCATGATGATGATAAACACTTATTCAGGCGATCCTCTGATCGTCAAGCTCCTCACAACTCATATGTCTTCTTAAATAATGCACATGACGTAGCATCAAACAAAGGCATAGAAACTGAAATGGAGCATGAAGGCTATAATTTCAGATCCGTCAATAATGATGAACCAGTTGAAGGTGAAACAGCTGAGTCGGTTAATATTACTTACTCGTCCAATCGTAGCGTGTCGTATCAATATGATGAAAACGAGGGTGGCTACGTTCGCTCAAGCGACGGCCAACAGAACAGTGATTTAGTCACGGGTGACCCGATTGTCCTTGAAAATGTGTTAATATACGAAACAGGGCATGAAGTCATTGATGATGCTGGTCGCCGTGAAATAGATATTCAATCAGGTGGCCAAGGATATGCCTTGCAAGAAGGCAAGTTGAAAGAGATTGAATGGGAAACCGTGAACGATGTCATGACACCAATGGTTGACGGTGAACCGTTAGAATTATTACCAGGACAGACATGGGTCAACATTGTACCAGAATCGCCAGGATTAACTGAATCCGTTACATACGAGTAACGAAGGAGGCAAAACATGCAAATTGATAAATTACGCGGTCGCGAATTAGACCAATTATTTGAAGCGATTTTACAATTAAAAGATGTTGAAGAATGTTATCGATTTTTCGATGACGTGGCAACAGTGAATGAAATTCAAGCGTTAGCACAACGTTTAGATGTCGCGCGTATGTTACGCGAAGGCCATACGTATCAACGCATCGAGGAAGAAACAAGTGCTTCAACAGCGACAATCTCACGTGTTAAGCGTTGCTTGAACTATGGCAATGACGCTTATGAATTAGTGCTTGACCGTGTTCATGAAGAAAAATCACAATCATAAAATAAAAAGATATTGATTAAAATTCTGTAGTACAAGTAAGGGAATAAATATGTAAATTTCCTTACTTGTACTACTTTTTTATATGAGGAATTTTGATTTAAAAAATGTCTTGGAAATTGAAAGTCTAATTGTATTTATGTGGTAAGATGAAAGGAAGCATATTGTTTAACTAACTTGTGAGATCATTGACTTTAGAAACGAGATATTAAGGGGGGATAAAATGCAAGAAAAAGCCAACGTTTGGTCATTTATCTTTTCTGTTATTTGTGTATTTTTGTTTCTAACAGTTTCGTTTTCAGGTTGGTTTAGTGATTCTATAGCAGGTATCTATCCTTTAACTATCGTTCTATGTATAACATTATGCACATTCCTGTTTGGTATATTCGGTTTATCTGGGGTTAGAAACTTGATGGATCTGGCAAGAAGTGTGTCTACAATGGTTATTACACTTAGTTTATCAGTTTTTCTTGGTTTTGTTTTATTAATGGGGGGCCTACTTAACTAAATGGCTAAACTAGTTTAGAAAAAATTATATTTGTTAGTAAAAGGATGGATCGTACTCTTTTTGATCGTGACATTTTAGTTTGGCGCAAAGAAAAGTCATTATGGCGTAAGTCTTTTCAATTTTGGTGCAATGGAGTTTGAGTTTGGTGCAAGACAATTGAAATTTGACGCAAGGGACTGAATTTCTGACGCAACAAAGATCAATTTTGAAACAAACATAACGGAATTTGACGCAAATAAAAACGACCAGCTTAATGAGTTAAGCTGGTCGTTTTTTGTCTAGGAAACCTTAGTTGAAACCGCAGTATTTACATTGATGACCCAATCAAACGGATCGTCAATTTTTCCGTATTGGATTCCCATGAGTGTATCGTATAAGTTTTTCGCGAGATGTCCTGTTTCCCCGTTATTGAATACCATTTCTTTATGGCCCCAATCGAGCTGTCCAATTGGAGAGATCGCCGCAGCTGTTCCTGTTCCAAAAGCTTCAAGAACATTACCCTTTTCGTATTCTGTATAAAGTTCATCGATTGTGATTACTCGCTCTGTCACATGATATCCCCAATGCCTGAGTAAGGCCATGGCTGAATCGCGGGTAATGCCGTTTAAAATACTACCGTTTAGTTGCGGGGTGACCACTTCATCACCGATTTTGAAAAAGACGTTCATACTGCCAACTTCTTCAATATATCTTTTTTCAACACCATCGAGCCATAGCACTTGTGCGTAACCATCTTGAGCTGCAACTTCTTGTGCTTTCAAACTCGCGGCATAGTTACCGCCCGTTTTGGCTTCACCAGTCCCACCTCTAACTGCTCGCACGTAATCATTTTCAACAGCAATTTTGACAGGGTTAATTCCTTCTTTATAGTAAGCGCCGACGGGTGAGAGAATAATCATCAATGTATAATTCGTTGATGGTGCAACACCTAGAAACGGTTGGGTTGAAATAACAGTCGGACGAATATAAAGAGACATGCCCTCGCTAGTTGGAATCCAATCTTTTTCAATCTGAATTAATTGTTTTAATGCATACAAAAGGAAATCTTCATCAATTTGAGGGATACATAGTCGCTCGTTTGATTGGTTAAGTCGCTGAAGGTTTTTCTGAGGGCGGAAGAGTAGTGGTTCGCCTTCAGGGCTAAGATAGGCTTTTAGTCCTTCGAATACGGATTGACCATAGTGGAATACCATTGCGGCAGGGTCGACTTGAAGCGGTTGATATGGTGTGATTCGCGCATCATGCCATCCTGATTCCTCGGAGTAATCCATGAGAAACATGTGGTCAGTGAACGTTCGCCCAAACGAAAGTTCATGATCATTAGGTTTTTCTTGATAGGAAGTGGTTTTGAATACAGATAGTGATTGTTCAGCCATGTTGTCATCCCCTTATTTACAGAAAATTTTAATCGTTATCATAATACACGTTTCGTCAAGTTTCAACCCTTTTTAATAATGTAAGCGTTTTTATTTGAAAATTATAAAAATTGTTTAATTTACGGTTGAAAATACCAATTCAAGGGAGTAGAATACAGTTTAAATTTTCTAACTCAAAGCTATGAAGCGTTAATGTTTTAAGCTTTCTAAAACTAAAGAATTTGAAAGGAGGTCCAGTGATGCTTACATTTCTTGCATCCATCTTATTTTTGATTGTTGGTTACATAACGTACGGAAAGGTGGTTGAACGAATTTTTGGGGCAGACGATTCACGACGAACGCCTGCCTACGAAAAGCATGATGGTTTTGATTATAGTCCGATGAGTTGGTGGAAAGGTAGTTTAATCCAGTTATTGAACATCGCTGGGCTTGGTCCGATCTTCGGTGCCATTATGGGGGCACTTTACGGACCAATTGCATTTGTTTGGATCGTATTAGGATCGATTTTTGCGGGGGCTGTGCACGATTATTTCGCTGGCATGATGTCCTTAAGACATAATGGAGAGCAATATCCGACGCTGGTCGGAAAGTACTTAGGAAAATATGCACAATCATCGATTAACATCGTTTCCATTGCCTTAATGGTGTTGGTGGCAGCAGCGTTTACGGCGGGGCCTGCAGAGCTAATTGCCCAATTAACGCCTTTGACCTTTACTGTCGCGATTATTCTCGTCTTTGTTTATTTATTAGTGGCAGCGGTTCTCCCGATTAATAAAATTATCGGAAAGGTGTACCCAGTCTTCGGTGGCATTTTAATTTTTATGGCTTTAGCGATTGGGTTCGGCATGTTATTTTTGTTTGAACACCCGATTCCGAATTTAACTTTCGCGAGTATGCATCCAGGTGAATTACCGCTTTGGCCACTGATGATGGTGACGATTTCGTGTGGTGCGATCTCAGGCTTTCATAGTACACAGAGCCCAATTCTCGCTAGAACAATTAAAAAAGAATCAGAAGGTCGAAAAGTGTTTTATGGTGCAATGATTGGTGAAGGCGTTATTGCATTAATTTGGGCCGCTGCAGGTATGACGTTCTTCGGTAATACAGGCGGTTTGCAGGAAGCAGTGACTGCAGGCGGTGCCGCAGGAGTAGTAAATGAAATAAGTCAGACGACGCTTGGGACTTTAGGTGGTATATTGGCGATTTTAGGTGTGATTATCTTGCCAATTACAACTGGTGACACAGCGCTTCGGTCATCGCGAATGATGTTAGGTGATATGCTACGTCAAATGACGAAAAGATCGCTTAACGGGCGCAAGGCGAAGTTGTTTTTAATTATTCCAGTGGCACTTCCGGCTTTTCTATTATCTCAAATAGACTATTCATTTTTATGGCGTTATGTTGGTTGGACCAATCAGCTCGTAGCGACGGTGATGTTATGGACAGGAGCTATGTATTTATTGAAACAAGCTAAGTTTCACTGGATTTGTAGTGTGCCGGCAACATTTATGACGGGTGTGGTCTCGACGTATATCTTTTATGCGCCAGAAGGATTTGGCTTAGACTATAGTCTGTCGATGATTCTAGGTTCGATTATATGGCTGGCTGTGATTAGCTGGTTCGCTTGGCAAGTTTATCAAGAAAAGCGTCAAGAATACCCCGTTGTTGCTCGTTCGAACGCGAATTAAGGAGGTCATAATATGAGTATAGTCGATCAATTATATGCAGCCTATCATGGTGGTCCTGCCTTATCACGTGTCGAAGTGGGTGCGGGATCGTTAGAACAAGCTTATCAATTACAGAGGCAGGTTGTTGAGGAAGAAGATAAGCTAGGTAATCCACTTGCTGGTTATAAAATTAGTTTAACAAGTGGCGAAACACAAGATTTATTTGGCGCAAACGAACCGCTTTATGGCGCTTTATTGCAGGATTCGATTGCCAATAACGTTGTTGAAATTAATGCGTTCAATGAACCACTGATTGAAGTAGAATTAATGTTTTTAATTGATAGACAGATTGATCCAGATGATGATGAAACAACGATTTTAGAGAAAACGCGAATCGCACCAGGCATTGAAATTCCTGATTCGCGTTATGAAGATTGGTTTCCGAAGTTAGCTTTGAACCAAATTGTGATGGACCGAGCGGTGGCAGGAAAAGTGGTTGTCGGTGAAGCGCAAGAAGGTTTAACGAAGGCTGAACTCAATGACCTGACCGTACATGTTTCTTTAGATCAACAGCTGTTAGTCACAGGAAATTCTAATGATGTGATGGGAAATCCGTTAAATGCCGTGAAATGGTTGATAGATGCATTAGCTCGAAATAATCAACGTTTAGAAGCTGGCATGGTCGTTTCATCAGGAACATTCATGCTACCGAAACCGCTTGAAAAAGGTCTTTACCAAGCAGATTTTGAGCGAATCGGCCAAGTGCAGGTGGAGGTAGTTTAGTTTGACGCAAGTAAAGACGCGTTTGATTCAACGGAGAAGAAAAGTGACCCAAGTTTTCTGAAATATGGTGCAAGGAGTTTGAATTCTGAAGCAAGGTACTCAAATATTGACGCAACAAATTTGTATTATGAAGCAACAAAATCAAAGGATGATGCAAGCAATCTACAATGAGTTGCAACCCATTCATAAAGTCGACGCTAAAAACGTTCATCACCACTTTGGCGATGAACGTTTGTTATGGAATCATCCATGTTGTTAATGAAAACAAACTGATAGAGCCGAGAATTGTGACGAGTGTGTAAATCCAAAATTGGGTAAAATAACGTTTCTCAATTAACTGGATAGCTTCCACGCTAAAGGTTGAAAATGTTGTGAATGCACCGAAGAAGCCGACACCACAAACTAGATAAAGGAAACCTTCTAATTGACTGACCAACGCTAATCCAACTGCACCCAATAAATTCACGACAATCATTGCGAGGGGAAGTGCCTGTTTGGAGCGATTTTGCATGATCGTTTGACCAATCATATAGCGACTAGCTGCACCTAAACCGCCACTGATAGCTAGCAAGAGAATATTCATGCGCGTTCACCTCGATGGATTAAACGGTAACCAACGAAGGCTAGTATAAGACCACCTGCTACTGATATAAAACTGTAGCCAACTGATGTTAACCAAACATCGTTACTAGCCAAGGCATACACGTCGCTCGCAAAGGTAGACATAGTTGTGAAACCACCCAATAAGCCAACGCCGACGCCGACTTTAAGCCATTCAGGGATAGTTTTTTCAATTGTATAAGCTGTGAATATTCCGAGTAAAAAGCTACCGACTAAATTGACAAGCAGTGTAGAGGTGTTTGGGAATGATAGATCAATTGAGTATCTTAATAGAGTCCCTACTGCCCCGCCAATTGCAACAAATAAAGCATTTTTATACATAAAGATCCCTCGAAGTGAGTCATAATGGTTTATTATAGCATATTCCTAAAAGGCACGTGTAGCGCGGATTAATTGACGTCAGGGTGTTTTTATGTGTAAGATATAATAGTGAAAATTAATAAATCCTCGTTAGGTGAGGCTCCTGTGCGGAGATATGCTACTGCCCAAAAACGTCCAAAGACGCCAATGGGTCAGCAATAACGATCGACATAAGGTCGTTTTTAACGTAGCTGGTTAATCCTATGCCGCTCAGTGCTAAAGCTCAAACGATTGGAGGAAGATGACTTAAGTTTATGATACTCGTTTGACCACTCGCTTTTCTCCATGTTTGAGAGAGGCGAGTTTGTTTTTTTATAGACAGATAGAACATACAAGGAAACTGAAATAATCACGAACTTTAAATCGTTGAACGATTAAAGGAGGTCACAAAGATGATGGTTATGCGTCGAAGTACGAAATTAAATTTATATCAACAGTTACAAGAATTGTTACAACAAGGCCATATCGAAACGTTTCGAGAATCGCTCTTATCCTTGCATATTCAAGATCAAGTGGAATGGTTTGAAGGCTTAGAGGATTTAGAAATCAGACAGCGTGTCTATGATACGTTAACGCCTGAAGAATTAGCGGATATATTTCAAGGTTTAGACGTCGATGAGCAGCAAAAGATTATGGCGGAGATGAACCGTGACAAATGGATCTTAACATTGAATGAGATGGCTTCCGATGATGTCGCGGATTATTTGGAAGAACTGGAAGATGAAGAAGTATCCACCGCTTTGAATGAAATGGATGAAGAAACAGCTGAAAAAGTTCAGCAGATTATGGAGTATCATGAAGAAACAGCTGGTGCGTTAATGGCGACTGAATTCATCGCGATTAAAACAACGGACACCGTTCAGCAAGTGATGCTTAATTTAAGAAATGATGCACCTGAAGCGGAGACAATTTATTATTTATATGTTGTTGATACAGATGGGCGACTTGTCGGCGTTGTCTCATTACGTGATTTAATCACAAGTGACCCGAGTGAAGTGATCGAAAATGTGATGAGCCAACGTGTCGTATCGGTTAAATCTTACCAAGACCAAGAGGAAGTCGCTCGCCTCATGCAAAAATACGATTTCCTAGCGACACCAGTTGTCTCAGAGGAAAATCGATTAGTCGGGATTATCACTGTCGACGATATTATCGACGTCATTGAAGATGAGACAACAGAAGACTTTGGAGAAATCTCAGCTGTACGTGGTGCAACAGGTGCGGACATTACTGCTTGGGAATCTACGAAAAAACGTGCGCCATGGATTATTATGTTGATGTTTTTAGGACTGATCACAGCTGAAGTGATTGGTTATTTTGAGGAAACCTTGCAAACAATCGTGATTTTAGCTGCGTTCATTCCACTATTAATGGACGCTGCAGGTAATACTGGTACGCAATCACTTGCTGTTATGGTACGTAATATTGCGCTTGGTACGTTTGATAAACGCAACGTCTGGCGTGTGTTACGACGTGAATTGTTAACGGGTGTTATGATCGGAGCCGGAAGTGGTGTGACGATTGCTTTATTAATTATCTTATTCTATGAACAAAACTACGTCATTGCTGCTATCGTCGGTATTTCAATTATGCTGACACTCAGCGTATCGACTTTGACAGGTTCAATCATTCCACTCATCATTAATCGATTGAAAATAGACCCAGCTGTCGCATCAGGACCGTTTATTACAACATTGAATGATATATTTGGATTGTTGATTTACTTTACGATTGCAACGTCGATGATTGAGTATTTGATGTGAGGAAACGTTTGGAGCTTGCTCCAAACGTTTTTAATTACTTTTCTAATATTAAGCTGATACCAATTTATTCTAAAGACGATTTGAAAACATAGCTTACTTTGTCATAATCCATTCTATCTTCATAAAAACGATGTGCGTCAGTTTTGAGTATGCCTGAGGACAACGCAACACTTTCATAATTATTTTCTTTTGCCCATTCATGAACATATGTAAGTAATTTTTCTCCGTAACCTTTAGAGCGACTATTTTGATCAGTGACTAAATCACAAACCCAGACAAATCGACCGTAGTATAAGGTGATCATCGGTTTAAAACCAGTGACTGCAACTATTGTTTCTTCGTCAAATAAAGCAAACATTTTATATCGATCTTTATCTTTTGCATCAGAAACTAAATCAAGATATGTTTTTTTATCAAGGTGACTTCGGAGTTGTTTCATCACTGGAAATGCTTCTAAAATCTCGTTTTGTGACAGTAGCTCTTTAATTGATAAATTATTTCCCATTATTTATTCCCCCCCCCTTTTTTAATCTGAGCTAAGTTTAACATATTTATTTGGTGCTAGATTGCCTAATAACACAGCAATTGTGTTTAAAATTAAACTATTAATGACGAAAAAAAAAGAGATACTTGATAAATTTTTGAAACACGATGAAGAATGTTATTCAATTAGATACAGGCTAGTTTAACCAGACTGTAATAAGGAGAAATTATATGAACAGCTCAAAACTGCATTATTTAATCGCCTTAATTTCTTATCCTGCAATAATCTTGCATTTTCTTTTTAGTGATTATGAAAGTGAAAAGACAGTAACGGGAATTTCATTTTTTTCAATCGCTACTGTTATTTATCTTGTTTCTGTTTATTTATATTCGAAGGGTGATTTAGGTAAGAAATTAGTGTTATTTGGCTTAATGTTACTTGGTATAGTCTCTATTATACTAGCTGTTTTGACTGTTTAATTCTACTTTTATACCAATTACTGATTTTGATTTATTAATGAAAAATGACCGACTCGATGTAAGCGCAATTATTATTTAAAATGATAAAAAAGGTCGTTTGCCTGCAATAAGTAGTTTAGCTTAGGAGTACAAAAAAGAGATTTGTACTCCTAATTGAGCTACTTTTTTATATGTGATTGTAAGTTAAACTGTCAGGCTTTTTGCAACTCAAATTGGATAATTAATCAAGGAAATTTAAGGGCGATAATTTTATATATGGTAAAATAAGTTAAAAGACGTTATTCAACTAATTGAGCGGGATAAGTTAATAAGAGATATATTGTACTTGAGGAGGGGGGAGTTAAATTGTTAGAAATTCGAATGATTGATAAAGAAGATCTTGGGTCAGTGTCGGGTTTTATATCACAAATGAATATTAGTGAAGAATCACATATTGGTTATTGCGGGAAAGATAAGAACGAAATTGCAAAATATATGGTAAATGATATTTCAGATGTTAAATATACTGATAGTTTCGTTGTAGCATACGAGGGTAATAAACTAGTAGGGGTTTTGGGATTTGATGCAGACCTCGATGATAATAGTGCCGAAATATGGGGACCATTTATTTTACGAGAGAAGTGGAATATTGTTTATGAAATGTGGAAGAAAATGGCCGAGATGCTTCCAAAGAAGATAGACTCATTGGAGATGTTTCCGAATGTAAAAAATACTCGAGTGTGTCAACTATCAAGCTCTCTTTCATTTAAAAAGTATAGTGATGAAACAATATTGATATTCCAGGGTACTAATAGTCATGAGTTAAAAAGCACTTCTGTTGAAGAGTTGAGTCCTGAGTATTTCGTAGATATGGTACAACTTCATGATGAAGCTTTCCCTAACACTTATTATAATGGTCAACAGATTATTAAACGTTTAGATGATCATAAAAAAGTTTTTATAATAACCAATGAAGGTCAACTCTGTGGATATATTTATGTTGAGGCAGAACCCGAATTTGGTGAAGCAAGTATTGAATTTTTTGCTGTTGAGAAGTCCGAAAGAGGTAATGGAATAGGAGCGCAATTATTAACGGGTGCTTTAAAGTGGTTATTTACATTTGAGGGAATGGACTCTATCACACTATGTGTCAACTCCGCTAATGTTAATGCTATTAATTTATATAAAAAAGTTGGCTTTGAACATCTACATGACTTGTACACATTCACTAAAAATATAGGACAAAAGTAGTTGGTAATAAATGTGAAGTTGATTATGAATGGCTGTTTTCGTAAAGATTGTTGCTAATGGTTATAAAATGAGCTTACTTACTAGTTTATAGTATCATTTAGATGTGTTTGCTTCTTCTACTAAACAGATAGTGGGAAATGAATAATTGATAAATTGCAGGTTAAAGTAATACCTAAATATAGTTTGGGGTGATGTGAATTGAAGAAAAAATATTTCTTGTAATGCTTATTTTCAGTATCTTTATTTGTGGGGTAAACAATGAAACAGCTTCTGCAAAAACAATTAACGAGTCTCGACCTTTTGAAGAGTTATATCCTGAAATTGGTTATAAAACAGTTGAAGAAGCCGTTAAGGAATTTGAGCATCATTTCAACCAAGACCTAAAACTACCTCTTAGGCTTCCACCTTTAAACTTTACACATCATTTCGGAAGGTTTATTGATGCAGATGGTGACATAAACGACCATCTTGAATTGGAATTTCTCAATGATAAGTCACCAGAAAATCATTATTTTATCTTTGTTCGACCTGTTGAACATAAAATTCCAATCAAAGATAAGCGCATTGTTAAAGTATTTAAACTAAAATATGGAAATGAAGCAAAGTTTATTAACGTTTCGGAGTCGTTTGTAGCCCTCGTCTTTGAAAGAGATGATTGGCAATATATGCTTAATATTTCTAAAAGAATTTCAGAAAAAGTCAGTCCTGAAATGTTAGTTGAAATAGCCAACTCAATTGATTATCCAAGTGAAAAGAAAAAGCCATTTGAATAACAGAAGTGCTTATTTATTAACGAGCGCAGCCGCTTCCATTTTGGAGGTGGCTTTTTTACATCTCACGCAAATATTTAACCGTAATCAAATTAGATTTATGACATGCGCTTGATAGCATTTGATTTACTCGCTCTTTTGTCGCCATTTTCTTGCTCTGTTGAAGGAAGTTCAACCAATAAAGGTAGTTGTCCAGATACTTAGTTGCCACGCCTTGGAACCTTTGCGTCCAGTCCTTCAATCGCTTATGGTATCTGTTTATATGTTGAAGGTCTCGTGTTTGAGTTCCTTAATAAGAAAAACTTCTTGTAGTGTGTAGCTGTATCTGTGCACAACAAAGAAGTTGAGTCTATAAAATCCCCAATAACGGCATCGATATCTTCCGCTCTAACACGACCAGTGCCTGCTTTTTGAGCAATTACTTGTCCATTATGGTCTTGTGCCACGACGACGGCTATTTTGAGGTTGCTAATCCTTCGCTTCTTATCTCTACCTCCACGTTTCTTTGGCTTTCTATCGACAACTTCACGCCCTTTTAAAGACTCCTTCGAATTCATGGGTCACTGGATTATTTAACACCTGCTGAATTCAAGCTAAGAGACCTCAACGTTTTTGTCTAGTTCAGTGTTGACATACCAATAAAGGTGAAATGAATCAATCGGGTGGCGTTAATTGAAGAACTCTAAATAGCGTTATATTATTCTTTTTCATTTTCCGCTCTTTTTTGCTCTAACGCTACTTTTTCTCGTTCTAATTTAATCTTTTCAAGTTTCACTTCATTTTTCTTTTTTGTTTCATAAATACCGAAAATAACAAGTCCAATAAAAAGAATTCCCATCAGTAGATAAAATGGAATATCCATAAGATCCCCTCCCCTAATTTGAGCAACGATATTTAACTTATTTTACCATATATATTGTGATCACCAAAAACTTCCTCAAATAGTTAAACTAATTGTATTACAATAAGCCTTACGTTTATAACTACAAATTCGTATAAAAAAGTAGTTCAATTAAGGGTACAAATTAAAATTTTGTACGCCAAAACTGAACTACTTAATACTAGAATGCTATCATTCTTAATTAGTACTGAATTTTATCTTGCAAAAAGTCTTTTAAATCCACGATTGGCATGCGGGTTTGTTCCATGGTGTCACGGTTACGGACAGTGACTTGGCCGTCTTCTTTGGAATCGAAATCATAGGTGATACAGTATGGTGTACCGATTTCGTCGTGACGGCGGTAGCGTTTACCGATTGAGCCAGCGTCGTCGTAATCGACCATGAAGTCTTGAGCCAAATCTTGGAAGACTTCTTGTGCTTCGTCAGCTAGTTTTTTCGATAATGGGAAGACGGCTGCTTTAAATGGTGCGACAGCTGGATGGAAATGCATGACTGTACGTGACGACCCATCTTCAAGTTCTTCTTCCTCATAAGCGTCTGCTAAAAATGACAGTGCTAGACGATCCGCGCCTAAGGCTGGTTCGATGACATATGGGATATAACGTTCGTTTGTTTCTTGGTCGATATATTCCATGTCTTCACCAGAATGTTCAGCGTGTTGTTTTAAGTCGTAATCCGTACGAGATGCGACGCCCCATAGTTCGCCCCAACCGAATGGGAATTCGTATTCTAAATCAGTCGTTGCGTTACTGTAGTGGGATAGCTCGTCTTCATCGTGTTCGCGGCGACGAACTTTCTCTTGATCAAGACCTAAGTTGAGTAACCAGTTATGGCAGAAATCGAGCCAATAATCGAACCAGTTATGTTCTTCACCTGGTTTGCAGAAGAATTCCATTTCCATTTGTTCGAATTCACGAGTACGGAAAATGAAGTTACCTGGCGTGATTTCGTTGCGGAAACTTTTACCGATTTGGGCGATCCCGAATGGTAGCTTCTTACGCATCGTACGCTGAACGTTTTTGAAATTGACGAAAATTCCTTGTGCTGTTTCTGGGCGCATATAAATTTCGTCAGATGAATCATCCGTTACACCTTGATACGTTTTGAACATTAGGTTGAACTGGCGAATGTCCGTGAATTCACTTGAACCACAATTAGGGCAGACGATACCTTCTTCTTCAATAATTTTCACGAGTTCATCGAATGGTAAGCCATCTACGACACGCTCTTCACCTTTTGCCTCGAAATGGTTTTCGATTAAATGGTCGGCACGATGGCGTGATTTACAGTCTTTACAGTCGATCATGGGGTCATTAAAGTTACCTAAGTGACCGCTTGCTTCCCATGTTTTAGGGTTCATTAAAATTGCTGAATCAAGTCCAACATTATACGGTGATTCTTGGACGAACTTTTTCCACCAAGCGTCTTTTAAATTTTTCTTTAATTCAACACCAAGTGGTCCATAATCCCATGTGTTTGCTAGGCCACCGTAAATTTCGGAGCCTTGGAAAATAAAGCCGCGATGCTTACAGTGATTGACGATATGGTCCATTTCTTGAGCCATTTGAAAACCTCCCAAAATATTTCTTGCAATAGCATTAAAAAACTCCCGCCCAAGAGCTAATCGAATAGCTCAGGGACGAGAGTGTATTTCCCGCGGTTCCACCCTGATTGATGTGGCAAGCACATCCACTTTCAGGCGATCACTCCAGATTGCCGTTTCACATCACCATACTCCAGGCTCGCACCATCCCTGAATCGCTTGTTGGTAGTGGGTTATGCTACTATTAATCCTTCATTGTCATCATATGTTTATTAATTTTATTCTCATATATACTAGCATACCATATATGTTTTCTCAACGTTTTAGCTAACAGATTGTCACTTTTTCTCGGATTGGACAATGAAAGATGAGGGGGTTTTTTGGTATAATAGATAAGGTTAGAAGGATGTTGGAGGAATGACTGTGAGTGAACCGTTTAATAATTGGCGTCACATGTTTAAATTAGACCCGAACAAATACATAACTGAAGCTGACCTAAAAGCGGTTTGTCAGTCTGGCACAGATGCGATCATGATTGGTGGCACAGATGATGTCACCTTAGATGACGTTATAAATTTATTAGCGCGAGTCAGACAGTATCCCATTCCATGTCTGTTAGAAGTCTCTAATCTTTCGTCGATTACGCCAGGTTTCGATCATTATCTAATCCCGACCGTTTTAAACAGTGGTCATAAACAATGGATGATTGACTTACACCATCAAGCGGTTAAGACCTATGGTGATTGGATAGATTGGGACGAGCTGTTTATGGAAGGTTACATCATGCTAAATCCAGCATCCAAAGCTTATCAATATACGAATGCAACAGCCGTCAACACTGAAGATGTCGTCGCTTATGCGCGCTTAATCGAACATTTAATGCCACTTCCGATTATGTATCTAGAATACAGTGGTATTTATGGCGATTCAGCATTAGTAAAGCGGGTGAGTCATGAGCTTGAAAAGACAGTTTTAGTTTATGGTGGCGGAATCGAAACGGCTGAGCAAGCGAAGGAAATGGCTGCTCATGCCCAGATCATTGTCGTCGGTGATGTGATTTACCGCGATATTAACCGAGCGATTGATACGGTAGAAGCCGTAAAGCAAGTAGAACAATAAAAGGTGGGAACGTCATGAGTATGACAATGAACGATATTCTAAATGCGATGAACCCTGAGCAACAGAAAGCTGTTAAACATACAGAGGGACCACTTCTTATTATGGCAGGAGCTGGTAGTGGGAAAACCCGTGTCCTCACTCATCGTATTGCTTATTTATTAGCGGAAAAGGGAGTTCAACCTTACAATATATTAGCAATTACGTTTACGAATAAAGCAGCACGCGAGATGAAGGACCGTGTGGAGAAACTAGTAGGTGAAGATGCGAAGAACATTACGATGTCGACGTTCCACTCTCTTTGTGTCCGGATTTTACGACGTGATGGTGACCGTATTGGTCTTGATCGAAACTTTGCAATCTATGATGCGACCGATCAGAAGACGGCGATTAAAGAAGCATTGCGTATTCAAAATCTAGATCCGAAACAATACGAACCACGCGCGATTCAAGGGGCAATTAGCCAAGCGAAAAATCAACTAATCACGCCGAAACAGTTAAAACAAGAAGCGAATAACTACTATGACGAACAAATCGCGTCCGTTTATGACACATACGAAACGATTTTACGTAAGAATAGCGCACTTGATTTTGATAGTTTAATCATGGAAACATTCTTCCTATTCGACCGGGTACCCGAAGTGCTCCAATATTATCAAAATCGTTTCCAATACATTCACGTCGATGAGTATCAAGACACGAACAAAGCGCAATATCAACTTGTGAAAAAGCTAGCCGATCGCTTTCAAAATTTATGTGTCGTGGGTGACTCCGATCAGTCGATCTATAAATGGCGCGGGGCCGATATTTATAATATTTTATCCTTTGAAAAAGATTATCCGAATGCGAAAACGATTTTCCTAGAACAAAACTACCGCTCAACAAAGACGATTTTGCAAGCAGCCAACGACGTCATTGAACGTAACACATCGCGCAAGCCGAAAGAATTGTGGACAGAGAATGATGGTGGCGAGCGTATTCGCTTATATGAAGCGCGTGATGAGAAGCAAGAGGCGCGTTATGTACTTGATCAAATTCAGGAACTCACGCAGGAACATAGTTTTAGCTATGATGATATTGCGATTTTATATCGGACGAATGCCCAGTCACGTGCGATGGAGGATGTGTTCGTGAAATCCGATATTCCGTATCAAATTATCGGTGGCACGAAATTCTACGACCGTAAAGAAATTAAAGACTTACTTGCATATTTACGATTAATCACGAATCCGAATGATGACATTAGTTTCCTCCGTGTTGTGAACGTTCCGAAGCGCGGTATTGGTAAAACATCGATTGATAAGCTACAAATGCACGCAGAAATGCATGATTTATCGCTATATGAAGCGGTCAAAGATATCGCCCTAGTTGGGGTGAGTAAAAAAGCTGGCCAACAACTGCAAGCGTTTCGTCATTTAATTGAAAATTGGCGATCTCAACAGGAATTTTTAGGGGTAACTGAAATTGTTGACGAGGTGCTGTCACGTTCTGGTTATGAAGATATGCTGAAACAAGACAAGTCACTTGAATCCCAAAGCCGTCTAGAAAACTTAGAAGAATTCAAGACGGTGACGCGCCAGTTTGAAGATGCGAATGAAGACACAAGTTTAATTGCGTTTTTAACCGATCTTGCTTTAGTGTCTGATTTAGATCAATCAGACGATGATGTGCAAGAACAAGTGACACTCATGACACTGCACGCAGCGAAAGGGCTTGAGTTTCCTGTTGTCTTCTTAATTGGACTTGAGGAAAATATTTTCCCACATAGTCGTTCGATCTTTGATGAAGAAGAAATGGAAGAAGAGCGCCGGTTAGCTTATGTTGGGATTACCCGTGCAGAACAACGATTGTATTTAACATATTCATCGATGCGTACACTTTTTGGCCGAACACAGTTTAATCAGAAAAGCCGATTTGTCGATGAAATCCCTGAAGATTTACGTCAACAAGAAGGCCAAATTAGTCAAGGTTCTGAGTCATCTAACGAATCCTTTGAAGACGCAATCCAAGCTTTGGCCGACAAAAAGAATCAACCGCAGCAGGAGCAAGACAAGCCGAAGCGACGGGCGAAGACGATTAAAGAACAGCCAGCTGACCCGTCGACATTTCAAGTCGGTGACAAAGTGAAACACCAAAAGTGGGGAGAAGGCACAATCGTGAGAGTAGAAGGAACTGGTGGTGACGCTGAAGTTGACATCGCCTTTCCATCACCTGTTGGTATTAAACGGTTGTTAGCCCAATTTGCTCCGGTTGAAAAATTATAACGAGGAGTGGCAAGCCATGAATCGCGACGAAGCGAAACAACGTATTGAAGCGTTACAAGACGAATTACACCAATACAATTACGAATATCATGTACTAGATAACCCGAGTGTCACTGATGAGTATTATGATAAAGCATTACGTGAACTGATTACCCTAGAAGAAGAATTTCCTGAGTTTCAAACAACGGATTCCCCGTCTCAACGTGTAGGTGGACAACCGCTCGATCAGTTCGTCAAAGTCGATCATAATGTTCCGATGTTAAGCCTAGGAAACGCATTTAATGCCCAAGAATTACGTGATTTTGATCGTCGTGTCAAGGAACGTGTCGGTGATCAAGTTCGTTATGTGTGCGAACTGAAAATCGATGGACTCGCGGTTTCACTATTATATGAAAATGGTCAGTTTGTTCGCGGCGCCACTCGTGGTGACGGGAAAACAGGTGAAGATATTACTCAAAATTTAAAAACGGTTAAAAGCATTCCGCTTAAAATTCGCGAAGAGGAAACGATTGAAGTGCGCGGAGAAGTGTTTATGCCTAAGCGATCGTTCTTGTTTCTCAATCAAGCTCGTGAAGAAAACGGAGATGAACCGTTTGCTAACCCACGTAACGCTGCAGCTGGCTCATTAAGACAACTTGACCCGAA
The DNA here is from genome assembly GCF_030812915.1 of Alkalibacillus salilacus. Classification (GTDB taxonomy): domain Bacteria; phylum Bacillota; class Bacilli; order Bacillales; family Alkalibacillaceae; genus Alkalibacillus; species Alkalibacillus salilacus. Next base: position 35,435 of record NZ_JAUSTQ010000006.1, read on the forward strand.
AATCGCTGCCCGTCGGAATTTGGATATCTTTTTATACAGTGTAGGCGAATGGGAAGCAGCGACAACAGCTTCTCATAGTGAGCGACTTGATTATATGAAGGAACTCGGGTTTAAAATTAACCCGCAAACACAGACCTTTGAATCGATAGAAGATGTCATTGCGTATACCGAAGAATGGACGGTTAAACGCCACGAACTTGATTACGAAATCGATGGCATCGTGGTTAAAGTGGATTCAATTGATTTACAAGAACGTCTTGGATTTACTGCGAAAAATCCGCGCTGGGCAATCGCTTATAAATTCCCGGCTGAGGAAGCGGTGACGACGCTTCATGATATTGAATTAAGCGTTGGACGTACAGGAGCTGTAACACCAACAGCCATTTTAGAACCAGTTCAAGTGGCTGGAACAACCGTACAACGGGCTTCCCTTCATAATGAAGATTTAATTATCGAAAAGGATATTCGCTTACATGATACGGTCGTGATTAAGAAGGCCGGCGATATCATCCCTGAAGTCGTACGTGTTGTAACAGAAGAACGAACTGGTGATGAGAAAGTATTCCGCATGCCAGAAAACTGTCCAGAATGTGGGGAGCCACTTGAGAAGGTTGATGGAGAAGTCGCATGGCGCTGTGTTAATCCAAATTGTCCAGCTCAGTTAAAAGAGGGCCTCATCCACTTCGTTTCGCGTAATGCGATGAATATTGACGGATTAGGTGAAAAGGTGGTTGAACAACTCTTTGACCATCAATTAATTCATACGATTGCTGATTTATATAAATTAACGCCAGATGATTTGTTACCACTTGAACGTATGGGTCAGAAGTCCGTTGATAATTTACTTAAAGCGATTGGGGCATCGAAGGATAATTCACTTGAACGTCTTTTATTCGGCCTTGGCATACGATTTGTTGGTAGTAAAGCAGCAGATACATTAGCTGCGGAATTTGGTACAATGGATCAGCTCATGACGGCTAATAAAGAGGAACTTGAAGCTATTAATGATATAGGTGATAAAATGGCGGCATCGATTGCGATGTATTTTGAACAAGATCAGGTCAAACAGTTGATTACTGAGTTGAAATCACTTGGATTGAACATGACGTATTTAGGTGAAACAGTTGAAGCAAGTGAGGACTCACCATTCTATGATAAAACCGTTGTCATCACAGGGAAGTTTACGGATATGAACCGTCAAGATATTAAAGCACAAATAGAAGCATTAGGTGGACAAGTCACGGGTAGTGTTAGCTCAAAAACGGATCTATTAATTGCTGGTGAAGATGCAGGATCGAAATTTGATAAAGCTCAAGAATTAGATGTGACGGTTTGGGATGAAGCGCAATTGTTAGAAGCATTGGAGGCGTAATGATTGACACAAATGAGTAAATGGCTTGGATTGCCGTTATTGGTTATATTGATGACGGCGTGTAGTCCGACTTTTGATTCGGAAGAGGAAGTCGTTCAAGAAACGGATGAAGAGGAACAAACAGAAGAAGATCAACAAATGATTGTTTCACCTGATCGGCTAGATACAAATGATTATCGAATGGTTTTACCGTATCAACCAAGTGCTGCGAGAGGGACAATCACCAATCAAATATCCAACCGTTATGATATCGATGAGTTTGAACAAGGATTGACGCGATTATCGAAGGATCCTTTTTCACCAGATGACTATCTATTTCAAGAGGGGCAATATTTAAATGAAGACACAGTTTTTAGCTGGATAAATGATTTCAACCCTGATCGACCTGAAGATTTAGAAGATGATTTGGAAGATGCTGAGGCGGAAGATGAAGTTGAAGCTTTGGAAGATGAGTTAGAAACATACAAAGAAGAGAATCCACGAGTTGTTTCACATATTCTAGAACAAAATTATTTGACTCGAGCTGAAGAGAATAGAGTCGAACTAGCAGGCGTATCAATAGGCATTGCGCTTAAATCAGACTATCAATTTAGTGTGAATTATGGACCGACCAATAATGTCGCTATTGATAAAAGTGAAATGTTACAGATTGGTAAAGAAACAGCGGGTCAAATTTTAGAGCGAGTTCGTGAAATGGAAGAGTTGCAGGATGTGCCTATCATGATTGCCTTATATCGTGAAAATAGCCCAAACGCTTCGGTGCCAGGTAGTTTTGTTACGAAAACCGTTGTCGAACCCAATGATATGACGGTTAATGAATGGCAATCGTTGGATGAGAAAACGGTGCTTTTCCCATCAAATGAAGCAGAGGACAATTATTATGAGGACTCCGAAATGTTCACTGGGTTTAGTCAAGATGTCTCAGACTATTTCCCGAACTATATTGGGGTAATCGGTAGAGGTTTTTATAAAGATGGAGAGCTACAGGAGTTGTCGATTAATGTTCCGGTAGAGTTTCATGGTAAACAAGAAGTCATTGGATTTACACAGCACGCTTCATCATTAATGGCTGAGCATTTTCCATCTTATTTTGACTTAGAAGTTACAGTTGAATCAGCTTCACGTCAAGAAGCTGTATTGTTTAGGGATGCTGGAGGAGAAGAAATTACACATCATATTTATCATGATTAATAAGTTATCATGAGCTTAAGTCAGTATACGTCCTCTTATAACAGGGTTGTTATGAAGAGGGCGTTACTTTTTTATCTGAAAAAACTGCAATTTTATTTGATTAGCAAACAGTGTTCGTTTAAAATAGTTTATGGAAGCGCTGTAATAGGCGTAAAATCGTTTAGAGGAGGCATTTTTCCATGGTACAAGCATATAAGCATGAACCTTTTACGGATTTTTCGGTTGAAGAGAACGCTAAAAAACAAGAAGCGGCTCTTCGTCAGGTCGAACAAGAACTTGGAAAAGATTATCCACTTATTATCGGTGGAGAACGTATTTATACAGATGCGAAAATCACTTCAATTAACCCTAACAACAAAGATGAAGTGGTCGGTACGGTATCAAAAGCAGATAAAGAACTAGCAGAAAAAGCAATGAACGTTGCGGATGAAACATTTGAATGGTGGCGTAAATCTACTGCACAGATGCGCGCTGATATTTTATTCCGCGCAGCAGCTATCGTTCGCCGTCGTAAGTATGAATTCAACGCTTGGGCAATTAAAGAGTCTGGTAAAGCGTGGAAAGAAGCAGATGGTGACGTGGCTGAAGGCATTGACTTCTTAGAATATTATGGACGTCAAATGTTAGAAATCGATAAAGGTGGCGAAGTAAACAGCCGTCCAAGTGAGAATAATCGTTTTGAATATATTCCATTAGGTGTTGGCCTTGTTGTTTCACCTTGGAACCTACTGTTTGCGATTATGGCTGGTACAACGGTTTCACCAATGGTTACTGGAAACACAGTTCTATTGAAACCAGCTTCTAACTCACCAGTCATTGCCTATAAGTTCATGGAAGTATTAGAAGAAGCAGGCATGCCATCAGGTGTTGTGAACTACATTCCTGGTAGCGGTAGCGAAGTCGGTGACCACTTAGTTGAACACCCTAACACACGCTTTGTTAGTTTCACAGGTTCACGTGATGTAGGTGTCGGTATTCATGAAAAAGCAGCAAAAATCCAACCAGGTCAAAAATGGTTGAAACGTACTGTAATTGAAATGGGTGGTAAGGATACGATTGTGGTTGACAGTGAAGCGGACTTAGAAATAGCTGCTCAGGCTATTGCTCAATCAGCATTCGACTTCTCAGGACAGAAATGTTCTTCTGGCTCACGTGCCGTTGTTCACCAAGATGTCTATGACCAAGTGCTAGATCGTGTGGCAGAAATCACAAAAGGACTATCAATCGGTGACACATCGAAAGAGAATTATTATATGGGTGCTGTCATTGACCAAAGCGCTTACGATAAGATTATGAGCTATATGGAGATTGGTAAAGAAGAAGGTCGTCTTGTTGTTGGTGGTGACGGTGACGATACAAATGGTTATTACGTCAATCCAACCATTTTTGCGGATTTAGATCCAAAATCCCGCATGCAACAAGAAGAAATTTTCGGACCAGTTGTTGGCTTCACGAAAGCAACAGACTTTAACGAAGCAATCGATATTGCGAATAACACAGATTATGGTTTAACAGGTGCTGTTATTTCTAATAATCGTAACCATATAGAAATTGCCCGCGAAGACTTCCATGTGGGTAACCTTTACTTCAACCGTGGTTGTACAGCGGCGATTGTTGGTTATCATCCGTTTGGTGGTTTCGATATGTCTGGTACAGACTCGAAAGCTGGCGGACCTGATTACCTTTACAACTTCATGCAAGCTAAGACAATGTCTGAAATGCTATAAAGATAGTAAAAACCTCTCAAGGGCGAGCCTTTGAGAGGTTTTTGTGCTTAATGCTTCTTCTTTGTTGCACCAGAATATGTGATGCTTGCGCCAGATTTGAGAGGTTTTGATTCAATTTTAATAAGTGTTGCGTCAAATTTTAATAGTCTTGCGCCACAATGCAACAAACTTGATGCAAAAATGAAAATAGTTGCGTTATTTAGTTAGTACTGATCATGTTTAGTTCAGCATCTTGGTCGATTTCATTTGAATAATCTGTGAAAATAAATGTCCACGGCATGGAGTAATTAGCATCTATTGCAACAGGCAAAGTAAATGTACCTGTCGCTTGAGTCCCCCACGTCATGGATTGGTCTTTAATTGTCACAGGTTGATCCGTGCAATTATGAACAAGAGCAGTTACGAGTAAATGATTACGATGATTAAAAGCGTGATTTAATACAGTGAAACTTATTCCTGAGTGATCATCAAACGAAATGTTTTCAAATTGCGATTCGATCCATGTTCGGTCCTCTTCGGCAATTGTTTTGTCCCATTTTTCTTCAAATATCAACTGTTGCATATCGATCACTCCTTATTACTTGAAATTGTACGCTTGTTGTCACGATTTGTCACGAGCAAGGCCACGTTCTCAAGCTATAATAATCTTGGAGGTGTTCCCATGTCTTTATATGAAAGTTTAGTCCTTATACATATCATTTCTGCCATTATCGGAATGGGGCCTGGTTTTGTCTTAACACGAGTGACTAAATCAGCGAAAACCTTAGCTGAATTGAGATATGGCTATCAAGTCAAACGTCAACTGCACTACTTTGTTATGGTAGGTGGGACATTGCTTCTTGTGACAGGTCTTTGGATGGGGGCATTAAATCCATCGTTATTCGAGCAAGGATGGTATGTCGTCAGTCTCATATTATATTTAATCGCTTTAGCCATGGGACCAACTGTTTTAAAATGGTATTCAAATCCGATCAAACAATTGTTATCAGATGCGACAGACGATATGATTCCAGTTGATTATGATCGATTAGCCAAAAGACTATACACAGTTGAATATTTCGAAAACACGCTATTTATTGTTATTATAATACTAATGATTACGAAACCATTTTAACTGATAAAAGAAGGGAATGAGCTTATGACAACCGTTGTTGTCGGTGGTGGTATATTAGGTGCTTCAACCGCCTATCATTTAGCAAAAAAAGGTGAAGACGTGACACTAATTGATCGAAAAGATGAAGGTCAAGCGACTGACGCAGCGGCAGGAATCGTTTGCCCGTGGTTGTCACAACGTCGAAATAAAGCATGGTATGAGCTAGTCAAACGAGGTGCGCGCTACTATCCAGACCTTGTTGACCAATTGCGTGCGAATGGTATGCGCAAGACAGGTTACAAACAAGTGGGTACGATTAGTCTACATACCGATGAAAATAAGTTAGATCAAATGGTAGAACGCGCAGAAAAACGGAAAGAAGATGCACCAGAAATAGGTGAGATTAAACGATTAAATCCTGATGAAGTGCGCGAGATGTTTCCGCCTATTTCTGAGGAATACGGTGGCGTCTATGTGAGTGGTGGTGCAAGAGTGGATGGTCGTGCAATGCGCGATGCCCTATTATCAGGTGCGATTCATTACGGTGCGACAATTCGTACAGGTGAAGCAAGACTCATTGCTGATGGCAATCAAATTAAACAAGTCGGTATTCAAGGTGAGGTTCTTGAAGCTGATCAAGTTATTGATACAGCGGGTGCGTGGTCGAAACAATTAGTCAAACCAGTCGGTATTGATTATGAAGTGACACCGCAACGTGCACAAATTGTTCATTTGGATTTAGTCGGGGAAGATACGGGTGACTGGCCAGTTGTTATGCCGCCTAGTAATGGTTATTTGTTAACATTTGCAGGCGGGCGCATCGTGGCAGGGGCTACAAGAACTGACTACGCAGATTTCGATCATCGCACGACTGCAAGTGCTATTCGCGATATCTTAGATAAAGCGCTAACCATTGCCCCCGGCTTAGAAGACGCCTCGATTCTAGAAACTCGTGTTGGTTTTCGCCCTTACACACCAGGTTTCTTACCAATTATTGGACCGATGCCAGGATATGAAGGATTGTTCGTCGCTAATGGACTTGGCGCAACAGGTCTAACGGCAGGCCCTTATCTCGGGTCAGTCTTAGCTGATTTGGCATTAGGTGAAGAGATTGATTTAGATTTATCGCAATATGACGTGAGTGAAGCTATCCAATAAATATAAAAATCGTCGAGTCGAAAAGGCTTGGCGATTTTTTATGTTAACTTTCCTAACATAAAATTCAAAAAACCTCTTGATTTTTCTGATTATTAATTATATTATGTATGTTAATAACAATTAGTGTTAAGAAAGTTAACATAAACTTAAGGAGGTCTTTTATGAAGAAGCTAGAAGCAATCATTCGCCCAGAAAAATTCCAAGAACTACGTGAAGAGCTTGATCAACATGGTGTTAAGGGTATGACGATTTCAGAAGTGGCTGGTTGTGGTCAGCAGAAAGGTCAGAAAGGGGTGTTTCGAGGAAATAAATATGAAATAAAACTGTATCCTAAAGTGAAAGTTGAATTAGTTGTTGATAATGATGATGTAGATGTTACGGCTAACATCATTTCCAGAACTTGTTCAACGGATCAGGTGGGTGATGGCAAGATATTTGTTTCAGCTGTTGAAGATGTTTATCGGATTCGAACAGGTGAGACGGGCAAGGAAGCATTACAATAAAGGGGAGGAATGCGAGATGATTAAGAAAATTAGTTTAATTTTAATGGTATTACTATTAATTCCAAGCATGACCACATTTGCGACAACTAGCCAAGAGTTGGCACCAATTGTTGATTCGATTGATATGGCGTGGATGATGTTAGGAGCTTTTCTTGTATTCTTTATGCACGCAGGCTTTGCGATGGTGGAAACAGGGTTTACGCGTTCAAAAAATGCTTTAAATATTTTAATGAAGAATATGATGACCATATCAATTGCATCGGTTTTATACTTCTTAGTTGGATATGGTTTAATGTTTGGTGATACGTTAGGTGGATTCATAGGAACATCTGGATTTTTATTGCAAGGACATACTGATCAAATTGGATTCTTTGTGTTCCAAGCGATGTTTGCAGCTACGTGTGCGACGATTATTTCAGGTTCTGTAGCAGAACGCATGAAATTAAGTTCTTATTTGATGTTAACGCTATTTATGACAGGGGTTATTTATCCTGTTGTGGGTCACTGGATTTGGGGTGACGGTTGGTTAGCTGATTTAGGCTTTGTCGACTTCGCTGGCTCATCTGTTGTTCATTTAACTGGTGCAGTAGGTGGTTTGATGACTGTATTAGTATTAGGTCCTCGAATTGGCAAATATGCTAAAGGTAAAGTGAACGTGATTCCTGGGCATAGTATACCAATTGGGGCGTTAGGTGTGTTTATTTTATGGTTTGGTTGGTTCGGATTTAATGGTGGAAGTACATTAGCGGCAGACACAAGTTTAGTACCTTCTGTCATTGCGACAACATTACTTTCGGCATCGGCTGGTGTTGTAGCTTCAGGGTTCTATTCTTATATGAAATTTAAAACCATGGATGCCACGTTAACGTTAAATGGTGCTTTAGCTGGTTTAGTTGGTATTACGGCAGGGACGGCAAATGTTTCGCCTATAGGAGCGATTGTTATTGGGTTTATTGCAGGTATTATTTTAGTTGAAGCGGTTCAGTTCTTTGATCGCATTCTGAAAATTGATGATCCTGTTGGTGCTATTACTGTTCATGGTATTTGTGGAATATGGGGGACATTAGCTGTTGGATTGTTTGCAGTAGAAGGTGGCTTGTTTTATTCCGGAAGTGTTGCATTGCTGACGACACAACTTATAGGTGTACTAAGTGTCATTCTATGGACATCTATCGCGACAGGAACCGCGTTGTATGCTGTTACACGTTTAGGCGCTATACGAGTTTCTCGCGAGGAAGAAGTTACAGGTTTGGATTTTTCAGAGCATGGATCATCAGCCTATGAAGCTACCAATAGTATCTATAATGAAAATCTGGAAGTGTCTCATGAGTTTGGTGTTGGGTTATTGAAGCGGTTAGATGGGATCGAACATAAACGGACGGAAACAAGTCAGTAACAGATCTATTGTATGAGAAAGGTTAGAGCCATGTCGTTAGTGATCAGATTATAGAAGCTTATTAATGATGTAACCCCCAACTTATTCAAAGATACTTCTGAATAAATTGGGGGTTTACTTTGTTGGCCTTTAAAGTAGAAACAACTCTATTGGGTTGATATTATTGTTCTTGTGATTCTTCCCACATAGCTGCGCGTTCTTCAAAGGTCGTTTCTTCATGCACTTCATGTAACATCCATACATAACCAAAAGGATCCATGAAAATCGCATTGGATATGCCCATATCAGCCATTTCTGTCACTGGTTGGATTTCGGTACATTCTTGATCCATTGCAAATTGATAGGTCTTATTGATATCATCAACAGTTACATTGACCCAACTCGTCTTAGGGTCCTCAGGTGTTGGTGCTATTAAATACGCCTCGCGATTTTCATCTAATAAATGAAACTGCATATTGTATAATGTGAATAAGACTTCATTTTGCCCTTTGGGTAAGTTGGTTGCTTTAATTTCTTCCAAGTCAAACACGTATTCATATACTTTCAAAGCTTCTAAACTGTCGCTTACAACCATATCTAATTCAATACTGCCCATAAAACATTCACCTCTGTATGTGTTCAAATTTATCTACTAGTTACTATTTCGTGGTTAATCTATTTTATCCTGCTATTATGTTGATGAATCCTTCAGTTGTACATCGTGATATGTGTAAAATGCTCCTTCTATGACTGTGTTACTTAGTTGAACAGGTAAGGATTGATGAAATAGAGGACCATCTACAACAAGTGTATGAAATTCTCCGTTTTCACCACAAGGGTCAATTGAATCTGGAAGTGCTTGTAATGTTTCGTGATCTAATCGTGCTCCTAAGAAGTCGTTAGGAACTCTGTTTGGATCAATGGTGGTGATCCATGTTTCAAAGCCTAATGACAAAAATTCATTGATTAAGATTGTGGTTGATTGTTGCCAAAGTGGAAAGATTGCGTCGAGTTGCAAGTTTTTTAATTGACTCTCCCGAAAAGCGCGCACATCAGCTAAGTTAATATCCCCATAAACGATATGAGTGACCCCGTCTTGCTCAGCTTTTCTCAAACCATCATACATTCGCTCATTATACTCATCGTTTGACGGTGTTGAAGGGATGTAGATTTTCTGTAGTGGAAGTCCAAGTGCGTCGGCTTGTAAACTCATTAAAGATTCCTTAGTTTCATGAACACTTGTGCGACGGTTGTTCTCATCAATTGTGGCGATTAAACGGTCCACGATGACATCGTTCTTATTCAACATGTGGTACAAAGCTAACATCGAATCCTTTCCACCACTATGGGATACGGCTACACGTTTCATATTATAATCCGCCTTTATTCAAAGAGTATAAGTTCTATTTTAGTATAAAATTATTGAATTTTCATTCATTTATATGTCTCAATCATGTAAAATAAAGTAATCAGAAGAATGATTATTGTTTAATGTGTAGGTGGGGGAGTGAGGTTGTGAAGCGAGCTATATTATGGAGTGTAATAGTTGCCATCACACTGATTATAGGCTGTCAATCGGATGAGGCTGTGGAGGTTGACGATGTAGAGGTTCCTGAACAGAGTGAAGGGTTTTTCTGGGAAGCAGAACATGATGGGAACCAGATTTACTTCTTAGGTACAGTTCATATTGGGGTGGAGGAAATGTATCCACTTAGAGATGAAATCGAGGATGCAATGGATCATACGGATTTGTTGTTAACGGAGATTGATAATAGTTCTGAAGCAAATAGGCAAGCATTGATGGCAGCACAAAGACCACATATGCGATTGCCAGCTGGACAGAAATTAGACGAGCATATTGATGCTGAGTACCATGATGAGTTAGAAGATGTAACAGAATACCCAGGGGTTGAGTATGAAATGGTGAATCAATTTCAGCCTTGGGTAGTGGAAGATTTATATAACGAGCTGATGATTATGGAGTCAGACTACGATTATAATCTCGGTGTCGAGAATTATTTATATGGCAATGTGTTAGATGATCGAACCGATTCGATCGCTTTGGAAAATTACGAAGAACGTCTAACGTCTGTGCGGGCACGTGATTTGGATTATCAGACGTATGTGTTAGAACAAGTGTTTAAACAAAATGAAGAAGTGGATTCTGAGGAGATGTTAGAGCGATCTGTAACAGCTTTTCGGGCTGGTGAAGAAGAGTTGCTTGATTATGAACGTGTCGTGCCAAAAGACGTTGATAACCCTGAACATGAGGAAACATATTTAAATGAATTATTGTTTAAACGTGATGAAAAGATGGCTGATCGTATTGATGAGATTGTAACGGAGCGTGATAATGAAACAATCATGGTTGCGGTCGGTTCGATGCATTTCTTTGGTGAGGATAATATAAGGTCGTTGTTAGAAGATAAGGGATATGAAATCGAAAGACGATAAAATAACACGCCTAACTTGGCTATTTGCTCAAGTAGGCGTGTTAATTTATTTATTGTGTTTGATAACTTTCTTCGACTTCTGTTACGAGTGAATCAACGTAAACAACTGCCTTCTTGATTGGTTCAGGCGTTGTCATATCGACACCAGCATACTTCATGAGTTCTTGTGGTGTTTTCGATCCGCCGAGTTTCAATACTTCTAACCAACGATCGATGGCTGGTTGGCCTTCCTCTTTAAACAGTTGTGAGACAGCTGTTGAAGCGGTTAAGCCTGCTGAATACGTGTATGGATATAAGCCCATATAATAGTGTGGCTGACGCATCCATGTGAGCTCAGCACCTTCATCGATTTCAACATCATCACCCCAGAAGTTGCGTAGCGTTTCACCTTTTTGTTGTTTTAATGTACTCGCTGTTAACGGATCGCCTTGTTCTGCTAGAGCGTAAACACGACGTTGGAATTCACCCTCAAGCAAGTGTGTGACGAAGTTATGATAGTACGTACCTAATAGTTGTAATACAATCCAACGGCGCTTGCGCGGATCATCTGTATTTTCCAGCAAATGATCAGCCAACAATAGTTCGTTCATCGTTGACGGTGCCTCGATAAAGTAAGTCGACGGACGTGTGTTAAAGATGTGTTGGTTTTCATTAGCTAAATATAAATGACCTGCGTGGCCGAGTTCGTGTGCTAAGGTAAAGGCACCACGCATTTGACCGGTAAATGTTAATAATATATACGGGTGAACACCGTAAGGGCTTGCGCAGAATGCTCCTGTTGATTTACCAACGTTATCAGCATAATCGACCCAACGTTCATTAAGACCACGCTCAATAATGTTTGTGTATTCAGGTCCCATCACTTTTAGCGCTTCTAATATTGTCTCAGAGACGTCTTCATAAGATGATTCAGGATTGAATTCAGGATCTAAAGGCGCTTTTAAGTCAGCAAAATGAAGTTTGTCTAATCCATACGCTTCCTGTTTGAGTTTTGCAAAACGACGCATCACAGGCGCGAGTTCTTCTTGGATGACGTCAAGTTGGTTGTGATACATCTCTTCCGTTACTTTTTGTGGTTGTAATAACATTTGCGTCGCAGATTCATAGCCACGTGCCTTTGCAAGCGCTACTTCTTTTTTGACTTGTGTTGCATATGTGGCGGCATAAGTATTTTCATATTGTTTTAAAGTGTTTACGAATGATTCGTATGCTTTGTGACGAACTTCAGTGTCAGCTGACATTTCGTATTCGTCTTCGTATAATGCGAATGAATTGGTATATTCCGTCCCATCACTTGTCGAAAATGGTTCGAAGTCCATATCTGATGATTTACTACGTTGATAAATCATATATGGAGCGGAGTGGACTTCGCCTAGTGATGCAAGTACTTCCTCTGTCTCAGGTGCTAGTGTATAAGGTTTACGTTTTAGTAAGTCTTCTAAAGTGTTCTGATAGACTTTTAAGTCATCGTTATCTTCTAAATACTGTTCGACTGTGCCATCTGGTAATGCTAAGACTTCAGAATTAAAAAACGCTAGTTCTGATTGAATCTTAGCAAATGTTGAGGATACCTTTGCTGACATCGCTTGATTTTCCGGATTTGTTCCGTCTTCAGATGAACGTAAATTAGCATACGTCCCGACAAGAATCATTTTCTTTTGGAGTTCTGCTTGTGCATCAAGGCAAGCTTTTAGTACATCGGCCCCTTCGTGTAACCTTCCTTTATATTGTGTCACATTAGGTGTTAATTCTGTTAAGTCGTTCAGCGCTTTCTCCCATTCTGCATTCGATGTGAATAGGTCGTCTAAGCGCCATGTCTGTTCTGTTGGTACTTCTTGACGTGTTAATCGATTAGCCATGAATTGAAACCTCCTCAAAATACTTCGTAAGTCTAAATAATAGTATAAAATAAAAAACAGCTTGTGTCACATAAATCAGAAAATTTTCATAATAAAATTTTCGACAGACAAATAAACGAGCTCGACTTTTTCTTGCAAATCACCACATATTTCCCGGGTAATAAATGGTATAATAAGCATGGTGAAAATATTGCCATCATAACGGTAAATTTGCTATGATGAATAGTATTGTGAAGTGAAATTTGTACGGAGGTGTAACGGATGTCGAAAATCTCAAAAGACCAAGTAAAACACGTTGCTGATCTAGCTCGTCTCGCTATTTCTGAGGAAGAAGCAGAGAAATACAGTGAGCAATTGAGTGCGATCATCGACTTTTCTGAGCAATTGAATGAGCTCGATACAACAAACGTTGAGCCAACGACACACGTATTAGATATGAAAAATGTCATGCGTGCAGATGAACCGAAAGACTGGATTTCAAAAGAAGATGCACTAAAAAATGCGCCTGACCAAAAAGACGGTCAATTTCGTGTGCCATCAATTCTAGATTAAGAGGAGGGTTATAAACGATGTCTGTTTTAGATTTATCCATTAAACAGTTACAAGAAAAGTTAAACAATCAAGACGTCACGGTAACAGAACTCGTCCAAGCAGTTTATGACCGTATTCGTGAAACTGACGATGAGATTCAAGCGTTCGTGACCTTGAATGAAGAGAAGGCTTTGAACGAAGCGAAAGCATTAGATGAAGCAGATTCTGACGATCAATTATTACCGTTATTCGGTATGCCAATTGGCATTAAAGATAATATTGTGACGAAAGGCATTCGTACGACATGTTCGAGCCAAATTTTATCGAACTTAGATGACCCATTATATGATGCAACAGTCGTACAAAAATTATCAGATGCGAAAGCCATTAACATTGGTAAATTAAATATGGACGAATTTGCGATGGGGTCTTCGACGGAAAACTCTAGCATGCAAGCGACACGCAATCCGTGGAATACAGATTATGTACCAGGTGGATCAAGTGGTGGTTCAGCAGCAGCTGTAGCAGCAGGACAAGTACCATTTGCACTTGGTTCTGATACAGGTGGATCTGTCCGTCAGCCAGCTTCTTATTGTGGCGTTGTTGGTATGAAGCCTACATATGGCCGGGTATCACGTTTTGGTTTAGTTGCCTTTGCATCATCTCTAGACCAAATCGGACCATTAACGCGAACAGTTGAAGATAACGCCCGAATTCTAGAAGTCATTGCTGGACAAGACAAGATGGATTCGACAAGTGCGAATGTAGAGGTCCCGAATTATAGCGATGCTTTAACAGGTGATGTTAACGGGTTGAAAATCGCTGTCCCGAAAGAATACTTTAGTGACGGTGTTGATGAGAATGTTAAAGCGCGAGTTCGTGAAGCATTGAATGTATTAGAACAACAAGGTGCGACTTGGGAAGAAGTATCTTTACCGCATTCAGAGTATGCTGTTGCAACTTACTATATGATCGCGTCATCAGAAGCATCAGCTAACTTAGCACGTTTTGACGGTGTTCGTTACGGTCAACGTGCTGAAAATGCTGAGGACATGATGGATATGTTCAAGAAATCTCGTAGCGAAGGTTTTGGAGAAGAAGTGAAACGCCGTATTATGCTCGGAACATTCGCCTTGAGTTCAGGCTATTACGATGCTTATTATAAAAAAGCGCAACAAGTTCGTACGCTAATTAAGCAAGACTTTGATCAAATCTTTGAAAACTACGATGTCGTGATTGGTCCAACCGCACCGACCACTGCATTTAAAGTCGGTGATCAGATTGATGATCCATTAACGATGTATGCGAATGATATTATGACGATTCCAGTTAACCTAGCTGGTGTGCCAGGAATCTCAGTGCCTTGTGGTTTCCATCCTGAGAATGATATGCCAGTTGGTTTACAAATCATCGGGAAACACTTCGATGAAGCAACAGTCTATAAAGTGGCACATGCCTATGAACAAGCAACGGATCATCATAAACAGCAACCACAACTAGGAGGTGCCAAGTCATGAACTTTGAAACAATTATTGGTTTAGAAGTCCACGTTGAGTTGAAAACAAAATCGAAAATTTTCAGTCCCAGTCCAAATGCGTTCGGTGATGAGCCAAACAGCAACGTCAATCCAATCGACCTTGGCTATCCTGGTGTGTTGCCTGTTTTAAACGAGGAAGCAGTCAATTACGCGATGACAGCTGCGATGGCACTTAATTGTGATATTGCGACAGATACGAAATTCGACCGTAAAAACTATTTCTATCCAGATAATCCAAAAGCTTATCAAATTTCACAGTTTGACCAACCAATTGGTGAAAATGGTTATATTGAAATAGAAGTGAACGGGGAAACGAAGCGAATTGGTATTACACGTCTTCACTTAGAAGAAGATGCAGGTAAATTAACGCACGGTGATGATGGTTATTCACTCGTTGATTATAACCGTCAAGGGACGCCGTTGGTTGAAATTGTTTCTGAACCAGACATTCGCACACCTGAAGAGGCATATGCTTACTTAGAGAAACTACGTAATCTGATTCAATTTACAGGCGTATCTGATGTAAAAATGCAGGAAGGTTCACTACGCTGTGACGCCAATATTTCACTACGTCCATATGGCCAAGATGAATTTGGTGTTAAAACAGAGTTAAAAAACCTAAACTCGTTTAACTTTGTTCAAAAAGGACTTGAATTCGAAGAAAAACGTCAAGAAAAGGTCTTGCGTCAGGGTGGCGAAATGCTACAAGAAACGCGTCGTTACGATGAAAAGACGAAAGAAACGGTGCTCATGCGTGTTAAGGAGGGCTCTGATGATTATCGTTATTTCCCTGAGCCAGACTTAATCCCACTTTATATCGATGAGAACTGGAAAGAGCGTGTGCGTGAGGCGATTCCAGAATTGCCAGACTCTCGTCGTCATCGTTACGTGCATGATCTCGGTTTAGACGAGTATGATGCGAGTGTACTGACTAATACAAGAGAAATGTCCGACTTCTTTGAAGCGACGATTGAACACGGTGCGGATCCAAAACAAGCAACGAATTGGCTCATGGGTGATATTTCTGCTTATATGAACAAGCAACAATTGGAGTTGAACGAACTGCCGATTACACCTCAAGCTTTAACCAAGATGGTCGACTTAATTGAAGAAGGAACTTTATCATCGAAGCTTGCGAAGAAGGTTGTGACAGAGCTTGTTCAAAATGGTGGCGATCCTGAACAAATCGTCAAAGACAAAGGTCTTGTTCAAATCTCCGATGAAAATCAATTACGTGAGATTATTACGGGTATTTTAGACAATAATGAACAATCAATTGAAGATTATAAGAATGGTAAAGATAAAGCACTCGGTTTCTTAGTTGGTCAAGTCATGAAAGAAACGAAGGGACAAGCCAATCCACCAATGGTTAACAAGATCATCTTAGAAGAAATGGATAAACGCTAAAATTCAATTACGGTGAGAGGAGGTGGTCAGATGTCGTTTACTTTTAGACGCATTGACCACGTACAATTAGCAGCACCGAGAGACTCAGAAGAAGAAGCACGTCAATTTTTTGCAGGTGTTTTAGGATTTGAAGAAATGGAGAAACCTGAGGCGTTAAAAGCCAATGGTGGTGTCTGGTTTGCCTTTGGTAACCAGCAGTTACATGTTGGGGTAGAGGAACCATTTTATCCTGCAGAAAAAGCGCATCCTGCATTTGAAATAAAAGGGTTAGAAGCGTTTAAACAGCATTTAGATGAAAAACGGGTGACTTATGCTGTGGATGATAAGCTACCTGGTGCCAACCGAATTTATGTTCATGATCCATTTGGTAATCGATTAGAAGTATTAGAGTGGTTATAACATGGATCAACATTGGTTGAAAACATGAGGGGAATGAAGGTGAAGCTATGTCAATAAAGCGGGCACGCGTCATTTATAATCCGACTTCAGGTCGTGAAGCGATGCGGAAAGCCTTGCCAGACGTATTGGCACGGTTAGAACAAGCAGGTTTCGAAACGTCAGCTCATGCTACAACTGGAGAAGGTTGTGCGATGGATGCTGCTCAACTAGCTTGCGAACGTGAATTTGACATCATTGTAGCAGCTGGCGGTGACGGAACCGTAAATGAAGTGGTCGATGGTATTGCAAGGCAATCACATCGTCCTAAGTTGGGTATTATTCCGATGGGGACAACGAATGACTTTGCACGTGCGATTCGTGTACCACGAGATGTTGATCAAGCGATGAGCATTATCGAAAATGGTTATTCGAAAAAGTTAGACATCGGTCGTGCAAATGACAAACATTTCATGAATATAGCTGGTGGCGGCAAATTAACGGAATTAACTTACGAAGTTCCAAGTAAATTAAAAACAGCTGTCGGACAACTCGCCTACTATCTAAAAGGAATCGAAATGTTACCATCAATTCGGCCGACTCATATGAAGATTGAATATGATGGAGAGGTTTTCGAGGGTGACATCATGCTATTCTTAATTGCCAATACGAATTCAATTGGCGGTTTTGAAAAGTTAGCACCAGATGCCGAAATGGATGATGGTTATTTTGATTTACTGATCATGAAGTCTACTAATATCGCTGAATTTGTCATGATCGCCAATAAAGCATTAAGAGGAAATCATATTCATGATGACCATATTATCTTCAAACGCGCGCAACATATCACCGTTGAAGCTAAAGATGATGTTCAGCTCAATCTAGACGGTGAATATGGTGGACAATTGCCTGGTACATTTGAAAACTTATACCGACACATAGAATTCTTTTTACCCGAAGATTAAAGAGGCCTTAAGGGAAGGTCTCTTTTTTCTTGTAGAAGGGTGGGATTTGACTGTAGTGATTAGAAAATATTATCGAGTTATGCGGTTTTACCATTGAGCTGAAGGGCCATATCATCGCGGTATGTCGTTTACCATTGAGTTGAGCGCGGATATCATCGAGTGAGAATAGGATATCATCGAGTTAAGCGCAAATACCATCGAGTGGGGATCACATATCATCGAGTTGAGCATAAATACCATCAACTTTATACTATATACCATCCCAGCAGCTAGTAACTAAAATTAGATAAGGACTTTAACTTTTAAGCGCATCAAGTTTTAGCTATAATAGAGGCAAGTTAAATAAAAGGACGGGTGACCATGGGAAAAACGAGTGCGCCAGTGAAGAAGAATGAATATATAGATTTAACGTTTAGTGATTTAACGCATGAAGGGGAAGGCGTCGGGAAATTAGACGGCTACCCAATTTTTGTGCCGTATGGATTACCAGGTGAATCAGCAAAAGTGAAAGTCATTAAGGTGAAGAAAAATTTAGCGTTCGGTAAACTAATTGAACGTTATGACACGAGTGAGCATCGAATCGAGCCACCATGTGATGTGTTCTATAAATGTGGCGGCTGCCAAATCCAGCATATGACGTATGAACGTCAGTTAACGATGAAGCAAAACCAAGTCCAAGACGTGATGAAAAAGATCGCGCAAATGCCAGACGTGCCTGTTCATCCAACGATTGGGATGAACGAACCATGGAACTATCGTAACAAAGTACAAATCCCAGTGGGCGAGCGTGATGGTAAAGTCATTACTGGTTTCTACCAAAAACGAACGCATAATATTATTGATATGGATACTTGTCCCGTTCAGAACGATGCAAACGATGAAGTGGTTCGCGGCATTCGTGATATTATTGATGAGTTAAACATCCAGCCTTATAACGAAGAAACCCATGAAGGTGTGATTCGCCATATTGTCTTACGCACCGGTCAACATACGAACGAAATGATGGTTGTCATCGTGACGAAGACAAAGGATCTACCTAAGCAAAAAGAATTCATTGAAAAAATTAAAGCGCTTCACCCAAGCATTAAAGGAATTATCCAAAATATCAATGCAGACAAAACCAATGTCATCATGGGTGACAAATCGCATTCACTTTGGGGAAATGATGTGATTATTGATCGCATTCACGATTTAGAATTCGCCATCTCAGCCCACTCATTCTACCAAGTGAACCCAGAGCAAACTGAAAAATTGTATGATCAAGCTTTAAAATATGCACAGTTATCAGGTAAAGAAACAGTCATCGACGCATATTGTGGGATAGGTACGATCTCATTGTTTTTAGCCCAACATGCGAAACAAGTTTACGGCGTCGAAGTCGTCCCACAAGCTGTTGATGATGCGAAAGCTAATGCCAAACGCAACCATATCGACAATGCGGACTTCTTCGTAGGTGAAGCTGAGAAAGTTATGCCATGGTGGAAAGCACAAGGACTTAACCCTGATGTGATCGTCGTTGACCCACCGCGAAAAGGCTGTGACGAAAAACTACTCCAAGCAATGATTGACATGGAACCAGTTCGAATCGTGTATGTATCTTGTAATCCGTCGACATTAGCACGTGATTTAAGAATTTTAGCGGATAGCGGATATGAAACACAGGAAATCCAACCAGTCGATATGTTCCCGCAGTCTAGTCATGTGGAGTGCTGTGCGTTGCTTCAAAAAAAGTAGAAGAAATGAGTGGGGCTGAGAATCTGTAATAGATGCTCAAGCCCCCATTTTCTTCAACCTCAATCTTATCAATTAGCTTGTTTAGCGTTTCTTTTGTAATCACTGGATCACTTAGAAAGGTTTCAAGTGCTTTATGCAACTCTTGAATATCAAGCACTTCACTTTGATTATCTATGACTCCAGATAGTTCATGTTTTTGTTTAAGAAGGTCTTCAATCTCGTTGTTATTAGCTGAGATTAATCTATCATAATCATCTTTAGAGATCTCATCAGCCATGTTCTTTTTTAAAGCTTGAGTTTTCTCGTTATGCAACTTATCGATAGTAGAATCAATCTTAGCCAATTGGTTCTGATCTTTAGCTAAGATATCTGTTATCTTCTTCTGCACAGTGTTCATGAAGTTCTTTTGGTTTAGCTTTTTATATAGCTTTTTGATATCGGATTTAATAATTCGTTTTATTTCGTCTTCGCGAATATGGTGATCTGTGCAGGCTGTTATGCCACGTTTATTAAAGTTGCCGCACACGTATCCCTTCCTATTTTGTTTGAAATGCATTGATTTACCGCACTTAGCGCACTTCGCTATATCTGTGAATAGGTGTTTTGAAGTTACGGGTCGGTGTCTCTTACGTTGTTCGATGAGAGATTTAACAAGGTTAAAATCCTCTTTAGAGATGATTGCTTCATGGGTGTTTTCGATAATAACTTGATCATTAGGCTGATTTTGCTTACGTTCATCGGTTGTAACAGACATAGATGTTTCTCGTTGTTGAACAAGATCACCTGTATAATGCGGATTTTCTAAAATTATCCTCACGGACGACCCATTCCAAAATGAACTTGGATTCTTTTTTCCTGCTAAATTTGATGGTGTCGGAACACGCTCTTCAGATAATTCTCTTGCTATTTTGTCATACCCTTTACCATTAATATAGTCACTAAAGATTCGTTTAACAACTTCAACTGTCTCATCATTTCGTTTGATGAGTTGTCGGTGTCCCTCACTTACTTTGTAACCATATGGAGGAGTAGCTCCCATAAATTGCCCACTTAAGGCTTTGGTTTTAAGTGTATCTTTGATGCGACGACTTGCTGTCTGCGCTTCATATTCATAAAACCAGGCAAAGAGACCGAATTTGTCCAGATCATCATTTAGAGAGTTAATCGCACCATCGAGAGTCATAATGTGTATCCCTTGCTGAAGATACAAATCTCTTAGGCTGTAGGATAATCGCCCACTTCGAGCAAGTCTCCCGAGTTCCTTTGCGAGTATGATGTCAAGTTTGCCTTCTTCAGCGTCCTTAACCAACCGTTGAAACTCATTACGTTTTCTTGCTTTTGTTCCAGATTCAAAATCGACGTAAAAATCGTAGAGGTCCCAACCCTTCTCTTGTAAAAGATTTAGGAATAAATTCTTTTGGTTATCTGGTGACTCTTTTTGTCCTTCTTTTTCAGTTGATACACGGACATATACACCAGCTTTCATGCTACATCCTCTCCTATAGAAGAGGTAGTAGAATTCACCTTAGCATTATCATATGCATCTTGGATAATCTTGTCAATCTCTGAATCAATGATTGATATTAAAATTGATTCAATACCTTGGCTGTTTTCGTCATTTGGGTTCTGAAAGTAACGTTTTACGTACATGTAGGAAAACCTCCTTCTGTTCAAATAATGTTGTTACCTTAATATAAGGATTAGTTTATGATGACTTTGACTATAGTCTATAAAATAATAAAATATAAATGTCCCAAAAATTTTGGGAAAATCATTGATTGAGGTGATGTGTTTTGTGTAATGAAGAGCATAGACTATTAGAATCAAATATATATATTATTAAATATGGCGTTGACAATGATGATGTTAATAAATACCTCAAGACGCTCTATCGCTATTTGTGGACTGATGATAATGTTTTTGTCTCTACATTAGGCCATGCTCCTGGAAAAGGATTGAGCTTAGGTGAATTGAAGAGAATGGAGTCAAGTTTATCCCGGTCAAAGAAGTCAATGCCTACATTAAGTCAATACTTAAACGAACTGATGTATGAGAAAGAAATGACACAATCAAGTATCGCTAAGAGATCAGGTCTTACATATAATTATGTGAATAATTTAGTGAATGGCGTTTCAAAAGGAACGAAATATAAATTGATTGCTATTGCTATCGCGATGAGACTTAGTTTAGAAGAGACAGCGAAATTGCTTGATACTTGTGGTTATAAATTGAATGATTCACTAAAAGATAAAATAATCATTGTAAGCTTTAATGAAGATGTATGGGATGTATCGAAAGTGGAGGATGCATTAAACAGGGTTCATAATGCGGGAATGTCCTTGTTTAAAGCCTGATTGTTAAATATCAATGGATTCGAATGATAAAGGCAATAAACATAGTATTTCTACTAACACTTTTACTTAATGAGTAAAGGTGTTTTTTTGTTGAATAACTTTAACTTTTTAAATTGTAAAA
Source organism: Alkalibacillus salilacus (assembly GCF_030812915.1). Lineage (GTDB taxonomy): Bacteria > Bacillota > Bacilli > Bacillales > Alkalibacillaceae > Alkalibacillus > Alkalibacillus salilacus. Next base: position 57,190 of record NZ_JAUSTQ010000006.1, read on the forward strand.
GCAAAAGATGGGATAGATTATTTATTCTAAAACCCCTTTATTTCTTTGACAGATAAAATGATCCTCTACTTCCTAACCTCATTACTCGCTTTAATAGACCTCGAACAACCTCAAACACAAAATGCATTTATAAAAAATCTGCTCCTCTATATGATTAGAAATATATTACCGCGTCACTGGTTTAACAAGAAATAAATATAACCCTAAACGCAGTAATTTTTTGAACAACCTAATCAATTGAGGTGTTGCTGTGACAGTTTTCATTATTCAAATTTGAAATCCTGAGCAACACTTACTAAGGAGTGTTACTGATAATGATTCATACAATGAAAGTGATCTTTCCCCTTTCCCATGATGAAGTATATGAGCTTAATGCACGAGGGATTAACCCACTTAAGATCAATGACTACTTACATTCTTCATATCCATCTACGACCTTTTCCATTTATCAGGCTGCAAATAGTCGATGGTTTTTATCGATGGTAATTGACGTGGTTGAATTACTTGGTTTAAGTGAGTTTTATGACCTAATGTATGGGACAGTAGAATCGCATATCAGAGGGATGCTAATGAGTATCTTTAATCACGCTCGTCACTATGAGTATCACAGGTTGAAACGTATCGATTATAAACATGATGTGGTCGTTGAGAGTGAAGTTGAACGTTCACTTCTTTTACACCTGTATAGGAAAATGACTAAAAGCTTTAAATATCAAAAGTTGAAGTCAGGCACCCAACAGGAAGATTCGTTTAAGGTGTATAGTACGACTGTATATCATTCTTCAGGCTCGGTTTTAACAAAACTGTATGACAAAACCGCTGAAAGAAACGATAAGGGATTGCCGATAAAGACTTATGAGCAAGATGTGCTTCGCTATGAAGTCTCTTTGACAGACAAGCATATTGATTATCGTGCAAATGCTCATGTTTGCACTGAACCAGTAGAAGCATCTATTAAGGACTATTTCAAAGAAGACATGAAGTATAGATACTTCACTGATTATCTGTTACCCATTTATCTGAAAGGAGATTTTTATAAAATCGAAAAAGCGGAAGAACTGATAAATGTCTCAACGTTTAATCCGAACATGAAGTCAAAGCTGAAGCATTTTTTAGTTCAGGTGTCTCGAGGTAATCTGGATACGCCATTGAAAAAGCAAGAGATAAAAAATATGAAAACATTTAATGCCCGTATTGAACGCTTATATAGTCTCAATATTAATCCTCTTTCGATCCCTAAGAATTATAAAGATGCCCCCATGTATTTAAGGAATCCATTGCAAGATTTATATGATGATGTCCAATCAATAAGGGATTGCCATAAAAAGGGGCAAAAACTTCCATTTTAATAATTTGTCATTTATTTTTTACAAATAATTCTATTAATCATATAATTTAACATATATTCAATTATAAAGAAATTCATGATATAGTTATAAGCGTAGAAAAAATGAAATATTAGGGAGAGGGTCAAAGTGCGATGTAAGCTAAATGATAACCCAAGCATAATAACACAGGTTATTGAGCAAATCGATGAGGATTTGCGTTCTTATTGTCGACAGCTTTTAGAAGAACCGTTAGAGAAAGTGGTGCAGGATATAATTGAAGAACACTTGTTAGATGATGAAGGCAACTTTTTGAGTATAAAAAATTTGATGGTAGCTCATTTACATCTTAAAAGGAATGTGATTGCTAAAAGAAAGCGACAATGGGCTTATTATGATATAAATAAGCTGAATCATTCATTAAAGATCTATAATGAAATTGATGAAGGAAATCAATCATTAAAAGGCGGGGATAGTTTGATAACGGAAACCCCTGTAGTCCATAATAGTGATACTGAATCTGCTGCTGAATTTATAGAGAGAGTGACTAATGATGTGAGGGAATGGCAACAAGATGAAAGGCAGTACCTTTGTAATTACCCCTATTTTTCACGTAAGAAACTGAAAAAGCAGAGGGAAGCTGTTGTGATTGATTTAAATAACTTTGTAATGAACTGCATTTTAAATCAATTTGGGCCAATAATAGATCCTGACTATTACAGTAATCCTGGAGCACGCACTTTCATTAATCAAATTTAGGTTTAATTAGAGAGCAAAATGGTTTGCTCTCTTTTTTTTGCTCTATTATTGTTGATAATGTTGTCATAAAAACGAAATCGAATTAACATAAATCATTTATCCTTTGTTAAGATGGTAAAGTAAGAAGGGGTATTTTACAGGGAGGCAAACATAAATGGATAATTTTAATAATAAAGTCAACTTTATTTGGTCAATAGCAGAAATATTGCGGGGCCCTTATAAAAAAGAGGATTACGGCAAAGTGGTTTTACCAATGGCAGTATTAAGGCGCTTTGATGGTGTTTTAGAAGAGACGAAAGATGATGTATTAGAACAGTATGAGAAGTATAAGCACCTACCTGACGAGTCTCGAGATGAGATTTTAAATCGTACATCCAAGCAAAAGTTCAATAATGTGAGTAAATTCGATTTCAAAAAACTGTTAAATGATTCAGATAATATTGCTGATAATTTACGTGATTACATAAACGGATTCTCTCAATCAGCGAAGGACATCATTGATTTCTTTAATTTTGATACTCAGATAGAAAAGATGGATCGTAACAATGTCTTATATTTAGTGGTTAGGCGTTTTAGTGAGATTGATTTGCACCCTGAAACAGTCTCTAATGTTGAAATGGGTTTTATATTTGAGGAGTTAATTCGTCGCTTCAACGAACACTCTGAAGCGGGTGATCACTATACACCACGTGAAGTCATTCATTTAATGTCACATTTGTTATTTATGTACCATGATGAAGTGTTTACAACAGAGGGGTTGACTAAAACCATATATGATCCATGTGCAGGTACAGGTGGCATGGGGTCTGTATCGCAAAGCTATATTCATGAATATAATCCATCCGCAAACCTTAAGTTCTTTGGCCAGGAGTTCAATGAGGAATCGTATGCGATTTCGAAGGCAGACATCCTTATTAAAGGCGGAGAGGCCAAAAACGTAGCTTTTGGCAATACTTTATCGAATGATCAGTTTCCTAATGAGACATTTGATTATTTAATAACAAATCCACCATTTGGAGTAGAATGGAAACCTGCTCAAAAGGAAGTGAATGATGAACACGAAAATTTAGGCTATAATGGTCGTTTTGGCGCTGGGTTGCCTCGAATCAATGACGGACAGTTATTATTCCTACAGCATTTAGTGTCCAAGATGAAGCCTGTCTCAGACGAAAACCCAAATGGCTCACGTTTAGCAATTGTTGTTAATGGCAGTCCACTGTTTACAGGTGATGCTGGCTTAGGGGAAAGTAATATTCGAAAACATTTGATTGAGAATGATTTGGTTGAAGGTATTATCGGCTTGCCTGATCAAATGTTTTATAATACAGGCATTTCAACTTATATATGGGTTTTAACGAACAATAAACCTGACCATCGAAGAGGAAAAATACAATTAGTTGATGGAACTGAATTTTACAAGAAGATGAAAAAAAGCCTTGGTGAAAAACGGCATGAACTAACTGAGCAAGACATTGATTATATAACACGTCTTTACGGGGCATTTCGGGAAGATGAACATAGTAAGATATTTGATAATGAAGACTTTGGTTATCGTAAGGTCACTATTGAAAGACCCTTACGTTTAAATTTCAAAGTAGATAAAGATCGTATTCACCGTCTGTATGATGAAAAAGCATTTCAGAATTTAGTTAAATCTAAGAAAAAAGGTGAAGCTGGATTAAAAGAAGTAGAAGAAGGTGAAATACAACAACAAGCCATTGTCAAGGTTCTTCAGGAATTAACAATTGATGAACTTTACAAAAACCGTGAAGCATTTGAGGGGATACTCAACGATGCCTTTAAGGATGCAAATATTAAGTTTAATGCAATCTTAAAAAAGGCAGTTTTATCAGCACTGTCTGAAAAAGACGAAACAGCCGATATTTGTTTGGATAAAAAGGGGAATCCTGAGGCAGATCCAGGCTTAAGAGACACAGAAAACATTCCTTTAAAAGAAGACATACATGATTATTTTGAACGTGAAGTAAAAACACATGTACCAGACGCATGGATAGATGAGGGAAGTATTAAGGTTGGTTATGAGGTTCCGTTCACCAGACACTTTTATCAATACACAAGCCTGAGGAGCTCAGAGGAAATCTCGAATGAAATAAGAGAATTGGAAGAGAGTATTATGGATAAGTTGAAGAAGGTGATGGAGGGATGAAGCGGTTAAGAAATTATCTGCATTACAAAAAAACAGAAGAAATATGGATGCCAGAAATACCAGCACATTGGGAAAGGAAAAAAGTCAGTTGGCTATTCGATGATATCGGTAGTGGAGCTACTCCTAAATCTACCGAACTAAAATATTATAATGGAAATATTCCTTGGCTTAATACTGGTGATCTTAATGATAGTATAATAGATGGAGTTGAAAAAAATATATCTTCTGAAGCATTAAAGGATTATTCAACTCTAAAAATTTATCCCCAAGGTTCATTAGTTATTGCTATGTATGGTGCTACAATAGGTAAATTAGGGATAACAAACACTTTCATGACGACAAACCAGGCATGTTGTGTATTAAGTGACTTCAAAGGTGGTAACCAAAAATTTGTGTTTTATTGGTTCATGGCAAATAGACCTGCAATTATAAATTTATCAAGAGGTGGAGGACAACCGAATATTAGTCAAAATTTAATCAGATCATTGAGGCTATACCTACCTACAAATGAAGAGCAGAATAAAATAGTCTCTTTCCTCGATCAAAAAACATCAGAGATTGATGAATTAATATCTGATAAAGAACGTTTAATTAAGCTTTTGAAGGAAACAAGGCAAGCTGTCATAACGGAGGCAGTTACAAAAGGGTTAGAAAATGAAAAAGAGTTGAAGAAATCAGGTAAAGGATGGATCGGGAGTATACCAAAACATTGGAATATCACTAAAATAAAATATTCAACTTATGTAAAAGGAAGGATTGGTTGGCAAGGTTTACGATCCGATGAATTTATTGACGAAGGTCCATATTTAGTAACTGGAACAGATTTTGATAATGGAATCGTTGATTGGGATACGTGTTATCGTATAAGTAATGATAGATATGAAGAAGCTCCAGAGATTCAGTTAAAGGAAAATGATTTGTTAATTACAAAAGACGGATCTATTGGAAAGGTTGCTGTTGTTAAAGATAAACCAGAAAAAGCAATACTAAATAGTGGTGTTTTCGTAACAAGATGTATAAATAAAAACTATTTAACTGAATTCATGTACTGGGTATTGTGCTCAGATGTTTTTAAAGAATATATTAAATACACAGAAACTGGTTCAACAATCAAACACCTATATCAAGCCACCTTTGTAAACTTTGCTTTTCCATTACCTAATATTCAAGAGCAGAAAATGATATCTAATTACTTGAATGAAAAAGTGAATGAAATCGAATCATTAATTAATAATGAAAAATTAGTGATTAAAAAATTAAAAGAATATCGCCAATCACTCATCTATGAAGCTGTCACAGGAAAAATTGATGTCCGTGAGCATCCGTTAGAAAGAAAGGAGGAGGAAAATGTCAATTGATCACACTGAAAGAGGGTTTGAAGAGAACATTGAGCATGATTTGATTCAATCAGGTTATATACAACGAACATTAACTGATGGATCATTAGAAGAGTTAAAAAAATATGCCATTGATACAGAAGTGTTTTTTCAGTTCTTAGAAGCGACCCAATCGAAGCAATTGGAACGTTTAAAGAAAGCATATAAAGAAGGTTATAGGGAAAAGATCATCAAGCGTCTATCAAAGGAATTGCATAACCGTGGCATGATTGATTGTTTGAGGCACGGGATCAAGGACTATGGTGTCAGATTAATGTTAGCCTTTAATAAACCTGTATCAACCATGAATCGCACTCTATGGGAACAATATGAACAAAACATCTTCACAGTAAGTAGACAGGTATATTACAGTCACAGCAATAACAATAGCATTGATATCCTTCTTTCTTTAAATGGTTTGCCTCTTGTTGTCATGGAACTGAAAAATCACTTAACAGGGCAGACCGTTGACGATGCGAAGAAGCAATTCATGAACGATCGTGATCCGCGTGAGCCATTGTTCCAATTCAAAAAACGGGCATTAGTTTACTTTGCAGTTGACACTGATGATGTTTACATGACAACACGATTGAATAAAGGTAAAACATTCTTTTTACCCTTTAATCAAGGAGTGAATGGTGGATCTGGAAACCCTATCGTCTATAATGACTATAAGACTTCTTATTTATGGAAAGAGGTTTTGCAGCCTGATAGTCTATTAGATATTGTTTTTAGGTTTATGTACCTGGAATCGGAAGACATTAAGGATAGCAATGGTGATGTTATCGATAAAAAAGAAACGCTCATGTTCCCTCGTTATCATCAGTTAGATGCCGTTAGACAAATAGAATATGATGTTAAACAAGAAGGGCCAGGGAAGAGTTATTTAGCCCAACATTCCGCGGGATCAGGTAAAACGAATAGCATCTCTTGGTTATCCCATCGCTTGGCTAAACTACACGATGAGCATAATGAAGCGATGTTTGATAGTGTTATTGTGGTAACGGATAGAAGGGTGTTAGACAAGCAATTACAGGATGCGATCTATCAGTTAGAGCATAAAGCGGGTTTTGTTGAGAAGATTGAGAAAAACTCAGAACAATTAGCCGAGGCAGTCAAAAACAAGGCGAAAATTATCGTAACTACCCTACAAAAGTTCCCTTTTATTTTAGATCAAGTATCAGAGATCGCTAATGGTAAATATGCAATTGTCATCGATGAAGCACATAGCTCTCAAGGTGGTAAATCAGCAAGGGCTATGACGAGCTTGTTATCAAATAAAACATTGGAAGATGCAATGGAAGAAGAGCAGTTGACGGAGGAAGAGTTGCAAGATGGAGAAGACCGTATTTTAGAAGAGATCTCAAAGAGTGGTCATCAGAGTAATATTTCTTTCTTTGCTTTTACTGCAACACCTAAACAGAAAACGCTTGAAAAATTTGGAACTTATGATCAGGAAGGAATACCTAAGCCATTTCACCAGTACACGATGAGACAAGCTATTGAAGAGGGCTTCATATTAGATGTACTAAAAAACTACACAACTTACAAAACCTTCTTTAAGCTGGCTAAACAAATCGATGACGATCCAGAAGTCGGGAGTTCAAAAGCGTCAAAATCAATTGCAAGGTTCGTCTCACTTCACCCCCACAACATCGCTCAGAAAACTGAAATTATGGTTGAACACTTTAGGCAAGTGACACAGCATAAGATAGGTGGTAGAGCAAAAGCAATGGTTGTCACAGGCAGTCGATTACATGCGGTGAGATATAAGCATGCCTTTGATAAGTATATCAAGGAAAAAGGTTACACCGACTTGCAATCAGTTGTTGCTTTCTCAGGGACAGTTGAGGATCGCGGTGTAGATTATACAGAAGCAGGCATTAATGGTTTTAGTGAAGGTGAATTACCTGATAAATTCAACAGTGATGATTACCAAGTCTTATTAGTTGCTGAAAAATACCAGACGGGTTTTGATGAGCCGTTATTACACACTATGTATGTTGATAAGAAGTTGGATGGGATAAAGGCTGTTCAAACATTATCGCGATTAAATAGGACGTGTAAAGGCAAGAATGACACATTTGTTTTAGATTTTGCAAATGAGGCGGAAGATATCCAAAAAGCATTTGAGCCATATTATGAAGCCACACAATTAGAGGATACAACAGATCCTAATATCCTTTATGACATTCAAACAGAGTTAGATGCTTTTCAGGTCTACGTTGAAAGTGAAATTGAGGAAGTCGTAAATATCGAATATAGTGGTAAACAGAGAAATGCTAAAGTGCAAGAGAAGTTAAATTCGTATTTAGATAAAGCTGTTAGTCGTTTTAAGGATGATTTGAATGAAGAACAACAAGATGACTTTAAAGCAGCATGTTCTAAATATATACGAACATATTCTTTTGTGTTGCAGATAGGTCCTTTTGCTGATCTCGAATTACACAAGTTGTATGTATTTTTGAATTATCTGTTCAAAAAGTTACCCAAAAAAGCATCAGATGGCATTGATTTAGCAGATGATGTTGCACTGGCTTATTATCGAAATGAAAAAGTGTTTGAAGGCTCCATTGCTTTAGGAACAGATGATGAAGATCATAAATTATCACCAACAGAGTTCGGGGCAGGTTCATCTCAAGAAGAAGAAACAGAAAGGCTGTCTTCCATTATTGAGCGACTGAATGAACGTTTTGGTACGGAATTCACAGAAACTGACAAGTTGTCTTATGAACAGATTAAAGAGGATATTATTAGTAATGATGATTTAACGCAAAAAGCACGTGTTAACACTAAAGATAACTTCAAGTTTAGTTATGAAGAAGCATTTTTGGATGTAGTGATTGATAGAATGTCACAAAATGAGAAGTTCTTCATGAAGATGTTAGAAGACCAAGACTTTAAGAAAACAGTTATGAACGTTATGTTTGATGAAGTTTATCAAGAGATGACAACAAGGTAGGCTAAAACACAGCAAAGGGCAGTCTATTCACCATGATAGCACTGCCCTTTGTATTAATCACTATGACGATCGATAAAGTCTAATAACAGCTGTGATACAATATCTTGCATTTTTAGATGAGGATAATAATCATTACATAATTGAGCGAATCGACCATGAATGTCTTCAGAAATGCGGAAGTTTTTGGTTACTGGCTTAGAATCGGTGCGATAGATACGCTTATCTAATATAAGGTCACTATGAGCCTTACGATCTTCGATGATTGACTTTAGAGTGTCGAGGTTCTCAAGTAAGTAGGAGAACTCATCATCTGACTTTTCAGTCGTAGTGATCATATCTTCATCGCGCACGAACCTATAATATTGATTATCACGCTTGATATAGACATAGTCATCTTCTTGCATGACCTTTGTAAATGTTGAGTATTTCAGTCCAAGCTCATCTGCAACATCTTGTAAACTATACTCTTCCTTACGTAATAGATTGTTTACGATCTCCACGCGTTTTTTGGGAGACTGTGAAATGAAGTTGTCTTGTTGCATGTGTACACCTCCTTTATTGTTGTTGATATATATTAGATTGATTAATAGTGTTTTATTCAAAGAAAATAAAAAATGTTGTTTGAGGTGATGATATGAGTTTAAGTTTCTCTCAGAGATATGGATATACTGAAGTCAAGAACACGTTTCAAATCGAGTCGATGGATGAGGATTTAAGAAATGGTTTGTGGAATGTGTTTTATAGTTCTTTTGAGGATGGATGGGATGAGCTTTTTTTATATGAAGATGATAACCTATTAGAGATGGCCCGAAGATTATGGAAGGATTTCTTTAAAAAAACAATAGATACATTACCAGAGGAAGTGAACAGAACTCGAGGTAAAATAAAGGATTACTTTTTTAATGCATATTGGTATGAAGTCTATGATTTTATCGAATTTGTAGCAAACTATAGTTATAATATTAACAATTTTACTGGTAGATGTAATGATACTTTGGAAAGGGAAGTGTCGGGGTATAGATTAGTAGAAGGTGTATTAACTCCTATTATAGATGGTGTCGAGATTGAAGAAGTTGAACAAGCAATAAATAGTAATAGGGTGCAATATGCTAAAGTGCACTTGAAAAATGCTTTAGGTTTACTTTCCGATCGAAATAACCCAGATTATAGAAACTCGATTAAGGAATCCATAAGTGCTGTTGAGGCTGTTGCAAGATTGATTTTAAATGACACAAACGCAGAGTTAGGAAAAGCATTGAGTAAAATCGAAAGGGAATATGACTTAGAGATCCATGGAGCTTTAAAGGATGGGTTCAGAAGCATATATGGTTATACCAGTGATAGTGGTGGGATTCGCCACGCAATGACGGATTCATCTAATGTTCCATTTGAGGATGCTAAGTTCATGCTTGTGGCTTGTTCTGCTTTTGTGAATTATCTTGTATCTAAAGCAGAGTTAACTGATTAGAAGGATCAGTATGAGGTGTTCAGTTAATTAGGAACAAATAGATATGAAGCGTTAGTTCATCGTGTTTTTACATCTACCCAAGAGAATTGATATGACTCTAAGGTGTTCACACAGATCACAGAAGTGAATTGACGCACTTCGCACATTCAATATAGATCGCTTATTGAGTAATAAAGGATCCTGCACGATAATGCCGCTGCAGAAGCTACATTTAAAACGATTAAGGGTGGGTTTGTTAGGGGTGCTGATCTTATTGATCAACAAAAGCTTGACATTGAATTATTTGATTTGGCTCATTGGTTCAATCACATTCGTATATATGGAACATTTCCTTATGTAGACAAAAAACTACCTTGCTTAGCCAAGCAAGGTAGTTCAAAGAAAAACACTCAAGAGTAACAACAACCTAAACCTTGTGATGTTTCGGCTGCTTAGCAGGATGTTCAACGCATCCAGCTATTTTATATACTCATAATACTTTTTTTGGACATTGTCGTCAAATAATTCGATTGACAGGTAAAAGTTTTATAATGGCGGTTTTATTGCTCTATCATCTTAATAATCACTTAAGCGCGTTTAAGTGAAAAATACCGTTCATTTTAAGGGTATGGCCTTACATTTTCTTAGGTTTAAAAGCTGGTGAACTCTACTACCTATTAATTAGTTAACTGTCTACAACCAGCACCCTACACACGTTGAGTGCGTAGCGTTGATAGAGTTGAAATAGCTTTGTATCAATAGGTTTAGCGATTTTTAACTATATATGAAGTGTATTTTATGTTCCCTCGGACCTAATGGTTCGGGGTTTTTTTTGAGCCCCCGGGGTCTTACTTTTATGCGGAAAAGAATTAGAAATATAGTGTTTTTAAGTTTTGCGTTAAAGTATAGATTGACTATATCATGTTATTTTCCGGCTTCGCCCATGACGAGAGTAGATCTATTTCAGACTATTTTTCTCAGCAAATTTTTTTCTCCCCATCACAAGTTGTACGGCTTTCCACATATCCTTGTCAATGATTACAAGGTGATTGTCTTCCACACAATATCGTGGAACTTGACCGGTGTTCTTCTACTCTTTTCTTGGTTAAATAACCAGAAAATGTCTCGGGCGACACAAGAACATAAGATATGCGATATTTTATTGAATCGGGAATTCGACCAAGGAGAGTCTGGTAAGGTACTATTAACGGATATCACTTTCTTATATTATAAAAAACATATAACATATCTCTCAAAGCTGAAAATCACCCAAAGTGAACGCTAATGAACTTTGGGAAGTTGAAGTCGTGCCCATGGAAAGCGAAGTGTATTTCCACTGCGATATACGAATTACTTCCTTTGATTAAGCGTCCTGGTTACGGTTAATTTCACTATAACAGTGAAAGTTAAATAACATAATAAACCCCAGTGAGGGACTTTTTTAATCAGTCCACTAACTGGGGTATAGTTCAATGATAGACAATCCGAGTTTCGGTACACCTAGGTTTTTTACTCCTTTTTTTATTCGCTATTTTGATGTTTGTTGTTATTATTTAATTTCACTTCTGTTAACTCTTTAGATGTCTCAGTCTGGTATCGAAGATTGTTAGCTTCTGGACTTTCCTGAACATCAGGTAAGGTATTGTTCGACTTTTATAAATCAAGTCTAAAAAGTAGGGATAAGCCCTTAATCTTTTGCTATCTTTAACGCTGCCTTTGATGCTTTAACGTCTACAGATAACTGTTCGTCTAAATCACTTGGGTTATAATATCCTTTTTCCATCATGTAAAGAGTAATTTTTTCATGGGCTTCCATTGCATAATTGAGTTGCTCTCGTAAAACATCTCTTACTTCTGGTGTGACGGACTCAGTTAAGGCAAATGTTATGTTTCGAATTGCTGATTTTGTGGAGATTAAAAAATCTGTAGCAATTACTTGGTCGGTCATTCCGCTCATGCCAGCTATTTTTTGTAGCATATTTGTCATGATTCCACATCCCTATTTTCTAGTAAGTGTGTTAATTGTTCCACATGGTTCTTCCCTTTTGTTACATCCATAGACAAAATTTCTTTTAATTGCTCATCACCGACTAATCCTTGCATGGTTGCGGCTTTCGTTAAGCATATATTTTTGAATGTTAAAATTTCATGTAACTCCAGTCGTTCATGGAGAGCCAATTTACCTTCCATTCCACCAACTCCTTAAACGGATATGTTTTGCCCATATATTATGTCATTCAAAAAATATTATGCAAAGGAATGAAACCTGATGATGTATAGGGTGGCCTTTGATGGACAAAATATCATAAAAAGTGAGGAGGAGTCATTGTGAGTAAAGAAGATCTAGCTTTTCACGAAACGATGGATTTACATGAAATTTTAAATATGAAAACAGTTGCACTACTTAAATCTAAGCTCATGCAAGGGGTTGTTTTTGATCAGGAACTTCGGGCATTAATGCAAAAAAATGTAGATATGACTGTTGTGGACATCAAAGAATTGCAACGAATTTATCCATATGCGAATCAAAGTGAGCGAGGTGACATTTTATGAATGATTATTTAGATCCAATAAATTCGGTTGGTATGCCGGAACAAATAGATTCTGCAATAGCAATTCATTTATTAGTAACGGTTAAGGAGTTGATTCGTAACTATTCTGTGGCCTTAACAGAGGCTGCTAGCCCAGAAGTAAGAACAATGCTTCGAAATCAAATGGATGCAGCGATTGACTTTCAAAAAGAGGTAATCGATTTAATGATGGTGAAAAAATGGTTTCATCCATACGATGTAAGTGAACAACAAATACTTGATTTAAAAGCTGCACAGACAGCTGTTGATATAGCTGGGTTAACTCTATTTCCGGAAAATAACAATAGAAAAGGATTATTTCCAACACCACCGCAATAATTTAGACAAATGGAGGAAAAAGATATATGAAGGCTGTAACGTTTCAGGGCGTAAAAGAGGTTATTGTTAAAGATGTTGAGGCTCCTAGTATTCAAAAATCAGATGATATAATTGTAAAATTAACCAATACAGCAATCTGTGGTTCTGATTTACATCTCATCCATGGGATGATCCCTAACATACAAGAAAATTATATCATTGGTCATGAACCAATGGGGATAGTGGAAGAAGTCGGGCCAAATGTGACGAAAGTGAAAAAGGGAGACCGCGTGGTAATTCCTTTTAATGTGAGTTGCGGAGAGTGCTGGTTCTGCAAAAATCAGTTAGAAAGTCAATGTGATAACTCTAATGATAATGGAGAAATGGGCGCCTATTTTGGTTACTCTGGTACAACAGGTGGCTATCCAGGTGGACAGGCGGAGTATATGCGTGTACCTTACGGAAATGTTACTCCTTTTAAGATTCCAGAAGATAGTGAGGTTAATGATGATAATCTAGTCTTGCTCTCGGATGCTGGTGCAACTGCATATTGGAGTGTCGAGAATTCCGGTATGAAAGAAGGAGATACGGTTATCATTCTAGGCTGTGGCCCCATTGGTCTTCTCGCACAAAAATTTGCTTGGCTAAAGGGAGCCAAACGTGTCATTGCCGTCGATTATGTTGGTTATCGTCTGGAACATGCCAAACGAACAAATAACGTGGAAACGATTAATTTTGAGGACTATGACAATGCAGGTGCATATCTTCACGAGATTACTAAAGGTGGCGCAGATGTTGTGATTGACTGTGTTGGCATGGATGGGAAAATGACCGATTTAGAATTTCTCGCAACAGGTCTTAAACTCCAAGGAGGTACGATGAGTGCTTTGGTGATGGCTACCCAATCTGTAAGAAAAGGCGGGAATATACAGGTAACAGGTGTCTACGCATCCAGATATAACGCTTTTCCATTCGGTGATATTTTCAATCGTAATGTTAACATCAGAACGGGTCAAGCACCAGTGGTTCATATTATGCCACATTTACATGGCCTAATTGCTAACGGAAAGGTAGACTTAAGTGATATTATTACACACCCGTTACCATTAGCTGAAGCGAAGCGCGGATACGAGATTTTTGATACCAAAATGGAAAACTGTATTAAAGTTGTATTAAAGCCGTAATGTGTAAGGTTGAAACTCGTAAAAAGATAAAAATGCTGTCCCATGCCTAATTGCAAATCTAAGATTTAAATTAGGAAGTTTGGGACTTTTAGCATTTTTTCGTAATTATTAATTAATGTTTTAACATTGATAAAAAGCGAACCGTCTTGCTGTACTTCTGCAAAAAATACATCAGAGATAGATGTAATTTAAGATTGGCGTAACTGGTCATTGACCCATTCTTCTTCTATATTTAATTTGGATAATTGCTTAAAAGAATTTTTCCATCACTAATAATTTGAGTGGTAATCGGAAACTTTTTATCATGATTGTTTAAAATATTCATATCACTTTTGGTGACTGTTTGTTTATTCTCCTTTTTCAAAACAGAAAGCTTCCCGTTTGTTTAAAAGAAGGCAAAATCGACATCAGCCATTGAAAATACATTTCGTTGTCGTAACATAGCAGACAAAGAATCCATGTCTAATCTACTTTTTCGTAAGGCGTTTTCAACTATTTTTCCTTCCTTAACAACAATAACAGGATCACCAGTCGTAATCTTCCTAGAGAATTTTGACTTTATATTAATTAAATCCATAAGTAAAGTAAATATAGTCCAGCCAATCAAGGCAATCATACCATTGAGAATCGTTAAATTTTGATTCACTACCTGGTTTGCTGCAATGGAACCGATTGCGATTGCTGATATGAAATTAAAAAACGTAATTTGACTTATTTCTTTACGATCCATAATTCTTGCTAATAGAAACAAGGGTACAAATGTAAGCGCAATGCGTAACAATAATTCGTTTATTTCCATAATTAAACCACCTTTTAGTTAATTCTCTACATTAATTTCTAATTCTTTCAATTCTTATACAAGGAAAATAAAAAGAGTCCCACAAAGATGTGGAGCCTATCTAATCATTAGTTATTTACGATTTCCCCTTTGTTGTCTCTTACGTTTCCTTTCCTGGAAAGCATTCGTTTTTGGCTTGTTCAATGTTTAATTTTCGAATTCCTATCTTTTCTATTTCTTTCATCATCTTTTCTAATCTAAAGGACGCTACATCGTAAGTTTACTTAATAAAAACCCTGATTAATGTAATGTGACCCCAAAAAGTTAGACGAAACTCTAACTTTTTGGGGTCGGTTCAATGCTTCAGCTTTTTAAATTATTTAGTTTAATGAATAAAACATTTTATTGATTATTTTTGTTTTGTGCAGACTGTTGAATTTGTTGTCTTATCTCTTCAACATTCGTTCCTGCATATCATGATTGAAAATCAGCTGGTGCCACACCAAATTGGCTAAGACCGTTAGTTGATGATTGGGCACCACTTAGGATGCCTTGGTTCCCTTGTTGAAGCCTTTGGGCATTTAATCTTCCTTGTTGCTCTAGTTACTGTGCCATATGTTATGATGCTTCTAACGAGATGAACTTATCCGTTCTTCTTATCAATTTCCGTGAAAAGGAACAAATGGTAGGGTTTAAAAGAATAACTTTATTTTAGAAAAGAATATGTAAATATATAAAATGAAAAGATTAAAAAAAGCCAACCCCAATTATCAAGGTTGACTTACCAGCTTGCTTTTTTAACACCAGGAATTTGCCCTTTATAAGCTAACTCACGAAAACAAATACGACATAATTTAAATTTCTGAATAACAGAATGTGGACGACCACAACGCTCACAACGCGTGTACTCTTGGACTTTAAATTTCTGTGATTGCTTTTGCTTTGCAATCATGGATTTCTTAGCCAATGTTTATCCTCCTTACATAAATTATATTTATATTAAAAGTATTTTGTTTAATAACTAAAAAAATATCATAACAAATATACAAATGTGTGTAATTGGTAATTTAAGGGAGATGCGTTTTAATAAAATAAACACAGAGGATACATTCTCCTAAAGGGGTTCGGTTTGGAGTAAAAACAATTACAAACAGTGGAAGTAGACCCTTAAATGGTCAATAATAAACGCTGGAATGACATATAAATTAATATCAAAAATAACACAATAAAAAGGAGCTTTGATAATCAAGCTCCTTGGGTCTGTCAAATAAAGTGTGTAAGTTCTAGTTGATAACTATATTTTAGAACCCTATTTTCATGCATATCGTGAACATGAAGCTTGTTCATTACCATTGACCAATGATTAATATGGACGTCTTCCCATTTCCTACTCTAGTTGTTTTACACATAGAAAAAGTACTTTTAAGATAGCGCTCTCGTTGTGGAATGTTCAGTGAACGCCCATTTGATGCACAGTTCTAAGGATACTGTGCATGAATGGGATTGGCAATTGAATGTCCTTTTCTAAGGGATAATTCTTTACGCAAAACATTATAAGTGCGTTTCAGTATCACCATTCTATCTAAACACATATTGAGTCAGTGACGTTATTAAAAAAGAAGGGTTGATTATGGAAGCAAATAAAAAATGGTTATCAATACCAAAAGATATTCGAGAGAAATTGATAACGAATGTCTTTTGTTCAAATTGTAGAGGTAGTGCAACGATTACTGGCTTTACAATAGAATATCATGAAGCAGGTATCGTGTTGAAAGGTGAATGCAAAGCGTGTGGCAATAATGTTTCTAGAGTAGTTGAGTTAGACTAGCTAAACATAGGATTACTCTCAATTGGGTTACTTCAGAGTTGCAACAAAGAAATTATAACGCATGCGAAATCTAGATATGATTCGCAGTCGTTTTTGTTAAATAAATGGGGGGTCTAAAGCAAATGTTATTCTATTTGACGTTCTTTATAGTTATGTTAATTGGTCTTTGGATTTATAACTTTCTGATTTCTGCTTCTAATCAAAGTTCATTAGACATCATCATCGCGACGATATTAGCTACAATTTTTTATTGGTTAATCGATAGAATGTTAAAGCGCAAAAAGAATAACAGAAATGGTGAATAAGTCAAACATTGCTATTTATATTTTCCATCCGTATTTCCCTTGCACTTTGAGCCTGAACCCATTAAAGTATATAATGGTTTTATTAAAGGTTTTAATAAATGACTTTATTTTATAAATGAGATTTCAAGGAAAGGGTTCGAAGCATGATGACAGATAATTTTTGGCATGAGTTGCCGAAGCCGTTTTTCGTGTTGGCGCCAATGGAAGCAGTGACGGATGTCGTGTTTCGTCACGTGATTAGTGAAGCGGCTCGGCCGGATGTGTTTTTTACGGAGTTTACAAATTCAGAGAGCTATTGTCATCCAGAAGGTCGTGCGAGTGTGCGCGGTCGCTTAACGTTTACGGAAGATGAGCAGCCGATTGTGGCGCATATTTGGGGGGATAAGCCTGAATATTTCCGCCAGATGAGCATTGGCATGGCTGAGATGGGTTATCGTGGGATCGATATTAATATGGGATGCCCAGCACCGAACGTGGCCACTAAAGGAAAAGGATGTGGGCTTATCCGCCGTCCTGAGTTAGCGGCTGACCTTATTCAAGCAGCCAAAGCAGGTGGCCTCCCAGTTAGTGTGAAGACACGTTTAGGCTATACAGATGTTGAGGAATGGCATGATTGGCTAAGGCATTTGTTTGAGCAAGATATTACGAACTTGTCGATTCATCTACGCACGAAGAAGGAAATGAGTAACTACGATGCGCATTGGGAGCTGATTCCTGAGATTAAGAAGCTTCGTGATGAAGTAGCACCACATACATTGCTAACGATTAATGGAGATATACCTGATCGACAAAAAGGATTAGAACTTGTTGAGAAATATGGCGTTGATGGAGTTATGATTGGACGTGGCGTGTTCCATAATCCATTCGCTTTTGAAACAGAAAAGCAAGAGCACACGAGCGAAGAGTTACTGGATTTATTAAGATTGCAACTGGATTTGCATGATAAGTATTCAGAAGAGCTTGAACCGCGCATCTTTAAGCCATTACGTCGCTTTTTCAAAATTTACGTCAAAGGCTTTCACGGCGCAAGTGCGCTTCGAAATAAGCTGATGGAGACAGAATCGACTGATGAAGTCCGAGCGTTACTAGATGAATTTCAAGAACACCAAGGCATCAAAGAAGACCATGCATTTTCGGTGTCAAATTGAATAGACTTTACTTTAAGAGGAGAGCTGAGTGCTTTCCTCTTTTTTGATGACATAGTCTTTTGGACAAATTCATTCAAAATCTAATGCGTTTTTGAACTACAAAAGAGAGCAACTTTCTTAGCGGAAAATATTCATTTTTCAACAACTAGCGCACTCGTTAGGACACTGCTTAACTACCGTTTATCAGTGTCCTTATTACCGATTGTAAAAGATATCATAGCAAAAATAATTAAGAAGAAACTGAGAAAGCCATAAGCTGCCCCTTCGAAACCCCTAATGTGAACAAAACCGATATAGAAGAGAATGGCAGCAGCTATAATTAGTAGGATTCCGGGTAATATCCTTATAAATTGATGAAACTCTTTTTTATTGAACCACCACGTGAGTGTCAATACAATAATCCCTGGTATTAAAGCCATTAAGAAAGGTGCTACAACCATCATCAAAATCCCTCCTTACTTAAAACACTTTTAACTTACTTTACCATATAAATGTTAAGTGACTTCATATTTTCCACTGATTATACAATTAGCATTTAAATCTTATATTTCAAAACTGAACTACTTAGAGTGACTACCGTCTATTTCAAAGCTCGAATTTAAATCCTATGGTTCCCTGAACCCGAAAAGTCCCATTAATACAGGCGTAAGTGCCAACCCTATAATTAAAAGTGCTACGATTAATATTCCTGTGTATTTTAAGAAGCCTTTTTCGTTAGACTTTATCCCAACAATACCCAATACAATACTTGCCATCATAGATACAATTCCTGTGAAAAATAAGATTCCTATAAAGATTTTTTCGGGAGAAGTGGGGGTCTTTGAAATAGAATAGCTTGCTATAAGTAATATGATTCCTACAATGCTTAAAATAGTTGACCAAAAGCCTTTTTTTGGTGAAAGTGAAATAGTTTATACCTTCCTCTCACTTATAATTATTTTTATGCAATTTTATCATATTAAATAATTCAAAGTGTCTATAATTTTGCTCCCGAAGTAACTAAACGCTTCATATATTCGTCACAACAAACTGACTCACATTGTTTTAGTTCTTCAAAATAAAGGAATACTGATTATAGATTCATTTAGAGGAGGTATAATCATGAGTCAAACAGCTATTATTACTGGTGGCGGCAGTGGTTTAGGACAATCAACTGCGAAAAAACTAGCAGAACAGGGCATTAACATTGCTGTCGTCGACATTGATGAAGAAGGTGGACAGGAAACCGTTGAAATCGTCAAACAAGCGGGAGCTGATGCAACCTTTATTAAAGCAGACGTATCGAAAGAAAAAGACGTCAAAAACTATGTCGACCAAACTGTTGAACAATTTGGATCAATCGATTATTTCTTTAATAACGCTGGAATCTCTGGTAGTGGACAGTACTTCCTAGATACAGATATTGAAGAAATTGATAAGATCGTCGGCATCAACCTATTAGGTGCTCTTTATGGCATGCATTACGTAGCAGATGTCATGGTGAAAAATGGTGGCGGATCGATTGTGAATACATCATCAAGTGCAGGTGTCATTGGACAAGATACAGTCGTTACCTATTCCGCAACAAAGCATGGCATTGTCGGCATGACGAAAAGTATGGTTGCTGAATATGCTAAAGATGGTCTGCGTGTGAATGCGATTGCGCCAGGTCCTACTGAAACACCGATGGTTAAACAGTATTTCGACAACAACCCACAAATGAAAGAAAACGCTGAACAAGGTATTCCACAAAAACGTTTAGGTACACCAGAAGAAGTCGCAGAACTCGTGACGTTTTTATTGACGTCTAATGTTGGCTATGTAAATGGTGATGTCATTCGGATTGATGGTGGATTTACGAATACGAAATAATTTGAGAAAAAAGCCAATCGATGATAATCGATTGGCTTTTTCCTTTTAGACTATTATGCTTCGTCGAATTTATCAGAGTTTTTATAATCGAATAAGATTAGAAAATCTAGTTCACCTCAGACATCTCAACTAAATTCCATTCAAACCAACGACCATGACCATCGGTATCACCAACAACAAGCTTAGTCTCCTTACCATTGACCCAGTAATCAAGGTGCAAGGATTGCTCCCACATATTGTTGTAAACATGAATGACGTCTCTTTCTTTACCTAATTGCTCAATCTTATTTAATAATTCATGCTTTTGATCGTTGGGGATTTGGTTTGCCACATGTGTGTGGAAAATACATATCGCTTGATCGACAGGTATTTCCTTGGCGATGTCATTAAGCATTGATATGCCATCACCCTCGATTAGGCTAACTGATTGTTGGTTAAATAGTTCAACTGCTTGATCGAAAAGCTTTAACCTCTCTACATGTTCTGGCCAAATAAGAGATTTAAGCCAGCTAGATTCTTCGTCATCGTTAAGATCAGTAATATTTAAATCGATGCCTATTTTGTTTGTGACTGGAGGAGCTGACCTCGGTATTTCTGGCAGTTCACCTTTTATTTCAGATGTAATATGTACGGTTGATTCAACATCGCCATATACCTCGTCGCTTCCATATGCGTAACTATACTGATCCCACATTAATTGGAGGCCTGCACTGGTTCCGATTTCGATCATGGCTAAGGGTTTGTTCACCTGCTTGTAAGCATAATGAAACACTGGATAAAGATAAGCGCAACGTCTTACTTCATTCGTCTGTACTAATTTACTGCTCAGCAGGTCTATAATTTGGTTTCGATTCTCTGTGCAAAAATCTTTAAAAACAGGAAAGCAGTCTTTGCTGTTTTTAGGTTTTTTGGTGATGCTAGGATAATAATTCTTCAACTCATGATCCACGCCTTGTAATAACAGATGATGAACAACTCCAAATAGCATATTCGGTTTTGGTTGCCCTTCCCTTACATAGGTTGATAGTTCAAGTAGTTGGTCATCTGAAGCTATTTCTAAGGAGAGATACTCATATAATTCGCTCGATCCTTTGCATTCTTCGGCAAATCGTTTGAACCGTTGTGATAAAGCTTCGTGATCCATATGATCCACTCCCATTCGACTACTAGTATTTAAGTAAGATTATTCCATTAACTGGAACTAAACGCAAGGTGGAAGCTGATTTTATTTACTGATTGGATCACTTAATGATGATAGAAGGATCTTCATCAGAATCACTTTGCATTTCGTCACTTCAAATGGACGTTTCATCTGAATCGCCTTCCGTTCTAATGTAGTCATCTATATAATGTGAATTAAATAAAACACATCATTAAACGATTTACACAGAAAGGATGAGTTGATGGAATTAAAAGTTGAGTACGATGATTCATTGCCTGATGACTTAACGATTTTACGGACTAAATCGCATCATTCGTATGTGGATAAAGTCAGTCAGTTATTTGAAGATCCATTTCCGTCGAATATGATTATTACCCAAGAAGGGTCGAGTTTTTCGCCAATAGAATTAAATCAAATTCATTTCTTTTTTACAGAAAACAAAGCAGTTTATGCCAACACTGAATCCGGAAAACAAAAGGTTCAGGAGAGGCTCTATGAAATTGAATCTCGTCTTCCTAACCATTTCGTAAGGATATCAAGATTTGAAATTGTCAATTTACAATGGGTTAAACGATTTGAGTATACGTTTGGCGGGCGGATTATTCTTCACCTCAAGAGTGATGAAAAGGTTTATTCAACAAGGTCTTACACAAAGAAAATTAAAAATATCTTATTTAGAAAGTGAGGCATGCTTTATTATGATTAAAAAGAAATTATTAACTTTATTACTTGTTGTGTCTTTATCGGCTAATGCGATGGTTATTGTCACTTGGATCATCACAGATGCAATGGGTTATGATTTAATTAGTCCAATATTCTTGTTTAGAAATATGGTTGCTACAGTGGGGATTGTTGGTATTAATACAGTGTTAGGTTGGTATTATGAAAAAAGCGATAATTTGTTATCCGTTAGTAGTTTACATTTTATTGTGGCGATTACGACTTTCCTAAGTTTAGGTATATGGGCAGAATGGTTTCCATTAGAGTGGGGGATCCTTCTCACTGTTACGTTGATTTATTCGGTTATATTCATGGTGATTTGGCTAGGTCATTATTTTTACTGGAAAAACCAGATTGATCAAATTAATAGTAAGCTGGGCTAATCAAATGTTTTTTCGATTTAAAGAGTGCAATTTTATTTAAGAATTGCGCTCTTTTTTAATAGATCGGATATTTTCATTAGGATGGTGATTGCTGAACATGGAAGTCCATTACTGGATCAACATGGACATTTACATCAGTCGATCGAGTATTTGGCTTTGCGGAAAAGTTCATAATAAATGGTAGCTAATGGTTGTCATGTTCGGCATCGTTTTATAAACTAAACTTAATAAGATAGCGATTATACTAGATAGTTGGGAAGGTATTCGTGATGGCATCGATTCGTTTAAAACGTGTATATGATAATTATGCTGAGACGGATGGTTATCGAGTATTAGTGGATCGTTTATGGCCACGAGGAATCAAAAAAGAAAGGGCCCAAGTAGATTACTGGCCAAAGGTATTAACCCCGAGCAACGAATTACGGAAGTCGTTGCATGATGAAGAAATGGATTGGGAGTCATTTAAGAAAGCTTATCGTGATGAGCTAGAAAGTGCTGAAGGCGTACAAGAAGCAGTGACGACTATTAGTGAACAATTGCAACACGGTGATGTCACGTTACTTTTTGCCTCAAAGAACACGCAACAAAATCATGCGCAAGTGTTAAAGGGTTGGTTGGAGAAACGAGTTTGATCAAGGACAATCGTATTTGATATTAGCAGAATACACGATGTGATTTTATATTGAATTGTATAAGGCTGGTGTGTTTACACCGCCTTTTTTATTTTGTAGTTCTTGTTAAGGTTATTTGAAAGGAGGAGAGAGATGACTAAATTAATAGCGTTATTTATTGCAGCATCTGTAGGGATATTTCTACGATGGCAAGTGACGGGTGAATTTGATATGAACCAATTAATATTAGCTTCACTCTTATTAATTGCAGCACCTGTTATTTATAGGTTCTCGCGACGTTTAAATACTCGCGATGAACAATATGAACCCGAGCATTCTCATAAACCTTGGGCGACATCCATTAGTGAAAAGTGGTTAACGGGGGAGAAATACATATTTCATTACGGCAGGTGTGAAGCGAGTTATCATCGTGTATATCATCGTCAATGGCACAAAGTAGTGGCTGATTTAATGCGCACACCAGGATTGTGGTTTTTGAATTTAACGTTTAAGTTTAATAATCCAGCGGCAGTGTATCATGTATCGACTACTCAATCGGATTGGAAAAATGACGCATATCAAATATCCAAAGATGATAAAAGTATTGCTAGGATCTCAACTGATGTTAATTTAAAAACAGCGTCACGCTTTTTAGAGGTTATGCACCTCGAAATGGATGGGCATCAGTTTACTTTTCAAGCTAAAAGTATACGTGCACATATCGAAGTGTATGAAGGAAATACTTTAATAGGTGAAATCTCTAAGGGGAAGTATGGTGAGAAATTATTTCATCCAAAAATTAAATTGGATGATGAAATAGAACGAGCATTAATCATGACTTGGATTGTATTTACCTATCGATTTGATAAATATAACTAACATTAAGAAAGCCTTAGTCGGATTGTAATATTGTGTCACGACTAAGGCTTTCTTTGTGAGAAAAAAGGGGGAACTTTAATCAAATGTGTTGTGTTAATTATAATGTACCCCATCCATGTCCATACTAAACACATCATATTAAATTATTTGATTTCATCTGGATCAATACCTCGTAAATGGAGTTCTTTTTCTATTAATTTGATGAAATCTTCAGCTAAGTTTTGTTTGGTCGCTTGTTGATAAGCTTTGATTAATGTTGAATTACTTATATCGTACACTACTAATCCTCCTGCTTGGTCTGATAGGGCATCTTGCTGAAAATTCTTTTTTTACTACAAGGAATAGTATACATGATGTTATACAAATGTCCATATCTTTCAACAAAAGTTTAAATATTTTTGTTTTAATATAACATTTTGTGGTATTTGCTAGGAAATGCGTATTATTTTTGTGAGAAAATTCGATAATATTCGAGTGCTTTTGTCGAATGGAGAACAAGCGATTTTTTAGACATGATTAATGATCTTGTGTTTATATAAACTTAAAGACGTAATTAAAGTAGGGATATTATGAGTCAGATTGGCTGGAATTTAGAACAAACATATACAGAACTACCGGAATTGTTTTATTCACATGTCGAACCGAATCCCGTAAAGGATCCACAACTGGTGTTCTTAAATGGGAATTTAGCGCAACAGCTTGGGCTAGAACCATATGTATTACAATCAGATGAAGGTGTGCAGCAATTAGCAGGTAATGTGCTTCCAGAGGGAGCTGACCCGATTGCTCAAGCTTATGGAGGGCACCAGTTTGGAAACTTTACGATGCTAGGTGATGGTCGGGCGCATCTATTGGGTGAACATGTGTTGTCGGACGGTTCTCGTTATGATATTCAGTTAAAAGGAGCTGGTGCAACGCCATATTCTCGTGGGGGCGATGGTCGAGCAGCATTAGGTCCGATGCTTCGCGAGTACATGATTAGCGAGGCCTTGCATGGCTTGGGGGTTCCGACTAATCGGAGTTTAGCTGTGACGATTACAGGCGAAGCGATTCAACGTGATGCGCCAGAAATTGGTGCTGTATTAACACGTGTGGCAAATAGTCATATTCGAGTTGGAACCTTTCAATACGCAAGGCAGTTTGGAAGTTATGATGACTTAAAAGCACTAGCGGATTATGCGTTAGAACGTCATTTTACAGGTTACGAAGAAGCTGATAATCGATATTTATTTTTGCTACATGAGGTTGTCAAACGCCAAGCTAAAACGATTAGTCAATGGCAATTAGTCGGCTTTGTTCACGGCGTGATGAACACGGATAACATGACGATTAGCGGTGAATCGATCGATTATGGACCTTGTGCATTTATGAATACGTATAATCAGGAAACGGTGTTTAGCTCGATTGATTTTTATGGCCGGTATAAGTATGGGAATCAACCGAAAATCGCGGCTTGGAATTTAGCACGCTTTGCGGAGACGTTGTTGCTTTTAATTGGCGATGAGGATGATGAAACGTTACGCAAAGCAGAAGGCGTCGTACATCAATTTTTTGATTATTATCATGATGAGTGGATGAAAGGGATGCGCCTGAAACTAGGCTTACAAACTAGCCAGGCGGATGATGAAACATTAATAGATGAGCTGTTAACATTAATGAAAGAAAATGAAGCTGATTTTACGAATACATTTCGTGATTTAACATTAGGAAAATTTGATGAATCGACTTGGTTTGGAACTGAAGACTTTAAAGCTTGGTATCAGAAGTGGCAGTCGCGTTTGGAAAGCGAAGAAGCTACTAAAGAACAAATTGAAGCTGTCATGAAGCGGGCAAATCCTTCGGTCATACCTCGTAATCATCAAGTTGAAGCAGCAATTCAAGCAGCAGATGAAGAGGGCGATTTATCAGTGATGGACGATTTATTACGCGTATTAGCAGATCCTTATGCTTACTCAGAAGCACAAGAAGCTTATGTGGATCCACCTGAGGAATCCGATGATGACTATGTGACGTATTGTGGGACTTAGAAAATAAAAACCAGGGAATCGCTAAGGAAATGTGTAGCGATTGCCTGGTTTTTAACTTTTGCAGAACATTGTAAAACAATTGCAGAAGAGTGTTAAACAATTGACTCCAATTGTTTAACATTCTAGCTGGATTATTAAACAATCTGATTAAACTGTTTAACAAAGTCAGGAGATTGTTTAACAATGTTAGACGCTTAGTAATTCTCGGATGTCGTCCTCGGTTAGGTTTTGGAACGTTGTTTCGCCAGGTTGGATCACGTTTTCGATGAGTTCACGTTTGCGTTGTTGCAATTGGTGAATTTTCTCTTCGATTGTCCCTTTCGTCACTAAGCGAAATACTTGGACCACGTTTTGTTGGCCCATGCGGTGGGCACGTCCTGTCGCTTGTTCTTCAACAGCTGGATTCCACCAGAGATCATATAAGATGACTGTGTCTGCACCTGTTAAATTAAGTCCCGTGCCACCTGCTTTAAGTGAAATTAAAAAGATATCTTTCTCGCCATCATTAAAGCGATTGGCCATATCAATTCGGTCTTTCGAGTGTGTTTGGCCGTCTAAATAAAAGGCATCGACCCCCATATCGTCAAGCTTGGTTTGAATAATTTGAAGCATACTTGAAAACTGCGAGAAGATGAGCAGACGCTGATTGCTTGCTCGGGCTGTTTCAACCATTTCTAATAATTGATTGAGTTTTCCGGATTCACCATCGTAATCTTCTATGAAAAGCGATGGATGACAACATAATTGACGTAATCTAGTTAGTCCAGCTAAAATCTTCATCCGATTCTTTTGAAATTCTTCAGACGATAATACATTCGCAGCTTCACTTTGAATTTGTTCTAAATAACCGAGATACAATTGTTTTTGTTTCGTTGTTAACTCAAAGTGCTGTACAGTTTCGATCTTATCTGGTAACTCGGTTAAAACATCTTCTTTAAGTCGGCGCAAGATAAACGGACGACTCATTCTTGCGATTTGTTTTTCAGGTAATTGACGGAATGCCTTCTTAGCTGGAAATAGACCTGGTAACAACACATCGAAAATCGACCATAATTCATCAAGTGAGTTTTCAATCGGCGTTCCGCTTAAAGCAAATCGTCTCTGTGCTCGAATCGTACGAACGGCCTTAGCTTGCTTTGTTAAATGATTTTTGATCGCTTGAGCTTCGTCTAAGATCATCGTTGAAAAAGTAAGGTCGCGGTATAATGCTTCATCTTGTCGTATAGACGGATAAGAGGTAACAATCACGTCATAGTGATCACTTTCTTTTAATACCTTTTCACGGTCACTGGCAGAACCATGAGCGATCGCGACACTCATATGAGGTGCGAACTTCTCGAATTCTGCTTGCCAGTTATAGACGAGTGAAGCGGGTGCGATGATGAGCGCAGGTTTACCACGATCTTGATCAGTACGATCATCTTGTTCGGACACTAAAAAGGTAATACTTTGCAGCGTCTTACCCAGTCCCATATCATCCGCTAATATCCCACCGAAGTGATAGCGACTAAGTGATTTCATCCACTGAAAACCGAATCGCTGATAATCGCGCAAATCAGCTTGAATAGTGGATGGCACTTCGGCTTCGAACATTTCAGGTTGCTTAATATCTTGAATGAGTTGCTCAAACGCTTTATTATATTGTGTTTTTAAACCATCAGCAATCTCATCGATTTGTAAACCACGATAAGCTGGCAGTTGAACGGATTCCTTTTCTAAATCATCAACGTTTAAATTTAATTCATTAACAATGGAAGACACTTGTGATAGATGATCGTCATCAAGTGGAACAAAGGCGCCATCAGGTAGACGATAGAACCGCTTCTTCTCCTGAACAGATTGTATCATTTGGCGGATATCGTCTGGCTGGATATCGCCAAAGTCAAATTGCACATCTAATAAATTCTCACCAGAATCAAGGTCGACTTGAACGGTTGGGGTCTGTAAATCATCCTTTACGATGTTTTTAACTGGTTGAGTCGAATAAATGTCGATATCGTCTTGAAATAATGGTAACTGATCATATAAAAATGAGAAGATATCATGGTCATCGTCAAGGTATAATGTTTGTCCATTAAACTTAAACGCTGACTGTTCAATCATATTCATGATTTCCTGTTCTTTGGCAGTATCACGAATTAAGATCTGCTCCGTTTCGCCAGGTCCCTCACTTGTTAAAGGATCAAATGTATGATTATCATATTGATATTTCAAATTCGCTGTTAACCGATCCTCTGATAAATCGAGATGCATCGTCGCATGAAGCGGTGGTTGAATCATTTTTTCTGACACATCTTCAGTTAGTGTAACTTCGCCAACTTCTTCTAATTGCGGATAAACTTCAGACATAAATGAGTCTATCTGATGGTTAGAGACCGAAATAGCAGGTTCAGTTTGTCTAGCTAAGATTTGTTCTAAATCTGATAAGGTTCTCATTTTCTGCTGATCGACAGGATAAAAGTAATTGTCGTACTTCACTAAGTTATATTCGTTATAAATCGTAATGTGTTTAAAATTATCAAATCCAAATAGATATTGATCTTCTTCTTGGTAAATCTCATATTGAAAAGGTAATTCATCGTTGTGCCAATGAATCGCTTGATAAGATTGGTGCTGATCTTCTAAACGACAATCACAATAAGATAATGCTTCAATCAGTGGTTTAGCAAGAACAGGCGTTACGGTGATGCCTTTTGAATTGGGTGGTGACTGGAAATGACCATCATAAAAGACATCGTTTCGATATAATTGCAAAAGCAAATCAATCACGCGCTGATCCTCTTCTGAAAACACGTGTTCACTCGGATCGTATTGAAAGTTAGGGGTGAATTCATGTTCTTCTCCACGGTCTAAGCTTTCAAGAAATTTACGCATACTTTTAACGACATACAACCGATTCGTTCCAACCTTCATTTCAATTGATAATTTATCATCAAATCTAAGTTGGCGGAAATGACGTATGGTGAATTCTACATTTAATGTTTCCCGTTGATATTTTCCTGTCGTTGGTCGATTGGATAGTGCTTGAATCAACTCACTCGAATAGTCGCGTTTTTGATTGGCGCGTTGTTCCTGCTGCCGCAAATATCGGTCAAAGCCAGATTCATAATGATCTTGTTCAGCGTTTGTGTCTTTGGCCATTTTAATTAGAACAGCAGCCACGTGTTTACAAGGAATGTTATCCTCAAACGCAGGGCAATTACAACTACAATTAACCGTATTGTTTTCTATCGAGGCTCTAACTTGATAAATTTTAGTTCCCGAAACCCAAGCATGATAAGTATTTTCTTTGGGGTTGTGTTTAAAATGGATGACGTTCCCCTGATGATAATAGTTTAAACCGCGTGAATATATATGAGACGGAATCTCTCTTTGTATTTCTGATATCGAAAACATAAGTGTTCATCCTTTAGTTAAATAATGCATATCTTAACTATTTTACCATATTTGAAGCTTTGAAGTGTTAATGAGTCTCAAATGGAAAAACAAATTAATCAATAAAATAAGTAGCAGTTTTTATGTTTTATTGTTATAGTAATATAGGACTATGAATTTGATGCGATGAAATCGATTACAATGAGGGATGACCATGCTAAAACAACAAAAAATTCTAATAGGTAGCATCGTGTGGTTAAGTATCTACTTTCTTTTAATTGCTGGTTTACCAGATGATTCAGTAATAAGACAAATGATAGGGTCGATAAGCATCGCTATTGCTGCGATAGGTGTTTCTTTTTGGTTATTTCGCCAATATTGGTTGCTTACCACGCAAAATCGGTATTTTTGGTTATTATTAAGCTTTGGAGCGATGCTGTTTGGTTTAGCCAACCTATATGACGTGATTAGTTTCACGGTACAGTCAACTGACCAATTCACACTCGCAACTAATTGGTTATGGGCATTTAGTTATTTAGTCTTTTTTATCGCATTGATTTATAAATTGTTAATTCTAACAAGTTATTACACAAGTCAACAGCTCGTATTTAACATCTTAGTTTTCTTGACGTTTGTTTTAGCATTGAGCTTGCATTTTATAATAATGCCTCTATTTGATTTGAGTCAGCAGTCAATTGGGTTTGATAGTATTGAGATCATTTATCCGCTTCTGGATTTAAGCATTTTGGTTACGGTTTTTATATTACTTAATTTGACGTGGCAAACGGAAAATGAGAAGTGGTACAGTATGTTCGGACTGCTTATATTAATCTTAGGGGATTTAATTTATTTTTATTTTGTGACAATAGAAAGTTTTATAGAGACTATTTATATTCAACCGTTGTGGTTATTGGGGGTTGTTTTGATTGGTGTTTCTGGATTTTACGCTCGTGACCATGAAGGCGTTCACTTATCCCAGCATGGCCATCAGTTCTCAATACGACAAGAAATTCTATCATACGTCGTCATCTTTATCCTGATAATGTTTGTTTTTCATAGTTATGGTTGGGAATTAAATAGTCTGAGTTTAGGACTAGCATTTATTCTTGTCATCACGATTGTTCGTAATATTTTTTTGATCAGACAAAATTTCAAATTAGTAGCCCAATATCAGTATTTAGCTTACCATGATTATTTAACAGGATTACGGAACCGTTCGAAGTTTAATGAAGATTTAACCCAGTTGGTGAATAATACTGAGCAAAAAGACGAGCGAATGGCATTAATTATGATCGATTTAGACAATTTCAAACCCGTTAATGATGAATTTGGTCATCCAATTGGAGATGCATTGCTACAGCATGTCGCTGAACGACTTACTCAAGGGGTTCGAGATCAAGGGATACTTTACCGTTTAGGCGGTGATGAATTTATTGTATTAGTACCTCGATTAGAAAAAGATGTGGATCATTTAGTGGCTGAGATTATGAGTCAGTTTGAAGCCCCGTTTGATTTGGGTGAAACAGAGCTTCAAATGACACCGAGTATTGGCGTGAGTATTTATCCAGATGATGGCGAATATGGTGATCTATTATTGCAACTAGCGGATGTGGCTATGTATCAAGCTAAACAAAGTGGTAAAAACAACTATCAAATTCACCCATTAATAGAGCGTTAATCTTTATACGCCAAGACTAATTCAGGAACATTGAATACAAAGAACAAAACGCCAGCTAGTAAAATCATGCCAGCTTCACTCACTGTAACAAATGCTTGGCGCGGTGTGTCTGAGTGCCAATATTCGAAATGAGCAGTTGTTAATAATTCGATGAGTCCAATAGAAATAATTACCCCAACTAAAAAATATAAAAAATGGAAAGTAAAGTACGGTAGAGCTATTGGGCCAATGAATAACAATAGAAAACCAGCTATTAAACGTATCCAGATAATGATTGTTCCTTGTCTGTCATTTATGCGATAAAGTTGAAATGGTTTTAATTTTCTTTTAGAAACGCCTAAAGTTCGACGCACAATCATTTTTATCGTCTCGGTCAAAACGCCAAAAGTAACAAGAGCGATAAGAATATATGTAACAACCAAAGTGATCCTCCTAGCGGCAACAATTTTATATTAGTTTAACAATAAACAAAAAAGTAGACCAGCT
The DNA here is from genome assembly GCF_030812915.1 of Alkalibacillus salilacus. Taxonomy (GTDB): domain Bacteria; phylum Bacillota; class Bacilli; order Bacillales; family Alkalibacillaceae; genus Alkalibacillus; species Alkalibacillus salilacus. Next base: position 88,529 of record NZ_JAUSTQ010000006.1, read on the forward strand.
AAAGTTTAAATCTTTAGCTGGTCTATTATATTAGCCAACATCTTGGCTCGTTGTATAACTTTGGATAAGAGGTGTTAAGGCTTGGCGTTCCGTATCATTCAATGGGATGAGAGGGAGACGGACGCTTCCGACAGGTACTCCAATTTGATTAAGTGCTTCTTTAACTGGAGTTGGACTTGGTGCTGAGAACATTGCATTCATAAACGGCATCACATATCCATGCATTCTAGCAGCATAAGCCGTGTCGCCATTTCGATGTGCGTTTAACATATCCTGCATTTCATTGCCGAGAATATGCGATGAAACAGATACCACACCAATACCGCCAACTGCGAATGTAGGAAGTGTTTGGCTGTCCTCGCCTGTATAAAGCGTGAAATCATCACTAGTTTGATTAATGATTGTCGTTACTTGATCAAGATCACCGCTCGCTTCTTTAATAGATACAATGTTATCAACTTGAGATAAGCGAACAATCGTATCAGCTGTCATACCAACAGCACTACGGCCTGGAATGTTGTAAAGCATCACAGGTGTTTCAATGCTTTCGGCGATTGTGCTGAAGTGTTGGAACATTCCTTCTTGAGAAGGTTTGTTGTAGTAAGGAGTTACGAGCATAACTGCGTCGACACCAATGGATTCAGCTTCTTGTGATAACTGGATAGATGCACGCGTATTATTAGATCCTGTATTGGCAATGACGGGAACGCGGCCATTGACTTCTTCTGTTACAAAACGGAAAAGCTGTAACTTCTCTTCATGTGTTAATGTCGGTGATTCACCTGTTGTGCCGGCTACGACTAAACCGTCAGTACCATTGTTTAACAAATAATTAATGAGTGTACGTGTTGCATCAAAATCAACATCACCTTGTTGATCGAATGGGGTTACCATAGCTGTTAATACTTGTCCGAAATTCATCTAATCACACACCTTTTGTTAATATTTTTCCTGTCCTTCTAGGTGTGGAGGACCAAAAAAGCAACAACGAAGCGACTGGGCCCGTTGTTGCTTTAGAACGTCAAAATGTCCTAAGTCAGATAGCCCTCCATATAGTAGCCTATATGACAGCCCTGCACTTCTTTAATGCAGAACCAGCTTCATGACTGTGAGCATCATAAAGCTTCGGCAAATCCCCCTTTCCTCATGCATCGCAAGAGCTCACTCTCCTCAACACAAGTACTTATGGTGTTTGCGCCTCTATCCTTACTTTAAATTCGTTTAAAATAAGAACGTTTAAGTTGTAATTTTACTGTACCAAAGTTCCCGTACTAAAACAAGTTATTTACCCGAAAACTTAACGCTTTTATGACAAGTGAGCATGGAATAAATGAAATATGTTAAAATTTGAATGATTAGATGACAGTTAAGGAAATAGGAGGGAGTTAGATGGACCAACACATCATCTTTTTTGACTTAGATGGGACATTGCTTGATCGGTCTAAAAGTGTACCTGAATCAGCACGACAAGCGGTCCAAACGTTAAAGGAAAACGGGCATATCGTCGCGATTGCAACTGGACGAGCTCCGTTTATGTACGAACATGTAAGGAAGCAGCTAAACATTGATACATATATTAGTTTTAACGGGCAATATGTAGTGTTAGATGGAGACGCAATTTACCACAATCCACTTAAGCCTAACAGTTTAGAACGTATGGTGGAACAAGCAAATGCAAACGATCATCCTATGGTGTACCTCGATCAAGAAGATATGAAAGCCAATGTTCAATCGAGTAGTTATGTGTCAGAGGCGATTGCGACATTGAAACTTGGACAAATAGCTGATTATGACCCGACATATAAAGAACGTGATATATATCAAGGGTTACTGTTTTGTAAAGCAGGAGAAGAGCAAGAGTATGAAGCGGCTTATCCTGAATTTGACTTTATCCGTTGGCACCCTTATTCAGTTGATGTTATTCCTCAAGGGGGATCAAAAGCAGAAGGGATCCAACATGTGCTCAATCAAGTTGACTTACCAGAAGACCGCGTCGTTGTCTTCGGTGATTCTCTGAACGACTTAGAAATGTTAGCGCAATTCAAGCACAGCTTTGCGATGGAGGATGGTCACGACCGTGCGAAAGAAACCGCATCATATATAACGCCTGATGCTGACCGAGATGGTATTGAGCAAGGATTGAAAAAATTAGGGTTGATTTAAGATGGTTGCGGTTGCCTAACAGCTTCTGCATAAAGGTGCACACTGACATTAAAATAGGCTATTTCACACGTGAATTCTCAATCGAATTCACGTGTTTTTTTGTTGTAATACCGATTTAATTGAGTGCTAGTTAATCATTCTATTAAATATTTATATAAATCTAGATAAAAAGAAAATTATGTTAAAATTGGGTGTGAGAAATTAGTGTAAAAAGTTGTACTTAAACTAGCGTTTGGAATTTTTGTGTAAAAAATCTAGAAAAAGTGGGTGTGAGAAGTTGACAATTGATAAAGCAACTCTTAGAGAGCATCTAGAAAATATGGAGCGAAGTCATTTAAAGCCAGATAACCGAATTTCTAGTGACTTTTTTGAAGAATTGCTAGCAGATGATTTCATTGAATTTGGAAGTTCTGGGGGCGTTAGTTATAAGAAGGATTGTATAGGAGAAGATGGAGTTGGGGTTCGAGACTTATCCCTTAATGACTTTGAAATAAGCCTACTATCTTCTGATGTTGTATTAGCTACATACCGAGTTAAAGATAAAACACGCCAACAGGATACGTTAAGAAGTACCATCTGGAAATTTAGAGATGGTAGGTGGCAAATGTTCTTTCATCAGGGCACGATCGTTAAACCGTGATAAAACTTATTTAAATATTATATTGTCTTCTTCGGAAATGCTAGCTTATTGTGTTAACGGATGTAATGTTGGTTGAAAAAGATAAAACTTTTACGGTTAGGTTTAATGCTAAATAAAGGGGAGAATAATTTGAGGATTAAACTTATAGTGTTATTTTTGATCATTTTAATTGCTATAACTGGTTGTTCAGAAGATGAACACGAACGTGAATTTACATTTGAAGGTGAATCAGATAATTGGTCAGTAAATATTACCGGGGTTTATTCCCAGGGGGCAGAGGATGTTTATGGAAATGCTGATGCGACATTCACCTATAAAGGAGAAGAGGATATAAGGTCCATCGTTATTAGTACATATACGACAGGAAATCGAGCAAAAATTTCTAAAGAGTTGGATCATCTATCAGGTGACGAAAAAGTAGAATCTAACTATGGAAATTATCGGTTTTGGTTATTGAATGAGCAAGGTCATGATATTCTTGTCGATTTTAAGTGGAGGGAAGGGGATAAAAACTCTAAGAAAGAAGAAAAAATCACCTTAAGAAAAGTTGATTAAATAATGTATTGAAAAGCCTATTGATTTTTCAATATAAAACGATTTTATTACAAAAATTATAAATCATGTTCTTAAACAGGTGGAGTAGTTATGTCTAATAAGTTGTAGAGTTGAAAAAAGGGGAGATAAAATGGGGGAAACAGAATGGGATATAGAAGAAGTTAAACATTTAAAAACGAAGCAATTAATCCAATTCAATCTTTTGATGCTGTTGTTATTCGTGCTGATCGGTTATTTTGCCGAGAATAGAAATGTACTCGTTCTTTATGGAATGTTTTGTGTATTATTATGGATAATAGTAGCTGGCACTTTGTACATTCTAACGACAGGAAAGTTTGTTGGTACAAAGACAAATAGGCGGGTGCAGGAGTTTGATAGAACTCAATTAGGAGAGAAACGCTGGAAAAGAAGAAGAATAATCGAGTTACTTTTCATGAGTTTGTTAAGTATCATTGTCACAGTTTTAACGTTTGTTGAGGATTATGAAACTGCAATCTTTAACTTTCCTATCGATGCTTTTCCGTTTATGGGTGCTTGGTTAGGCTTAAATATTGGAGAAATGATCAGAATACACAATTTGTAAGGGTGATTGAAATACTAGAAGGAGCCGTGTTCAAGTAACGAGTACTGTCATTGAATCTGGAAATTAATGATTAAAAAACGCTCAGAATATTTTCTGAGCGCTTTAGTTTGTTATTTATAAAGCGAAGCGGGGTGGACGAATTGGTTAATACATTAAGTTGTTGTAGCATTCGCAATGGCTTCATTTAATTGACTAACAATATCATCGCCTTCTTCAATACCGATTGAAATACGAACGACGTAATCATTAATGCCGAGATTTTCTTTTTCTGTATCCGTTAACGCTCGGTGCGAGGTCTTGCTTGGGTAGGACACAGTTGTTTCTACACCAGCTAATGTTGGAGCAATTTTGATCCAACCAAGTGATTTGAAAAATGTTGCTACATCGAGGTCATGTGCCAATTCAATCGTGACGATTGCACCATTGCCACGACTTGAAACATTCTTAGGGTAATAGACTTGCTTCACGCTATTATTTTCTTCGAGATGCATCGCCACTTGTTGAGCATTGGCAGATTGCTCACGCATACGTAAAGCCAGCGTTTTCGCCCCGCGTTCTGTTAGCCATGCCTCAAAAGGACTTAGATTCATACCAAGTCCAACAACTTTTTTGTTGGCTAGGGCGATTAAATCGTTATCCCCGACTAAGACACCAGATGTCACATCGCTATGACCACCAATGTATTTCGTCGCACTATGTACAACTAAATCGATTCCCCATGTATAAGGGTTTAATAAATATGGGGTGGCGAATGTGTTGTCGACCATTGTTTTGAGGTTATGACCCTTTGCAATCTCGACGATTGTTTTTAAATTCTCGACACGTAAAAATGGATTAGTGATTGACTCTGTCATCAATAGCTTCGTGTTCGACTGAATTGCTTCTTTAATAGCATCAGAAGAACTAAAGTCGACTAACGTATACTCGATTCCTAAGCTTGATAATTGTTTGGTAATTAATTGTTGCGTACCGCCATATAGATCCTGTGCCGCGACAATGTGCTCGCCTGCTTGAACGACGGATAAAATTCCGGCCATAATCGCCGAAATGCCAGAAGAGGACGCAACCCCAGCTGGTGCTTGTTCAAGCTGGGCAATGGTTTGGCCTAATTCTGCGTTGTTGGGATTGTTCTCGCGTGTATAAAGATACGGCACCTCACCATCGTAATACTGTTCGATGTGGTCAAGGTCGTTAAATGTAAAGGCTGAAGTTTGATAGATCGGCGTTGTTTTCGATGTCGTTGCTTCAGACTGATTAATTTGTTGATGCACGATTTGTGTATGGAATGATTGTTTGGTCATTTGTTTCACCTCGTTGTCGTTATACTATGATTTATAGTATAACCGATACGACTAAGTCGCTGTCAAAAGTTAATCACCGTTACGAATCGTATTGTTAACCATGACATAATCAACTGTTCTTAGTGCTTCGAGAGTTGTGCCACCTGCATAAGAGATCGCTGACTGTAAATCTTCAGTCATGCTTTGCAAAGTGTCTTGTAGAGCGCCTTTATATGGTACATGGAGTTTCTTACCTTCGACATTTTTTCGTTCGCCTTTTTGAAATTCAGAAGCAGAGCCGAAATAAGTCTTAAAGGTAGTACCTTCTACAGTCACGAGTTCACCAGGAGATTCATCATGGCCAGCGAAAAGTGATCCAATCATCACCATAGATGCGCCGAAACGAATTGATTTAGCAATATCACCGTGAGTGCGAATGCCGCCGTCTGCGATAATCGGTTTGGTGGCCACTTCAGCGCACCACTGAATAGCGTTTAATTGCCACCCACCTGTACCGAAGCCAGTTTTTAACTTCGTGATACAAGCCTTCCCAGGTCCAATTCCAATTTTAGTAGCATCAGCACCTGCTTCTTCTAAATCTTTTACACCCTCAGGCGTGCCGACATTACCCGCGATGACAAAACTGTTAGGTAGTTCACGCTTAATCGTTTGAATCATATGAATGACTGCGTCGGAATGCCCGTGAGCAACGTCAATTGTAATATAGTCTGGTTCGAGTTCTGCAGCAGCTAAATCTTGGATAAGCATGATCTCTTCTTCTTTGACACCAATACTTATAGATGCAATTAGCCCTTCTTGTTTCATTGTTTGCACGAAATTGAAACGACGTTCAGGGTTAAAACGATGCATGATATAGAAGTAATGGTTTTGGGCTAGGGTTTGAGCTAGGTCTTCATCGATCACCGTTTGCATATTGGCTGGTACGGCAGGAAGACGAAACCAGTGTGGACCAAATTGAATAGATGGATCACATTCCTTACGGCTTTGGACAATACATTTATTCGGGATTAATTGAATATCTTCATAATCGAAACATGTGTTCATGATAAATCACTCCTAAAAACGAATGTTTTATAATCTTTGTTGGTTTTTGTTCGCTCCAAGTAATACGATAACGGATTGAGTATAATAATTCAATAGGCTTGAGGTAAAAAATGAACTTTATTATAAGTTTAATTAAAATTGTTCGGTTTTTAATCAAAAAACCTACATCTAGTTGAGATGTAGGTTAGTAAGGTTGCCAAATTCTTTCGATTGTAGTATCCGTTTCAGAAATCGTTAATAGATGAACATCTGGGTTTGTGAGACGAGAGAAGGCAGCCCCGTAACCGAAATGGTGGAACAGCAGTGGAATAATGCCACCGTGAGATACAATAGCTGTTGGGGTGTTAGACTGTTTCTTAATATCATCTATGGCCTCAATCGCACGCTTTCGTTTATTTTCTGGCGAATCAGTTTCGATTGGTGTGAACGAGACATCTTGAAATTGATTGTTTAAATGTGTGAGCCATCGTGAAAATTGCCTCTCTTTAATTAATCCTTCGCTAATTCTTCGATCTAGTTCAATCGGATAACCGTGTTCTCGGGCGAAGGGTTCAATCGTATGGACAGCACGTATAAATGGGCTGGTTACAATTCGATCGATCTCGTATTGATTTAAAAATTTAGCTAAACTGTCTGCTTGATGTTCACCTATTGTGGTTAGGGGTGCTTCAGGTTCTTGACCAGTCGCTTGTGCATGACGAATGATATAAATATGTTGTGTCATTTGATCACCTCAGTATCTGATTATTTCCCGATGGAGCTAAAGACTAAACGTTGTGTTGTCATAACAATTATGTAACAATTAAACTATCATTTTCGAAAGAAAGGCTGATATTTGATGTTGCAATGGCAAGAAGAGCGAGTGATTCCTGTCCATATTGATTATGTATGGACGTTATTTCAACCAGATCAACTTCAACGAATTATGCCAAACGTTGTGAAGCACGAAATAATTGAAGGTGAGCCGGGTGTAGTCGGCGCAAAATACGAACAATCTTATCAAGAAGGGAAACGTATTGAGACATACATTGTTGAAACGATTAAACATAGCGACCAACCAGATGAAAAAAATTGGCGTATTCAGTTTTCGATTGGAAAGGCATTTAAAATTGAAACCGAATATACACTGAAAAAACAAAGTGAATCAGAGACACTTTTTATTTATGAAGGGCAAAATGAAGGGACTAATTGGTTCGGAAAATTGATGATGAAGCTGATGTCTCGAAAAAGTAATGATCAAGTACTCACGACGTTTATGGAACGCGTCGAAGAAGAAGCTAAAAAAGAAGCGGGTAAAGCGTAGTCATTTGGCTACGCTTTGTCATTACCCGATCACTTTTGCAATAAATTTGCGGTTACGTGGACCGTCAAATTCACAGAAATAAAGGCCTTGCCAGGTGCCTAAGACGAGTTCACCTTGATCAATAATCAATGTTTGAGCATGGCCGACTGTGCTTGTCTTCATATGTGCAGCTGTATTGCCTTCCATATGACGGTCTTGTGAGTCATTCCAAGGATAAAGTTCACGGAATCGTCTAAGCATATCCGTTTTGACATCAGGATCGGCGTTTTCGTTCACGGTTAAACCAGCTGTGGTATGCATGGAGCTAACAACAATAACGCCGTCTTGTAAGCCAATCTGCTTGATCCATGATCTGATTTCGTCAGTGACATCAACCATTTGGTCATGATGGTCTGTTTTGAGTTGGAATGTTTTTAACATATTGATTTCTCCTTTAGAAAAAAGTTTGATTTTATCTTAACATGAATGAGAGCTAAATGAGGTGACGTTTGATGACAGGTTTAGTAATAGCAATCGTGATCTTAGGTGTTATGAGCTTACTGCTTTATTTAACACCAACATTTTTTGCGATCAATAATCAGCATCCGCATCGTACCTTGATTGTTGTTGCTAATCTATTAATTGGATGGACGTTAGTGGCCTGGATTGGTCTACTAGTCTGGTCAATGAAACCTGAATGGCAGTTTTAATAGTGGTGATTTTAAATGACAACCTTTGTTAAAGTCCGTTGTCGAGATTGTGATACGCTCCCGGTGGACGCTTTCCGCGGGCACAGCTCGAGCCTCCTCAGCCAAAAAGCGCAGCCTGCGGGGTCTCGAGACTCGTGCTATTCCCGTGACGACCCGGACGGTCTAATGTCGACGTTGGTCACAGGACGTGACCGTTTTTAGCCGACCAGGAGTCGCCACCTTCGCTTCTCACAATTCAACAACTTAGTGCTAGATCAATATAAAAGCAATGCTAAACTTTAACAGAGACGAACGACAAAGACACTTGAATAACTTACCAAAAAGCTATGAAATCCTGTTGTGTCAGGAATTTGAATGATTCTGAGTAGCATCCATAATTTGGTTTCCTTAATACTCTTGTCCTGTTGCGAGGTCACCCCCCATACTGATAGGCGTTGGGGGTCAACAAAAAGGAGGAACTTATGATGTTAAGAACAACAGGATTAACGATCTTAATGGTCATGTTGTCAGTGGTGTTTGTTGTCACACCAAGTTCAGCTGATATTGAACAACAGTATGAACAAGTACAATTCAATAATACAAATTGGTTCAATGTTTGGGATTGGTTTAACCAGCCTGAGCAGAATCAAAACACCGATCAAACTGATCAACAAGAAACAGAGCAAGAACAAGCGAATGATCAAATAGAAGAATCTAATCAAACAGATCAAGAGCAAGTCGATCAGTCAACAGAAGGGCATTCATTCGAAGAACAGGTTGTCAATCTAGTGAATGAAGAAAGAGAGAAACGTGGGTTACAACCTTTAACACGTTCACAGGAACTAAGTAACGTGGCTCGCGATAAATCACAAGACATGGCGAACCAAGGTTACTTCAGTCACCAGTCGCCGACGTATGGTTCTCCATTTGATATGATGTCAGATTACGGAATCGATTACCGTCGTGCTGGGGAGAACATTGCGCAAGGACAGCGCTCTCCAGAGTCTGTTATGCAAGGTTGGATGAATAGTGAAGGGCACCGCGAAAACATCTTAAACGACCAATTCACGCATATCGGCGTTGGCTATGTAGAATCACAAGGAACAACGTATTGGACACAAATGTTCATTACTAAATAGAAGCTCATAGAATGAGGATGTGCTATTAGTGCATCCTCTTTAATTTTGAAATAACTTCTCTAAGTTATTTCAATACTAAGTTGATTTATGAGATAAATTCGATTGATTATTTCAAAACTGAGGGGAAATTTGAAATTAATTCGAAATCTACCTAAGTTCTTTAAAGCGAATAAGTCGTGTGCTATAATATTTTTGGAATTGAATACGGGGCATTAGCTCAGCAGGGAGAGCGTCGTGCTGGCAGCGCGAAGGTCATCGGTTCGAGCCCGATATGCTCCATCGATCAACACAAGCGGAACATTCTGGCTTGTGTTTTTTAATAAAACCACAACTGACTTACTCGTACTAATAGGAAGATTAATGTCAATTCAGTAGACTATTTTCATGATCTCAATATCAAGTCCTCCCACTCGTGCATCATTTTTTCGATTTCCCAAGCTTTTCATGTTAATTATAGGGAGAAATAGCGTATAATGTAGTTAGTTACTATACAGAAGGGGCCATAACTATGATTAGAATGTTGTTGGTCGTAGCTATTGTGTTCGGAATTTTATATTTCTTTCCGGTTCAACAGCTGATCACAGATGGAGAAGACCGTGTTACGATCGGTGAAGCGACTGAAGATGCGCAAGAACGTTTTTCGTCGATTGATTTCGAGTCAGTGGCTTTGCAGGTTGTTAATACAGTAGACGATATGGCAGATAGGTTAATGAACCTCGATCAAGAGGCGACACCAACGTTTAACCCAAGTCAGATGGAAAACCAAGAAACGACGAATGATATAGATACGGCTGATTTTGAGATCCAAGAATTAGAGAAAGAAGTTCATGAACTTGTAAATGAAAAACGAGCAGAACATGATCTGAATCGTTTAGAATTCTCAGAAGAAGCAAGTGTTGTAGCGCGAGAAAAATCGCGTGATATGGCAGTTAATAATTACTTCGCTCACGAATCACCAACTTATGGTAGTCCGTTCGATATGATGGATGAATTTGGATTAACTTACCGACAAGCTGGAGAAAACCTAGCAAAAGGTCAGCGTACGGCTGAAGAAGTGATGGAAGGTTGGATGAACAGCGAAGGTCACCGCGAAAATATTTTACATGAAGACTTTACTCATATTGGGGTTGGTTATGTAAAAGACGGCGGTCAAACTTATTGGACACAAATGTTTATCGGCAAATAAGAAAGTCGCATCCAGTTAAGGGTGCGACTTTTTAATTACCTTGGAATAATCGGTAAAAGGATATGCGATGGGTGTTCATGATCATGATAAATAGTTTGGTGAGCGGTTTGGATTTCAGTTGTATCTTTGAGTGTTACGCCTGTATTTGGGTTCGCGTCATACACAGGGAAGTTGCTTGATGAGATTTGGATGCGTATGGCATGCCCTTGTAAAAAGACCTGACTTGTAGCCCAAAGATCAATCTCGAATAAAGTTATTTGATTAGCTTTAAAATCGGGATGTTGATGTGTGGCTCGAACGATTCCTTCAGTGACATTGATTGAACGACCATCTGGCAGTACGTCTGTTATTTTTACAGTAAAATCTGTATTAATGGCGTCTGATGATGCGTAAATATTAGCTTTTACAGGTCCAGTGACTTCAAGAGGTTTCTGTAGCTTCTCGCTTGTAAAAACAAGTACATCATCTCGTAATTCTATACTTTGTTGATCAAGTGGTCCTGTATTGACATTATGCATTAATAACGTTGGACCACCTTTTGTAGGCACTGGATCTTTAGGGTCATAATCATATGTTGAAAAACTATTCGTCTCATTTGGATGTTGAAAGTCTAGTCCTTCATTGGTGACATACAGTGGTTTGTAATTTGTTCGATTTAGTGGCCATTCATATTCAGAACGCCATTGATTGTCTCCCATAACGAATAACTGAATAGGTGCCTCATAGTCAACTAAATCGCTAGAAGTTCCTTTTAACCAATAATTAAACCATTCAATATGAAGTGACGTGAGATCGTATTGGCCGTTTATCTGGTCATCTGATGCTTTTAATCCGAAATAACGCTCACCGAAAAAAGGACTAAAAACGCCATGCCCCCAAGGACCGATGATTAATTTTTGATTTTCATTTTGAGGATGTATTTTAGCATAATTATCAATGGTTTGGTTTAGAAAACAATCATACCAACCAGCCAAATGCAGCCCGGGAATATTCACATTCTCAATCGAAAATTGATCCTCATTCTCCATTAGATTATTGTTCATGTAACGAACGTATAAATCATATAAGGCGGAATGTTTTTTAGCGGGTGGCCATGCTTCATATGGTGTGTAGGAATGCCACTGTAAAATTTGGTCTAGGTCATTTATCAGTATTTCTTCTGTTTTTTCGTACTCTGTATCTGACTGCTTGCGTTTTAAATAATCGGGTGCAACTGAGTCCAAGATCCAAGTTTGTAGCTTACCTAATTCGATTGCACCACCTCGATGTGAGAAGCCATTCACAACATCATGACCTGTAAATGCAGGAAATAAGGCTTTTAACGAAGGAGGATTTGTCATCGCAGCAAATAGTTGTGTGAACCCATAATAAGACAAGCCAAACATACCTATTTTACCATTGCTGTAGGGCAATGAAGCAGCCCATTCGACACTGTCATGTCCGTCATAGAATTCTTGTTGAAAGGGATGGAATTCTCCTTCAGATGAAAAACGCCCACGTACATCTTGGATAATCACGACATAACCAGCTAATGCAATTCGAATTGGATCAATATAACGATGAGAGAAGTTGGGTAGATTTTTGTTGTAGGGTAATCGAGTTAAAAGAGCTGGCCATTCACCGTCTTGATTCGGACGATAGACATTGGCGTATAATGTTGTACCATCACGTAATTCGCAAGGGACATCACGTTCGATTATGATTTGTTCAGACATCATGTCACTCCTTAATAGAATTTGATAGTAAAAGGTCTGCCTTGTATAAAGGCAGACCAATTTTGATTATTTAAAAGGGGGAGTTTAGTTACCTAGCATTTCATCAACTTTATCTTGGTTATTATCGATCCACTCTTGTGCAACTTCCTCTTCGTTTTGTCCATCCTCAATTTTAACAATCATTTCTTCGACATCTTCAATCGCAATGTTCCAATTAGAAAGGAAGTCATATACGTCAGAATGATCTTCAGAAACTTGATTGTTTGTTACAACATGAATAGTTGATGATTCGAAAAATTCACCTGATTCATCTTCAACCACTTTCAAATCAAACTCATTAAACATCGTGTGTGGTCTCCAGCCATAGAAAATAACTGGTTCTTCATTGCTGATTTTACGTTGTGCTTCAGCGATCATGCCGCCTTCAGATGAGTTAACTTGTTCGAAATCAAGATTGTTTGCTTCAATAAAGTTATCGATCTCTTCTGTTGCGCTAGCACCTTCTTCAATACCGTAAATCTCATTGCCAAACATATCTTCATTTCCTTCAAGATCAGCCGTAGTTTCGATACCTTCAACGTATGAAGGAACAACTAGACCTGATGAAGCATCTTCATAACTGATAGAAGTGCTTTCGATTGAGTCTTCATATTCATCAAAGTAGTTCTCGTGGACAGGCATCCAAGAATCCATGTATACATCAATATCACCACGGGAAAGTCCCATGAAAATCGAGCTTACATCGGCTTGTGTCTCTTCAACTGTGTAACCCATATCTTCAATGATTAATTTTGCAATCTTTGTAGGAGGCACAGTACTGCTCCAAGGGGTAACTCCCATCGTAATAGTCCCTTTATCTTCTGATGAGCTATTGTCACCACTACCTTCACCGTTACTGTCGCCAGATCCGCCACACGCAGCAAGAGCGATTAGAGCAAATGCTGTAAACGTTATTAATAGTTTCTTCATGAAAAATCTCTCCTTTATAGTTTTATAGATTTATTTTGTATTTTGACCGATTCCTTGAGTGATTCGGTCTAAAATAATCGCTAGTACAACAATTCCTAAACCACCAACAAGGCCGAGGCCAATATTAACCCGTGAAATGGATGTTAATACTGTTGCTCCCAGTCCAGGAGCGCCAATCATTGAAGCGATTACAGCCATCGATAGTGATAACATAATCGTTTGGTTCACACCTGCCATGATACTTGGTACAGCAAGTGGTAATTGGACTTTAAATAGAAGCTGTTTTGACGTAGAACCGAATGCTTTTGATGCTTCGATTACTTCTTTTGGTACGTGTCGAATGCCTAAGTTTGTCATACGGACAGCAGGTGGAGCTGCGAAGATAAATGTTGCAATCACAGCTGACACGCCACCTAAACCGAATAGTAAAACGGCAGGGATTAAGTAAACGAAACTTGGTAGTGTCTGCATGAAATCCAATGTCGGTCTTACAACCGCTTGAACCTTATTGTTCATAGCACTAAAGATACCGACTGGAATACCGACTACTAATGAGACAAAGGTGGATACAATGACAATGGATAGTGTATTCATTGACTCTTCCCAAATATCGACGGAGCCCAGGTAAAGCATGCCAATTAATGTAAAGAAGGCTAGACCTTTACCTCCTAGTCGCCAAGCGATTATAACCAGGATCAATGTGAATAATTCAGCTGGAATAAATAATAATGAACTGGTTACAAAATCAACGAAACTATTCAAGACAACACTAATTGACTCAAATGCACTACTAAATGTTGGTAGAAACCATTCATTCACGAAAGTATTTGTCCATTGTTCTAACGGAAAGTAGAAATAGTTCATGCTTCAGTCACCTCCTCGTCATGTTCTTTACCTAGAACAAGCCCTGAAAGAATAGAGACCCGAGAAATAATTCCGAGTAATCTGTTGTCTTCATCGAGTACAACAATCGGATACTTCGTTTCTACAGCAATCCCAATCAAATCATTTAAAGGTGTGTCAGGTGTTGTCTTATGAATATCTTGTTTTAATACGTCCTCCATAGGTATGTCTTCTTTGTGAGAGCGGATCGCATCATCAATCGTTAATAAACCTTGGAAACGTTCATCACGGTCAACTACGAAAATACTTGATGCTCCAAACTCTTCCATTTTACGGACGGCTGTACGTGGTCCGTTTTTATATGTCGTTAATACTTCAGGTCGTCTCATGACTTGTGATGCATCTAATACTTTGGAACGGTCAACGTCTTTAACGAAGTTGCTCACGTAATCGTTTGCAGGATTTTCTAAAATCTCTTCAGACGAACCGATTTGTACGATTTGGCCATCTTTCATAATAGCGATCCGATCCCCTAGCTTAAGTGCTTCGTCCAAATCGTGTGTAATAAATAATACGGTTTTGCCGAGTCGTTTTTGTAAACGAAGTAGTTCATCTTGCATGTCTTTACGAATAAGTGGATCGAGTGCGCTGAAAGCTTCGTCCATTAGTAATATATCTGTATCATTTGCAAGTGCACGAGCAAGACCTACACGTTGTTGCATCCCACCACTTAATTCGCTAGGGTAACTGTTCTCGTAACCATTAAGACCAACGTCTGCGATGGATTGTTTAGCCTTTTCAATTTGTTTTTCTTTCTCTACACCTTGAATTTCTAAACCATAAGCGACGTTACCGATCACAGTTCGGTGAGGGAATAGGCCAAAGTTTTGGAAAACCATGCCTAATTTCTGACGTCGGGCTTCAATTAAGTCTTCTTTATTCATATTGGTGATTTCTTCATCATCAATATAAACATGACCTGATGTCGGTTCAATCAGACGATTCACAAGTCTGATGAGCGTTGATTTACCACTGCCAGAAAGGCCCATAATAACGAATATTTCACCTTCTTCCACATTGAAGGAAGCTTGATTTACACCGACAGTGTTGCCTGTATCAGCTAATATCTCATCTTTTGAATAGCCTTGATTTAATCGTTCTAATCCTTGTTTCGGGTTTTGACCAAAAACTTTTGTAATGTGACTTACAGAAATTTTACTCATAAACATTCTCCTTTTTCGAAAGGGAAGAGGAGGATTATTTTTGACGATTAATCCCTATCGTTCTTCCAACTTGTTTCGGTTTGTCTAAATGTTCATGTTCACGCCAAATGGATTGAATATTGGCTTGGACTGGTTCGATAAATGGTGCTGGTTTGCCGATCGATTGATCGATTCCCATTAGCATTTGCTCACTTGTTGCAATCAGTGCGTTTTGTTCATTAGTCATGGAAAATAACACATGTAATCTTTTGGCATCATGATCAATTAATTGCACTTGTACGATTAACGGTTCATTTTCGTGTGCTTCTTTTAAGTAGCATAAATGGGTTTCAAGTGTGAAAATTGTATAGGCTTCCTGTTCAATGACTTCATGGTTTAGTCCGATATGGTCCATAAATGCATCTACAGCATGACTGAACATCCGAGCATATTCGGCATCATTCATATGTCCGTTGTAATCGACCCATTCTGGATGAACATGATCTTGATACTTGAATGGTTGCATGGTTTCACCTCGCTTAAGGCCAATAATCTTCTACTAAATCAATGAGTTTAACGAGAAATTCATTGCGTTGTCGTTCTAATTCAGCTACTGACCGATCTCCAGCATGTGTTTCACAACCTGCAATGACTCGTTCTTGTAGTTCTTCGGTCAGTTCAGGCGCTTCTAATTTAGTCCAAGGTAGTTTTAGCGCAGGACCAAACTGTTTAAGCATATGGCGCATGCCTTCTTGACCTCCAGCTAAATGGAAGGTCATGAATGGACCCATTTGTGCCCAGCGGAGTCCTGCACCGTAAGTGATAGCTTTGTCTACTTCTTCCGTTGTAGCAATGCCATCATTAACTAAATGTAAAGCCTCCCGCCATAAAGCTTCCATCAGACGATCAGCTACAAATCCTTCGATTTCGTTCTCTATAATCATTGGCTTCATGCTAGCTGACTCATAGAATGCATAAGCTTGTTGCTCAAATTCTTTTGTGGTTTCTTCACCACCAACAATTTCAACAAGTGGTAATAGATAAACAGGATTAAATGGATGAGCCACAACGAATCGCTCAGGGTATTTCATCTTTTCTTGTAGTTCAGTTGGTTTAATACCTGAAGTGCTTGAACCGATTATGGCAGTGGGTTTAGCGAATTGATCGATTTCTGCCAAAACATTTTGCTTTAGCTCTGTTCGTTCAGGCACATTTTCTTGAATTAAATCCGCATCAAGTACAGCTTCTTCTAAGGAAGAAACAAATGTTAAGCGGTCGCGACTAGCATCTTCATGGAGGCCGAGTTGTTCAACGGATTCCCATGCATGATCTATTGATTGCCTTGCGCGAGTTTCTGCACCATCAGCTGGGTCAAAGGCTACGACATCGAATCCATTAGCGAGAAAACGAGTGATCCAGCCATTACCGATGACACCAGTTCCGATGATTGCGACTTTTCTAGATGTTTGTTCGTTCGCCATATTACTTGCCTCCGTGTGGTTGTCTTAAGTTGTATTTCTCACGTGCTTCTTGTGGTGTCATGATTTCAATATTGTTCGTTTGAAGTTGTTGGACAGCTTGGTCGACGAGTTGTTCATTGGTTGCGAGCACACCTTTTTTCAAGAAGATATTATCTTCTAATCCAACACGAACATTTCCACCTAATAGAGCAGCTTGAGTCACCATTGGTAACTGCATCCGTCCAATACCAAATGCTGACCATTCAGCGTTTTCTGGAATACGACCTTTCATGTAGCTGATTGTTTCGACATCTGATGCTGCGCCCCAAGGAATACCTAAGCAAAATTGATACATTGGATCGCCATCGATTAGTCCTTCCTGAACGAGTTGATTTGCAAAACGGATATGCCCAGTATCGAAACATTCTAATTCAGGTTTGACGCCACTATCTTTAACGAGTTTGGCTTGCTCTCTCAGCCAATCAGTTGGGCTCATATAAATCATATTGCCGAAATTTGTGCTTCCGCAATCAAGCGTGCACATCTCAGGTAATAATTCGCCAACTGGTTCATGACGTTCATGTGGTGTTTGGATATCAGTGCCATCACCGCCAGCAGCTGGTGTGTCTAGATTAGGAATGAAATCGCCGCCACCACCTGAGGTGATATTGATCAAAACATCTGTTTCTGATTCGCGAATGCGATCGACAATTTCACGATAATGATCAAGATTATGACTTATGCCACCAGTCTCAGGGTCACGAGCGTGAACGTGTGCAACTGTTGCACCAGCTTTGGCTGATTCGATTGCAGATTCGGCTATTTCTTTTGGTGTAACTGGTACGTTTGGATTTTTTCCAGTAGTATCACCAGCACCTGTGACAGCGGAAGTTAACATTACTTTTTGTGCCAATTGAATCCTCCTCATAATCAATGTTTTATTCGTAAGGTTATTTACTTTACCGCCCGGACGGTATGAAACTCTGTTTTGTACTTTACCATCTGGACGGTTTTTAATCAACAGCTAGTTTTGAATTTTTGGGAATATTGTCGAAAGTGAAGTGGTGAGAAGTGTTGATTTGCAAGGGATTTGAAAGAGGGTGAAGAAAAATAAAAAAACCACTGCCAATTAGCAGTGGTCGTTCAAATGAGTAGTTAATTATGGATTGTGCTCGGATGAAATGTACATATCTTGAATCCACTTATGAAGCCGTTTATAAACTTCTTTCTTTTGTTCTGGGTCGATTTGATAGGTTTCGAACAGTTCTGATAGCCAAATTCCATCAGTGGCTAAACGAATAATCGTGGCATCTATCGGGTCTAATCCGTCATTTTCAATGTTAGTTTGCCATTCTTCGTAGGCATCATGAAGGGGTTCTAATAATTCAGGTTTTACAGCTTTTGCTGCTAGTAGACCAGAATGCATTTCTTTATTTGGATAGCCTTGATTAAAGGTGACATTTAAGAAAGCACGCGTCCATTTTCCTTTATCAAGCGGGTCATCTTCAACGTTTTGTGCAATTTTGGTGCGGTAGTTATTAGCTAAGTGATCAACCATCCCTTGAACTAACGCTTCTTTTGAAGGATAGTGATAAAGAAGACCACCTTTACTAATGCCTGCTTCTTTTGCTACTGATTCAAGTGTTAAGTTAAAAATACCTTTGTCGTCAACGATCCGCGAGGCCGCGTTCAGAATTTCAATCTTTCTAGAGTTTTTCCCCATAGCATCATCCCTCTTTGGTATATAGCTTTTTCCCTTTCAATACTATACTATCTGGACGGTTCAGTTGCAATTATTTAGGATGAATTTTTTAATAACTCTTTTGGAAATTATAAGAATTTTTGTTTTTCCATCCCTATTTTAACTCAAGACTTTGGTAAAGTTTAATGTTAAATTTGAAAGGTTTAACTCTGGATTTTAACAAAACTCAACTTTAAAAGTTATTAGAAAATTATTTATTGTCTTGTGATGCATTTAACTTCATTAAATCAATTATAGAGAATTGTTCATGGTGTAAGTTTTCTTTGGCCGGTCCCTCAATAACTTCACCCTTATATGTGAAACGTGAACCATGACAAGGGCAATCCCAAGTATGTTCTGCACTATTCCAATTTACTTCGCATCCTGCATGAGTGCAAGTGGTATCGACCATATAAATCTGGTCAGTATCAGCCTTATAAACGCCTTTACGTTGTCCATGCAATAACAAGGTCGTTGCTTGGCCAGGATTTAAAGCCTCTAAATCCCCTTTAGGATGACTTAATTTGTTTTTGAGCAAGTGCTTCGTAACATCTGTGTTTTCTTTAATGAATGAAGTTATTCCTTTAGTAACACTCGATCTGGAGGGTGAAAAAATATTTTGTTTATGATCTGTTTTATTTAATACATCATCAGCCATCATTTTAGCTGCTGCCGTACCATTAGTCATACCCCATTTCCGGTAACCTGTCGCTAATAATATATGAGGTTGTTCTTTTGAAACTGGACCGATATAAGGAATTTTATCTACGGTAACAAGGTCTTGAGTCGACCATTGATAATCAATGGGTTGTTTGGAAAAAATGGCTTTAGCATCCCGTTTTAAGGCGTCATAATGCGTTGACATATCTTCGCCTTGTCCCACCTTATGACCTTCACCACCAAACAAGATGTATGACTGGTCATTGATTGTGGTTTCTCTAATTGAACGCTTAGGTGAATCGATATTTAAATACATACCACCTGGGTAAGGATCTGCTGTTGGAAAAGCGATCACGTATGATTTTTCAGCATGAAGCCGTGTTGAAAACAATTTATTTTCGGTATAAAAAGGGAAGTGCGTACAAATGAGAATCCGATCTGCTGTTAATTCCGTATTGTCCTCCATAATCACAGATTTTTCTTCGATCGTCCTGGCCGCTGTATGCTCGTATAATTTAGTACTCCCTTGATCAAGCCGTTGTATTAAATAACTTAAGTAAGCAGTCGGATTGAATTGCCACTGATTCTTCATTATTAAAGCCTTCTCAATTTCTAGATTAAATGGAATACTATCCGCTAATTGACTATTGATGTTAAGTCGGTCATAAGCCTCGAACTCCTTTTCAATTTTGGTGATTCCTTCTGTTGTTTCAGTGTAGAGATAAGCATCGTGTTGTTGTAAGTCACAATTAATTTGTTCATCTTGGATAAGTGACTGAATAAGCTGCATGGCTTCGTGGTTAGCTTCGTAATAATGCCGTGCTGTTTGGTAATTGTAGCTGTTGATCAATTGATCATATATTAAACCATGCTGTGCTGTGATTTTAGCGGTGGTATGTAGTGTTGTACCGTTTAAAAAACGCCCTTGATCCACAATGGTGACTTGTTTACCTGCTTTTTGGAGTAAATAAGCGGCCGTAATACCTGTGATTCCTCCGCCAATAATAGCGACTTCTGTTGATTCGTTTTGAGAGAGGGGAGGGTATTCTTTTAAATGACGAGTTTGGTTCCAGATAGGTTCATGGTTTTGCGCATTCATAATGTCAATCCTTTCACGAGTATAATTCTATATACTCATTAAGGTTGTCGAAAATGTGTCAATATATACTTATCTGTGAAATTTATCGAAAGATGTCATAATTTTTAAAACGCCTATATACCGCGAATGGTAGCAAATTCAAAGATTTTGTTTTACAATAGGTAGTAATAACTATTAGAATGTAGGCTGGTTTGTTATGGCTAGCTATTGTTTAGTTTGTTGGAGGATTTATATGCTAGATAAACAGCTATTAAATCAAGTTGTTCAAAGTGGCTTCGACAATTTAATTTTCTTGATGCGTGTGGAGGGTCATACCCTATTCTATTACGAAATGGTTAATGATCTAGCTAAAGAGAAAACAGGCATTACTGATAAAGATATAGGTAAAGAATTACAAGAAGTATTATCTGAAGAGCATTATTATAATATGTACCCTGAGTATGTAAAAGCAGCGGAATCGAATGAAAAAGTAGTATATGAGGATTACTTTCATTCGACTAGTCACAATGAATTAATTAGTGAAACAACATTAATGCCATTAGTAAATGAAGATGGTGAGTGTACTCACATCCTTGCTTCTGTGCGTGATATTACGGATTATCGACATGCTGAGTTAGCAAAAGAACAGTCCAAACGTCATATTCAACTAAGTGAACAGCGCTATAAATCATTGTTTTCTGATAATACTGATGCAATTGTTTCGGTAGATTTAGAAGGTATAATGTTAGAAGTGAATCGAGCCTTTGAACAATTGACAGGTTATCATAGAGGGGAATTATTAGGGAAACCAGCAACTGTTATTGCGGACGAAGAACAACGTAAATATGGATTTGCGGCGTTCGAAATGGTGTTAGAAAAACAGGCTCAATCTTTTGAGTTAAATACAAGTTTTAATGGTTATCAACTAGATATAGATATTAAAATGACACCAATCATTGTGGAAGAAGAAGTTGTCGGAGTTTATGTGATCCTAAAAGATATCACAGAACAAAGACATGCTGAGCGGACTCTAATGAAGAATCAAGAACGTTTCCAATTAATTGCTGAAAGTTCTCATGATTTAATTACGCTTGTAGATGATCATGGCATTATTCAATACGCCTCCCCATCGTATAGAACTATTTTAGGTTATTCAGAAGATCAATTTATTGGAGAATCACTCTTGCATAAACTTCATGAAGAAGATGGTAGTCGCATTTTGAATGCTTTTGATCATGCTAAGCGAAAGGCTCAGCCGATTGCGATGGATTTCCGTCAACAACATATAAACGGAGATTGGTTGTGGTTCGAGTTACAGGCGAAGCCGATATTTGATGAAAATGGTCATTTTTACCAAATGATCGTTGTTACCCGAAATATTTCTGAGCGTAAAGCCTATGAAGACGAATTGAAATCATTTGCTTATCATGATCCGTTAACTAATTTGCCTAACCGCCGTAAATTTAAACAGAAAATGCTTGATTACTTAAGTGAAGACCGTGGTGAGGAACAATTTGCTGTTCTCATGTTTGATATTGATGATTTTAAACCTATCAATGATACACATGGACATGATTTTGGTGATGAAGTGATTAAGGAGTTTGGCAGACGGATTGAGTCCAATTTACGAGACGGCGATTTAGTTGCCCGAATGGGTGGAGACGAATTTATAGCATTACTTACAGGGCTTCACTCAGAAGATGATGTCATTCAGGTCGTTAGACGGATTCAAGACACACTAGAAGGTAATTGGTATATTGATAATAAGGTTGTCAATTTAACAACAAGTATAGGGATTGTTTTTCCAAATCATGATCAAATCACTGATGAAGATTTAATCAAAATGGCTGATAACGCGTTATATGGAGCGAAAGCACTTGGGAAAGATACGTATCAATTAATGACAGTAGACTAATTAGAGACGGTTTAGACCGTCTTTTCTTTTTTAAATGCTATAATGGCAGCAAGAAAGGGGAAATGGAGAATGCTTTGGATTACCTTGTTACTGTTAGCTGTGTTATTCGTCATTGCCTTAGTCATGACGCTTCAAGTGGCGAAACAGCAAAATCGTGAAATAGAGAGTCGTGAACAACGAGGCGTGACGGCTGAAGATGAGATTCAACAATCCCAGCAATATGAAACAGAATCACTAAGGAAGAACATACCTAATTTAATTAAAATTTATATTGGCTTATTTGTGATTGTGCTTGGCTTCATCGTTACTATTTTAATTATTTTGTAAATTGTAACATTTGTCATATATAATTAATTTTTGTGTAACCACAATGATGATCAACGCGTGTTATATTACCAATAGAGCTCGTAAATATCTCCCTATATAATAAGCAAGCGACACGGATTGGTGTCGCTTGCTTATTTTTTCGTTTTACGTTTACTTTTTTGAGGGCCACTAATTTTTTGATTAAGTAACTTCATTAGGTCGGCATGCTCTCGTTTAGATACGAGGATGTATAAAAAGTCGCCAGCTTTAATCTCGGTGTCACCATATGGTGTGACGAGATCATCGCCTCTTACTATAGCTGCAATTGAAGCCTTTTGAGGAAAATCGATTTCATGTAATTTATAACCGACGATTGCATTATCACGGTTCGTTTGGAATTGGACCATGTCAGCATTCGCCTTAGCAATCGATACAAGCTCGATTGAATGGTGTGGTGTGTCTTTCTTAGGTCCCATTAAGCCAAGTTTTTCTGCTACATAAGATATGGTAGAACCTTGTACTAATGCGGATGTTAAGACAACGAAAAATATGATATTAAAAAATTCATCTGCCCCATTAATTCCAGCCACAATTGGAAATGTCGCTAAAACAATCGGTACAGCCCCGCGTAAACCTGCCCACGATAGGAATAACCTTTCGCGGAATTTGTAATTGAGCCAGACAGTTGAAATGAAAACAGCAATAGGTCTTGCAATAAAAATAAGCACGAATGAAATGGCTAGACCTGCGAAAATATTACTTGGATGAAAGACTTGTTCTGGAAAAGATAAAAGCCCCAAGATAATAAACATCATGATTTGAGCGGTCCAAGCAATTCCTTCATTAAATTGGAAAATAGAATAGCGATAAGTAAGTTCAGAGTTACCAATCACAAGTGCTGCCACGTAAACAGCAAGAAAACCACTTGAATCAATGACTGAAGCGGTACTATAAGTTATTAATGCAAATGCAATCGCTAGGACTGGATAAAGGCCTCCTGATTCTAAGTTGATTCGATTAATAGCTAATGAACCTAATTTACCAAATACAAGACCTAAAGCGAGCCCTATTCCCATTTGCCAGAAGAAGGAAGGAATCATTAACCAGAAACTAGTGCTTTCATTGGTAATCAATTCAATGAACATGAGAGTTAAGAAAATCGCCATTGGGTCGTTTGTACCTGACTCTGCCTCGAGAGTGGCGCCCATTTTAGCTTTAATGTTTCGTTCTTTTAATGTCGCAAATACGGCAGCAGCATCTGTCGAGCCTACGATTGCCCCGAATAGAAAGGCCTCAAGCCAAGAAACGTCGAGTACAAAGTAAACAGACACCCCTGTTAGCATAGCTGTCGCAAGTACACCTAATGTGGCAAGGGAAATTGAAGAAAATGCTACAGAGCGGACCGTTGACCACTTCGTTTGTAGACCACCTTCAAATAAAATGATAATAAGTGCGAGAATACCGATGAGTTGTGCCATTTCTACATCATCGAAATAAATAATACCTAAACCATCACTACCAATAATCATTCCAACAGCAATAAAGAGAACGAGTGACGGGAGGCCTAAGCGGCTAGAGAATTTAGCAGCAATAATACCGCTAAGAAGCAATAATGCGGCGAGGAAAATAATGCCGTCATTACCGAAAGATTGTAAAAACATCGCCTACCCCCTTTGACTACTAATATAATTTTATCATAAGTGTGACAATTTATCGTGAGATGTGCTGTAGATCGGATAAGGCTCTTATATTGTAAACATTTACTTGAGTATTCATGTGTATCATTAAGCAACTCATAGGCTATAGAGCGAGAAGAGAGGAGCACGGTGTATATAACTAAAACTAAATCTTTTCAAGTGTTAGAGCTATTGATTAGATAAATAAATCCCCACAAAAATCATTTTGTAGGGATTGTACAGCGTTTATTTATTTGCTTTTTGTAATTTGTGAATCATTTGTAGTGATTTACCAGTTCCAACTGCAACACACTCAAGTGGGTTTTCAGCAATGTGAACAGGAACATCAACTTCGCTTGATAACCACTCAGACATGCCATTTAACAAAGCGCCACCGCCAGTTACAGTAATACCTTGGTCGACAATATCACCGCTTAATTCAGGTGGGCAATTCTCAAGTGTTGCTTTAATGGCTTGTAAAATGTTTTCGAGTGTTTCACGAATAGCTGATTGAATTTCATGTGAATCCAATGTCACAGTCTTAGGCAGTCCTGCGACTAGATCACGTCCACGGACCTCAATAATAACAGGTTCGTGTTCAACGAGAGCATATCCAATTTCTGTTTTAATGTTTTCAGCCGTTCGTTCACCAATAAGCACATTATATTGTTTACGAACATATTGAATAATTGCTGAGTCAATATGGTCACCGCCAACGCGAATGGACTGTGCAGAAACGACACCACCGAAAGAAATAATGGCGACCTCACTTGTGCCCCCACCAATATCAACAACAACACTTGAGATTGGTTCGTCTACTGGTAGACCTGCTCCAATAGCTGCTGCGAGTGGTTCTTCAATGATATGGACTTGTTTTGCCCCGTATTCTTTAATCGCATTCTCAATTGCACGACGCTCAACGGAAGTTGATCCGGTTGGTGCACAAACAATGACATTCGGTTTACGCATCGACATGCCTAGTTTCTTACTAACTTTTTTCAACATTTCACTCAACATTTGTGATGTGACTTCATAATCCGCAATCACACCATCTTTTAAAGGGCGAATTGATGTAATATTGGCAGGTGTTTTACCAATCATATCTTTCGCTTCATGTCCCACTGCTAAAACGTTACCAGTTTGTGAATCAACGGCAACAACAGATGGTTCATTAAAGACGACACCTTTACTTTTACTATATATTAACAGGTTTGCAGTCCCTAAGTCGATTCCTATTTCTGCGTTTGCAAACATGATGATGCCTCCATCTCTATTTTTAATCTACCTATACATTTCGTAAGTGTATCATGATTTATGAACCTATGCGTTTAAGAAAATTTGACAAAAAAATTACAGAGGCTCTGACCTCTGTAACATTTTACTTTTGCTTGCTTTGTAACACGTTTGCAAGTGTAGATGCGTCATATTTCTCTATTTTACGACCTTCATAATTGCTAATGCCTAATTTCTTAAGCTCAGATACGTACCAACCTTTTGTGCCTACGTACATGATCAAGCCCTCCTTCTTCACGTTAAAAGTATGCAGAGATAATTCTACCATCAAAACTTTACAGACAAAAGTGTTAACCGTAGAATTTATTAGGTATTGTGTTGTTTGATTCGTTATAATGAAAACAAATCAAGCACCAAAATAAACTATAACATGAATTCATGTCGATGAAAATAATAAAGTTTAGAAAGGTTAATATTATGTCACACCGCTCACTTAAAGACGTGCAAAACCGTCTTGAAACGCTCCAAACCTACGAATTAGATGAAGGAGAATTTGAAGCGAAACAAGATGAAGCCAAAACTTATAAACAACCGAAAGATCAACTTGTAGCTGGTTACCATAAATTACTAGGTGAAGTATCGGTTCAAATGAACCAAATGGATCATCATATGGGAATGTCACCGACCTGTTTCATGGGCTGTGCGTTTTGCTGTTATTTTCCGATTATTGTCACGAGACTAGAAGCAGATTTATTAAAAACAGCGATTAATCAAATGGAACCAGAGCGTCGAGAGCATATTAAAGCGCATTTGAAGCAGTATTTCGACACGTATCAAGACAAATTAGCACATGTTGAATCGCTTGATTTCGACGATGAACAGTTTAAATTTGATTACCGTAAACAATGGTTACCATGCCCCTTATTAGACACTGAAACAAATACATGCCTAGCCTATGAATCACGACCGCTTCCTTGTCGTACGTATGTCAATTATATGGATCCGAAAATTTGCGAACATAATCTTGTGCCAGAAGAAACGGTGAGCTTCGAATTTCTTTACCAAGATTACATGGGCAATTTAAATGAATTAGCTCAGGACATTGCGACAGAGTACGACGGTGTCATCGATTATCCAGATGATATTTTTGAATACAATCTTCTGCCAGTATTTTTAAGAGAATGGATTGAAGAATCTTCTTAATTAAAGGTTGCTTAACGTTTCGACTAGTTTTAATCGATTGTCATCGACTGGTTTTACTTGCGTATCTGTTAGCCATAATGCTGACATTCCTAATTGAAGAGCTGGGGCGATTTCATTCATGAAATTGTCGCCGATTGAAATAGCTTTCTCCGGTGCAACTTGATAGCGATGTAAAACATCTTCAAAGATGGCTTTGCTATAAACTGGTTTTTTGGCACTTGGAATTAACTCTGTAAAATATTCTTCAAGTTCCAGAAACTCTAATAATCGTTGAGCGTCAACTTCATCACTGTTCGTGCAAACGATCAATGTATAATCGTTTACAATAGAGGCTAGGTAATCTTTCAATCCTGGCGTTTGCTGCAAGAATCCATCGAGTTCAGACATTTGTTTTTTAGTCTTGTTATAGGAAGCTTGGATTGTTTCGGGAGATAGCCCAAAATGGCGCGCGATTGCGTAAGGTGGCCACCAGCCATCGCCAATAGGTACCCAATTGGAAAAATCGAACTCTTTAGCTGGAATATATTCTGGTACATCGCTTACGGTAACGAGGTTTCCATCCCAGTCTTTCGCCTCGGTTAATTCGGTGGTAAAAGGATCCCATGTCCAAATCAAATCACGTTTTCCGTCGTAGATTTTCCCAATTTGTAAGTGATGATGACCATTTAATACCTGCTCATAAATAGTTTCAAATTGGTGCTGCTCCGTTGTGTCTAGGTAAGCTTTAAGATTATTAGTATGTAGTCGAAAATGCTCTCGACCTTCATAAAGTGTGCCATCAAGGTCGAAAATCATTAAATTATGTTCTTCGATAAATGCTCGATTCATATGGTCACCCCATTCAAAGATTTATTATCATTCTATCATAGTATTCTAACATCAACTTAAGTCTAGCAATAATTTTTCATGGATGGAGTGACGAAAAGGTTTAAGGTATACTGTAAAAGGTTATTATATTAGAATATAAGACAATAAGGTATTGTAGGTGATGAAGATTTGATTAAGGTATTATTTATTTGCTTAGGTAATATTTGCCGTTCGCCAATGGCTGAGGCTGTTTTTGCGAATTTAGTCAGTCAAAAGGGATTAGATGAACATTTCGTCGTCGATTCAGCTGGCACTAGTGATTATCATATTGGTGAACCACCACATAAGGAGACTCTAGAGCAGCTAAAGCTACACGGCATTAATGCCAACGGTCTAACGGGAAGACAGCTGAATGAAAATGATTATGTTCATTTTGACTACATGATTGTGATGGACGAAAGTAACTTGAGTAATGTAAAACTAAGACATAATGGTTCAAGTAAGCCAACAATCAAGAAATTACTAGATTACTTACCAGAAGAAGGCGTGAAGGATGTACCTGATCCTTATTTTGAAGGCGGGTTCGATTATACGTATGATTTAGTTTCAAGGGCCTGCAAGCATTTATTAGATGATATACTAGCAGAAAAAGAACTTTAAAATACTAGGAGGTTATTAAGATGCGATTATGGCAAAAAGGAATTGTATTTGGAGCGCTAACAGGATTTTTATTAAGTTTAATTCAAAGAGATGAACGTCAACACGTCATGGATTGTTCCAAACAAGCAACAAGTAAGATGAAGCAAGTTTATCAGCATCCTTCTGACTCCGTTAAACAATTACGAATGAAGTTGAATGATATTATGGTTAATATGGATAAATTCGTTCAACAGTTAGATCAAGTTGAACGCAAAATTGACGAACGAATTGAAGACAAAAACGGACAGTAGGTGACGTGCGTGGTTTTTGAGAAGACGTTTTGGAAAGAGTTGTTTCAACATTTTCAAGATGATGAGATTCCAACGTTAGCAGCAAGCCTAGCTTATTTCTTTCTATTGTCTTTATTACCGTTTTTAATTTTCTTATTAACATTACTGGGTTTCTTACCCATCAATGAACAGCAGGTGTTTGATTTAGTTGATTCATATCTGCCAGGAGATACGATGTCGCTAGTGAATAGCAATATTAATCAATTGATGCAAGACCAAAACGGTGGCTTATTATCGCTCGGTATTATTGGTACGATTTGGTCTGCCTCGATTGGTGTTAATGGCTTAATGCGCGCGTTCAATCGAGCGTATGAAATAGAAGAGGAGCGTTCCTTTTTTGTAGCGCGGGGATTATCAATTTTATTAACGATCTTACTCGTTTTAGCCATTGCGGTTGCTTTAGCATTACCGATTTTTGGCCGACTAATTGGTGAATATATTTTCTCTTTCTTAGGCGCGTCAGAAGCTTTTTTAGCGACATGGGAGACTTTTCGCTGGGTTGTATCTGCACTAATGATGATCTTCGTGTTAACATTGTTATATATACTAGCTCCTAATGTAAGGGTCAAAATCAGACATGCACTACCTGGTGCTATAGTTGCTATGTTAGGTTGGCAGTTAGTATCACTCGGTTTTTCTTATTACGTGACAAACTTCGCTGCTTATTCAGCAACGTACGGCAGTTTAGCTGGTGTGATCATTTTAATGATTTGGCTTTTTTTATCAGGCATGATGATCCTAATTGGTGGCGAGGTTAATGCGATTTTAAATATTCATAAACGGCGGTTTTTATTCCGTTAATCATAAGAATCCCTCGGTTATTTGGCTATAACCGAGGGATTTGTTTTATGTTGAGGGTCTTCGAGCGATAAAAGAGTGAACGGTCATTAAGATGAAAATTAGAATAATAAACAAGACAATCACATAGAAAAAGCTGAATTGTGGCAAGTAGTCGATAAAACCACCACCCAATAAAGGTCCTGCAATACTGCCAAAACTGAACATGACACCACACAAGATATTCCCTGCTGGTAACAGTGTGTTAGGAAGTAAGTCGGTCATATAAGAAACACCTAATGAATAAAGAGAACCAACTAACATGCCAGCAATCGCGAAACTTATGATCAAACCAATTACGGACTGCTCAATAAAGGTGGCTCCAATAAAGGTGATACTACCACCAAGAAGCACGCTTTTCAGCACAATAGGGCGACCGATTCGATCGCTTAAAATACCAAGCGGAATTTGTGAAATGATGCTCCCCGCAGCGAAAAATGGGATGATATAAGAAATGGTTGAAACATCATGACCAAGTCGCATCGCATAAACTGGAAAATTACTGTGCAACGTCGTTTCTAAAAAGCCATATGTAAACGGCGCTAATAAAGCGATCCAGGCATATTTCATCGCATCTTGGAAACGTTTGGTCGTATTGGTTGTCGTCACTTGTACATCACCATCAGACTCGGGCAACTCGTTTTTCACCCAGAACATGAATGACCAGACGATGACACATAAAAGAGAGCTTGCAATAAACGGAAGTGCTGGATTAATTTCAACTAAAGGCGTCATGAGAGGCCCTACTGTAAAGCCTAAACCGAATGATAAACCGTATATTGCAATAGACCGACCTCGCTTGAATTCTGGTGTGGTCGTTGTGATCCACGTTTGCGTTCCGAAGTGTAAAATATTATCCCCTACACCAACGAGTAAACGCAGGATAAACCAAAACCAAATTGATTCCCAAATAGTGAAGAAAAAGATCGATGAAAAGACGAGCGCTCCACCTGCTAAAATCATTGGTTTATAGCCATACTTGCGAAGTGGTGGTTCCAAAAATGGTGAAATAATTAAAATACCAATATATAAGGCCGTGGCATGTAAACCATTAAGCGTTGATGAGATACCTTCACTTTCTAATAAGACAGAAATTAGTGGAAGTAACATCCCTTGCGAAAAGCCGGAAATACCAACTAACGCAACGAGTACAGCAAATCGTTGGCGCGTTGACATGAGATAACCTCCTAAAAAACAAGATGTTGTTATTGTATCGTAATATCGTGTTAAAATAAAAGTCGGACAAACAAGGAACAAAGGAGTGTATTATCATGAAATTTAATGTAACAGATCAACATATTACAACTGATTTACCGTATGAGCAACTGACGATTTCTGGTGATGAAGATGATGGTTTTCGTCCATTTCAACTCATGGTATCATCATTAGCGGGCTGTAGTGCACTTGTTTATAAACGTATTTTAGGCAAACAGAAGGTCGATTATGATGAAATGACGATTAAAGCGGATGTAGAACGTAGTGAAGATGCCGTGAATAAAATCGAAAAAGTTCACTTACACTTTAAAGTAGTCGGCAGTAATTTGAACGAGTCAAAACTACAAAAAAGCTTAGAAACAGCTTCCAAAAACTGCTCAATGGTTCAATCTGTCGTTCCAACGATTGAAGTCAATGAGACAGTTGAAGCGATTGAGAAGGAGTCGTAGCATGACAGACGAGAATCATTTAGAATCTGTGAAAGCAAGGTTACAGCACTTGCTTGATCAAATTGAAACAGCTGATCCTGAACAATTGACTGTTGAGGATGTCGATCGTTATTTAAAATTGTTAAATGAAATGGAAGACAAACTCAAGCAATAAAAAGATCAACTCCCGCATAAATTTTTTATGAGAGGGGGTTGATTTTTTAAATAGCATGTTTTATCGTGATAAAGTGTTAATGTGATAATGAAATAAAAGAAAGGGAGAACGAAACGATGGCTATTGCAGTTATAATATCTGTTATATTAATGAGTGTTTTAAGTTTATTAAAAGTTAATGTTCTTTTAGCGATTGTCATTTCTGCTATGTCAGCTGGTTTAATAGCTGGGTTACCATTCACAGAGATTGTGTCGATTTTTACATCGAATATGGGTGGTAGTGCGAATACAGCCTTGAGCTATGTATTACTTGGTGGATTTGCGATTGCGATCTCGCTAACTGGAATTACGAAAGGACTTGTTCAAGGATTGCGTAGTGTGATGTCTGGTCAACGTGTCGCTCTAATGGTCTTAATCGCTTTGATTGCGTCTTTATCGCAAAACGTTGTGCCAGTGCACATCGCCTTTATTCCAATTTTAATTCCACCATTACTTGCATTATTTGATCGAATGCAAATTGACCGACGTGGTGTAGCAACGGCATTAACGTTTGGTTTGAAAGCGCCGTATATAACATTGCCATTTGGATTTGGACTTATTTTCCAAGGAATTGTTCGTGATAATATGGCCGAAAATGGGATAGATATTACCTTAGGTAGTGTCACTCAAGCCATGATTGTGCCTGGTTCAGGTATGCTTCTTGGTTTAATTATTGCACTCGGAATTACGTACCGGAAAAAACGTGATTACAGTCAAATTGAGCCGAAAGGGCAACCAAGTGACATAGAAGACGATGATGATACGCCGTTTAAATTTGAGTTAAAGCATGCGATGACGATTATCGCGATTTTCGCTGCGTTAGGTGTTCAGTGGGCTACAGAAGAAATGGTGTTAGGTGCCTTAACTGGCTTAGTCTTAATGTTCTTACTTGTTGCTGTACCGTATCGCCAAATTGAAAACGTCATGAGTCGCGGTATAAGTATGATGGGGATGATTGCCTTTATTATGCTTGCGGCATCAGGATTTGCTGGTGTGTTAGAAGAGACAGGTTCAGTTGAAGCGTTAGTTGACGCGTCATCTGGCATGTTAGAAGGCAATCCTTGGATTATTGCTACTGTTTTATTACTCGTCGGACTTTTCATTACGATGGGGATTGGAACGTCATTCGGTACGATTCCAATTTTAGCAGTTTTATATGTACCGATTGCGACAGCTGCTGGCTTTTCTCCTCTTGCGATTGCGGTCTTAATTGGTACCGCTGGTGCATTAGGTGACGCAGGTAGCCCGGCATCAGACAGTACGCTCGGTCCAACAGCAGGACTGAATATGGACGGTAAGCATGATCATATTTGGGATACATGTGTTCCTACTTTCCTACACTTCAATATTCCGATTTTTATCTTCGGTCTAATTGGTGCTGTAATGCTATAAATCATGCAACCTCCCCTTGTGATAAAGGGGAGGTTTTAAATTGTTAGACAAAGTGAGGGGACTGTTAAACAATCCCCTCACTTTGTCTCATAATTGAGCATCATTGTTTAATATTATGGCCAAATTGTTAAACAATGTTAGCGGATTGTTTAACAATTGAGGTTTTGGCTGAGATGCGGAGAAACCTTCCAATTATAAATTTCGTTAAATCATGGCAAATTAATAATAGTACGCAACAATTGGGAGGATTTTTCATGAAAAAAAT
This sequence comes from Alkalibacillus salilacus, assembly GCF_030812915.1. Classification (GTDB taxonomy): domain Bacteria; phylum Bacillota; class Bacilli; order Bacillales; family Alkalibacillaceae; genus Alkalibacillus; species Alkalibacillus salilacus. Next base: position 121,258 of record NZ_JAUSTQ010000006.1, read on the forward strand.
AATACTGATCATACTTAGTCTGATCTTATGGTCACCACTTATTCAAGCTGAAGAAATTTCAAATGAATCATATGGTTATGGCTATAAAAAACAATATAACGAAGAACCACCTGACTTAGGTTTTTATGGACCTTTAATCGAGAAATATAATGGTTTTTATATGGGCGATGGTTCTGATAAGACCATTTATTTAACTTTCGATAGTGGCTATGAGTTAGGTTATATGGAACAAATGCTTGATGTATTAAAAGACAAACAAGTTCCTGCTACATTCTTCTTATCAGGTCATTATATTGATGATCAACCTGAATTAGTTGAGCGAATGGTGGACGACGGGCACATAATCGGGAATCACTCTGATGACCACCTCGACTACACGAAGGCGAGCGAAGAGGAAATTCGACAAGATTTAAAGCGGTTGGATGATAAAATTAAAGAAACAACTGATCAACAACATGTCACGTATTTCCGTCCTGCCAAAGGCGTTTTTAGCGAACGAACGTTAAAATTAACCGATGAGCTTGGTTATACGAACGTCTTCTGGTCTGTTTCGTTAGTTGACTGGGAAGAAAGTCAGCAAAACAGCTGGCAACAAGCCCTCGATGATGTACTGAAACAGGTTCATCCAGGTGCGATTATGCTTATGCATACGGTCACAGAAGATAATGCTGAAGCACTTAGTCACTTAATTGATGAATTACGGGAACGAGGCTATCAATTTGAATCACTAAATGACCTCGTCTGGCAAAAATACGTGCCTTTTGGATAGAGTCAATTTTTTTGCGAAAAGGGTATGTAAAGTTGTAAACTGTATGTATTGAAGCAACCACACAATAAAGGGAGAGGTCACGATGTGGAAAGAGTACTACCATGCAGCGGGGTTATATGATTTTGATTATTCACTCCAACGTTTAAATATGGATCCACTAATTAACGTAAATTTACGCGAACGATGGGTGGATGTACCTGTCAGATTGGAAAATGGGGATCAGTGTGTTGTCCGTGTTAAGGGTGAAGGGACGACTGAAAAACCGGTCTTTTCTGTGATGTCCGATTATGATGAAGAACAAGATGTTATCTTTGAACATATCCGTAATTTATTTCAGTGGGACCGTGATCTACAAGACGTTGTCGACTTCTTTGAAGATACACGATTAGCGAGATTATTCCTCGTTTATCCTGGCACACCCATTGTCCGCGACTTTGCCTTATATGATTCATTAATGAAAGTCATCATCCACCAGCAACTAAATATGAAGTTTGCTTATACACTATCAACGCGATTCGTACAGAAATTCGGTGAAAAGATGGATGGCGCCTGGTTTTATCCAACACCTGAAACAGTTGCGCAACTAGATTATCAGGACTTAACTGATCTTCAGTTCAGTCAGCGAAAAGCTGAATACGTAATTGACACGTCACGTGCGATTGTGAATGGTGAATTAGATTTACCAGGAATGGCGAAAAAGACTAATCAAGAGGTAATGAAATCGCTTGGAAAAGTCCGTGGTGTTGGCCCTTGGACTGTCCAAAATTGGTTATTATTCGCACTCGGACGCGAAGATCTCTTCCCAGCTGCTGATATTGGCATTCAAAATGCGCTTAAACACGCATGGAAACGAGAAGAAAAACCGAAGAAAGCAGAAATTGAAGCGGCTGCAGAGGATTGGTCACCTTATCGAAGTTATGCAGCATTGACGCTTTGGCGGAGTATTGAAGGATAAAAAAAGACAGAGGCGAATGAATAATCATTTGCCTCTGTCTTTTTATTTGAATGGTATTTCATCTAGACCGTCTAGGTACTCATTGATATTTCTAAATTCAGCAGATGCCCCGCCATTTTCTAAATTAAAACCATCCCTAGCAATTACAACACCTGAGAATTTAGGCCCGTCGTAACTAACACTACCGTTAGGTGCGACAATTAGGCCTTCCACTTCAGACCAATTCGTGTCGATTGTGACGTCACCACCTGCAATAATGATAAAATCAGAAGGGTTACGGTTATGTGTATGAACATTGACATCACCAGTAGAAAATATACGGTCGTTGTCACTCAAGGTGCCCGAATTAACGTAATTGTTCTCGGTATACCAGTTTTTATCTCTTAATTCTGGTAAGTCATTAGGTGGAATATCTGGATAGCTAGAAGCATCGAACTCGCCTGTTCGTAACTGTTGATGCTCTGAGTTATTAGTATTACTAATAATGTCGCCGCCTATATAAATGTTATCAGCATTAATATCTGCCGAATAATTATTAAAGATCACATCGCCACTGACATACATTGTATCGGCATTAACGACAGTGCTACTTCCAAAAGTCAAATCCCCATCAATATAAATTTCCTCAGCATTCATTGTTGTACCACCATTATTTAAATTTAAATGACTACGGATGTTAATAAGAGAAGTGACGCCACTTACGCCAAATTCAGAGCTAGAATTGACATTCACTTGTTGATTAGGTTTATTTATATGAATTTCGTTAACAGAAATTTGTCCTGCCGTGTTAAATGATAAGTCAGATGGGGTATTATTATTTATGACCATTTTCCCATTAGCACTGGAGAAACTCGCACTGCCATCAACAGAGATATTACTAGAATAAACAAACACGCTTTCATCGCGAATGTAGTCGATTATGTCGACACTTTGATCTGGGATCGTAATTGAAACCAATTCTTCTCGGTTTCGTTCAGCTTTAGGGTGAATCTTTGTGTTCACTTCAAATTGCTGGTCTTGATTATTCATGATGATAAATGAAACTGAGAGAGTTTCTGTTGCATCTACGGTTGTACATGATCCATTAATAGGGTTATGATTAATCATAAATTCATTAAATACATAATTTGAACGTTCAAATGTACTCGTACAAATTTCATAGTCATTTTGATTTGTTTGATGAGATTCTCGCATTTGGGTAATGATGTAGTTCGCCTCTTGTCTAATATCCGTATGTGCTTGCGTTTTCTCATTGTACTGAAAGGTATTACCGAGTACATTGAATGCTAAAATCGATATGATTGATAGAATCGCTAAAGCTCCTAAAACTTCGACAAGTGTGACACCTTTTTGTTGCTTAAGATATTTATTGATCATTAAAATCACCTATTTATTGTGAGAGGTATAAAAAATGAAACGATTTAAAAAGATTATACAAAACCATAAAGGATTTTCTTTAATCGAAGTCTTAGCTGCTATTGTCATTCTAACCATCGTGCTGACTTCGTTTATTGGTTTCTTCTCACAATCTATTATACTATCTACTCAAACTGAAGACGAGTTAACAGCTGTTACCGTTGCAGAAAATGTGTTAACGGAAATTAAAGAAGACCAGAGCCAGATTGATGCATTAAATCGTTCTGAATTCACTGTAAATAATCGAGACTATTTTCCTATCATAACAATAATTGATGAAAACGAACATGCTGAACTAGAAAATGAGCTCGATTTACAACAAGTTAAAATCGAAGTAGTCGAATCACTTGAAAATCAAGAGCAGCCCAGAGCTACGATATTTGGGTATATTCAGGAAGGTGATGGATCTTGAAGATGCTAAAAGAACAAAACGGTGCTGCTTTAATTGTCGTTTTAATCACTATCGCGATTATAGGTGTGATGATTCCTTCGATTATGTCGAATATCACAACGAGTGCTAAACAATTCGAACGGTCTGAGGAATACACACAGGTTAATGCCTTAATAGATATGGGTGTCGAATTTACGCATTCTGTTATCGAGGGTAGTCGTGATACTGCTAAGGAAAATACGGAGTCTTGGCTTGAACAGGGTAATGTAGATTCCGACAGTATCGTTACTTATTTTCGTGAGCAATTAAATTCAGCCATGCGTACCAAAGGGTTGGAGGATTCTGTTCGAATTGATGTTGGAGAAGAAAATGGGTTTAAAACAGAGATCAGATCGATTTCAGTTGAAGGCCAATCAATCGAAGTCGATTTTGTTGTGACGCCTGTTTTAGAAAATGAGGTTTTGGATGATGAGGAAGAAACAGGAACTAAAACAATCGAACTAGAATTTAACTGATAATAATGTCGCATTTAAAAGAAAAAGCACGTATAATTAGTAATATAGATGAAAAGGGCTATTTCCACGGTAGAAAGGACGTTATCTGTGCCACGTAAACAAAGATTACGCATAGGTGAGTTGTTAAAACAAGAAGGCTTTATCAATGATCAACAACTAAGCCAAGCTCTTGAAGAAAAATCGCCTGATCAAAAATTAGGAGATAGATTGATTCAAGAAAGTTACATAACGGAATTGCAATTGATCGAAGTCTTACAGCAACAACTGGATATTTCACACGAACGTTTGAATAACTATCCATTTGACCGGTCTATTTTAAATCTAGTACCCAAGCAGTTTGCGATTGATAACAATGTGATTCCACTTAAACGTGATGGTAATCGATTGTATATCGCAACGGCTGACCCACTGGATTATTTCGTGATTAATAACTTAAGGCTGCAGACAGGTTTTAAGATTGAACCAGTGATTGCGATCAAAGATGAAATTCGTCAAAGCATCATGAAGATGTATGAACGTGAAGATTTTACTGATGAATTTGATGAGGAAGCGCCTAAAGAACATCGTCAAGACTTGTCATTAGAAGAAGAATCCTCACCGGTCGTTAAGTTGATGAATCAACTCATCCAACAGGCTGTTGTTGAAGGGGCAAGTGATATTCACGTTGACCCACAAGAAGAGCAAGTCGTTGTGCGATTAAGGGTTGATGGTGCATTAAGAAATGAACAATTTTTGGCCAAAAGTGTCCAGTCTTCATTGACGACACGCATTAAAATTATGGCTAATCTAGATATTACACAGCAAAAAATTCCTCAGGATGGACGAATTAAACGGTTAGTCGAAGGGCGTGATGTCGATTTACGTGTCAGTACGTTGCCAACGATATTCGGTGAGAAAGTGGTGATTCGAGTACTCGATACGATGTCGGTTTCGAATCGAATGGATCAAATCGGCTTCGAACCGGATAATTTAAACAAGTTCCGTACGATGATTGAAAAGCCATATGGCATTGTATTACTAACAGGTCCAACTGGCTCTGGTAAGACATCGACTATGTATGCAGCACTCACACACTTAAACGAAGAAGAATCGAACTTAATTACATTAGAGGATCCTGTGGAGTATGAATTGGAAGGTGTTAATCAAATCCAAGTCAATTCTAACGCTGGCTTAACGTTTGCTTCAGGATTGCGGTCATTATTGCGTCAAGACCCGGACATTATCATGGTTGGTGAGATTCGTGATGGTGAAACGGCTAATATGGCAGTACGAGCATCGATCACAGGTCACCTCGTTCTGAGTACATTACATACAAATGATTCGACAGGCGCGATCAATCGTTTGGTAAATATGGATGTTGAGATGTTTCTAGTTGGTACATCGGTTAATGGCATTGTAGCGCAGCGACTTGTTCGAACGATTTGCGAGGATTGTGAAACGACTCGACCGATCAGTCAGTTAGAGAGAGATGTGTTTAATCGATATGGCATTGATTTAGACGAGGTCAAGAAAGGTAGCGGTTGTGCTACGTGTAATAATACAGGCTATCGTGGCAGAACAGCCATTCATGAAGTGTTATTAATTGATGAGGCTATACGTGAAGCAATTTTAGATGGCAAAACCAAAATTGAAATCGAACGAATTGCGAAACAGCAAGGGTTCACACGATTGTTCGAGGATGGATTACGGAAGGTTGAACGCGGTGAAACAACGTTAGAAGAAGTTTATCGTGTTGCCTCAGAGTAATAGAGTGATGGGGGAATCATAATGGCTTCTTTTAAATATGAAGCCGTTGATTATAACGGTGAGCATCGAAAAGGTAAGCTTGATGCATATAATGCAGAGCTGGCTAAAGCTCGCTTACGTGATGAAGGATTGCGTATAGAAACAATTGAAGAAATCCCAAGCACGATTTGGAATAAGGACATTTATTTTGGAAGTCCGGTGAAAAATCGTGATTTTGTTGTGTTCTTGCAACAATTTGCTGCCCTATTAAAAGCGGGTTTGACGATTGTGAAATCATTAAGTATCTTACGTGAACAAACGAAGCAAAAATATTTAAAAGAAGCATTATATTATATCGAAATTGATATGCGCCAAGGGAACTCTTTAACAGCAGCCTTGAAAAAACATCCGCATATTTTCTCGAATATTTTTATCAATGTGGTTCACAGTGGTGAAAGTAGTGGGTCATTGCAAGCAACGTTAGAAAAACTAGCAAGCTATTATCAGAAACAATATAAGACCAAGCAAAAGATTCAATCGACGTTTTCTTATCCAGCAACCGTATTTGTAGTAGCTATTGCTGTTGTCATATTCTTAATGATCTATGTTGTACCGGAGTTTGTCAGCATGTTTGAACAATTTGATGCTGAACTCCCGTTGATTACGCAGTTTGTTCTAGGAACTAGTGACTTTATGACTAGTTATTGGCACATACTTATGTTATCATCGATTTTAGTCGGACTTATGTTTATTATGTTGTTTAAACAGGAGCAAAGTCGTTATAAGATCGATTATTATTTATTAAAAATTCCAGGTTTTGGGACTTTAGTAATAAAGTCCAACATGGCACAAATGTCACGAACATTAAGCTCATTATTATATAACGATGTACCTATTATCCAAGCAATTGAATTGACTCAACAAACTATTCGTAACCGAGTGATTCGAGAAATCTTAGACGAAGCACAACTTTCTTTAAAAAAAGGACAATCGATGGTTACACCTATGCGAGAGCATTGGGCATTTCCATACTTAGTCACACAAATGATTGAAGTCGGGGAGCAAACGAATGCTTTACCTGACATGCTTGAACAAGTTGCAGATTTCTATGAAGAAGATGTCGACACCGCGACGGAACAATTTAAGTCATTACTAGAGCCTGTCTTAATCGTATCTTTATCATTGATCGTTGGAGTCGTTGTGCTTGCTATTGTGATTCCAATGTTTGATCTATTTAATCAAATTAATTAAGGGAGAGTGGGAGGATGTTTAAACGCATCTTTAAGAATCAGAAAGGTATTACACTGGTAGAATTACTAGCTGTCATTGTAATTTTAGGTATTATTGCTTTAATTGCGGTACCAGCTATTGCTGGCGTAATTGAAGATTCACGTTATGATTCTGTGAAATCAACTGCGATTAACGTAATTGAAGCTGCGGAGTTGTATGCGACGACGAATGATGTTGAGTCTGTTGGGGTAGAGCAATTAGCAAGTAGCGATTATATTGATAATTCTACATTTACAGGAACTCCAACTGTGAGCGGATTAGATGGAGGCCAACCGACGATCTCGGGTGAAATAACAATGTCTGACGTGACGATTAACTTTGATGGTGAATCAGTTAGTGAGGTTAATGACATGGAAAGAAATTAAGAGTCAGATTCAACTGGTGAGTGGTAGTTAAAGCGCGGTCTAACCGCGCTTTTTTACCATAAACATACTCTCAATCTATTAAATCATACAGGACTGATGACAGGTGATTTGGATAACTCTTTACATATTCGTTTTAGGCCTTGTATTAGGCTCGTTTTATAATGTGGTTGGTATGCGTGTAGCTGACGACGAATCAATTGTGACGCCCAGGTCGCACTGCCCGAGATGTGGTCATACACTCAGGAGTTACGAACTCATCCCCGTGTTTTCTTATTTATTTCAAAAAGGTCAATGCCGACAATGTGGCATGAATATTTCACCTATTTATCCGTTTTTTGAAGCGTTAACAGGTGGGTTATTCGTTTTCGCTTTTTTTCATATTGGCTTTCACATCGAACTCTTTTTAGCGTGGTTATTCATTAGTTTACTGGTCATTATTACGATCAGTGATTGGTATAAGCAGTTGATCCCTGACCGTATATTAGTTGCCTTTGCTTTGATCATTATAGCGTGGCGAATTTGGATGCCAACTGACCCATGGTATGATGGTTATTTAGCGGCTTTATTAGGATTTGGTTTATTGCTTCTCATTGCGATCGTCAGTCGAGGTGGCATGGGTGGCGGTGATATTAAATTATTTGCGGTGCTAGGGTTGTTTCTAGGTGTTGAAAAGACATTACTCACCCTGATGCTTGCTTCAGTCATTGGGACGGTGATTGGTTTAGCTTTAATGGGTTTAGGTTTAGTGGAAAAAGGAAAACCTATTCCGTTTGGTCCGTTCATCGCATCAGGGGCTTTAGTGGCTTATTTTTATGGTGATTCATTAATCAATTGGTATTTATCTTTAATGTTATAGGTGGATGAAATATATGACTAAGAAACAAGTCGTTAATCTTGAGATTAGAGATTATGTGATTCGTTATACAGAAAGTCGTCGGGATAATAATCAAATCGAGCGGATGGGAGAACATTATATTCCAGCGGGTATCATTAGAGGTGGCGTGATTGAAGATCGTGAGCAATTTGAACGCGTATTAAAGACATGTTTGAAAAAATGGCGTTTAAAACGAAAAACAGTTCGCCTCATTATGCCAGACTCACTCGTTTTTATTCGCCGAGAAGTGTTGCCACTTAACATTGCCAAAAATGATATCTGGAATCATATTCAGTTTCATTTAGGAGATACGATTCATTTGCCTTTTGATGACTCCGTTTTTGAGACGGTTTATATACAAGAATTAGAAGATGGACACGAAATCAGTTTAATCTCGACTGATCGCTCAATTGCGAATCAGTACACTCAAATTTTAAATGATTTAGGAATGCGTGTGGAATCAATCGACATTTCACCACTAAGCTTTTATCGAGTTCTCTATAGTCATAGTGTTGTTTCGAATGAAGATCATTTATTATTAATTAATTATAATGTGGATCAAGTCACATTTAGCGCTTTTCGTTTTCATACGCCTATTTTCTTGCAAGAATTTGATTTAGATTCCAGTGACCAAACAATCGATCAACTAGGTCCTACATTGTTAAAGGAAGATTTTCATCAAGAGACTGTGTTGGATGAATTGGAAGATTTGATTATAGAAGTCGAACGTGTTGAACGTTTCTATCAATATATGATTCAAAATTATGAACAACAGTTTACGCAGATTGCAATCACTGGTGATCATCCTTATTTAGATGACATTATGGTTACGCTTGAAGAGCGGTTTGAAACGCCAGTTGTAACAATTCAAGATGAACAAGTCGTTGGACCTAAAGGAATGACAGTGGCTTCACGTTTTCATATGGTTTATGGCATGGCATTAAAAGGTGGTCTATAATGTTACCAGATATTAATTTAAGGCCAAAAAAAGAAAAGAAGAATCGAACAGGGATATTACCGATAGTAATCATGCTCGTGGTGACATTGATACTTGTAGGTGGATTCGGTTATTGGACATGGACGCTGCAGCAAGATCATGATTCATTAGAACAAGAGTTACAACAACAAAAGCAACAAAATAACGCGTTACAGTCTGAATTAGAAGGTGATGGCACCGAACAACAACCTGAGCAAGTAGAGCGATTAGTGACACAGATGGAAGAGGCTATGGTAGAAATGGAACCAATTATAAAAACGATCACGGGTTATGTCCCTCGTAATGGTGATTTAATAGCTTTTAATGAACAAGAAGGTGTCATTGAATTAACGGTTCAGACTGAATCAAATGAAAACGCAGTAGCATTTTATCAGGATTTAAGCGAGATTGAATCGTTCCATGATGTGAAGATTCGAACCATTGATTATATGGAATCAGAGGAATATTATTTAACGAATTATACAGTGTACCTCCAAACAGAAGAGGAGGGAAACAATGACGCAGCAGAATAAGCGAATGATTTTAGTCGGAATGGCAGTCTTACTATTGGCTGGTGGTGCATTCTACTACTATGTCATTTTTGATTTACAACAGACGAATCAAGAATTATCAGATGATATAGATTTTGAAAATAGACGTCAAACAGCTCTCAGTGATTCATTAGAGAATCAGGAAGCAGAGGAAGATATTAATGTTGATACATTGCGCGACCGATTGCCAAGATCATTGAATGAAGATGGCGCCATTCGTTTATTGAATGATGCAAGTGGTTCCACAAGTACTACGATTGAAACGATAAACTTTGTACAAGATGATCGAGTTTCTGCGAATGAATGGTTTAGCGATGTGAGCTCAGAAGAAATGATTGACGTTTTATCAATGGAACTGAGTGGGTCTACAGGTTCTCGTCAATTGTTCCAGCAGTTTATTAATAGAATTGAACAAGATGCGAGATTAGCGCAATTAAACAGTGTACGACTCCAGCAAAATGATGGAAACTACACCTTTCAAGTGACATTGACAATTTTCGCTTATCAGTTTGAAGAAGAATAAGAAGGCTTTCGCCATGAATTTGGGCGAAAGCCTTCTTATTTGGCAACGTAATTAACATTTCCACCTAGTTATTTAACAGTTCTTTTAGATTGTCTAACATTCTCGTTGGATTATCGAACAAAGGTGGCACATTGTTTAACAATGTTAGTGCATTTCCTGTCGTTTGAGCAGGAAAATGGATAACCATAATAATAGAAGACTGATGATGATAGCGATACCTGTACTGAAATAAAGGTCCGTTTCGATTTCACCTGAGAAAAAGTAGGTACCAATATAATCTGAAATCAACATTGGGCTCCAAGTGATGACATGATCAAAAATAGACGTGATCGCGTTTAAAACGACGACTGTAAATATAGACAGAAAAGCAACAAGCCCAGGCGATGTTAGAAAACTATTGAAGACCATCACGATGCTTAAGATAAGCATGAAATAAAATATATAAAAGATAGCACTAGTCAACAATTGAGTAAAGGCAAGATCTCCGAATAAAACGGTGACATAATACCATCCTGTAATAAGTGCAATGATGATCGACACGCTTAGGAGTGTCATCATAGCTGTGAATTTAGCTGTAATATAATGACTATAGCGAACGGGCTTAGATAAGATTAGTTCATACACCCCTGTGCTGAGTTCTCGTGAAATCAGTCCCATTGATATGACAACAGCTATTAAGACGCCTAACATATTTAACTGACTAAAACTCATGATCATAGCTTCACCAACGGAAGGGTTTGGGATATCAATCGTAGCCCCTTCTGGAACGTTGCCAGCCGATTCTAGTATAATAGGCATAAAATAAGCGGTTAAAGGGTCCATAACGGCGAATAATATAAAGACAATAGGGACCCAAATCCACTTGAAATGACGCCAATGGTCGAGCATTTCTTTTTTGTAAATGGTTTGCCATTGCATTATTCAGTCACCGCCTTTATGAATATATCCTCAAGTGATGATGTTAGGACTTCAAATTTCGTTAAATTCCAACCTTCTGATTGAATAACCTCCAGTAATTGCGATCTTGCTTCATTTACATCATGAACAGTAATAGCAAACCCTGCATTTTCCCGCTTAATGTTAAATACCGAATTAATCTCTTTTAAGCGTTCTTCAATAAACTTAGGCTCGTCTTGAAACGCTAGATAAATGGTTTTCGTTTCTTGTTGACTATGTATCTCATGAATGGCGCCTTGTTTTAGAAGTTTGCCATGGTTTAAAAGTAAAATATCATCACTAACCTCTTCCGCATCGTTTAAAATATGGGTTGAGAAAAGAATAGTCGCGTCTTTTTTCAGTTCACGAATTAAATTAAGCACTTCTCGGCGACCAATTGGGTCCAAAGATGAAACAGGTTCATCGAGGATAATTAATTGAGGGTCGTGCATTAAAGCTTGCGCAATCCCTAGTCGCTGCTTCATGCCACCTGAATATTTCCCGATTCGTTTTTGTTTGTCATCACCTAGTCTGACAAGGTCGAGCAGTTCCTGTGCCTTTGTTTTAGCATCGTTTTTTGATAGATAAGCGAGTTGACCTACATAAATTAAGAATTCTTCTCCAGTCATCCAATTATGAAAGACAGGATATTGTGGTAAATAGCCAACATAGTGACGAATATCCTTCGTAAACTGTTCTTCGTCAAATTGAATGTTACCCTGACTTGGTTTAATAAAGCCAGCTAACATACGAAGTGTTGTGGTTTTACCAGCACCGTTTGGGCCGAGAAGGGCAACACATTTACCAGTTTCTAATGTAAATGATAAATCATCGACAACCGTATGATTTTGAAATATTTTTGTGAGATGATTCGCAGACATAATTGACATTATTTATCCCTTCCTTCCCACGATAAAATAAATAATCGGCCCAGCGAGATTTCCGAATATGATTATTAAGATCCATACCCATTTAGGTCCACGTGTTTCATCGACACGACGCAGATCAACTAGGGCAACAACGATTAAGATTAGCTGTAAAATCACTAATGGCAAAATTAGTTGTATGATTAAATCGTCCAAAAGAATCTCCCCTTTTAGTTCCATTATAACCGATAATGCCGAAGTTTTTTCAATATTATTGGCAATTAATATAAAAAACCTTCTTACGTTAAGGTAAGAAGGCCAAGTTTTACGCTTCTAATTCACTAATTTCAGCTTGATGTTGATCGTTCAAATAGAACATGAAGGCTTCTTTGTAGATTGCGAACAGATCATAATTTTTCTCCCATTGGTTAATTTGTTCATAAACTTGAGGATACGTTTCATTCGCTTTCGTAGCATAGCCTAATTTATGGACGGCTTTGATGGAACGGTGATTGACTTTATTCACTTTCAAAAAGACCACTTCTATATCGCATTGTAAGAATATTTCCGATAAAAACAACTCTTTCGCATATTGATTATACCCTTGGCCGAAAAATGGCTTGCCTAACCAAGTGGCTAAAAACCCTTTTCCATCCTCAATATCGTAAAGTGAGATAGCCCCAACAGGTGATTCGAATTCATCTAATATCGTACGAGAAATTAATTCGCCATTTTCTTCCCGTTGATTCATTTGATTAATGAAAAAGTAATATTCCTCGGTGGAACTCGCGACTTCCCGTACAAAAGGTCTAACAGCCTCATCATTCAAAAGTGGGAACAGTACCGGCACATCGTGTGTTTCACGTTTTTTAAGCATAAAAAATACCCCCTAAACAACATAGTTTACGAGGGTGATGCTTACGACAGGCGTAGGCAGTGGGCGCGACCACCCTCGAATTTTTATTAATTGCACATCTTAATCAAGAAGTTGCATTCAATGCACATAAACAAAAATCCGGGGTGGGAATCGAACCCACTAGAACCACTCATATTCGAGCAGTGGCGCACCATTTGCCTTCCCTTTACTTTGACTAAACAAATTTTACAACAGGTTTGTCATTTTGCATATAGGTTTTTATCATTTTATGAAAAAATTTTTGTTGCCAATTAATAGTTTATTGATAGACCTCTTCTAAGGCTTCTCTTAGAGTCGGAAAGTGGAAGGTATAACCAGATTCAAGGAGGACTTTTGGATAAACATACTGTCCTTCTAATAAGAGTGTACTCATGTCACCCAATGCTGTTCGAATAGCGAATGATGGTGCTGGAATCCAATATGGACGTTTTAACGCTTGACCGAGTACTTTTCCGAATTCCTTATTACGTTTCGGATTAGGCGCAGTAAAGTTAACAGGCCCTTCAATCTCACTATGTTCAATCACCCAGTCATAGCCTTTGACCACATCGTAAATGTGAATCCATGACATCCATTGTTCGCCTGAACCAAGCGGGCCGCCAGCGAATAATTGATACGGTAAGGCGATCTTCGGTAGTGCCCCATCATGGCCATCTAATATGAGACCAAAACGTGTTTTAACCACACGAATATCTAGAGATTGGGCTTCGTCAACTTCTTTCTCCCACATATCACAAACTTCAGCGAGAAAATCATTTCCGGGTTGTTGGGTCTGTTCAGTAAAAATATCTGTTTCTGATGTGCCATAATAGCCGACAGCTGAAGCATTAATAAATGTGTGGGGAGGCTGTTGCATCGCTCCCATGATCCGAATGAGCTCACGTGTTGTTGTCATACGGCTTTCTAAAATACGTTCTTTTCTTTCCTCAGTCCATCGCCCGCTGTTCAATGATTCACCAGCTAAATTAATAAATACATCAGCATAGCCGATTTCAAGTTCTGGTTGACCATTTGGTGTTAACCATTCGATGTAGTGGATGTTATGATCTGACCGATACTTGTTGGGATTACGCGTTAAAATAATAATTTCATCGTCTTTTGAGCTGAAATGATCGACGAGATGTTGCCCTACAAAGCCTGTTCCGCCTGCGATTACAATTTTCAAACGGATGTACCTCCTTTGAATCCTGTATTATAATAGGTATAGTTCAACGTTAGGGGTGACCTGTCTGATGGTCAAGATAAGTAAAATTGCGCAACAAAAAAAGCATCAAGATCGATTCAATATTTTTATCGAACGACAGGGTCAAGAAGTCTTTGCTTTTGGTGTACATGAAGATCTATTAGTTCGCTACGCTTTACGAAAAGGGATGGAACTATCGGATGATGATATGAACGAAATCCAAAAGCAAGATGCCATGTACAAGTACTATACCCTGTCAATCAATTATTTAAGCTACCGAATGCGTGCAAAATCAGAAATTATCGATTATTTATCTAAAAAAGAAGCGAGTCAGCAAGATATTGATTATGTTCTAAATCGATTGGAACAAGAAGGCCTTGTTGATGATATGGCATTTGCCGAAGTTTATGTGCGTTCTAAAATGAATACCTCATCAAGTGGCCCTAATAAAATTAGACAAGAGCTTAAACAGAAGAAATTGACTGAGGAGCAGATAGAACAAGGGTTAACCCAATACTCGCAGGAAGATGAAGTCGACAAATTAGTCAATTTAATAAATAAAAAAATGCAAGCTAATTCTAAGAAATCGTTTCGAGAACAACTTAACCAAGCTAAACAAGCCATGATGCAAAAAGGTTTTTCGCGTGAAGCGATTGATATTGCTGTTCAATCAATTGATTTGTCAGCTGATGAAGATGATGAAAAAGCGGCTGTTTACTACCAAGGTGAGAAAGCTTGGCGTAAATATGCTCGCAAACATGAAGGTTATACACTTGAACAAAAAGTCAAAGCAGCCTTATTTCAGAAAGGCTTCCAAGGTGAGCATGTTCAACAATTTATTGAAGAAAAAAAGCAGGAAGAGTCATAATCACTCTCCCTGCTTTACTTTATTCAACATGAATTTCAGCACGGCCATCATCTTTTTCGACAATTTGCTTCGCATAATCGTCTGGAGAAGGAAGGACAGATGGATCGTCAATATAGTCACTGTCATCCCAGAATGGCGTGTTCATGCCACCCATATAGACGGCTGAAATAGCAATGTTTTCATCAGCTAATTCTTTTTGTAAGCTTTCTGTAAAACCACGCTGAGCAAATTTACTTGCGCAATAAGCTGATTCTTGAACTTTTCCGTATAGACCAGCTGTTGAAATGATATTTAAAATGCGACCATTCGCTTGGATAACGTGATCTAATAAATGTTTGGTGGTATAAATCAAACCATTCACATTAACGTCAACCATTGTATCGATTTCATTTTTTTCAAGATTTTCGATGGTGTTAAAGAATCCGACACCTGCATTATTAATCAATAAATCAATCGGTCCAACTTGCTTTGCGAGTGATTGAACTGAATCCCAATTAGTGATATCGGCAGTTAATGTTTCAGCTTGTCCACCTTGTTTTTCAATTTGTTCTTTTGTATCAGCTAATTTATTTTCAGTACGGCCGACTAAATAGATCGAATAACCTTGTTTAGCGTAGCGTAAGGCTAAAGCTTGTCCTAAACCAGAGCCGCCTCCCGTAATAAGTGCTTTCTTCATGATAATGCCTCCTTGATTCATAAGTATTTTTATTATGCCTTGAATTTGATAAGATGTAAATGAAGTTGAAAGGAGAATTGTCATGCAACGTCGCTATAGTCAATATACAGTTGAGCAATTACGTGAAGAAATTGCTGACTTAACGGAAAAAGCACAGAAAGCTGAACAACTAGGCATGGTCAATGAATACGCAGTCCATCAACGAAAAATCGTGATGGCTAAATCGTACATGCTTAATCCACGTGAATATCGTCGTGGTCAAGTTTATGAAATCAACGGTTCACCGTCGGAAAAATTTGAGATTGCTTATATGAATGGCGTTTTTGCTTGGGGAACAAGAAAAACAAAACAAGGTGAAATTGTAAACGAAGAAGAAGCCCTTCCAATTGCACTTTTAATCGATCGGTTAGATTAATCATTTAAACTGATAACCTATTATTTGGTTATCAGTTTTTTTGTGAAATTGGACAGTGTTGGACTTTATTTGTGGAGGACTAGAAGTTTTAGTCAATTTCGATAATAAAGAATATTAAGTTTTAATTTTATATCGTATTGTTCAACGAAAGCCCTGTTTCTTGAATAAGTTATGATATCATTAAACTAACTAAGGAGTACATGATGAGTGTAAACGTAATTGTAATACAAGTTGTATTTCCTGCGATATTCTCTTTGCCTTTTTTTATTTTCAACGCTAAACTGACAGTATTTAATACAAATACAATACATAGTATAGGCATTAAAAAGACTGCAATCATTTGTAAGATACCAAACATTTTATAATCTCCTTTATGTCTTTCTTATCTTCAATTTACAATAAGAAGTGTGTGTCTTTGTATTTCGTATAAACTCATAAAATATATGTAGGTTAATTAGTTGGTTTCATTATTAGTTGTAAATATATTATTGATTTTAAGTTTTTACCCAATAATCTGTTCTTTATATAACTGATTTTTAAATAATCTGTCAATTCATATGATAATGTTGGTATCATAACAAAAAAATAGCATATCAATCAATACGCAATTGATATGCTATTTTATTAACTATTTATATTTTTTTGATTAGTATTGCACTACTTATTTTCATCACACTTCTTTATTTCTTCTCAATTTATGCTAGGTCAATGATTCAAGTTTTTTCTGTAATTTCTCCTCGGAATAAATCCAACCTGTATAAGATGTTAAGATGTTATAAAATTTATCTAAAGTGACGACTGCCACGAATGGATAATGCCCGTCTCTGCGATAACGTAAATCGATAAAACGAATTTCAGTATAATCATCATGACGTTCAATTTCGTGTCGATAAACGGGAGAGAAATTTCTAAACGATTTAACATTCTCATCTTGAAAGGCTGCGTTCATTTCAGTTGAATCTGGGTAATCCCGTTTTTCAAATGTGTCCTTAATGTCAATGTGGCCGTGATCATAATCCGCAACGAAATAAAATTTAGGTGTTTCAATGACTACGCGCCATTCATTATGTCTAATAGTTGGTTGTGTGATGATTTTAGTTGCACTTGGGAAGTGCTTTTGTAAAATATCGGTGATTTCTTTTTTATCAAGAAATCGTTTAATATAGTATAAGAAAACAACAAAAAATATGGTGCCATACGTAACGACAGGGTCCGCTCCTAGTAACCATGCAATGGCTCCTGCTGAAAATAAACCAAATATATACGGATCAAATGTACTGATCCATCCGAGTGCTATCCATTTATTCACAAAAGGCTTTAATGCTTGAGTTCCATATGCATTAAATATATCGACAAACACATGAAGTATGACAGATAATAAAATCCAACCCCAAAGATGACTGAATGAAGCATCTTGAAAGATTAGAAATAATGGCAGCGTTACAATCAAACTCCATAATAAAACAGCTAATGGAGAATGTGATGTGCCGCGATGATGGCGTATATAAGTTGCATTATCTTTAAATTTAAAAAATGTATCAAAATCAGGAGCGTGTGAACCAATGATGGCCCCAATAAAAACGGCGTGAAATAGCTCGGGGTTTTGTTCAACGGCGGGGTCTATTGTAGCCAACCCACCGATGGCGACGCCCATAGTGATGTGGGTTGCCGTATCCAATGGTTTATACCTCCTTAGAATAAGTTAGGTGATAAGTATGTCTAATAAGTCCTCTATATCCATACCCGTTTTATTTGATGGTCAAGCATTCAGAAATGACTTTATTAACTGGTACTACCATCAGAAGCGGGATTTACCTTGGCGCCGTACAGAAGATCCTTATCATATTTGGGTCTCTGAAATTATGTTACAACAAACTCAAGTCGACACAGTTATTCCTTATTTTAAACATTTCATGAATCATTATCCGACTGTGTATGAACTGGCACACGCAGACCAACAAGATGTCTTAAAGGCGTGGGAAGGTTTGGGCTATTATTCTCGCGCTCGTAACCTTCATGATGCTGTAAAAGAAGTCGTATCTACATATGATGGCCAAGTCCCGAGTGACAAAAAAGAATTAAAAAAATTAAAAGGCGTCGGTTCGTATACGCAAGGTGCGATCTTAAGTATTGCATTTAATCAACCAGAACCTGCCGTTGATGGTAATGTTATGCGTGTCATGTCCCGTATTTTAGAGATTGATGAAGATATTGCCAAACCGAAAACAAAAACGGTATTTGAAGATATTATTCGTGAAATTATTTCAGAGGAAGATCCTTCAGCTTTTAATCAAGGATTGATGGAATTAGGAGCACTAATTTGCCAACCTAAAAATCCGAAATGTGATCAATGTCCTGTCCAATCACACTGTCAAGCTTATGCTAAAGGGGTGCAAACAGAACTGCCTATTAAAACAAAAGCGAAAAAGCAAAAACATGAAACTTATTTTAATCTTATTTTACGTGATGACACGGGAAATTATTTTATTGAAAAACGCCCTGATGATGGATTACTAGCCGGTCTTTGGCAATTTCCATTATATTCTCAAGAGAAGTTTACAGAAGTATCTTTAATTGAATGGTTAAAACAACAATATGGTGTGTCGATTAAGATAACATCTCATCTTGGACGTGTTAAACATGTGTTTTCACACGTTATATGGGAAGTTGACATTTTAGAGGCTGACATTATTGATCAAGACCGCCCAAATATGGATGGTGAATGGGTTGATGATGAGTTGATTAAAACTTATCCATTACCCAATGTACAACAAAAAGTGCTCAATAAACTGATTTGAAATTAGATTTTTTTGGAAATGATATTTTGGATAACACACCGCTATCTTGGTTAGATTAATCAATGCGGAGGTGATATCAATGGCTAAGAAGAACCAACGTCAAGCGCAGCAACAACCAAACCAGCAAGCTGCGCAAACTAACGCACAACAAGTTAAGCAACAAAACCAACAGTCTCAGCAAGCTCAGCAAGGTCAATTTCAGCAAGAATTTGCTTCTGAGACAGACGCACAAGAAGTGAAGCGTCAAAATCAACAATCTCAACAGAAGAAACAGCAACAAAATCAGCAAAACCAACAAAACCAATAATGACATGATTTAATCATGCATCATGTGGGAAGAAGCACTCCTGGTATATGGAGTGCTTCTTCTTTATTTTCACGCAACTTAATCGAATTCAGTCGATTGATATGGTACAATGTCGATATTGGAATGACGTTGTCAGTGAAAGTAAATAAAGAAGGAAGGGTTACCGATGATGATTCCTGAAGACGGAGATGAAATCGAAATTCGCAGCTATAAACATAACGGCTCATTGCACCGTGTTTGGGAAAAAACAATCGTTTTACATAGCGATGAAACAACCTTAATCGGTGGCAACGATCGCGTGAAAGTAACTGAAAGTGATGGTCGTACGTGGCGAACGCGTGAACCTGCCATAACCTATTTCACAACAGACTATTGGTTTAATATCATTTCCATGATGCGCCAAGATGGCATTTATTATTATTGTAATATCAGTTCGCCATATGTGGTCGATCATGAAGCGTTGAAATATATTGATTATGATTTAGATATTAAAGTGTTTGCTGATGGCTCTTATAAGATTTTAGATGAAGATGAATTTGATATCCATCGGAAGAAAATGAATTATCCTGATGTTTTACAACAAATCTTGTATAAACAATTACGGATTTTAGAACAATGGGTACAAGGACGAAAAGGGCCTTTCGATGCGTCGTTTGTGGAAAAATGGTATGATTATTACCGTAGAAATTACAAGTAATCAATGAAATAACAATCGTAACGTAGAACGCTTGTCCTTTGACAAGTGTCTTTTATTTGTTAGGCAGCGAAAGAAGGTGACAAGAAATTGGATAGTATTAAACGTTATTTGCAGTTTGTAAAGCCTTATAAATGGAAAATAGCGTTAACCATATTAGTCGGTATTTTAAAGTTTGGTATACCTTTAATTATGCCGCTGATCACGATGTATGTTATTGATGATATTTTACGTGCAGATGATTTAACAACAGCTGAGCAAATAGACAAATTGGTTTGGATCATGGGGATTGCTTTCTTTGTCTTTTTAGTTCTACGACCACCAATTGAATATTTCCGACAATATTTGGCTCAGTATGTGAGTAGTAAAATTTTATATGATATTCGTGATCATTTATTCGATCATATACAACGTTTAAGTTTGAAATTCTATTCGAAAACTAAAACAGGTGAAATTATTTCACGCGTCATCCATGATGTAGAGCAGACCAAAACTTTTGTTGTGACAGGTCTGATGAATATTTGGCTTGATATGGCGACGATATTAATTGCACTTGGTATTATGACGTATCTTGATCCACTATTAACACTTACAGCTATTGTGTTATTCCCGGTATATGGTTTTTCAGTGAAATATTTTTATTCTAGACTACGAGAGTTAACCCGTGATCGTTCACAAGCGTTAGCTGAAGTACAAGGACACTTACATGAACGTGTGCAGGGTATGCCAGTTATTCGCGGCTTTGCCTTAGAGGATCATGCTCAAAATGAATTTGACGAACATAACGGAAAGTATTTAGACCGAGCGCTACGATTTACCAACTGGAACGCCAAGTCATATGCCGTCACTCATACAATTACGGATTTAGCGCCATTAGTTGTTTTAGCTTTAGGCGGTTATTTTGTGTTAGCAGGCCCTGTAACAATTGGTGTTATGGTGGCATTTGTTCAGTATATGCAACGTGTATATAATCCACTGCGTCGTTTAGTGAATAGCATGACTCAACTCACACAAGCACACGCTTCAATGGATCGTGTCTTTGAGTTTATGGATGAGGAATATGATATTGTCGACCGGCCAAACGCTAAAAAATTGGAATCGGTTCACGGTGATGTCACGTTTGAAAATGTGTCGTTTAAGTATGATGATGAAGAGGAGTTAGTCCTCAAAAATGTCGATTTATCGGTTAAGAAAGGTGAAACCGTTGCACTTGTAGGAATGAGTGGAGGCGGTAAGTCAACGCTTGTTAGTTTGATTCCTCGTTTTTATGATGTGGTCAATGGTGCGGTTAAAATCGATGGTTATGATGTTCGCGATCTTCAAGCTCGTTCTCTGCGCGATAAAATCGGAATGGTTTTACAAGATAGTATCTTATTCAGTGATTCGATTGAAATGAATATCCGTATGGGCAATCCAGATGCGACAAATGAAGAGGTTATTCAAGCGGCTAAAGCTGCCAATGCGCATGAGTTTATCATGGAATTTCCAAATGGCTATAATACATTGGTTGGTGAACGCGGAGTGAAATTGTCTGGCGGTCAAAAGCAACGTGTCGCTATTGCACGTGTCTTCTTGAAAAATCCTCCATTATTAATTTTAGATGAAGCAACTTCTGCGCTTGATTTAGAAAGTGAACACTTGATTCAAGAAGCGATGGCAACATTATCTGATAGTCGGACAACCTTTGTTGTTGCGCACCGTTTATCAACCATCACACACGCCGATCGTATTATCTTAATGAATGATGGAGAGATTAAAGAAGAAGGAACACACGAAGAGTTAATGCAGCAGCGAGGTTTATATTATAATTTATTTACTGTACAAGAATTAGACCAGCATGAAGTGAATCATGTTTGATCAGAAGGACCTGACTATATATTGTTATAGTCAGGTTTTTTAAATACTCATCATACGTAAAGAGCGTACTATAAGTTAGTTAACTAACCTCCGATCAAAGTTTAATATTTAGAAAAATTAGGATTAATTGACTACTGAATGATGATTCATAGCCATATTTATGTTAAAGTATTTTTGTAATAAAATAAGTCTGAAAAATATGATGATTGTGACAGGGAGGGTTCATGATGGCAATTGAACAAGAGATACATAAAATTAAAGAACAAATTGGTCAAGTAATCATGGGTAAAGATGAGACAATTGAGTTATTAATGAACGCGTTTTTAAATCAAGGGCATGTGCTCTTAGAAAGTGTACCTGGTACTGGTAAAACGATGCTTGCAAAAGCCCTAGCGAAATCGGTTGAAGGCGATTTTCAACGAATTCAGTTCACGCCAGATGTCTTACCATCAGATGTGACAGGTATTCAATATTTTAATCCGAAAGATCAGCAGTTTGAAATGCGTGTAGGACCTGTCTTAACAAATGTACTCTTAGCTGATGAGATTAACCGTGCTACACCGCGTACGCAATCTTCTTTACTTGAAGTAATGGAAGAAAAGCAAGTGACGATTGATGGTGAAACGGTTAATATTCCACAGCCGTTTATCGTAATCGCTACGCAAAACCCCGTTGAATCACAACAAGGGACATTTGATTTACCGGAAGCACAAATGGACCGCTTCTTTATGAAATTGGATTTAGGTTATCCTTCGTTTTCGGATGAAAAACGGATGATGCGTGAGCATAAAGAGTCGAATCCTCTTGATACGTTACAGGCGATTTTAACAAAGGATATGTTAACGCAGTTTCAAGAAGAAGTGAAAGCCATTCACGTTTCTGAAGATGTTGAAGCGTATATTCTCTCAATTGTTCGTGCGACACGCGAGCATCAAGATATCGACGTCGGGGTGAGCCCGCGTGGAACCTTAGCATTTATGCATGCTGCACAAGGTCGTGCGGTCATCCAAGGTCGAAATTATGTCACACCTGATGATGTCAAAATGATGGCACCTTATGTGTTACCGCACCGTTTAGTTTTAAGTTTAGATGGTGCGACCTTAAAGTCACAGGATGAGGTGTTACGTGAAGCGTTAGAAACAGTTGAAGTACCAGCTGAATATGGAGTTACATCGTCATGACATTTCAAAAGTACTCGCAAGATAACAAAACATTCCCAACACTTGTCTTGATTGGGACGTTTATATTATTTGCCGCTTTTTTTATTAGTTTCGAACAAATGTATATGCTTGTGATGTTAGCTATTTTAGTTATGTTGCTATATGGGATGAGCGTATTTTATGAAAAACATGTCGACGATTATTTAAGCATCGAATTTCCTCGTGCTAATATTAGGCATTATCAGGGTGATCAAGGAGAATTAGAGGTCACGATTGAACAGAAAGGTATATTACCTCTTTTTAACGCTATGTTGATCGTTGAAATGGATGATATTGTTCATTTTGAAGGAGGACGTCATGTTCGTAGACGGTACGCGACAACTTTTCATCAGGCTTTCAATCTGATGTTCTGGGAAAAGCGAACATTTAAAATTCCGTATTCGACGGAAAAACGTGGCGTTGCAAGAATTCATCATGTAGAGATCAAAGCACCTAATATGTTTGGGTTTGGCTCAATCTTTATGCGAAGTCTAACGAGATTTAAACAGGAAATTATCGTGTATCCTAAAAAGTCGGCTGTTGCCAATATCGATTTAATGGCACCGAAGCGGATGGGTTATCATCGCGCGAATCATTCCTTGTTTGATGATCATACTTTGCCAGTTGGTACAAGAGACTATGAATCAGGCGATGCGTTTAATCGAATTCATTGGAAAGCATCTGCTAAGGAAGGGAATCTTCAAACCAAAGACTTCGAGAAAGCAAGCCAAATTTCTTGGTGTTTTCTAGTCAATATACATGATGAATATGGTCGTGGTGTTCATGAAAACATTGAGCAACTACTCGAAAAGACAGCTTATATGATGCATTACGCGACAACGCATCAGATTCCTTATCGATTATTTGTTAATGTTTCATCCATTGATCAAATTCCTTTTATGCACTTACTTGAAGGAGAAGGGCAGAAGCATTATCAACGGTCACTTGAACTTTTAGCTCGTTTGAAGTTACTGACATTCACGGCTAAGTATGAACGGTTGCTACATTTTGTAGATAAACATGAATCACCACCTGCCTATATCATTCATGTTGGTCATGTTAAAGCATCTCAACTGGCTAATCTAAAACGACTTGAAAGAAAAGGCTCTGCACTATACTTCTTAAACGAAGAAGGTATTCATAAGACGTACCAAGGGGAGGTGGCTATGCATGGCTGATTTCTCCTTGAAATATTTACGGTGGTATCAATATGTATTAGAACTATTTCCATTATGGTTGGTGTTAGCCTACAACTATATCGCTCGACAAATTTACCCGCCATTAATCGAATTTTTAATTATAGCACTTGTGATTGCACCATTATGCGCTGTTGTTTTAAATAAAATGGGCGGTCATAAAGCGGTTTATGCGGCATTTCCGATTTTGTTTACGATCAGTTTTATGTTTGGTTTTCATATTATATTGGCGACTATATTAGCTGTTTTTTTAACCATCCGTATGGAAAACCGTTACATAAAACCTGATCAGGATAATGAAGCAGTTGTGTTAGTTATCACATTTTTATTAGCGATTGTAGCCTATATGGTACAAGCCTCAGCATCAGATGGCTTTTCGGCTTATTATTTAGGTTTGTTTGTTGTGCAAGTATTCGTCTGGTTAGCAGGTCGCTTAGGTTACTTTTACATGCGTGATGAACAAACAAGGAGCGAGTCAACGAAGAAGCAGTTGTTGGTCATTTTAGCGAGTTTAGGAACGTTGGGTGGTTTGACTTGGTTAAGTTATACCTTGTTTCCATATATTAAATATGTCATTAATGCGATTATTTACTGGGCATTATATGCTTTCTCGTGGCTTGCAAGCCCGTTACTCAACTTTGTAGGAGGTCTTAATATCGAACCTCCTGAAGTTGAAAATGAAAATAGTGGCGAGCCAGCCACTGAATTTGGCGAAATGGAATCTGATCGGGATACTTCCGTCGCTGAGTTAATCTTTGATTATTTGACTTATGTTGTCATTGGGGCAATATTCGTGGCTGCGATCATAGGATATTTTATGTATCGCCAGAAATTATTGGCGCATCAAGATCAAATCAGGCATCAATATGATGAGCAAGTTGACAAAGAAAAAATAAATCAGCGCAAATGGTTTAAACGTAAAGAAAAAATGACGCCACCTGAACATGAGATTCGTCGAGCTTATTTTGATTTAGAAAAATGGGCAGCTAAACAGGACCTAGGCCGATATCAATTTGAAACCACATATGAGTGGTTGAAACGGTTAGGCATAGCCCAAGAAATCGACTATGCGACTATTCGTGTTTATGAACAAGTTCGCTATGGTGATGTTCAGGCTGTTGAGGGAGATTTTAAACACTTCAAGCAAAAGCTTGAAGATTTAAAGGGGACAATGAAACAACGGTTGATCGATGAAAATTAAAGTGACATTAACTTTATTAATTAACCCGATTATCTTATAACTAAACTAGATAGTCTGAATTCACATAAAAACCGCTTAACCAACACTTTAAAAGGCTGTTGGTTAAGCGGTTTACTTTTTGTTGTATAGTTATTTAGTTATGTGAACTATTCTGGTAACTACTCAATAATCGTTTCAGATGCAGTAATTCGTGATGATAATCCATTAGAGTAGAGGCTAGGGGTAATAGCTTCAAGCGGTCTTCGTCATCATCTTCATAAACTGTTAGAAGTTGATTGACGAGTGCCGGAATATCTGGCTCTGATATTTTCTCTAATGGATCAGTTTCCTTTTTGCGAATTCGCCCTAAATACATAAGGATCAGTTTTTCATGTGTGTGTAATGTCTTGTCGACTTCTTCAATGACTTGTTGGTTAATTTCTCTAGGGATGTTCTCAATATCATCATCCATACGATGTAAGGTGTTTAGTACTTGAAAGGATTTATTCGAAGTATGAATTAACTGTCGAAATAATACAAGTTTCCGAGCGCGCTCGTACCAGCGTTTTCGTGAATATGTTCGCTCTTCTAAAAATAAATTATAAGTCTGATCAACATGGGATAAATCAGACCCTAGGCGGTCAATTTCCTTTTTAAGAGCGGGTTGATCAGATAAGTGACGTGTCGTAACACGAATCCACTGTAAAATATCGGACGTCGTATGATTGATATCTTCAAATAGTTTGGTTTCGTACTTTGGCGGTAAAAATGCTAGGTTAACTAAGAATGCAGACAGAATTCCAATTGAGATTGAACTGAAACGCACACCTGCGAATTCAAAGAAAGGCATTTGTGTTGTATCCATAATCGCAATAACTGCGATGATTGCGATGAAGGTCGTGTCTTCTTTCATCCGTAATTGAATACAAATCGCGATCACAGTTACGATTGCAAAGCCAATAATAAACGGTTCATTTCCAACTGTTAAAACAAGAATAATACCTAATGCGACACCGAGAATATTGGCTTGAATTTGTTCAACAATCGTTT
This sequence comes from Alkalibacillus salilacus, assembly GCF_030812915.1. Classification (GTDB taxonomy): domain Bacteria; phylum Bacillota; class Bacilli; order Bacillales; family Alkalibacillaceae; genus Alkalibacillus; species Alkalibacillus salilacus. The sequence continues at coordinate 147,749 of NZ_JAUSTQ010000006.1, forward strand.
GGACAGAACGGTAGATGGATGGTTGTATGGATGAAACGGCAGCGATAGCCGCTGCAAACAGGCCGTTCTCTAAACCAAAGGCTAAAGATACATAAAATGCAACTGCTGTAGCAACACCTGTCTTAAACGCTCTTGCACCCACGCGCATGATTTAATCTTCCTTTCTAACTATGAGTTAATATGCGGTTAAAGTTTAATATTGTATTGTATGTGCTGAGAAGATAAATCTATCATAACAAAAAAAGAGCCCCCGCAACATATACCGGGAGCTGAAATCTGGTAAAACCAGAAAGGAAGGGAGTTTCATAACATCATGTTCCTTAGATAAGGGGTAATCCAAAAATTCCGAATTATCTATATTTTAGCATATTAAGATCAAATAACAACCGTTTTTTGAATATTTTTTAAATTCATATATAATGTCCGTTGTTGAATTGTGAGTTTTTAACTTTTATGAATTTGCACTAATTTTAATGAAAACTCATAATAATTTTTCCTAAGATCTAAACGGTTTTCTGAGCCATTTGTTTAAATGAGTTCTCGACAGCTTCTAAGGTTTGATCAATATCATCTTCAGTGTGAGCTGTTGTTAAGAACCAGGCTTCAAATTTAGATGGAGCGAGGTTAATGCCTTCTTCAAGCATCAGATGGAAAAACTCTGCAAACTGTTTACCGTTCGTTGCTTCAGCTTCATCGTAATTCGTGACGTCGTGCTCAGAAAAATAGACCGTTAGCATACCTTTGAGACGATTGATTTTTACTGGAAGTCCATACGATTCGGCATGTTTTAAAATACCTTTTTCGAGTTTTTCACCGAGTCTGTCCATTTCGTCATAAACGCCGTCTTGTTGTAAGACTTCTAAGCAAGCAATTCCTGCGGCCATAGACGCTGGATTTCCTGACATGGTACCAGCTTGATAGGCTGGGCCAAGTGGCGCTACTTGTTCCATGATATCGACTCGACCACCATATGCTCCGATTGGTAAGCCACCACCGATAATTTTACCCATAGCTGTCATATCGGCTTCTACACCTGTGATTTCTTGCGCACTACCATAATGAAAACGAAATGCCGAGATGACTTCATCAAAAATTAACAAGCTACCATTATCATGTGTTAATGCTTTAACTGATTCTAAAAATCCGGGTTTCGGTTCAACTAAGCCGAAATTTCCTACAATCGGTTCAATTAGTACAGCTGCAATATCATCACCATACGTTTCGAGTGCTTGTTTTAGAGATTCCGTTTCATTGAAGGGAACCGTAATGACTTCTTCAGCAATATTACGGGTCACGCCAGCTGAATCCGGGCTTCCTAACGTAGAGGGGCCTGAGCCAGCAGCGACTAATACAAGATCAGAGTGGCCGTGATAGCAACCAGAAAATTTAATGATTTTACGGCGATTTGTATACGCTCTAGCAACTCGAATAGTAGTCATGACTGCTTCAGTACCTGAGTTCACGAATCTGACTTTCTCTAATGACGGAATAGCATGGGTTAACATGCGAGCAAATTGGTTTTCGAGTTTTGTTGGTGTGCCATATAAGACACCATTTTCTGCAGCAGTTTTAATCGCTCCAGTGATATGGGGATGAGCGTGTCCTGTGATAATCGGGCCATAAGCTCCTAAATAGTCAATATAATGATTCCCATCCACATCGGTGAAATGGGCGCCTTTACCATGATCCATAAAAACAGGTGTACCTCCACCAACTCCTTTGAATGCTCTAGATGGTGAGTTAACACCTCCGACGATTAAATCTTCTGCTTCCTGGTATAATTGTTCTGATGTTGCTCGATTCATTTTAGTGCCTCCAACTTTCATATTCTATAAGTATTTTATCATATAAACCGTGTATCGTTTCATGGTTTGTCCTTTTGTATCATATGAATAATTAAGCCAAACGTAAAGAGAGGTGTGAATGATTCATCTCGTTACATTAGTTCTTGTCATGACTATTTTATCAAGTAGTTTATATACGTTTTCACGCTATTATCAAGATGTGCGTGGGTCATTTTCTCGTGAATTATTTTCTGCATTTATTGCGATGTATGTTATTTTAATGCTTGGTTTTGCTTTAATCTATTTTAGTTTGGCTGAAATCGGGTATACCTTATTACAAGGAGAATTGTTACAAGTGGGTTCAGTCATTGAACGTTTTTTTCACGCGATTTATTTCAGTGGTGTCACCCTGATGACAATTGGATACGGGGATATTACACCAGTTGGAATTGGAAGAGTGATTGCTCTAGTTGAAGCATTTATTGGTTTTTTGTTACCGGCAGCTTTCTTTTATAAGTTGTTTCGTTAGTGAGTAGAAATGTGAAAAAATCGAGAAAATCATGAATTTGATTTGTCATGAGCCAAATTATTCGGTAATCTAAAAGTAAAAGTTCTTGTAGGAGGAATGAAAAGATGTCAGCAGAGGTTGGTCAGTCAGCACCTGATTTTACCTTGCCAGCCAGTCATGGTGAACAAGTCTCGTTATCAGATTTTAGAGGAAAGAATGTTGTGTTATATTTTTATCCGAAAGATATGACACCGGGTTGCACGACAGAAGCGTGTGATTTCCGCGATCGTTATGAACACTTTCAAAATTTAAACACAGTCATTCTAGGTGTGAGTCCTGACCCACTAGACCGTCATGAGAAATTTATTCAAAAACATGACTTACCATTTATTTTGTTATCAGACGAGCAACATGAAGTCGCTAAGAAATATGATGTATACAAGCTTAAGAAAAACTTTGGCAAAGAATATTATGGAATTGAACGGTCAACATTTATCATTGACCCAGAAGGAAATATCGTTAATGAATGGCGCAAAGTACGTGTTAAAAACCACGTAGAAGAAGCTATGCAATATATTGAAGAAAACTTAACTTAAATCAACCAGAGGAAGGAACAGCTTAGATAGTTGTTCCTTCTGTTCTACATAAGGAGAGAACGATGGTGAATGTACTAACGACATGTAAAGTGAAATCGAGTATTAAAACGCATTTCGAAGAAGAGTTTCCTGGTGTTTATTTTAATTGGCAAGAATCAATTGATGAAGCAACACCGCATTTATCTGAAGCGGATGTGCTGATCACATACGGTGAGGATTTAACTACAGATGATATTAAAAAAGCTCAGCGTTTGTCTTGGATCATGGTGATTTCAGCTGGCTTGGACAAAATGCCATTTGATCAAATCGAAGCACAAGGAATTAAGGTTACTAACGCTCGAGGAATTCACGCTATTCCAATGGCGGAATATGTCATTGCCATGCTCTTACAGGTGAGTCGAAAAGCGAAAACACTAATTGACCTTGAAGAAGAACATAAGTGGGACCGTTCTGTGAAAATGACAGAAATCACTGGTGGAACGATGTTAATTGTAGGAACAGGAGCAATTGGTCAGGAAGTTGCAAGATTAGCCCAAGCTTTCCGTATGAAAACAATAGGAATATCACAAAGTGGTCAGTTGAAGGATCATTTTGATGAGTGCCATCCAAATGAATCGTTGCGTGACTACTTGCCTGAAGCGGATTATGTAATTGGTATATTACCTGCAACAGAAGAAACGCATCATTACTTTGATTCAGAAGAATTTAGTGTGATGAAAGAAACAGCTATCTTTTTAAATATGGGGCGTGGCCAAACAGTTAATGAAACTGCCATTGTTCAGTCACTAAAAGGTGGGGATTTCTACCATGCCGTATTAGATGTTTTTGAGGAAGAGCCTTTAGATGATCAGTCACCGCTTTGGGATTTAGAACAATGCACGGTTACACCTCACTTATCAGGAATTTCAAGACATTATCAACCACGTGCTTTTGATATTTTTGAAACGAATTTGAAGTCATATTTAGAATCGGGTCAACTTGTAGAGAACGTGATTGATCCAGACAGGGGGTATTAAGATGCGTATTTATACAAGATCAGGGGATAAAGGTGAGACGTCATTAATTTATGGTAAACGGGTTAAGAAGTATGATATTCGTGTAGAAGCTTATGGTACTTGTGATGAGGCCAACTCAATGGTTGGGATTGCGAGAAGTCATTTGACTGAAGCATCGTTTGAAGGTCGAGAAGGTGTGATTGATGCATTACATCAAGTACAAACAATTCTTTTCCATGTTGGAGCTGAGCTTGCAACACCAAAAGGTAAAGAGGTTATGTGGCAGCTTAAGCAGGAGCATATTGACGTTCTTGAAAAACAAATTGATGAGTGGGATCAAGCTCTAGAACCACTTAATAATTTTATTTTACCTTCAGGCCATCCGAGCGCAGCAGCCCTACATTCGGCTCGTACAATTGTTAGAAGAGCAGAAAGAGTTGTCGTTTCATTAGAAGATGAGTTAGAGAATCAACTAGTGGTTCAATATTTAAACCGATTATCAGATTTCCTATTCGTAGCAGCTCGATATGTTAACCAAGCATTAGGTGGAGAAGAATTACCACTTAAAACGGATGTTTAAGCTAGTCAAAAGACGATTAAATTGACAAATACAAACCGACCGTTTTACACTAATTATAAGAATTCTAAAGTAATAATATTATTTTGTTGGAAAGAGAGGTGCATGACGGTGACTGAAGAAAGAATGCAAGAAGCATTAACAACATTAAAATCATCAGGTGTGCGGATTACGCCACAACGTCATGCAGTGCTGGAATATCTCATGCATTCGATGAACCATCCAACTGCGGATGAGATTTATAAAGCACTTGAAAGTAAATTTCCTAACATGAGTGTTGCAACGGTTTATAATAATTTACGTGTCTTTTTAGATATTGGTTTAGTTCGTGAATTAACTTACGGCGATTCATCTAGTCGGTTTGATTGCAATATGTCAGACCATTATCATATTATTTGTAACTCATGTGGAAAGATTGAAGACTTCCATTATCCGTCTTTAGACGAGGTCGAACAGTTAGCTGAACAAGTGACTGGCTTCAATGTGACGGATCACCGTATGGAAGTTTACGGAACATGTGATGCATGCCAGGCGGAAGTGAGTCACTAAATAGTAAGGATTTTAGTCGGTCTATGAGAATAGACCGACTTTTTTTGTGTCTAAAAAGAACAGGAGAGCTGTATTGATTTCAGCTCTCCTGTTCTTTTTGATACTGTTTAGAATTATATTTTTCATCAAATTCTTTACCTTCAAGGTCTTTATCCAATGTGAGTGGTTCTTTACAAAACATGCAAGCATCAACGCGCCCTAACATTTTCGTTTGCTTACCACATGATGGACATTCGACTGGAACAGCTCGTGTTGAAAGCATCCCAATCCAGAAATAAATAACGGTACTCAAACCGATTGCAAGTACACCTAATATCATAAATGAAAGCATAAGCCATTCGGTCTCGCGGAAAAACAATCCAATATACATGATAATCATGCCAGCAAAAACTAGTCCTAATGCAATTGATCGTATCTTGTTGATCTTATTACTATATTTTAAAGCCACGCCTTTCACTCCTTCACCGAGTCATATTTATTCCTATTATAAATGAAATGGTGATTCTTTTCATATTGTAAGTTTTCATATAATAGAAGTATAGCATTATTTTTTGACACATCTGTGAATGAACAAGGAATTTGCTTGGTTTTGTCGAATTAAAGTATACAAGGAAATTCGAGGAGGAGCAGAGGATGGAAAATGTTTTACGCCCTATTTATCAAGAACGAGCTAGCCATGCTAATACTTTAGGAATATTAAAGCTTCAAAAAAATGATAGTTATCTTTCAGTTACAGACCAATTTGATTGTATCTTACTGGTTATTGTAAAAGAAGCGCAAGATCCATGGTATGTGAAGCATTATGAATTTAATGATCAGCAAAAAGCTGCCATGCATATTGTTTCAGAATCATTATTACATGAATGGATTGATACAAGTGGGTATCGAAAAATTGTTGAATGGCTGACGAAAGGATCTATTATCTATGATCGCAATGACTATGTTGCTGATTTGAAGATGATGTTACGCGACTTTCCTGAACAAAGTCGTAAACTTCGAAAAGTCATTGAATTTGCTAAACTTGTTCGCTCATATCGTGAATGTAAGGAACTATTTGAGATAAAACATTATTTAGATGCCAATAGTTTAATGATTCGGTCCCTTCACTATTTGGCACGCTTAACCGTTATTGAAAAAGGCTTTCATCCTGAAAATATGGTGTGGAACCAAGTTCAACGTATTGATCCTGAAGTTTACAAATTGTATAGAGAACTAATAGATGGCGATGAACCAGTAGAAAAACGGATACAACTTATGATCCTGGCGAGCGACTTTGCGATTCACTCAAGAGCAGAACAGAGTGTAAAGCATTTATTAGATATCATGAGTGAAAGTAATGAACCATGGACTTTTGGTGATTTAAAATTACATCCTGAGGTTAATCATTATGCTTTGGATTTATCTATTTTATTAGAATACTTAGTTGAAAAAGGCATTGTCGAAACTCACTTACTTGAGACAAAAGGAAAACAAGTATATCACCGTTGTTATCATGTGGCAGAAAACGGTGATTAATAAAGGGTGAGTTTTTCGAAAATAATGATATTGAAGAAGTATGAATAAAGTTATTGACGGTAGGTGAAACCCCGTGCTATATTAATAAACGTCGCATTAACAACCGAATGATATTTCGAATTAATTATTCTCAGTTGTTAGTTGCGATTATGTATTGACTATTCATTTTTTAGTTGGTACATTAAAAAAGTCGCTTTTTAAAGAGAAGCGAAATAATTTGATTAAAAAAACTATTGACTGTTAAAGTTATTAGTTGGTATATTAATCATTGTCGCTTTTTGAGAGCCAAATCGATTTAAACAATCGATTAAAAAGATTAATAAAAAGTTGTTGACTTTCGGTTTTTAACTTGGTATATTAGTCATTGTCGCTTTCGAACGCGACACACATCGAACCTTGAAAACTAAACAAAATAGCCTGTCGTCAATTCGTTTTTCTTCTTATGCTTAATAGGAAGAAAGCGGAGACGAAATTAAAGAAACAATAAGCCAAATCAAACACTTTAAATGGAGAGTTTGATCCTGGCTCAGGACGAACGCT
>NZ_JAUSTQ010000007.1 GCF_030812915.1 Alkalibacillus salilacus
GTCACACCTGTTCCCATGCCGAACACAGCAGTTAAGCTCTCTAGCGCCGATGGTAGTTGGGGTTCTTCCCCTGCGAGAGTAGGACGCCGCCGGGCTGATCAATTCTCCTTCAAGGACAGTTGAAAATATTCCAGCGTAGCTCAGAGGTAGAGCAATCGGCTGTTAACCGATTGGTCGCAGGTTCGAATCCTGCCGCTGGAGCCATTTTTTTGGAGAGCTGTCCGAGTGGTCGAAGGAGCACGATTGGAAATCGTGTAGGCCGCTACCGCGGTCTCGAGGGTTCGAATCCCTCGCTCTCCGCCATTAATTATACGGCCCGTTGGTCAAGCGGTTAAGACACCGCCCTTTCACGGCGGTAACACGGGTTCGAGTCCCGTACGGGTCATTCTTGACCGGAGGATTAGCTCAGTTGGGAGAGCACTTGCCTTACAAGCAAGGGGTCGGTGGTTCGAGCCCGCCATCCTCCACCATTGAAATTATTAGTTGACTTTCATTTTAAAAAAACGTAAACTAATAAACGTGTCATGTTTGAAAAGTTAATCTGTTTTCAAAGTGAAAAAACAGACAAAATCGCGGGGTGGAGCAGTCTGGTAGCTCGTCGGGCTCATAACCCGGAGGTCGTAGGTTCAAATCCTACCCCCGCAACCAAAGGTCCGGTAGTTCAGTTGGTTAGAATGCCTGCCTGTCACGCAGGAGGTCGCGGGTTCGAGTCCCGTCCGGACCGCCATTTAAATTTAAATAGTATTACATATGGCTCGGTAGCTCAGTCGGTAGAGCAACGGACTGAAAATCCGTGTGTCGGCGGTTCGATTCCGTCCCGAGCCACCATTTGTTTTGGAGGGGTAGCGAAGTTGGCCAAACGCGGCGGACTGTAAATCCGCTCTCTCAGAGTTCGGCGGTTCGAATCCGTCCCCCTCCACCACTTATAGGGGTATAGTTTAATGGTAAAACGAAGGTCTCCAAAACCTTTGATGTGGGTTCGATTCCTACTACCCCTGCCATATGGCGGTCGTGGCGAAGAGGTTAACGCACCGGATTGTGGCTCCGGCACTCGAGGGTTCGAATCCCTCCGGTCGCCCCATTTGATATTGGGCCATGGCCAAGCGGTAAGGCAACGGCTTTTGGTGCCGTCATGCGTAGGTTCGAATCCTACTGGCCCAGCCACTAGCGGAAGTAGTTCAGCGGTAGAACACCACCTTGCCAAGGTGGGGGTCGCGGGTTCGAATCCCGTCTTCCGCTCCATTTTTTTAGTTTTAGACTTCTCGAATAATCCGCTTCAGATGGCGGCATAGCCAAGTGGTAAGGCAGAGGTCTGCAAAACCTTTATCACCGGTTCGAATCCGGTTGCCGCCTCCAAAAATTTTTATATGATTACATAAGCCAAGTTGGTAGACAATCTGTTTATCAGCTTTTTTTTATTATAATTTACTTTGAACTTGTTGTTGGGTATACATAGCGGGTCTGAGTGCGTATTTTAACTATTATTGTTCTAAGATAATCTGCAACTAGATGATTTAACTTTAAAATGCTTAATAAAAAAGTATTAAAAACCTCTTGTGTTTTAAATCATTGTTAGATAAACTCTATATATAGTTGATTTTATTTAAATTTAAACTACATATTGTATTCAGCTTATGCGGATGCCTTTATTAGGCTTAAAAGGGAATTTGGTGAAAATCCAAAACTGCCCCCGCAACTGTAAACGTGGATGAAATGGGATCGCCACTTTATAAGATTAGTCAATGCTGCTTATAAGGGAAGGTCCAGAGTAAAGTGAAGCGTGAGTCAGGAGACCTGTCTGTATGAGCCGAGTTACATTGTCTTCGGGGTGAAAGAGAATGGAACGACACAGGTGATTACAGTAGGTAAAGAATCCTACTATTGTCATATAGGTCGTTTTATTCGCTTTCAACCCCGTTGAAAGCGAATTTTTTGTTTAGGGAGGCGTGACAGAATGAATACCGTAACTAAAGAAGCAACGAAAGTGGTCACGGGACAAAATCAGGAATCATTTTCAGAGGAACGTTTACGAGGATTTATTAAACGAGTAACCAGGGGATACGATCATTTAGACGTAGAGCCTTACGAAGAAAAAGTGTTGACGGCTATTGGCAGCAAGGATGAAGTGACTAAAGGACAAATAACAAATGAGTTGTTGTTAAGAGGTCTCGATTTAATTAGCCCAGAGGAACCTGACTGGACATTTGTATGTGCCAATATTTACTTAGAGCAACTATATAAAGAAGCAGGACAAAACAGAGAATACGAAGCGAGAGAGCGTTATGGTTCTTATCATGACTTACAACATGTACTAGCCCAAAAACAAATTTACAGTGGTGATATTTTAACGTCATATACGGCTGAAGAACTGAAGCAAGCTGAGAACATGATTGATCCTGAAAGAGATCGCTACTTTACGTATATTGGACTACGAACACTGGCCGATCGTTATCTAGCAACGGATCATGAAGGACGCGTTTATGAATTGCCTCAAGAACGTTTTATGACGATTGCATTGACGTTAATGATGAACGAGCCGGAATCGAAACGTATGGAATGGGTTGAAGAAGCATATTGGGCATTGAGCAATCTTTATATGACGGTTGCCACACCGACGTTAGCAAATGCAGGTAAATCTTATGGCCAATTGTCGAGCTGTTTTATCGATACCGTCGATGATAGTTTGCAAGGGATTTATGATTCGAATACGGACATAGCGAACCTATCAAAAAATGGTGGAGGTATTGGCGTTTATCTAGGTAAAATTCGTTCGCATGGCAGTTCGATTAAAGGATTCAAAGGTGTTTCAAGTGGTGTGATGCCATGGATGAAGCAATTAAATAATACGGCTGTTAGTGTTGATCAACTCGGTCAACGTCAGGGTGCTATTGCGGTTTATTTGGATATCTGGCATCAGGATATATTTAAGTTTTTAGATGCGAAATTAAATAATGGTGACGAGCGTCAGCGTACGCATGATTTGTTTACAGGCGTGAGTTTGCCTGATCTTTTCATGGAGAAAGTGGAGGCACGTGAAAATTGGTATTTGTTTGACCCACATGAAGTTCGAGATGTGATGGGCTTTAGTTTAGAAGATTATTATGATGAAGAACAAGGTGCTGGGTCATTTAGAGAAAAGTATGAAGCGTGTGTGAACCATCCTGATCTAACAAAAGAGACGGTTCCTGCGATTGACGTGATGAAACGGATTATGGTGAGTCAGCTAGAAACTGGTACGCCTTATATGTTTTACCGTGATGAGGCGAATCGGCAAAATCCGAATAGTCACGCTGGCATGATTTATTGTTCAAACCTTTGTACTGAAATCATGCAGAACCAAAGTGCGACAACCGTCGATGAGCAACATACGGAAGACGGCAAAATTGTTGTGACGAAATCGCCTGGGGACTTTGTTGTCTGTAACTTATCGAGTGTTAATTTAGGTAAAGCGGTTCCTGCTAACGTCCTTGAGCGTTTAATTCCAATTCAAGTCCGTATGTTAGATAATGTGATTGATTTAAATAATATTCCTGTCCTGCAGGCACAAATGACGAATCAAAAATACCGTGCGGTAGGATTAGGAACGTTTGGTTATCATCATTTACTCGCTCTAAATAAAATTGCCTGGGAGTCTGAAGAAGCTGTTGAGTTTGCGGATGAGTTATATGAGAAGATTGCCTATTTAACGATTCAAGCGAGTATGGAGCTAGCACAAGAGAAGGGTGCTTATCCATTATTCAATGGCTCAAAATGGCATGACGGACGTTATTTTGACCATAAAGGTTATACAAGTGATGCATGGAACCAGTTGAAACATGACGTGCAGACGTATGGCCTTAGAAATGGCTATTTAATGGCTGTCGCACCGAATTCGAGTACAAGCATTATTGCAGGTAGTACGGCGAGCATTGATCCCATTTTCAAAAAGTTTTATTCGGAAGAAAAGAAAGACTACAAGATTCCAGTGACGGCGCCTGATTTAAGTCCGAAAACAGTTTGGTATTATAAATCGGCCTATGACATTGATCACCAGTGGACAATTGAACAAAACGCCAAACGACAAAAACATATTGATCAATCGATTTCGTTTAATTTTTATGTACGCAATACGATTAAAGCGAAAGAATTGCTCGATTTGCATATGTTAGCTTGGAAATCAGGTTTTAAAACGACGTACTATACACGTTCAACGTCTTCAGACATTGAAGATTGCGTGAGCTGTGAGTCATAAAGGAGGCTAATCATGGAACAAACTATGCATGAACGACAATTATATGATCTTAATGCACCTAATAAGTCAACTGGGATTATTAATGGTGAAAGTTCTAATGTGCTTAATTGGGATGACGTACGGTTTAAATGGGCCTATCCCATGTATAAAAACATGCTAGCTAACTTCTGGACGCCGTTTGAAATCAATATGTCGAATGACCAAAAACAGTGGCCTGAATTAACTGAAGATGAACGCGAATCATTTAAAAAAATTATTGGGTTATTGGCGTTTTTAGATTCTGTACAAACGGATTATTCTGCAAAAGTCGCAGATTATTTAACTGATTCAAGCCTTGCAGCGCTCATGCAAGTATTATCGTTTCAAGAAGTCGTTCACAACCAGTCCTATTCATATGTCCTGTCATCCCTTGTGGACAAACAAGAACAGGATGAGATTTTTGAGTATTGGAAGCATGATGAGATCCTAATTGAACGGAATCAATTTATCGCCGATGGATATGAACGATTCGTTAAGGAGAAATCACCACAGGCATTTTTAGAATCGGTCGTATATGATGTCGTCTTAGAAGGATTGTTTTTCTATGCAGGGTTCGCGTTTTTCTATAATTTAGCTCGTAATCAAAAGATGGTATCAACGAGTACGATGATTAACTATATTAATCGTGATGAACTATTACACGTGAATCTGTTTGCTCATATTTTTAAAGAAACGTTAAACGAAAATCCAGAACTGAATACAGATGAGAATCTGCAATTTGTGACGGATACATTTCGCGAGGCGGCAGCACTTGAGGTGAAGTGGGGCGAACATATTATAGGTAATAAAATTGACGGGATCAATATGGATGAATTAGAACAATACATTCAATATACAGCGAATAAACGTTGTAAGTTAATGGGTGTGCCTGTTCCATTTCCGGATGTGCATGATAATCCGCTTAAGTGGATCAAAGCTTATAAAGACGCCGATGAAGGCAAATCCGATTTCTTTGAGCAAAAGTCGCGTCAATACACAAAAGTGTCGGATGATAATGGATTTGATGAATTGTAAATTTGAGTGCTTTTAGTATCTTGACAAACAAGCCAATTCGTCATATTATGGTTAATGCACGTAAAAAACGTGTCCATGCCGGTGTGGCGGAATTGGCAGACGCGCGTGACTCAAAATCACGTTCCCTCGTGGAGTGCCGGTTCGAGCCCGGCCACCGGTATTATTAATTAAATAAAGTCTTTTTAAGAAACTTTATAGAACTCACAAATGTTGATTAGTCAATGTTTGTGAGTTTTTAATTTAGCTAACAATCAAACAGCTCACCCCACTCATTGTGGGGTGAGCTGTTAATATCGATAAGCACTTTCACATGTATTAGCTTGTGGTTCGTAATAACAATGTTCTTTGTATCGTCCTGTAATGGGTTGACCGAACCATGTAGGCGGGCACTCACCGTACGGGTTAAAATACCAAAGCGCATATTGAGCAGGTTGTTGTCTCCAATACTCGATAACTTGTCGTGCTAATCTTTTTTCTGCTTCTCTTGCTGATTGGTAAAATAAATTACCTGCTTGCACGGCTTCAAAAGAATAATTTCCACCTTGAACTTGGAAAATCACGTCACGTATAGATCTTAAATCTTCAAAATCTAAACAATTAGCTCGTGCTCGATTAACAATGACATTTCCAACCATAAGCATTCCTAATTTTCCTTCACCTACAGCTTCTGCCCTCATCATTCTTGCAATTAAATCAATATCACTCTCTGTATAAGCAACTCTTGCCACACATATCACCTCTTAAGGATTTTATGAAAAAATTTTGGGGGAAATGTAAGATTTTCAAAACTTTTATTTAAATGATTAGAAAAGCTACATGATGCCAGGCTTTAGTTGATAAAACAACCATTTAGGGTTAGAACATGAATATATACGAATGTAAGCATATTTATAAGGGATAATCCCCTTAGGGCTAATTACAAAATATAAATAATGATCATGAGGCTTTAGATAATGCAATGTAATTTGTTTTTTCGCAAACGTTTAAGCCACTTGATGAGCCGACTAGAATTCAGGTTTTTCATCTGTTACTTAACAGTTAATATTCATTGTATAAAAAAGCTCAACCTTTAAATATCGGACAATTAATGATGTCACATCAACTTCGATTTTTGAAAAATTAAGTTTAGTGAAATATTGACGAGAGGGTACGAAGTTATATTATTCACATGATGATGAATATGTGATGAAAATGTTAGAACGAAAGCTTGAATACTCTAATCATAATTAGCATTGTTTAAGCTAGGGTGTGGGTAATGATTTCCTTCCTTTAGTCCACTTTCTAATTGAACAATTCACTCTATTTACTTCCTATAGACCAAAATTTTTCACATATAAGAGAAACGATTTGGGCAGACTGATGATTAGAATAAGCATTATTGAGGAGTGAAGGTAATGGATTCAGCACAACACAATAACCTTAAATTAACATCAGCAGAAATCACGAATTTATGGAATACATATATGAATGAAAGTGGTTCCATTTGTCATTTACAATATTACTTGAATATTGTTGATGATGCTGAAATTAAACAGATTATTCAACATACTTTAGATATTTCTATTTCACAAATTGAAACCATAAAAAGCATATTTACGCAAGAAGGTTACCCTATTCCACACGGCTTTAAATTAGATGAGGACGTTGATGAAGCTGCACCAAGACTGTTTTCTAATACTTATTGTTTAAATATGCTTAATGAATTAGGGAAAATAGGTTTGAATTCATATAGAGCCGCCATATCTTTAGCGGTAAGAGACGATGTATACCAATTCTTTAGCCAATGTCTGCGTGAATCAGATCATCTTATAAAACAATCTAATGATTTATTGTTGAAAAAGGGGTTGTATGTTAAGTCTCCTTATCTCCCGAATCCAGAATCGTTTGATTTTGTTAAAAAGAAGAGTTTTTTATCAGGGTTTTTTGGAGAAAAAAGACCCTTGATAGGTGCTGAAATCACCAATTTATATGCCAATTATAAAAGAAATGCACTTGGTAGTGCTACCATGATGGGGTATAGTCAAGTCGCACAAAATGATGATGTCGTGAAGTTTTTGCGAAGAGGAAAGGAAATTGCACAGAAGCATTGTGAAGCATTTGGTTCAATTCTTAGAGATGACGATTTACCTAGTCCGATGTCTTTGGATACTGAGGTAACTGATTCAACCACATATACTTTTTCTGATCGGAAGATGTTATTTTATGCAACAACTTTAATTTCGCTTAGTATTGGTTATTATGGCGAAAGTATGTCCATGAGTCCTAGAAGGGATATTGGTACAATGTATAGCAGATTAGTTGCCGAAATATTAAAATACGCTGATGACGGGGCTAAAATTATGATTAAACATGGATGGATGGAAGAACCGCCTCGGGCATTAGACCGTGATGAACTTACCAAAAAATGAATGAACAAATGTTATAAATGATAAAGTATTTTTAAATAAATACGAACATAACTCGATATGGGATTATATTTAAAAACCAGAGCAGTAAATGCTCTGGTTTTTGTATTAGAATCCTTTAATCATATTTCTTATGCATCGGAGGTAAGACTAACCATCCTTTATCTTTGTTCATTCTAAGAGCTTTAGATCCTGCTTGAACCTTATTTGTGTGGAGTCGTTCAAAAAGCATCGCGATATCTTCTCTGGTAGATTGCCCGATAGCCTGACTACATGCGACGAGACCTTGAGAGATATTAATCGAAATGGCTGCACTAATTTCTGGATCATTTACTCGAGCTCCAACTGGTATATCCTCAAGGTTAGCGCTAGCACGTTCAGGAGGTGATGGTGGGAGAACAACACCGTTCACTTTTAGGATTTCCTCTATGTCTTGAATTTCTTGTTTGATACCTTGTTCGAGTTCTTCCAAAAAGCGTTTCAATTCACGATCTCCTGCATGATTGTAAAAGACTTGATAGGATACAGAATTTCCTTTTGCAACAGACAAGTAGCTCCAAAGACTATAAACTTCAGCGTAGTTTAATGGTTCTTTTTGTTGACTTCCGCTTAAAATACCCAATGTAAAACACTCCTTATTTGGATTTATCACAGGTATTATTTGCAGGAAATATACTTATTATTCATGTTGAAAATAACGATTGTGATTTACATTAATTGATTAGACTTGTCATTAGCTATGTTTTCTCATAAATAATGGCTTCATAATGAATGGCGATCACGAATGTAAATATATGTGAGGCTAATGGTGTAAGTTGAAAAAGTATGACCGCTTGAAGACTACTTTTAGTTTTCTCCAGTTACTTTTTGATCATGTCGAATTGTTAGTATAAGCATTACAATACTAAAGGCCATAGAAATCAATGTGCTAGTTATGAGTAGTCCTGTAATTAAATTGAGCTTTTTATCCAAAATAATATCACTCCTTCTATCTATTTGCGATTAGTTTTGTCTGGTAATAAGAAATTTATTACTAGAAATGGACATATTTTGGGCAGCGTTATTGAGCATTGTATTTAAATGAACTTGCTCTAATTGTGGCTTTTTAGTTGGTTATCGATTTACATTGCTACTTTTTCAATAACGTTTTCATAATCATCCTTATAAGTCTTATCATAATGACCAAACCAGTATATCAAATCTGTTGGCATCTAGAGGATTTATTATGTATAAAACCGATTTTTGACATCTTAGCACCTATTATATTACTATATGAACATATACTGTTATAATAATTATAAATAATAGGGTGGTCCTTATGACAGATGAGCACAATATAAATATTAATCATAAAGATTTGGATGAAGAGACCCTTTTTGTGGTATCACAAACGTTTAAAGCGCTTGGTGATCCGACCCGAATTCAAATTCTTCATTTACTCTTTGACAGGGAATACTCTGTGAACGGTATAGCGCAAGCTTTAGAACTCAGGCAATCAGCAGTGTCACATCAACTTCGATTTTTAAAAAATTTACGCTTAGTTAAATATCGACGTGAAGGCACAACGCTTTATTATTCGCATGATGATGAACATGTGATGAAAATGTTAGAACAAACGATTGAACACGCTAATCATAATTAAGTTCGTCCGACTGTTTAAGCTGGAGGTATTGAAATGGGACACGATCATAATCACACACACGGTGCCAATAAAAAGGCTTTATTAATTAGTTTCTTGATCACGACTGGGTTTATGATTGTAGAAGCAATCGGTGGCTTCATCACCAATAGTCTCGCTTTATTATCTGACGCTGGTCATATGTTGAGTGATTCTGTATCACTCGGTGTTGGCTTATTGGCGTTTACTTTTGGTGAAAAAGTTGCCGATTATAGTAAGACGTTTGGTTATAAACGGTTTGAAATATTAGCGGCTGTATTTAATGGTGTAACGTTAGTGTTGATTGCGTTTTATATTTTTTATGAAGCTTATGGACGCTTTCTAAATCCACCTGAAGTCGCATCAACAGGTATGCTAATCATTGCGATTACTGGTTTATTAGTTAATATATTAGTCGCTTGGATTTTGATGAAGCAAGGTGACACGGAAGAAAACTTAAACCTACGAGCGGCATTTCTTCATGTATTAGGGGATTTATTAGGTTCTGTAGGAGCTATCATGGCTGCGCTATTAATCATTTTCTTTGATTGGGGCTGGGCAGATCCTATTGCGAGTGTGATCGTTGCTATCTTGGTTTTAATAAGTGGCATAAGAGTGACACGTGAATCGGTCCATGTCCTAATGGAAGGGAAACCTAAAAATGTTGATTTAGATGAAGTGGTTAAGACGATTAAACGGATCGATGGTGTTCAAAACATTCACGACTTACATGTTTGGAGTATAACAAGTGGTCAAAACGCATTGTCCTGTCATGTCGTTGTGGAAGGTGATTTATCGATTAGTGAATGCCAATCACTACTTCGACAAATCGAACGTCATTTAGAACAGCAAAATATCGGTCACGTGACTATTCAGTTAGAAAATGATGGTCACCCGCATGGTGATTCGTTAATGTGTCAACTTGATACAGAAAGTCATCATAATCACGATCATCATTAAAGGATAGATGAGGTTTTGGAGTGAATAAAAATGTTTGATTTATTTATGTCGTTAGGCCCAGCAATGCAGGCATTAATTGCAACGTTATTTACGTGGGGGATGACTGCTTTAGGGGCTGCGCTTGTATTTACTAAGAAAACAATGAGTCAAAAATTGCTCGACGGCATGTTAGGTTTTGCTGGGGGTGTCATGATTGCTGCTAGTTTTTGGTCGTTATTGGCACCTGCTATTGATATGGCTGAATCCGATGCTTTGCCAGCATGGATAGCTGCTGCGTCAGGTTTTTTAATGGGTGCTTTGTTTCTTTGGGGGATTAATAAATTGATCCCACATTTGCATCCTAATACATCAATGACAGATGCAGAAGGCTTGAATCCTACTAAAAGAAAGCGAAGTACTTTGTTAATTTTAGCGATTACCCTTCATAATATTCCAGAAGGTTTAGCGATTGGAGTGTCGTTTGGGGCTGTTGCAGGTGGTTTTGACTCCACATCACTTGCAGGTGCTGTGACGTTAGCACTCGGAATCGGAATTCAGAACTTTCCAGAAGGAACAGCTGTCTCTATGCCGCTTCGAAGAGAAGGAATGTCACGCCGGAGAAGTTTTATGTATGGACAATTTTCCGGTATGGTAGAGCCGATCTCAGCTGTAGTCGGTGTTTTAGCGGTATCGATTATGGAACCATTATTACCGTTCGCTCTTAGTTCTGCAGCAGGTGCGATGATTTTCGTCGTCGCTGAAGAAGTGATTCCTGGATCCCATGAAAATGGACATAAAGATTTAGCGTCATTGAGTTTGATTGTCGGTTTTACGATTATGATGAAGTTAGATGTGGCACTTGGTTAGTGAAGGGTTAGATAAAAAACAAACTTTATAAATATATGGTTGATTAATTATTCGGTTTTTGTTAAATTATAATTGTTAGTTGAAATAAAAAATGTTTTTCAACTTCAATTAACGAACTTTTAATAATTAAATAATGGTTCGATCTATATGTTTTTCATATAATAGCGGGGATATGGCCTGCGAGTTTCTACCAGTTTACCGTAAATAAACTGACTATGAAAAGCAGTACAAGATGTAGTCTATCTATGTTGATTCGTGGACAAGTGTAGGTTATACAGCTCGTCGTACATGCTTTTCAGAAGAAAAGTATGTGTGGCGAGCTTTTTTATTAAGATTAGAAGTCAAGAAGGGATGGGGTTTATTTGGAACAAATAAATGAAAAGAATGATGCGGTATCTAATCATGAAAGAGAAGAGGCTACTTCTACAGGAAAATCGTTATTTCTCGGGTTGCAACATGTTTTGGCAATGGATTTGTTTATTCCTCCTATCATTTTAGCGGGGTTATTGTCGTTATCAGTAGGTGATACAGCATTATTAATTCAAATGACATTCTTAGCGTGTGGGATTGCAACGTTAATTCAGGCAGGGTTTGCGATGAAATTACCCGTCATGCAAGGACCATCATTTGTGCCACTAAGTGCATTAGCTGCTATAGGTTCCACATCAGGTATGGGAGTGATGATTGGAAGTCTGATGCCAGGTGCTTTATTGATCGCCTTATTAGGTAAACCTTTAAAGCTGTTTAGTAAAGTAGTTATGAAATTTATTCCGCCGATTGTGGCAGGTACTGTGATTGTTGTTGTTGGCATTTCATTAATGCCGAGTGCGATTGATTCGATTTACAATGCGGAAGGCAGTTTTAACGTTAATTTCTTTATTGCCTTTTTAACAGCAGCAGTATTAATTGGAAGTATGTATATCGGTGAAAAAAAAGCTTCACGGTTTAAATTTATAAAATTAATATCGGTTATTTTATCGCTTGGAATTGGAACCATCACTGCTTCATTCTTCGGATTAGTCGACTTCTCCTCAGTTGCTTCATCATCATGGTTCGCATTGCCAAGCGTATTCGCCTTAGGAACGCCTACGTTTGAATTGGATGCGATACTAATTATGATGCTGATATACGTGATTGTCGTCATTGAAACAACTGGCACATGGTTTACTGTCAGTGAAGTCTCAGATCATGAGTTAGATAATAAACGCCTAAATGGTGGTGCGTTTGGTGAAGGGTTAGGTTGTTTCATCGGGTCTTTCTTTGGTGGTACACCAGTGACGGGTTACTCATCTAATGCTGGCATTATTGCGATTACAGGTGTTCGTAATCGTAAACCAATTCTAGCAGGTGGTATGATTTTAGTTGCTCTAGGTATGATGCCGAAATTTATGAATGTGATCGCTAGTATACCAGGGGTTGTGATTAATGGTGTGTTCGCAATATTATGTGTAGTGATTATGATGAACGGCTTTAAAGTGATTAAAAACTCGCCATTTACTGAACGGAATATGATTGTGATTGGTGTGCCAGTGATGATGGCCATGTTTGCGGTGCTTATACCAGCTGAGGTGTCGAATTCGCTTCCGAATATCGTTATGTATATTGTATCGTCTGGTACGGCAGTTGGCGCTATTAGTGCACTTGTTTTAAATATTGTCTTACCAGAAAAATCGGATGATCAAGTTATGACAACAGAAAGGGAGATGAATTATGCAGCAAGATAAATTATGGAATCAATGGCATCCTGTTTGTAAAGTGGATGAGGTGACAGATGAACCGAAACAAGTCCATGTATTAGGCGAACCTGTTGTGTTATTTCGTAATGAGAAAGGTGTGCATGCCTTTAAAGATTTGTGCGTCCATAGAGGGGCTTCATTATCATTAGGCAGTGTTGTCGATGGCCGTTTGGTGTGTGCCTATCATGCGTGGGAATATGAATCAACTGGCGCTTGCGTCAAAATTCCAGCACTCCCGTGTGAGCGTCCAATTCCTAAGAAAGCAAAAGCTGTCGTCTATCATTGCCGGACACACTTAGGACTTGTTTGGGTCTGCTTAGGCGATACACCAGAGGCACTTGTGGACTTTCCTGAATTT
This sequence comes from Alkalibacillus salilacus, assembly GCF_030812915.1. Lineage (GTDB taxonomy): Bacteria > Bacillota > Bacilli > Bacillales > Alkalibacillaceae > Alkalibacillus > Alkalibacillus salilacus. The sequence continues at coordinate 13,247 of NZ_JAUSTQ010000007.1, forward strand.
GATTTAGAAGACCATCGTACGGTGATTTGTGGTCCTTATGATGTAAAAGCGAATGCGCCAAGAATTATTGAAAATTTCCTTGATGTGTCTCATTTGATGTTTGTTCATGAAGGGATGTTAGGTGATGCTGATCATGCTGAAGTCGTTGATTATGACGTGAATTTTGTGGATGGTCGATTTATCACGAGTAAGATTCCTGTTTACCAACCAGATGCTGATGGTCGTGGTCAAGGTGGTTATACAGATTATGTTTATGAGATATTAACCCCAACGGTTGCTCGGTTTACGAAAACAACTGAAGGCATGGATGAGGCACTGACGATTTTTACAGCTGTAAACCAATTAGATGATGAACAATGCCAAGTATTTATGTTGTTAACGCGAAATTATGAACTGGACCAACCAGATGAGCCTTACCGTGAGTTTCAAGATACGATTTTTTATCAGGATTTAGACATTGTTGAAAGCCAAAAGCCGGAATTGCTCCCATTAGATTTACAAGCTGAAATGCACTTGAAATCAGATGCATTAACAATTGCTTACCGTCGTTGGTTAGATGAGTTGGGAATTGAAAATGGTACGATTCCGAAGCATTTATCCCATTCATAAAGAACTATAGGTTGTATTATTCAAAAGAGCCAGAAGCTTATCATGCTTCTGGCTCTTTGAATACTGAAATCCTGTTATTTAAAAGAACTTCAATTCTTGTAATAAAGATTAACTTACATCGCTTGATTTATGCAGTCGTGATTTAAATCTTTTATTATTATTTGCTTTAAGTTGGGTAACACTAAGTTCAGTCTTATTTACAACGGATTGGAGTGCGTATTGGCATGGCAGTAGACAATCAGAATTTACGATTAACCGCTTCAGAGATCACGAACTTATGGACCGCTTATATGAACGATAGTGGTGCGATTTGTCAACTTAAATACTTTGAAGAAAAATGCGAAGATACCGATATCAAGCCTATTATACAACATGCAATCGCATTATCGCAGTCACATCTCGACAAAATAACAGAGATTTTCAATGGAGATAATTACCCCGTTCCTTATGGTTTCAAAATTGAAGAGGATGTGGATCTGACAGCTGGGCGATTATTTTCAGATGTTTTTGTATTATACTATCTTGAACACTTAGGAATTCTAGGATTAAATACGTACAGTATGAGCTTGCCTTATTCGCCTAGAGAAGATGTTCATACTTTTTTCAGTGAGTGTTTGGCAGAGTCTGATCAGTTATTAAAACAAGCAAAAGACGTGCTATTGGAAAAGGGTGTATATAATAAAGGCTCTTATCTTTCGACACCTGATGAAGTAGATTTCGTTAAAAAGCAGAATTTTTTAAGTGGTTATTTTGGGGATAAGCGACCTCTGACCGGCCCTGAAATTACAAATTTGAATGGAAATTATCAACGTAATGCATTAGGAACGGCTATGTTGATAGGATTTAGTCAGGTTGCTAATAAAAAGGAAGTTAGGGAATTTTGTGTGCGTGGTAAAGAAATTGCTCAAAAGCATTGTGACATATTTAGTTCCATTTTGAGCGAAAGTGATGTTAATGTGCCTTCATCATTTGAAACAGAAGTAACAGATGCTACCACATATGTTTTTTCAGATAAGCTTATGATGTATTATACAACAACATTAATTGCAGTAGGTGTTGCTTATTATGGGGCAAGTATGTCCATGAGTCCAAGACGAGACCTAGTTGTTCAATATGATAGGTTACTTCATGAAATTTTGTTATATGCAGAAGATGGAGCTGAGCTTATGATTAAGCATGGGTGGTTGGAAGAACCGCCAAGAGCACTAGATCGTGATGAGTTAGCTAAGAAGAAATAAATTCGAAATGCAAGGATTTATTGCTAAGATCAGAATTAGGATTATTGCCTTTAGGTAAGATGTTGGGTTGTATTATTTAACCAATAAAAACGTGCTCGAAACGATAAGCTGTTTCGGGCACGTTTTTTATTGGAATTATTCTCAGCGCTGCTCAAACTAACTCGATTTAAATGTGATTTGTGATAGAACAATTCCTAATAAGATAAGTGCTGATCCTGTAGTTACACCGATCGTTAATTGCTCGTTCAGTAAAAGACTACTTAATATAAGTCCGAACATTGGAACTAACAATGTTGAAATCGTGGCTGTTACCATATCCACTGTATTCATGATGATATACCACACCGTGAAACAAAGTGCTGAGGCAAGTACTCCAGTAAATAATATGTAGTAAAGACTGACGCTATTTACATCAATTGGTTGACCACTTTCCATGATTAACGTCGCAATAAAAATGCCAAGTACACCGAATAACATTTGAAAGGCTGATGACTGGATTTTGGGTAAGTGTGACACATTTAATCGATAATAAATATTGGCAACAGCCCAAGATACTGCACTGATGATAATTAATATTTCACCAACTATGACTTCTAAGCTTTGGCCGAGCCATATGTCCCAACCTAAAATAGTAAGTAAACCAATCATCCCTGATAGGAGACCAGCTATTTTCCAACGCGTTAAATGTTCCCCTAGAAATTTCACCGCCAATAAACTGCTCCATAATGGCATGGAATATAGTAAGACAGAAGATTTTCCTGCATCCACAAACATTAATGCAAACATGACAAGTGTGAAAACAATAGTCGTTTGTAATAAACCGATTAAGATCAAATGCTTGATATACCGTTTAGGTGGTAAACCTAATCGGATGATCCAAACCACGATTAAGAGTGTTAAAGCCCCTGTTCCGAACCGAAAAGATGAAAATGTAAACGGGCCCATGTAATTAAGTGATTGTTTCATCAGGACCCATGCATAACCCCATATCAAGGTGATTGTCAAAATAAGCCCCCAGATGATGGCTTTGTTCTGAAGGATGGTTGGTTGATTGGTTTGTTCAAGCCTCTCCATGATGTGCCTCCAATAATAAAGTTACTTATTATGGTAACATAACATTGGACAGGTTGCTGATAGAAAGCGATTAAGTCCTTTAATAAGCTTGTTTTTGTGAATCGACATACATTTTCTGATAGACCTCTGATTCAGCCTTCAATCCTTTTTCAAGATAGGTTTTTGATAACCATTTTAACGGTTTCGAGTCATCTGGTCTTAATTCAGATGCCATGCTAAAGCATTCAAGTGCTTGATCCCACTGTTTGAAGTCGAAATATAACTCGCCTAATGTTTGAATATGGTCTAAGTCGTTATTCAAGGCATAGATACGGTCAAATTTAGCTAAGACATTTGCGTTTGAATTCAACTCACGGAATGGCTCGAGCCACTTGTTAAGCTCATCTAAATCATAGTGACCGAGTAATTCACTGACGAAAGGATATAACAATCTGTCTGTATTGGATGAATTAAAATCGATTAATTTGATTAATATTCGTTGTAACCCCTGTGGGTGAGCAGTTAATTTGCGATCTGTTTGTCGAGTGATGATCTCTGTTAGTTGTTTTGCATCTTGAGCATTGAAATCAAGGTCATGTTTTAAAATGATGCTGGATATTTGGTTGAGGTGACCAAATTCAATACATTTTTTAAGTAAACGGTTTTGAAGGGGATTGAATGAATTGTAGCTAGCCAATTCATCATAAAGTTTTAATAAGTCTTCATCAGATAACGCATTAGGAAAGTTCTTTTCAAAGGTTTTTAAGATAGCTTCTGTAGGGGCGGTTTTTAATTGATGATATTGGAGCATTGATAATTCAATTATTCGGTCTTCAGCTTTAAGGTGATCCATGTAGTAATTGAAATATTGCTCAGGATCATTGAACATAATTTTTTCCGATTCAATAACATCCTGTTGGAACAGTTTTTCATTTTGGTCTTGGTACATCGTGAAATATTTTTTGAAAATACGATCGTTTATTAATGATTTAACAAAGCTGTGGTTAGGGGTGAAATCTTTCATAATTTGAATGGTTTGGTAAGCAGAAAATAGGTGGCCTTCGCGTCGGTCTTCATAAAACATAGATTTAAGATGGTCGAAAAGTTGTTGTTTTTTAATAAATGATTCAAACATGGTGAGGATGTAGGCTTGATCATGCTTCGAGTATTTGTCGTTGAGTTTTCGAAGTAATTGCTGGTTATTAATCATTTTCATAGTAGGATTGGCGTCTAGAAAAGCTTTAATGAATGGATGAGGCGCGTGATGGACGTGACCGTAGCTGAAGGCTTTTGCGATAAAGGAAAATCGTTTAAGAGTTGAGGTTGTTTTAGCAGTAATAAATTTTCCTTTGTAGAAAAATAAATAATATAATTGTTGTGTGCTGTCTATTGCTTCGATGATCTGCGCACGGGCATAATTCGTTAATCGTAACGCATCTAGTGTGACGGGTTGCTGTTTGTGATTGTAAATCGTTATGGGCTGTTCAGTCATTAAGAAACCCTCCTTATTATCCTTAGCATATCATAATTTTATTTTATTGAGTATATGTATGCTACATGATATTATCAGAATAATTAAAAATTAATTATTTAAGGGCTGATTTTAATTAAAAAAATCATGAAAGTTATCGTGATTGTTGCTTTGTCGTCTGCGGGAATTTATTTAATGATTGCGCACGGCTTAACGCTATTAGGACCCATTCAAGAACCAAAAGATCAAGCAACGGATTTGAATTTTAATCAAATGGAGATCTCGGAGGAGCAAGTGCCCGAGTTAGAAACATATGAAGCGCGTGACGATATCGAATTATCTTATCGGCATTACCCATCTGAAGCGGATCAAATCCTTATCCTGTTGCATGGATCTGGTTATCACAGTCGTTATTTGGCTCCACTTGCTGATCATTTGGCTGAAACGGGTGTCGCTACGGTTTATACGCCAAATATACGGGGGCATGGACCGAATCCTGAAAATCGTGGGCAAGTTAATTATATTGGGCAACTTGAAGACGACTTAGATGATTTAATTGATGGAGTGAAAACAGAATATCCTGATCAAGAAGTTATACTTGGTGGACATTCGAGTGGGGGTGGCACGGTTATCCGTTATGCGGGTGGTGATCCTGAACATGACTTTTCGGGATATTTATTAATGGCACCTTATATTCATCATAATTCAGAGGTTTATAATAGTGAGAGCGGCTGGGCAAATGTTAGTTTACCACGTATGATTGGTCTTTCGATGTTGAATCAAGTGGGATTATCCTATTTGAACGGTCAATTTGTCATTTCATTTAATATGCCTGAAGTTTATCGAGATGGGACAGAAACGTTGAGATATGACTATCGCCTACAAACATCAATGCATCCACGTTCAGATTATCAGTCTGATATCGACAGATTGGATAAAGAGACGCTCGTTGTTGCAGGTTCAGATGATGAATCGTTTCATGCGGGCGCTTATGAGGATGTTTTTGCTTCCAATGATTTAGTTGATGTGAGTATCTTAGACGCCTTATCTCATTTTAGTGTTCTCCGGGATCAAGAAGCTCAAGAGGTGATGAGTGAGTGGTTAAATGAATAGTTAGTTGTGATTGGTTTTAAATTATTAAAATATATAAACGACCAAAACACGTGTTGATCATCAAAACAGTCATTGATGCTATACGTGTATTTAGATTAATCTCGGATAGGTTCTATAATAATACTGACTCATTTTGATATACTGACCATAAACAATGATAAATGGGGAGAAAACATGTTTAACCATCAATCAGAACATGGTGATTACTTTAGAGAATCACTACCACAATCGATAAGTAAGGAAATTTTGCGGAAGATCATGAAAGGGGAACTCGTTTCTGGTGATAAAATTGTTGAAGAAAATATAGCATCAGAGTTGGAAACGAGTCGAGCTCCTGTTCGTGAAGCTCTATATTTATTACAAGTGAACGGCATTGTCGATCGTATTCCACGAAAGGGAACGATTGTAAAATCATTTACACGTGATGATATTTCAGACTATGTAGAAGTTATGATCCATATCATACAGTATGGTATTGTGGGTGTTTCTAAAGTATGGAATGACACTCATAAAGAAAAATGGCAACAGTTATATGAGGATGTGCTGACGTATTATGGACTCCAAGATTTGATTCATTATCAGCATAGTGCTGAATTGATGCTAAGGTACGTAATGGTTTTAGCGGATAACAAGGCTTTGATGCGATTTTATGATGAGGCGAATCAAATTTTAAATGTTTTCGCTCAAGTCCAGTGGAATCAAGAAACAATGATTCAATTTCATAAGCAATTTGCGAAGTTTGTGGAAGCTTTGGCTGAAGTGAATTTTGAGGAAGCCAAACAATTTGCTAGATATGCATTGAAAGAAGGGGAAGTTTAACAATGTTGTGAGTTTGTTTCACAATCCCATAACATTGTTAGACAAACTCGAAACATTATTAGACAAATCGATAACTTTATTAAACAAAGCGCTCAGATTGTTTAACAATTTGAGCGCTTTGTTTAATAATCTAGGACGGTCCAATAATATTTAAAAATTCAAAATTGTCGACAATGTATAAAAGTTTTTGTTAAAGTAGAATTGAAACCGATTACAAGATTACTAGTTTAAATCCAAAGTAAAAAGGAGAGGTGTCTTATGCAAGGGAAAACAGTTTTAATTACAGGCGGAGCTGGTGGCATTGGTATGGAAACGGCTAAGGCTTTTTTAGATGATGGAGCTAATGTTGCACTAGTAGATATTAGTGCTGATGCGCTGAAAAATGCGAAGGACAAGCTAAATCAGCCTGATAAGATTTTGACGATTGAAGCGGATGTTACCAATGAAGCTGAAGTGAAGCAGTATGTTGATGAAACAGTAGAGACTTATGGGTCTATTGATGTATTCTTTAATAATGCAGCTATCGCTGGACCTGCAACACCGATTAAAGAGCTCGAAAAGGATACGTTCGAACAGATTATGGGCATCAACACAACAGGTGTTTTTCTAGGTATGAAACATGTCATTCAACAAATGGAGAAGCAGGGTTATGGTTCGATTATTAATGCAGCGTCGAATGCGGCTTATATCGGTTCTGCGAATATGGTCGGTTATATCGCGTCGAAACACGCTGTAGCGGGTATGACGAAGACAGCTGCCTTAGAAGAGGCAAGTCATGGTATACGCATCAATGCGGTTGCCCCAGCTGCAATCGATACAAATATGCTGACAGGTATCCAAGAGAACTTAAGCCCAGATGATCCGAATGCTGCGGCAGAAGCTATTAAACAAGGTATTCCAGTCGGACGTTTTGGTACGCCGAAAGATGTCTCAGCTGTTGTTAAATTCTTAGCATCTGATGAGGCAGCCTTTGTGACAGGTTCACTTTATAATGTTGATGGTGGTATGCAAGCTGACTAATTAGATCATTTCTAAAAAGCTTCTCATGGGAAACAAATCCTATGAGAAGCTTTTTTTGGTCAAAATGATTTATGCTAGTTTATGATAGAGGTACGCTAATCATTAGAGGAGTGACAGCATGATTCCTATTAGTATATTAGATTATTCACCGATTTTTGAAGGCTCAAGTGCTCGTGAAGCTTTATTACATACAGAAGAGCTCGCCCAGTTAGCTAATACACTAGGCTTTAAACGCTATTGGGTAGCGGAACACCATCATGTTTTTTCGGTCGCGGGAAGTACGCCAGAGATGTTAATGATGCAGTTAGCAGCGAAAACTGATCGAATTCGACTTGGCTCAGGTGGCGTTATGTTACCTCATTATAGCCCGTATAAAGTTGCGGAAAATTTCCGTATGCTTGAAGCATTTCATCCGAATCGAATTGATTTAGGGATTGGCCGTTCGCCAGGATTTCCGATGGTTAATCGCGCATTAAATGAAGAACGTGGCAGTCGTTTATCATTTGATCAGCAAGTGAAAGATCTTTATAAATATTTAACCGATGACAGCCAAGAAGATCACCGATTTTCGGAATTAATAGCAACACCACAAGTCGATACCATGCCCGAAATATGGTTACTCGGTCGTGGCGGCCGTAGTTCTCGTGTCGCGGCAGATCTTGGGGCGAACTATGCCTTTGCTCATTTTGCACCGTCTTCAAAAGCAAACGGCCGTGATATAACCGATGATTACCGACAACGTTTTAAAGCATCCTCGGTACAAAAACGCCCTTACGTCATGGCGAGCGTATTCGTTGTCATTGCCAATACTGAGGAAGAGGCTGAGACATTAGCTCAAACCTTTGATTTATGGGTGTTGGCTGTCGAATCTGAAGATCAACCTCCCTATATGCCCTCCGTCGAAACAGCTATAGAGCGTGGGTTCACTTCAAAAGAGATAGAGCGCATTCAAGAGAACCGGGATCGTGTTGTAATTGGAACGCCTGATCAAGTTAAAGAAGGATTAAACACGCTAGCTCAAAAAGTTAATGCTGATGAATTGCTTGTGATCCCTCAATTTTATGGCGATAACAACCGTAAGCAAGCACTGAAACTGCTATCCAATGTATGGTTGTAATCCTGACTTTCACATAGGTGAATGGCGTTACGTTTAAACTCGCATAAATGATTATTAAACTTAGATAATTATTTATGTTCCTCAATAAATGACTCGATTCGTTTCCAAGCTTCTTGGCCTTCCGGAATTTCAGGCTGACTAATATAAAAATTATGAAATAAACCTTCGTATTCGATGAATTGTACAGTTGTTCCGGCAGCTTTTGCTTTTTCATAGATGGTCTGGCTATCACTTAATAATAACTCTTCACGACCTGTTTGAATCAAGATAGGAGGAAAGTGATTGTACTCTCCGTAAGCAGGGGACAAATATGGATCAGTTAAATCGTGATCCCCTGCATAAGTGACTGGAACTGGGTACTCAGGTGCGGTATCTGGATTAGGCGATCCGAATAGCGCATCATCTTGAATTTTAGTCTCATATGAATCACCATTTGCTGCTAAATCGGTCCATGGTGAAGCCAATATGAACATGCTTGGTAATGGTTGATCTTGATCGCGCAATTTTAAGCCCATCGCTAAGGCAAGCCCACCACCAGCTGAATCTCCTGTTACCACAATTTCGTCAGGTTCATAACCTTGATCGATCAACCACCTATAGCCTTCCATGGCATCGTTTAAAGCCGCTGGATGCTCTTGCTCAGGCGCTGTACGATAATCAAGAGAGAATACATCAGCACCGTTGTAAACACTAGAGTAACGAACGGCCATTTCATTGTAACGATTCGAAAATTGTTTAATATAAGCGCCGCCATGCAATTGATAGATGACGTGATCTGATGAGCTTTCGTTTTGTGATAATAGATATCCTTTTGATTGTGACAGTTGGATTTGTTCATTTTCGTAAGTCTTAGGTGGGTCCCAACTTTGAAAGCTATATGGCACAGAATTAAACGTTCGTCTTTCATTCGTCAATCTCTGTTCTGTAAAATAGTCAAATTTTGTTGTTTCATTAATATAATGCCCTTGAAAAGAAACGGATAAGTCAGGTCTGCCATAAATTAATGTCAAAATTAAGACTACAATGGACGCAATCCAAATTAGGACATTTTTACCGGTTGAAAAACGTTTATAACACCAAGCAATAATAGCTATAGATATAGCCAAAATTATATAGCTAAACCAGCGTTGATCTAAAATAATAAAGAGAAATAAAAATGCTAGAAAGAGGCTGGTTAATAAAGTAAGGAAAATAATATTTTTAAATGTATGGGTACGAAACCGTGTCAAAATATCACCGCATTTCAATCAAAATATATTCTGGGGTTGATAGAAATCATTACTTCTGATGATCGTGGAATTCAAATTATAGGTAAATGTTCTTTCAAAATAAAAAAAGCGTTATGATAAAATATATCATGCAGTCATCATAGCATAGGAGTGAACACATTGAACAAAAAAGATGTCGCAAACGTACGGAAACAATTCAAAGCTGATAATGATCGCTTAACGATTCATGAAATTTTTAATGTGTATATTATGAAAGAAACGAATGAAATCTATCATCACCAAAGCATGCCTTTTGAGATGCTTGAAGCCGAACAGCAAGAGTTATTCTATCAAAACTTCAAAAAAGTATTAACAGGTCAACTCGACGAGAAATTATTTGAGTTGAAATTCAAACGTGATGTTGAAAATAGTAGTCAGTTGATTCTTCATCAAGGTCTACTAGCACAGGAAACAGATGCTTGGAAGGCTGATATGTTGAAGCTTGTTGAGAAGATGTTAAGTGGGGACCCGTATGACGTAGATATTGTGGTGACATTTATCAAAGCTGAATTTCGTGATCCGTCTAAACAAGTGAGTGAAGAAGCGGAAGAGAGTAGTCACGATAAGATGTACGCTCATCCGTTCATTTTATGTAGTGTTAATAAAACGCAAGATCCGAAAAAGGAATTGCTATTCGATTACGTTGAGAAAGAGTTTAAATATAATTTTGTGGTCGACCCGGTTATTAATTTACAAGCCCCAATTTCAGGGTTCCTATTTCCAGCTATAACAGATAATGCAAGTGATGTTAATCATGTGCTTTATTCTACAGGCAAAGCGAATGCTTTAAATGAACATTTTATTGATGACGTGTTAAATGCGGAAGAAGCAGTGACAGCCGAAGAAGATAAAGCTGTCTTTGAAGAAGTGCTTAAGCGTGTGGCTGGTGAACAAATCAATACACGAACGTTATCGAATGTTTATGAAGAAGTGAATCGCGTCGTAGAAGAGCATGAGGAAGATGAAACACCGACTTTGGATTACAAAGATATAGGTCAAGTCTTTGAGAATAGTGGAGTTAAAGAAGCGAATCCTGAAAAGGTCCAAGAAGCATTTAAGTCGATTATCGATGACGAGTCGTATGAACTGAAGGCAAGTAGTGTCGTACCGAAGTCGAATTCAAAATCGATTAAAATTAAAACAAAAGTGGCGGATATTGCTTTAAAGCCGGAAGATCTTAAATATGTACGCCAGACGATTGTCGGTGGCAAGCTCAATTTAATGATTGAAGTTGAAGAAAATACCGTTGTAGAAGGCTTCGAAATGATTCCTGAGGCATTGATGCAAAAGGCTGAGGATGAGCAATAAGATTTTAGTGAGCTATGATTAATTGGCTTAAAAGATTGTAAAAACCACGTAACCATGCTCTAAATGGTTACGTGGTTTTAGTTTTTATTCTGCGGTTAATAGTTTAGCGTTAATTGCGACAATAACGGTACTTAAGCTCATTAATACGGCGCCAACTGCTGGGCTTAGTAGAATGCCAATTGGAGCTAAAATACCTGCTGCAAGCGGAATGGCCACAATATTATAGCCTGCAGCCCACCACAAGTTTTGGACCATTTTTCTATACGTTTTCCGTGATAAGTCGAATAATGACACGACATCATTTGGATTACTTTGGACTAAAACAATATCGGCTGATTCCATCGCAACATCTGTACCAGCGCCAATCGCGATTCCCACGTCAGCTGTGGCTAAAGCTGGTGCATCGTTAATGCCATCACCTGTCATAGCGACGCGTTTAGATTGTTGTTGAATCGTTTTGATATAATCTGCTTTATCGTCTGGAAGTACTTCAGCATAAACTTTATCGATGCCGATTTGGTTAGCAATCCAATGAGCGACTCGTTCATGATCACCTGTTAACATAACGACTTCGATGCCGTTATCATGTAGCTGTTGAACCGCTTCTTTTGCCTCATCTTTGATGATATCAGCAAGGGCAATCATCCCAATTAAGGTATCGTCTGCTAAAACAGAAACGACCGTTTTACCTTGTTCTGATAGTTGCTGTAATGTGTCATCATCATAAGCTATATCATGTTCCTCTAAATATTTTGGACTGACGATCTTAACTTGTTTTCCGTTAACAGTTCCTTCGATTCCTTCACCGGTTTTGGCTTTGAAGTCTTGCGCATCATCGAGTGATAAATTCTCTGATTGAGCATAATCAACAATACCTCGTGCAAGTGGGTGCTCTGATTGTTGTTCAAGGCTTGCTGCTAATTGAATCAATTGATTTTCGTTATAATTTTCATGCGGTAAAATATCCGTTACCCCAAATTCACCTTTCGTAAGAGTGCCTGTTTTATCAAAAACTACGGTATCAACACCACGTGCGTTTTCGAAATTTATGCGATTGCGAATCAGCAGTCCTTGTTTAGCTGATAATGATGTTGATACAGCGACGACTAGTGGTGAAGCTAGACCGAGCGCGTGCGGGCATGTGATGACCATAACCGTCACCATTCGTTCTAACGAATGATCGAAAGGGGAGCCAAAACTTAACCAAATGACCAAAGTGATCACACCTGATAGAACAGCGATATAGAATAACCATTTGGCTGCGCGATCTGTGAAATCCTGTGCTTTTGACCGAGATTGTTGAGCTTCTTGGACGAGGTTGATGACTTGTGATAAATAAGAGTCCTGTCCAGTTTTCTCAACTGAAATGGTTAAGGAGCCTTCTTGAGCAATGGAACCTCCGATTACTTCATCGTCCTCATGCTTCTCAATCGGAACAGATTCACCCGTAAGCATGGATTCATCGATACTCGATTGCCCTTTAAAAATCGTGCCGTCTACCGGGATTTTTTCTCCAGGTCTGACTAGAACATGATCGCCAGCTTGAAGAGAATCGATTTCAACCTCTTCAGTTTCACCGTTGTCCTGAACTTTGGTTGCTTTATTAGGCATTAATTTAACGAGTTCTTCTAAAGCATTAGAAGCGCCCATCACCGAACGCATTTCGATCCAGTGGCCTAATAACATAATGTCAATGAGCGTTGCTAACTCCCAGAAAAACTGGCCACCTTCAAGGCCGAATACGGTTAAAGAACTGTAAACATAGGCAACCGTAATTGCTAGTCCGATTAGTGTCATCATGCCTGGATTTTTCTGTTTAATCTCGTCAACGGAGCCGGTTAAAAATGGCCACCCCCCGTAGAAGAAGATTGCCGTGGCGAGTACAAAAATGATATATGAACTAAAAGGGATTTCCCAATTCACCCCAATAAATGACTGGATCATGGGGGAAAGAATTAAAATAGGAATCGTGATTATAATAGAAATCCAAAGGCGTTGTTTAAAATCTTGTACCATCTGTTCGTGATGATGGTGATGACCTTCATGCTCATTGTGTTTGTGTTCTTCGTGTTGGTTACTATGATCGTGTTCCATACAATTCCCTCCTAATGCAATAAGCTAATATTTATATTCACTAATAGTCATTTGCTTAAACATAACCCCCTTATGATGTAGGCGATCATAGGGGATAGGCAATATTTTATGTGTTTGATGATTGATCATGTTGCTTTAAGTATTGAAAGCCTGTAAACGGCGAATAACCTGGGAAATTGGTAATCCCATGACGTTATAATAATCACCGTGGATTTGCTTCACAAAACGGGCACCAATACTTTGAATGCCGTAAGCTCCAGCTTTATCATAAGGTTCATCTGTTTGGATATACCAATAAATTTCCTGTTCTGTTAATGGCCAAAATTCCACATCTGTTCGTTCAACAAATAAGTCTTCATGCCCGTTAGAACGTAGAATCACACCTGTGAAAACAGCATGTGACTGTCCACTTAATTGTTTCATCATTTGATAAGCATCTTCTTGTGTTCGTGGCTTTTCAAAGATTTGATTGTCAAAGCCAACAACCGTATCTGCTGATAGAATGATTTCCTGATTATTTTTGATTGGAATATGGCGGCCTTTGATTGTGGCTAGTTGTTCAACTTTTTCAACTGGATTAGGTGTTGTGATCACAGACTCATCGACATCGGGTTTTCGGATTGTAAATGGCTGTTTAACTTGTTGTAAAATCGCTTGTCGGCGCGGTGATGATGAACCTAAGATTAAATCGGTCATGATTTGTGCTCCTTTTTAGAATGTAGAATTTGCAGTATGGTGAAACTATAACATATCATAGATATAGAAACATGACACAGAGGAAGCGATCGGATGAAACAAGAAACGATTAGAGTATTAGATGTTGATGTGTATTGTGAATATGAATGGCATGATAAGCCTGTGATGATATTGATTCATGGCTTTTTAGCTTCAACTTATTCATTTAGCGCAATAACGCCTGAGTTATCAAAACATTATTCCATTTTGGCGCTTGATTTACCAGGCTTTGGCCAAAGTGAAAAGTCCAAAACATTTGAGTATTCTTTTAAGCAGTATCGTCAATTGATTGTCGCAGTGATGGATTATTTTGATATTGAACGCGCCCATATAGTGGGCCATTCAATGGGAGGTCAAGTGGCACTAAGTGTCGCTAAGGCTTCACCAGAAAGGGTTAACACGTTAATGTTGCTGTGTAGTTCAGGCTATCTAAAACGGGCAAAATCATGGGTACGCTATAGTTCATATATGCCATTCTTCTACCAATTCGTTTATCGCTATTTTAAACGAAAGGATGTGCGAAACGTTATGGAAAAAGTATTGTATCGGCATGAATTAATTACAGATGAAATGATGGATCATTATAAAAAACCGCTTCTCGATATTAATTTTCATAAGTCATTAACGCGTTTACTAAGGCATCGAGAAGGTGATCTGTCGAGAGAAGAATTACAGCATATTTCAGTGCCAGCGTTGTTGATTTGGGGACGTGAAGATGAGATTGTGCCACTAAAAATTGGCGAGCGGTTAGCCGAAGATTTACCTAATGCCCAACTAGAAGTGTTTGATGAAGCGGGTCATTTAGTAGCTGATGAACGACCGAATGATGTTATAAGAATGATTAATCAATTTATTGAAAATCAACAAGCCGGAGCGACGTCTTTTGAATGACATGTCTCCGGCTTGATTTATGAGGGTTTTCATTGATGATGGTTGTAATTAAATGAGCGAATCGAGCAATTAAATGAACACTTATTAAGCATTCGCTCGCTTAAAGCTAAATGTGGCGATAGCGACGACAATCACAGTAAAAACTAAAATAAATAAGATTTCTTCAAATACAGTGACCTGTCGACCAAACACGGTGAGGTTTAATCCCATTGTTTCGCGCACAGTCATCGATAGTTGATCGATATCAATCATAATCTTCTTCATGACGTCGACACCATATGTAACCGGGTTAAGTTTGACGACAACATCGAGCCAGCCTGGCATTCCGCTAATCGGAAATAAAGCGCCTGATAAGAAGACCATTGGCAAGACAATAATATTAACGATGAGTTGGAAGCCTTGAGTTGAATTAATCACACTGGCAAATAACAGGCCGATACCTGATAAAGCGGCACCTAGTAAGAACATAAATGGAATGACTTGAATTAACGACATAAAATCATAGCTCAGGCCAAGAAGCGGGATGAGTGCAAATAACATAATGCCTTGGATAGTCGAAACGGTCGCAGCACCAGCCATCTTGCCGACAGCAATACTAACACGCGAAATCGGTGAAACTAAGATTTCTTTCATATAACCGAAATCTTTATCTTCAATAACAGACATCGCGGAAAAAACAGAGGTCATGAGTAATGTCATTGATACAATTCCTGGAAAAACAAATTGGACATAATTAAAATCTTCACCGACATCGATATTTTGTGTCATCATTGTTTCCATTGTGCCACTCAAGCCGCCACCGAATATGAGTAAAAATAAGATCGGCATTGTAAACGACCCGAATAATCGAGCTCTATCACGGAAAAATTTGATTAAATCACGTTGCCATATGGCAATAATACCTTCCATATTGTGTCACTCCTATTCTTCGCTTGTTTGAATATTGCGTCCTGTAAAAGCTAAAAAGACGTCATTTAATGTTGGTTTGCGAATATTTAGTTTGGTAATTGGAATATCGAGTGTTTTAATAAAGTTTGAAATAAACGCATCACTACTTTCGACTTTGAGGTGGATGGTGTCACCGCTAACAGTCACGTCTGCACCAGTCACTTTTTCTTGGATTTCTTCGATCGCTTGATCATTATCTTCAGTCGAAAGCTCAATTAAGTCGCCACCTAATTCATCTTTTAATACCGTTGGTGAATCGATTGCGATAATCTCACCTTGGTCCATAATGGCAATACGATCACTGACCTCAGCCTCATCTAAATAGTGTGTTGTTAAGAACATCGTGATGCCTTCTTGTTCTTTTAATTTCAGAATGTATTTCCATAAATGAGCTCGTGTATTTGGGTCAAGCCCAACAGTTGGTTCGTCTAAAAACAAGACTTTCGGATAGTGGAGTAGACCACGTGCGATTTCCAAGCGACGTTTCATACCACCAGAAAATTCTTCAACACGTTTATTTTGCACGTCGATTAAATCAACAATTTGTAAGACTTCTTGAATTCGTGAGTGGCGTTTTTCTTTAGGAACATTGTAAAATCGACAATGAAGTCTTAAATTTTCGTTGGCGGTTAATTTTTCATCGAGCGTATTTTCTTGAAAGATAATCCCGATACTACCGCGAACTTCGTCTTTTTGTTTATGAACATCGTAGCCGTTAATGACGACGGAGCCTGATGTTGGTGGTAGCATAGTGCAAATCATATTAATCGTTGTACTTTTACCAGCACCATTGGGACCTAGAAAGCCAAAAATTTCGCCCTCTTTAACGTCGAAATTAATGCCTTTTACGGCGTTAACATTTTTATATGTTTTAACGAGATCAGTTACTTGAATAACAGAATTCATCGTCATCCCCCTTTGTCACAAATAGTTATGTTATAATAACTATCAATTATTATCAGCTTAAATGATGAGAATGTCAAATTGTTATGAAAAGTTTAAGGAGGTTAGCTACATGAGTGGGTCAACAAACGACCTAGTCGATCAAGTATTAACGGCATTGCCCTATATACCGAAAAAAATATTCGGCCCTTATCATCTTATAGAGACAGGTGATTTACACCCGTCCCACTTTCATATCTTGCATACGGTTGAACAGGTTGGACACATTCAAATGTCTGACATTGCCCGAAGTTTATCCATTAATAAATCAAACTTAACGCCTCTAATCCAAAAGTTAATAAGTCATGATTTGATTCGAAAGGAAAAATCTGAGCTAGATCGTCGTGTCACTTATGTATACTTAACAGAAAAAGGCGAAACGTTTTTATCGGAACAAAAACGTCGATTAGAAGTAGCTGTTGAAGAGCGTTTATCTACACTATCTAAAGATGACCAACGACAATTAAAAGAAGCATTTCAATCGATTAGTAAGATTTTATCAACACTCGATTAATGTGTATGGAACCATTCTTCTAGAGTGACAATAATGGATATAGTCATTAGAGGAGTGGTTTAATGCCATATATCACTTATCGAAATCAAAAATTGTATTATCGGATCCAAGGGAGTGGTGAAGCCCTCGTCTTTATTCATTGTCCTGTGTTTCCGAGTCCTGTTTTTAAGGGACAAACAGATTGCTTGTCGAATCATTATCAAGTCGTTGAAATGGATCTACGTGGGCATGGTAGAAGTCAGTCAAACGATGAACCATGGGATTTTGGGAGTATTTGTTATGATTTTATTAAATTAATTGAAACTAAGGTGCAGAAGCGGGTTTGGCTGGTTGCTTATTCAGCAGGGTGTAGCATTGCGTTTGAACTAGCGCTAAAAAGACCTGATTTAGTTAAAGGATTAATTCAAATTGGTGCTGTCGATCGTGTTAATACTTTGATCTTATCAACACTTGTTAAAGGAGGTATGGCACTCGCTAAACGTGGATGGTCTAATTTAATTGCTTTTTTTGGTACATTCAGCAATACGAAAAATCCATTGATCGCTGTTCCGTTGTTATCATCTGCATTTAAAACAAATTCACGAGACGCTTATTATTATTACAGGGCTTATTTGACATACCAATGCTATAAACGATTGTTTCAATTAGACCGACCAACTGTGTTAATTTATGGTGAACATGATAAGCTGCTCAGTCGTCACGGGGCATCGATTGCATCGAGAATACCTAATTGTTCGATTCGCATGGTTCAACATGGCAGGCACCAATTGCCAGGTAATCAAATCGATGATATAAACCAAATCATTGATAAGTTTATTAAGTCACACTAGAAATGGGGAATAAGCTGTGAGGGAAGTAGTTACAGCTAAGGATAGGTGGATGGTGCTAATTGGTTATGCTTTACCTATTGTTTTTCCACTAACCTTATTCAATATTGTCGTAACAGTTGTGTATTGGTATGTAGCACCGTATCAATCACCTTTTTTTGATCATCATATGCGTGAAAATATTAATGCACAAATTTCTTACCAACTATATTTGCTCCTCAGTTTTGGGTTGTTTTTATTACTTGGGTGGTTCGGTTCCATGAACTTAAATTGGCTTCCTGATTTAGCCCATTTATCTATCCCGTTATTTGCTATGGGGCTTATAGGGATTATTTTTATCATTATAATAGCATGGTGGGTGGTCTTTATTATTGCGGTGATCGCCACTATTGCTAAGAAATACTTTCGTTTTCCTGTGACCATTCGTTTTATTAAGTAAGTCTATAAGCATTTCACAAAACAATTAATCAAACATTTGATACACTAACTTAGGTAGAGGAGAGGTTTAGAAGAATTAAGACGCTATGATTGTCGTTATGACCATCACAAAACTAGCATTCCTGTGAGGAATCATATTTGTGGTTTTTACGATTATAATGAATGATCTAAACTAGCCGATTTGGTATCATGCCAATCGGTTATTTTACTGTTGAAACCTGAAGGAGGAATAGTGTGGGGAATATCAAGATTGGGATTAAAGAGAATATATTACTTTTCACCATTTTTGTGGTGATGAATTTCTTTGTTGGTGCCATGGTCGGTGTCGAACGAACAGTCTTGCCGATTATTGGTGAAGAACAATTTGGGTTGGCTTCAACGAGTGCAGCATTATCCTTCATTGTAAGCTTCGGATTTTCGAAAGCGATTATTAATTATTTTGCTGGTGGGATTGCCGATCGCTTCGGGCGAAAACGTGCGTTAATTGCAGGTTGGGTAGTTGGCTTGTTTGTTCCCATTTTAATTATTTTCGCTCACGCGTGGTGGGTGATAGTCGTTGCCAATATTTTATTAGGAATTAATCAAGGGCTTGCCTGGTCGATGTTAGTCAATATGAAAATTGACGTGGCTAAGCCGACTCAACGTGGGACAGCTGTGGGGCTTAATGAATTTGCCGGTTACTCAGGTGTTGCTGTTTTCGCAGCATTTTCAGGTTATATTGCACAAAATGTGTCACTACGTCCGGAACCGTTCTTCTTGGGAATCGTGATTGTGTTAGTTGGACTCATTTTATCTATATTTGTCAAAGATACCGAGCCGTTTATCAAGGAGCAAATGAAGGCAACTTCTAAAAATGGTCAAGAAAAGCGTAAATCAGCAGGCGAAATTTTTGCTCTTTCAACTTGGCGTGATAAAAATTTATCCAATTTTAGCTTCTCTGGTTTAACGACAAACCTTAAAGATGGCATGGCATGGGGATTATTTCCTTTATATTTTGCAACGGTAGGTCTTAGTGTCAGCGAGATCGGTATGATTGTAGCGGTTTATCCAGCAGCGTGGGGGATGTTTCAGTTATTAACAGGTACACTAAGTGATAAATGGGGACGTAAACGTTTAATTGCTTCGGGTATGTACTTACAAGCCTTGTCTTTATGGATGATTCTCTTAGTTGATGGATTTGCTTTGTGGTTTATCGCAGCTGCTTTACTTGGATTAGGAACGGCGATGGTTTATCCGACGTTACAAGCTGCGATTAGCGATGTCGCAGCCCCAAGTTGGCGAGCATCATCCATGGGTGTTTACAGATTTTGGCGTGACACAGGGTATGCTTTCGGTGCACTATTAGCAGGATTGTTTGCTGATATGCTTGATGTGTCATGGGCAATTGGATTAGTCGCACTCATGCCATTTATTGCTGGTGTGCTAGCACAATTAACGATGGATGAGACATTACAAAAACAATAAACGATAAGGGTTCTTGTGTATGGGATTGACAGAATCGGAAAAGCTATCCTTGAGGAAATATTAAGGATGGAGGTTTACCAATGGCAAATACACATGCCCAATTAACAGCCCCTGAAATATCACAATTATGGTCAGACTGTTTAAGTGATACCTTGATTCTTTGTCAATTAAGGTATTTTGAACAGCATGTTGAAGATCAGGAAATTGCACAAATCATTCAAACAAGAATTGAAAAAACAAGAGAACATTATGGTTTCATTGTTGACCTGTTTAATGCAATTGGTTATCCAATTCCAGTTGGGTTCAATGAAAACGAAGATGTTGATATTAATTCTGACCGCTTATTTACGGATCATTATATGCTAGAGTTTTTAAGGCAGTTAAGTCAGATTAGCATGAATGCTTATGGCACAGCAGCAGCTTTTTCCACACGTCCTGATATACGTCAATTTTATGCAGACCGTCTGCAAGATTCACAGCAGTTAAATGAAGAGGCGACAAGTTTAGGGATAGATAAAGGATATGTCATTATAGCGCCATCACTTCCAATTCCATCTAAGCCTGACTTTGTCAAAAAGAAAAGTTTCTTAACAGGTTGGTTTGGTGAACGAAGACCTGTGACTGGAAGTGAAATTACATTTTTATTTGCGAACATACAACGTAATGCCATAGGGGCTGCAACGATGATGGGATTTGCTCAAACGACAGCATCGAAAACATTACAACGTTACTTTCAACGTGGGAAAGATATTGCAAACAAACATATTGAAATCTTCTCATCCATTTTACGTGAAAATGATGTGCCCGTCCCAATGACTTGGGATACGGAAGTGACAGACCAGACTTCTTTTGTCTTTTCGGATAAATTGATGTTATATCAGACGTTGGCATTAAATAGTTTAGGACTTGGTTTTTATGGGTTGAGTATGTCCAATAGTCCACGGCATGATTTAGGCGTTCATTACACACGGTTAATGGCTGAGATTGCACAATTTACTGAGGATGGAACAGAATTGATGATTGATCATGGCTGGTTAGAGCAACCTCCTCAAGCGGCAAACCGTAGGCAATTGATGAACGAGTAAGGGAATGATGGATAAGAATAAACGCATTGAAGCTATTGTATGGAGTATTGCTCTACCTGGATTTGCTCAATTACTCAACCATTCCTATATTAAAGGTATTTTGTTTGTCCTGTTAGAAATTTTCATAAACGTCCAAGCCAATTTTAACTATATTATTATTCCCAGTTTTCAAGGTGAGATTGATACAGCAATTGAAATGACGAATTATCAGTGGATTATGTTTTATCCTTGTTTATACATGTTCGCAATGTGGGATGCTTATAAATCAGCTGGTGGAGGCGATAAACCCTATGCTTATGTTCCTTTCGCCCTGGCAGCATTTGTTGGTACAGTAGGGGTGATTATATCACCAATTTTCCAAATTGCGAGTATTTCGTTCGGACCGATCTGGTGCGGCATTATCTTTCATATCATAGGGTTCATAGTAGGAGTTTGGCTTATGAAACAGTTAAGACAAAAGTTACCACTAGACGAAGAAACAGTCGAGTTATAATTAACCCGACTGTTTCTTTTTACGTCGTTTGTACCAGATAACGCCACCAATAATTAATAATGGAATTAAAATGGGTGATGTACCTGCAATAAATACAACAAGATAAGAACCTAACTGAATCAGCGTATTGATGGTACTCATAAAAACTTGTTGAGTGCGTTCAAAGGTGTTTAATGATTCTTCGCTTTCAATATTAGGAATGTTAACTCGTTTTTCTTCAATTTCAATCGTAACGGTAGCATGAGCGCTGTGATTTTCTAAGTATTCCATTTGGCCTTTTAATTGTTCAATTTCTTCTTGTACGCTTGCTAAGTCGTTTGAGATCTCTAATAAACTTTCAGTGTCATCGGATTCTTCTAAAAAGTTCAATAAACGTTGTTCGACTGCTTCTTTTGAATTCAACCGAGATTCTAAATCAACATATTGCTCCGTAACATCTTCGCCTTGTGTCGATTTTTCTACGATATGAATGTTTTCACTATCTAT
Organism: Alkalibacillus salilacus; assembly: GCF_030812915.1. Taxonomy (GTDB): domain Bacteria; phylum Bacillota; class Bacilli; order Bacillales; family Alkalibacillaceae; genus Alkalibacillus; species Alkalibacillus salilacus. The sequence goes on from NZ_JAUSTQ010000007.1 coordinate 35,180, forward strand.
TTGATTCATAAAATCTTGGAACGATTCTTGTGGAATTCTTGCCCGTATATGGCCGGAACGATGATCTTCATCTTGGTTACGGGTTGACGATTCGACGACATAACCATTTAAACTCTCAATTTTGTTCGTCAGTTGGTTATGAGCATCGTCATAATTGGGTACCTCAATCGAAAGTCGTCCTGTGTAAATAACCATACGATCGGAATTTGTGTCCTGTGCTTCATCAGTTGATGGTTCTGACTTAGATGATTGAGTGTCACTTTCTTCACTCATTTGTACTTGCTCTTTTGAACCAGCTTCTTGTTCTACATCAGCTGCATCATTGTTGCTCGTTTGTTGAGTGGAATTTGCATCATCATTTGAACATGCACTTAATATAATAGCGCATACCATCATAAATATAACGATATATTGACGCATGAACAGACCCCCTGTTTCTATAAGTGTTACATTAGACGTCTTAATTCCGAAGATGTTACAAAAGTATATGTATGATTGAAGAAAAGAATTATCGGGAATAAATGATTCATAACGATATGTAAGGGTGAATGCTGGTGGAACGTGTATCGATCTTTAAAGTAACCATTATATTAACCATTATTATCGCCTTATTGTGGTTAAACTATGTTGCTATTGACATCACACCAACTGAAATTCGACATTTGATTTATCAAGCTGGATGGTTAGCACCTGTTGCTTATCTTGTTATTTATAGCATTCGTCCACTAGTTTTATTTCCAGCTTCGATCTTTTCAATGGTCGGTGGTTTAGCGTTTGGCGTGTTATTCGGTGGGTTATTAGCTTTAACTGGCGCTACACTAAGTGCAGTAATGGCCTTTTTTGTGACGAGGAAATTTGGCCATAAAGCTGTCCAATTTAAGGAAAAAGATAAAATCGAACAGTATCGTCAGAAGTTTGAAAGCAAAGGATTTCTATACATTTTAATGTTACGCTTAGTACCAGTGATAAACTTTGATTTTATCAGTTATACGGCAGGGTTGGCTCGGGTGTCACTTAAAGACTTTATTAGAGCAACTGTGATTGGCATTATTCCTGGTACGATCGTTCACAGTTTCGTCGGTGCAAGCATAGCAGAAGGGAACTCAACAAAACTGATCATTGCAGGACTTTTATTAGTGGTCATGCTCCTTATTCCAGTTATATGGAACCAACAACTCTTACAAATGATCGAACGAATGAAAATGAATTAAAGGACTAGGAGGATATAGAGATGAATCAACTAAAATCATTACTTCAAAAAATTGATCAAAAAAGTTACAAAGCCTATAAAGATGTTCAAGGAAGCTATCAATTTGATGATTATACTTTGTTTTTGGATTATGCCCAAGGTGACCCCTTTGCAACACCATCTAAGATACGTTTGTTTATAAGTGATCAAAGACAATCTGTTTCTCAAAAATGGCTTGATTCCAAACGTCGTCGTGTATATGTGGAAGATTATTTGGCACGCGTCGTTCACCAAGCTGTCTTAAATAGTAAAATAACTATTAGAGGAAGCGGTAAAAGTGGCATGATTGCAATTGATGACCCAGACCAAGAGATATTAGAACGAACAACTGTGTCTGTAACCGAACAAGGCATTACGGTCTGTTTATCAGTTGGCTTACCTGCTAATGGCCGTAAAATTAATGGTAAAGAAGCAGAAAAGCTCTTCTTCCAAGCGTTGCCTAAAATTATTTCTAACTCCGTATTATCGCTCGATCATAATCGCCTCGACCAAACACTAGAGTTAGCAGACCAACATGAAGCGATTCGGGACAAGATGAATGAAGAAGGTTGGATTGCTTTCGTCGCAAATGGCTCTGTTTTGCCAAGAGCAAGTGGGATTAGTTCTAAACCATTAAAACAAGCCGTTCCATTTGAAAGCCCGAAAGAAAACGAAGTATCATTCTCGATCCCACACCGTCATGAGCCGATTCGAGGCATGGCGATTAAACAAGGCATCACATTAATAGTGGGTGGTGGCTATCATGGTAAGAGTACATTGCTTGAAGCGCTTGAACTTGGTGTCTATGATCATATTGCAGGCGACGGTCGAGAATATGTGTTAACTAACCGTGATGCTGTAAAAATCCGAGCTGAAGACGGTCGCAGTGTTTCTAATGTTTCGATTGCTCCATTTATTAATAATTTACCGAACGGAACAGACACCCAAGCATTCTCAACCGAAAATGCAAGTGGCAGTACTTCGCAAGCGACTAATGTGATGGAAGCATTAGAAGCAGGCGCTTCAACATTATTAATTGATGAAGACACAAGCGCGACGAACTTTATGATTCGCGATGAACGGATGCAACAACTTGTTGCACCTGAACAAGAACCAATCACGCCATTTGTTCATAAAGTGAAACAATTAAGAGATGAGCGTAATGTATCGACAGTTCTCGTCATGGGAGGTTCTGGCGATTATTTTGACGTCGCTGATGATGTGATTATGATGGATCATTACCAACCGATTAATGTCACTGAACGCGCGCGCCAAATTGCCGGGGTGGATCCTAAAGCGTATGGACAAGCAGAGGTGTTCGGTGAATGGTCACATCGTACCGTACAAACTCAGTCACTAGCCAAGCCAATTGGTCCTAAAGGTAAAGTCCAAGCTAAAGGAAAAACGACCATTATGTTAGGGAAACAAGCTGTTGATTTAGCTCTTGTAGAACAATTAGTCGATGATTCCCAAACAAGAATGATCGCAAATATGTTAAAATATATGGCGGTTAAATACGAAAATGACACACCGAAAACAGTAGCAACATGGTTAGATGCACTCGAACAAGCGATGGATGAAGAAGGGCTAAGCTTCACCCAAGGCAAACGCCAACATGAACATCCTGGAGATCTAGCTCGTCCACGTCGCTTTGAAATCGCAGCTGCACTTAACCGTATTCGTGATTTACGAACACGTTAAGATAGAAAGGAGGGGTTGTGTTGGATATTCAACAACTAAAAGAAGAATTAAAGGACTATTGTGAAGAGATTAATGTTCAGAAGATCGGTTTTGCATCAGCGGATACTTTTGACACGTTAAAACAACGATTGATTACACAACAAGCTCTGCAATATCATTCAGGTTTCGAGAAGGGCTCGGTTGAAGAACGCACAACCCCAACATTGTTACAACCAAAAGCTAAGTCTATTATTGCAATTGCGCTTGCCTACCCGTCTAAGCTGCATGATGCACCTAAGAATCAAAAAGGAGCACGTCGCGGCCAGTTTGCACGAGCCTCATGGGGGCGCGATTATCATGATGTCTTACGCGAGAAATTAAACCAAATAGGCGAGTTTTTAGAAGCACGAGCAGGTGATGTAACGTATACATCAATGGTTGATACTGGTGAGTTACATGACCGAGCTGTTGCGGAACGGGCTGGTATTGGTTTTACCGGTAAAAACTCGACTCTAATTACCGAAGAGTATGGGTCTTATGTTTATTTAGGTGAAATGATTACAAATATTCCATTCGAACCGGATGAACCCCTAGAAGAGGGCTGTGGTGATTGCAATATATGTGTCGACACTTGTCCTACAGGTGCATTAGTACAAGGTGGACAGTTAAATGCCAGTCAATGTATTGCTTATCAAACCTTAACGAAAGATTACTTAGGTGATGAATTCCGCTCGAAAATAGGTAATCGTCTTTATGGCTGTGACACTTGTCAAGTCGTTTGTCCGAAAAATAAGGGTGTAGACTTTCATGTTCATCCTGAGTTCGAACCAGATCCTGAACGAGTCAAACCAAAATTAGAACCACTACTCACTATGTCCAATCGTGAATTTAAGGACACATTCGGAGAAATGGCTGGATCGTGGCGTGGCAAAAAACCGATCCAACGTAATGCGATTATCGCACTTGCTAATTATAAAGAAACATCTGCTGTTGATACACTGAACCGTGTTATGCAACAAGATCCTCGACCAATGATTCGCGGAACAGCAGGTTGGGCGATCGGCAAAATTGGTCGTGATGATAGTCAATCCCTTATATTGAACGCCTTAGAACGTGAAACAGATGAGGGAGCACGCCATGAAATGCACAAAGGTTTAGATCTATTGAATGAAAAGGTGGGGGAATAGATGACAATTTATGTGACAGAGTATCAATCACCAGTTGGTCCTCTTTTTATAGGTGGGACAGAAGATAAGCTGTACTGGGTGAAATTTGGCACAGAATCTGATCTAAGAGAACGATTTGATCGCTGGTTACAACAATACTTCGGGGATGAAACGTTTGTGTCAAATCCCGATATATTTAGCGATGTCACGGAAAAATTGGATCAATATTTCCAAGGAAATTTAACGGATTTTGAATTTAACTTCAGTTTTTATGGCACAACCTTTCAAAAAGAAGTGTGGCAGGCTTTATTAACGATTCCTTATGGTGAAACATGGTCTTATCTTGATATCGCTCAAGCTATCGGTCGTCCTAAAGCTGTTCGTGCAGTAGGTGGTGCAGTCAATCGTAATCCGTTTACGGTCGTTGTCCCTTGTCATCGCGTCATCGGCAAAGACGGTTCACTCGTTGGTTATGGTGGCGGATTAGATAAGAAGAAAACATTATTATCAATTGAAAAGGATTCAGCCTCACCATCGCTTGATAATATGCTATAATATGCCATGTTTGAATCATTTTAATAGCTGAGGTGGAAACAGTGGGTATACATGTCGTTTTATATCAACCAGAAATTCCTGCTAATACAGGTAATATTGCTCGAACTGTGCTAGCAACCAAAGGAACGCTTCATTTAATTCGACCTTTAGGTTTTTCGACAGACGATAAAATGTTAAGGCGAGCGGGCTTGGATTATTGGCACGATGTCGATATTCGATATCATGATTCTTTGGAAGAACTGTATCAAGCATATCCAGAAGGTTCCTATTATTACATCGAGAATTTTGGAGAGAAATATTACACAGATTTTGATTACAGTAATCAAAACGAAGATATCTTTTTTGTCTTTGGTCGTGAGACAGACGGGATTCCACATGAGTTACTTGAAGGTAAAGAAGATCGATGCTTGCGTGTCCATATGACAGAGCATGTACGATCACTTAATTTATCAAATACAGCTGCAATTATCGTCTATGAAGCATTACGTCAACAAGGCTTTCCGCATGTACATTAAAAAGCACGCATTGGAATTCCAATGCGTGCTTTTGATGTTAGTTTTGCGTTTTACTTGCGAGGTTCACCTGGTGTTGCATCATACCCAGAAGCAAACATAGAGACTAAGAATGTCACACAAATACTCATAATAATAGCTGTATCCATGGAGAATCCTCCTTTTTGAAAATCACGTTTGTACACATATTATAACCTAAAACTAAACTGTTGTGAATGAATAAATCATTTGTTCAAAAAAAGTTCTTGATCCGTTAATCGTATAATATTCTTAACCACTCGAATAAATTATAGCAAAAAGGGTGGAGGGGATTTTGTGTCAGAATTAACATTAGATCAATATTTCGCTTTGATTAAAAATAGAACGTTAAAGCCTTTATCTGCACACGAACGTCTATATCGTGCGTTCATTTGGGGACAGGAAAAAGGAATGTTTGCCCATTTAATTGGGATGGAACATATTCTTAAAGAATTTGAACAACGATTTTTATTTCCAGCTGCTAAAGATTATGATACGCAGAAACGACTATGGCTATTCGTTGGTCCCCCAGGTAGTGGGAAATCGACCTTTGTCCAGACATTAAAACATGTTCTTATTGAATTTTCGAAAACGGATGAAGGATCAGTCTATCGTTTAAAAGGTTGCCCCATGCAAGAAAATCCTTTGTGGGCATTGCCTGAGAATGAACGAACGATCATAAAAGAAGAAATCGGGTTAACTATAAATGGAACGCTTTCACCCTATAATCAACAACGACTGGAACAAGATTATCAAAATGATTGGCGTCAATTGCTTGTAGAACGGTTTGAACTTTCAGAGCAAGAACGATTAGGGATTGGAACCTTTATGCCGGGCGATTGGTATACGCAAGACTTATCAGATTTATTGGGTGATATCGACTATGCGAAGGTCACGCAATATGGTACATCATCTGATCCCCGTGCTTATCGTTATGATGGAGAAGTTCAAGCAGCAAATCAAGGTTTATTAGAACTGCATGAAGTATTGAAATGTCGTCATGATTTGCTTTATCCTTTCCTAACATTAGCCGAGCAATCGATTTATAAAGTTTCCCGACAAGCAATGATATTTAGTGACCTAGTCATGATTGGTCATTCCACTTTATCTGATTGGCAATCTTTTTCTGAAGATGAGAGAAATCACAGCCTTTTAAAACGGATGAGTGTATTATTTGTTCCATATAACTTAAACCTACAACAAGAAGTGGCTCACTATAAGCACTATGTACACCAAGAAGATCAGGATAAGTTTGCCCCGAAAGCCATAGAATGTATCGCATTAACTGCTATTTTATCTCGATTTCAATATAGTGAGAATCGCCGCATTTATCAAGAGATAGTTACAATGAAGTCAGGAAAAGATCTCCCATTTCAAAAAGGTGACGGATTGGATGGTCTTGATACGCGTCTCATTTACCGTATTCTAGATCGATGTATCTCCATGAATAGTAAAATTACTGTACAAGAGCTATTGGAAGAATTGCGTCTTCAAGTAGAAGATGATCTTACCATAACTAAAGCCTCTAAAGCCTGGTATCATCATTTGATCACATGTGTTCTTAAACATTTCGAAACTGAATTAATTTATCGAATTGAAACTGAAATCATTAATGATTATCAAGAGGAATTAAATGAAATAGTCGAAAAAGCTAGTCAGTCACCTGAATTACTCAAGCAATGGTTCGGATTATCTAATGATGTGATTGCCAGTTTTCAAAGTCAACGCAACCTAATTCATGAACAAAATCTTTTCGTTCATTTAGATTCAGAATATCAAAAACTATTTCAGCAAAAACTAATGCAAAATGTGTTGCAAAAGCTAAATGGTGAAAGTAAGTTAAGAAAAGCATTAGCAAAATATTTAGAGACAATTGAGGATGGACGTTATACACCATATTTTTCAGAATTGATAAAGTTGGTGAATGAGCGTTATATTATTCATAGGTAGATTAATCCATCAAAACATGTCGAAACTAATCGCTTCATTGTAATTTTTCATGCGCTAACCTTTTCTATTCAACAATTTTCATATATACTAATTGAAGGTATATGATGTTTTGACATGGGACACTACTGAACAGTTTGTTTTGCCTTTGAATAGGGTATTATAAATGGTAGATGTCTTTATAAAACGACAATAAACTTGAAATCAATTTTCTAGAAAGTGATGGGGGTAGTAAATAGTGGCAATCCAAGGGTCTAACGACAATGTTTGGCATGCTTTTCATGGGCCTAACATGGGTTATGTGGAAGAACAGTACGAGTTATTTCTAGATGACCCTGATGCAGTTGATGAATCATTGCGTCAAATGTTCGAACAATATGGTGCTCCTGATTGGATGGAATCAAGTAACGTAGAGACTTCAAGTGGTGGTCAAGCTAGCATCAGTGACTTGAAGAAGTTAACATCAGCGATGAAGTTAGTTGATGCGATTCGACGTCATGGACACTTAGAAGCAGACATATTTCCAGTTGGAAAACAAGATGATCGTGCGACACCATTAGTTGATCCGAAAACATATGACTTAACAGAAGCTGACTTAAAGCAAATGGATGCAAAAGTGTTAATCGCCAATGTACCAAGTCATGTAAACACTGCTTGGGATTTAATTCAACATTTGAGATCCCGCTATTCAGGTACAGCTTCATTTGAATTCAACCATATCCCAGATGATGATGAACGGGAGTGGTTATATAATCATGTAGAAAATGGCGCGATTGACGTTTCGTTAAGCAATGATTATAAGCAAGATTTATTAAAACAACTAGCCGAAGTAGAAGGTTTCGAACAATTCTTAGGTAAAACATTCGTCGGTCAAAAACGCTTTTCCATTGAAGGATTAGACGTCATGGTCCCGATGATTGAGCGATTAGTGAAGAACGGAAATCAAGATTCGGTTGAACATATTTTGATGGGTATGGCTCACCGTGGCCGTTTAAATGTTTTAGCTCATATTCTCGGAAAGCCTTATGAGAAGATCTTTTCAGAATTTGCGCATTCACCTGATAAAGAATTAGTTCCTTCTGAAGGATCTACAGGAATCAATTATGGATGGACAGGTGACGTAAAATATCACTTCGGTGCTGATCGTGAGTATGGGGATGAGAACGCGACCAAAGTAACATTAGCACATAATCCTTCTCACTTAGAGTTTGTTAATCCTGTTGTTGAAGGTTATACGCGAGCTGTACAAGATAATCGCCATGAAGCGGGTTATGCTGAGCCTAATTTCGATAAGGCATTCACCATCCAAATTCATGGTGATGCAGCTTTCATTGGTGAAGGGGTAGTTGCGGAAACACTTAATATGTCGCAATTAGACGGTTATGAAACAGGCGGTTCAATCCATATTATCGCGAACAACCTATTAGGTTTTACGACAAACCATAAAGATGGCCGTTCACCGAAATATGCGAGTGACCTTGCAAAAGGTTTTGAAATGCCGATCATTCACGTCAATGCTGATGATCCAGAAGCATGTATGTCAGCGATTGAACTAGCTTATCAATACCGTAAGAAATTCCAAAAAGATGTCATCATCGATTTAGTTGGTTATCGCCGTTATGGTCACAATGAAATGGATGAGCCACGCGGAACGCAACCAAATCTTTACCGTGAAATTGACAATCATAAAACAGCTTATGAGTTGTATGCGGAGACTTTAACAAATGACCAAATTATTAGCGAAGAAGATGCCAAAGCGTATAAGGATCAAGTGTTAGATAGTCTGCGTGAAACATACAACAGTATGAAAGAAAATGAAGACGTTGAACACACGATTCCGGATATTCCGGAAGAAGTTGTTAATGGTCTAGACAAGATTGAGACAGCTGTTGATGAGTCAACGCTTAAGAAATTAAATGAAGATATGCTTAAGCGACCAGAAGGGTTTAATGGCTTTAAGAAATTAGAGAAAATCCTACAACGTCGTGAAAAAGCATTTGAAGAAGGCGAGAAAGTTGACTGGGCCTTAGGTGAAGCTTTAGCTTATGCGTCGATCTTAAATGATGGCACACCAATTCGTATGACAGGTCAAGATACACAACGAGGTACTTTCGCCCATCGTCATGCTGTCCTGCACGACACAGAAAAACAAGAAACCTACAGTCCATTCCATGGTCTAGAAGGTGTTGATAAAGCATTCAGCATTTATAACAGTCCATTAAATGAGACAGGCGTATTAGGCTTCGAATATGGTTATAGTGTTCAATCAGATGAAACACTTGTCCTTTGGGAAGCGCAGTTCGGTGACTTCGCTAACGCCGCGCAAGTGATTTTTGATCAATTTATTGCATCTGGTCGAGCAAAATGGGGCCAAATTGCGAGTTTAGTGATGCTTCTGCCTCATGGCTATGAAGGCCAAGGTCCAGAGCACTCAAGTGCGCGTTTAGAGCGTTTCTTACAATTATCAGCTGAAAATAACTGGACAGTTGCTAATGTGACCTCAGCCGGACAGTTTTTCCACTTACTACGTCGTCAAGCAGCGATTGTTGGTACGGAAGCTGCTCGTCCACTCGTTGTCATGTCACCGAAGAGTTTACTACGTAACCAACGAGTTGCTGTTGATCACGAAGAGCTTTCAGAAGGTAAATTCAAGCATATTTTAGAACAACATAATACAGGTGAAGATCCTGAAGCTGTTAAACGATTAGTTCTTGGTAGCGGCAAGGTAATGGTAGAGTTAGAAGAAGCAATGGAGAAGCGTGATCCATCTGATGCGATTCACCTTGCACGAATCGAACAGATTTATCCATTCCCTGAAAAAGAACTTCAAGAACTACTTAAGAAGTATAAGAACGTTGAAGAGATTATTTGGCTACAAGAAGAGCCGAAGAATATGGGTAGCTGGGATTTCGTTAAAGAACGAATTCAAGATATAAAGAAAGTTAAGCAGAAACTCCATTACGTAGGTCGTCCACATCGTTCCTCTCCAGCTGTGGGTGATCCAAATGTATCGAAAGCAGAACAAAGTCGCATTCTTAATGAAGCATTGAAGTTAGATTAAAGGAGGAGAAGGTCGTGAAGGAAATTATTGTCCCAGAGCTTGCCGAATCAATTACAGAAGGTACGGTAGCTGAGTGGTTAGTCCAAAAAGGTGATCAAGTTGAAAAAGGTGACGCTGTTCTTGAATTAGAAACAGATAAAGTAAACGTTGAAGTAAACGCAGATACAGCAGGTGTGATCGCTGAATTACTTGTTGAAGAAGGCGATGACGTTGAAGTTGGTGACGCGATTGCGAAAGTAGATGAAAACGGGGAAGCTTCAGCTAGCTCAGACGATGGTTCAGAAGCTGAATCTAAAGAAGATGACAAGGCAGAAGAAGCGAAATCAGAATCAAAAGAAGAAACGAAACAAGAAGCAAATGAAGTAAGCGAACAAGAACAAGAAGAAACATCACAACAAGATGCTGAGCAACCTGTTGCTTCACCAGCGACACGCAAACGTGCACGCGAACTTGGAATCGACTTGAACGAGATCAAGCCGAAAGATCCAGTTGGCCGAATTTCAAAAGAAGACGTTGAAGCGGCAGCGAAAGAGAAAACTGAAGGTAGCAAGAAACAAGATAGTAAGAAAGAAAGCAAGAAAGACGATAAGTCAGCTGAGAAGACAGAATTTGATAAGCCAGTTGAACGCGTGAAAATGTCACGTCGTCGTCAAACGATTGCGAAACGTCTTGTTGAGGCGCAAGAACAATCAGCTATGTTAACGACATTCAATGAAGTCGATATGACAAATATCATGAATGTACGTAAAGATCGTAAAGACGAATTCGAGAAGAAACACGGCATTAAGCTTGGTTTTATGTCATTCTTCACGAAAGCTGTTATCGGTGCCCTTAAAGAATTCCCATTATTAAATGCGGAAATTCAAGGTGACGAAGTCGTTATGAAGAAATTCTACGACATCGGTATGGCTGTATCGACTGAAGAGGGTCTAGTTGTACCAGTTGTCCGCGATGCTGATCGTCTAAGCTTCGCAGGCATTGAAGGTCAAATTATGGATGTGGCTAAGAAGGCACGTGACGGTCAACTATCCATGGGCGACCTACAAGGTGGTTCATTCACGATTACTAACGGTGGTATTTTCGGTTCATTACTATCAACACCAATCTTAAACACACCACAAGTTGGTATCTTAGGTATGCACAAGATTGAAAAACGTCCAAAAGTCATGCCAGATGACAGTATCCAAGTACGCCCAATGATGTACATTGCTCTGTCATATGATCACCGCATTGTTGACGGTCGTGAAGCTGTACAGTTCTTAGACCGCGTGAAACAAATGGTTGAAGATCCATATGACTTATTACTAGAAGGTTAATGAATAATTGATTCGCACCCTCGCATAATTTATTGCGAGGGTGTTTTTTTATGTGAAAGAGGTGATAAATGATTCATTATCATAGCCGTTATTACATTCATGGTCATGTGGATTGGAAGCTAACTGAACAAAGTCATGAAAGAGGTAATCAAAGTGCGCAACTTTTAAATGGCGATAGCCCTTTATCTGAACAAGATTTAATCCAATTTATGGGTTCTTATAAACGAAAATCAGAATATACTTATCGAACCAATAAACGTCAAATTTGGCTCAAGCATTTCCGTACATCAAAACCTATTCCAGATTGCAAAATACGACAACCAATTAAGATTAAACAAACAGATGTTAGATACGTGTTAATGATTGATAGTTCTCGTTCTATGAAACAAGGAAATTTATTAGAGTGGGTGGATCATCGTGATTTCACAAAGTACCATCACATCTTTCTTCATCGGGAAAATCTTTATCCGTATCCACATGAAGGGTTAACAGAGAAACACTTAGAAGGAGGAACTTCGTTTATAAAGCCAGTTCAGATGTTGACCACCGTAGCTAAACAGTGTGATTTATTAGTCCATTTAGATCACGTAACAGACGGCCATGTTGGCCAAGCAGAGCAGACGAGGTTAAATGATGCTCTTGTTAAACCTATTTTATCTTACCGACAAATCAGGCCATAAGATGAATTGTCGCATTATTCAACAACGATTTGAGCAAATAGTCTAAAATTTACTAAAAAGATGCAAAAAACAAAAATTTTCGAGAAAATTTAGGTCTATATGATTGCGTTTTCATAAACTAATTGATAAAATGCAATAGCATAACTGTTAATCATTTATTTTTATAGGGGGAACGAAAATGGATATAATTTTAGGTTTGTTAGCCATTTTAGCTGTCATTGGACTAGCTATGTTAATGTCTAACAATCGTGGTAAGATTCCATTCAAGGGAATCATTATCATGATTCTATTGCAAGGTTTAGTTACATGGTTCATGTTCTCAACAGAACTTGGACGCATTATTATTGAAGGAATTGCAGCAGTCTTTAATAAGTTAATTGAGTTTGGTTCAGGCGGTGTAGACTTCGTACTTGGCGGACTAGCTATTGAAGAAGGTGCAAGTGTTTTCTTCTTTGACGTACTATTAATTATCGTATTCTTTGCGACTATTCTCTCAGTCTTAACTTACCTTAAAGTACTACCTTTATTAATCAAATACATAGGTGGTGCGCTTTCATTTATCACTGGTTTACCGAAGATTGAGTCATTTACAGCGGTAAACAGTATGTTCTTTGGTCAGTCTGAAGCATTAATCGCAATCCAGTCTCAGTTCCATCGTATTACAGAGAATCGTTTATATATCGTATCAGCTTCTGCGATGGGTTCTGTATCAGCATCAATCATTGGTGCGTATATGCAAATGCTTCCACCTGAATATGTATTAGTAGCAATTCCACTTAACATGTTCAGTGCTCTAATTGTTGGTTCAATCATCGCTCCACCAGTTGTGGAAGATGAAGATGATGATGTTGATATTGATGATGTAAGTGGAGCAAAAAGTGTATTTGAAGCGATGGCAAATGGTGCTTTAGATGGTGGTAAAATTGCTTTAATCGTTGCGACAATGTTAATCGCCTTCCTAGCATCGCTAGAATTAGTGAACTATATTGTTGGTGTGGTTATCCCTGTTGAAGGTGCATCACTAGAAGCAGGTTTAGGTTACCTATTACTACCATTGACATTCCTAATGGGTATTAATCCAGGCGAATTAGTTGATGCAGGTAGTATCATGGGTCTTAAGATTGTGACGAACGAATTCGTTGCAATGGGAGAACTAACTGGTATGCAAGATCAGTTCTCTGACAAGACAATGGGTATCGTATCTGTATTCTTAACAAGCTTTGCGAACTTCGGTTCAATCGGTATCATTGCCGGTACTGTTGCTGGTATTGATAGTGAAAAAGGTAAGACAGTTTCACGTTTCGGTATGAAGCTACTAACAGGTGCGACTCTAGCATCAATCCTTTCAGCAACAATCGCTGGTTTATTCCTATAAACCTATCATTATTGAAAAGATCCATCTTCACAATACGTGAAGATGGATCTTTTTTTGATTGAATTAAGATTGTTAGACAATCACTTCGGATTGTCTAACAAATTTGAAGGATTATTTAACACTCTCAGCGGAATGTTTCACAATCTTGAAGGAATGTTTAACAATTTCGATCAAATGTCTAACAATCTCAGAGGATTGTTAGACAATTAAAGTTTGGGAGCTATATTTGTTGTTTTAGGTCGTAGCGTCTAAACATATAAAACAATCTTCCAATTAAAATCATAGCACCAACGGCTAAACCAACAATCAATCCTACCCAGTATCCGAATGCATCGAGTGATGTCCACGTAGACATGGCAACGCCAGACGGTAGACCAATAACCCAGAATGAGATAAACGCAATAACTAAGGTTACATTCACATCTTTATAGCCGCGCAGTGCACCTTGAATAGGTGTGCCGAACCCGTCTGAAATTTGAAAGAAGACAGCAAAAATCAGAAATTGTTGCATTAAGCTGATGACTTCAGGATGATCACTATAAAGCAGAGCTACTTCTTCTCGTAAGAAGAATATAAAAGCACCACTGATTAAGGCAACTGTCAATCCAGAACTTATCCCAATCAAACTATATTGTTTAGCATCATTCATGCGCCTACCCCCTACTTCAAAACCGACAGCAATTGTAAGAGCCATAGCGATGGCTAGTGGCAGCATGTAAAAGATTGTTGCGTAGTTCATCGCAGCTTGGTGGGCTGCTACTGTATATGTATCATAGCGGCTAATCATTAACGTAACAGCAGCAAAAATACTTGTTTCAAAGAATATCGTAAAACCAATTGGCACGCCAATCTTCAACAGTTCTTTCCACGCAGTCAGCGACGGTTTAATCCAACCTGTAAATATTTGATAACGCCTAAATGGTAGCACACGATGAATGATGACCACGGCCACAATAGAGGAAATCATGTAAGATAATGCAGATGCGATCCCAGCACCAATTCCCCCCATCTCTGGCACGCCGAACTTCCCGAAAATAAACATATAATTAAACAATGCATTGAGTGGTAGAGCTAATAATATAATGAACATAGATATTTTCGTCTGGCCTAATGCATCAATAAATGAACGTAATAAATTAAATGAGAATAAAAAGATCATGCCACATCCTAAGGCGACTAAATAATATTTTGCAATATGCTGAACCTCGGATTCTAAACTGAGCAATTGGAGCGCAGGATCTAGAAATACTAACCCTGCCACAAAAATGACCAAAGACATTCCAGCTGCTAAGTATAAACCTTGTTTAACTTTATAGGGAATCATGTCTTTCTGATCAGCTCCCAATAATTGAGCTGTGATCGGTGAAATGGCAATTAAGATTCCATTAGTGCCTGTTAAGATAGGCACCCAAAGCGAAGAGCCAACCGCAACTCCGGCCAAATCTTCTGCTGATGCTTGACCAGCCATGACTGTATCGAAAACGTTCATAAAATAAATCCCGACTTGAGTGATTAAAATCGGAATCAAGATACGAATGAACAGTTTGAATTTATCTGAAATCGAGTGTGTCGGATACATTTTTTGCTCCTTCCTATACTCGTTGGCGAAAATCTTTGCTAATATGTCATTATAGCGTATATTGTGTGATGTGAATAGAAAGGACGTTTGCATAATGAGTAAAACTGAAACAATCGTATTTACAGGTGGCGGGACAGCAGGCCATGTTGTCGTTAATTTAGCGTTAATGCCTGAATTTATTGAAGAAGGATATGATATTCATTATATTGGTTCTTATGAAGGTATTGAAAGAGAATTGATTGAGGGCATGAATGGTGTAACGTATCATGGAATCGCAACAGGTAAGCTACGCCGTTACATGTCATTAGAAAATATGAAAGACCCATTTCGTGTCTTTAAAGGATTGTTACAAGCACGGAAATTATTAAAGAAATTAAAACCGAAAATCGTGTTCTCTAAAGGTGGATTTGTCTCGGTACCAGTCGTTATGGCTTCTCGATTAACTGGTGTACCGTCGATCATTCATGAATCAGATTATACACCAGGGCTTGCGAATAAAATTGCGAGTAATTTCGCGAAACATGTGTTAACGACGTTCCCTGAAACGGATAACCATTTGCCAGAAAAGAAAGCCGTTAACATTGGTGCAATCGTGCGAAATGAATTGTTCGAAGGTGATCCAGATAAGGCAGCACAGTTTACAGGTTTAAGCAAAGATCAGCCGACTTTACTCGTGATGGGTGGTAGTGCTGGTGCCCAAAGTATTAATCAGGCTGTTCGTGAGGCCTTGCCACAATTGTTAAAGCACTACCAAGTCATTCATTTATGCGGTAAGGGTAAATATGATGACCAAGTTAAACAGCCAGGTTATGTACAATATGAGTATGTGACAGATGAGTTGAAAGACTTATTAGCTTTGTCAGATCTCGTGGTTTCTCGTGCTGGTGCTAACTCAATCTTTGAATTCTTAGCGTTAAGAAAGCCAATGTTACTCATTCCGTTATCCAAGCAAGCCAGTCGAGGTGACCAAATACTTAATGCCGAATCCTTTAAAAAACGTGGCTATGCCGATTTGCTAGAAGATGAGTCAGTTAAAGCTCCAACATTAATTGAAGCTGTTAACCAACTTTACTCACAAAAAGAACAATATCACGAGAATATGACATCGTATCAGCCTAAACAGACAAAAGAAGACGTTATAAATATGATTATACGTACGATGAAATAAATAAAAAAGGCGAATTGTTGCGAAACAGTTCGCCTTTTTAATTCACGGTCCCGAAACGTTTAATTTCAGTAGAAACATTATAATCAACTTCAATATTAGGGAATAAATCTTGCCATTGCTCACGAGTTAATTCTTCACCACGGGTGTGGTTATTATATTTTACACCAAAACCAAAGACATCCGAGTTGATTTGTTGGGATTTCTTTAGGACAGTTTTTAGGTCTTCTTCTAACTTTTTATTAATTTGCTGTTCTAATATCTTTACAACCTTTGGATTTTCTAGGGTCATTTGTTGACTTGTTTCAATAATACGTGCGTTTAAGTTTACATTAACTTTATAAGTTAAGTCATCGACGTTTGTTAATTTAATTTGGGTATTATTTTTGAGTTTATCAAGTACTACATACATTTGATCTTTACGACTATTATGTTGGGACTCCTCAATATATTGTTTAAATGGCTCAATATCCATTTCTAAATTAATTCTTCCTGACTGGAATTTATCCCTTATTAATCGAACTAAAAAAACCTCATCTAATGAAAGGTTACCGACATGGGTATCACCATGCATAATACCAACTTTATCTATTGATGCCTTATTTTCTTTAATTGAGATGATCGGAACTAGTGGTTCACGTCCTGCTCGATAATAAGAGCGCATAAACTCATGGAATGTACTACTGACAATTTCTTCGTTGCGAACAGACTTATCAACTAAACTGTGTAAGTAAACACCAATGTTCGGTGCCTCCTCATAATTAGATGCTGATAATATATCTCGTGCAGGTTCTTCGGACATTGTGACATACAACATATTTGATATTGCTGCATCTCTTTCAATTGTATCCAAATAAGGGACAATCCCCTGTTTAGCTATGGTTGGACCGAACAAAATAGTATCCAACTTACCGTTAACGATTTTGTAGCCTGATTTTTTATTAGCGTTTGAACGAACCATACTGAAAGTTTCACCAGTACTACGAATAATCTGTGATGCGTTAGTGATGTCGGGATTGAATTGGTATAATACGGTTGTTCCATCTAATTGTTGTTGTTCATTAATATCCAATCCATAGGCTGAAGCGACTCCTAACTCTTCGATAACATTTTTTGAATGGCCACAACCAGGTATGATCATTAGGGATAATAGGCTTATAAAGACAAAGATAATTTTACGATTGTTTACCATGGTTTTTGGCTCCCTTCCGTCGATGATACATAGCAAATGGAACCATTAGTACAGGGAATAAAAAACCAGACAGAATGCCGGTTTGTCCGACAAGGTTTGTGAAAGAACCCACGAGATAACGATTGTCAAGAAAAGACTGGCAGATAAATGCGACGAGGCAAATAATAAAAATATAATAGGTCTCTTTGCCACCGAAAACACGTTTAACGCTCATACCCGTCATCCAACAAAGTAAAATGAGATTCGGTAAGACGATAATCATCCACAAAGCAACTGTTACAATATCAAATCGTTCAAACATTGGAAAGGAAATGATTTTAATGGTTGATAGAACAGGCCATGTCAATTCTTTAAGCTGTTCATCACTAAAAAAACCGATTGAGACGAATGTTAAGAAGATGATCATTGAAACTGTAATGCTCATCGATAACTGACTATAGCGATGGACCTTGTTTTTTTCATTTAAATAAGGATATAAGACCCAAAGCAATTCAAAACCAAGAATCGTATAGGATGTCTTGAGTGCACCACTTAAGAGTTCGCCTGGGGATGCTTCAAACATTGGCAGGTAGTTATCAAATTTAATATAGGTCATCGGTTCAATCTGCAAGCCAACCATCCAAATCGCTCCAAAAAAGAAGACAATACTAGCTCCTACTGCTACCCGTACACCACCTAAGGCGGCATATAAAACGAGTGAAAGCAAAAAAAGTGAGATTAACCACGACGACATGTCTGGAAAAATAAATACACGAACAAATTCAATATAATTAACTTGAACACTTAAAAACAACATAAAGAAATATATGATAAAAAAGAAAGTTATTATTTTTCCAAACCATTTTCCGAAAAATTGAGTTAAAACGCCGTGCAAATCTTGGTTTTCAAAGCTTCTAAGCACATAAACAATACATGCGATTATAATATGAAGTGCAATGGCAGCAATAATAAGTGAGATGAGGCTACCACGGCCAGCTTCCATAAATACAATGCGTGGATATCCAGCAATGCCGACCCCGATTTGCATCGTGTGTAAGACAATAATCAAATACACGGCTTTTAATTTTCTATGATCAGGAATATTGAGATTTTCTGGCATAATAACACCTATTCCTAGCATTTTATCGTCATGAGAAATGTGGCATTAGCGATTAGGTTTTTGAAAACGACGGATTTTTTTCGGACGATTTGAATACGCTCGTTTGTTACTCCATAAAAACGGTAAGCGAAGAAACGAGTTATCAAAGTCTCGCGGTTGAAATGGATAGATCGGGACAAAATATGGGAAGCTTAATGAACGTTGTTTCACTAAATGAATCGCAATAAACGCAAAACTGAAAATTAGCCCGATGAATCCCCAAAACCCTGCCAACAAAATAAGCGGGAAGCGAATAATACGTATAGCTGACCCCATTAAGTAGCTTGGTGTTGTAAAAGATGCCAGCGCACTTAGCGCCACGATAATTATCAAGATGTTACTAGTAAAACCGGCTTGAACAATCGCTTGTCCAATCACGATACCACCGACAATACCCATTGTCTGACCGACTTTTGTGGGCAACCTGGCTCCGGCCTCACGAATTAATTCAATTAGGAATTCTAGTATCAACGCTTCTAATAATGGTGGAAAAGGGACACGTGATCTAGAATGCCCCAGTGAAACGAGTAAGGCATCAGGAATGATTTCATAATGATAAGTTAAGGCTGCTACATATAGAGGTGTTAGTGTGATTGACAAAAACATGGCGACAATGCGCATTAAACGAATGAATGATCCCATGTTCCAACGTGTATAAATATCTTCCGTTGTTTGGAAGAAGCTAAGAAACGAGACGGGCGCTATGACACCAGACGGACTTTTATCAACTAATAAACCGACACGACCTTCCTTTAATGAATAACAAAATCGATCAGGCAATTCGGTTACGAGAAATTGGGGAAAGATCGAGTATGAATTGTCTTCAATGTATTGAGTCAAAGCAGAAGATTCTAGTACATCATCGATTTTTAAAGAATTTAGTCGATCACGCATTTCTTGGACCGCTTCATCATTAGCGATATCAGATAAGTATAATAATCTCACTTCTGTCGGGATCATGTCACCAATAATGAATTTCTCGACGGTTAATGTCTTTGTATCAAGTCGTTTATGAATAAAATTCATATTCATATCAATTGACTCGGAGAAAGAGATTCTTGGCCCAAAAATGAGCGTTTCTGTCTCAGCTTTACCTGGCTTTCGTTGATCAATTCTTGGGACAGGAATGACAAGACTTGACTTCTCTTTCTCTATGTAGACACATACATAGCCTTCTAGTAGGGCACCGCCAATTTCATCTAATGTTTTCAATTCCATGATATCGGTGATCGGAATATCGCTTTCAATCGTTTGATAATCTAATTGTTTAGCTTCCTGAATTTTAGTGGTTACATGGCTAAAGACTTCTTCTTCCTTGACCAAATAGTCCATATAAATAATAATCGCTGTTTTTCCCTCGACACTAACCTTTTTACTAGCTAGATCGGGAGAAGAATTGAAGAAGTCGCTGAATAAATCTTGCTGTAACGTTTCCACTTTGCACGGAAAATAGTTCGACTGACGAGATCGACGTTTCATATTGAACTCCCTTACGTATCTGTTTAGCGTTAGTATGTGATGAATTGCTAGAAATATGTACACACTAATATGCAAATAGATGCATGAGGTGTGAAGAAGCATGAGTATGCAATTAATTGAAGTTTATATACCAAAGGAACAATACGATAATGTCAAACCAGCCTTAAATGGTTTTTCACAACAAAGTGTGTGGAAAGCGTATGAATTAGAAGATCGTGTGCTATTACGAATGATTGTAGATGATGATGAAGTTGAGGATGTCTTAGATTATTTAGAAGCGGTATCAACCCTTTCAGATGGCTTTGAAACGATTCTTTTCCCTGTTAACACTTATATTTCAAGAGAGACGATAGAAAAACGTGATAATCCTGATGAAAAACAAGAAGAAGATAAAGGTGATCAAGGTAAATTATTACGTGCTAGCAGGCAAGAATTGATGCACATGATTGAGAAGAAGAGTCAATTCACGATGAACTATACGTTACTAATTGTGTTCTCTGCCATGGTTGCAACAGGAGGGTTTATCAATGATAGTGAAGCAGTTGTTATTGGTGCTATGGCTATTGCGCCCTTAATCGGACCTGCGATCTCGGTATCATTTGCAGCAGTTTTAGGTGATGTTTTTCGTTTGTGGCGTGCACTATTGACTTTAGTAATTGGTTTTATAATCATTGTCATCATTGCCGCAGGATTTGGTTTTTTATTTGAAGCTGGTACTCAGACGACGCAGTATACATCAAGGACAGTCGTCTCTTTAGCAGATGTGATTATTGCGCTTGCTTCTGGGGCGGCTGGTGCATTGGCTTTATTAAATCGTGTTTCAAGTGGAATGGTTGGTGTCATGGTAGCAGTCGCATTACTGCCACCAACAGTCACATTTGGTATTTCAATTGGTCAGACATTATGGATTGATACGTACTGGTCATTTTTACTTATTATGACGAACGTCACCTGTATCTTCCTAAGCGGTATTATTATCTTCTTTTTGAGTGGCATTCGTCCGATGAAGTGGAAGGAAGAAGTGACGATCAATGTGTCACGGCTCCTATCATTTATTGTGGTTGCGGTTATTTTTATTACGCTATTAGTTGTGTTGTTTTTAAGCATGTAAACAGTTTGTAATCGCATTGTTATACATGTGAGCTGATATATTTGATATAATCCAAGGCAGTATACCTTGCGTCACAATTGCTTAGGCGATATGCTTAAAGTCAATACGTTAAGCAATCGAGGGATATTTATGCAAGATGACGATAAACGACTCGAAACAGAAGATGAATCGGATTTATATGAAGACTTGAATGAAGATGAGATTAAAGAATTATTAAATGAAAGACGATATACTGAGAGAGAACAAGAACCTAAAACTAATCGTAAACGCCGATTTCCTAAATGGTTTTTTTGGCTCATTGCGTTGTTTATGGTGATCAATATATTCGCTACCTTACCCGTGATGGTCTCTATTCCAGCTATT
Source organism: Alkalibacillus salilacus (assembly GCF_030812915.1). Lineage (GTDB taxonomy): Bacteria > Bacillota > Bacilli > Bacillales > Alkalibacillaceae > Alkalibacillus > Alkalibacillus salilacus. Next base: position 56,745 of record NZ_JAUSTQ010000007.1, read on the forward strand.
GATTTTCTAAAGACTTCAGCACAGCTATTAACGAATGATGAAGTGCAGTCTTATCGTGAATCAATTGCAACGATTGATGCTGGTGATAGTCGAGGAACGGGTTTTGCATTTGCAGATGGGCAAAAAGTACTGACAAATGACCATGTGATCGAAGGCCATCAGCGTCTACAAATTTATTTTAAAGAAGACGGACCCTATGGCGCGGCTGTGCAGGAGCGGTATCCTGAGCTAGACTTAGCTGTCTTAGACTTACAGGAAGAAACGAGAAGTGATACGTTGCCATTAGCAGATGAAACAAACTATAACAAGGGTGAGCCGTTTTATTTTATCGGTAGTCCCCTTGGGTTCAGTGGCATTGCAAACGAAGGTGAAATTATTGGTGAGACGACATCAGAAAATATTGAATCATCAGTGCTCATGTTAGATGCACCAATCTATAGTGGCAATAGTGGCAGCCCAGTCATTAATCAATCGGGTGAGGTTGTGGCTGTTATATTTGCCACAAGACAAGACGACGAAAGAGGTCGAGTTGGACTCGCTATTCCGATCGAAGCCTTTCATAAAGTGAATCAACAATAAGTCCCCAAAAAATGGTGGACGATTACGAAAATATATAATAGTTGGGGGTGATGAGGGGTGCTACAGCGTCTAAAAAAGACAGAAGACGTTCCCCTCGAAGAACAGGTGTTATCTGTTCAGCATGGGGATGAAGAAACCCGTCATCATCTGTTATCGAGTTATCAGCCGTTTATCGCCAAATGTGTATCCAACGTGTGTAAACGTTATATTAATCAAGAACAAGATGATGAATTTAGTATCGGGCTTATGGCATTTAATGAAGCGATGGATACTTATTCTAGGGACAAAGGAAGCTCTTTTTTAACGTTTGCGAAATTAGTCATCTCCAGAAAAGTGATCGATTTTATTCGCCAACAAACAGATCATTTTCATTCTGTATCACTTGATCAGGTAGAAGAAGACGACGAATCGCAAACGGCTGAATGGCGTGTATCACAAGTTTCCAAAGATGAATACGCCAAAACACAAGACAATTGGTACAGACAAATCGAAATAGAAGAATATAATGAGCGGCTAAAGGAGTTTAAGCTCTCATTTGCAGAATTAGCAGATCTCTCACCGAAACATGTGGATGCGAGGCAATCAGCACAAGATGTGGCACGTTATGTTTATGAAGATGAAGCATTGCGTCATTATGTCCTCGATAAAAAACGACTCCCCATTAAACAAATAGAACCGCATGTATCAGTGAGTAAAAAAACAATTGAACGTAATCGCAAGTATATTTTGGCTGTATTTGTCTTGCTGTGTGAAGATTTTACGTATTTGAAAGAATACGTTCAGGGGGTGAGTTAGTGAAAGGTATAGTTGTTGAACGGAAGAAACGATATGCGATTATGATGACCGCTGAAGGTGGTTTTTATAAAACAAAAATCGATTCAAGTCATGCAATTGGTGAAGAGGTTCAGTTCACACCGTTAAATGAACAATCAGGGTTGTTGTCAATATTACGCTCGTATGTATCATCCCCCCAACTTAAAGCGGCTGCTGCAATCCTGTTGTGTTTAGCTATTATATATCCATTATTATCGTGGACGAACGGTTCATCAGAGACATATGCTTACGTCAACATCGATATTAACCCGAGTTTGTCATTCGAAGTGGATGATTCTTATCAAATAATTGATGCCCATGCTATAAATGAAGACGGGTCTGAATTGTTATCAGAAATGGGTGATTTGCAAGGTGAATCATTGGAAGAAATCTCTTCTTCAATTATGACATTAAGCCAAGAGAAAGGTTACTTAGATGTTGATGGTAATATATTATTAGGAGTTAATTATGCAGGTAATCAATCTAATAATAATGATACTTACTTAGAGTCATTATCTAATGACTTAGCAACGGAATTTAATCAAGATTACGAGTTTACTTGGTTTGAGGTGCCCAATGAAATACGTGAACAAGCAGAGCAAGAAGGCACTTCCATGAATATTCTCTTTGCTTCTAACCAATTGATGAACCAAACTTCGGATGAATCTGATCAAGATTCTGATCAAACAGAGTCATCCGATCATAAAGACTCAAGTGATGGGGAGGATCAATCGAATAATCAAACTAAAGCAGATCATTCTTCTTCAGAAAATCAAGATTCTAATCAGAAAGAATCTATGAACGAAAAGTTTAAGAAATTCTTTGAACGAATGAACCGTGATGAGCTCCCATCAGGTTTACGCGACAAATTCACAGATTCTCAATCTGAGGAAAAAGAACAAGAAGATCAAACAAAAGATACACAGAATAAAGGAAGTCAGAAATCAGATGGTCACCCTGTGTTCGGTGATGAAGGTCCACCAGGTCAAAGCAAGAAGAACGAAGACTCCCATAAGAATAAGGGCAGTGAAAAATTAGATGGTCATCCTGTATTCGGAGATGACGGCCCTCCTGGGCATAATAAAGACGAAAATGAATCAAAGGACAAACAACAGACATCTGATCAACAGGACCGAGAACGAGACACTAATGATAAGGAATCAGATGAAGAAAGAAATGATCAAGAAAAAGATAACGCGTCGAACAAGTCAGATGATCACCCTGTTTTTGGAGATGATGGGCCACCTGGACATAATAAAAACAAAGAAGAATCAGAAGAAAAGGAACAGTTACCTGAAGACCGTGATCGAGAGACGGATAAAAAAGAATCAGATCAAGAAGATAGCGAAGAGGAAGATGGTCACCCCGTGTTTGGGAATGACGGTCCACCAGGACAAAGTAATGATGAGGATTAACGGTTAACAGTACGTCTTAAAGGCGTACTGTTTTTGTATCAGCTATTCTTAACGCGGCTTGTCAAACATAGTATAATGAAACTATTATCTAATAAATAAGGATGATTTGATGGCAATAAAACAGTGGCTATATCATACATTTTGGAATAAAAATTGGAAGAAGCTTATTTTAATTCTAACAGCAATTTTAATTGTCACTGTTGTAATCCTTGTTACTTGGACCTACCAACATCCTTTAACAAATTATATTAAAGCAGAAAAAGAAACACTCGAACGTATAGAGGATCATTTTTGGATTGACCAACCGATTCGTTCTTCTATTAATGATCAACTAGCATCAGATCCTTCGATCACCGATTATGAGATTGGTTTAGTGGGGTCATCTAGTTCAAGTCAGTATCAGACTATGACTAGTTTGCTTATGTCCACCAGTATGTCTGCTGAACGTAAGATGAACCCAAATATACCTCATGCTCATTATGACTGGCAGATTGCTACACTTGGCCTAAATTGGCTGGAGGGTTCGGTGTATCAAGATGAACAATTAACTGTGTTTGATCTATCGGATTGGCTCCATTCAGCTGTTGGTTTTGATCAAACAAACGCGTCTTACATTCCATCACTTTATAAACAGAGACAATCAACGAGTGAAGATACGGATAGAACAGGACTTAGTGCCATTCAAATGTTTATGGAATTTCTCCAAGAGCTAGAGGTTGAAGAAACGTCATTAAATCATCAAGAGAACCAAATTGAACTGACATTAAGCGAATCACAAGCGAATGAAGTGTGGCAGCAAGCTTTAGCAAATAGTGATTCTTTACAACAAGAAGAATTGAAATCTTATCAAGTCGATGGTGAGATGGTGTATTCAGCAACGTATGAAAATGATTTTGTTTCGGATAGAACATGGGAAACGACGGTAGTTAATGGGGAGCAAGTGTATGATGTTCAAGTTTCCATACAATCTAATTCTTCAAATGGTGACATGGTGGTCGATGGGCAAGTTCTCGTAACGAATGAAGATAAGGATACAGTGTTAGACATCCGATTTGATGCATCAAGTGATGAGTTGTTAGATGACCAAGTTAAAAGTGAGCAAACCTTAATCATAGACTATCCTATATTGGAGTTTGCTGAGGGGGTTCGCCTGGATTGGCAAACTAACGCTACATCTGACCAAAGTGAAACAAGTTTTGAAGTGAAATTGGCTAACAATGAAGTGTCACAATGGGTGAGTGGCCAGTTGGTCAATCACTACTCTAAAGCTGAGGAAACGTCGACTCATGATACAGAATTATATGTGTCCATTGAGGATCAGGACGCTTTAAATCAAGAGCTCCCTTTTGAAGATTGGGAACTATCGGTTGAGCGGCAGCATCAATTCTCTGAAGAAGTTAATATTCAAACTGTTGATCGTGGTCAAGTGGAGATGTTTGAACCAGACATGCTTAAAGAATGGGAGAAGACGTTAAAGGATTTAACGGAAAATCCAGAGCAATTGTTTGAGGATCAATTAGAATTACCGTTTTAAAATGAGAGGGGGAAGGCGATGATGATTTGGCATTACTTAATTTGGGAATGGAAGCGTGTATTGAAATCGCCTACCCTATGTTTAGCTGTTCTGTTATTACCATTACTGATTCTTTCGGTAGTCGGCCTAATTATTTATCACACGGCACAATCTGAAATAGATGATGTGCAGCTCGTCGTTATTGATGATGATGACACTTTTGAAACGAATGCGCTTATAGAACAATTAGCTAGTGATGATTCAATGAATGATTACATAACATTTCAAAATGAAACAGGATCAGTCGAATCATATCAAAATAACGAAAATGTAGCTGCTGTTTTGCATGTGCCTAAAGGTTTTACTGAACAATTGCGACAGGGCCATAATCAACCAATTGATGTCTATTTAAATCAAGGACAACCCTTCTCCTCTAGACTGGCACAATTACTTTTAGAAAGCGGCGAAGACTATATCACAGCAGCACAAAGTGGAGTGAATACAGTATTACATTTTAGTGATTCTGATGATCGGCAAGCCTTAATTCAAGAAATGACCCTTCATTTTACCTGGTTAACCTTAGGTCGAAATGAATTGTTTGATGAACAATATTTAACGGATCATTCCGTATTGTCTTGGCAAGAACAAGGCTATATTGCAATGAAAGCATCGGTGCTTCTAATGACGTTTTTATTCTTCGTCTTAGTTTTTAGGCCTAGACATTTTCAAATTGTACAGGATCGTTTTCGACTATTAGGTTTCACCGCGTTTAAGCAAGGGATAAGCCAAGCTTTGGTTTATAGTTCGTTTATGTTTCTGTACATAGCAGTTTTGATCAGTATCACAACGATTTGGATGGATTTCAATCCGATTTATATGAGTATTCAATGGTTATTAATTATGATGATTATAATTTTTATTCATCTAATTGTTGAGAAGATATGGCGAACATCAACACTTGTTCTTATGTTGAGTGCGTTTTTTAATACCGTTCTGTTAGTGATGTCAGGTGTCTTGTTACCTGTTGCGTATTTGCCGAATTACTTAAGAGTGGAAGGGTTACAGGTTGTGCAAAATAGTTTTTACACATTGTTCAACAGTTATGATGTTCCATTTAAAGAGTGGAGCTTGTTATTAGGATTGGTAGTAGGGTTAGGGATCATTCTGTGGTTATTAACTTATAGAAAGGGTGAGCGACTATGATGATTGTTAAATCAATGCTCTGGCGTCGTTCTACCTTGTTGACACTTTTAGGTCTACCACTACTTATTTTGGTTGTTATTCTTCCCTTTGTTGAAAAGACGACAGAGAACACTCAAGTCAGAATTGATGTAGTTGATCCTTATAACCAGTCTTATGTCGAACAGATGGTTAATCGATTGAATGATCGTGAATCCTTCTCATTGAATTTAAACGATCAATTAGAATTAAGTCAGCTAGCTCGTGGTGAGGTTGAAGCAATTTTTGTTGTGGAGGATCAGTTTCAGGAGAAAGTTGAAGAAGGTGAAACCGAGAATATACTGACATGGTATCGGCATGAGCATAGCTTAGTTGATGGCTTGTTTAAAGAATATTTTGCTTCTACGTTGATGGAAGACATTGTTCGTTCTGAAGCGGCTAATATCGTAACAGACGAGACTGAAATGGCAACATGGAATGAGGCTTATCAATACGGGGCGCAATTCTTTCGACCTGAGCCATTGTTTCAAATGAATTTTACGACATATGAATCCAATACAATTGAAGGTGAAGATTCATCAAACTGGCCGATTGCGCTGGTTTGGGCATACATGATTTTAATTATTGTTTATTTTTCCTCATGGTTATATGAATGGCGAAATAGAGGTGTATTCGATCGACTAGCCGTTTTTCCTCACGGTAAATTTCGATTGCATTTAACTTGGATTAAAAATGTATTAGGTACGATATTAATTGCTAGTCTAGGTTTTATGGGAATTAACGAATGGTTAAAGATTATGGCTTTAGACTTTGGTCAATATGGGCTTTTGGCATTGGTCAGCGTAATTTCTTTATTTATTATTTGGTTGATTAGTTTTTTCATTCGTTCGCGTCATGTATTAATAGCTGTCACAACGATTTATACAGTTATAGGCGTGGCATTAGTGTTACTAGTCGAATGGGATATGCTATCCGTTCAAAATTGGTATCAAATTTGGCTCCCATTTTGGTTCGTAAATTGAGGTGTTTAGATGTTGGCATTAAATGATGTGACTTATAAAAGAAAAAAGAAAGTATTAATCAAAGATATATCTGGTGAGATTAAGCAGGGCGATTGCATTAGTTTGTTTGGGCCGAATGGTGCGGGTAAATCAACGTTATTAAAGCTAATTGCTGGTTTAGAAACGCCAAGCTCTGGTACATGCGTAAATGAGAATCAAGAAAAAATCTCGATAGGTTATGTGCCGCAACAGTTAGCTCTATTTGATCACATGACTGTTCGAGATCATTTAACGTATTACGAGAAGATGACGAAACAGATTAATCAACGCTATGTAAATGAAATGATTGAAGTGCTCGGTTTAAAAGATGTTCTTAATCTTAATGTCGAATCATTAAGTGGTGGAATGGCACGGAAATTGAATTTAGCTATTGGTTTAATCCATGAACCAGATCTCATATTACTGGATGAAGCGTTTGTCGGTGTTGATTTAGCGACTAAACACGATATGTTGACGTGGCTACATCAACTAAATGAACAAGGAGCAACGAATGTTATGATTAGTCATGACTGGCATGTGATTGAGCACATTGCCCAATCAATGTGGATTCTAGACGATGGAGAACTAATTGATCGCTTTCCAATTGCTCAGGTTGATCAAAAACAAAGAGAATACGGTTATTATACTGGTCGTGATTTGCGGAAAATGTTTGCTTTACGTCGATAGCAATAAATGGAATTAACTCTTCAGCATAATGTTAGCTTCTTATTTCCATACTAACGATTGAATATGTTGGAAAGGAGGCTGATTTTATGCGACGGATGTTTGTACTTTTGTTTGTTCTCTTATTTACTCTGTTAGCAGCATGTCAAGGTGATGACACGGGTATGATGGATAACGACGGGCAGACAGATTATCAACAAACAAGAGAGAATGAAGCTTTAGATCGTAACCAGAGAGAAGAACCAATGAACGTAAACGATCCGGAAAATGACTACAGTCGTCAAAATCAAATTAATCGAACAGAACAAAACAATCGAAATGGAATGAATCAAAATAACGATCAAAACCGTTTCGATGTAGCAGAGGAAGCGGCAGAAGAAGTAACTCGTCAAGTTGATGAAGTAGACCGTGCCTATGTCATGACTGGCGATAATAATGCATATGTAGCAGTTGTCATGAATAATAATAATCGTGAAGAGATCAGTGATGAAGTTAAGAAAAAGGTTTCAGAAGTCGTTCAATCGGAGAAATCAGATTTAGATAATGTTTATGTATCAGCTAATGCTGATTTCTTTGACACGATTAATGATTATGTTGAACGTGCTGGTGAAGGCGATCCAGTTGAAGGATTCTTTGAAGAGTTTAACTCAATGTTAGATCGCATTTTTCCAGACCTAGAACGATAATCACGCAAAAGATGGAGCATGACCAAGCTCCATCTTTTTATTTGGAAAAAAAGGGGTTATTTGAGAATGGTGGATCATGAATGGTTGGAAGCAGCAGTGGATCTTGGTCTGTCACCTCAACCGTTTCATATTGAAATTGTATCTTCCGCTTCGTTAGATGAATTGCAGCAAAAAGGTTACGCTAAAAGACTCACATTACATAAACCTTCTCATGCACCAACTGAAGTGACCGAATTGTTTGATGTTGTCGACCAAACGGTTTATATACGTGAAAACCAACCAGAACACATCAAAAATCTGATCACCGCACATTGCTTAGCGCATGCAGATTTTATAAATCAAAATCATTATATAGTCACCATGATTCAAGCGTTTAAAGAACAATACCCTGTCATGCGGCAACAATTTGAACAAGCAAGAGAACAACTGAGTGATCATGATTTCTTCTCGTTAAATCGTTCTTTATACGATTTATATCAATTCATTTATATTCGTGAAGATGACGTCGAATGGTTTCTAACTAACATGAATTTGAATGTGCCACTTGTGAAATTATGGCGTGTGTTTGATTTCGAGAATCGTTTATTTAGAATAATAGGCCAAACCAGTCTCATGAATGAAGGTTGGGCTACCTTGTATGAACGTCGTTTATTAAAACATAATCATTCATACACCCCTGCTGTAGAAAAGGTAGTAAATGAAAAGAATCGCCCGTATCCTACTGGTATTAATTTATATCGTTTAGGTGAGCAATTATGGAAGGAAGTTGATGAAGATCTGCGGTATAGAATACGCTGGCTAGCGACTGACTTCTCTTTTTTAGAGCGATTTTACTCACCAAACATTCACTATAACGACCTCATATCAATTCTTCACCCCAGTCTAAAAGAAGCAAGAAATAACTATCCGTTTGTTAAACAACAGCTTCAAGTAACAGCTCGTTACCAAGGAAAATTACGGGTTGAGTTAGATCGTAAATCTACATTAAATACAAATGAAGTTACTTTCCGCTATCCAAAAGAACAGTATCATGACATTAAGATTCGAAATATCATTTATTCATTAGAAATGCTGTTAAATCGCCGTGTTTATATAAAACCAATTTAATGGTCATTCACTAAGACTAATAGCCTGTGGTCAATGATTGGATTTTAAGAAAAAATGCTCACAAAACATTGTCAATTAGACCCCCCTATGCTAATCTTAAGTAAGAATTGTCGAATTTAGAAAATTCATCATTAAGTGAACTTTTGGATTATTAAAGGTTAATGGCTAGATGATTGAGTGGATAGGATTATCAAAAAGGGGGAGTAACGATGGGGAAGTTACAAAAATGGCGAGCAAAATTGCCTAAGAGAGGAAGTCGACGACAAAAATCGAAACGTGAAACTGAAGAGAATATACATAAAACAAAAGTTTTTTCTAATTTATCAATTGGTAAGAAGTATGGTTTAGTGCTTATTTTTACTTTATTACTGTTTACTATTGCTTCAGGGTTTGTGTTTATGCAAGCTTACGATTCTGATCAAACCATTAACGAACAAGTAGGGTTAAGTGAAGCAGCTATTGAAGTAGGTGAAATGGAATCCATTTTCCGAGGGAAAGATATTAGAATTAGCGACTATGTTATGTTGAAAACGAATGACCATATTAATGAATATCGTAGTATGAACGAAGAATTTGTGGCTATAGCTGAAAACGTTGGAAATCGCTTAGGTTCTGAACAGCAAAGCCTACTTGATCAAATTTTGACGAACAATGAAGAAATTACGAATATTGTTGAAGAGGAGATTGTTTATGCTATTGGTGAACGTGACGAACAAGCAGCATTAGGTGGTCGTTCAAAAGTTGAATCTATTCGTACTGAAACGACTGGTATGATTGATGAACTTCGTCAAATGGTGATTAATGATTTCAGCGCTTCAGCTGGTGATACGCGCTCAGCTATGCTTGAGATTCAAACGGTTTTAGTGACGGGTATTATCGTTGCTGCTGTTATTGCTATAATACTACTAGTTGTAATCAGTCGTAACGTCAATAAAAATATACAGTCTGTTGTTGAAGTTGCTGATCAGATTTCAGAAGGTGATTTAACGGTTGAAGATGTGCAATATCAAGGAAATGATGAATTAGGACGACTAGCATCGTCGATTAATACCATGAAATCGAATTTACGCACAATCATTTCGAGTGTTTCCACTGCTTCTGAATCTGTGACAAATAAAGGGGAAGCCATGACAGCATCGGCTCGAGAAGTTAGTGAAGGTAGCGAACAAATCGCCTCAACCATGCAGGAGCTTTCATCTGGTACTGAAACCCAAGCCCAAAGTGCATCCGCTTTATCGGAAATGATGGAACAATTAGTTCGGAAAGTACAGACATCATATGACGGTGGAGAACATGTTTCGCACGCTTCAGAGGAAGTTCTTGAGATGACACAAGAAGGTCGATCGATGATGAGTGAGTCGGTTACTCAAATGAGCCAAATTCATCATATTGTTGAAGATGCTGTCGAGAAAGTAAAAGGATTAGACCGACAATCAAACGAAATCTCTAAATTGGTCCAAGTGATTGAAGATATTGCTGATCAAACAAATCTACTCGCATTGAACGCAGCTATTGAAGCGGCACGTGCTGGTGAACATGGGAAAGGTTTTGCAGTTGTTGCTGATGAAGTGCGTAAATTAGCTGAGCAAGTCAGCCATTCTGTCGGTGATATCACAGGCATTGTTGGCTCTATACAAACAGAATCAAAACAAGTTACCCAATCATTAGAATCGGGTTATCATGAAGTGGAACAAGGCTCAGAACAAATCAAACATACAGAGCAAACCTTTATCCAAATCAAAGAGGCCATTAATAATGTGGTCAGTCAAATTCAAGAGATTACGTCTAACTTAAAAGATGTATTAAATGATAGCCAAGAGATGAATAAGTCAGTCGAGGAGATTGCATCGATTTCAGAAGAATCAGCTGCTGGTGTGGAACAGACAGCATCATCAATTGAAGAAACGAATAGCTCGATGGAAGAAATATCTCGGGCAGCAGATGATTTAACGAAATTAGCAGAAGACTTAAATAGCCAAGTCCAACAATTCAAGCTATAATATAAGGAGAGACTGAAAATTCAGTCTCTCCTTTCTAACATTTTAAGGCGAGGTGATGGTGTGCGAATCGTATCGATCTGTCCCAGCAATACTGAGATATTAGCGTATTTAGAAGCGACCGATCAATTAGTGGGTGTTGATGATGATAGTGATTGGCCAGAAACAGTCCATCAATTACCTAAAGTAGGTAGAGATTTAAATATTGATATTGAAGCAGTCCGTGCATTGGAGCCGGATTTAGTATTGGCCTCATTAAGTGTACCTGGTATGGAACGAAATATTGAAAAGCTAGATGATGCTCAAATTCCTTATATTATTCTCGATCCTAATTCATTAGACGAAATTGCAAACGATTTACTGACAGTAGGGAAGGAAATAGGGAAAGAGACTAAAGCACAAACAGTTTACGACCAATTTAAGTCCCACTTAGACAAATATCGATCCATTTCCCGGGAAATAAAATATCCGAAAGCGTTATATTGGGAGTGGTGGCCGAAACCATTATTCACACCAGGCAAACAAAATTGGCTATCTTACATAAGTGAATTAGCAGGTGGTTATAACATTTTCAAAGATTATGATCAGGCGAGTGTACAAGTAGAATGGGAAGAGGTATTAGAACGTGATCCTGATGTCATTTGTATGGTATGGGTTGGTGTTCAAGAAGCTAAGATGAACCCTGCCATTATAAAAAAACGAGAACAAGCTAATACCTTATCAGCGATTCAAAACGAAAATATCCATGTGTTGGAGGAATATTTATATTGCAGGCCATCACCGCGATTGATAGAAGGATTAGAGAAAATTGCGTACTTATTGCATCCAACATATTATCCCAGACCAACAACAGATTAAGATGAGAGAAGGTGTTAACATGGGGGAAACATCAATGATAACAGATGAGGGAGTTGAACAAACAAAACTCTTAGCGATTAAGCGAGGTGCGATCGCTGGTTTTCCCATCTTTTTAGGTTATTTACCCATTGCAATTGCTTATGGTGTCTTAGCACAGCAGTCAGGTTTAACAACTTTTGAGACTACCATGATGAGTGCTTTGGTTTTCGCTGGAGCAGCTCAATTCATGGCAGCAAATATGTTTGCTCAAGGGGCCGTGCTCATACAAATTGTCGTTGCGACATTTGTTTTGAATTTTCGTCATTTCATTATGAGCATGTCCTTTGTTAATAAAATCCGGGAATTCCCGATGCGTTGGAAGTTCGGATTAACACTTGGATTGACAGATGAAACTTTTGCCGTATCATCCTTAAATGGCCATGAAGCTAAAAAAGAACATGGAGCTTTTTATTTTTTAGCGTTAATTTTATTAGCTTACATAGGGTGGTTGTTTGGAAGCTTTTTAGGAGCGATCTTGGGTGATGCCTTACCTGCAACACTAAGTGATAGTATGGGGATCGCTTTATATGCGATGTTTATAGGATTATTAGTGCCATCGATTAAAAAAGAATGGCGTATTGGTGTCATTGCAGTAGTTGCGATGGGTGTTAATTTTGTTTTGATGAATGTCCTTGCAGTTGAAGTAGGCTGGGCTATTGTCATTTCGACGCTTTTAGCGAGCTTGCTTGGAATTGTTGTGATGAAGGAGGATGAGGCATGATTATAGCAACTATAATTGGTATGGCGATTGTGACGATGGTGCCTCGGTTTATTCCGGCTTTTATTATGGAGAAGGTTCAACTTCGTCCTTGGCTCAATCGTTGGCTAAATGCGATTCCGTTTGCAGCATTAGGGGCTTTGATTTTCCCAAGTATTCTAACGGTAATACCAGATCAGCCTTGGATTGGTTTAGCAGGTGGTTTAATAGCTGTTGTTATTGCATTATTTAATTTAAATGTTATCTTTGCAGTGTTAGGTGCAATTGCGACCGTATTTTTATTGACTTTCTAAAAAAGAGTGAGGGATACTCATGAACATAAGACGAGCATGTGTTGAAGATGCTGAACAAATTGCAAAGGTTCATGAACAAACATGGATTGAAACATATCAACCGATAATTGAACAAGACGATTTGCAACAAATAACATCATTTGAACACCGTAAGATTATGTGGGAGACCGCGTTACAAACGAATCACCACGTATTTGTTCTAGAAACGTTACATGAAGAGATCGTAGGCTTTATCGCAGGTGGTAAAGCAAGGACAGATTACTTAGAAGTAGAAGGAGAAATTTATAATATATATGTGTCCCCCGATTATCAAGGTGGCGGTTATGGAAAAGAACTACTACGTACCTTCGTAGAGGAATGTGAGACGATAGGATATCAATCACTACTCGTGTGGATTTTAACCGATAATCCGAATGGGGAATTTTATGTGCGCTTAGGGGCACGTCCTATCGAAGCTGAACAGATTACGATTGGGAAAGGGACATATGAAGAAACGGCTTATGGATGGTATGATCTACAGAAGTTAAAGCAACTTTTAGCCTCTTCACATTCTAAGTCTTGAAGTTAATTACTATCATAGTGTTTGATAAATAACTTTATAAAAATAGTTGAATTAAATCCTCAAAACTTACTAGTACCAAGCTAGTAAGTTTTTTAATGTTTAGTTATTGAAATGTATAAACGAAGAAATTGCATAAATTTTCTTAAAACCCCCAACAATGATTGGTTGCATTTCGTAATGTATAAGTAACAATACATAGAAAGGATGATTACATGAAAATGAAACCTTTTGTCTACTCATTATCAGCCGCAACGCTGACGGGAGCTTTGTTTTTATCTCCAATCGGCACATTTGCGAATGTAGGAGTAGAAGAAACTGAAGAAAGTGAACAAGAACAGAATGAACAAGAGGAAGAAAAGACAGTTGAAGAGCAATTATTTACTTATTACACACAATTATCTGAGGAATTGTCAAAAGCAATCGAAAATGAAGACACTGAATTAGCTCAAGACATCTTAGCTTGGTCAGTGGAAGAACTAGAGTCAGCTTATGAAGCTTATGAATCAGGTGATCTTGAAACAGCCCAGACAAAACTAGATGAAGTTTTAGCTGTATTAGAGGAAGCAAGACAAGCAGACGAATCTGAAGAATCAGATGAAACAGACAATGAAGAAGGAACAGAAGAAGAGGAAGAAGACAGCGACGAATCAACTGACGAAGAAGAGCAAGAAGAAAATGATGAGGAAGAATCTTCTGATGAAGAACAAGTTGGACAAAATGTATTGTCTTTAGCAACAGCTATGGAAGATAAAAAGAATCCAGTTGCTAAAGCTGCCCTAAAACGTAATGTTGAGCGTTCTTTAGATCGTTTAGAATCGAAATATGATGACGATCGTTTAGCATCGTTATATGAGTCGTTAAATGAAATTACTGATGAATTTTCTGAAGATGACAGTGAACAAGATGAATCCACTGAAAATGAAGAGCAAAACAACGAAGAAGGAACAACAGAAGAGCAACAGAATGATGATGGAACAGATGATAACGAAGCTAACGAAGAAGTAGCTCAAGAAGAAAATAATAAATCAGATGATGAACAAGACAGCACTAAAGGTGACGTCACACAAAATCAATTAGTAGAAACTAATGATGAGAAAGAAGAACAAAAAGAAGAAAAAGAGGAAAATGGTAAACAAGGGCCGCCAGAATTTGTGAAAGAAAAGCAAGATAAAGCTTCAGAAAACAAAGCCCAAGGAAAATCAAATGGTAAGGGCAAAGCTAAAGGTAAAAGTAAAGGTAAAGGCGGACCGAATGGCAAATAATCGCGGATCACTTTGCTAAGCAAAGTATCTATATAACACCTCTCTCCCAATAAGGTGGACCCTGACGCTATTAAACGTCAGGGTCTTGTTTTTAGGTAAAAATTTCGTTAAAACCTAACACACGAGAAGAAAATTTGAATAAATTACATTAAAGGTTCAGAAAATTGTTGCAATTATCTTAAAAATTTAGGATAATAGAAAAAAGGAGTAAGGGGGAAGGGGCCATGAAAAAACAAGTTACCTCTTATGTACTCGTGAAAAATCAGTTTCCAAGTGAGACGACATTCAAGGCACGTCGTGACATTCCTTATGAGGTCAAGTTAGCATCGCGATTATTCTTAGATGAAATAACTTACACCTTTAACAAACAACGTCTCGAAGAACAAATCAATGATGCGCTTGACACTGGCGACGTTCAGTCATTCATTGAACTTAGCCAACAGTATGGTAAATATGTAAAATAAGCTGAAATTGACTCAAAAGCTGCCTGAATTTAGGCAGCTTTTTCTTGTGAAATGAGTACGAATTTGTATGTCGTATGTTAAAATTGTGTCGTAAATAATCAAAACTTAACAATGTATAAAACATTGAAGAGTGATTTGAATTTAAAAAGAAAATGATAGGGGAATGATTGTGAAACGTATTATAGGCATCTTTGGTATGGTATGCATCATTGGAGCGATGAGTGCATGTCAAACAGAATCCGAAGTGAAAACAGGACAAGAAGTATCAGCAAGTGAAGAAGCCTTAGAAAACAAACCCAATATTGAATTATCGGGTGATGAAGAAACAGATGAAGCTAATGAAGAACAAGAATCAAATGAAACCAATAATGGAGACGTGACAGTAGTTGATGAACCAACGGCGATGGATGTTGTTGTCAATAAACAACGCAAATTACCAGAAGGTTATGAACCACCTGACTTAACAACACCAAATGTTGAATTTCATGTTGTGAATAATGAGCGCAAATATATGCGAGCTGAGGCCGCTAAAGCCCTAGAGGATTTATTCCAAGAAGCTGAGCAGCAAGGTCATCAATTAGTTGGTATTTCAGGGTATCGTTCACAACAAACACAAGCTGCAGTATTCGCTTCTAATGTTGATCGTAACGGTCGTGAACACGCTCTGCAATATTCCGCTCAACCAGGTCATAGTGAACATCAGACAGGATTAACAATGGATATTTCAACACCACAAAATGATTACGCCCTTACAGAATCGTTTGGTAATTCAGCGGCTGGACAGTGGGTGGCAGAGAATGCACATGAATATGGTTTTGTGATTCGCTATCCTGAAGGAAAGAGTGATATAACAGGCTATGGTTATGAACCTTGGCATTTACGTTATTTCGGTGAATCAATTGCAACAGAAATTCATGAAGCCGGTGTGACAGTGGAAGAATATTACGGTTTAGTTGAGTAAATCGTTTAAATTCACAGAAAAAATGCTTATAATAAATAGTGGTCATGTTCGTAAATTCAAAGGAGGATCTAATCATGGAATATCGTATTGAACACGATACATTAGGTGAAATGAAAGTACCAGCCGATAAGTATTGGGGAGCGCAAACCCAGCGTAGTTTACAAAACTTCCCGATTGGTAATGAAACAATGCCAAAAGAAATTATTGAAGGTTTTGCCGTCCTTAAAAAGAGTGCTGCTCGCGCAAATGAATCACTTGGTTTACTAGATCAGGACAAGGCAGATGCCATTGCACATGCTGCTGATCGTGTATTAGCAGGGGAATTATTTGATCATTTCCCACTTGTTGTGTGGCAGACAGGTAGTGGCACACAATCGAATATGAATATGAATGAAGTGTTAGCTTATGTAGGGAACGAGTGGTTAGAACAGCAAGGAAAAGATGCACGTCTACATCCGAATGATGATGTTAATAAATCACAGAGTTCTAATGATACTTATCCGACTGCACTACATATCGCAGCCGTTAAAAAGGTTGAGGATCATGTATTACCAGCTTTAGTACAGATGAAACACACATTAAAAGAAAAATCCGATGCTTTTTATGACATTGTGAAAATTGGACGTACGCATTTACAGGATGCGACACCATTAACCTTAGGACAAGAGATTAGTGGTTGGCATCGTATGTTAGAGAAAACAGAATCCATGATCAATGACTCATTAAAGTATGTGCGTGAGATTGCACTGGGTGGTACAGCTGTTGGGACAGGCATTAATGCACATCCTGATTTCGCTGAAGTGGTTGCAGGTAAAATAAATGACGAAACAAATGGTGAATTCATCTCAGCACCGAATAAATTCCATTCTTTAACTAGTCACGATGAACTTGTGCATACACATGGAGCGCTTAAAGGTTTAGCAGCTGATGTGATGAAGATTGCTAATGATGTGCGTTGGCTTGCTAGTGGACCTCGCTGTGGTATAGGTGAAATTGAGATTCCAGCGAATGAACCTGGAAGTTCAATTATGCCAGGTAAAGTTAATCCAACGCAGAGTGAAGCGATTACGATGGTTGCAACACATGTCATGGGTAATGACGCAGCAATTGGTGTTGCGGCAAGTCAGGGTAACTTTGAGCTTAACGTCTTCAAACCTATGATTGCTTATAACTTCTTGCAATCTTGTCAGCTCCTTGGTGACAGCATGAAGTCATTTGACGAGCGTTGCTTAGTTGGACTAGAACCTAATGAAATAGAAATTAATAAAAATGTTAACGATTCACTTATGCTAGTGACAGCGTTAAACCCTCATATTGGTTATGAGAACGCAGCAAAAATTGCCAAACACGCTCATGAGCATGATCAAACGTTGCGTGAAGCAGCGGAAGACACAGGATTGCTCTCGGGTGAGGAATTTGATCGCCTTGTTAATCCTAAAGAAATGACAAAACCTAACGCAAAATAACAAGATTTACCGTTATAATTGAAAGTCTCCTGTTAACAATAATGATTACACAGGAGGTGAACAACATGGCGCAAAACAACAATTCAAATCAACTCGTTGTACCTGGTGTTTCACAAGCTTTAGATCAAATGAAAACGGAAATCTCTCAAGAATTTGGTGTACAGCTTGGACCAGATTCAACGTCACGTTCAAACGGCTCTGTTGGCGGTGAAATCACAAAACGCCTAGTTCAAATGGCAGAACAACAAATGGGCGGCGGACCACAAGCCTAGCCATGAGAAGCGGATTGAATATGATGAGGAGGGTCTTAATAAAAAAGACCCTCCTTTTCTTTTGTGGATCATGGGTGACCCAGTTAAGCTGGTCGATCAGGCGAAAATCTATTCTTATACAGCGATTTTAAGTTGATACGGCGAAATTAATAGTATATATGGCGAAACGAAAATCGGATATGGGTCATAAAATTGAGCTAGGCCACGGCCTAGCTCTCATCATCATCTGCTTTTGCAAATGGTTTATTATTTCGACGAATGTCGTGAGATTGTTCGATTTGACCTTGGCCATCTTTAGGATTAAATTGGCCACCAGCTAACCCTTCATTTAACATGCGCTCGACATCTAAATCGAATTCGCTTCGTGGGTCTTTTTCTCGGTTGTTCTTAGATGCCATCCAACACCCTCCTTTATCGTTTAGGTTAACCTGATACAAAAAAATCATGTGTGTAAAATCGCAATGCTAAACCAAATATGCTACAGTATGAAAAGTGAGATTTGTTAAGAAAGCTGGTGATGATATGACACTACTATTAGTGCTAATGATGGTAGTTGTAGGCGCGTTAATAGGTGGTATGACGAACCACTTAGCCATTAAAATGTTATTTAAACCATATAAAGCGAAATATATTGGCCGTTTTCAGTTACCCTTTACGCCAGGATTGATTCCGAAGCGCCAAGAAGAATTAGCCGAACAACTGGGCTATTTAGTAACGTCACATTTAGTGACACAAGACGCCTTAAAAGAAAAGTTAGTCAGTCCATCGTTTAATCAACAGGTGACGGAAGCTGTATCTCATAAGTATGATGAATGGTGTGAATCTGAAAAACGCACGATCGATCTTCTAGGTAATGTGAAATCGGACTGGTCAACTGAGCAGATTGAAGCCAATTTAACGAAGAAGATTGCTGAACAATTACGCCAGATCTATGACCGTGAACAAACGAAGACTTTGCATGAAATATTGCCTGAGCAACTTACGCAGACAATCGATGAATCGTTGCCTGAAGCAACGCGATATATATTAGATCAAGTCGACCAATATGTGAATAGTCGGGAAGGTCAAAGAAAACTATCTGAAACAGGCTCTAGTTTCTTACAAAGTCAAGGTTTCCTTGGGAATATGGTGTCGAATTATTTAGGTGAAGAAGGCCTAGTTGAGAAGATTACACCGGCGATTAACCAATTTATCCGTTCAGATGATACACATGAGACAGTTGAAACCATGCTTCGAGCCGAATGGCATAAATGGCAACATCTTGATCTTGCAAGCATGCGAAACAAACTATTGCACGATCAGATTGAAGATCAAATGGCCAATTACATCGTTAATGAATTAGACGTTAGTAAATATTTACATGAACCTGTTTCAACATGGTTAAAAACATTCGAATATCAGGCAAAACACGATATCATCCCTAATCTTGTCACGCTCTTGCTTAATCAAATAGCTGATCATCTTGAAACCATTATGAAGCAAATCGATTTAAGTCAAATGGTTGAACGCCAAGTCAGTCAATTTGATGTGAATCGTTTGGAAAAAATGGTCTTAGATATTTCGAGACGTGAACTGAAGATGATCACGTATTTAGGAGCTTTACTTGGGGGTACAATCGGATTAGTACAAGGGTTGATTGTCGTTTTTGTCGGATAATTGAGTTTTGACTATACATGAGGATGAATCTCTGTTACAGTAGGGTTCGAATATGTGCAAAGTTTCTAGGAGGTATATTGTGTCAAATATTTATGATTTAGCTTACGATTTAGAAAAAGGACTTCGCGAAAGTGAAGAATTTCAAGCGCTAAAAGAAGCGTATGAAAAAGTAATGAACGATCCAACAACGAAGCAAATGTTCGATAACTTCCGTGATACACAGCTTGAATTGCAACAAAAACAAGCTCAAGGTGAAGAAATCACACAAGAAGAAGTTGAGAAAGCTCAACAAGTTGTTGAACTTGTTCAACAAAACGAAGATATTTCTAAGCTTATGGAAGAAGAGCAGCGCCTTAATACATTAATTGGCGATGTTAGTAAGATTATCACGAAGCCGTTAGAAGAACTTTACGGTGAAGATGAACAACAACAATAAATATTGATAGGCTGTCGCAAATGCGGCAGCCTCTTTTTGTCTTATCGATGAAATAACACTAAACGTCCATCTGGTGATACACAGCGGTGAGTCGACTCTTCATAGCCGTGTTCAGCTAGGCGTTCTTTACCAATCTTCGATGCTTCCTCATCATTTTGCGCTTCAATTGTATCGTCTAATAAGTTCTCTCCCTTTTGTGAAAAAACAGTTAAGAAATAAGTCTTCATGTTTGTCCTCCTCTAGTTTAATTAGGCTACTTTAACTATATGGAATTTCAGGAGTTTTGTAAATAGTCTGACGCCTTAAACACATTTTATAGTAATCGAACGTGCATTCGCTTTTATCTTTTGGTAAAATACATAATAAGGAGGATCACGATGAAACAGCCGATTCGATTTATACATACAGCCGATTTACATTTGGATAGCCCTTTTAAGGGAATGCGTGAAGTACCAGAAAATATATTACATGATGTGCAAAACGCGACATTAAAGGCGTTTGAACGTTTGATTGAACTAGCGGTAAACGAACGAGTTGATTTTGTTTTGATTGTTGGTGATCTATTTGACGTTCAATCTGCTTCATTAAAATCGCTTGTGACCTTAAAGCGAGGATTATCGCGATTAGATGAGTACGGGATTAACGTTTACATCAGTTTTGGTAATCATGATTACGATATGATGCGCAAAGTTGATTTAATACTGCCTGAAAACACCTATGTTTTCCCCAGTGAAGAGGTGACAGTGACAACATTCAATAAAGGTGAAACCGAAGCTCATTTATATGGATTTAGCTATGAATCAAGAGCCGTAAGAGAGTCCAAAGTGCATGAATACGAGCGAATTGAACGGCCAGGTTATCATCTCGCGACTTTACATGGAAGTTTGAAATCAAATGAAGAGCATGATCAATACGCACCGTTTCAATTGGAAGAGTTAAAAGCGAAACCATTTGATTATTGGGCGCTCGGTCATATTCATAAGCGTGATCTATTAGCCCAAAGACCTTATATCGTCTATCCAGGTAATATCCAAGGTCGTCATATGAAAGAAACAGGTGAAAAAGGTTGTTATGTAGTGGAGTTAACCGAACAACAAACTAACCTTTCCTTTCACACATTACATGATGTGCTTTTTTTAGATGAACAAACGACAGCCTCATCAAGTGATAAAATCGATGATCTTGTTAAAGTGTTGACTGATTACAAAGACCAATTGAGACAGCGACATGGTAAAGTTTGGTTACGCCTTCGTGTCATCGTGCCAGATGTTCTTCAGGGCTATGAAACAGAGTTGTTACAGTGGCTAAATGAGCAGGAAAATCAAGTTAATGACTGGATTTGGTTAACTGATTTAGAGTTAAAAACAAGTGTTTCTTACGACCGTAACCAACTTAAACAATCCAATCAATTTGTCGGTGAAGTGATAAAATTGTCAGACGAACAAGAACATGTCACGAGCTATTTAACCGATTTACTTCAACACCGACAGTTCAAAGATCATATCGGAACATTTAGTGACGAGGATCTATTAGATATTCAAGAACAAGCAGAACAACTAGTCATCAATCAATTACTGAATGATAGAAGGGATTAATTTGTGGATAAAGCAATTGGAAGTGGTGTCCTTTGGGAAATGGCATCAAAAAACGATTGATTTAACAAGTGGGTTTAATTATTTATACGGTTCTAATGAGTCAGGTAAATCATCATTACGATCATTTATCACGTATATCTTATTTGGATTATCAGCCTCTGAACGTGAACAATATACATCTATATTTGATGGGCAACTAGGTGGTCGGATCATTTTAACAGATGGAGTAAAAGAATATACGATTGAGCGATTTTCTCATCGTAATCGAGGTAAGAGAGTAGGGTATCTAGCTGGAGAAACCGTTCAGGATAAAGAAATCGAGCAATTATTGGATCATGTTGATCATTATATCTATCAAGCCATTTTTTCTTTTCAGGATCGTGATCTTGAAGCCATTCGACATCAGCAGTCAGATGATATTGGAAAAGTATTATTCAATTTAGGCTTAACAGGCTCTGAAGATATTGTTGAAATTGAACAAGGCTTAACAAAAGAAAGCGATAAACTGTTCAAGAAACAAGGTCGCAAGCCTCCTGTTAACCAAGCTTTGCAGCAATTAAAGGCTATCAATGAAGAAATTGAGAAAGCACAAATAAAAGAACAAGAGCACGCTACGCTTTATCAAGAAGCCAAACAATTGGAATTAGATATTCAAGCCTTAAAATATGAAGATGAGCAGTTAAATCAACAAATCAAAGATTATCAACAACTGTTGCAGGTTTCTTCTTCCATTGATCGTGTTCAATTACTTGATCAGGAAATGGCATCATTACTCAATCATTCGCATTTGTCCCAAGATGTCATTGATCGATATGAAGATGTTAAAGCGAAACGTCAAACTTATGATGACCGTGCTCGAGCCATTATGGCTAAGATGAGTGAAGCGAAAGAAGAACGCAATCGCTTAATGGCTCAATCGAAAAAAGATCATTTTCCATTCACGCTTGATGAAATTCAAGCCTGGACGGTGGAATGGGAACATAAGAAACAGCAGTATGATGATTTATCTAATCAAATTCAGTCAAAGCGTTCACAATTACAAAAACTGAATTTGCCAGTTGATGAAACTGAATTAAGATCCTTAGCTATTAGTGATTATACAAAACAAACATGGTCAAGAATCGCCTATGATTTACATGCGAATGCAGAAAAATTAAGTGACTTAGAACGTCGTAAGCGAATTAAATTAGATGAATTGAGATCGTTAGAATCTAAACAGCAAGACGTTCAAAAGAATTTATTGACAGAAGAGGAACGTGCCACAACCTCACGGAAACTTGAGCAAATTAACCAACAGATTTTTGTCGATCAAACTACTGCCTCACGTGGTAGCTCTTCACGTAACCGTCAATCTTCTTTAAAACAGCCATTATTTATGGTAGGTAAATGGTTGGCACTTGCTTTCGCTATTGGATTTGTATTAGCTGGTGTGATGGCTTGGATGAATGTTTTTAGTTATGTGTATGCTGGCATTAGTGGGATAGCATTTTATGTCCTACTCAATCGACAGCAGATTTCTATTGAGCAACAGGCAAGTCATTCAGATAACTCAGAAAAGGTTTCTTTAGAACAAGAAAAACGTGATCTAGAGCGTATCATAGAAAATGATGATCAGCTTATAAATGATAATCGCGACCTTCAAACCAAAATCGATTACGTGAACAGTGAATTACGTGAAGTTGAAAGTGAACGATTATCGATTGAAGAAATCATTGATGATCTAGAATTCAAACAAAACCAAGAAATAAATCAACATCAGTGGCTGGAACGATATGAACTCGAGCAATGGGAAGATGTTGCCCAACAATTGATTAATGCTAAACATATATTAAGTGATATCGATCAATTAGTTGAATCACAGCTAACCATCGAATCCTCGCTCGACTATATCAAAGAACAACTGCAACGCTTTTTATCTTATTATGTGAATGATTTGAATTGGCGCGACGACCAAGCGGGATTATCATTGGTTCGCGAATATTTAAATCAAGAACGTGATATAACTAACCAGATCAATCAGCATCACTATTGGTTAGAGGAATTAGAGAAGCAACTACAAGAGTTAAAAGACGAATATGCCCCTTATGAACAAGCAATGGAGGATATGTTGTCAGAGATTGATGTAGAAAATGAAGCTGAATTAGAAGACGTCATTCAAGCGTTTGCTACTTATCAAGAGAAGGACCAGAAGAGGGCTGAAGCATATGAAGCTGTTAAACAATTATTCGGTGACAGTACAAACGAGGTAATTGCTCAGTCTTATAACTGGGATCACCTACAAGAAGTGCTTCATGACAATCGACATCGAAAAGAGATAGGAGAGGCACAACTAGAAGAGAAACGACAACGTTTAGCTGATTGTACAGCACATATTAGGCAAATAGAAGAAGATGGTCGACTGTCTGATCTTATTCATGAACGATCCAAAATTGAAGATGAAATTAAGACATTATCAAAACAATGGGCAGCTTTAAATGTAGCTAAAGGACTTATTCAAGATACGAAGTCAAGGTATCAATACGATTATTTACCTCATGTATTGACTCAAACCTCTCAATTATTTAATAAATTGACTCAAGGAATCTATCAAACCGTTCGATTTTCCCAAGAGGAATCGTTAATGGTACAGCGATATGATGATATATGGTTTGATGTTAAGCAATTGTCAGATGGGACTGCTGATCAACTCTATGTTGCTTTAAGGTTCGCTTTAAATGAGTCTTTAAGAGATACTAAAGCATTTCCGTTTATATTGGATGATGCGTTTGTCCACTTTGATCATGAACGCAAACAAGAAATGATGAGGATCTTATCCCAGCAAGCAAAGAAACAACAAATTATTTATTTTTCATTTGAAGAGGGTCCATCATCTACATCTTATCATGTGATACATTTAAATTAGCGAAGAAGATAATAGTTTAATAAAAGGAGTGCGATGGTATGACACAAGGCGTAGCTAACCGAGAAGTTGGAGATCAATTTGAAGGCTACTTATTAATTAAATCCGTTGATAAAGGAGTGGCGAGTAATGGTAAGCCCTTTTTAACGATTGTGTTTCGGGATTTAAGTGGTGAAATTGAAGCCAAGCTATGGGAAGCGGCGAAAGAGGATGAAGAAACGTTTCTTGCGGAATCAATCGTTCACGTACAAGGTGAAATTCGCCAATTTCGCGGGAAGCATCAATTGAATATACGCCAAATTCGTCTGGCTAATGAGATGGATGGTGTTAGAGTAGAAGACTTTATCGAGAAAGCACCCGTTGATTTGGAGGAAATGAAAGATTACTTAACACAAACCATCTTTGCATTGGAAAATCCAAATATTCAACGGATCGTTAGACAGATTTTGAAAAAGTATAACGATGATGTGTTTGTTTACCCAGCTGCAACAAAGAATCATCACGAATATGCTTCTGGACTGATGCACCATGTTATTAGCATGCTTAAAATCGCTCAATCACTCAAGTCGTTATATCCTGATTTGAATATGGATTTATTGTATGCGGGTATTATTTTGCACGATATAGGAAAAGTCAAAGAGCTATCTTCACCAGCATCACCATCCTATACACTTGAAGGTAAAATGCTTGGTCATATTTCGATGATGGTTGAAGAAATTAAAGTAACCGCTCAAGAATTGGGAATTGAAGGTGAAGAAGTGATGCTATTACAACATCTGGTCTTAAGTCATCACGGTAAGAATGAATGGGGAAGCCCGAAAACGCCGATTGTCCGTGAAGCTGAAATGTTGCACCAAATTGATATGATAGATGCTAAGATGAACATGATGAATCGGGCCCTTGAGAAGGTGGAACCTGGTGAATTTACTGATCGTATTTTTCCAATGGAGAACCGTCAATTTTACAAGCCTACAATCTAGTTATAAAAAAGTTCCGAAACTGCTGTTAGGCATGTTTCGGAACTTTTTTGTGTTAAATATATTATTCGTCTTCACTTTCGTTTTCTGAATCAAAGATATGGTCTAAGTCATCGTCTTGTATAGACACGTCAGCTTCATTCATCACTTCATCAATAATCGAATTGAGTTCATCTTGTGAGACTTGAGAAGCTAATAACGATTCGCGAATTTGACTTTCCATGTTTTCAAAGGAATCTAATTCTACATCAGCTTCACGCTTGTCCTCAACTAGAATGACATGCCAACCATGTTGTGTTTCGACAGGCTCACTAATTTCTCCTACATCTAGTGAAAAGGCTGCACGTTCAAATGGCAGAACCATGTCACCGCCAGTAAAATAGCCAAGATCACCACCTGAACTAGCAGAACCATCAGTTGAGTATTCTTCAGCTAAGGCTGCAAATTCTTGACCATCTTCATATTCTTGAATGACTTCTTCTGCTGTGCTTTGATCCTCGACTAAAATGTGACGCGCTTTTACTTCTTGTTGCATATTTTCATAACGCATACGTACATCTTCATCTGAAACATCTAGGTCATCTGTTGCTGCTTTGAATTCAAGTTGACTCATATAAAAATCGTTACGGAAATCTTCTTCATTTTCATAACCTTGTTGGGCTAGGAATTGTTCGAATTGAGGCCCTAATTGTGATTTGAATTCTTCTATATCTTGGTCAATCTCTTCTTGAGATACGTCATATTGCGATTCAAGAACCATTTCTTTCGTTATTTGTTCTAATACTTCTTCGCCGTGACGTTCTTTCAGTTCATTATAGAACTCGTCCTTTGTGATATCACCTGATTGAGATTCTACAACCACTTCTTCGTCTGATTGACAGGCAGTAATAACTAAAATACTTGCAAAGAGTAGTACGATTAGTTTTTTCAACTCTGATTCCCCCATTTTTCTATATTTCCAATCATAACTATACCATAAATATTTTAAAGTGGCATTAATCAAATTGACACGCGCCTAATCGCATCAGCTTTCATAACCATACAATAAGATAGATATGGATTAGGGGGTGAAAAAATGAGTTATGGAAAAGGTTATTACAGTGGATTTTCTTTAATTGTTGTGTTGTTCATTTTACTCATCATTGTGGGCGCCGCTTGGTTCTAAAAAACCTCACAAAAAAGGTTGATCTTCAAAAGAAGATCAACCTTTTTTTATGGTTAGTTTAATGTTTATTTTTGATTATTAACTAGAATTGCTATCAGTTGTTGATTTGTGAGAAGCGAAGGTGGCGACTCCTGCGGGAAAAGCACGAGTCTCGAGACCCCACAGGCCACGCTCTTTGGCCGAGGAGGCTCGAGCCGTGCCCGCGGAAAGCGTCCACCGGTAGCGGATCACAATATCAACAGCGAGCCTTAATTTAAACTTTCTTATAGAAAATTCACTTCATAATAAGATGAGATGAGTAAGACAAGCATTGAAATGTTAATCATACGATAAACTTTAGTGCTTTTTTCGTTAGACATCTCAGATTTTGTACAGAATTTCTGGGCCATAGTATTAAATGCGTAAAAAATAAACAACGCAAATGGTACATAAAACAGTAGCAATATTTCCCCCTCCTAATGACTTACGATCATACTACGCTTGTGGAGACTGAACGAGAATATCATAATTGTGTTTTGACTTTTCTACAATACATTGTTTTGGTGCTCTAATAAAGAATGATAACATTAACCAATCTGTAAGGGAAATACCCAGATGGATCGCAGTAAATACAATCAAGATTGGATAAAATGTCGGTAATACGATTGCGCCAGCTAACAATGGTAATGTCAGCACAATTGTAGGTGCTAACATCATGATAATGGACGTGCGTTTCGATAAACTTGAACGCATATTAAATTTTAACATTGGTATATAGCGGTATTTAAAATACCATTTTAACGTAAATTCCTTACTCGTAAAGGTAAGTGGAAATGCGTGAGCTAATTTATGCAAAATCGGTAATGTTAATAGCCCTAACAAAACTTGCCACAGTGCGGGTTCATGTAACGACACATTATGGTAAATAATCGAAAATGGTACAAATAAGACTATAAATGACATAATACTGAAAAAAACCGATAAGATTTTCAGTCGATTATGGCCGAATTCTCTTGAAATGTTGATCGTTTTCCAACAAGTCATGATAGGGCCTCCTTTATCTTTGAATTTAGGCGTTGCGTAGCCTTGTAACGTCTATTACAAGGGTGATAATACGCCTTACAAAGAAAAAATTCAACCCTTTTGACAAAAAAATTACACCTTCTTAATATTCCGCTTTAATACTTGCGATGGAGCGGTCTAAAATGTCTAGATATTCTTCGCCATAAATTTCTTTTACAATAGCTTCTAACTCTTGGAATTCAGGAAATCTACCATATAAGTCTTTTAGGGGTAATGAAGCTTGCATAACGGTGTTTTTATCTGTTCCTTGAGCATGAGCTTCCATCGTTTCCTCGAATAGATGCTTGCCAGACTCTGTTAGCTCAATATACGTATTTCTTTTATCTTCTTCTCGTTTTGAAAATGTTAAAAGCTTACGTTCCTCAAGCTTTTTGGAAAAATTAAAAGCGGTAGACACATGCATAATCCCAAACTTGGATATTTCCGAAATGCTAGCGCCATCTAAATGATAACAGATCCATAATATATGATGTTCGTTTAAGTTTAAGTCGAACGGCTTCACCCAATTTTGCCAATCTTTTTCGATTTGTTTCCAAACAGCTTTCGATAACTGTGCCATTTTGTGTGAATAGAGAATGGCTTCTTGTAATGAATAGTTTTGTTCACTCACGACAACGTCTCCTTTTTAATGGTATTAAGTTATATCTTTATAGTTTACCCGATATACTTCATGGAGTAACGCTATTTAATGATAAAGTTTTAATTAAACTACAGTGTATATCACTTGAGTTTTGTTATAGTTTAACATAATATAAAGAAAACGAGTTGTAGGAATTTTTTTACACCTAACAACTCGCTTTATAAACATCTAGTATTCTTTATGTAAATTGTTAAAAACATCTTCTAGTGCATCGTGAAATCTTAATGCTTCTTGTAATTTAAGATTTGTTTGTTTATCGTTTGTTGATTTTTTGCAGAATTGTTTCTCAATCTCTTCTAAATTAGCTTTTTGTCTGGCAATCGCCTCTAGCCAGCGATTAACATAAGCGTTCATGAACTTCTCATAGAGATCCTTTTCAGCTTGGTATAAATCTTTTCGGACACCTTTCTTCCAAACCCGTTCTACTAGATTAAAGTTTAGTAATGTGTGAATGGCATTGCTCATAGCGGTCTTACTTTTTCCTAGAGCGTTTTTCATATCATCCAACGTCATCGGTTCTTCACTCAAGTAGAGAATAACAAATAATTGAGATTCTGTTGTGTTTAGCGAAAACATCTCCAACGTTTTCGAAAACTCGCTAATCATATTGTAATGAAAAGCTTCAAGTGCCTCGTCCCTTTCTTGTGTTTGCATACCAATGAGCCTCCTTAGGACTTCTAATTTCAATCTACACTACTTTCTTACAAAAACAAACTAGGAAAATTGATAGTATTTGCTAGTATAAGAGAGAAAAAATCAGTATTTCGTCTGATAAGTTTGTTCAGTTTTAACTTTACGGAATAAATAAAGCTATGTCGCTCTATGTACAAGTTGAGTTTTTTTGTCGAACATAATATAGTTAGAAGAGTGATTGTTACAAAGTGATTACAACATAAGTTATATGATTAAAGTGATTGAGGAAGAGAGAGGTGTAAACCAGTGCCTATTAAAGTCGAAAATTTATCGAAGATTTTCGGTAAGAAAACAAAAGAGGCAACGAGATTATTAGACGAAGGTTACTCCAAAGAAGATATCCTCGAGAAAACAGGTTGTACAGTCGGTGTCAACCGAGCAACTTTTGAGGTGGAAGAAGGAGAGGTCTTCGTAATTATGGGTCTTTCAGGTAGTGGTAAGTCGACATTGGTACGACTATTAAACCGCTTGATTGAACCGACAGAAGGTAGCGTTGAGATCGACGGTCAAAACTTAGCTACCATGAATAAAGAAGATTTACGTGAGATTCGTCGTACAAAAATGAGTATGGTATTCCAACGCTTTGCGTTATTCCCATTCAGATCTGTACGTGAGAATGCAGAATTTGGTCTTGAAATACAAGGTATGGAAAAAGAAGAACGTTCTCAAAAAGCTGAGGAAGCACTTGAGCTAGTTGGACTCGGTGGATATGTTGAACAACTACCAAGCCAATTATCAGGTGGTATGCAGCAACGTGTTGGTCTTGCACGTGCTTTAGCGAATGATCCAGAAGTGCTTCTAATGGATGAAGCATTCTCAGCATTAGACCCACTTATTCGTAAAGACATGCAAGACGAGTTACTAGATTTACAAGAAAAAATGCAGAAAACGATTGTCTTCATTACACACGACTTAGATGAAGCGTTACGTATTGGTGATCGTATTGCATTAATGAAAGACGGTTCAATTGTTCAAATTGGTTCCCCAGAAGAGATTCTGACAAACCCAGCGAACGATTACGTTGAGAAATTCGTAGAAGACGTAGACCGTTCGAAAGTCTTAACAGCTGAACATATTATGAAACGTCCTGAAACAGTTGACTATGATAAACATGGTCCGCGTGTTGCATTAGAAAGAATGCGTGAACAAGGACTTTCATCCATCTTTGTAACAGACCGTTCTCGTAACCTTAAAGGTTATGTAACAGCGGATGAAGCACGTCAAGCACGTGAAAGTGGAATAGAGAAACTTAGTGAAATCATGAAAACAGAAGTTCCAACTGTCGACAAAGATACACAAATTCAAGATATTTTTAATATTATTCACGATTCACCCGTACCAGTCGCCGTGACAGAAGACGGAAAGCTTCGCGGTATTATTGTACGTGGTGCTGTAATCGCAGCATTAGCTGATGGAAATGAGGTGGACGCAGACGATGCTTGATAATATACCACAAATACCAGTAGCAGAATGGATAGATGATGGAGTAGACAACATTACAGATTGGTTTTCATTTATATTTAACCCAATCCAAGATGGTTTCGGGTGGCTACTAGATACATCGGCTGAATATTTAGCAATGGTACCACCTTTTATTATCATTATTCTTGTTGCACTTATTGCCTTTTTCTTATCAGGCAAGAAGTTTGGATTAGCAGCATTTTCAATTGTTGGTTTGATTTTCATTCATAACCAAGAACTTTGGGAGCAACTTATGTTTACATTCACATTAGTCTTCTATGCCAG
Organism: Alkalibacillus salilacus; assembly: GCF_030812915.1. GTDB lineage: Bacteria > Bacillota > Bacilli > Bacillales > Alkalibacillaceae > Alkalibacillus > Alkalibacillus salilacus. The sequence goes on from NZ_JAUSTQ010000007.1 coordinate 87,522, forward strand.
TTTAATTTCTGTCATAGTCGGTATTCCTTTCGGGATTCTAATGTCGAAGAGTAACATAGCTCAAAATATTATTACACCGGTACTTGATTTCATGCAGACAATGCCGGCGTTCGTTTACCTAATTCCAGCCGTAGCCTTCTTTGGGATCGGTATGGTTCCAGGTGTGTTTGCATCATTCGTATTCGCAACACCACCTGTTGTTCGTTTTACAAACTTAGGGATTCGCCAAGTTTCAGACGAACTAGTAGAGGCTTCAGACGCTTTCGGTACAACTGGAAGTCAAAAGCTCTTTAAAGTTGAATTACCAATGGCGAAAACAACGATTATGGCTGGTGTTAACCAGACTGTGATGTTATCACTATCAATGGTTGTTATCGCTTCGATGATCGGTGCGCCAGGTTTAGGTCGTGACGTGTTATCCGCGTTACAACGTGCCGAAGCAGGAACAGGTTTCGTAGCTGGTTTCGGTATCGTAATCCTTGCGATTATCATCGATCGCTTTACCCAAAGTTTAAATAAGGGTAAATAAAATAAGGAAGCTCTTCTCTCCTGTAATGGGAGAGGAGTTCCAATATATTATAATAAATTAAAGGGGAGTTGTTTTAACATGTTAAAAGGAACATGGAAAAGCTTTGGCCTTGTAGCTATGCTTGCGTTAATTCTAGTAATTGCCGCTTGTGGTAGTGACAATGAAGGTTCTGGCTCAGATTCAGAAGAAAATGGTTCAGATTCAGGTGAATCAGGCGACATCACGCACGAAGGTGAAATTGAACTTGTTTACGTTGAGTGGGCAACAGAAATTGCATCAACTCACGTAATTGGTAAAGTATTAGAAGATTTAGGCTATGATGTTGAAGTCACACCATTAGACAACGCAGTTATGTGGCAATCAGTTGCAAGCGGTGATGCTGATGGTATGGTAGCTGCTTGGTTACCAGCAACTCACGGAGATCTTTATGAGGAGCATTCAGATTCAATGGTAGAGCTTGGTCCTAACTTCGAAGGTGCTAAGATTGGTGCTGTTGTACCTGAATATATGGAAGTTGATTCACTAGAAAACTTAGGTGAGTATGGTGATGATTTAAATGAGACAATCACTGGTATCGAACCAGGAGCTGGTGTTGTACAGGCTACAGAAGATGCAGTTGAAACTTATGAAGGCTTAGATGGTTGGACAGTAGAGACTTCTTCTTCTGGTGCAATGGCTACATCATTACAAGAAGCATATGAAAACGAAGAACCAATCGTTGTAACAGGTTGGTCTCCACACTGGAAATTCGCAGAAATGGATCTTAAATATCTAGAAGATCCTGAAGGCGTATATGGTGATGCTGAAACAATCGAAACAATGGTTCGTGAAGGTCTAGAAGAAGATATGCCAGGTGCTTATCAAGTACTTGATAACTTCCAATGGGGCGAAGAGAAGTTTAACTCTGTAATGGCAGAAATCCAAGACGGAGCTGATCCTGAAGAGGCAGCAGCTAACTTCGTTGAAAACAACCAAGACCTAGTTGACGAATGGACTACAATGGAGTAATTCACTCACAATAAAGGAGACTCTAACATACATGAACTTTAAAAAGGGAATGGTAATGTTAGTAGCATCCCTGATCCTCACGCTTGTTGCGTGTGGGTCAGATGATGCTACTAGCGACAGTGATTCTAATGAAGATATCAATTACAGTGAAGAAGTCGACCGTACAATTATTGGAATTGAACCTGGAGCAGGTATTTCAGTTACAACAGAAACTGCTATCGAGGAATATGACAGTCTATCGGGATGGACATTAGAAACTCCTTCGACAGCTGCTATGATCACGGAATTAGAAGAGGCAATTAATGCAGAGGAGCCAATCATTGTAACTGGTTGGAATCCACATTGGATGTTTGCTCAGTTCCCGGACATGAAGTATTTAGAAGATCCTAAAGGGGTTTATGGTGAAGCTGAAAACATTCAAACATTAGCTCGCCAAGGTTTTGAAGAGGACCATCCTGAGGCATACAAACTAGTCGATCAATTCAATTGGACAGTTGAAGACATGGAACAAATCATGTATGACGCCAATGAAAGTGATGAAGATATCGCAGATGTTTCAGCACAATGGGTAGAAGACAATGAAGATAAAGTTTCAGAATGGACTGATGGCGTTGGTGAAGGTGATGGTTCAACAATTGAACTAGCTTCAACACCATGGGATTCTGAGCGCGCTTCATCCAATGTTCTTGCAACTGTCTTAGAACAGAACGGATTCGAAGTTGAAGTAACCCCGGTAGATCCATCAATCGTCTTCGAATCAATTGCGAATGGTGATGCTGATGCTACAGTAGCAGCTTGGTTGCCATTTACGCATGCTGACTTCTACGAAAGTGTTAAAGACGATGTAGTTGATTTAGGTCCGAACTTAGAAGGTGCTAAAATCGGCCTTGTCGTTCCAAGTTATATGGACATAGAGTCTATTGAAGACTTAGAAGCAGCTGAATAATTGAATGACATTAGAATAGTTTAATATTTTGCTCTCTCTAACGATGGTTAGGGAGAGCTTTTTTATGTACAATTATACAAAATAAAAACCTGCTCACCGAATGGCGAGCAGGTTAACAATCATGTCTGATTAGCATTTTGTTCTTTCATCTTTTCCTCTAATTCTTTAATGCCTTCTTCGATCTGACGAAGATGTTCTTGGAGATTTTCTTGATGGGGTTCAACTGTTGATTTCCAGCTTTCGACTGATGTTTTAATATCTTGAGATAGGTCTTTAAGAAGTTCTGCACCTTCTTTAGATGTCTGTGTTAGTTGATCTTTCAAATCAATTCCATTTTCCTTCAATTCCTGTGTGATTTCACGTAACCGTTCACTTTGTTCTTTTACACGTAAGCGCATGTCACTGCCTGAGGAAGGTGTTGTTAATAGAGAGACGGATGCTCCAATCAGTCCTCCTGTTAATACACCTAAAAATAAAGACTTACTGTTTGGCATTGCGATTTCTCCTTTCGTCTTCTACTGCTATTATATATTATATTCCCTGTCTACTTGCGCAATAATCTCTCTTATATCTCGTTTGAAATGGATTGTGCAATGTTTTGAAGTTGTTCTGGCGTGTAATCATCACCGTGTGTCTGCCATTTAGATTTAAATCCGTCTGATTCATCGTAGCGTGGAATTAAATGAAGATGAACATGGAAAACACTTTGATCAGCAAATGAACCATTATTATTAAGCATATTTAGGCCTTGTGGATTGAAGGCTGAACGGATTCCTCGAGCAATATTAGGAACCGCTTTAAACAACTTAGCCGCTGTATCTTCATCTAAATCAAAGACATCTTCACAGTGTTTCTTTGGGATGACAAGTGTGTGCCCCTCTGTTACTTGGCTAATGTCTAAAAAAGCGTATACATCATCGTCTTCATAAATTTTGGCAGATGGAATCTCACCATCGAGAATTTTACAAAAAATGCAATCTGACATGGTCATCCTCCTAAGAAATATTCTTTCTTTTATTGTAACGTAAACATGTGTCGAATGTAAGAATAAACCGTCTAAACTAGTGAATTGTCTCAAAATTTTGGTATGATAGGGAAAGAGTTAGAGAAAAGAGGGATGGTATGAGTGACTTATTACAAATCGACGGACTTGTAGGCGGGTATACGCAGCAAAATGTATTACACGATATTTCGTTTTCGGTTAAACAAGGTGAAGTCGTGGGTTTAATCGGGTTGAACGGAGCAGGTAAAAGTACAACAATTAAACATATAATCGGTTTAATGAATCCGAAACAAGGGTCGATCACGATTAATGGTAAACAAATGAACGAAGATTTAGAAGCCTATCGCCAGGAATTTGCTTATATTCCAGAAATGCCAATGCTTTATGAAGAATTAACATTAGAAGAACATTTGCGCTTAACTGCAATGGCTTACGGTTTAGATGAAGAAACATACAAGAGCCGTACTGAGTGGTTATTAAAAGAATTTCATTTAGATAAAAAGCGAAAATGGTTCCCCGTCCATTTCTCAAAAGGGATGCGCCAAAAAGTAATGATTATGTGTGCATTTTTAGTGGAACCATCACTTTATATTGTGGACGAGCCGTTTGTTGGTTTAGATCCATTAGCGATTCAGTCTTATTTAGATACGATGGAAAAGATGAAAGGTCGCGGGGCAGGCGTACTTATGTCTACACATATCCTAGCAACAGCTGAGAAGTACTGCGATCGATTTGTTATTATTCACCATGGTAAGATTAGAGCTTATGGTACATTAGATGAACTAAGAACTGAGTTTAATATGCCTGGATCAAGCTTGGATGATATTTATGTGCAATTAACAAAGGACGATGCTTAATATGGATACCAATCAATTATGGAAAGAGCGGTTTCAGTCTCATATCAAAATGGTCAGCCGTTATATGCGATTAATCTTTAACGATCATCTAGCGTTTGCGATGATTTTCTTTGTGGCTGCCTTCGCATATTTTTACCAGGCATGGCTAGAAACAGTACCCGATACGTTTCCGGTTGAATGGATTGTTGTTGGGATAGTAGGGGCGTTATTAACATACAGTCCAGTGCGGACGTTTTTTAAAGAAGCTGACACAGTTTTTCTATTACCAGTGGAAAATAAACTGAGACCTTATGTAAGAAATGCGGTAATTTATAGTTTTGTCATGCAAAGCTATTGGATTGCGATTGCGTTATTTGCGTTAGCACCATTGTATTTGCAGATTTATGATAATGTCAGCGCGAGTTATATACTGGTAATGATCGTTTTTGCGTTAGTGGTGAAAGTGGGCAACTTGTTTGCTACTTGGTTTATGCAAAAAACGCGAGATATTCGGTATCATTATTTTGATATTGGGATACGGTTTGTAGTTAATGGATTTATTATGTACTTCTTAGCAATAGGTGTACCGTATTTTGCGTTAATCGGATCACTTTTAATTATTGGTGTTTGTTTTCTAAACTACCATAATCTCTATAAAGGATCTACGCTGCCTTGGGATCGATTGATCGACCAAGAAGATGCGAAGTTGCAATTTTTCTATCGAATTGCGAATATGTCGACAGATGTGCCAGATTTAAAACGGAAGCCGAAGAAGCGCCACGGTTTAGTTCGACTGGTTACTGGGCGTATGCCGATTAGACGAAAGCAGACGTTTACGTATTTATATGCCATTACGTTTATCCGAAGTGGTGATTATTTCGGAATGTATCTGAGGTTGGTCGCGTTGGCGCTGTTTTTCGTGTTCTGGGTGCCGGCATTTTGGGGTAAAGTGTTGTTCGCGGTATTATTCTTGTTCATGTCGGGTTTCCAGTTTATCGCGATCTACAATCATCACCGAACAGTGGAGTGGTTGAGGTTATATCCAGTAACGGTGGATGTACGACGTAAAGCGGTGCATCAATTGATTTTAGTTATTATGGTTGTGCAAGTTGTGATCACGACGATCGGATTTGTATGGGCTAGTGATTGGCTGAATGCACTTATTTACTTAAGTATTGCCGCAGCGTTTACCGTACTATTTGAAGCGTTTTACGTGCGCGGACGAATTCGAGCGTTTAAGGGGTAAAGTTAGGAAGAGCATGTCCCAAGGGGATGTGCTTTTTTTATAGTAAAATTAAAAAAATACCAAACGATTTGTAATTTTTATCGTCTAATGCATAGAAATAGGTTGAAAAGGGGGAAGCCGGGCTTGAGTGATCGAACAGAGGATGAGTATTTTATCGCCGTGGTGCAAGCATATCGTCAGGATTTATACCGAACAGCTTACGCTTTTTTGAAATCTGAAGAAGCGGCACTAGAGGCGCTGCAAGAAGTAACCTATCGAGCTTATAAAAAGCGTAAACAAATTCGCCAATCAAACTATACTAAAACATGGTTAATTCGCGTGATGATCAATTATTGCCAAGATGTTTTGAGGAAACAGACTAGGAAACCGACAATGGCCTATTATGATGAATTGACAGATGGAGCGGAAGACTTCTCTGAGACGTTATTGCTAGACTGGGCGATTCAGGACCTGAGTGAGGATGAACAAACCTTAATTTTCTTAAAATACTTTCACGGATATACATATGAAGAATTGGCTAATCATTATAGGGTGGCTCCCGGTACACTGAAATCCCGGGTTCATGTTTGTTTAGATAAATTAAGAGAGTTACTAAATGAAAAGAAAGGAGGACGTCATGATGGCTGATCTTGAAAAAAAGTTAAATGATTGGGCAAATGAAACCATAGATGAATGGCCTTCAGATGAACGATTAAATCAGTCAATTGCAGATGGGTTGAAAATAAAGAAGAAGCGTCATCAACGCCTGAAGCGGACGTGGCGTTCTACTATAGTAGCTGCAGTTGTGATGTTTATGTTTGTACTTGGCGTTAATACATCACCTGTATTTGCTGAACAAGTCTCTAAAGTCCCAGGTTTCGATCATTTAGTTGAGTTAGTTAAATGGGATAAAGGTCGACAAGCAGCTTTGTCAGAAGGTTATTATGAAGAAATAGACCAATCAGTTAAAAACGGAGACGTGACATTAACGATTGATGGAGTTATTCGTGATCAATATGGTATGGTTGTTTATCATACAATTGAAACAGAGGGGCCAAAAGAAGACTTGAATTTTTCGGATGTCACCATTAAACGTCAAAATGGCGAGGGTTTACCAGTAAGTTCTCTTGGTTTTGGTATGCCTTCTCACGGTGAGACGTCTTCGTATACGCATGAAACTGAGATATTTTTTAATGAACCAGTTAAGGATACAAAATTTATTATAGTAGGCAAAGTCAAAGGGCAAGACTTAAATAAATCATTTAAGGTTTCATTTGAGGCAGAGAATAAAGCAGAACCAGTTCACTATAACGTCGATCAACCTTTTCAAGTTGGGAACGAACAGTACCGAATTTCGGAAGTGATCATCAATCCGCTTCGCACAGAAGTGAAAGTAGAAGCTCCTGAAAATCCTGATTGGGCACTATTTAATTTTGAAGACCTCCGCTTAATTAATGGTGATGGTGAGGTGTGGGCGAGTATTCGAAACGGAGTGGTTGGAAATGGCAGTTGGCGTTCAAATGAAAATGACGTTTTTTCTGTATTTTTGCAAAGTCATTATTTTGAACCGACTGAATCGTTGACATTAGCCTTTGAGGAGTTACAAGCTGTACCTTCTGAAAATTCTTATATTGAACTGGATTTAGTGAATGAAGAGATTGTGCACGATCCATTAGGTCAATTTGAGTCTCTAGAGAAATCCGGAAATGGTTTCAAAATGACAATCAAGGATCCTGAGGGACGATTTGGTTTTGGTCCATTCGGCCAGGTTTATGCTGAGAATGGTGACGAGATTGATGGCTCAGGACAGTATATGCAAATGGAAGAAGAAGGACGTATTTTTGGAAAAAAACTAGATCAGAATGTATCACTAGATATGAATCCAATTAAAGTCGAATTGAACTATTATCCGAATTGGATTCAAGAATCAACACGAATTGAGATTAAATAAGAGGGGAAAAGCCTCCGACTCAGTCGGAGGCTTTTTTGTGCAATTAAGTTATGAAATAAGTCTGCTTACTATTGAAATAATTGCACTCATTTCTGAGATAAGTTGAGTTATTTCATTAATAGGGAGAATAATGAGATTATTAGGACTTTTGTCCATTAATGCGTTCATATGCTGATGTTCACAAAGCAGGACAAGAGTGTTAAAATCATTTGGGTTATCATAGAGAAAGAAGGGACAGCATCATGGTCGGACAGAAAAAGAAATCTGAACTATCCATAGTCGAACAATTTTTATACATTATAGTCGGATCGGTTATTGTCGCGTTTGCTTATAATGGTTTCTTATTACCGAATTACGTTGCTGCAGGTGGCGTTAGTGGTATTAGTACATTGCTTGAAGCGCTATTCGGGCTTGAGCCTGCATATGTCATTTGGGGTATTAATATCCCACTTCTATTTGTTGCTTACTATTTTCTTGGTAAAGGTTCTGCATTTCGTTCGTTAACGGGATCCATTGCTTTACCATTTTTCGTTTATCTATCTCGAAATATGGAAGCATTTGTGGACGATCCATTATTAGCAGCTCTTTTCGGTGGATTAGGTGTCGGCGTTGGCTTAGGGATTGTCTTTTTAGGTGATGCATCAACTGGTGGCACTGCCTTAGTCGCACAGCTCATTAACAAATTCACGAATTTATCGCTTGGGGCAAGCATCGCTATGATTGATGGCTTGATCGTCCTGTCTGCGATTATCGTGTTTGATATTGAACTTGGTTTGTATGCCTTAATGGGCGTATATGTAACCAGCAAAGCAATAGATCTCGTCCAAACAGGCTTTAATAAAACGAAAACAACACTAATAATATCGAATGAATATGTTGATGTTCAAGAGGCAATCTATACGCGAGTGGATCGTGGCGTTACACGTTTGGCAGCACAAGGTGGTTTTACAGAGGTTGAACGCCCTGTCTTAATGTGTGTGGTCAATCAATCAGAGATGGCCATGCTAAAACGAGCGGTGAAAGATGTCGATCCAGAGGCGTTCGTCATTGTGACGGACTCAGCAGAAGTACTAGGTCGTGGCTTTTACGACCCAGCTTAACGTGATTGTATAAATGTATGAGTAGATGGTTACTATTTCATCATAAATTATGAATGTGATAAGATTAATGTTGAACTTATTTATATTATTCGAGGGAGCGTTATTAGATGCAAAAGAACGCTGGATTAGCAGCTGTTTTATCATTTTTATTCTCAGGTTTAGGTCAAGTTTATAATGGTGAAATCGGAAAAGGCGTCATCTTCATGGTTGCTTACGCGATTTCTGCTCTATTGATGATTGTCATCATTGGCTTTATTACAACGCCAATTATCTGGATTTGGGGCATGATTGATGCTCATAAATCAGCTGAACGGATAAATCGTCGGTACGAATCAGAACAACGTATATCATAATTTAAAAGTTTAGTTAATCAGGCGGCTCATACTGTGAGTCGTCTTTTTATGTTACAGAAATTTGTTTGATCGAAAAAAGCCTAGCTAAAGAATAGCTAGGCGAATTTGTATATGTTTATGATGAATGATCTTCTTGATAGCGTTTGACGCCGTGGACAAGTGCTTTAGCAGCAGTTGGTAAGGCGCGCTCGTCAAAATCGAATTTTGGATGATGGTGCGGATAATCATGGCCTTCGATATTCGCACCAGTAAAGAAGAAGGCACCTGGGCGTTCTTCTAAGTAATAAGCGAAGTCTTCGCCACCCATGACAGGGTCAACTGCTTCAGATTCATTGACACCAGGAATATCGGTCGCATCATCAATATAATATGATGCTTCACGTTCGTGGTTCACAACTGGTGGATAGCCTTTCACGTAATCGAGCTCATAGCTAGCACCAAAGCTTGTGGCGATTCCGTCTAAAATATTGTGCATCTCTTGAATAATTTCGTCTTGCACCGCTTTATCCAAAATACGGACAGTGCCAGTTAGTGATGTCGTATCAGGAATGACGTTAAACGCATTGCCGCCTTCGATTTTACCAATGCTTAAAACAGCAGGTTGAAGTGGGTTTATGCGACGACTAACAATTTGCTGTAATTCTACAATTGCTTGACCTGCCATTGCGACTGGATCTTTTGTTTGGTGTGGCATCGCGCCGTGGCCACCCTTACCTTGGAACGTAACTGTAAAACGATCAGCGCCAGCCATAAATGCTCCATAAGTCGCTTCGATTTTGTTTAGCTTACTTGTCGCCCATAAATGGGTACCGAATACGGCATCAACACCTTCTAGTGCACCGTCGTCAATCATTGGCTTGGCACCACCTGGAGCAAATTCTTCGGCAGGTTGGTGTAAAAAGACGAGTGTACCTGGGATTTCATCTTGAAATTCAAGTGCCGCTTCAGCAACCGCAAGTAATGAAGCTGTGTGGCCATCATGCCCACATGCGTGCATCACGCCATCGACTGTTGATTTATAAGGGACATTATTTTCTTCGTGGATTGGCAAGGCGTCGAAATCAGCACGAAGAGCAACTGTTTTACCTGGTTTGCCACCTTTTAATGTCGCGACTAAACCATACCCTCCAATATTGTCTTGATAAGGTATACCTAATTGGTCATAACGATTTTTAATAAATTGAGCTGTTTCTTTCTCTTCAAATGACAACTCAGGGTGTTGGTGAAGGTAACGACGATCTTCTACCATTTGGTCGTACATTTGATCAAGTTTTTCATAAAACTGTTCCCACATATCATTAACTCCCTTCTCTCTGAACGTTAAAGCTATTATAACAGATTTTTCGTGACACGTAATAAGTTTTTAGCATGAAAAAAGCAACTCCCTTGTCGTAAGGAAGTTGCTCGCGCTTAATCATGATTTATTTAAAGCTTGGATCATCTAAAAGACGTTGAATGTCTTCTTTATGCTTCGTTTCATCTGAAATCATATCTTCTAATTTGACAGCTAATTCAGTGTAACCGAGTTGATCAGCTTGCTTTCTGCGTTCTTCATAGCGATCGATCGTATCTTTCTCAGCAGCTAAAGCATCTTCTAACATTGGCTTAACATCTTCATATCGTTTAACTTCAGCAGGGGATGTGGTTGGATCACCGCCTAGAATTTTAATTTTCTCAGATAAATATAAAGCGTGACCTGATTCATCCTGGACTTCAGCTTCGAAAAACGGTTTTAAAACTTCACGGTATAAACCAGATACAACTGCTGCATTGTAAGTATAACGAATCATCGCACCATATTCTTCTGCTAAATCTTTGTTTAAACCATCAATTAACTTTTGTACATCTTGTTCCATTATTGATCACCCTTTCTTTGTGAGTATCTATAAATACAATACCCGAATAGTATTTTGATTAAACAAGCTAAGAAAACCCTAAACGTAAATCTTTTGTCGAAATTCGTCCACTATAATATAATAGTGAAGGGTTTTATCGAACTGAACAGAATGATAATTGAGGTGGCATTATGGCCGTTATGAATAAATTAAACCAATTCCTTGGTAAATGGCGTTACTTAGTATATGGTGTGGTTGTCCTAGTGTTGTTAAGTTTGTTTGGTTATATGGCCATTATCCTAGGTGGTCGATTTGTTGTAGATGAAGAACATTTCGTTTTTAACGAATCGACGGTCTTAACAACTGAGAATGAAGAAGACATTATAAAATTATATGATGAAAATCGAACCTATGTCCCGCTCGATACAATTCCTGATCATGTGACAGATGCCTTTTTAGCTGTTGAAGATCACCGATTTTATGATCATAATGGTGTCGATTTTTGGGCGGTCGGCCGTGCTGTTTGGCGTGACATAGCAACAATGAGTAAAGCGGAAGGCGCGAGCACCATTACTCAACAGCTCGTTAAAAATGTGTCGCTTACAAATGACCAGACTTGGATGCGTAAGACAAAAGAAGTCATGGGTGCGATTTATCTCGAACGACAACGGACGAAAGATGAAATATTAGAATATTACTTAAATGAAATATATTTCGGTAACGGGATTCATGGGATTGAAGAAGCTGCTCAAGCCTTTTATTCTAAATCTGTATCAGAATTAACCTTATCAGAAGGGGCAACGCTTGCTGCGATGCCAAAAGCACCGAATTACTATGATCCTAGTGAACATCCAGAGCGTGTCGAAGAACGTCGTGATGTTGTACTAAGTCATATGGAAAATAATGGTATGTTACAAGCGGAAGATATGCGCCAAGCACAAGGTCGTACGCTCGGTCTTGATATAGGCGATACGGAATCGAAGCCTGCCACTAATAGTTATGTTGATCTCGTTTTGGATGAATTAGAACAAGATTATCATTTGTCACGAGATGAGATTTATACAGGTGGATATGAGATTACAGTTGGATTAGATCCTAGCATGCAAGAAACAGTGCATGACCGCATGCAACAAGAGGACTATTTTCAGGGCTCGACTGATCAGGTAGAAGGTGCGACTGTTTTAGTCGATCAAACTAATGCTGTGATAAGAGCTGCTGTAGGTGGACGTGATCGTGAACAGGGTGATTTAAATCGTGTGCAAGTGAGGCGACAGCCTGGTTCGACGTTTAAGCCGCTTGCCGTTTACGGACCAGCTTTAGAAGAAAGTTTATACCACCCTTATAGCTTAATTCCTGATGAACAGAGAGATTATGATGGTTACAGTCCCGAAAATGTGGATGGGCAATATGCTGGTGAAGTGACCATCTATGATGCGTTAGTTCAATCGAAAAATGCTCCAGCTGTTGCTCTGTTAGATGAGCTCGATATAAATCAAGGATTATCCTATCTTGAGGATATTGGCTACTCTATTGAAGATAATGGTTTATCTGTTGCGCTTGGCGGTTTAGAAAATGGTTTAACACCAATTGAGTTGGCAGGCTTATATCGAAGCTTTGCCAATGAAGGAAGATATATAGAACCTTACACCATTCTAGAAGTTAAGAATCGTCATGGTGAGATTTTAGAAGCTCCAGATCGAAACAGTCAGCAATTATTTTCAAAACAGACGTCATGGAATTTGACGAGAATGCTTGAGGCTGTCGTGGAAGATGGGACGGCTAGTGGTGGCGAGTTTAACAAAGATTTAGCTGGTAAAACAGGCTCTACCCAACATCCACATGTGTCTGGTGGCGTAAAAGATGCCTGGTTTGTCGGCTTTAATCCTGATTATGCCGTGGCAAGTTGGATTGGTTATGATGTCAGTAATGAAGAGAATTATTTAACAGATGGTAGTCAACTTGCTGTGTCATTGGTTGATGGCGTGATGTCTGATTTGGACCAATCGCATGACCTGACAACATCATTCAGTGTGCCTGAAGGTGTAGATGATTTAGAAGGACCGATTCGACTGGCTCAAATTGATGATCTAGAAGCAAGTGTATCTCTAGGGTTTTTGAGTGGTGTAGATGTCCAATTAACCTGGACTCATGACGATGATCGAGTGCGTTTCGACGTTTATCGCGAAACAGGTGATCAAGTTGAGAAGATTGGTTCGGTTACAGGAGAAAATACCTATCAAGTCAACGATACACAAATGTTTAATAATCCGTCATATTATGTGGTGCCTGTGAACCCATTAAATGGTTCAGAAGGTGAGCCTTCTAACCGTGATCAAGCGTTCTAGATCAGAGTGAGGCAAATTCATGACAATTCAGTGCTGTTACTATACACACTGCGAAAATTGATTTATATTGTAACTAGATGGAATAATGAAGGGTGAGTCGAATGACGGATTTCAATGATACGATTTTAAAAGCTTATCATGGTGAAAAGACGGACTACACGCCGTTATGGTTTATGCGCCAAGCGGGACGTTCGCAGCCAGAATATCGCAAACTGAAAGAAAAGTATTCTTTATTTGAAATTACGCATCAACCTGAATTGTGCGCGTATGTAACAGAACTGCCAGTGATTAACTACAACACAGATGCAGCTATTCTGTATAAAGATATCATGTCGCCACTTCCCCCAATGGGTGTTGATGTTGAAATTAAAAAAGGCGTCGGACCGGTGATTTATAATCCGATTCAATCGAAAATGGATGTCGAGAAGTTAGATGATCTTAACCCCGAAGAAGATGTGCCTTACGTTTTAGAAACGATTCGGATTTTGACGGAAGAGAAGTTGAATGTGCCGTTAATCGGCTTTAGTGGTGCACCGTTTACGCTAGCAAGCTATATGATTGAAGGCGGTCCGTCGAAACAGTACAATAAGACAAAGGCGATGATGTACGGTGATCCTGAGACATGGTTTGCATTAATGGACAAGCTTGGCGATATGATTATCACATATACGAAGGCACAAATCGCTTCAGGCGCTAAAGGTATTCAAATCTTTGATTCGTGGGTCGGTGCTGTTAGTGCACAAGATTACCGCGTCTTTATTAAACCAGTGATGGAAAAGATTTTTAATGCGCTAAAAGACGAAGACGTGCCAACCATCCTATTTGGAATTGGTGCAAATCATTTGTTGCTTGAGTTTAATAGTCTACCATGTACGACGGTCGGTTTAGATTGGCGTACATCGATTACAGAAGCGCGTGATATGGGAATTACAAGTTCGCTTCAAGGAAACTTAGACCCAGCTGTGTTATTAGCAGATTGGGACGTCATCGAAAAGAGAACGAAAGCAATTTTAGATCAAGGAAAAGATATTCCAGGCTATGTGTTTAATCTAGGACATGGTGTTTTTCCAGAAGTGGATCCGGAGACACTGAAACGCTTAGCGGCGTTTGTCCATGACTATACTTCAAAGTAAGAGGAGTTGAATGAATGATGGCAGAGAAAACAGTAGGACTACTCGTCATGGCGTATGGTACGCCTTACAAAGAAGAGGACTTAGAACGTTATTACACACATATTCGTAAAGGAAAGCGCCCGACCGATGAGATGATTGAAGATCTCCGTAGTCGTTATGAAGAAATTGGTGGTATCTCACCACTTGCACGTATTACACGCGAACAAGGCGAATCCTTAGAAGCGAAACTGAACGCAGAACAAGATGATGTTGAATTCAAACTATATCTTGGTTTAAAACATATTGATCCGTTTATTGAAGACGCGGTTCAACAAATGGCAGACGATGGTATTGATGAAGCAGTTAGTATCGTATTAGCGCCGCATTATTCGACGTTTAGTATTAAGTCTTATAATGGTCGTGCCCAAGAAGAAGCGGATAAACATGGTATTCAGTTAACTTCAGTTGTCGACTGGTATGACGAACCAGGCTATATCGAATTCTGGGTTGAACAGATTAATAAAGTATACGGTCAAATGACAGAAGAAGAACGCAATAACGCGTGCTTAATCGTATCGGCGCACAGTTTACCGACGAAGATTATCCAAGAAGGAGACCCTTATCCAGACCAATTACAACGCACAGCGGATCTAATTGCTGAGGGTGCAGGCATTCAAGATTATGAAATTGGCTGGCAGAGTGAAGGGAATACACCTGATCCGTGGTTAGGCCCTGATGTGCAAGATCTAACACGCGATTTATTTGAACAAAAAGGATATACAACATTTGTTTACGCCCCTGTAGGTTTCGTGGCTGATCATTTAGAAGTGTTATATGATAATGACATCGAATGTAAACAGGTATGTGATGAGGTAGGTGCATCCTATTATCGTCCAGAAATGCCAAATGCAAATCCGAAGTTTATTAACACACTATCTAAAGTCGTTCTCGATACGATGAAAGGGTAATGTCTTATGGCAAAGCGCAAACAAATTGCGATAATAGGCGGCGGCATAACGGGATTAACCGCCGCTTATTATTTGCAGAAGAATAATGTAGAAGCTGATGTCACACTGTTTGAATCGTCTGCTCAATTAGGTGGTAAGATTTCGACTGTCGAACGTGACGGTTTTACAATTGAGCGTGGTCCGGATTCATTTTTAGAACGGAAAAAGACAGCGAAAACGTTAGTACAAGACTTAGGGCTTGAATATCGACTAATTCGAAGTGCGACGGGTAAAGCGTTTATCTTATCACAGGATGAATTACACCCCATGCCTGCTGGGGCAATGATGGGTGTTCCGACTGATATGAAACCGTTTATAAAGTCGACACTTTTCACGGCTTCAGGCAAATTGAATGCCTTAAAGGATTTCGTTAAGAGTAGAACTGAGGTGGATGGCGATATTTCTGTCGGACACTTCTTCCGTCGCCGATTAGGTGATCAAGTAGTTGACCGTTTAATTCATCCATTGATTTCAGGGATTTATGCTGGCAATATTGATGATTTAAGCTTGAAAGCAACGTTCCCACACTTTTTACAAACAGAACAGAAATACGGCAGCTTAATTCGTGGACTGCAAAAAACCACCCCAAGCCAGCAAACGTCTGGTAAGAAACAAGGGATGTTTTTAACGTTGGATGGCGGTTTGCAGACACTATTGAACGGTTTGGCCGAATCGCTTCAGTGCGAAGTGCGGACATCAACACCGATCGAACGTGTGGTGAAGCAGAATGGTCGTTATGTGATTGATGTTGCAGGAGAAAGTGAGTCAGTTGAAGCGGATTATGTGATTGCGACCACTCCGCATGAAGTCACGGCTCAAATGTTCACTGATGTATCGTTCATGGACGATTTTCAACAGACGAAAAACACGTCGGTTGCGAATGTGGCGATTGCGTTTGATGAAGAATCAGTGAAGAACTTGCCTGATGGAACAGGTTTCGTTGTCTCACGCAAAGAAGGTTACCGGATTACAGCGTGTACATGGACACATAAGAAGTGGCCACACACAACACCAGAAGGTTCGGTTCTTTTACGTGCTTATGTTGGAAAACCTGGTGATGAAGAGGTCCTGGAATTATCAGATGATGAAATTGCTGATTTAGTCATTGAAGATTTGAAGAAAATCATGACAATCGAAGGCGAGCCTCGTTTTCATATCGTGACGCGCTGGTACAATGCAATGCCACAGTATACAGTTGGCCATTTAGACCGCGTCAAAAAACTAGAATCACAGCTAGACAGTGAACTGCCAGGTGTATTCTTGATCGGCAATACTTATCGTGGTGTAGGATTACCTGATTGTATGGACCAAGCGATTCGAACAGTTAAAACAATCGAAACACTCGAATCCTAACTCCGCTTGTTAATTTATTAGATAATTCCTTGAATTTATTAGATCATTCAATTGATTTATGAGATAACTTGGTTTATTTATGAGATAAATGAGAAGTAATGAAATAACTTCGGGAAGTTATTTAATTAATGGCTTGATTTTTGAAATAAATAAAGGCATTTATTTCAAAAGTTAAGCGCAAGCCCCTTATGAGACATAAAAAAGTGCTCTAACGTGAATTAGAGCACTTTTTTAATAGATGGGTTGCGGTTCGGTTACGAAATTGGGTCACATTTTTCACATTTGTTTGTGTAGCAATCAGCCTGTTCGTTCATGTCCCGTTTACAGACAGTACATTGCTTTTTCGGTAGGTTACGGAAAAATTGGACAGGTGACATTAACATGAAACGACCTCCTCAAAATTTAGAGTTTTTAGACAATTTCTTTATACTCATACTATACTGTATTAATACAGATTTGTGAACCATACACCTGTTATATAACTAAAAATAGGAGGAAATACCTACATGAAATGGACAACTATTGGTGCTTGGGGGGTCTATCCTAAAGCGGAAAGTGCGACATCATGCTATTTAGTTGAAAAAGATGGTTTTTCAGTCGTCATTGATATGGGAAGTGGTGCGTTATCGAGACTGCAACAGTATATAACAGTAAATGAAATAGATGCGATTGTTATATCACATTTCCACCATGATCATGTGGCAGACATAGGTCCTTTTCAATATGCCTGTCTCGTTAATGAACAACTTGGTACGTTAAATGGACCCGTGCCAATCTATGCCGCAGCAGATGGTGATACAGATTTTGATATGTTGGATCATGTAGCGACAGCTGGGCGTGGATATGATCCGAATAAACCATTACACCTCGGGCCGTTCACCTTTAAGTTTATGAAAACGAAACATCCTAAAACGTGTTATGCCATGCGTGTGACAGATGATGAAACAACAGTTGTCTATACGGCTGACACGGCTTTCTTCCCTGAATTAACAGGCTTTACGAAAGACGTAGACTTGCTGATTGCGGAAAGTAGCTTTTACGACGGAATGGATGGAAGTGGCCCGGGGCATATGACGAGTACGGAATGTGGAAGAATAGCTGAAGATGCAGGTGTGGGAAAACTTTGGCTCACCCATTTACCGCATTTTGGGCATTTAGCGGATTTGGTAAGTGAGGCTAAGACCGTTTACAATGGCGAGGTTGAATTAGCACGTGAAGGGTTATGTTTTAATTTGCGAAGATAGGCGAATTTGCTTATACTTTTAATAGATATATAAAATGAAGGGAGCTTCACCATGTTATATTTTATCGATAACCAAGGCAATAACGATCCATATTTGAATTTAGCGATTGAAGAATATGCCCTAAAACATTTGAACATCGATGATGACCAACAATATTTACTGTTCTATACGAATAGTCCATCGATTATCATTGGTAAGAACCAAAACACAATCGAGGAAATTAATACTGATTTCGTTGATGAACATGATATAACAGTTGTTCGTCGACTCTCAGGTGGTGGCGCCGTTTATCATGATTTAGGAAACATAAGTTTTAGCTTTTTAGCAAAAGATGAAGGCGATAATTTTACAAATTTCAAGAAGTTTACTCAGCCAGTAGTGGACGCACTTCAACAGCTTGGCGTTAATGCCGAATTGTCAGGTCGTAATGATATTACTGTGGATGGTCGGAAAATTTCAGGTAACGCACAGTTTACGACGAAAGGTCGCATGTTTAGCCACGGAACGCTTTTGTTTGACTCCGAAATTGAAAAAGTGGTTCGTTCATTACGTGTGAAGTCCGAGAAAATTCGTTCTAAAGGAATTAAGTCGATCCGTAGTCGTGTCGCGAATATCTCAGAATTTCTTGAAGACGATATTACGCTTGAAGACTTTAGACAATTGCTACTGAAGTATATCTTTGATGTAGAAGATTTAAATGATGTACCAGAGTATAAGTTGACTGAAGACGATTGGGCTAAGATCCGTGAAATTTCAGAAGCACGTTATCAGCGTTGGGACTGGAATTATGGAAAATCGCCTGCATTTAACATCCAGCATACGAAACGTGTAGAAGGCGTTGGCTCATATGACGTACGTTTAGACGTGAAGAAAGGCGTTATTCAAGATGTGAATATCTTCGGTGACTTCTTTGGAATTGGTGAAGTGAGTGAAGTAGAAGATGCCCTTAAAGGTGTTCGCTATGACCGCGAAGCGATTGAAGAAGCATTAAGTGATGTTGACATTCAGCATTATTTAGGTAAAATTCCAGACGAAGAGTTTATGGCATTAGTTTATTAAGATTAAATGGTAGGAAAAACCCGCCAAATAGTTGGCGGGTTTTAATATATCACAAGGATTGTTAGACAATCTGCGGGAATTGTAAAACAAAGTAGTGAGATTGTTTAACAATGTCACTACTTTGTGACATAACTGATTAACAATGTTAAATAATATAAGAAGATTGTTTAACAATGTTCAAAAACAACATCTAATTTGTTTTAATATTGATTATGAGAAGCGTCTTGCTTTGTTTCATGAACGGTACCGCGAGGATGTTCAGGTGGTGCATAAATCGAATACAATTTAAGTGGTGAACGCCCGATATTTGTTAAGTTATGCCATTTTCCAGCAGGGATAAAAATGGCATCATTGTCACGTACTTCGCGTTCGAAATTCGGTCGATCTCGTCGGTCGCCCATTTGAACTAGGCCACGGCCACCCTCGATGCGAATAAATTGGTCATGGTTTTGGTGACGTTCTAAGCCAATATCATCCCCTGGTGCAATGCTCATCAGGGTCAATTGTAAATACTCACCCGTCCATAACGCCCGGCGGTAGTAAGGATTCATCATCGTCGCCCGTTCTATATTAACGACATATGGATTTGGTCCGTGGTCAACACGGTCCTGTGGCGGTTGCCAACCTCCGCCTGGTTGACCATTCCAGCCCGGCGGACCCCAACCTGGCTGATTTGGACCACCCCAACCTGGTTGATTCGGACTACCCCAGTCTTGCTGATTGAATCGGAAATCATAATAATTCGGGTCAAAATACATATTATGCTAAACTCCTTTCTAGATCGTCTCTTGTTTAACCTATGCACATGTCTTGGCGAAAGGGATAGAAATTGGAGAGAATGGGCAAGTGTAGCAGTGGTAATATGACGAGGAGAAAAATGTTATGTGACAAAGTTACTCTTTTATTTAACAAATAATCGATATTGTTTAACAAAGTTCTGAGATTATCAAACAAAGTTGCAAGATTATCTAACAATCTTGTTGAGAAGGAGGAGGTGTTATGATGAGTGGACAAAAACGTGAAGCGATTAAGCCTGGAGCAACCGTCGATATTGTCTTGAAACAAGACCAGCGATCAGGCAAACTGACTCGCGGAACAGTCAAAGATCTTTTAACCAAATCAGCATCACATCCGCACGGTATTAAAGTTCGTTTAGAAGACGGCCAAGTAGGACGAGTGAAAAACATCGTCACAGACTAGATTTAACTTGCTTAGATAACCGAAATAATTTATAATAAATTCAGACAATTTAATGAATGATTATTCATTCAACTTTGTGCCCGACATTGAAAGGGCTTACATATCTAAGGGAGGTTGCAAGATGAATTTAAGTGATCAACTATCATTAACCGCAAAGGATCATCTATCGAAACCGGCTTACATTTTCAATGGGGAAGCGACAGATTATAAGACATTAGAGGGTTCTGTGACGAAATTCGCCTCAAGTCTTGAATCATTAGGTTACCAGAAAGGAGACCACGTCGCACTAGTCGTCGGTAACACACCTCATTTTGTGATCGGCTTATACGGTGCGCTCCGCCTCGGATTAACCGTCGTTCCAGTGAACCCACTTTATACAGGAAATGAACTGTCTTATATTTTAAATAATGGTGACGTAAAAGGGGTTATTACGCTTGATGTTTTACTTGAAAAATTTGAAGCGATCGATGACCAACTTAACGTCAAAGATTATATTGTCGGAGAAGCTGACCCACAACTTAGAGACCGCAAGTCACCACTAGAAAATAAAGTCCACTCCTTCATGAATCTCGTGCAATCAGGCAGTTTAGAATTCAATCGTCCAACGTTAGACGATGATGATACCGCTGTCATCCTCTATACATCAGGCACAACGGGCAAACCTAAAGGTGCCATGCTCACACATAAAAACTTATACTCAAACGCAAAAGATACAGGAAATTATCTTCAGATTGATGAAAACGACCGCGTGATCGCAGCATTGCCGATGTTCCACGTATTCTGTCTAACTGTTGCCCTTAACGCTCCACTAGTTAGTGGTTCAACTGTTTTAATCGTGCCACAGTTCTCGCCAGAAACAGTGTTTAACATGACGCGTGAACATAGTGCGACTGTTTTTGCTGGGGTGCCGACAATGTACAACTATTTACTCCAATATCCTAACGAAGAAGAAAAAGACTTCTCAAGTATTCGTCTCTGCATCTCAGGTGGTGCATCGATGCCTGTCGCATTATTAGAACAGTTCGAACAACATTTCGATGTGCAAGTGTCAGAAGGCTATGGTTTATCAGAAGCGTCGCCCGTTACAGCTTTCAACCCACTTGACCAACCACGTAAAGCAGGATCAATCGGTACGGATATCACAAACGTGACGAACAAAGTCGTTGATCAAAATGGCGAAGAAGTTCAACAAGGAGAAGTCGGAGAGTTAGTTGTTAAAGGTCCTAACGTCATGAAAGGCTATTACAAGATGCCTGAAGAAACACAAGCCTCGATCAAAGATGGTTGGCTATATACTGGAGATATGGCACAACAAGACGATGAAGGCTATTTCTATATTGTTGATCGTAAAAAAGATCTCATTCTAGTCGGCGGATATAATGTCTATCCGCGTGAAGTTGAAGAAGTGCTCTACAGTCATGATAATATTACCGAGGTCGCTGTAATTGGCGTACCTGATGAGAACTTAGGAGAAGCAGTTGTCGCTTTTGTTGTCTCAAATAATTCAGAGTTAACAGAAGCAGAGTTACGTGAATTAAGCGAAGCCCAACTTGCTAAATACAAACAACCGAAACAAATTAACTTCTTAGATGAACTACCGAAAAATACAACCGGTAAAATTTTAAGACGAAGCTTACGTGACCACGTCGCAACAGAATAATAAAGGAAGCGTTTACATGGATTCTCTGGCTGATCAAGCCGGGGAATCTTTTTTATTTTAAGGGTTGATTTTCCGAAGGCGCTCTCATATAATGATAAACAATATTCCGAAATTCTTTATCGCGTCAAAGCATGTATGCAAAAAAGGGGAGAGCTAATTTATGAAGCGTTTATTGTTAATGGTAGTGATGATCAGCACCTTAAGTCTAATTGTCGCGTGTGGTGGCGACAGTGAGTCAAACAGTGACTCAGGTGATAGTGAATCGAACGAAAGCAATTCTGAAGAAGGTTCGGGTAACAGTGGCGTATCGGAAGACGAAGCCGATTATGTTGTCGGGGTCTCACAAATTGTTGAGCACCCATCACTCGACAGAGCAACAGAAGGGTTCCAAGATGCTCTTGATGAAGCAGGCTTGAAAGTTTCTTACGATGTCTCCTTAGCTCAAGGCGATAACCAAAATGCACAGCTGATCGCTGAACAATTTGTAAGTGATGAGGTTGATTTGATCTTCGGTAACTCAACTCCGAGTGCTCAGTCAGCCCTTAATGAAACGAGTGATATCCCGATCGTTTTTACATCTGTAACCGATCCAGTTGGTTCAGAGTTAGTCGAATCGATGGATAATCCAGGTGGTAATGTGACAGGAACAGCTGATTCCCATCCAGAATCTGTCCCAAAAACGGTTGAGCTTATTAAAGATATGGGCAACGAATCAATCGGACTTATTTATAACTCAGGTGAGCAAAACTCCGTATCACAAGTTGAAAACGTGAAAAGTGTCGCAAGCGAGCATGATCTCTCGACAGAAGAAGCAACGGTGTCATCTTCATCTGAGGTTATGCAAGCCGCTCAATCTTTAGCAGGTGATGTTGATACATTCTTAATCGTCACCGACAACACAGTCGTTAGTGCACTAGAGTCCGTCTTATCCGTTGCACAAGATAATGATGTTCCAGTGTTTACAAGTGAACTTGATTCCGTTTCACGTGGCGCATTTGCTGGATTTGGTTTCGATTATTATGATATCGGTTTTGAAGCAGGCGAAAAAGCGGTGCAAATTCTAGAAGATGGTGCCAATCCTGGTGACATCGAAGCCAATTACCCACAGAATCTAATGCTCCATATTAACGAAGACGCAGCCAGTAATATGGGCGTTGAGTTAACAGAAGACTTAGAAGAGCGAGCATCGGAGATTGTGTCGACGGAAGAAGGTGAGTAAGTCATGTTACAAGCATTATACGGTGCAGTTGAATCAGGGTTAATTTACGCCTTAATGGCATTAGGTGTTTATATTTCCTTTCGATTGCTTGATTTCCCAGACTTAACAGTGGATGGCTCCTTCGTAACAGGAGGAGCTGTAACCTCAGTCATGGTTATAAACGGAATTGATCCGTTTACCGCGACTTTAGCTGGCGCAGCGGTCGGCTTTATCGTCGGTTGCATCACGGGGATTTTGCATACGAAAGGTCATATTAATCCATTGTTAGCGGGTATTTTAATGATGGTTGCGCTCTATTCGATTAACTTGCGAATTATGGGTCAGCCCAATATACCACTTTTAAACGAAACGACCGTGTTTACGGTGGTGGAAAATTGGTGGCAAACCTTAAACTTGCAAGGAATTGTCATGGCACCGTTTGAAGCGCTTGGCATTGCTGCCTACGTCCCAAGTTCATTAGATGTTCTCGTCGCAGCTACTATTCTTATGATCATTGTAAAAAAACTTCTCGACTTCTTCTTACGCACAGAAGCGGGCACAACACTGCGTGCGACAGGTGATAACCAGACAATGGTACGCAGTTTCTCGGCGAATACGAACGTCTATATTGTCGTCGGCATGGGCGTATCTAACATGCTTGTTGCGTTCAGTGGATCGATGGTAGTCCAACATAACGGTTTCGCGGATATCAACTTAGGCGTAGGAATGATCATTATTGGTCTTGCTTCGGTGATTATTGGTGAAGTGCTCTTTAGTTTTGGTTCGGATAAAATTGTTCGTACCACACTTGCAGTAATCTTAGGTGCTATCGTGTACCGCATGATTTATGCAGTTGCGCTTCAAGTTGATTTCTTAGAAGCGAGTGATATGAAACTCATTACAGCACTCATTGTTGTCGCGGCACTCGTCGTCCCGAATTGGCTCGGCCAAACCAACGCGAAGCAACAGTATAAGAAATCGAAAGCAAACGCGGCCAAACAAAAAGCAAGCCAAATCGAGACGGAAGGAGAGAGAGGCCATGTTACAGCTCAATCAGATTCATAAAACGTTCTACCCGAACACACCAGATGAACGCCAAGCGCTCGTAGACTTGCATCAAGAGCTTTTAGGAGGCGATGTTGTCACAATTATCGGCAGTAACGGTGCTGGTAAATCGACACTGTTAAACACGATCGCTGGTTCGATTGTTCCTGATGAAGGCGACGTCGTTATTGATGGAAACGATGTGACGAGGCTCTCCGAACAGAAGCGCGCTTCCTATATCGGCCGCGTCTTCCAAGATCCTAAAGCCGGTACAGCACCAGGGATGACGATTGAGGAAAACATGATGATCTCTCTCGGTCGCACAAAACGACGCAGTCTATTTCGTGGCGTGACGAAGCAACTACGTCAACAATTCCGTGAGCACTTAGCAACACTCGAAATCGGTTTAGAAAATCGCTTGAATACAAAAGTCGGCTTACTATCTGGCGGTGAACGGCAGGCGTTGTCACTTTTAATGGCAACCTTTACCGAACCAAAAATTCTCCTCCTCGATGAGCACACAGCAGCTCTTGACCCATCGAAAGAAGAATTGATTTTACGCTTAACCCGCGATTTAGTCGAACGCCATCAATTGACTACTGTGATGGTCACACATCAAATGGAGCAAGCGATTGCATTCGGCAATCGCCTCTGGATGATGGATGAAGGCAAAGTCATATTCGAAGCCAATGACGAGGTGAAACAAGATCTAACAGTAGAAGACCTTCTCGATCAGTTCCAAGCCATTCGCGGCAAGAAAATGGCCAACGATCGTGCATTGTTAACGAAATAGAAGATACGAACGTCCGGCTGGGGTTAGTCGGGCGTTTTTTGATTGTGTGGCTTTTCATTAATTCAATGCGTTAATGAAAAGAAAGGGGGATAAAGAAGGTGTCTTGAGGCTTTTATCATTGGAAATGTGCCGTAGAATTATTACTTATTATAAGTTCCACTTTAGATGCAGGTGTTGGGTATAGAATTTAATGTTTGAATAGTGAAAAATTAAGTTTATCAATAATTTAAAATTATGTTAGTATTTGGTTCAAAGTATTGACTGTTTTAGATGAGAGGATGAATTAAATTGATTCCAAAAGTCTTAAGAAAAATTGGGTTTTATGTTAGCCCTGCTATAAGTTTAATTGCTATGCTGTTAGGGTTTGTTGTAATAATCGCTTTTGTCTACTTGTATAACACAAGGTCTGACTTAGGAGTTCAGTATTATGTGGTATTAATCCTTTTAGAGTTTTGGACTATCAATATGTCATTAAAACACTGGGGAGATGGATTTAAAAAGTTGAAAAGATATAAAAGGCATGCAAGGCGGGTGAAAGCAGCAAGGGAGCATGGACGTTAAGGTTTATTTGATGTTTTTATGAACAGTCATACTCTATGTCTCTATTAGAATACCCTCATATTGGTCATGCATCTTTCTCGTTATTTTGCCATTTCACATAATTGTAAATTGTGTCTATTAACACTGCAAAAAAGAAAATAGCGCCAATAATTAAATATTCATTGAATGTTAAATCACTAAACCAATACATAATTAGGAACAGAATGACAGCATAGGGGAACGTCCACAGATCACGTATGAATCTCCTTCTGTAAGTTAATCTGTGATAGTTTAGGACAACCCCTTTATCCTGCTTTTCTGTATCCTTATATATGTTCGACATCACTATACTAATAATCAAGGCTACTGAAACTGGTACGGCAATAGCAAATACAATAGTCATATGTTTCCTCCTCTTAAGAAATAATAGTTTTATAAAAACAATTAAATAATCTTATCCGTTTGTTCGAGCTTATGCTCCATTTATTGATTGCGAAAATTTCAACGCGATGCAACCCATAGTTGGAGTTGTAAAAACATCCCCTTCGTTTTATAATAGATTTAGAATAAAATGTCGAGGAGTGACCGATTATGACTGATGAACAAATGAACACCATCATGCAAGCGATTAAAGAGTTATCTGACAACCAAAAGCAAACCAATGATCGCCTAACACGAATTGAAGAAAAATTGGAATTTGTTCAGCATAAGTTAATTGAGCATGATGAACAAATTTATACGTTACGAAAGAAAGCATAACACTTTTTCCATAGAGAATGCTTAAAATAATCCTAGCATGTTTTAACCAGAACGACTCGTTCAGTCGGACGGCAATATTTCGTTCACTAATACATGAAGTTGTTCCTCGTGAAGCTCTCCCACATAGTGATCTTCCATTGAACCATCAGGGTTAATGAAATAAGTAGTCGGTAATCCCATAACCATATAATCTTCCATTACTTGTCCATCATTTAATAAAATAGGAAAATCAATTTCTGGAATCTCACCCAAAAAATTGGTGATTGTATCTTCTGATTCATCTACATTGATGGCGATAACCTCTAAACCATCTTCTTCATAATAGTCATATACTTTTTGAATTACTGGCATTTCGTGTCTACATGGCTGGCACCAACTAGCCCAAAAGTTTACGACTACACCTTTCCCTTGCAGTTCTGTTAACTCAAGTTCACCATCATTAAGTCTATTCAGCTTAAAATTTGGAGCTGAAACTGCGTCGAATTCAGAGTTAGTGTGACCTTCTGTTATTTCTGCGGGTGATGTTGAATCAAATACTTCGAAATGGTCTATGATGACGATTGCCAAAGCAGAAATGAGTGCTATAGAAATTATAATTTGTAATACCTTCTTCATAATTTGTTCCCCTTATTTTTCAAAATAACAAAGGTAATCTACTATCTAAGCATACTGTTTCCGCTATCATTTGATGAATTAAAAATCAGGATTTCACTAAATCCTCTTGATTCTCACGTTGATTCTGTGTCTTTTTAATTTTGATAAAGATCATGATTAGAATAACAATCATGATTAGATTGATAAATATGCTGATATTTTCAAATGAGAACAGTGGGTATGGATTGTTGATTATGATGAAAATTTCGCTGATTAAACCAATAGGGGCAAAGATTAACCCTGCTATTATTAATTTTTCAATGTAATCTAAAAAACTCATATAAATTCTCCTTTGTGTAGATGTTGCATAATTGAAAAAGGCGTCTAAATCCTTAAGCGCAATATAACAGTTAATACTGTTCGTCATTCGATCTAGATACAAAATACAACAATGGTGCAACAATGACTAATCCTGCAGTAGCTTTACCTAAAAAAACTGCAGTGTACGAAAACAATTCAATTTCTCTGCCTAGAATATAGTCTGTTATAATTCGCAAAATAGTGATTATGGTCGGAAGTATAAGGGACGAAAAGAGAATGATTTTCAAACCTCTTGGCATATCATCACTTCCTAAAAAGGTATTTCTCTTGAGTATCGCAAGGACACTTGCTGTTCACCTGTCTCGGTTTCTTGGATTCGCTTTTCTTTATACGTAAATCCTCTTGCTTCATAAAATGGAATCCCTCTATAGTTACCTTCCTGGACAGACACCCATTGTTCAGAGATACCCTCTTCGATCTGTTCTTGGGTTAATGTTTCAAGCAGCTTCTTTCCAATCCCGTTATATTTAACTTGATCATCGACATAAAGCACAAATATTTCGCCTGTATTCGTTCCTGTTTTTCCTCCACCAATCACGCCGACAACCTGTGAGTCCATTAATGCTATGTAAGAATAAGCCCCTGCTTCTATATCGCTTTTAACACGTTCTTCATTGTACCAATAGGCCACATTTATTAACTGATATTCATCACTTAATATGCCTTCAACTGTTTGTTTCCAGCCTGTTGAACAAATAGTAGCAATAGCCCCTGCATGATTAATGTTAGGTTTTTCAATGACTATATCCATTGACGCCCCTCCCTAGGTTTCAGTCTTTAATCTCACTGAACTCTGATAATAATAAATGAACGTTAGAGCTATTGTTAATAATAGTGATGCACCAAAGATATAAACGCCACCCCAATATGGAGACGAGCCTGTTATGACCCAAATTCGATGAGGTATGAAAACGATCATAGCGACGATAAGCGTTCCCCATAGCATAGATATGATATTCTGTTTAGCTTCTTTTAATACAGAAGATCTGTCAGTATATTTGATTTTAGAAAGTTGTCTCGTTGCAATTATTAATAAAGTGATTGCGGCGATAAGCAAGAAATAATCCATTCACCACACCTCCGATTAACATTCTTTCAACATTATTTTTACATTTTTTTCCTTTAAGTCCAGTCCTTATTATAAAAACAACCCATACCCTATAGCACCTATTATAAGTGTTAAAAGGATAATCAGCGTCACCTTCCAGTTTAAACCACCGACCAAATCTACAAGACTTCCATATTTAGCTCTCTCTGATGAATCTTTCAAATTACCAAGAGGGTTACCTTGCCGTTCTTCTTGTCTTATTCGTTCTCTTCTTTCTTCTGGTGTTTCTTTGTCTTCCTTCATTTCGGACACTCCATTCAATGATAAATAACTTTATAAATAGGAACCTTTATCTTGTGGATTTACTCAGCACTTCTGCCCTGAAATGCTCTGCTGATTATAATAGTGCCGAGTATGAGAGCAAATACTTATAACGTATAATCCAGATAACTAGGTAATGAAAGGAACTGAAGGATACCGATAATGGCGAGCGTCATCCAGAATAGTTTCTTTAATATATTAAGTCTCATTATTACTAACTCCCCATAATGATCGTTTAGAATATATCTACCAAGCAACAATATATGTAAATATAATAATGAAGCTATGACACCGAATACAAAAATATTAATTGTTGTGCTTGAAATCCCTGTAGATGATAAGCCAATAAACAGCATGACATTACAAACGATTCCGCCAAACAGATATAAGGTCACTGAGAAGATGTATTGATACGATTGAATACGTTGAATAAGATGGTCTGCAACAATCGAAAAGGGTGTGCCAAATATGAGACAAATAGTGGCTGTCACTGAAAAATAGCCCCAAAAATATTCCCAAACATTTCCGAAAGCCGATAATGCGATAGAAAAAATAAAAGCTGTTACTAGACCAATAGAGACTCTTTCTGAGATTTTCACCATTAACACGCCTCTTCTAAAAGTTACCATGATTTTAACATAAAATAACAATTAATAAGCTTCATTATTAAAATCTATGCGCTAAAAATTGTAGAAGAAGCAGTTTCGTTTACATACCTACAGGGGGTATGATATTCTTAGTTTAGATAAGGTGGTGACGATATGAGTCAAACTGAAACATTGCAGTCAATAGAAGAGGTTAGAACGTTTGTCGCGGAGAATGACAATGCGTTGTTATTTATATCGAGCCAAGGGTGTAGCGTGTGTTCAGCGTTATGGCCACGCATACAAGACGAATTAGAAACGTATGACAATATCGCCCTCGGGTATGTCGACGTGGATGAGGTAAAAGAAGTATCAGGCGAATATCTCGTCTTTACGGCCCCGATTACGTTGGTGTTCCAAGATCAAAAAGAAGTGATGCGTGAAGATCGCTTTATGCGAATGGAAGCGTTTAGCGAAAAGATGGAATTAATGTTAACGTAAAAAATTTTAACCATATAAATACTATACGGGGGTATGGTAAAAAAGAAAGGATGTTTATTAAATGAGCGAATATTTACATGACGAACCTGTTGTACCACGAACGGATGATGAAAAGGAAAAGCTTATGAACCGCCTAAAGCGAATCGAAGGGCAAGTGCGTGGTATTCAAAATATGGTCGAAGAAGATCGTTATTGTGTCGATATATTAGTTCAGATCAGCGCGATTCAATCAGCGCTTAAAAACGTCGGTTTCTCCGTCACCGAACGTCATATTAACCATTGTGTGACTGATGCAATCCAAAAAGGTGAAGGCCACGAAACGATTCAAGAGTTAATGGACGTTTTAAAACAGTTTTCGAAGTAAGGAGGGACGAATATGAGTGAAAAGGAACATGCAGATTTAACCGTCACAGGGATGACATGTGCAGCTTGTTCGACGCGTGTTGAAAAAGTCCTGAATAAAATGGACGGCGTCGATGCACAAGTGAACTTAACGACGGAAAAAGCAGCGGTCGATTATGACCCTGAACAAACGTCGATGGATGATATTACGAATAAAATCGAAAAAGTCGGCTATGGTGTGCTGAAAGAAGGAGCGGACTTCGATGTGTACGGCATGACGTGTGCTGCCTGTTCGAGCCGGATTGAAAAAGTGTTAAATAAACAAAATGGCGTCGAGACCGCGAGTGTGAATTTAACGACAGAATCGGCGTCGATCCAATACAATCCAGGCATCATTGACCCAGATACGTTAATCGAAAAAATCCAAAAGCTCGGCTATGACGCTGCACCAAAAGCGGAAGCTGAGGAGAAAGAATCGTACAAAGAACAAGAACTCAACAAACAGAAGACGAAGTTAATCGTCTCAGCAGCGTTGTCAGCGCCATTACTCCTGACGATGTTCGTCCATTTATTTAACATGTCGATTCCACCGATTTTCATGAATCCGTGGTTCCAGTTTGCCTTAGCTACGCCCGTTCAATTTGTGATCGGCTGGCAGTTTTACGTCGGCGCATATAAAAATTTGCGTAACGGCGGGGCAAACATGGATGTGCTCGTTGCCTTAGGTACGAGTGCAGCATATTTTTACAGTTTATCAGAAGGCATTCGTACGATTGGCAATCCTGGTTATGACCCTCATTTGTATTATGAAGCGAGTGCCGTCATTATTACGCTAATCTTATTCGGTAAATATTTAGAAACACGGGCGAAAACGCAAACGACAAACGCGTTGTCGTCGTTATTGAGCTTGCAAGCGAAAGAAGCACGTGTTTTACGTAACGGCGAAGAAGTGATGACGCCTGTTGAAGATGTCGTCGTAGGTGATCATCTGATTGTGAAACCAGGTGAGAAGATACCCGTAGACGGTACGGTCGTCAGCGGATCGACATCAATTGACGAGTCGATGATTACAGGTGAATCAATGCCCGTTGAAAAAGAGGCGGATTCGAGTGTGATCGGTTCGACGATCAACCAAAATGGTGTGATTGAAATGGAAGCGACGAAGGTTGGGAAAGATACCGCACTTGCGTCGATCGTTAAAGTCGTGGAAGACGCACAAGGGTCAAAAGCACCGATCCAACGTTTAGCTGACGTTATTTCAGGCTATTTCGTACCGATTGTGGTCGGCATTGCCGTGGTCACGTTTATCACGTGGATCACACTCGTCCAACCTGGTCAACTCGAACCAGCACTCGTGGCGGCAATTGCAGTCTTAGTCATTGCGTGTCCGTGTGCGCTAGGCCTAGCGACTCCAACATCAATCATGGTCGGTACTGGGAAAGCCGCCGAAAATGGTATTTTATTCAAAGGTGGCGAACATTTAGAACGCACACATGAACTGGACACAATCGTACTTGATAAAACAGGTACGATTACAAAAGGGAAGCCTGAAGTGACAACATTCACAGGTGACCGCGAAACGTTACAGTTACTCGCAAGTGCTGAGAAAGGCTCTGAGCACCCGCTCGCTCAAGCGATTGTAGCGTATGCGACAGAAGAAGAGGTTGTGTTAAGTGATGCTGAACAATTTCAAGCTGTGCCTGGTCATGGGATTGAAGCGGCGGTGTCAGGCCAAACGATTCTCGTCGGTAATCGTAAACTGATGCAAGATCATGGCGTCGCAATTGGTGATGCAGAACAGACGTTAATCGAGATGGAAGAAGCGGGAGAAACCGCGATGTTGATTGCTATAGACGGCGAATACCGTGGCATCGTTTCGGTTGCAGATACTATTAAGGAAACCGCACCTCAAGCGATTAAAGCATTACAAGACCAAGGCTTAACCGTGATGATGCTGACAGGTGATAACGAGCGTACGGCTCAAGCGATTGCGAAGCAAGTGGGTATCGATGACACGATTTCTGAAGTCTTGCCAGAAGATAAAGCAGAGAAAGTGAAAGAACTCCAACTTCAAGGTCATAAAGTCGCGATGGTCGGCGATGGGGTGAACGATGCGCCCGCCCTTGCGATTGCTGATATCGGCATTGCGATCGGTACTGGAACTGAAGTCGCGATTGAAGCGGCTGACATTACGATTTTAGGCGGCGAATTGCAGTTGATTCCGAAAGCAATCAAAGTCAGTCATGCAACGATTCGCAACATCCGCCAAAACCTATTCTGGGCATTCGGCTACAACACAGCAGGCATTCCTGTCGCAGCAATCGGCCTACTTGCGCCATGGGTCGCAGGTGCTGCCATGGCATTAAGCTCAGTTAGTGTTGTCACGAACTCTCTACGATTAAAACGCGCTAAGATATAAGATGGACCCCGTTCAGCTGACGCTGAACGGGTTTCTTTTTGTGGTTTGAATTTATGAGATAAATGGATGAATTTATTTAATAAGTTCATCCATTTATTTAATAAATAGCGAAACTAATTTAAAAAATGAAAGAACGTTGCGCATAGAATAAAAAAGAATTGAAAGTAACTGAAAAGTATGTCATTTTATAATAACAAAACACACGCACAGGAGGGGATAAGGATGGACCATGCGAAAACGATCGCGTCCTATATCGATGCGAAACAAGATCAGTTCATTCAAATGAGTGATGATTTATGGGGATTCGCGGAAACGGCTTTTGAGGAAGTCGAGTCTGCCCATTATATTGCAAGTAGCCTTGAACAAGAAGGATTCACTGTGACACGAGGGATTGCGGACATGTCGACTGCGTTTGTTGCGGAATACGGCTCAGGTGATCCCGTTGTCGCGTTTCTAGGTGAATATGACGCATTAGAAGGATTAAGCCAAGAACGCGGGGCGACAGAACACCAACCAATCGTTCAAGGTGGCAGTGGCCATGGCTGTGGTCATAATTTACTCGGAACAGGCTCTTATGCGGCGGCGATTGCGGTTAAAACGTATATGGAAGAACACGGTTTAGAAGGAACCGTCCGTTATTACGGTTGTCCAGCAGAAGAAAGCGGGGACGGGAAAGCTTTTATGGTAAAAGCAGGCGTGTTCGATGATGTCGACTTTGCGCTCTGTTGGCATCCAGCACCCGTGAATTCAGTGTTACGCCTTAATGTGCTAGCCGTCCAACAAGTATTTTTCCGTTTTAAAGGACAATCCGCGCACGCTGCGGCGAGTCCACACTTAGGTCGGAGCGCGCTCGATGCCGTTGAACTCATGAACGTCGGCGTCAATTACCTACGCGAACATATCGTCCAGAACGCGCGCCTGCATTACGCCGTAACAAATACAGGTGGAAATGCACCGAATGTGGTGCAGTCTGAAGCGGAAGTACTTTATCTCGTTCGCGCCAGTAACGTCAAAGAAGCACACGAGATTTTCGAACGCGTGAAAAATGTCGCAGAAGGTGCCGCGCAAATGACCGAAACCGAAGTCGAAGTCCATTTCGACAGTGGATCGAGTGATCTTGTTCGAAACGACACATTGGATGATACGATTCAAGCAAGCTTAGACGGGATCGAACCACCAACTTACTCAGAAGATGAACGCGCCTTTGCCGAAACGATTCGCAGCACCCTATCAGAAGCGGAACAAAACACATACTGGGCAAATGACTTAGACGGCCATACCCTTACTGATTTCATCGTCGACCGCGATCAAATTCACGAACAAACCGGGTCAACCGATGTCGCCGACGTCAGCTGGGTCACCCCAACTACCCAATGCTTAGCGACTTGCTTCGTCAACGGCACATCACTCCACTCCTGGCAAGCCGTTTCACAAGGTGGCACATCGATTGGGCACAAAGGCATGTTGTACGCAGGTAAAGTTATGGCTGCAGCTGCGATTGATGTGATGCGAGATCAAGAGAAACTAGAGGAAGCGAAGGAAGAGCTGCAACAAAGAACCGCGAAACAAGGGTATATCTCACCGATCGGTGATGGTGCTAAGCCTGGGCCAGTAATTTAAAAAGAGCCAACTTGACTTTAATTAGGTCGTTTTTATCATTGAGTAGTAGCGAAAATCTCTAAAATATCATCGCGAATTAAACTTTATCATCGACTGGATTAGATTTATCATCGAGATTCACAACTTTATCATCGACTTTTATGTTTTATCAGCGAAATCAGAACATTTATCATCGAAAATTAACAATTTATCAGCGACTTGACTAATGAGTTTTACAATGCCAAAAAATTGATACTAAATATTAACTGCAAATTTTTCACTAAGTTTTAAGAAATGAGCACTATTGTATTAACATTCTGTCCGTTTAAGGGATAATTTAATGCAATTGCCGTTATTTTTGAACAAATTGCGATTTTACTTTTGATAGTATTTTAACTAATATAAATTTAAATTTATATTAGGGAGAGATTTATGTGAGAATCGAAGAAGAAGCTCGAGTAAGTACTAAAACGATGGCGGTATTACCTTATGAGTTTTCAGAAGGCATTTTTGGATCATATGTAGTTGATCAAGATGATGACTTTTATAGTTATTCGACACCAAAGCAATTAATAAATGAAGCCTGTCATTACTATTTTTGTAGTTTGAAAGGCCGTTTAGAAGGGACAAGGAAAGTGTTCGGTATCAACAGAAAACTTCCTATCGTCATTGAACCATCTTTTAATATGTATTTTATGCCGACAACGTCACCGCTTTCGCATGACTGTGCTTGGATTTCACATGGTTATGTGGAAAGCTTGGAAAGGCTATCGACTAAAGAAACGTGCATTAAGTTTAGCGGAGGCAAGGCGTTAACCGTTCCATATTCTTATAATTCATTAAATAATCAACTGTTTAGAACTGCACAGTATCGGCATATGATTACTGATCGTTTGTCAAAGACATCTCTATAAACAGTCAAAAAAGTAACAAAAACCGTGTGATAATCATATAATTGATCTATCACACGGTTTTATTATTTAATCGTTATCCCATTCAAATACCTTCTTACTTCTCCGTCAACTTTCTCTTCATCATACAACCCATCATACATCACCGTCTCAAACACTAACCCATGGATAAAGATCGTTAATGTATTTGCGGCTTCATCGATTGATTCGTCCTTGCTCAAGAACCCATTCTCACTCAACATCATCACGATCTCTTTCGCAAAGCTGTAATTGACTTCGCGGGATTTGTTTTTCGCTTCATGGTAGTCGGGGTTCATGGTGGCCATGATCGAGAATTTCATCCAGATATCGTTTTCCATGCGTTCTTCTTCGGTGCTAGCTTGGACGATTTGTTTGATCATGCGAACGGCGTTGTCGAAGATATTTTCGTCGTCATGGTGTGCGATTTCGTCCATGCGGGCTTTGAACCGACTGTAAATTTCCTCGATTGCATCAATATAAATATCTCCTTGCTTCGGGAAGAAGTGTTGGACGGATCCGAGTGATAGGCCAGCTTCTTTGGCGATTTCTCTTAATGTTGCTTTCTCGAAGCCAGAGCGGTGTACGATGCGGAACATCGCTTCTATAATATGATCTTTTCGTTCGGTGTGGTCGATTTTTTTCGGCATTGAAAAACACTCCTTGCTTTTATAAGTCAGTTGTATTATAATGAATCTAGGTCAGTTGACTTAAATAAAAGGCGGTGATGGTATGGAAAATGTGATCCTTCAGGTGTTGTTTGTGTTCTTTGTCAGTATGGTACCGTTTTTGGAAGTGTTCTTAACTGTTCCAATGGGGATTATCGTTTTTGATTTCTCGCCACTCGTAACTCTCACAATCGCTGTGCTAGGCAATGCGGTAAGTGTGCTTATTTTTATCTTTTTCGGTTCGACAATCAAGGCTGGTTTCCACAAAATAACGCAAAAGTGGCGCAGACGTGAAGTAGCTCCAGCTTCAGTTAATCCTAAAATAAAAGCGACCTTCGAACGTTACGGGGCACTTGGCGTTTGTTTCGCTTCGTCACTATTGTTCAGTAGCCAAGTCGGCGCGAGTACTGTCGCGACATTTGGCATATCGAAACGCAAAATATTCGTCTGGACGAATCTCGGCATGATGACATTAGCTGTCACTATGGCAACCCTATCCGTCTTTGCTGAAGAATTTGTCGTAACCATCGTCAACTTATCATAAATTATAGAAGAAAAGCGGATGGAAAACAATGCTCGCTTACGATTAAACGCTCAGAATAACTCTGAGCGTTTTTATTTTACTTATATATTTTTTTATCCAAAAATATGGTAAAATATGATTAATTGACTGAATTTTTCAACATATAATGGTTAATTCAAGGAGTTTAAGTGATGTCGACTTTATCCAATCGGAATATCAAATTAGTCGATGGGTCACCTGAGTATGTCGTCGTTGAAGAGATCGGTGATATTCAGACAGACGGTGCTTTCGAACAATTACTCAGCGACCTTGAGACATATACTACAACTAAGCAAACACAGTCTGTATCGATTGTGTTAAATGAACAAGAAGCTACCAAGTCCAAGTTTCCACAAAAACTTAAGACATCAGGTTTTCAATTAGTCGACAGTCAGTATTTTTATAAACGAAATCTAGCGGATTTGCCTCCTCATGATGGCAACGTTCAGTTTGACTTGAAACCGTTAAAACAAACATCACCAGACTTATTTAAGCGTGTTTGGCAGGAAGCGAGTGCTGATTCGCTTAACGCTTCATTTGTGTCAGTCGACAGAGAATTCGAAGGGATGAAAAAAGAACTCGGGCCTGGATACGCGAACAGTTGCCTCACTGTTTTCGTGAACGACGATCCAGTTGGTGTGACTATGCCTCAAATTGAGCCAGGTACAACAGACGAAGGTCGGTTATTTTATTTTGGCATCATTCCGAAATACCGTGGCCAAGGATGGGGTAGAGCGCTGCACCTTCAGTCGCTCCACTATTTAAGGAAAATGGGAGCGATCTACTATATTGGCGGGACTGGCGAGCATAACAAACCAATGCAGCATATTTTCGAAGCAAATGGGTGTTGTATTTTGGAGAAAAAATATACATATAAACTAAAACAAGACATGAAGAAATAGAAAAAGAAACTATAAACTTTGTGTGATTTTTAACTAAATGAGGCTTTTCATGAAGAAATATTGGCAAGCAATTGAAGAGTATTTCGAAGATGTTGATAAAAGGATGGATAACAATTTAACTCTTGCCGGAGTATTCGCAGTGCTAATCATTGCAAAGATAATAAATAAACCTTTTTATTACGATATGACTCTCCTAACATTACTTATTTTAGTAAGGCTTGGGTGGGACCTGGTTAATCCAAGGTCAAGACAGCAAAAGCGGCATAGACAAACGTTAAGTATCACATTGGCTTTGGGCTCTTTAATAGTTCTTATATGGTTTGTTGTCAGAGTGATATTTTACTATCCACTATGGCTAGATTAATATATTTAAAGTTCATGACCTAAAACAATATGAACTCAAAATTAAACTTAAAGAAAATCTATTAAAAAGGTGGGATAACATGAGTAACGATAACCAAAGCCCTGAAGAACGCCGTGAACGCATGAGACAGGAAGAGTTAAAACACCCATCCAGCAGTTCGCATGGTAGTAACATGGCTGATTTAGTCGGCGGCATGAGTTGGAAGTTTACGGGTGTGTTGATTGTAATTTTAGTGATAGGTTTATTGGTTTATGGATTGTTTTTTCAGTGATGAAGTTTAAGTGAAGGAAGAATGATGATGTATCAATTTAAGATTATGACGCAGGCACAAGCCGAGGAAATTGCATTTCATTGGCATTATGATAGTGACTATTCATTTTATGATATGGAAGCGGACGAAGAAGATTTAGAAGAATTTATCGATCCATCTAAACGGGGTGATTCGAAATTTGCTGTGATAAATCGCGGAGAATTAATAGGTTTCTTTAGTGTAAATCCTGTTGATGATCAAACAGTAGATATAGGCTTAGGTATGCGACCTGACCAAACGGGACGTGGTAAGGGGTTAGCTTTTCTCGAAGCGGGGATTGCGTTTGTGCAGCGTGAATATGAACCCAACACCATCACCTTGTCGGTTGCGACCTTTAACCAACGAGCGATCAACGTCTATAAAGCATTTGGTTTTAGAGATGTTAAAACTTTTATGCAGCATACCAATGGTAATAATTATGAATTTTTAAAGATGGAGTATGAAGTTAAACAATCAAATGACAGCAATTAAATCGGAGGACATTATGACATCACAACAACAATCATCTATTTCATTAATACAGTACACAGAACCATACAAACCATTTTTAGATGACTATCATTTACCAGAAGAACAACTAATGTTTACGATGCTACCGATAGAAAAGATTCATAATCCCAAGGTGACGAGTACTTCTAGCCATGTCTTAATTTTAGATGGTGATCGACCAGTGGGTTATTTTACTTTGGAAGACGGTGCAAAACTTCAGAAGTATAGTGATAATCCACGAGCCCGTGTTTTAACATCATTTTCAATTGAATCAACATTTCAAGGCAAAGGTTTGGCCAAAGACGCCTTAACATTATTACCGTCATTCGTTCATGAGGAACTTCCTGAAGTGAATGAAATTGTCCTTGGTGTTAATCAGAAAAATGTCGCGGCATTAAACTTGTACATAAAGATGGGCTTTATGGATGAAGGCGAAATCTTCGAGGGCGCTAAAGGACCACAGCATGTATTGCATTTATATTTATAATCTTGTAGAGCTTGCTTTGACTTAAACGCATAGTTTTTATAAATCTATTGAGGTGATAACGATGATGATTCGTGAAGCGGAATATCAAGATGCATACGCAATTGGAATCGTACATGTTGAAAGTTGGAAGACGACTTACAAAAATATTATTCCAGATGACTTTTTAGATAACATGTCTTATGAGAGACGCAACGATAAATGGAAGGATAATATTGCTCAAAACGATCAGTATGTGTTTGTGGCAGAAAATGATGACAGAGAAATTGTAGGTTTTGGTAGTTGCGGGAAAAGAGATAAAAATACAGTAGAAAACGCAGGTGACTTAACGACAATTTATCTTCTTGAAGAGTATCAAGGTAGAGGAATTGGAAAAGAACTGTTCAAACAGTTATTTCTTCAATTTAACGAACTTAGGTACAATCGAGTGTTTGTAGAAGTATTAGAAGGTAATGATGCTTGCCGTTTCTATGAGCATTATGGAGCGAAACTAATCAAGTCTGAACAGGTGAAGATTGGTGGAGCTGAACTTAATCTATTGACCTACGAGTGGGAAGATGTAGATGACGTGATATCAAAATTGACGTAATTGCTGTGCTTTTTAGTCATCAATTGAGTCAATCGCTTATACGAGGAGGATAAAATGACTATAAAAAATATTTCAAATGTTTATAACCTATTATTGTCGTTAGGTGCTTTTTATTTAGGTGTAACAATGCTTTCAGGAGAAGGAGTTTTTGAGACATTTCCACCAGAATGGGTTGGAAAAATGCCATTTAATAGTTGGGAAAGTTTAGCTTTCTCGGGCATGATTATTTTTGGAGTTGGAAATGCAGTGATAGCCTTCTATGGCTTTATAAAGAAAGATCATAAAATATTCATATTCATATTAACATTCATTTGGGGACTATTACTTTTCTTATCTGCCATCATGCCCATTATGTTAATAGGAGAATGGTATTTACCAGCTCTACAAATATGGTTATTAAGTTTAATGCAACTCATACTTGGTTTTATTGGCATAGTGACTAAGAGATTTAATAAAAAGAAACAGTTGAAATTCTAGCCCATTAGAACAACACTTAATTGAATTAAAAGGGAGAAGAGCCAATGAAACAGGGGATTATTTTTGATATGGACGGGACATTGTTTCAAACAGATCAGATTCTAGAAGGGGCGCTTGAGGCTACCTTTGACCACTTACGTTCATTGGGCAAATGGGAAGAAGTAACACCTCTTGAGGAATATCGAAAGATTATGGGCGTGCCTCTGCCAGTGGTGTGGGAAACATTATTACCCGACCACTCAGAAACCGACAGAGCACAAGTTGATACGTATTTTGTAGAAAGATTGATTGAGCAAATTAATCAAGGAAAAGGCGCTTTATATCCTCGCGTCGAAGCGACTTTTCAAGATTTGAAGGCGAAAGGTTACGACCTATTCATCGCGAGTAATGGTTTAGTTGATTATTTAAATGCGATTGTGCGTTATTATCTATTAGATCGATGGGTGACAGAAACCTTTAGTATCCAACAAATCGATTCGGACGATAAAGCGGATTTAGTTCGGACTATTTCAGATCAATACGCTATCACGGATGGTGCTGTTGTGGGTGATCGTTCATCGGACATCTTTGCTGCAAAAGAAAATGGGCTAACTGCGATTGGTTGCCAGTTTGACTTTGCACGTGATGGTGAATTGGCACAGGCTGATCGAGTGATAGATGATTTAGAAGCTTTGCAGAAGATCTTTACATAATTCGGATTGATTTAAGGGTCATAAACACTTCAAGAGTAATGGATGAAGCGAAGCTGAACTGGAAGGTGTTATGTCGAAATTATACTGAACTCGTGGCTATTAATTATAAGAGAATCAAGGCTAATAAAGAGTGATGAGGAGGATCTTATGGAATACATCTATCATATTGTTCCTAAACAGATGGTCGGGGATGAACTGATACCATTAAACAAAATTAAGTATAAGGATACAGAGTTGTATGAAAGTTATGTGGAGAAATATCAAGATCATCCGCAACGGATTAAACTCTTGGAAAGAAAGGTTCCAAAACTGAATTGTTTATGGAATGATGTTGTTCATTTTTTACCTATTCATCCTTATCAAGTTTATAAAGAATTGAATGATATAGGTGTCAATGCGAGTAGTGAACTTCGATTTTATAAGATTCCCATTACAAACCTAGAAAACAATCAAAATGTGATTTATTCATACAGAAAAGAAAATTACAGAGGTCCAGCAGCAGATATGAATGAAAAAGACATTGAACACCTTAATTTAGATGAATACGAGGAATTAGCTTTTGTTCCAACTGACACCATTGAATATTTTAAGGAACAGCATAGTCAAGGCAATCGTTTTGGGATGTTTCATTTTATACCCCATATTTTAAGTCTGGGTGAAGTCAACATATCTGATGTTGAGGTTATAAAGTGGAGTGAACAGCCGTGATTGCGAGTGATAAATTTTATAGAACATTTTATAAGTAATGGAGGCAAACGTTGTGTTAAGTAAAAATAGCTTTGATTTATGGGCAGATGATTATGACAAAACGGTCCAAGTAAGTGAAGAAAATAATCAGTACCCTTTTGCAGGTTATAAACAAATATTAAATATGATCTTTAATGAAGTCATGAAAAAGCAAAAATCTAACGTTTTGGATATTGGGTTTGGAACAGGGGTGTTAACTCACAAACTATATGATCATAGCCACCAAATAGATGGTTTGGATTTTTCAACGAAAATGAAGGAAATTGCGCAATTTAAGATGCCCACTGCTAATCTAATTGAGTGGGATATCACGAATGGTTTGCCTCCTGAGATCATGGAGAAAACCTATGATTCTATTGTAAGCACCTATACATTGCATCATTTAACGGATGAAGAGAAAATCCCATTTATCGAACAGCTTGCATCCCTTCTTGAAGAGGGTGGCCAACTGCTCATAGGTGATATTGCTTTTGAATCGCGAGAAGAACTGAATGCTTGTCGATTAGAAAACCTAGATGTCTGGGACGAGGATGAGTTTTATCTGGTTTATAATGAAATTAAGTTATCATTATCCAACACGCTTCATTGTGAATTTTACCCGATTTCACATTGTGGTGGTGTGATTGTTATTTCGAAGTAGAATTAATCTGCATCAGAGTCAAGGAGGATTTACAATTGAAGATAAGACTCGCAGAACCCATGGATATCAAACAGCTAATTAAGATGCGCTGGGATTTTACGATTGAGGATGACGAAAGCAAAAGTAACGAATCATTCGACGAGTTCGCGATTGAATGTGAGTCATTTCTAGAGCAGGCGATGATTAGTGGCAGGTGGTTTATCTGGGTGGCTGAGGATCAAGGAAACATCGTGTCGCATTGTTACCTAGAGTTAGTTCACAAGGTGCCACGTCCTGGTAGAGTGACTAAACCATTTGCATTTATGACGAATGTCTATACGCGTCCAGACTATCGCAACCAAGGGATTGGGAGCCAGTTACTCGAAACCATTAATCAGTGGGTTGAAGATAATCAATATGAGTTTGTCATTGTGTGGCCAAGTGATGAGTCGATTAATTATTACAAGAAGAACGGTTATGTTCATTGTACCGAACCTATGGAGTATGTATATAAGAATAACTAGAAAAATGGGGAATCGTAAAACTCCTAGTGCAATAACAAGGTGTTACTTTTTATCAATATTTTAATGAGTAATGATTGGTTAGATTGGCAGGTTAAACGTATGAACAAAGAAAAGTTAAAAACGATATTTGAATCCAAGTTAGGCCTGTTGGCAATTTTATTATTTGGGCCTTTGATAATTTATTCAGGTTATCTTTATTTCGAAAGATACGGAGAGAAACTGTTAATTATTATTTTAATCTTAACGGTCTATATAGGCCGTTTGAAGATATGACTCAACTCAACAGAGATCATGTAGAAGGTTCAGAAAAACGATTGGATTATTTACATCCAGATTATTTTGAAAGAATGGATGGTCATCTGAATATTTAATAACAGTTGATTATTGAAAAGTATGCTAGCGAAGAAGGAGTATGTCTGCAAAAGCATTCAGTCTTTAAAGTTAAGTGTTGGTTCTGTTAATTAATATTTTAATTACTCTTTAATGATTGGTCAGATGGGAAGGTTAAACGTATGAACAAAGAAACGTTAAAAACGATAGGCAAATCGATTGTTGACCTTTATATAACCTTATTAATGGGGCCAGCTATGATTTATTCAGGTTATTTATTAATTGAAAAACACGGATGGGATTTCTGGTTTATTGCATCAA
Organism: Alkalibacillus salilacus; assembly: GCF_030812915.1. Taxonomy (GTDB): domain Bacteria; phylum Bacillota; class Bacilli; order Bacillales; family Alkalibacillaceae; genus Alkalibacillus; species Alkalibacillus salilacus. The sequence goes on from NZ_JAUSTQ010000007.1 coordinate 130,418, forward strand.
TTATTATAGGCATAGTTGCGATTTGTTTTGGTATAAACCAAATACGAAAAAGTATTAAGAAATTAAAAGAAGGAGAGATAACATGAAAGCACTATTAGTCATCGACGTACAAAATGGCATTGTTAACGCTGGAAATTTTGAAGAAGAATTATCGCTTATGGAACAGGTGATTAAGGATTTTAAAATCAAAGAATTACCGGTTATTTTCATGAAGCACTTCGATGAAGCTGAAGAAAGCCCGTTACACTCAGGGTCAGAAGGCTCTGACTTACATCCATCATTAAAGGATTATGCTGATGTTGTTATTGAAAAGAAAACGCCTAATTCTTTCTATGAAACGGACCTGCAAAGTCAATTAGATCGTTTAGGTGTGGATCATCTATTCATTACTGGTTTTAATACAGAGTTTTGTTGCATGTTCACGGCTATAACAGGATTTGATCGTGGATATAAGGTGACGTTTATTGAAGACGCCACAGGAACTGTCAATACAGATGAAACTTATGAGATGCCAGAGTTAGACATACGAGATTTTGTAGGAACTGTCTTGCATTGGTCTAACGTCATTGAAGTAGTCGATGTGGATGAATATGGTGAGTACTACGATTCCGAAGTAAACGATTAATAGGTGGGATCATATGTCACATTCAAAACCGACTGTTGTTATTTTAGGTACAAACCATTTTAATAGTCCTAATAATGGTGATTTATTTCAGCCTGAAACACAGGATATATTAGCCGAGAATAGACAGCAAGAAATTGCCGAAGTTATTGAGCGTCTTGTGCACTATAATCCGACGAAAATTGCCCTAGAAGTTTTAAGCGATCAACAAGAGGAATTGGATGAAAGTTACCAAGCTTTTTTACAAGGAAAATATTCTTTGAAGGCAAATGAACGCCATCAGATCGGATTCAAGTTGGGACGTGCAATGAACCACGAAAAACTTTATGCCGTTGACTGGAATGACCAAGTCGACGGCATTCCTGATTTAGAAGATTGGGCAGATACACGTGGTTCTCATGTGTTTGAAGAAGTAAAGGAAAAAGGGGCATTCCTAACTAAAGAAATAGAAACATATTTTAATAATCATTCTGTGGGAGAATTCTTGCGTTGGTTAAATACCTCATCGAACTTGAAGGCCAACCATGAGATTCATATGTTATTAGCTTTAATCGGGGATCATGATCAACCAGTTGGAGCAATGTGGACGGCGCAATATTGGTATTATCGCAACCTGATCATTTACAAAAGCATTGTTGATTTAGTAACTAGCAACGACGATCGTCTTTTCGTTTTGTACGGTATGGGTCATGTTCATCTGCTTACTCAGTTTTTACAAGAGAGTGGTCGGTTCAATGTTGATGTGGTATCTGATTACCTTAAGTAGCGTGAACAATGATGGCGTGATTTTTAATAAAAGGAGTTTAATCATGGATGAAGAACTTACTCGCGGCGAAAAAGTCATTCAGGTGAGCTATGGTGTGACGGTGACGGTCATGATGTTGTTGGGTGTGGGGTATTTGTTTGGTGATGACAGTCCTGGATCAGATATTTATGGTATCTTTTGGATTACAGGTGCAATGATAGTGATGAGCGCTTATGATTTTTATAAAGATCTTAAAGTAGGTAAAAAAGGCTGGCTGGCAATTGACATATTAATTATGGTTTTAGCTATTGTTTTAATAGTAAGGATTGTTAATTCGATGTAGTTTATAGCCTCGATAATTTAAGAGTTAAGTTTCTGGTGGTAGGGGGGAGAAGGCGTGAAAATCAGAGAAGTGGAAACTTTTGATGCCGATAAATTAGCAAATCTTATCCAACGAGTTGATGAAAGTGCTCAGTACATGCTCTGGGAAGCTGGAGAGAGGGATATTCAACCGGAAAACCAAAGGAGTATGATCGAAAGTTTTAAAAAGGCATCAAATTCAGCCATATTCGTAGCAGAGAGCGATTATGAGCTAGTCGGCTATTTGATAGCAATCGGCGGGAATGCAAAACGGAATCAACATTCTGCTTACCTTGTGATAGGAGTTTTAGAAGGTTTCAGGGGAATGGGGGTAGGAACAAAACTGTTCGAAAAGTTGGAAACATGGGCTGCGCTTAAAAACGTTAGTAGATTAGAGCTATCAGTCGTAACTAAGAATGAAAGTGGTTTGTCTTTGTATAAAAAAGCAGGATTTGAAATTGAAGGGACAAAAAGAAACGCTTTGTTTATAAATAATGAAATGGTAGATGAATACTATATGGCGAAACTACTATAGTGACCTCCTCTTCCTAGCAAACACATTGTTTTTAATGGCAATAAATTAAGATGACGTCGTTATACATAACAGATGAGCAAGGTTTGTATGGACGGAGAAGGTTAGGAGCGGATTAAGTTTTGAATGATTGTGTATTTTGTTATCCATAGTTAGAACCAAAACAAAAAGTTATTTTAAGTAATGAGTACTGTATGTTTTTGCAGCTAGATGAAGCTCAAGTAAAGGGTGCTCAACTTGAAGGTGCAGGGTTAATCGTACCACGAGAACATAGAGAAACCGTATTTGATTTAACAGTAGAAGAATGGAACGCAACTTATAGCCTTCTGCAAGAAACAAAAAGTTACATAGATGAAAAACATCACCCAAATGGTTATAACATTGGGTGGAACTGCTACGAGTTGGGTGGGCAACACATTTATCATTCTCATCTTCATGTTATACCAAGGTATTCAGATGAACCATTAGCTGGTAAGGGAATTCGGCATTTATTTAAAAGCACCGAAAATAGAAGGTGAGATGGAATATTCAACAAGCGAAGCACTCACATAAGTTTAAGAATTTTTAACTGGAGTTGAGTTAATTTTGGGTAATAAACCGAAAGCTTTTTTTCTGGGGTCAATCGTTTTAAATGTATTACTCATTGGATTAGTCGCATGGGGATTTTTCAAAATGAGCTATGTAAATGAACGTGTTCTGATTAGTGATGTTTACGCAAATTTAGTCCAATTAGAAGAATCAGTCCATCACCAGGTTGAGGATGATTGGACAAATCTAAGCCTAGTGACTACAAGGATGGATGAATTATTTATGGGACTTTCAACCAGTATGAATGTGGGAGCAACAACTAATATGTTATCACAACATGAAACGGACACGTTAATCGACTTACAACAGATTTTACTAACATATCAACAATTACCAATCGATTCATCAGAAGACTACAGCGACTTAACTGATTCGGACCAAAAGAGATATGAAGAATTAGGGATCATACTTTCTGATATAGATTTTAAAGAAATTTCCGATGACAACATTAGCACAGAATCCGTCATGCAGAAGGTCGAGGAATTAGTTGAAGAACTCGAAATGCAATAAAATTTTGAAAAACAAAGTGCTTCAGGAGGTTTTACTATTTACAAAAAAGTTTTAAGTGTTTCAGCGCTGATCTTAGGTATGGTTATTCTACTATACTTGATGGTTGGCAATTACTATGATCTTCAAATTGCGTCACAAAGGGCAACAGAGAATTTAATATTACTGCTTACTACCATGTCTTTGTGGGCGTTCTTATTTGGCACGTTGATGGAATGGAACGGTTTAAGAAGTCTCTTCAAAGGCAACTTTAAAATCAATTGGCAACTTCTTATACCAACTGTTGTCGTTACTATTTTGGTCTTCATACCAAATTTTTATTGGCTAGGATGGTTCGGACAATCGCAAGACTTTTTTCCAAATGTATTATTGCTTTCGGAATTGAATATCGTTTTATCTGTTTTAGCAGGGACTATGTTGGTTCGTTCGTTTGTAAAGAAATAAATGACGAGTGTTATGAGTAATGAACACTTAACGCGAAATCTATTAATCTAGCATCTTGATGAGTGTTTTAGAAGGAGAGTAAACAATGGATGGAGAGCTGACACGAAGAGAGAACGTCATACGGGTTTGCTATTATGTGATCATTACGATGATGACGTTATTAGCGGTAGGATATTTGTTTGGAGATGACCGACCTTTTACTGATACTTACGGTTTCTTATGGCTTGCAGGCGCATTGTTGGTGAGAAGTGTTTACGATTATTATCACCATGTTAAGAAAGATCATAAGAATTGGGTTATATTTGATGTATCTTTCATAATTCTGATTGTTGCTGTGATGATATGGACTGTATGGTAGAGCAATGTTGGTTAAAGGCAAAACGTTTAAAGAGATAGTGTCCGTTCAAGAATCAGAATTATCGTCATACATACGAGATGTTTATCCTGCGTTGAAAAAGTGATTTTATAGGAGATTTAATATTAGGAGGATTTAATGAATGGGATTGCTTTATATGAATATTTTCTGCAAGTAATCGTAATTACGTTTGCTATTGGACTTGTTTTACTGATTGGGTTTAATGCATTTGTTAGTAAATGGTTCGGTGTTGAAAGAAAAAATATTTTTTCTTTCAACTATGTGACTGATCGACATAAAAAAATAGATCGAGTGATAAGAGGGATTACTTTAATCAGTCTACTGGTTGGTTATACCATCAATGTTAATACAGGGACTTGGTATTGGTTTTTACAACCTTGGTTTATACTGTTGTTTTTAATTTTTCCTTCTTTTATCGTAACCATCGTTATGGAACGAAAATATGCATCGAACCCAAATGCTTACAAAGTGACACTTAGTGAGATGGGATTTGTGATTGTCCTAATGCTGTCGTTATATCTGACTTATGTATGGGTAATAGCTTAGATTTTTAGCTTGAAATTAAAGGAGAGAGATCAAATGATGAAATTTTTGTTGAAGATGTTCTTATTGATTAGTGTATTGTACCTTATTAGTTTTGGTGTTGATACTTTATTAAATTTCGGTCTTGTGAATAGCGTCTTTGTTATTGGCTTTCTTGCATGTTTCTTTACTTACGGTGGCAGAGCCTCATCACTAGGGGATGCGGCTGCATCAGTTGCTACTATGGGTCAACATGTTCCAAAGTCAAAAGTGAATCAATACGTTAGTTCGCTAAGCCCATTTTTTATCGGCTCTGTTTTAACGTTTTTGTCTGCGTTTGGATTGTTATTTATATAGGCTGATTTGCTGGAAATGGTCGTTTTGACTAATAAACAGGTAGGAAAACTGTTTAATCTGTACTAACGCAAGGAGAAAGGAACTAAGCGTTACTATGTTATAAAACCTCATTTAGAGGTGGTTCTTAGATTGTTTATGAAAGGGGTGAAGTGGTGAGCTTAATTTCATTATTTATAGGTGTTGGTGTTGTGCTGTTTGTTGTTGTGTCGTTTGCGTTAATATCGTCCAAGAAGTGAATGTGATTACTCGTGTGGGTGAAAATAAGAGTTTATATTCAAACATGCCGTTAAGTAGTTGTTATAAGAATTATTGGAAAAGTAGCTTGATTGTTTTAATGAATAGGTCTTAGTTAAATGGTATCTGAGGTGATTCTATTAATAATTTAATCCATATGCGCCAGAGAGTTCTCGCGAGGGTTTATGATTATTTGATTCTAAATTTAATCGTATTGATTTGTTTGTATCTATTTAATGTGAATAGCGATTTTCCACTTGAGCGAAATGGATATTGGAGTGTATATTACGTTTCTTATTATATCTTGATTCCATTACTGTGGAGTGGATACGTCATTGGGAAAAAGTTTTCGAATATTCGATTGACACACTCAGGTGGAGAAGATCCGACGTTTAAGCACACATTTTTGAGAGAATTTGTCGGCTTTTACTTGCTTGGTATTCTTACACTAGGAGGATCACTTATAGCATCGACGGTTATGATGGCTGTTCGAGAAGATGGTCGCGGAATTCATGATTTTATTGGAGGAACTCGAGTCTTCAATGCGGAAGAACATTAACCTTATGCACTTTAGTGTATGTTGAGTTACATTTTAAGATTGCTAGTTAACGTTAAAAGACTTGGGGAGATTAGTATGAAGAAGAAGGCGAGCAAGATTACGCTGAGTATAGTTGGGGTACTAATAGTTTTTATCCTGATTATGACTTGGTTTTATCCTTATTCTATGTTGAGTATTCATAAGAGCTATTCATTTACACCTGACTCAGTTGTAGTCGAGAATTATGCCGAAGATTTGAAAATATTTAATGAAGCATATGAAGAGGATTTAGAGGCATTAGAATCGGCAGATAACATTGATTTAACAGTTGATCGAACACAATATTTACTCCCAATGTATGAACAAGATTGGTTAACGAGTGATGATACAGTCGAGATGGATAAGGAAAAGCTGGATAAGATGTTATTTGAAGTGAAAAACGGAAGAGAATACTTGTTAGAGCTAATGGTGAGGAAGGATTATTCAGAAGATCAAAAGGATTATTTAGCCAATGTGATCTCAGGTTTATTGTCCCTAGAGGACCAACTCATTGATCTAAAAAACGGGACAGCAGAATCAAGAAAAACACTAAATTCGCAAATTAGAAATGTTCAAAGTAGTTTCGAGAGTAACTTTATGGTTTTTAAAACATTTTATGAAAGATCTAAAGATAATTAGTGGTCAAAGGAATAACCAGGTTTTTAGTTTCGAATGTAATAGTTTATGAAGAGAAAGTGGGTTCATAAGGTGAAATGGTCAATATATCAATTACTAACATTTTCGTTAATCGTCTTATTCATGTGGTTTTTAGAATACATCAATCAGAAAGGAACTAATCCAACTTCATCAGGGGAGTGGACAGCTGTAAATTCTACGTACATGACTTTTCTCACTGTTGCCTTAGTCATAACGCTCTTTTATCTGATATTTTTATTTGAAGCTAAGAAGGACAACAGTTTATTGGATCGATCGCTGTGGAAAGTGATGCCCACAATTTGTATTGTCGCAGGCATCGTATCGGTTATTCTCTTTTTAATTGGTGGAACTTTTGGTCCGATTATGGAATGGTGAACTGTACCCTTAAAAGTGGACAATTTAATAAAAAACTAGGCGGCTAAAAGGTGACCTCGATATTGATTCGGGGTCATCTTTTTTAGTGTCCA
>NZ_JAUSTQ010000008.1 GCF_030812915.1 Alkalibacillus salilacus
ATACTCTCCTCCTGGTAATCGTTTTTGTGGTTGAAAACATTGTACCATGTGGAGAGGAAAATGACCCTTTTTACACAATTATATGGACTCTATCGTTACGTGCGGATGATGGTGGTATTATCAGGTCGCCATTTATGGATTCGCTGGTACCTATTATTATGATCTTGTTCTTTATTCCAGGTTTAGTATACGGAATCGTGACAAAAGAAATTAAGAACGATAAAGATGTTGCTGACCAATTGTCTGATACAATGGCATCAATGGGAATGTTCATTGTCTTAGCATTTACAGCAGGTCAGTTCGTTGCTTACTTTAATGAAACAAACATGGGTCTTGTATTAGGTGTATATGGTGCTGAATTTCTAGAATCTGCTAATTTCACTGGAATTCCATTAATCATTGGATTTGTATTGGTTGTTGGTTTCATTAACTTATTTGTCGGCAGTGCTTCTGCTAAATGGGCAATGTTAGCGCCTGTATTTGTTCCAATTTTAATGGAACTTGGCTATTCACCAGAACTAACACAAATGGCTTATCGTATTGCTGACTCAGCAACAAACATTATTACACCACTGATGACTTATTTTGCGATTATTATTGCCTTTGCACAGAAATATGTTAAGAATATGGGAATTGGTACTTTGATTTCTGTTATGTTCCCTTATTCAATAGCATATTTAGTGATTTGGACATTAATGTTAATCGTTTGGATGTTACTAGGTCTTGAATTAGGCCCTGGTTCACCAATCATGTATACTGAATAATATTGTTTTTTTAAGCCTCTCCTGTATTGGAGGGGCTTTCTTTGTAGAAAAGGTTTAGTATTGTTTGGGGAAGTCGTTCGGGATTTTTCACTACAATGAGTCTTGTGTTTATGTTAGGATATGAAAGGCTAAGTTAAGATAGAAAGGGTTAATATATGTCGATACAAGAAGAAGTGCAAAAACGTAAAACATTTGCGATTATTTCGCACCCTGATGCAGGTAAAACAACGTTAACGGAAACGATGTTGCTTTTCGGTAATTTAATTCGGGAAGCTGGAACTGTAAAAGGGAAGAAATCGGGCAAATTTGCGACATCTGATTGGATGGAAATTGAGAAGCAACGTGGAATTTCCGTTACATCAAGTGTGATGAACTTTCCTTATGAAGGTTATGAAGTTAATATTTTAGATACACCAGGTCACGAAGACTTCAGTGAGGACACTTATCGAACGCTTACAGCCGTTGATAGTGTGGTCATGGTTATTGATTCGACGAAAGGAATCGAGGCACAAACGAAAAAATTATTTAAAGTTTGTCGCATGAGAGGGATTCCGATTTTTACGTTTTTCAATAAGGTTGACCGTGAAGGTCGTGAACCACTTGATTTAATGGAGGAAATTGAAGAAGTCTTAGAGATTGAAACGTATCCAATGAACTATCCAGCAGGTATGGGTAAACGCTTCTTAGGGACATTTGACCGTCAATCAAATGAATTCGTACGTTATTTACAGAATGGTGAGGAGGAGCGCGTACCTTATGATGAATTAGAGGCTGACGAGTATGCAGAATTACGTCAGCGTGAAGAGTTTCAGATGGCACAGGATGAAGTTGCGCTATTAGATGAAGCGGGCGAAAACTTTTCACTTGATGCAGTACTTGCAGGTGAGCAGACACCTGTTTTCTTCGGTAGTGCGCTTGCGCCATTTGGTGTGGAAACATTTCTTGATTCATTTATCGAAATGGCTCCAGCACCTGGTTCTCGCCAAACAACAGACGGCGTCATCCAGCCGACAGAAGAAGAGTTTTCTGGATTTATTTTTAAAATTCAAGCTAACATGAATCCGAATCATCGTGACCGAATTGCGTTCGTCCGAATCTGTTCAGGGAAGTTTACGCGTGATATGAGTGTAAAGCTATCTCGAACTGGTAAGACAATTAATTTAAATCAGTCACAGCAATTTGTCGCCTCGCAGCGCGGTACGATTGAAGAGGCGTATGCTGGTGATATCATCGGTATTTATGATCCGAATGTGTATCATATTGGTGATACGATTACTGAGAGTAAGACGGTGTTTGAGTTTGATGAACTACCTCAATTCCCACCTGAATTATATAAAACAGTGACGGCGAAAAATGTCATGAAGTCGAAACAGTTTTATAAAGGGATTGAACAACTTGTTCAAGAAGGTGCTATTCAGTTGTTTAAGAAATATCATACTGAATCATTTATTATTGGTGCAGTTGGACAATTACAATTCGATGTATTCCAATATCGCATGCAAAACGAATATAATTCAGAAGTGGTGTTAGAGGATATCGGAGAGCGAGTACCGAGATGGTTGAAACCTGATCAGGTTGATGAATCCATCTTTGACAGTCGTAGTACGCTTGTCCGTGATCGTGAAAATAATCCGGTCGTGTTATTCAAAAATGAATTTTCGTTAAACTTGTTTAAGGATCGTCATCCAGAGATAGATTTAATCGATCTTTATGAAGTGAATCAGTACGAACAAAACTAATTAAAGAAGTCGTAGCTAATAATAGCTGCGGCTTTTTAATTTGTGAAATTTACATGGTTTGTTAGGACAATAGGTTTAGTTTGCGTGGAAAACGTGTATATGAATAATAAGAAGATGAATTAGGCATTATATGATATAGAGATCTTTTTCATAATTGATTTATTTTCCGACCAATTATTTCATTCAGATCCTCTGAAAGACAGTTTAGTGCTTAAACTAAATTGGGAGCATGGGAGAAGTGCTTTGAAAATTAAGAGGAGGTTGTTATTATGAATGCTTTATTTAATCATGTTTTATTAGCGTATGATGGTTCTCCTGATAGCCAAAAGGCACTTGAGATCGCTGAAGGAATCACTAGACAAAGTGACGCCCGTTTATACTTAGTATTTGTTGAAGGACATGATCCATATAATCATCCAGCTCCATATGATAATGAAGCGCTTAATGATCCTAATCAAAACTTTCCGAATATATCTCAGATGAACTCTTATGAAGATGTCGAACGGTTAGCGGATAGTGTTATGGAACAAGCTAAGTCTGAAGTATCAAAAGATATTGATGTAAGGTTTGATGTATTAACAGGGCCGCCTGAAAGACGTATTATCCAATACTCTGAAGAGAATGATATTGATTTAATAGTGATCGGTAACAGAGGATTAGGTGGGGTGAAACGTTTTGTTATGGGGAGTATCAGCCATAAAGTCTCAAATGATGCTCATTGTCCAGTTTTAGTGACGAAATAGTCAAAAAAGCTTGGACCTTATAAATAGGCCCAAGCTTTTTTAATGGTTTATTGTTCCATCCATTCGTTAACTAATTCTTGGTTGTTCTCTACCCATGTACGAGCACCATCAATTGGTTCCTCTGCATCTTGAACAGCTGCCATTAGTTCACCAATTTGCGTGTCGTCCATCTTCCAGTTCTTCAACCATTGTGTGAATTCTGGGTATTCATCACCAAAACCTTGGCGTGTCGCGAAGTGTATCTTCTCAACGCCACCATAAGTTTCTTTTGGATCTTCTAAATATTTAAGGTCATGTTTAGCGAAAATACTATGTGGATTCCAAAGTGGTGCAACAATTGGTTCTTCGTTTTTAACTGCTTTGTCGATTGCTGCAATCATAGCAGGTTCAGAACTTGGCATTAGCTCCAATTCAAGGTCATACTCTTGAATCATCTCTTCAGTTACTTCCATGGTACCAGCACCAGAATCGAAACCAGTAATTTCGCCATCGAATTTATCAGCATTTTCATTTAAATCTTCAATACTATTAATATCTTCCATATATTCAGGTACAACAAGACCTACTTTAGCGTTATCATACCAAGTTGCTTCAGAGAAGAATACTTGATCTTCGTATTGATCTAGGTAGTTAGCGTCTTGAACGGGTAGCCAAACTTCTAATCCTAAGTCTAGTTCATCGTTTGCTAAAGCTTCCATTGTCGGCCCCATATCTAAGTTTACAAGGTCAACATTGTAGCCCTGTTCTTCTAAGATGACTTTCCACATGTTAGTCACAGCGATGTTTTCAGCCCAGTTGATTTGGCCCATTTCAATTGTCTCTTGGTTGACATCGCCTTCACTAGATTCGCTACCTTCACTATTTTCTTCTTCGTTAGCACCTTCTGATTGGTCTGATCCTTCAGGTGATTCCTCGCCGCCACATGCTGCTAGGACGATTAAAATCATACCTGTAAGGATTAGTAGTAATGCTTTTTTGTTAAAATGCATATGTGTTGTTCCTCCTCAGATTGTTAAAAATAAAGTTGATGTTATGTTGGCAAAGTGATTACAACCAATGTTGATTAGCATACATGATTCTGAATGTTTGTTCAACATTAGGTATGACGTGTTAATACGTCGATAAATAGTTTGCCATAAATCACCATCCTTCGAGTTGTTAAAAACGTTAAATTTTTTCTTTACAAAGTTTATAATAACATAGTCGGATATAATGTCAAACCGTGTCGGGGAATTTTTTGATTAGTAGGTTTAAGGTAGGTTGTTGATTGGGTATAACAAAGAATGTGAGATTCAAAAAGGAGGTCATTTATTTATGGGTAAAAAAGTAGCAGCTTTACTAACAGATATGGTAGAAGAGATTGAATTAACGGATCCAGCAGAAAAATTACGAGATGCTGGACATCAAGTTGATTTGATTGGAAAAGGAAAAGGTGAAACGATAAAAGGCAAGAACGGCCAAGAAATGACCCTTGATTATGGGGTTGATGACGTTGATGCAAGTGACTATGATGCATTATTAGTTCCAGGTGGTTTCTCACCTGATTTATTACGCATTGATGAAAAAAATGCAAAATTCGCACGTCAATTCTTTGAATCAGATAAACCAGTATTTGCAATTTGTCACGCACCACAGTTCCTAGTTGATACTGAACAATTAAAAGGTAAGACATTAACAAGCTTTGTGTCAGTGCGCAATGACTTACGCAATGCAGGAGCTAAAGTGGTTGATGAAGAGGTTGTAGTCGATGGTAAATTTGTAACGAGCCGAACACCTGATGATTTACCAGCCTTTAATCGCGAAGCATTAAAACAATTAGAAGGTTAAAAGTGAAAGGAGGGGGAAATCCTCTCCTTTTTCATATGGTTTGAATCTCTCAATTTATTTGATAAAATCGCTAATTTATGAGATTAGTACGTTTATTTATGAAATAAATTCTCTGATTTATGAGATAAACGTTTAGTTATTTGATAATTCAGTTGAGTTATGAGATAAATTCAACCAGAAATTAAATAAAAGATAGTGGAAATTAAATAAATAGAAAGTTCAATAGAAAACCCTACGCTAATGTTTCTTAGTGTAGGGTTACTTTAATGTCTTATTTTAATGACTTAGCTAGGAGGCGCTGAACCATTTTTCGAGTTAGAATGCGTGTGAAAGCAATAAGAAATTTATATCGTTTGCCAGGGATTGATACATTTTTCTTTTTGAAAAGGGCATGATAGCCAATTGAAGCGACGCGTTCTGGTGACATCGCTATATCGTTAAATGATTCACCCATGGATTGCATATTGGCTTCGTTGGCAAAGTTTGTTGCGGTTGGTCCAGGACATAAAGCAGTGACAGATAGATTACCTTTTTTCTGGAGTTCGGTGTTAAGAGATTCTGATAAGGATAATACATAAGCTTTCGTTGCTGCATATGCACTCATCGCTGGGGTAGGAACAAAGGAAGCGATGGACCCGATATTTAATATTCTTCCATATTGAGAACGGACCATATCTTGTCCAAAATAATACGTTAAATTAGTAAGCGCGACCATATTAAGCTGTAACATTTGGTTGAGACGATCTAGATCAGTCTCAAGGAATAAGTCTTCGATTCCAAATCCAGCATTGTTCACTAAGATATCGACGCGGTGCCCATCTTGCTGGACACGATCATATAGGGCTTTTGCTGCTTGGGGTTTGGCGAGGTCAAACGGGATAATCGTCACATTGGTGTGTGAGCTTAGTTCTGCTTTAACTTCTTCTAATTTATTTTCACTCCGTGCGACTAAAATAAGGTTTAAGTCATTTGCCATAAGTTTAGCGAGTTCGTAACCAATGCCACCACTAGCGCCAGTGATTAGAGCGGTTCTTGCCATGAATATTTCATCCTTTCATAAATACATTATTTAATAAGCGTAACACATCAAGTTCCTATAGTTCTTGTGATGTGTTTAGCCTGAGCAGTGACACTAGATGTCGTTTTGAAAAAGGTAGAAGACGTGATCTAAAATGTTTAAGCATTGCTAGTAAAGGATATATAAGGAATAGAATCCTGTAGGAAGGAGTTGAATAGTATGAGTCATGAATATCAAAAGATCCTAGTTGCATATGACGGTTCGAGTGATAGTATGAAAGCGATTCGTCAGGCAGAGAGCTTAGCAAAAGCTCATCATGCTTCCTTAATCGTTGTGTACGTTCATGATCAAAATACAAAAACGAAAGCAACAATGAATTCAGAACCCGTTTTTTCACATGGAGCTTCTATGATGCATAATACGACCAATTATGTGCCATATGTCCAATTCGGAGACTTTAACCCAACCGCTAATAAAGAATCGATTGGGAGTGAGGCACAGAAGCTATTAGGTGAAGTAGCTACAAAAATTTCGGATGATATCAAAGAAGTCCATTATGAAACATTAGTAGGTGATCCCGCTAAAACGCTTGTGCAATATGCAGAGGATCAGGATATGGATCTAATTGTATTAGGAAATCGTGGTATTAGTGGTCTTCGTCAACTTGTGATGGGAAGTGTCAGTAATAAAGTGGCGAACGAATCTAATATTCCTGTCTTAATTGCAAAATAGTAAGTATATGAGTGTAAAAGCTTGGCATTGTGCCAAGCTTTTACTATTTATTGAATCATAAATTCATTTCTGAATGAAAGTTGGAGTTATTTCCCGGGCTATAATTTGAATCACGGCTCTAAAGATTAAATAGTCAGGAGGGAAGCTTCAAAATTCTTATTGATTAAAAGGGATTAAAGCGTTTGAAGGCGAAATAGTGTTAAGAGATTAATGTGGAGTGTGTTTGGTGTGAAAAAATCAGTATTTGCACTGTTGATCGTTCTAGGTTTATTTGTAGGAATTTTGGTAAAAAGTATCTTAGAATGGTTGAACATTAGTTTTTCTGCGAATGTATGGGAATTAATATTTGGTGAACCAACTGTTATGTCAAAAATCTTAGTGTTTTTGCTGACAGTCTTGATTGCTTTTGCTGTTTTCTTTCCACTTTACAAAAAATACGTTAATTAAGGTTTATTCACAAAAATTTTGAAAAAAGTGGCCTTATTTATGAGATAATTGCATCAAGTTATTTCATAAATAACAAGATTTATGAGATAACTGAGTTAGGTTATGAAATAAATTCATGAATTTATTTCATAACTTCAAGAGCTAATCGTGTTATGAGTGTATCTATTTGGGGAATAGATACATCAGTTTGATGATACATAAGGAGGCGCAACTATTGATTTTCGCAATCATTGCATTAATTTTTGTTTCACTTTTCTTCTCGGGGAGTGAAACGGCTCTTACAGCAACCAATCGTATGAAATTACAAACACAAGCCCAAGAAGGAGATAAAAAGTCAGAAAAATTATTAAAACTGGTTCAAAAGCCAAATGAATTTATTACGGCTATCTTAATCGGTAACAATATCTCAAATATTATCTTGCCAACACTAGTTACGACAATGGCGATTCAATATGGATTTGATGTTGCGGTGGCGACAGCCATTTTAACGGTTACGATTATTATTGTCGCTGAAGTGATCCCGAAATCAGTAGCCGCTACGTTCCCAGATCGAATCTCTTATCTTGTGTACCCTGTGATTAAAACAGCTGTGGTTATTTTTAAACCAATCACCGTGATCTTAAATTGGTTAACCGATACGATTACGAAAGTGTTATCAAAAGGTGAAAAGCAGCAATATTCTTTTTCAAAAGAAGAATTCAAGGCAATGATTGATATCGCGGATTCAGAAGGAACGTTTCGGGACGATGAATCTTACCGCATTAAAGGGGCCTTGGATTTTCAAAACTTAAACGTAAAAGATGTTCTTCAAACCCCACGTGTTGAAATTGTATCACTTGATGCGGATGCTAAGTTTGAAGATGTACGGGAGATTGCAATTCAACATCCTTATACCCGTTACCCGATTATTGCTGATGACATTGACCATATTATAGGGGTTTTTCACTCGAAATTCTTGATTCATTGGTCAATGGAACCAGAAAACTCACTTGAATCATTCAGTGATATGGATCCACTAATTACGTATGAGTTTCAGTCGATTGAGCATGTGTTCCGTGAAATGACGAAACATAATAAACACTTTGCAGTTGTTTTAGATGAGTATGGTGGAACAGAAGGTATTGTGACACACGAAGATATTATTGAAGCCATGATTGGAATGGAAATCGAAGACGAAAATGACGCCGATAATGATTCCATGGTCGAAAAACTTTCTGAAACGGAAATTATTTGTGACGGAAAAATTCCATTAAGACGATTGAATTCAATTTTCAATACTGATATTCCAGAAGAAGAGGACGTCTTATCAGGTTATTTATTAACAGAAATGAATCGTTTTCCAGAAGAGGAAGACGTCATTGAACGTAATAATTTAACCTTCAAAATTTTAGAAACAGAAGACAGATCCATTCGTAAAGTCCAAATAGTGAAATAAAGAAAGAGCCATTTAGCACAGCTAAATGGCTCTTTTTTGTTATCAGTGAGGACATTGTTAAACAAACTTGATAATTTGTTAGACAGTTCTACTTAATTATGAAATAAAGTGGTGAGATTGTTTAACAATCTCAATTAAATGTTAAAAAACCCGGCTAATTAAACGTTAGCTTAATTAGCCGAGCAACTATTAAAAGAGATTTAAAAAGCGATCCCAAATTGATTGATCTTCATTTGTTTGTTCAGATTCTTCTTCAGGTTCTTCCATTTCTATTTTTTTAGTTTGCAATGTGAACTGAACAGATTCAATTCGATCATTGTTTTTCTCAGAGACGAATGATTTCATTTCAAAATTATCAAAGTCATAATCGCTCATCATACTATCGATTTCACTTTGCATTTCTTCAGGTAAGTCACTTGTTTGATCCCGTAACTCACGAGAACCATCGCGCAATTCATTTGATCCACTATAAATGTCGCTAAGTCCAGATTGTAAGTCACTCACGCCACTATGAACAGAAGGATAGGAATTAGCTAATTCCCCGACACCATCTGTATAGTCAACTAATCCAGAATGGAAATTGCCATATTCAGATGATAATTGAGCTAAACCTTCTTCTAGTTCAGCTAGTCCACTAGCTGGGTCAGCATTATTTAATTCTTCAGCCATCGTTCGCAATTCACTTGCGATGTTACCTAATTGACTACTTGTATCTTCTAATGCTGGGCTCACAGCGTCAAATGCTTCACTAACCTCTTGATAAGTGCCTTTTGTTGTTTGAGCCGCTTCATAAGTGCTGATCAATGTGTCGACTACTTCTTCATCAGCATCACTTTGTTTTAAACTTTGTAATTGTTCTTCGCTCAGTTGTGAATCAGGAATCTCTTGAATGGCTCCGCTGAGCTCATTATATGCTTCTGAGTAATTATTGCGCAAATCATCTAATCCCGTAGCAGCTTCATCTAATCCACTGGCTATTTCTTCTAAGCCTGTTGCCATCTCGCTCAAGCCATCACCAGACGTGTCTTGGTTGGCTAAATTTTGATGCATCTCATCAATGCTGGATTGAATTGATTCAGATCCCCCAATAAGATCACTAGAACCACTATTTAAATCACGTAAACCATTTAAAACACTGGCTGAACCATCACTTAAATCACTAGCGCCATTATTTAATTCATTTAAGCCATTATTGAGTTCAGAGACACCATCGTGTAATTCTGCAACGCCATCTGATAATTCTTCCATATCACCAGTCATATCACTTGTGTTAGGTTGTTCGACAGACATTGAAGCTGGTAGTGCTGAAATACTAAATCCATCAAATTCAAATGATTCAGCTTCAGCTTCTAATGTTACCGTTTCTTCATCACCTGGCATCACTGTAAAAGAAACTTGTTGATCCTGACCAACACTGGCTACTGTACCATCTGGTGCTGATATGTTACTAAAAATATCGGAATTCATTGTGGCAGAGACTTGAACCATGAAATTTTCAGTAAAGACGTCTCGAGCTGATTCACTATGATTAACATCGACAGACATCGTAACTGTCCCGCTTTCACCAACAATGTCACTCGGTTCAACCATTTCACCATCTAGTTTATAAGTGACATCAAATGTCCACGGCAACGACTGATCATTCATATCACCTCGATAATAGAATGGATCTTCTGTTGCTGGTAAAGACAATTCATTGTCATTACTTGTAATTTCATCAACTGTTGAAAGGTTCTCAGTCGAATCATAATTCCCGTAATCAGTGATGGTACCTTTTTCATTTATGTTAAATTCATTGACAACGTATAAGCCATCTTGTTCACCACTCGCGTTTAATGTAGCGTAGATCACTTCATGTTTTTCACTATAACTGCCTTCTTGTTCTGTTGCGGCAAATGTTTGGCTCGCTGGATAGATCAGCAAGCCTATAGCCGCTGTCACTGCGATTGTTTTACGCATCATGAGATGCCTCCTTTTTAGAAGATCTTAACCTTAAACGATCGGTTATAAGCAGTAAAGCCGGCAGTAAGAAGACAACCGACAAGAATGCTAATAACGCGCCTCGGCCTAATAATAGACCAACAGATCCTACGATTGGATTACTGGATGTCAGCCATAAAATAAAGCCGACACTAGATAAAATTGCAGCCGAAACAAAAATGGCAAAGATCTTACCATCAATTGTTTGAATAATCGCTTCTTTAGCCGGTAAGGTTTGGCGCAAGCGATTATAATTCTCGGTAAATAAAATACCGTAGTCGACAGTCGCTGCGAGTTGGACAGTACTGACAATCAAATAACCAACAAAGACAAGTTCTGAGTCCATGAAATATGGAACTGATAAGTTAAACCAAACAGCCGATTGTATGGTAATTAATAAGACAACAGGGAAGATTATATTTCTAAAGGTCACGATTAACACAGTTGCGACTGCTAGAACTGTCAGCCAATTAACAAGCGTATTATCTCGCTCTACGGTATCCTTGATGTCGTATAAAGTGACGCTTTCACCGAGAAGTTCGGCCTCTTCTCCATAATATTGATCACCAATTGTTCGGACTTCCTCAACGAGACTGAATGCTTCTTCACCTTCTGTAGGTGTGTCTGTATGCAAGGTGATTCGGCTATAATTTTCAGAATAAAAGGCTTCCGTCTGACTTTCGTCTAAATACTCTGATGGAATAGTTGGTCCGATTGTATTCACGTAACTTTGGACTGTATCAACAGCATTTAAGTTTTCTAAATCATTCACAAGCTGTTCTTCTGAAGCAACATCGCCTCTAGGCACTAACATGACCATAGGGGTATTCTGACCAAATTGTTCTTCTATTTGTTCTTGGTCGGCACCCAATCTTGATGAATCAGGTTGTTCACCAATTCCATAAATGAAAGATGTTTCACTTTGGCCGAGAAAAGCCGGAACAATCAAGATAGCCACTAAGATTAGGACTGGAATTCTTACTTTTAATACCCGACGCCCAATATTTTTGAAAGATGGGACAATTGGTCTATGCTCTGTTTTATCAATCCATTTGTAAAACATTAATGTCAGAGCTGGTAAGAAGATCATGACACTGATGAAACTGAAGACAATCCCTTTTACAAGGTTTACACCTAGGTCAGCACCGATTTCAAAGTTCATAAATGTGAGTGCAATAAAACCAAAGAATGTCGTTGACGCACTTGCTGCAATCGCTGGGAATGAACGTTTCATCGCTAGCCGCATCGCTTCATATGGCGAAGATGTTTCTTTCCGATAATCGGAGAAACTGTGTAACAAGAAAATCGCATAGTCAAGTGAGACGGCTAATTGAAGAATCGGTGCGACGGATTGTGTGACAAAGGATATTTCACCGATAAAAATATTTGAACCTAGATTGATTAAGACAGAAATGCCGATCGCTGTTAAGAAATAGACTGGTTCTGCCCATGAGTTAGTAGAAAGCACAAGAATGATGATGATAATCGGAATAAGTATGGCAGCCGCATACATCGATTCTTGACCTGTCATTTTTTGAGAAGTCGCAGTGTCAGCTGCTTCTCCGTCTAACGCATTATCTTCACCGATTAAGGCATAGATCTCATCAGTTGCTTCAACTTCTTTCCCTTCTTCAATGGTTACTTGAAATAGGGCGGACTGTTTATCATAATATTGTTCAACTGTGTCTTGATCAGCCATTTCAAGCGGTTGTTTTAAGTCGATTAAGTCATCTAACCAATCAACATTAGACACGCCATTAATAGTTTCTAAGTTTTCTTTGTATTTAAGCGCTTCAGGAATAGTGACATCTTCCACCATGACGCGCGCATTGGCAGTAGGTTCGTCGAATTCAGCTTCCATCGTGTCTGTTGCTTGCATCGATGGAGCCTCATCAGGTAAATAATCCATCATATTGTAATTGACCGACACAGCAAACTGCGCAATTGTACTAGCAATGGCGAGAATGATAAATGTCCAGACAACCGATTTTTTATGTTTGAGTATCTTATTTGCGAGGTCGATTGGTCTCATTCCTTTCTTGCATTGAATCTTAATCCACTTTATCATTATATGGACACGGTGTTGGATATTCAACAAACAGATTTCAACTTCGTGTTAGATATCCAACATTACGTTGGATTGATGTTGGATTTCAACAAAATTGTCATAAAAGGATGAAGATCAATGGGCGAAAAACTTGATCGTCGTAAGCAATATACTCGCAAAGTGTTAAAAGAAAGCATGATCGATATGCTAAAACAAACATCGATTAATCATGTGACAGTTAAAACGTTGTGTGAAATGGCTGATATCAATCGGTCAACGTTTTATACACATTACCGCGATCCATATGATTTATTGATGACGATAGAAGATGAAATTATAACGGACTTGAAAAATTATTTGAATAGTTATAGTTTCGATCAAGATGAAGAATCCCGACTAATGACGAAGAAATTACTCGAATACATTGAGGATATGCCGGAAACATTTCGTGTTTTGTTAAATGAAAATAGTGATCCAGCTTTTGAGAAGCGGGTTATGAATGTTGCGCATCAGTTTGTCATGAGCAATACGTATGATCTAGATGAAACGGTGTCTGATTACTATAGTACGTATATTATTAGCGGAGCTATCCATGTGATTAAAGCTTGGATTGCCGCAGAGAGACCTGAGAGTACGGAAGAAATGGCGCATTTAATCCATGCGTTTGTGAACGGGGGAACGCCTGAAAGGTAATGGTGATGGAAGTGGATGAGACGTATTAATTATTCGTTTCATCCACGTTTAATTGATTCGTTGAAGTCTTAATAGCTTTCTCTGTTGAATCGAGATAGACATCTAAATAGGTGTTATCAGTAAATTTAATGACTAGTGCAAAGTTATTAACGGCAACTTCTTCAACAATTTTGCCTTTTAATTGGTCTGTTGTTACTGCAAAATCATGATGCGACATTAAATCATCTCCTTTTTTTTTAATTAAGTATACACTTAACTTGATGTTAATCAAAGAGGACCGAGAGTGATTCTAAAACAATCCTAAGATGTAAAACAATGTACAGACTTTTTCTATCAGTTCCTTGTTTTTATTCATAACAATCTAAATATTATCGAAACAAGCTCATTTTTCTGGAAATATGTTAAAATGTCCTTTGGTTTAATTGAAGGAGGACTTATAAATTGTTTAAAGTTATACAATGGTTTATCTTTTTACTCGCCAATGCCGTCGCGATTCCGATCGTCATTGGTTCTATTTTTGATATGGACACGACTGCTATTATGCAGCTTATGCAACGGACATTTTTCATTGTCGGAATTGCTGGTTTTCTTCAAGGATTGATTGGACATAAACTACCGATCGTTGATGGACCTGCTGGATTATGGGTTTCCACGTTTTCCGTTTTCGCAATAAGCGTTGGAACAACTGGACAGGCAGGTGTTGAAGCCTTTCGTTTACTTGAAGCGGCGATGATTTTAACTGGAGCATTTTTAATGGCATTCGGTTTATTTAAAGTGTCTGGTAAAGTCATCGGATTGTTCACACCACTCGTCACAGGGGTATTTTTAACCTTACTCACATTTCAACTAAGTGGAACCTTTTTAGAAGGAATGCTTGGGCTTAGCAGTCAAGCAACACAGATTAATTCTGGTCAATTTGCGATCGCTATGGTGACATTTAGCTCAGTCTTAATTCTATCGATCTTTTTCACTGGTTGGATGAAGAGCTATGCTGTATTACTCGGTATTTCGCTCGGGTGGTTATTATTTGTCATCTTTTTCGGTACTGGTGATATGCTGGCTAGTCAGGCCCCTATTATGCAAATGCCAGAAATGTTCGCTTGGGGTGCGCCTAAGTTTGAATGGAGTGTGGTTCCAATCGCGATATTAACGGCATTCATTTTGCTTTCCAATATTGTTGCAGCTCTTTCTGCAACATCTGACGTTATTGATGGCCATTCGAATTTCAGCCAAACACAAATGAATCGTGGTAGCTTTACGCTTGGTATTAACCATGGTATTTCAGGGATGTTTTCAGGTGTGGCAGTTGTTCCACTAGCATCTACAGCTGGATTTATCCAATTGACAGGCCAAACGAAAAAAGGCCCGTTCATCTGGGCCTCAGCTTTATTAATGATTGTATCATTTTTCCCGGTCGTTATAGCCTTTTTAGCAATGATTCCGTCACCGATTGCAAATGCGGCTTTACTTGCAACATTTGTACAATTGATGGGACTGGGTTTGCGAAATTTATTCGCAGAACCACTATACGAGCGTCGTATGACCATTATTACCGTTTCGATGTTATTAGGTGGAGGTCTAATGTTTATTCCACCTGAAAGTTTCGCTCATTTACCTGAGACGATTAAACAAGTTGTTAGCAATGGATTATTAGTGGGTACGATTATCGCCGTTGTTCTTGAAAAGATTTGGAAAACAAGTGAATAATATAAATTAATCGTCAATTCTATGATTGGCGATTTTTTATTAATGATCAGCATATAATGAAAATAATCCTTACATGATCCTCAAGAGATTATTGATTCGTGTTAAACTATCTCTAACAAATCATAAAGGTGGAATATAAATGGGGAAGAAGAGGGATAAGTACATAGGATTCATTGTTGTGACCGGTTTTATTATTGCTGTTCTATTTATCACTGGCACCATCAGTACATGGGTATCTGGCATGCAATTTGTGATTACAAAGGAAGACGTTAAACCTTACTCAAATGAACTTGACGCTACGTTTCAAACTACATTTAAAGAAGGTCTTCAAATAGGCGAATTAGACAAACAATTAGTCCTATATGATGATCTGACCCTCCAGTTAAAAAACATTAAACAAGGCGATGATCAAATTACTTTTACATTCGAATCCCGTGGCACGTATGGATCTAACTCAGCAGAAATTATATCAGTAGCCGACCAGGGACCTGATGAAAATACTGAAAACTTCGCTAAGATTAAATTAATATCAGATGAATCGCAAGTCGCACTAGAGCCCAAGACGAATCATGGCGTTAACCACCGCAAGGGAGATCAGGTAACCTATAAACTTCCTAGAGAGGAATTCGAACCATTCCAATCGACTGCAACAACACTCTTAATGGATGATCTCTATTTAACGAAATGGATTAATTTTAAACAATTATTTCGAGGAATATAATCTAACTTCTGTAAGTCGAATCAAAGCTTAGGCCACTGGGCGATGATCTGTCATTTTTATGGAATGATTAAATAATAAGCTGGTCTCAATAACCAACAATATCACCAGCATCCATGGCAAAGTTTGAATCAGTACGCTCTGAATGTTTGCCAACAGACCATCTAATTCAACCAATGAAGTTAAAACGTAAAGCATGCCAAATGTGAAGTTCCGAGCCCACTGGCTGACATGATATTGGCCAAGCCCTTTAACTAGACCATACTGTTTATAACGTTCGTGAATTCGAATTAGTTCAATAGCTTCTACGATGAAGAACCAGAGCAGAGCCCATACCCACATCATGACGACTACATAACTAGGAAATGCACCACTAATGAAAACAGCAACTCCAGAAATAGACATAGCTCCATGTATAATGCAATTAGTATTCGACCATTGATCAGCAATATTTAATGGTTTATTTCGTTTATATTTATAAATCATCATCAAAAAGGAAAGCATATAAAACACAAGGCCAATCACAATTAATGCTTGGCTTAGGACAATAGGCCAAATGTCAGGTATTAAATGTGTATACATAACGACGATGGATTGTGTACTAACCGTGCTCAAAAAGAGAATACCATGAACTTTATAGAAATGTTTTTCTCGCCAAATGCGAGTGAATTGCCTCATGACTAGACCAACATAGCCACCCCACATAACGGTATTAAACAATGCAAGCGGAATAACGACTAATTTCCAATCCGACAGCCATAATACAATGACATTACATACAATAGAAGTGCCTGCAATCCACGTACCAACTGCAAAGCTACCAATTGGGTCCGACAGATGAGCTTGAATAAACTGTTTATGGATTATTGACTTTGTAATTGATAGGGCTGTAAGAATCCATAAGAGGACCATGGTGACTACAAATAAATGACGTAGCCATAAACTCACGTCGAAGAATAACAGAATGCCATACAAAAATACACCGATCCCCATGACGATTGCCCCCGATGCTGTTGGATCTGATTGTAGGCGAATTATTTTATTGTGAAATATGAACCATACAACTAAGAAAAGTATGACTGTCAAGAATACATTCATGGTGAACACTTCTTTCGCTTTTTCAGTTACCAAAATTATTATATCAAACTATTCTAGATTAAAAAGGTTAAAAGTTTTTACAAAATGGTCAAAAAATTAATGCGTAAAGGTTTAATTTTAAAATTTTTCGAGTTATGATTTAACTAAACTAAAACGAGGTGAGAACTGTGCTAAGGCCGATTATCGTAATACATATAATGTTAGTCATGTTATTAATTGGTTGTTCTAAACAGGAATATGAAGTCAGTGTTGATATTCAACCAGAAAATGCAGCAGAAGTTACTGGCACAGGCCTATATGAATCTGGTGAAGAGGCTGTCGTATCACTTCAACCTGAGGATGGTTATGAGTTTACTGGATGGAGTGAAGAAGGAGAGGAGGTTAGTTCAGATTTAGAATATCGTTTCGAAGTTGATCAAGACGTTGAACTACAAGCTTCTTTGGAAGAAACAGTCGAAGATATTGCCGTGGAACACACACTTGATGAAGGCACTGCAATGGCATTAGAAACTGTAGAAAAGGTTGAATTTAAAGATGAAACTTTTTCGATTGAAAAGTCGCAACTACAGCAATCTCTTGATCAAGTTTGGGAATCATCAAATGCTCCTGATTTATGGGATGATCAATTCGCTGAGGTAATTGAAGAACATCCTGACGTTAATCAGTTGTTTATAAGGCATGAAGGATTGTCACCGAATGAGGATAAGATTGCAGTTACTGTGTTCACATCAGGTGATGTCTTTTCCTATACAGTGGTAGGGTACATTGATTTAGAGAATGAAGAGATTCAGTTTACTAATGTGACCAATCAAGTGGTTTCATCACGTGAAGGCATCGTTTGGTCACCAGAAGGGAATTACTATGTTTACACGACTGTCAATGAAGCTCCATCAAACCAACAGGCTTTTATCGATTCCCTTGAAGATGGGAATAATATTGTTACAGCTGATTTCTCAACGATAAGCGAAGCCGAGCTGTTAAACGTTAATACGATTGAATGGGAAGACGATCAAGAATCGGTCTATATCGATGCAATCGGTCAGGTTGGAAACCGAATTGAAGCAAGATTGAGTCTAGAATCAGGAGAATTTGAACAAGAATAACACGGTCTCATGACGAGATCGTGTTATTTTTTTGATAAAGCACTTCTTTTGCAACTAAATTTAATGAGAATTATATTATGATTAAAAGCTTTGAAAGCCATTGTGACAGTTTTAAAACTATATAGAAAAAGTTTCTGATTTTTCACATCAAAATGGTTGATAATAATCGCTCAGCGTTGTAAGATTTAAGTGCTCGAAGTAATACAACACAACATACATCTTAGTAGTTTTACCTGAACCGACAGACAGAGAAGAGGGAGGGTTTAACGATGAGAATGAATCACGTTATTGCCTACAGCATGGTAATCTTGGGGGCAGCTTTTTGGGGTCTAACCGGATTATTCGTGCAAAATTTGTACGCCGCAGGTTTTACACCTTGGCAAGTTGTTACTCTACGCTTGACATTTTCCAGCTTGATCCTACTAGTTATGTTAGCCATTCTAGCACGCAGTTATCTTAAAATCCGACTAAAAGACCTACCTTATTTTATCGCACTAGGCGTATTCAGTATCGCTTTTTTCAATTGGTTTTATTTCCAAGTAATGGACCTAGCAACGCTTGCAGTTGCAGTCGTATTCGTGTACTCATCACCAGTGTTTGCAGCGATTATTGCCAGAGTCTTATTCCAAGAAGCACTAACCAAGCAAAAACTCGTTGCGATCTCGTTAACGATTTTAGGAAGTGCGTTTGCGATTGAATTCCTACCTTTAGGAGATTTTGCTTTAACATTGCAAACCATCTTATTTGGACTGTTAGCAGGCTTTTTCTGTTCAACGTATAGCTTGCTCGGTAAAAACGTCAGTCGTTGGTATCATCCGTTTACCATTACCTTTTACGCGATGGCTGGAGGGTCGGCGTTTTTAATCCCGACAAGTGGTATTTGGCAAAATGCGTCTGCTTTTGCAAATGGTGATGTGTGGCTTAACATCTTAGGAATCGTTGTTATATCAACTGTTGTGGCCTATTTGCTTTATACAACAGGCCTTGCTTATATCGAATCAAGCAAAGCAACAATCCTATCATCCGTAGAAATTATCATCGCCATTTCAGTGAGTGTCATCGTGTTCAATGAAGCCTTAACTGGCTATCAGCTATTAGGGTTTGGATTACTGTTCATATCGTTATTCTTAACGGTATTTTCACTGAAAAAATTGAAAAAATACAAGTTCCGAAAAATGCGTGGCCAAAAGGAACAATGGCCAACGGAAACGCATCATATGACCGAAAAACCCTCATGGTAACATGAGGGTTTTTTGTGTGCGTTGAAGTTTTGATTTTTTGAAATAATTCCTCGAATTTATTTCAAAACTAGCCGAATTTATTTCATTAATTCGGCTAGTTATCTCATAAATTGAGAGCGCACCTTAATTTATTTAATAAATAAAAGCATTAATGAACGAATTTATCTCAAAAATAAAAAGGAAGGTTAGTCTAGATGAACATTTGATCAAATCAATTCTATAAATAAGAAGAGGATTTAGCGTGACGGTCTTTATCTAATAGAAATTCAATGAATGCGATCGCAACTGCCAAGATCAGCATTGCAACCTCCGTTAGAACTACTGAACTCATTATTAAATTCATCATGGATAAACTCAATCCATTTGATACCACATCTAATCCGATCGTTATGAAAGATGGTAAGGATCGGCTCTCTGTACGTGCAGATAATATAGCAGCTAAAGGATTAAAGAATAGATCTAAAATAAACCCTAACAAGAAGTAGCCTGCTACAAATCCAATTAACCCCCAAACTGAATGATACTGCACCCCAAGAAGCTCGAAAGCACCAGCCATCGTTAAAAAATAAACGCCAACAACCAAACTTAAAATAATGGTGACAAATAAACCCATTCCGAGCCATGAGCCAATTCGTTTAAATTGCTTTGAATGATCCCCCATATCCTTTGACTCCTCTATAAAGTCTTAGTCGTTTTGACGTCTAAATAACTGGATAAGCATATAAATGAAACCGCCTGCTGCCAAGAGTGCTAAATAGGTGGTGGGATAACGAAAAGATAATAGAATAGCATCCATCAAATAAATCTCACTACAATATTCGACTGTTTCAGGCGTGAATATGAACAATGGTCGACAATCAGATAACGGTAAAATCGCGATTTGATTGACAACAAACAATGAATATAAGGCTGATACGGAAAAAATAATCAATAAAGCTATCATGCCCAGTATCAAGAAAAATGTCCGCCAGTGTCTCATAATAATCCTCCAACGGAACTTAAATACCAACTTATCATAAACTAAACAGGATTGGAATTCCTGTTCTAACGTTTTCCTTATTTATTCAATATCGGACGATATTCAGGAAACATTATTGGTTTAAATGATAGAAAAGCTCATTTTTTGTGCTTAAACCGTTCATTTCCTAAATTGCAATAAAAATTCAACACGCTATAATACAAAGCGTGCGGAGAAAAAGGTGCGCACCAATCGAGCAGTTGATAGCGAAATCACTTGGTGATCGGAGGGCAGACGAGAGCGTATTACAATAAAAATAAAATTGGTCGGTCTTCAAATGGAATCCCACACATTACTGTATAGTGATGTGTGGGATTGTTATGATAGTAGATTAAACTTCCTAAATCCTTTTCGTTTGTTGAAAGATTCTGTAAAATAGTGTTTAGATGGTAAAAAAGATTTAGAGAGAGGATGAATTTGTTTAGATGGCTAAATATTATTTTGAAAAGAAGGATGATCGTAAAGCAATATATGATGCGATGAAGAAGTGGAAAGAAAATTGTCTATTGAATGAAGGCTCACTGATTTGGGAAGGAGAAGCTGTTTGGACGCAAGATAATATTCGTAGGTTTAAGTCAATTTTCGTTGACAGTCCTGATAGTTCTGGTGAAACCTTTGATATTAAATTAGAGAATCAATTAGAGAACGAAGTTGAATCTGTTTATAAATTCTTGATTGAGTTGATGTACATATATTATTTGTTTCCCTCTAAACGCTCAAATACATATAAGACTAAAATCAATAAATTAGAGAAGATTGCTTCGTGGAAGGGGATTGAGTTTGATCGTTCTTGGCCAATTTTAGAAGCTTTAAATGGAGGCCTTGGTTCACCTGGGTCAGGTTATAATTCAAACAGATATCATGAAATTTCTTTTCTTAATTCAATTGTTAAGCAATTAAAGGATATGCCAATTGAAGAACGTGAAAATATTCTGAACCAACCTTGGAAACTAAAGCAGTTTGTAGATGATATACGTCAAAGGTTTGGTAAACAGCTACAAATGCAACATGTTATTCTCCATTTATTACACCCCGATTACTTTGAAAGAATGGTGAGCTGGGGACACAAGAAAAAAGTGAAAAATACGTTTGATTATATGATAATTGAGAATGACTATCATGACATGGATTATCAATTACTTCAAATTCGAGAGAAACTTAATGAGAAATATGGTGAGGATATAGATTTTTACGATCATCCTGAAATCAGACAGGAATGGAAAGGTGATATTAAATCTGATGGTCCTGGTGAAGAGCCATCAATTGATCGCGATCATCTAAATGTGAATTTTGAAGTTGAGCTACAAGATCTTGGTTTAGTATTTGAAGAGAAAGACTTACTGATTGAACAAGTTTCATCAGCATTGAAAAATGGCAAGCATATTATCCTAACTGGACCACCTGGTACTGGGAAATCTAAGTTAGCGAGTTCAATCTGTGAGGCATATAATGTTAAACCTATGATGGCGACTGCATCATCAAATTGGTCAACTTACGATACGATCGGTGGCTATAAACCTAACCAAAACGGTAAACTTTATTTCGATGATGGACTGTTTTTAAAATGTTTCAAGGATCGAAAAACGAATGAACCTCATAATAAATGGTTCATCATTGATGAAATTAACCGTGCAGATATTGATAAAGCGTTCGGTTCACTTTTTTCGGTTTTAACAGGTGATGATGTTGTCTTACCTTATGCAGCTGATAACGGAGAGTTAATCGATATCACACCACAAAAGGGCGAAAAGATTCAGGACATTCAAGAAAACGAATATGTCATGCCTGATGATTGGCGAATTATTGCGACGATGAATACCATTGATAAGTCGTCGTTATATGAAATGAGTTATGCGTTTATGCGCCGTTTTGCCTTTATTTCAATTGGTGCGCCTAAAGATATCAATAATAAGTTAATTAAAGAATATTTATCGATTTGGGGGATGGAAGATTATCCTAATATCGAAACCCTTAAAAATATTTGGATGTTAATTAATCAATACCGGAAGATAGGACCAGCTATTATTGAGGACATTGCGCGTCATACAGAAGAAAATGACGATTTTGCACAACCTATTATGATGTATGTGTTACCACAATTTGAAGGATTGCCATTAAGTCGGATTAAAGAATTCATTAAACAATTACAAGAGAAAACTGATGTCGTGATTAATGATACTTACCTACTGAACTTTGCTAATGACTTCTTCGGTGAAGGGGCATTCGAATGACGTTAACAGATAGACAGTTATTGGATGAGATATCTAGTTATCTAGTTGGTTATCTAAAGTCAGGTCAAATTAATATTGATTCAGTTTTATCAAAAACAAGCCTTAACATTGCCAATTTTAATGATTTACTAAAACTGCGATTTTTATTATTACCTGAGACAAACAGGTTTGTCCAACAATTACCGTCGCTATTAAAACGGATGAAGACGACCACAACATATACAAAAGAAACATATTATGGAGAAGTTCGTGGAGAGATTGATTTTAGTGAGACGATCAGAGAAAGATTAGCACGAAACTATCAAGATCAGACCATCTTTACAACAAATGAAAGTGTGAAATCCTATAACACAACAGAAAACCAAATCCTGAAACAAATACTAATGGTGTTAGATGATTTATTAGTGCGGAATGACTTTATATCAAACTTAAAAAGTTCGAATTGGTTTAATGATTCGGAATCGTTACAGATGAGTGTCTCAAAAGCATTAAGAAAAAACATATACATCCAACGAGTTAACGGCGACTCTGTTACAGATCGCATGATTCAGCAAACACTTCGTCACCGTAATCCACTTTACCAAAAGGCTGCAAAACTTTTGGAGCACTATCGTAAACTTATGCGTGGACAATATAATGAGTCTGATCTAGTTCATTTGTTTGAACAAACCTTGATCACGCCTGATAATCGAGACGTTTTATTTGAATTGTACTGGGTGGTTCAAATGATTAAACAACAACCGAATATGGTTAAACTCTATATCATGGATAAATCACAAAATTTAGTAGCATCTTGGGATGATCCTGACTATTTCTATAAACTGTATCATAATTCATCTGGATCACAAGATATACGTTTTAACGTTAAAGAAGATGAAATAGCAAATTCATCTAACCCGTATTTACAGCAAAGATGTCAGTCTTATAAAAATCAAAAACAGCTAGACCAATTTTTCTTTAATATTCAAAAGGAATCTTCTAGTGTGTGGGAAGGAAGACCAGATTTTATTATTGAGAAGATAGACAAAAGCACTCAGGAACTGGTATCACTAACGATTGGTGAAGTTAAAAACACTTCAGATGATAAATATGCTAGAAAAGGCTTGGCAGAATTGAATGATTATATGCATTTTGTCAAAAATCACAAGAATGAATATATACGTGATGAAATTGAAGTTAATGGATTGTTGTGCCTGCGCCAAACCCAAACGTCAAAAAGAGAGACAGATCATATTAAACTACTCGTATTAAATGATGACGAAATAGGATTAGCGAAATGGAGTTTATAAGCAATTCTTGTAAAGACAATGAGAAATCTACCTTTACGAATCAGATTTTGATATATTAAATATAGCACATAGCAATATTTGGAGGTTACGTCATGAGCAAATTAACACTACAAGAACTCGAAAACCATTTATGGGAGTCGGCGAATATACTGCGTGGAAGTATTGATTCATCCGATTATAAGAACTACATATTTGGTATGTTATTTCTGAAACGACTAAGTGATGTGTTTGTTGAGACAGCGAAAGAAATTGAAATAGAAGAAGATAGTGACCATGGTTGGGAAGACCCAGATGAGCACCAATTCTTCGTGCCAGAACGTGCGCGTTGGTCTCATATCCAAATACAGACACATGATATTGGAAATACCATCAACAAAGCGTTCGAAGCGTTAGAAGAAGAAAACACGTCGCTACAAAACGTGTTAGCGAATATCGACTTTAATGATAAAGATAAACTACCGGACTCGCTACTAATGCAATTGATTCAGCATTTCTCGAAAATTGATTTAAGTAATAATAATTTATCAGAACCCGATATGTTAGGCCGTGCATATGAGTACTTAATTAAACAATTTGCCGATGATGCTGGTAAAAAAGGCGGCGAATTCTACACGCCAAATAAAGTCGTTGAACTGATTGTCAATTTAATCAAACCAGAAGAAGGTATGCGCGTCTGTGATCCAACAGTTGGATCAGGCGGTATGCTTGTACAGTCGGTTGATTATATTAAATCTCAAGGTGGTGACGCACGTAATATAACGTTACACGGCCAAGAGAAAAACTTAAATACATGGGCCATTTGTAAAATGAACCTATTATTACATGGTTTAAGTGACCACCACATCGTTCGTGGTGATACGATTCGTGATCCACAATTAGTTGGTGATGATAAAGAGTTATTATTATACGACCGCGTGATTGCCAATCCGCCGTTTTCACTTAAAAACTGGGGACGTGAAGAAGCGGAAGGCGACGAATATGGTCGTTTCCGCTTTGGTACTCCACCAAAAAATGCAGGAGATTATGCCTTTGTGCAACACATGATTTCGACCTTAAACCATCAAGGTAAAGCAGGTGTCGTCATGCCTCACGGAGTCTTATTCCGTGGTGGAGCAGAAGGCAAAATTCGTGAAGGTCTTTTAAAAGAAGACTTGGTCGAGGCGATTATCGGTCTTCCAGAAAACCTATTTTACGGCACAGGCATTCCAGCGTGTATCTTAATTTTGAATCGAAATAAATCAACTGAAAACCAAGGGAATGTGTTCATCTTAGATGGATCGAAAAACTACCAAGAAGCAATAAACCAAAATGTATTACGTGATGAAGACATTAAACAAATCGTAGATGCTTATGATGCTTGGGAAGAACAGGAGAAATATTGTCGCGTTGTGGAATTAGATGAAATTAAGGAAAATGACTACAACTTAAACATTGCCCGTTACATCGATTCAACTGAAGAAGAGGAAGAAATCGATGTTCAGGCAGCTGTTGCTGAAATGAAGAGGCTAGAGCAAGAACGTGATGAGATCGAAAGTAAGATGTATGGGTATTTGAAGGAGTTGGGGTATGATGAGTGAAAAAACCCAACATGGATGGACATTCGATAAGTTAGGTAATTACGTTAAATTACAAGGTGGAAATGCATTTAAAAGTAGAGATTTTAAGGATAACGGTATTCCTTTGTTAAGAATAGCGAATATTAGGAATAATGGTATTGAATTAGATGGTATTGCTTATATTGATGATGAAATTGCCAAAACATACAGTTCTTATTTATTGAAAGAAAGCAATGTTGTGATTGCTATGTCAGGAGCAACAACTGGGAAAACAGGAATTATAAAAAAAGAAAACCTTCCTTTGTTATTAAATCAACGTGTAGGTGTATTTAAAATAAAGAAAGATAATTTTATGATCCAAGATTACTTAAGATTTGTTGTTCAATCCAGTTATTTTCAAAATGTAATAAAAATTGATGCAATTGGAGGGGCACAGCCCAATATAAGCCCTAAACAAATTGAATCAATTCATGTTTATATTCCCCCATTAGATGAACAACAAAAAATTGCAGCAATCCTTTCATCAGTCGATAAAGCAATCGATAAAACGAAAGAAATTATCGAAGAAACCGAGACAGTGAAAAAGGGTTTGATGCAACAGTTGTTAATAAATGGAATTAGGAGCCATAATTTCAAAGTCAGTCCTATAGGTTCTATTCCTGAAGCATGGCAAGTATTATCGTTTAATAAAGTTTTTGATCGAATTCGAACAAAAAATTATAACAATAACCAAAATGTGTTAACTATATCCGGAGAAAAAGGATTGGTTAACCAACTTGACTATTTTAATAAAAGCGTCTCTTCTAAAAACCTTTCAAACTATATTTATCTTGAAAAAGGAGATTTTGCTTATAATAAAAGTTATTCAAATGGTTATCCATTGGGTGCAATTAAAATGTTAGATAAATATGATAACGGTGTAGTTTCAACTCTATATATATGCTTTAGGCTAAAACAGCCTTATTTGCAATCATTTTATAAACATTACTTTGATTCTGGTTTATGGAATAGACAAGTATATAATATTGCCCCTGAAGGTGGAAGAAGTCATGGGTTACTTAATGTAGGTGTGAAAGACTTTTTTGAAATATTAATTCCAGTACCAAGTATTGAAGAGCAACAGGAAATAAGTGATAGAATCAACGCAATAGAGTATAAAAAAGAAATTGAGCAGAAAAAATTGTCAAAACTAACTAATATTAAACAAGGCCTGATGCAACAACTCCTAACAGGTAAAGTCCGTGTACCCATCAATGAAGACGAGGAGGTTCCGTCATGAGTGACGCGCAAGCTTGGAATGAAGAAACGATTGTTGAAAATCGAATGATTAAACAACTTCAGAAGCTTGGCTACACGTACGTTCATGGACCGGAACTAGATCAAGAGCGTTCATCGACGTTAGAGATTATTTTAAAAGGACGTTTGCGTGAGGCACTCAAACGGTTTAACCCGTGGTTGAATGACAATAATTTAAATAAAGTCATGCGTGAAATTTCGCATATAGA
Organism: Alkalibacillus salilacus; assembly: GCF_030812915.1. Classification (GTDB taxonomy): domain Bacteria; phylum Bacillota; class Bacilli; order Bacillales; family Alkalibacillaceae; genus Alkalibacillus; species Alkalibacillus salilacus. The sequence goes on from NZ_JAUSTQ010000008.1 coordinate 26,892, forward strand.
CGGGACGAGTCTAATGGATGCGAATCAACACTTCCATGAACTGCTAATTAATCATTTGTCAGTCAAACAAGATCTCGGCAGTGGACTAAAAAACCAAACGGTGCAAATAATTGACTTTAATGATATTGAGAATAATGATTTTTTGATCACGAACCAATTTAGTTATACGTATGCGAATGAAACGATTCGTCCTGACATTATGGTATATGTGAATGGACTTCCACTTGTCGTAATCGAATGTAAAAGTCCTACGCTTCCACCTGAGGACCAAATCGGGCAAGGGGTTAAACAGTTAAGACGTTACCAGCAACAACATGAGCCCTTGTTTTACTACAACCAGTTTATGATCGCGACAAGTAATGATCGCGCTCGTGTTGGGACAATTGGTGCGAAAGTGCAACATTATGCATCGTGGAAAGAGCCGTATCCGTTATCTGTTGAGGATGTTGGTGATAATCCGACACCACAAGATATTTTAACGACGGGTATATTAGATAAGAAACGATTGTTTGATTTAATTTTGAACTTTGTTGTTTATGAACAAGAAGGTGGCCGCGTTATTAAGAAGATGGGCCGTTACCAACAGTACCGTGCCGTGAATAAAGCGGCTGAGCGTATTTTAAATGGTGAACACCCGCAAGAACGTGGTGGTATTGTTTGGGCGACACAAGGTTCTGGTAAGTCATTATCGATGGTTTTCTTATCGATGAAACTAAGACGGCATGCTGAACTAGGAAACCCCGTAATTGTGGTCGTCACAGACCGACAAGACTTAGACCAACAAATTACCAATACATTTCGTAGTTGTGGCTTCCCGAATCCACAACAAGCCGAATCGGTTGATGAACTCCAAACGTTATTACAACAAGGACCAGGTGCGACTGTTATGACGCTTGTCCAGAAGTTCCAGACAGACGATGAAAAGGATTATCCATTGTTAACGTCTTCAGAGAATGTAATTGTGTTAGTCGATGAGTCCCACCGTTCGCAGTACAGCTCCCTTGCGATGAATATGCGTGTTGGGTTACCGAACGCGACGTATATTGGCTTTACGGGTACACCGATTGATAAAGAAGATAAAAGTACAGTACGCACATTTGGTACGTATATTGATAAATATCCAATCGAAAAAGCAGTAGAAGATGGAGCGACAGTCCCGATTTATTATGAAGCAAGACTTGTCGATTTGCATGTGCAAGGAGAATCGATTGATACGTTATTCGAACGATTTTTCCGTGATTATTCGGATGAAGATAAAGAACGCATTAAACAGAAATACGTCACGGAAGAAGCACTCACAGCTTCACCTAAGCGTCTGCGTCATGTTGTGTTGGATATGATTGAGCATTATGAGCAATATATTGAACCGAATGGGTTTAAGGCACAAATTGTCTCTGTCTCACGTGAAGCGGCGGTTGAATATAAGAAACTATTAGATGAGTTAAGTGATTATGAGTCAGCTGTCATTATTTCAGGAGGCCATAACGACCCAGAGGAAATGAGACAGTATGCGTTAACACGTACAGAAGAAAAACAACTTATCGAACGATTTAAGAAACCACTCGATGATGATCCTTTAGCTTTCCTAATCGTTTGCGATAAGTTGTTAACTGGCTTCGATGCACCGATTGAACAAGTGATGTATTTAGACAAGCCGTTAAAAGAACACAACTTGCTCCAAGCTATCGCTCGTACCAATCGGACATATGATAAGAAAAGTCATGGATTGATTGTTGATTACTATGGTGTATCGAAATTTTTAGAAGAAGCACTAGGTATTTTCCATGAGGAAGACGTTAAAGGCGCCATGCATCATGTCGATGAAGAGATGCCACGACTTGAACAACGTCACCGTCAGGCGATGCGTTTCTTTGACTATATTAACAAAGAAGATTATGAAGCTTGCATTAAAGTGCTAGAGCCAGAAGATGTTCGTAATAAATTCGATACGGCGTTTAAGAAATTTTCCGAAAGCATGGATATGATTATGCCAAGTCCACGAGCGAAACCGTATGTTGATGATTTGAAATGGCTTGGAAAAGTCCGTAAATTAGCTAAATCTCGTTATCATGTGGATGATGGGGCGATGGATATTTCTGATTGTGGTGGTAAAGTACGCGAATTAATTGAGGAATATGTTTACGCGTCAACACCTGAAGTGTTAGTGGAACCAGTCAACATTTTAACGAATCAATTCGATGAAAAACTGGATGAACTGAAATCACCTGAAGCGAAAGCAGCTGAAATGGAACACGCGATCAAACACGAAATCCGTGTGAAGTTAGATGAGAACCCCGTTAAGTATACATCCATAAAAGAGCGCCTTGAAGAGTTGATTGAGAAACGTAAAGAACGACAGATGACGATTGAAGAATTACTAGAAGAACTCCATGCATTTCGTGAAGAATTAATAAACATGGATGAAGAGAGTCAACAATATGGCTTAGCTAGCCCTGAACAATTACCATTCTATCAATTGTTAGAACAAGAATTGCCAAGCGAAGCAGAACAAGAAAGCGTCAAAGATTTAACTGAAATCGTAACAGAGATCATTCAAGACCACGCTGTCATTGATTGGACAGATAAAGAAGACGTCAAACGCGAAATGCGTAAAGTCCTAAAAAAACATTTACGACCGACAGCAATCCCGAATGGACAAGTTGAAAGCATTGCTCGCCGATTGATTGAACTAGGTGAGGTGCATTATAAAAAGTAAGTCATATAAAAGGCATACCACTGTGTCAGGTGGTATGCCTTTTACTTTAGTCAATCGTATGAAGTTCAGTCCCGTGAACGCGTAACCATTCTTTTGAGGCTTCGTAATCTGGTAATGTCGATTTAACGATTTTCCAAAACTGATCGTTATGCTCAGCTACAATTAAGTGAGCAAGTTCATGGACGATCACATAATCAATAACATGAACCGGGGCCATCGCAAGTCGCCAGTTAATATAAATATCACCATTTGGTGTGCACGTTCCCCAACGTTTATGCTGCGTCCGTAACTGAAACGAACGTGATTCAACGCCAAGCAGGGATTCATAATGGTGTTTGCGATCGAGCATTTTTTTTAGCCCGTGTTCACGATACCAAGTCTTAAAGTGTTGATCGAGTTGTTGTTGAATCATTTCTTGCGTCCAGTAATCAGGGACAATAGCCACAAATCGCCCTTGTTTTAATTTAAGTGAAGCTGATTGAACTGAATCTTTGTAAATTTTAATGCGATAATTTCGCCCTAAATAAGGTAACTTCTCACCACTAACCATTTCTTTCGGTTGAGTGACAGCTTTTACTTCATCAAGTGCTTCTAATTTCTCACTAATCCAACGTGCTTTCTTTTTCAATATCTCATCGAGTTTGGTTTGTTCGAGATGCTCAGGTGTGTACACTTCAACCCCGTTAATTAGATCAACCGAGACGCGTACATCTTTACGATCCTCTATGTAATGGCAATAATCAATTGATGTTGTTCCATACTGTATGGTCGGCATTTGGATTCCCTCTTTCTAATGGTATTTTACTATGAAGTTGGAGGGAGGGCAATTTTGAAATAAAAAACCAGCGCAAACCCTGTTTGCGCTGGAAGCATTAAACACTTTTCTTAGTTTTTTCTCTGCTTAAAGACTTTATCTTTTGATCAATTCGTTCAATTTCACTATTTGGATCTTTCCACCAATTTCTACTCCATATTCTTTCTATATGCCATCCTTGTGACTCTAAATAGCGTTGTCTATAAATATCACGCGCTCTAGCAGAAGGAGAGCTATGATACATAGCACCATCACACTCGACTCCTAATACATATCGACTTGAATCATTTGGATCAACAATGGCTAAATCTATTCGATAGCTTGACATACCAACTTGTGTATCCACTTGATAACCGATTTGTCTAAACTTTTCGTAGACTTGTTCTTCAAAACCTGAATCAAAGTGCAGAGGAGAATCTTGTATCTGTGTATTACGTTCAGTATTAACTTGAGTTAATACATTTTCAACATTTTCTTTTTGCAGTTCAGACACTTCTTTAGCATAAGTGAGATAGTATTTAAATAATTTTGGTCCGATATTTTTAGTATTACTAACATCGAGTTCACTTGGTTCAATACTAGCCACAACATGAATGGCTTCTTTGGCTCTTGTAACGGCTACATTTAATCTGTTTTCTCCGCCTTTTTGACCTAAAGTACCAAACCGATTATGAACTTTACCGTCTTTGTTTTTGGCATACGCTATTGAGAATATAATAATATCACGTTCATCACCTTGAACATTCTCAATATTTTTTACAAAGATTCTATCATCAAGGTCACGTTTCATGACTTCGTTATAAACAGCGCTGAATTCTGGGTCCTCTTCATTATAATTATCAATTAAGTTTTCAATGGTTTCCTGTTGTTTCTTGTTAAATGTAATAATCCCAATTGACTTATTGTGGTCCTTAATTAATAAGTCTTTTAATAATTTAACTGTATCTTCAGCTTCTGTATTATTTCTCTGATTAATCCATTGTCCTTGGGATTTATGCCATTGAATAGAGGCGGGTTCTTGCATGTGATTCACATTTGGTGCAATTTGCATGGCACCATTATAAAAGGAATGGTTAGAGAAATTAATAAGTTCTTCAGATTTAGAACGATAATGCCATTCAAGCATACGATTTGGTAAAATTCTTTTGCCTAGATTAAGTAAACTTTCTGATTCATGGAAATCATCTGTTTCTTCTTCGTCGTCTTCGTCATTGAGATCAACAGAACTCTTGAATAATGTCGATGGAGGAAGTTGTTGTTCATCACCTGCAATTACGACTTTGTTACCTCTATAGATTGCTGGTAAACCATTTTCAACGGTACACTGAGATGCCTCGTCAAATATAACTAAGTCAAAAAGCTTCTCTTGTAAAGGGAATATAGCAGATGCGACTTCTGGTGATACCAGCCAAACAGGCATTACATCAATTAGGCCATTATTAGAAAATTCATTGACAAATCTACGGACTTTCCAAATCTTACTTTTCTTATTAGTTTGATGTAGCATACTTTTTACTGCTTTATAATCGTGATCGTTTACTTCTTCAACTTTTTTATTTAGCTTGTTTTGTATTAATTTTCTAGTTAATTCTTGTTTTTGAGATAATAATTCTTCTAACCTGTGACGAAGTTTTTCATATGAACCATTACTAACTTTTGAAATGTCAGGGTGTTTTGACTCAATCTCATCAATCCAATGAATAAATATTGATTGTTCAGCTAAATCTGACCATTCATTATCAAGTTTATGAGTTGGTTCTGGATGTTTATGGATTAATGAATCGATGATGGCCTGAGTGTCAGTACCAACGGAGTCATAAAAAGTATCCATTTCACGTAATTGATCAAAATACTCAACTGCATAGTCATACTTGTTCTCAAAATCCTTTAAGGGAATATCACCTTTTGATATTCTTTTTGCATAAGAGTCAATTGAGTTATCTTCAAAGAATTTTCTTAAACTTTCTAAGTTATTGAGAAGGTTTTGAGATTTTTGAGATAAATCATATAATATTGTTAATTTTTCACGTATTGCTGGCCATTCTTTGGATGACATACCTTTGAATTTCTCACCATCTAATAAATCTTCGATGATGGTCTTTCCTGTAAAGCTAGTCCAAAGCCATACCCTTAATTTTTGTAACGTTTTTTCCTCATTAGTATCTAAATCATCATATACTTTTTCTAATTTGGTATCGATCCCCATGCTATATTGAGGGGTGATTTCTTCATCGTTGAAGTGATCTAGAAAATCTGATATATCTTTTGAGTTTTCTTTTATATGTTGTAATGTTTCAATAAGCTCTGTCTTATCAGTAAGTTCCATTTGATTGAAAGGTTTTCTATCATGTAACGGATTATTAGTTCCATAAGAATCATAATAATTAGCGTAAATTTCAATATCATCTAATACATCTTTAAGATTGTTTTTATGGATATTTGATAAATGACCTTTCAAATCTAAAACTTTATCGACATCTTTGTTCGGTGTGCTTTCGCTATATAAATCTAATGCTCTATATCCATGATGTTGTGGGGTGAATAAAGCTTTGCTAACATCATCCATTTCGCGTTCAATTGCTACGATTCGGTTAGAAATGTTTTCATGCTCTTCTTCAACTTCATCCACCATTTGAACTCTATTAAGTGCATTATTGATTTTACTATATAATTGTGGTCTGTCATTTTTCTCATCATGTAATAACGCAACATTGGCAGTTAAATTTAGCGAATCTAACCTCTGGTATACAACATCTAATGCTGCGCGTTTTTGTGTCACAAGCATTACTTTTTCACCTTTGGACATTGCGTTTGAAATAATATTTGTTATAACTTGTGACTTACCTGTTCCTGGTGGCCCGTCTACTACCATACCTTTACCGGTCTGTAAATTTTCAATGATTTGTTCTTGCGAGGCGTCAGTATCTAAGACTAATGATTTTCCTTTTTCTTTTTCGACTTTTTCATTATAATTATTCGTTTCTTCTGAATTAAGCAGAGAACTACTATGTTCAATTGTATTCAGATTAAGGAAGTCATCTACAATTCCTAAATCCTCACCATCTTCGAGTAACTTTAAAAAATCATCATAATCCTTTAGTACTGCAGAATCGCCTTGAGAAAACAAACCAATTGCAGCTTGATTATTCAATCTATAGCTATTTTTATTGAACTCTGGAATTTCATCTTTATTATAATTGGTTATTTCCATCAAATTTTCTTGGATATTATTTGAAATATTGAATCCGTGAGTCTGTAACCATTCCAAAATTTCTTCAATATCAGCATTCTTTGCTATTTCTTCTCCGTTTTGAAAGAAATCTTCATCAAAATACATTTCGTTGATTTTTTGAAGCGCTAGAAAGAGCGTTCTGTTTAATTGAGGATAATCTTCTGTATTCGTTTCGATTTTCCACTGGATATTAGTCTTTTTAACTCTGGTTAATTTAATTGGATATAGAAATAATGGTCCGCGAATATATGTATGATCGAACAGACTACCTTCAATAAAAGGGTAGCCAAGGTATAAATCATATTGGCCTGTTTCTTCTTCAATAGAATTGACATTTCTATATAGACTCGTTAACTTGTTGGAAAGGTTTTGAGTAGTTATATTGTCCTGTTTAACTTTTAATATTGTTTCAGTGTAATTATTTAATAAGTTGTTGAGGATCTTTTCAGGTTCACCTTCTATTTTATTTAGTTCATATAAGTCAAATGTGGATTTATTATAGTTTTTTAAAAGACGTATAGATCTGTTACTTTTACTAATGTTATTTAATTTATCTCTCAGATCCATTAATTTATTTTTCATTCTTTTTCTCTCCTTGAAAATTGAATGTTTATAGTTAATTATACATGATTTGTCTTATTAACAAAAAGATTGTAAATAGGTATCAAATCCTGATTAAGACTAGTTTTAAATTTCAAACATATAAGCAGGTTATGTTAAAATTACTAAAAGGTTAAATATTTGTAAGACCCCAAAGGAGGCTACACATGAACGTCAAATTCCCAATTGGTCAATTAGAATTGCCAGAAACTATAACGTTAGATCATATCCATGAATGGATGAAAGATATTGAGACTTATACGAACAGGTTAAGAGCAACAGTAGACGGGTTAAATGATTCGGATTTAAAGAAAACGTACCGTGATGGTAGTTATAGCGTACGTCAGTTAGTGCATCATATAGCTGACTCACAGTTGATTATGTATCAACGTTTGAAAATGGCGTTGAAGGAAGATAACCCGACTGTTTCAACTTTTGATCAGAACAAATGGGTGGTACTGCCAGACAGCAAGCTACCTATTGAAAGTTCGATAAAAATGTTAGAAGGGATTAACGAACGGATTGTTGCATTAGGAACTAGTTTAAAAGAGGAAGAATTAACTAGGGTGTTCACCCGTGCGGATGAAGGTAAAATTTCTGTTGCGACCAAACTGGCGAAGTTGTCGTGGCATGAGGAGCATCATTTAGAACATATTAAGATTGCGTTATCAAATTAAGTGACTTCATAGTTAATTTCGATACCGCTTAAAATTCTCTAAGTTATTATGAAACCGGCTATCTACTTGATGGCCGGTTTTTCATAGATATAAAAAATACGCCCAACCGATTGAATCAGTTGGACGCATTTGCCTAGTGACTCCGGCTGGATTCGAACCAGCGACCCCTTGCCTGTCAAGCAAGTGCTCTCCCACTGAGCTACGGAGTCTTGTTGTTGAATTGTCACCGACGTTTTGTCGACAAGTACTAATATAATAGCTTATAATATGAATGTCAACACTTTTTGAATAGTTGGAGGCAAAATTTTATGTTACCGCGAATTTTAACTTCTTTATTAATTGGTTTAGCTGTGATTGGTGTTTTAGCTTATCTATTTCCGCAGTATTTAAATTTTGTTTGGATCGGATTATCGGCGCTTTTCGTTGTCGGACTAGGCGTTATGGTTTATATATATAGTAAGCGTGTTTTCACCTTAATGAAAGAAATGAAAAAACAGTAGGCTTGAGTTAAGAATAGGGGAGGTTATTATGGGGACGTACGTGTTTGTTTATGGTACGCTTCGTTATGGTGAACGGAATCACAGAATAATAGCCGGAGAAAAATTAGTAGCCTATCAAGCTTCGATTCTTGGAAGAATGGTGGATACTGAATCAGATTTTCCTGCGATTGTACTCGATGACTCCTCTTGGGTATATGGTGAGGTGTATGAAGTATCTGAGGAAACGCTGATAAAAATTAATGCGCTTGAAGGGGATGAGCCGAAACAGGATCCCTATTATGAACGTGTTCAGGTCGAGGTGAAGACAGGTCATGGCTTCTTAAATGCATATACATATTATATGACAGCTAACCAAGTCAAGGAATGGTCCACAATTGCATCAGGTGATTGGCGATTAGAGTCTATTCTTAATCAATCTGTGCCTTATTATTTTGCTTACGGATCTTGTATGGATACGGAAAGAATTGAACAGGCTGGTGTGTTATCTGAGTTTAAGCGAATGGGGCTAGGTCGTCTAAGTAGTTTTGAGTTGCAATTTACCACTCAATTACCAGACGGGGGACGAGCAGATATTGTTGAAGCTGATGATATGGTTGAAGGGATTGTCTATCAGGTTACGATGAGCGCGATAGATTATTTGTATCAACGTGAAGGTGTGAATGTGGGCAGGTACCGTCCAGCTGTAGTGGATGTCGAGTTTAACGGTGAGTTGCTACCTATGTTGACGTTTATCGTGATTGATAAACAAGAAGAGTTAGCACCACCAGATCATTACCTACGGGAAATTTTACGCGGTGCTTCACCAGATGTTAGCTCAGCTTATTTGGCAAAAGTGCACGAACGAGCAGCTTTATTACGACAATCTGATGCGACGAGTGAAGAAGGGGAATTATGATGTTTTTTATTTATATATTGCGTTGCTGTGATGGGTCTTTATATACAGGGTATACGAATGATGTCGAGGCGCGAGTTGCTAAACATCAGGCGGGTGAAGCGGCAAAGTATACTCGGGCCAAGCGACCGGTTGAATTAGTGTATCAGGAATCGTTTGAAACGAAGTCTGAAGCTATGCGGCGAGAAGCAGCGATTAAACAATTACATAAGCAGGCGAAGGAAGAGATGATTCGCACTGCCGTGATGAATGTAGAGTGAACCTGTAATGTGCAGGTTCTTTTTTTATGGATACAATTAATCTTTTAAATAACTTTGGGTTATTATGAGTTCATTTATACAAATGATCTCATAATTGATTGGGTTTATCTTCCAATGAGGTTGATTATCTCACAAATGGTAGGAGTTATCTCACAAATGGTGGTTGTTATTTCACAAATTGAGATGATTGTCTCACAAATAGCTAGGATTATCTCATAAATAGAGATGATTATTTCAAAAATGAAAGGATTTATTTAATAATTAGACGAGTGATCAAAATAAAAAGCATTGGGGCCCCGCCCCAATGCTTTCATTAACCGTTTATTCTTCTAAATCAAATTCACCTAGTACCCAACCTTCTTCTTTATCTCCTTTGCCAACAAAGACGACGAAGTTATAACCATCAGAAGGTAGGATGGCAGGCAATTGAGGCAAGATTGGACTCGCATCAATTGTGAAGTTGTTCTCGCCCGCATCATGAGCACCAGCTTGAGCAATGACAGCTCCAGCTGATAAGCCAGAATCGTAAATCGCAAAATCGACGTACTCAATATCATAATTGAATCCAAGTGTGACATCGAAAATCCCTTGGTCTAAAGTAAAATCTCCTTGAGCCATGAGATCGTCAATTTCAAATACATCATATGGATCTTGGACGAATAGGACAGTAGGGATTTCGATCGTTTCGTCATTGTCTTTCAATGTAATTAATCCCTCATAATATCCGCCATCAAGTTTTCCAGCATCGACTTGAACGTTCATGTTTACTTTTTGTGTACCGCCAGCTTTAACATTTAAGTTATTGCTCGTATTCACTTTGATGTGATCGTTGCCATCAAATAAAGTCACGTCCATATCGTAGCGTTTACGCTCGTTGGATAAGTTTTCGATTTCAAAATGTTGACGTTCAACTTCTTTACCATTGTCTTTTTCAAAAGTACCGAAAGAATATGAACCTGGTGCCATCAGTGTATCTGTCGTAATCGCTTCAGGAATACGGATACTACCAGCACCTTGGGTATTGTTCGGATAGCGTTCACCACTTAAATCTTCTAGTGGTTCTGCTGTGTTCATTAAAGCACCTTTCACTTCATCAACATCCCAGTCTTCATTTGCTTGAACAACTAATGCTGCTGCACCTGCGACATGGGGGGCTGCCATACTTGTACCTGACATCGCGGCATAGGCATGTGGTGCCGCATCATTATGTGTTGGAACAGTACTAATGACATTTACACCTGGTGCACTGACATCAGGTTTAATCATCCAAGAATCTGTTACAGGACCACGTGAAGAGAAATCTGCAATTGTCTCTCCAGATAAGCCATCTTCTTCAATATTAAAAGTGACCGTGTTGTCTCCAGCTTCTACTGAGTCAACCAAAGCCGCTCCGTCAGCCTGAGACATTTTAATTGTTGGAATTGCCATGTCACCAACACGTGGTTGAGTACCTTCTTCATTGTTATAGATGACCATACCTACCGCACCTGCTGCGGCAACGTTTTCAGCCTTATCAACGAATGGGTATTCACCTCGTTCGACTAAAGCTATTTTCCCTTCTAGGTCAACTTCAGCCACTTCGTCAGCTGAACCTAATCCAGCTTGCGCTAATTCATAATCGCCTTCATTTAACGCTTGAAGTGCTTCAGATGAAGGTGTACCCATAACATCTGCACTATCAGCACTTAATCCATTTACATCGATTCCTACATTATACAACATATATGGCAATTCACTTGCACCAACAGAAATAGCTTCACGACTTGTACCTGGTGAGCCTACTGTCCAATCATTTGGCCCGCTATTACCATTTGAAGAAACGGCAACCACTCCGTCTTGCATAGCATTATCGAGTGCAAGTGCTGTCGCGAAGTCTGGGTCATTATTTGTATTACCTAATGATAAGTTCATAACATCTACGCCATCTTCAACAGCACGTTCAATCCCTGCGATCACGTTATCAGTCGCACCACTACCACCAGGGCCTAATACTCGGTAACCAAGTAGGTCAACTTCAGGAGCAACACCTTGAATGACTCCGTTAGCAGCAATTGTACCTGCCACGTGTGAACCATGATTGGTGACCTCACCTTGTTCAGGTTGTGTCTCTTGTGGGTCCTGATCTTGGTCAACAAAGTCATACCCTTTATAATCACCAAAGGCATGATCTAAATCTGGGTGTGTGTAATCGACACCTGTGTCAATGACTCCGACTGTCACACCTTCACCTGTGTAACCAAGGTCTTCCCATACATCTGGCGCACCAATATGTGGGGCGGTATCAATCATTTCAGGTGATACTTCTTCTTGGCTAAACGATTGTTCATCAACTTTTGTTACTTCGTGTTTGACGTTCGGGTAAACAGCTTCAACTCCGTTAACAGAAGCGATTGCTCTGATATCACTTTGTTTAACTTCAAGTGAAAAACCACTAAATACGTAATCATATTCACGGTTAACCTCACTTGATTCTGAGATTGATTGGATGCGCTCAATAACACTATCTCGTTCTTCTTTTAATGCATCACGATCAACGGATGTATTTTGATGTTTACCTTCTAAAACAGAAGGAGAGGTCATCTCAATAATAACCGTAACGAGCTCGTCAGACTCATAATCAAACTCACCGTGAATTGTTCCAGTCTTTTGTAATTCACCACTTGCTTCACTTGTGTCTTGATGTTTATTTTGACCTTTGCTTTTACCTTTGCCCTTTGCCTCAGCATAATCTGTAGACATAATGAATACACTGAGAGCGAGTAAAAAGGCAGTAACCCCTAATAAAAACTTGTGTGACCTTCTCGACATTCAATTCCCTCCTAAGAATATTTGTTTCGCCATTTGGCGCACAACTTAACTTTTCCATAATCGCAATTAAATTCCCTTGCGACTATATAACTAATATTTAGAAGATTCGAATAAATGATGTTTTAGCATTTGTATGAGTGGGAATAGAAATTTATGAGGAGAAAATCGTGTAGGCCATTAGAACGTTAAATTCGAGGCCAATAGTCAATTTACACAAGTTAGCATAAAGAGGAAAGAGAGGCTTTAGACCTAAAAAATACTCCCGCTTAGTAAGCGAGAGCATTTTATTGGTTATTCTGCTTCGATCCATTGATCAGCCCACGATTGGATTTGATTAAGCGCAGGCTTAAGAGAATGGCCTTTATCCGTTAAGGAATATTCGATCCGCACTGGCGTTTCGTCGTGAACAGTGCGCTTCACCATTCCTTCTTTCTCTAAATCTTTAAGGCGTTCTGATAAAACGCGTCCACTGACGCCAATGGCGGATTCTATTTCACAAAAACGCTGAGAACCTTCTAATAGTTGAAAAATAATTAATGATGTCCAGCGTTTGTTCATAATGGATAAAGCTTTCTCGAATTTCGGGCAAATCGTTTGGTCCATATGCGATCACCTCTTGATTACATTATAACCAATTTGGTGTTGATTGAAAATCATTTTACTTACTTGACTTTATTAAATTATTTATGTATAGTTAGTTACATAAAGTAAGTAACATAATTTAAGGAGGCTATTTTTATGGCACAAGTATCATTAGACAAAGTACACAGTTCGATTGATTTCCAAGTGAAACACATGATGGTATCTAAAGCAAAAGGTGAATTCCAAAACTTTGATGTTGAAGTAAGTGGTAATCCTAAAGATTTAAACACTGTTAATGCGAAAGCAACTGTTTATGTTGATTCAATTGAAACAAATCAAGAAGATCGTAACGGTCACTTGAAATCAGAGGATTTTTTCGATGTAGAAAATTATCCGACGATCACAGTTCAGTCTAAATCATTTAATAAAGTAGCTGATTCAGAATATGAAATGGTTGCAGATGTTACGATTAAAGGTGTAACGAACGAAGAAACGTTTAAAGTTGAAGCAAACGGTGTTGCAAAAGACCCTATGAGTGGTAACATGGTTGCTGGTTTTGATGTTTCAGGAAAAATCAACCGCGAAGATTATGGTCTAACATGGAATGCTCCACTTGAAACAGGTGGCGTATTAATTGGTAAAGAAGTCAGCATTCAAGCAGCATTTGAATTTGTCGTTGAAGAATAAAGTTACTTAAAGAGAGGCCTCGGCCTCTCTTTTTTTGGGTCAAATTTTTGAGTATTTAGTTTAAAAAAGCTGTATTACCAATATTATTCCTAGTAATGAAAAAAATAGCGGAGGAAGTATTTATTTTTTAATGATTCAGTCATGCACAATCATACCTTTTATTTTATAATGGAATGAAGAATTAGTTTAAGGAGGGGCAGTTATGCAGAAGCAAGTTATTCAGTTTTTGAAAGATAATCGTGAACGTCATCTAGAGGAACTTCAAGATTTTTTGAAAATCCCAAGTATTAGTTCTCTATCTGAACACAAGGAAGATACATTGCGCGGTGCACAGTGGGTTGAACAAGAACTTCATAATATCGGTTTCCAAGAGGCTAAGATTATGGAAACAGACGGCCATCCAGTTGTTTATGGTGAGTACATAGCAGATGGTAACGCACCTACCGTTTTAGTTTACGGTCATTATGACGTACAACCCGTTGACCCTGTTCATTTATGGGATTCAGAGCCGTTTGAACCAACAATCCGTGATGAGAAGATCTATGCGCGAGGCGCGACTGATGATAAAGGACAAGTCTTCATGCATTTGAAAGTTATGGAGGCCGTGATCAATCAAGATGATACGCCACCTGTAAACTTCAAGGTATTAATTGAAGGTGAAGAGGAGATAGGTAGTCCGAATTTACCGAAGTTTGCGGATGAGCATGCTAATCAACTTAATGCTGATCTCGTGATTGTGTCCGATTCGGCCTTAGTTGAAAAAGGAAAACCGACGATCACGTACGGATTGCGCGGACTAGCAGGAATTCAAATCGATGTTGAGGGTGCAAATAGTGATCTTCATTCAGGCGAATATGGTGGGGGCGTTGTGAATCCAATTCATGCGCTTGTTAAAATCGTGGATTCGTTCCGTGATGATAATAATTTCATTCAAGTAGAAGATTTCTATCGTGATATTCCTGAATTATCACAAGATGAGCGTGATGCGTTAGCTCGTGTATCCGTTAATGAGGATCAGTTAAAAGATGATCTTGGTGTTCCAGCTTTAGACGGTGAAGCAGGTTATTCTTATGTTGAGCGCACATCTGTCCGTCCAACTTTAGAAGTTAATGGTATTTATGGTGGTTTCCAGGGTGAAGGCATTAAGACGGTATTACCAAATCAAGCAACGGCTAAAATTACTTGTCGTTTGGTCCCTGACCAAGATCCAGAACACATTGTCCAACAACTGACGAAACATGTTCATTCTAAGGCTCCAGTTGGCGTGAATGTTAGTGTGACTCCATTTGATAAAGGCAAGCCATATGTGACGCCATTTGATCACCCTGTTATTCAAAAAGCGGCTCAAGCCTATGAAACGGTTTATCAAAATGACACGGCTTATGTTCGTGGAGGGGGGTCGATTCCGATTGTAGCTGAATTGGATCGTATCTTAAATGTTCCAGTGGTGTTAATGGGCTTTGGTTTACCAGATGAGAATCTACACGCACCGAATGAACATTTCCACTTAGAAAACTTCGACCAAGGTATGGAAACACTTGTCCATTACATGTATCTGTTAGGCGAACAATAAAATGAAATCTCGGCCAGAATCCTGGCCGAGATTTTTTTAGTAAAGGGAGAGAATAATTTGTCTACTTCACAACTTTCATAATTAAACTTAATATCGCAACAAAGATAAGTGCGCCAACAATAGCAGGGAATATAGCAATTCCCATTATTTCGGGTCCAATTGATCCAAAAAGATTGTGACCAATCCAAGCACCGACTAAGCCACTAACGATATTTCCGATTATTCCACCAGGTGTGCCTCCAATCAGCATACCGCCAATCCAACCGATTATGCCACCGACAATAATAAATAATATGAGTTCTAACATGTGAATAGCACTCCTTTCATCTTTTGTTCAAACATTACCCTTTTTTAATGTTCTATTAAACATTAAGGAGTTAAATGCCAAGATTACTTAAATTTTATGACGTTAAAGCGTTTATCTTTTTATGAGTGTGCTTGTTAGTTTTTCAACCTCTTTATATACTGAAAATTAAGAAAATATTAAAAGGGGTGTTTGAATGCGACGCACAGCTGAACCGTATAAAATAAAAGCGGTTGAACCACTGACGATGCTTAACCGTGGAGAACGAGAGGAAGCATTGAAACGAGCAGGTTACAATACATTTTTACTTGATAGTGAAGATGTCTATATTGACTTGCTAACGGATAGCGGGACAAATGCGATGAGTGACAAACAATGGGGTGCCTTGATGATGGGTGATGAAGCGTACGCCGGAAGTAAAAGTTGGTACAAGCTCGAACGGGCGGTGCAAGACTTATTTGGTTATGATTATGTGATCCCAACCCATCAAGGTCGTGGAGCCGAAAATTTATTATCACAGATGAAGATTCAGCCTGGTGATTACATTCCTGGCAATATGTACTTTACAACAACTCGTGCTCACCAAGAAATGAATGGTGGTACATTTGTAGATGTCATTATTGATGAAGCTCATGATCCTTCAGCTGAGCTTGATTTTAAAGGCAATGTGGACCTTGTGAAATTAGAAGAATTAATTGATGAGGTCGGGGCTGATAAAATTCCATATGTCTGTGTTGCTGTGACGGTTAATATGGCAGGCGGCCAACCAGTTAGTTTAGCGAATTTGAAAGAGACTTATACCTTGTGCCAAGAGCATGGAATAGACGTGATGTTCGATGCGACTCGTTGCGTGGAAAATGCTTATTTTATCCAAGAACGAGAAGAGGGCCAGCAAAATCGGCCGATTAAAGATATTGTCCGTGATATGTTCAAATTCTCTGATGGCTGTACCATGAGCGGAAAGAAGGATCCTTTAGTCAATATTGGTGGTTTCCTAGCCATGAATGATTTTGAATTATATACACGAGCCCGTGAGTTAGTCGTCGTATATGAAGGAATGCCGTCTTATGGTGGAATGGCTGGCCGTGATATGGAAGCGATGGCTCAGGGGATGTACGAATCGATAGATGATGCTTATATTGAGCATCGTATTAAGCAAGTACGTTATTTAGGCGAACAATTGATGGAAGCAGGGGTTCCTGTTGTCCGACCAATAGGTGGTCATGCTGTTTATTTAGATGCTAAAGCATTTTTAAGTCATTTAGACCGTGAAATGTTCCCATCACAATCACTAGCAGCAGCACTTTATCTTGATTCAGGCGTTCGTTCGATGGAACGGGGCATTGTTTCGGCCGGTCGTAATAAAGAAACCTGCGAACATAATGTACCGAAATTAGAAATGGTAAGACTGACAATCCCTAGACGTGTTTATACCAATAGTCACATGGATGTTGTCGCTGATTCAGTGATTAATCTATATAATAAAAGAGAGCAAATTAAAGGGTTATCAATGGATTATGAACCGCCAACGTTACGTTTCTTTAATGCCCGTTTTTCGCCTTTAAAAAGCACATTAATCGCAAATGAAGCATAATGAATTATTTTTTCTGTAAACGTTGAATTCGAATATGACTTATTAAAAGTGTCGGTTTACTTAAGCCGACACTTTTTTATTAAATATCGCAATATTCTGAATTGACGGTTTTCACTAAATCCATCTATAATAAAAGAACAGATAGGAGAGAAGGTGAGAACATGGGCGTGTCAATGCGTGATGTGCTTAATCTTGATATTATGAGTGAAGCCGTCGTTCATACTGGTGAAACAGGGCTTGATCAGCGTGACATTGAATGGATATCAGTCATTGAAATTCCGGTTGAAAATTTTGTTCGTAAGCATGAATTTGTTCTGTCGACAGGGATTGGTTGTGAGGATCATCCCGCAATATTTCGTTCCTTTGTTCAAGATATTATTGATTCAGGAGCAACAGCCTTAATGATTGCGACGGGCCGCTATGTATCTGCTATACCTCAAGAAGTACTAAAACTTGCTGAAGAGCATGATTTTACCTTGATTGAAGTCTCATGGCAAACACGCTTTTCTGATATTATTCATCGTGTGATTCAACTAATCAATGAAGAAAATGAGTCCAATCGTAATCGAGTTGAAGCATTGCGCCAAGCGCTAGTGACGAGTGTATTGAATGGCTGTACTTTAGAGGAGTTAATGAATCAATTATATTATGCCATTCAAATTCCCGTTGCAATCAGTGATGATGAGAAGAATATTCGAGCCAATTGTGATTTTGATGCTGATATCATTGCTGCCTTAAATGGCGAACGTGATATAGCTGTTGAGCAACTTGTCCGCCCTGATCTACCTCTAACGGAACATCCACTATATCACCATTTAAATCAATACTTAGTCGGTGAGAAAACATGTTATGAGTTAACGATTTTCTCGAATAATAAGAAGCAAGGTTATTTACTAGTGATGCCGAAATCGGCTGAAGAGTTAAATTGGTTCACGATGCATGCCTTAGAACACGGTTTAACAGCATGTGCACTATATTTTTTAACGGAGAACGCAGTGGAAAAAACAGAGATTCGTTTAAAAGATAACTTTGTCTTGCAGTTAGCAAAAGATGATACACCACTTGATGCTAAAATGCTGTCTAAAGGAGAGTTATTAGGGTATGATTTGACCCTACCTTATGCATGTATTGTTGGAGATTTTCAATTAAAAGAAGTTGAAACGGATTGGGATGACTATTACGATCAGCCCGGGCAATCATCGTTACATAGTCTGAACTATTATGTGCAAAAAGAGATAACACATGCTAGTCAGCAACTAGAACGCAAAACAATGTCCTCATTTGATGAAGGAGAGGTCATCATTTTTTTAGAAATAGACCATACAGGGTATCAAGAGACGGTTAATCATTTTTTAGATATGGTCGAGCGAAGGCTGCATGATCAGTTAGCTCATGTTTATTTTGCTTGGGGCATTGGCTTACATGCTAATGGGATGCGAGCATTTCATGAAAGTTATCAAGAAGCACGAACGGCCCTGGATATTCATACGGATGAGGCTGGTTTTGGAGATCGAACGTTTTTTGAAGAGACAAAAGTTAATCGCTTGTTAATGAATATCGCTGATAACCAGGCACTCATTGATATGGTAAGGGAAACAGTGAATCCTTTAATTGAGTATGACCGTAAACGACAAACGGACTTAATTCATACCTTTATGACCTATCAAAAGTTTAAAGGAAATGTCAGCCAAACATCACGAGCACTTAATTTACATCGACAATCGTTATTGTATCGTTTGCGAAATATTGAACAATTAACAGGTCTGACCCTGGTGGATGCAGATGATTCATTTATGCTCGAATTAAGCGTCAGGCTGTGGTTGTTAAAGCAATTCAAATAAGAGTGGTGATAAAAACTTGGCGCATGCCAAGTTTTTTTATGTTCTATGAAGTTTTGAAATAAATTTAAATCGTTATTTCAAAACTCGAGCCATTAATTTCAAAAATTAAAGGAGTTATCTAATAAATGATAGTCCTTTCAAAAGTGTATAAAAACTCTCTTGAAAACTTCATACACTTTGCACATTATCAAACCAGCTCTAACGGGAATACAATAAACATAACAAAAGATTTAAAAAATTCAGTCAATTAGGGAAGGGAGGCGTTAATTATGTTGACGTTTGATATTTTAGAATATCAAGAACGACTTAAGAAAACCAAAGCTCGAATGGCAAAACAAGGAGTAGAGGTATTGCTGATAACGGACCCAGCTAATATGAATTATCTATCAGGATATGATGCGTGGTCGTTTTATGTACATCAAATGTTGATTGTCATGATTGATGAACCGCAACCTATATGGATCGGACGTTTAATGGATGAAAACGGAGCTAAGGCAACAACATGGATGTATGATGAAAATATCATGTCTTATCCTGATTTCTATGTCAATTCAGAAGAGTATCATCCTATGCAATTCATAGCTGAAATTTTAACTGAAATAGGCCATGGTAATCGCAGAATTGGCGTTGAGATGGATCAATACTATTTCTCTGCTAAAGCTTACATGACATTACTTCAAAAATTACCGAATGCGAGCTTTATTGATGCGACTTCACTCGTCAATTGGGTTCGAATTGTCAAATCAGATCAAGAACTAGAATACATGCGACGTGCAGGACAAATTTCAGAGAGAGCGATGCAAGCGGGAATCCAAGCGATTCATACAGGAGCAAGAGAAAACGATGCCGCTGCTGCGATTTATTATGAATTGATTAAAGGAACTGAAGAATTTGGAGGCGATTATCCATCGATTGTGCCGATGATCCCGACAGGTGAAAATACTTCTTCACCCCATTTAACGTGGTCTGATCGTTATTTTGAGGAAGGCAATGCCGTTATTATAGAATTATCTGGTTGTTATGAGCGTTATCATGCTCCATTAGCACGGACGATTTCAGTTGGTCATGCGTCCGATCGTTTAGAACGGTTAAATCAAATTGTTCAAGAAGGAATTGAAAATGTGCTCGAACGAGCGAAACCAGGTGTATACCTAGAAGAATTGGAAGAAGCTTGGCGAGAATCAACACGTCGCTATGGCATTGAAAAAGAATCGCGTCTTGGTTATGCAGTTGGCTTAAACTATCCACCAGATTGGGGTGAGCACACAGCAAGTATTCGTAAAGGTGATAGGACGGTGCTTGAGCCGAACATGGCCTTTCATTTTATTCCAGGGTTATGGTTTGAATCAGACGGAATCGAAATGAGCGAATCCTTTGTTGTGACCAATCAAGGCGCAGAATTGCTAACAAATTATTCGCGCGAGTTAATCGTAACTAGCCCATATCACTTTCCGACTAATAGCCAAGGTATTATAAGTTAAACTTAATCGATGGCGATCAAGCGGGTGGTGGCTTTGACACAATGTGAAGTCGCCATTTTATGAATAAATGGAGGAGGGGTTATCATGACAGAATTTAAACCAGCTACAAAAGCTCTTTGGTCAGGTGAGAAAGAACAATTGTCATACGGCGCAACGCAAGTACCCGTAGTACACAGTGTTTCATTTGGATATGATGATATGGACGAATGGAATGCGATTGCAACTGGAAAACAAGATGGCCATGTGTATGGCCGTAATACTAATCCGACGACGCAAGCTTTTGAAGATAAAGTGAAAGACTTGGAAGGAGCAGAAGCAGCGACAGCTTTTGCCACAGGTATGGCAGCCATATCTGGTACACTTAACGCATTTTTACGTCCTGGTGATCGCGTCGTCACGATCAAAGATACTTACGGTGGCACTAATAAAATTTTTACCGAATTCTTACCTAATACTGGTGTTGAGGTTGTCTTTTGCGAAACTGGTGATCATGAAGAGATGGAACGAGAAATTGCAAAGGGCTGTCAACTTGTTTATTTAGAATCACCGACAAATCCAACGTTAAAACTGATTGATATTGAACGAATGGCAAAAGCAGGTCATGATGTAGGGGCTCTTGTTGTTATTGATGGTACTTTTGCTTCACCAGTGAATCAAAATCCGCTCGATTTTGGTGTGGATATTGTCTTGCACAGTGCGACGAAATATCTTGGTGGTCACTCAGATGCATTGGGCGGCATAGTCTGCGGGCCACAGCATTTGATCGACCAAGTGTATCATTATCGTGAAATCAACGGTGCTACATTAAATCCGCAAGCAGCGTACTTTTTGTTACGGGGAATGAAAACACTCCATTTACGATTAGAAAGACAGAATCAGAATGCTATGCAAGTAGCTAGATATTTGCAGACAGTTGAATGGGTGGAAGATGTTTTTTATCCTGGTTTAGAGAGCCACACAGGCCATGATATTGCCAAAAAACAAATGAAAGGTTTCGGTGGTATGCTTAGCTTTTCCGTTATAGGTGGTTTAGATACAGTGTACCAACTGTTACCACATTTGAAATTAGCTAAGCGTGCTGCAAGCCTTGGTTGTGTTCAAACCATCGTCGGACCACCTGCTTTAACGAGTCATGTGGAATGTACACCAGAAGAACGTGCTGCGATGGGCATTCCTGAAGGTTTAATTAGGTACAGTGCAGGCATCGAAGATATTGATGATTTAATTGAAGATTTAAAGCAAGCCTTTGCAAAATTACCTATCGAGGCTTTAACTAAATAATTTTTAAAAGGATAATTCTTACACAATCAAAATTTCGCAATGATTAAGTCCGTTATTAACCGGACGGCCTAATGTCGACGTTGGACACAAAAGCTGATTTCATAAGCTTCTTTGCCTAATTCTGCGCCGAGTACTCGCAGGCGCAGGACGTACTTCGACATGATGTCGTGACTTCCACTTTGCAAACAGGACGTTTACGTTCTTTGTGGAAGTTCCACAATGCTTCGACCAGGAGTCGCCACCTTCGCTACTTACAATTTAACAACTCAGTGCTAAATTAGTTGAAAACAAGAACCAATCTTTAACAAATCCAAAATCTGAAGTACTTTTTAGATGAGAAGGACATTTAATAACAATGCCTTCTCATTTTTTAATGGTTTAATGAACGAACATGCTTCTTTTTCCAAAATCCACCCAGTATCATCTCCTGACAAGCGCACAAGCTATGAATGCAACAGAGAGGAAAGGAGGTATGGTAATCATGCGAGTAACGAAGTGGTTGATCGGTGTAATGGCAATTATGCTTTTATTAACAGCTTGCCAAGAAGAGTCTGAACCGAATGATAACGTCAATGATGGTACAAATATGACCGACATTGGATTCACAGGTGATGGGAACGGTAATAATCAGGCAAATCGCGACACATCAGACAATCGTAATGACGGGAATCGTTTTCAATATGAAAATAATCAAGATCGGAATGAACGTGGTGACGATAATCGTTTCGTCCCATTTAATTTCTTTGATCGTGAAGGTAATCCTGATCCTGGTCAAACTGAAGAAGGTGACCGTGGACAAGATAACACCAATCGTCAACAGGAAGGTCAAGGACAAGGTGAAACCGATCGCGGCCAACAAGGTCAACAAAACGGCCAAGGTCAGGGACAAAATGAAGCTCGAGATAATGAGACAAATAATGGCCAAGAATCAGGCGATGTAACGACAAATCAATCAATGGTTGATGAAGTGATTCAATTGACGAATGAAAAACGAGAAGAGAATGGTTTGAGTCCACTTGAACATGATTCAGAAGTTACGGATGTAGCTCAACGTAAATCGGTTGATATGGCTGATCAGAACTATTTCAGTCACCAATCACCGACATACGGGTCACCATTCGATATGCTTGACCAATTTAATGTGTCTTATACCGCTGCAGGAGAGAATATTGCAGCTGGACAACCATCGGCTGAACAAGTCGTCGATAGTTGGATGAATAGTCAAGGTCACCGTGAAAATATTTTAAATGATGCCTTTACTCATATTGGTATTGGCTATGAAGAAAGTGGTCGTATGAGTCCGTATTGGACACAAATGTTTATCGCTAAATAAAGTAAGCACGTGTTTCCAAATAGTTGAGGAAACACGTGCTTATTTAACGTCTAAAAATTTTCGCTTTAAGTCTGGTGTCGGCATCATACATGATTCACGCTCACCAAAAATCCGTTTTCGATTATTGGCAATGAAGTCATAGCCAACATCAAGAACCTGTTTTGGAAGCCATTTGAGTAAGCTTAACCTCTGATAAGGTCGGTCTAACTCTTCAGCAATGATTAAAACAGCATCAGACTTTACATAGCGTTGTTTATCTCGAATAACAATTATACTGTCTAAATCGGGTGTGCCAGTATCATCTAAAACACGCTGACCTAAATCACTTTGAAGCGGAGCAAAGCGAAGAGAATCATGATGATCACGCTCAATTAACCATTGAACAATGCCATTACATAAATTACAAACGCCATCAAAGAAAATGACAGTTTTCATTTGGGTAATCCTCCATCACCATAAGGGTTCTTCTTCATCTGATAATTCATATATAAAAGGAGTCAGTAATAATAATGCACTTACCAAAACGAATGCTACTAAAAACACATAGGGTAGTGGCAGATTAATGGTGTTCGAAAATATAATGATGATCATGCCGGCTAGTGTGAAATACATGGATTTTTTACGACTTGCTGCAGAATAATACTGTCTGTTCCCGCACTTTGGGCAATCACGGCCAACACGAGCATTCCAACTAAACGGTAAAGCTTCTTTATATTTGAACTTATAGCCACAACTTGCACACGAGAACATCGAAATCACCTCAATTTTCTGTATTGCTTTTCCCTTTATGATATCATAGACCTTAGAAAATGTCGTAACAGAAGGTGATGAGATGACGCATATCTTAGTTGTTGAAGACGAAGCTAAAATCGCACGTGTTTTACAGTTAGAATTAGAATTTGAAGGGTATGGGATTACGACCGTATCCGCTGGTTATGATGCCCTTGAAATCATGCGTGACGAAACATTCGACCTCATTTTACTTGATATTATGCTACCTGAGATGAGTGGATTAGATATTTTAAAACGTTATCGAAAGCATAACCAAACGACACCTGTTATTATGCTAACGGCTAAAGACACGGTTGAAGATAAAGTGACGGGGCTGGATAGTGGGGCGCAGGATTACGTTACCAAACCTTTTCAAATCGAAGAGTTACTCGCAAGAATTAGGGCACATTTACGTTCTACTGAGGTAAAAGATGATGGTGATTGGTTGAACTTTCCGCCCCTTCATTTGAACGTGTCCACACGCGATGTCATTCGTGCCAATCGAACGATTGAATTAACACCTAAGGAATTTGATTTGCTTGTTCTATTTCTTCGTCATCCGAGACAAGTGTTGTCGCGAGAACAAATATTAAACGCCGTTTGGGGCTATGATTTCGTTGGTGATACGAATGTTGTTGATGTTTATGTCCGCTATTTACGAAAAAAAGTTGACCATGAAGATGAGTCACCACTTATTCATACAGTCAGAGGTGTTGGCTACGTGCTAAAGGATCCGTATGAAACTACGTAATAAAATTTTTGTCGCGACAACCGGGTTGTTTATTGTATTGCTCATTGCTTTCTCTGTTGCTATTTATGTATTGTTTGCTGAGGAAGCCTATGACCGCGAGTTAAATCGTTTAGATCAAGAAGCACAAGCGATGACTTCGAACGTTCATGATCTTAGTTCTTCTGTACAAACAGAAGATCTATTGCGTGCTTATGTCCCATCAAATGGGGCGATTCGTGTCGTTGATCAATCATTTGATATGATGACGTCGGTTACAGCGAATAGACAAGTTGGCTTATATCGAGCCGAACTTCCAGAAAAGGAAGGACGTGTTGTTACTCGTTTAGACGATGTTGATGGGTCAACTGTATCATTTGTGCAACAGCCGATCATTTGGAATGAAGGTGATGTTGTTTATGTCCAAATGGTTGAACGATTAGATGCGTTAGATGAAACATTGGCAAATCTACAATTAGTGATTTTACTCGTTGCTTTAATTGCGATTGTGCCAGTTGTCATCTCTGGTAAACTGGTTGCTGATTTAGTTTTAGAACCGATACAGTCTCTTATTCAGACGATGAATCGAATTAAAGAGAATGAAACATTTCAAGAAATTTCTCTTCCTAAACGTTCTAAAGACGAACTGTTTACTATGAGCCAAACATTTAATGACATGATTCGCTTACTGCAAGCTAATTTTGAGAAGCAAGAACAGTTTGTCTCGAATGCGTCTCATGAATTAAGGACACCGATTACGGTGATCGAATCTTATGCCAATTTAGTGAAAAGGCGAGGGTACGAAAGGACTGAAGTGGTAGAAGAAGCAATTGAAGCGATTCATAGCGAAGCAAAGCGAATGCGCGATTTGACAGAACAATTATTGCTTTTAGCAAAACGTGATCAAGATTGGCAGCTAAACATGTCTAAAGTACACCTCGACGCCATAGTACAAGATGTGGCTAATCACATGCATCAGGCTTATGAGCGTACTGTTTTTGTTGATGCCAAACCTACTACTTACTATACGGATGAAGGGAAACTTAAGCAATTACTGTATATTTTATTAGATAATGCACTTAAGTATAGTGATACATCAGTGGAACTCGCACTAGATTCTGTTGATGACAATCCAGTCATGACAATTCGCGATTATGGTGTAGGAATCCCAAATGTTCAACAAGAGCAAATTTTTGAACGTTTTTACCGCGTCGATGAATCAAGGCAACGAGCTACTGGTGGCAGTGGTTTAGGTTTAGCTTTAGCTAAAGAACTGGCTGACGTTTTAGATGCATCACTTGATCTATCAAGCACACCTGGTGAAGGAACCACCGTCAAAGTGATCCTCTAACCATTTAATAAATTAGAGGATTTATCTAATAAATAGAGGAACTAATTAAATAAATGAGAAAAAGAGAGCTAAAAATGTTGTCTTTTAATCTTATTTTAATCTCTATTCGTTATCATAAGATTTAGCAAAAACGTTAGTTTAGGGTGAAAAAAATGAGACGTCGTAGTGGAATTTGGATCATAGTCGGTGTGATGATAACTGGGTTGTTATTCATGTTAGCTCAATCAGTCATATTTTCAGACGAAACGGAATTATTGTCTAAGATAGAAGCCGAGGGCCGTTTAGCAGAACAAGTCGATGGTGATCTTGTTTTTAGGTCCGAGTCAGTGAATGATTTCACATTTGAAATAACGAGGGACCAAGGTGTCTACCATGCCACAGTAAGTCGAGAAGATGGATCGATCGTTGATTTAACACGTGAAGCAACGATTGAAAATGATGAAGAGACCACCAACAATTCTGATCAAGAAAATCAATCAAACCAAGGATCTAATCAGACCGAACAAAATGACCCTGAGAATAACTCTGAGTCAACCAATGACCAAGAATCTTCCCAGAATGATGACGAAAATAATCCTGATCATGATAATGAAAACGAAAGTGACACCGACAATGAACCGACACGTCTAAGCACAGATGAAGTGACTAACCAAATCAAACAAGAATTTGAGGGAGAAATTACTTCGATAGAATTTGATGATGAATCTGATCTTTATACGTTAGTAATCGAACATGAATTGACACGAACTAAACTTGAAGTGGAAGCATTGACAGGCGAGATTATCGCTCGTGAAACAGAAGATACTACACCAGAACTTGCCGTAAAAGAAGAAGAGGCAACCACCATTGCATTAGAACAAGTGCAAGATGATGGAGAAGTTGCCAATGTTCAAATACAAGAAATTGATGGAATCATTTATTATATCGTGACAATCAATGCCACAGAAGAAGAACAGGCTATTGTTGAGATTAATGGATTTTCCGGCAATGTAGAAACTGTGACATGGGTAGAACGGGATGATACGTCCTCAAGTGAAGAAGAAAATGAAAATAGTCAGAATGAAGAAGGGGAATCGGGTTAATCCGATTCCTCTTCGTTTTCACTACTGCTATTATCTTGGCTTTGCACCGTTTCAAACTCTAAATCATTTTCGATTGTATTTAAATGTTCTCCTTGCTCAAGAATCTCGTACGTTTTGACACCATCTTGTCCAAAGATCATAACATAATTCTCTGAGAATTCGACGACTCGCTGGTCAAAGCTGACGATGTAGTCTGGTTCAATGGTTTGATTTTCAACTTCCTGCACTTCCATCGAGCCTAAATCATCTAATAAAGCTTGTATTGTCGCATTTTCAGAAGTTACTGCTTGGTCCGTTTCACCATCAGAGCGACGTAAGACACTGGCTTCGTCTACGTTTTCAATGTCATTGGTGAATACTTCAGTAAAAGTTTGTGGTTCTGGTGCAGGTTCACGGTAAATCCAAATGAATATTAGAATAACTGCAATACCTGTTGCGATGGACCAAATCAATGTTTTATTCATAGATTAGTCTCCTTCCTTAACTCCAATTTCTAGTTGGACTATTAATATTTTACCAATATTTTAATCAAATTTTAATCTTCTTTTTCTTATTTTCTCATATCTTATGAGTAAACTTGTAAGTGTCATGAATTGGAGGGAGATCAATGCGTAAGACGATCCTATATAGTACATTTGCTGGAACATTCATGTTTGGCACGATTTTCGGAATAACGAATGAAACACAACAATCTGAAGCAGACGTTGCTAAAGCGGAGGATGATCAAATGAATCCAGCATTACTAAGTCAATCTGAACTACAAGCTATTATTAATCAATATATGCAAGGTACAATCGAAGAGGTTACTCTAAATGAGCATAATGAGTTTGAAGTAACTGTTAATCAAGATGATGAAACATTTGATGTGCTAATTGACGGTCGAAGTGGCCATGTTAAAAATTTATATCGTCGAGAAGAACAACCGTTTCATAGCTTAACCGCAACAGGATCAGCAATTGAACAATTAGATGCGATTGAATTAGCATTGGAAACAGTGAACGGGGAACCGAAGCGTGTTGATTTAACTAAAGATCATGGTACCTGGGTTTATCAAGTATTAGTCCGTTATGATGAAAAAGATTTCCATGTAATCGTTGATGCTTATACAGGGGTCGTTTTAGACGTCAATTCATAATGGTCTAACAATTAATCTGCAAACACTAAATATAGATAAAATATAATAGGAATATGGAAAATTCCCATGCAATTAAGTCAGATGAGCCATTAGTCATCTGACTTTTTATTTAGATAGTTTGTTTAAAAATTTACCTGTAGCTCGTCCTGAAGCGCGCCTCCCAACTCTTTTTCCGATCTTCCCTTTTCGAACAGCATCTACATCATTCCAAATTCTTAGCAATTTATAAATCCGTGACTTTAAACCCATACTTTCACCATCCTTAATTTTCTGTTAAATTTATTATAAACAAACAAATCAATCTATACCAACAAAATTATTTTATAGGTGGTGTTTGATGATTGAATTTGTTGGGTATTGTATAAGATGTGAAAGAGTAGTTTACTGTGAAAATGGTTTTTTAAACGGTGTTTATCAAGACGGCAATCTATTTTGTCAGCACTGTGTAGATCATCAGTATTAATATTGGGGGAAAGTAGATGTCAACGATTTACGAGTTTGAAGTCACCAAAGGAAATGGCGAAATTCAAGCATTGTCTGACTTTAAAGGAGATGTCTTGTTAATCGTTAATACAGCAAGCAAATGTGGTTTTACGCCACAGTTTGAGGGGTTGCAGAAACTGTATGACGATTATCATACTAAAGGTTTTCACATATTAGGATTCCCTTGTGATCAGTTTATGAATCAAGAATTTGATGATCAAAGTGATATTGAAAGTTTTTGTAAACTGAACTATGGCGTTAGTTTTCCGATATATCAGAAGGTAGATGTGAAAGGCGAGCTACAAGATCCTCTGTTTTCCTATTTGACAGAGGAGAAAAAAGGGTTTCTTGGTGGAGAGATTAAATGGAACTTCACTAAGTTTTTAGTTGATCGTGAAGGTAAAGTTATTCGTCGTTATCCTCCACAGGCAAGACCTGAGAAAATCGAAAAAGATTTAGTCGTATTAATATAGATTTTTGCTGAGTTTACAAATGATTGTAAGCTCAGCTTTTTTATAAAAAACACCGGTGAATGCGATCATTCATCGGTGTTTCATCATTAAAAATTCTCGCTCTTATTACTGTCCTTAAATAAAAATGCTTGGTCATTATAACTAAGGGTTATTCGCCCGCCTGGCACTTCTAACTCAGATTGAATTAAGTCGATTAAAGCTTGTAAATCTTCTTCATCACTTTCTTCCTCACCGCGGTTAATCGTTAAGCGAATATGTGGGTTCACATCTTGTCCAGCAACAGATGGCACATTATTCGGTTCAATCTCTTTCTTTTGTCCAATATTTTTTGGGTACGCAATCCATAGTTCCTTTATCATATCACTACTACCGAACCTTGATTCGATTTCAGGAACTAAAACGTTTTCCAACTCATCTTCCCAAACTTCAGCTACGTAACTGTCTACAAGTTGACCTTGCTCATTTTTAAATACAAGCATGTTAAAATCCTTTTGATCTAAATCAACGATCGCAGCGTGTTGAAAAGCCTCATAAACACCAGTGGAATCATTAATGACCTCTGTTACATCTCCCTCGTAAGGAAAAGATTCGTTTATATAAGTTGTGGCCTCATTTTTTAGAGAAGAAGCTGTATCATCATCTGTTGTAAAACCAAGATACATCAAATAAACGACACCCATTGCTAGAGCCACAATGAAAATTATAACGACGAGTAATGCTTTTGTTTTGGTGGGCACCTCTGTCACCTCATTTCGTATATCCTTATACATTATAAGCGTAATGAAAGGAATTCGTAAATTAAAACTATGAATCGACACAAAAGTGTTAAATTTTTTGAATATTTGTATTATGATTAAAGGATAAAGGGGGAGATTAGTATGGCTGAAGTGAAGCAGAAGAAACCAATGCATAAAGGTTTGAAATGGAGTCTAATAGTGGTTGGAATTTTAGTTGTCGTTATGATTATCGCACTATTAGTTGTAAACGCTTACATAAATCGTTCGCTACCGAAAACAGAAGGAGAAGTAGAGGTTAGTCAATTTGTTGAAGAGAGTGAAAGGTTCTCAGGTTTAACAGAGGATGTTGATGTCACTCGTGATGATGACGGTGTTCCGCATATTAGTGCTGAAAATGATGAGGATTTATTTTTTGCACAAGGTTATGTCACTGCACAGGATCGATTATTTCAAATGGAAATGTCACGCCGACAAGCTTCAGGTGAGCTGAGTGAAGTCGTTGGCGATATGGCACTGAATCAAGATAAATACTTTCGTACATTAGGGTTAAGACGTGCTGCAGAGAAATCAATTTCAGAATACGATGATGAAACAATGCAAGCTTTAGAGGCTTATGCTGCTGGAGTGAATGCTTATATTGATCAGGCAGATGAAGAAAACAGGATGCCGATTGAGTTTACATTAATGGGCTTGGATGAAGTAAGTGATTGGACACCGCTTGATTCGCTAACCATAGGTAAATTTATGGCATACGATCTAGGTGGTCATTGGGAACGTCAGGCTTTTAACTATCATTTAATTAATAATTTCCCAGAAGATGAGGCATATGAATTATTCCCTTCTTATCCTGAGGAAGCTTTAACAAATATTTCAGATGAAGAATACGTTGATGTCACTGCAAGCCTGTCGAAAGCACCAACGCCTCCCGAATTTAACGGCAGCAACAATTGGGCTGTATCTGGCGATAAAACAGAGTCAGGAGAGCCTTTATTAGCAGATGACCCGCACCTAGGTTTAGCTACACCATCTATTTGGTACCAAGTTCAATTAGATTCACCGAATTATCAAACATCTGGCGTTATTTTCGCTGGTGTTCCTGGCATTATTTTAGGTCAAAATAAAGACATTGCCTGGGGCGTGACCAATGTAGGCCCGGATGTCCAGCAACTTTATTTAGAAAAAAGACATGAAGAAAACCCTCATCAATTTCTGTATGATGATGAATGGTATGAAGCAGATGTAATTAATGAAACGATTGAAGTAGATGGTGAGGAATCCATAGATTATGAAGTGGTTGAAACGAAACATGGTCCAGTTATTTCAGAGTTTACGAATCCAGTTGAAGCTGAAGAAAATCAAACTGTGATGTCGATTGACTGGACGGCATTAGAGGCAACAAAGGAGTTGTCAGCTGTTCTACAAATGAACAGGGCTTCAAATTGGGATGAATTTGAAACGGCTTTAGAAGATTTCCATGCACCTGCCCAAAACTTTGTTTTTGCAAGTACGGACGGTACTATCGCTTATAAAGCAAATGGTCGTATTCCTATATATGATCATCCAGATCAAGCCTTATTACCAATGGAAGGTTGGAATCCAGATCATGATCTAACAGAAACTATTCCTTTTGATGAATTACCGACACTAGTTAATCCCGAAAAAGGATTTGTTGGAACAGCTAACAATAAGATTATTTCAGATGAATACCCTTATCATATCAGTCATGTTTGGGCGCAGCCTTATCGTTACACCAGGATCCATGAATTTCTAGATGAGCGGGATCAGCTTACAAAAGAAGATATGAAAACATTACAAATGGATACGATGAATTTACGGGCTCGTGAGTTTGTTCCGATGTTCACTGAATTATTATCTGATGGTGATTGGTCGGAAACGGAATCTGATGCTTTAGATACGTTAGCTGATTGGAATTTTCAAGATAACCGAGAGTTAGCTGGGCCACTAATTTTTGATCGATTGTTCGCTAATATAGAAGCGGTTTTATTTGAAGAGGCTTTTTCTGAAGACTTAATGAGCATGTTCAAAGGGAGCGGTCAAACCATTGATGAGCTAATTCGTCATAGTTACGAAGGCGAATCAGTGAATTGGATAGAAAAGAAAGGAGGATTACAGACTGTTGTTCGTGAGGCATTCGAGCAAGCAATGGAAAACATCGAATCAGATTATGGGTCAGATGTAAGTGATTGGCAGTGGGGTAATTACCATCAAGTTTATTTCGAGCATCCGTTATCAGGCACAGCATTCTTAGACGTCTTCTTTAATGAACAAGAACCTAAACCTGTTGATGGCAGTCCAGTTACGGTAATGGCCGCTTCTCATAATGAAAATGGTATTGTCGATCATGGAGCAAGCTGGCGATTTGTGACGGATATGGCAGAACCACTTCAAGGTGATCATATTGTTGGACCAGGTCAAGCTGGCCATTATCGTAGCGAATGGTATGATAATCAAATTTATGATTGGGTAGAAGGTCAATATCATACCACAAATATGGAAGGTTTCGCAGGTGAGACTTTCCAATTGTTAGCTGAATAGAAGAATCGTTCATAATGTTCCCCGACTGGTTCATACTAAAACCATTACATCAAAAGGGGTAGTATACATGAGAACAAGATTAATTGATTGGCCAACATTTATTATCTCATTTATTGTTATATTAGCAGTTGTAATTCCGTTAATTATCTATCCAGAAGCAGGCAGTGCTTTTGTTGCGCAGTTAAATAATGTGATGTCTGACAGATTTGGTTTTTTGTATTTAACGATGGGGTTAGCGATTTTCTTCTTTCTTATTTTTGTTGCGTTTAGCCAAAACGGACAAGTGAAGTTAGGTGAAGAAGAAGAACCGCCTGAGTTTAGTACACCTGCATGGGCTGGAATGTTATTTTCTGCAGGAATCGGATCGAGTATTTTATATTGGGGTACGATTGAGTGGGCCTTTTATTACCAAGGTCCACCTTTTGGATTGAGTCCAACTTCCGATCAACTTGAAACTATTCAGTGGGCTTCTACGTACGGTATTTTTCATTGGGGACCGATTGCTTGGGCCATTTATGCTCTTCCGGCTGTTCCGATGTCGTATTTCTTCTACGTACGGGAGAAGCCAATTATTAAAATTAGTGAAACGTTACGCCCATTATTAAAAGGGTACTCAGATACAATGGTCGGTAAACTAATTGATGTTTTGTTCATTTTTGGTTTGTTAGGTGGGGCAGGGACAACGTTAGCCCTTGGTACACCACTGATTTCTCGAGGTGTTGCTGATTTAACTGGATTTGAAGATAACATGTTACTACGCACGATTGTATTATTAGTAGTAACCGTGATATTTGCGATTAGTGCTTATGTCGGTTTAAAGGAAGGAATCAAACGTTTAAGTAATCTAAATTTAGGATTATCGATTTTCTTGTTATTATTTGTATTAATTACTGGACCTACGCTGTTTATATTAGAAACGACGACGAATAGTGTAGGCTTAATATTAGATAATTTCTTTCGTATGAGTACTTGGACAGAACCATTTGCAGTAATGGAAGGCGTTGAAGAAACAGGGTTCCCAGAGTCATGGACGGTATTCTATTGGGCATGGTGGCTTGTCTACGCGCCATTTGTCGGATTGTTCATTGCACGAATTTCAAGAGGTCGGACAATTCGCCAAGTGATTATTGGATCTATGGTGTACGGTTCTATTGGCTGTTTACTATTTTTCGGCATTATGGGTAACTTCGGCTTATTTTTACAGATTACGGGAGAATTTGATGTCGTACAAGTATTAAATGATCAAGGTGCACCGGCAGCGATTATATCAATCATTAACCAATTACCGTTTTCGAATATCATGGTAGCCATTTTCGTCTTCCTATCTGTTGTGTTTTTAGCTACAACATTCGATTCAAGTTCATATATTTTAGCTTCAGTTACACAAAAACTATTAGAAGATGAGGAGCCACTGCGTTGGAACAGGATGTTTTGGGCGTTTACGATCTGTTTATTACCACTCACACTCATGTATTTAGGCGGATTAGAAACATTACAAACGGCGAGTATTGTGGGTGGATTCCCGCTCATTTTCATTATGTTTTTAATTGCTTGGTCATTTATGAAGACTTCAACTCGTGACTTAAAAATCGATGAGCAGTATGAACCGAAAACCATTATACTTGATATGAAAAATATCAGACAGAAGTTGAAAAGGCGACGTAAGAAAAAACAATCAAATGATAAGGATTAAAAAAAGAGGGACGGAAACTTTATTCCGCCCCTCTTTTTGGGTTTAATGGCGATTTAGAGATTTATCTTGGATAAACGGTCCGACATCTTGACGCATCGGATTGGTTAACTTACGTTTGATTTGTTCACTCCATTGATCATCGCGACCGTTAGTTGCTCGGTGTGTGTAATAATCAGTTACTGTCTTGTCAAAGGCATGAAATTCAGCTGCTGTGGTAATGTCATATTGGTTTTCATGATAAACGGTTGTCCAGTCAAAACGCGGCTTACGCTCTGGCTTTTCTTCAGGGACACCAACAGCCATTCCAAATAGTGGTACGACATATTCTGGTAAATTTAGAATGTCATTCACACGATTAACGTCGTTACGTAAACTGCCAAGATAACACATACCCAGGCCAAGTGATTCTGTCGCTACAGCACAATTTTGAGCAGCAAGTGTTGCATCAATTGTTGCCATCATAAAGAATTCTGTACTTTCTAGGTTAGTTTTCATTTGTTCACGTGTCGTTTCGTCTTGTGATTGCGCCAATCGATTGAGATCTGCACAAAATACAAATAAATGACCGTTTTCTTCTACGTAAGGTTGACCACTTACC
This sequence comes from Alkalibacillus salilacus, assembly GCF_030812915.1. GTDB lineage: Bacteria > Bacillota > Bacilli > Bacillales > Alkalibacillaceae > Alkalibacillus > Alkalibacillus salilacus. Next base: position 61,673 of record NZ_JAUSTQ010000008.1, read on the forward strand.
TCACGTAATTGTTGTTTGATGTTTAGATCTGTAACTCCAATTATAGAATAGGCCTGATAGTAACTTGAGGTTGAAGCAGCTTGACCAGCTTCAACAATTGTTTTGATCTGTGATTCTGTTAATTTTTCATCTTTAAATTTTCGAATTGAGCGATGATTCATAAGTAAATTAATTGTTTCGTTCATCTTGATGACTCCTTTGAAAGTTGTTGTAATGCTTCGGTAGTTTTTTCGATCTCTTCATGGAGCTGTGAATTCTGATTGGTTTGTTCTTGAACGGTTGCGGTTATTTCTTCAACAGAAGCCGTTGTATGTTGTACTTTAGAAGAGATTTGTTCCATTGTATCATTAATATGTCTTGTACTTTCATTGACTTGCTCAGCTATTTGACTAAATTGGTTTAACATTTGTTGAAGGTCTTTCGTATCATCTTCAAATTGATTAAAACGTTCGCTACTCTGATTGATTATTGCAATATTATCTTGTAATACATCTAGTAGGTTTTTCATTTGTCCATCCGTTTGTTCGTTTGTCTGTTTCATGGCATTAAGATTATCGGAAATATTAGATGCCGTTTTATCAGTATTGTCAGCTAATTTACGAATTTCATCAGCGACAACAGCAAAACCCTTACCATGTTCACCCGCACGTGCTGCTTCTATTGAGGCATTGAGCGCTAGTAGTCCAGTCTGTTCGTTGATTTCTTTAATTGATTGAATAAACGTAGCTGATGACTCGACTTTTTCCGTTAAATCCTTAAATGTCGTACGCATTTGATTCATGCTCGTTTCAAACGTTTTAATTTGTTCAATCATTTGGTCTGATTCCACTTTACCTGCTTGAGCTTGTTCGGAGGTTTCATTCGTATTTTTTTGAATATCGTTTAAGTGATGCATCATCTGATCAATATTAGTGGCTGTATCATTAATAGAATTATTAATTGTTGTTAAATCATAAGCTTGCGTTTCAGTGCTAGAAGCAATTTCCTGGATGGCACGATGCATTTCGGAAAACGCTTGAATATTGACATTCGATTGAGATTTAATTTCTTCCATACTATTTTTAATGATTGCTGTTTGCTTTTCGATATGTTTTTTTTGCTTAATTTCATTTTGAAATCTTAAATCATTCTCTTGTCGTAACTGTTCTAATTCGTGATCGGTTTGTTTAGTAATTTTATGAAGTCCAAATAAAATGATAGCGGTGAACAAGATAAATGACAAAGTTGTTTCATATCGCAAGTCTAATTGGTCGCCGTGCATAAAAACGAGAGTATGAAAAATGATCATACTTGATGTAAAACCTAAAATTAATAAAGGGAGCGACATGTAGATTGCTGACGTGATGAGTAGGAAGAAAATTAAACCAATATTATGGGTTGCCACACTTGCTATTAAAACGATATAAGCAAGCATCAGCGATAACCCCAAGATAAATATGTATGGAACAATGGTCATTGCCTTTTTCGTCCTAATCAAATATCCTGTAACTATTAAGATCGCAATTAAAGCAAGTAGAACAAAGATAATTAATTGCATAGACAATCCTGCTGATATGTTTACAAATGTGCTTATAATCGTAATGATCGTGATCATCGTGAATAATAGTTTGTTTTTCCGATGCAAAGAAAGTTGTTCAATGGACAATGTGTCTTGATTAGACATAAGATCCCCCTCAATCTTCTGTAAATTATTAATATTTAAAATTATATTAACATAATCAGAAAATATTAGGTAGAGTCGGAAAATATAAAATAATTGCATGTATGACGTCGAATCATTATGATTAATAAGGATAAGAAGAGAGGGGGGAGTTTAGATGCAAACTGCAAAAGATAAAAATGATCTACATATAGAGAATCCCAAAATGTTATTGTTTTCGATTTGTTTCGTCCTAATGTTTTCGGTAATGAACGGAACGATGTTCAATATAGCGATTCCTGACATTGCCGAAAGTTTTAATTTATTACCCTCTGAAGTCAGTTGGGTGATGACAGGCTATATCATGATTTATTCGGTGGGAGCATTAGTATATGGTAAGTTAGCTGATACAGTAGCATTTAAGAAGTTGATTACGTTTGGTTTAACTGTTTTTGCGATTGGGTCAGTGATTGGTTTTTTAGCGCCTAATTATTATTTTGTGTTGGCAGCTCGTGTAATTCAAGCGGTGGGCGGATCAATGATGCCAGCGATTGCGTTTATTGCTCCGATTCGTTTTTTTCCGAGTGAACGTGGTAAGATTCTTGGTATTATCTCATCTGTTATGGCTTTCGCATCAGGAATCGGGCCCATACTAGGAGGTGTAATTGCTGGATTTTTAACGTGGCAGTACTTATTTTTGACATCAGCTTTAATGATTGTCACATTGCCTTTTCTACTAAAGAATCTTCCGGAAGAAGAAACGGTCAGTGCTAAATTAGATTACTTAGGAGCAGCTCTTGTTGCGGTGACAATTTCAACTACGATTATTGGTATTACATTAGGAGATATGAATATTTTTTGGATTACGGGTTTAACTGGTATTTTTGGCACAGTAAGAATGTTTACAGCAAAAAATCCATTTATACCGCCTCATTTATTCAAAAATCAAAACTATATTGTTGCTGTTATCTCAAGTTTTCTAGCTGTTGCTTGTTTATTTGTTTTAATGTTTACTGTACCCATCATGTTGAGAGATGTATATGATTTAACAACCATGCAAATAGGCCTTGTGATGTTTCCAGGGGCTATGAGTGCTGCATTAATCGGGCGAAAGGGAGGAAGTCTTGTGGACCAAATTGGTTCACGTAAAGTCTATATCATGAGCTTGAGCTTGTTAATGACAGGATTTATTATTGTCTCTTCAACAGTCGGTTTAACACCATGGATTGTCAGCATCATGCTTGTATTTCCGATGATGTGTTTCCCGCTCGTACAAGCTTCAGGAGCTGACATTTTAGCGAACTTATTGTCTAAACAAGAAACAGGTGTGGGTATGGGTGTTTTTAATTTGATGAATTTCGTTTCTGGTGCGCTCAGCGGTGCAATCGTGGGGGTAGCACTTGATTTGTTTTCACCACAACATCCTGTCAACATCATAGCAGTTAGTGGTGATAGCGCCGTATTCAGTAATGTCTTTTTTGCCTTTATGGGCTTAGTCTTATTATCACTATTACTATTTTCGCTAATTTTCAAGGAACCAAGCCCAACCACATAATTTATTAAATAACTTCACTTACTTTTTAAATTAATAAGCGAACTATTGAAATACCCGGGATTAGTTTTGAAATAACTAATCCCGGGTATTTTATAACTAGACAAAAACATAATCAATTGCTTTTTTATTGCATATTATGCTATATTGTTTCTTAAAAATAAACGCGGGAAAACAAAATGAAAAGGAGGTAAAACATTGAAACGTGTTACGTTAAATGAAATATTTAATCATCCAATCACACAAAAATATTTGCAACGTTCTGGCATTCACCATGCTGTATCCACTGCTGAACAATCCGTTACGTTAGCAGAACAACAAGGTGTCGACCTTGACCTTGCTGCTAAATCTGCTTTGCTTCATGATATTGGGCATTATGAGTGGTATAAAGATGGTAAATGGGATTACGAAGAATATCGCAAACATGATATTCATGCTATAAAAGGTGCAGAAAGATCGCATAAATTATTGATTCGCTTAGGTGAAAATAAAGAGCGAGCTAAAACAATTTCAATTGCAATCTTGCTTCACACGGACTCTTATTTACCATTTTCAATAGAATCGATGCGGACGCCGTTACATGATGTCGTATTCCGAGCAGATGAAATGGAAGAGTTACCAGGTGGGGCACATCATTATGTTGAGATGGATACTGGAGAAGCAAATGAACGTCTAGCTCGCTTAGAAGAACGGATTTTGCAAAACCAAGATCCTAAGCGCTCGATTTCCTAATAAGGACTTTTGTCTTCTGTTCGTTTACTTTATAATAGAGGTGAAGAAGGAAAGGAAGATTCGATGAAATCATTTAAGCTCGTGTCACTTGATGTTTTAGAGAAATCTGGTGAAGATCTTGCCACGAAAGATATTGCTTTTTTCGATGCATTAATCATTGATCGTGAAGTTGATGAATCCCGATGGTTAATAGAAGCGTATATTCCTAAGAAATATCAAGATTTTTTCGTACGGAAATTAGATGGAAAAAAAGAACTTGTGACACAAGTGCGTATTACGAAAGAATCGAATCCTAAAGCTACCATCTTAGCCGAAGTACAATCCGTTAATAACATTGATCAAGATATGAATGTGATATTAATGGGTGATATGGTTAATCGTGAACGTCAACAAGTAGAAGAAACTTTGCAAGAACTTATTGAAGCAGGTTATCAAGGCGATTCATTATTAAATAAGTTCAAAGAGAAAAACCAAGAAAATACTTTTTAGTGAACAGAAGCTAACCCTAGCTAGGCAATCTAATCTAGTTTAGGGTTATTTTTATATCAACGTTGTGATGCTCAAAACAATCGAATACAAAAAATGGTTGATGGAAGATAAATCATGCGACATAATAAGTACTATCGACATTCTTTAGCAATATTACGACATTTTTTAAGCGATATTGCAGGAATTTTCGTCATCGAAGGAGAACATATACTATGAGTCGGATTAATCGTTTAACACCAACTAAATCTATATTAGATATTTTAACACCTGTTCAGTTGATTTCACTTTATTACTTCTTAGCAGCTTCAATTGCGACAGTTCTGTTATCATTACCTATTGCACATAAAGCAGGTATCGAGTTAAATCTAATGGAAGTTTTATTTACTGCTGTAAGTGCAGTTACTGTAACAGGGTTAACTGTTGTTGAAACTGCAAGTTCTTTTAGTGTATTTGGTGTATTTGTCATAGCGATTGCTCTACAAATTGGCGGTTTGGGCGTTATGGCATTGGGTACATTAATATGGATTGTTCTAGGCAAGAAGATTGGGTTCAAAGAAAGACGATTAATCATGACCGATCAAAACACAAAATCAATTGCAGGAATTGTTCGGCTTGTTAAGGATATGTTTTTCGTCATTTTAGCCATTGAGTTTGTTGGCTTTTTGATTTTAGGAACCTATTATTTAACTTATTTTGACTCTGCACTTGAAGCGTATTATCAAGGTTTTTTCGCTTCGGTCAGTGCAACAACCAATGGCGGTTTTGACATAACGGGTCAGTCATTAGAACCATTCGCTCAAGATTATTTTGTTCAGTTTATCAATATTCTACTGATTATTGCTGGTGCCATAGGTTTTCCAGTATTAATTGAAGTCAAAGAATACTTACAAATATCACAAGAACAACGTAACTTAAAACGTTTTTCTTTGTTTACAAAATTAACAACTCTTACGTATTTTGTATTACTAGCATTTTCGTTTCTAGTTATTTTTATTTTAGAGTTTAATCACTTTTTTGCAGATAAAACATGGCACGAAACATTATTTTACAGTTTGTTCCAATCCACGACAGCGAGAAGTGGTGGTTTGTCGACTGTTGATATGAATGAATTTACAGAACAAACGCAACTCTTTTTATCATCCATGATGTTTATTGGAGCATCACCAAGTAGTGTTGGTGGTGGTATTCGGACGACAACATTCGCTTTAGTTATTATTTTTATTTTTACATTTGCCAGTGGTCGAAATCGTGTCCGGGTCTTTGGTAGAGAGATAGAAGAAGAGGACTTATTTAAAGCGGTTGTTGTGACATTACTGGCTATGGTGATGTTCTTCTCTTGTGTCATCATTATTACAGCGATCGATGCTCATTTGTCATTAACAAGTATTATTTTTGAAGTCAGTTCAGCCTTTGGAACAACAGGGCTGTCGATGGGAATCACTGAGGACTTATCAACGTTTAGCCAATTGATCCTTATCACATTAATGCTAATTGGTCGTATTGGTATTTTGACCTTTTTATTTTCATTTAACCGAGGAAAGGCTAGAGATCGTTATCGTTATCCGAAAGAAAAAATTAATATAGGATAAAGCTAAATGACACGTATATGTAGGGGGAACTGCAGTGTTTAAATCAGATGAAAAATTAACATTGCCGATTGATGAGTGGATATTAGAAAATGTGACGGATGCTATTATTTTTGTTGATGAATTTGGTTTTATCGTATCAGCTAATCAACATGCGGAAATGATGTTGAAAATTGACGATGAAGCGGGATCATTACGGTTCGCTGAATTTATTGACTTAGAGGAAGTTTTACATGCATGGGAAGATGAACAATTAGTATGGACGAAACAACAGCCGATAAGCCTCGTCATTATGAAAAAGCAATCGATTGGTCACTTATTTTGCTATACTCTAAAGGATGGTGGGTTAAAAGGCAAAAAGGATTCACTGATTTACCGCTTAAACCACGCTCGAAAAAGTCCCTATGAAGGCATCCTCATGCATGATCGTGGTAAATTAATTGATTGTGATTATGCATTTGCTAGCATGCTTGGCTATAAACGTTCCGAAGTAATCGGCACATCTGTCTTTAATTTTGTCTATCCTGAAGACCGTGATTATTTAGCGCAAGAAATCCAAAGAGAACAGCATGATGCTCCTTATCAAATTCGTGCCTACAAGAAAAATGGGGATACCATTTATGTTGAAATATTGCCAGAACAGTTAAGGGAAGGTTCTAATAATATACGCGTTGCTATTATCAGAAATGTAACTGAGAGAGTTGAGAATGAACAGCAAATAGAATTTATGGCTTATTATGATCAATTGACGAACTTACCAAATCGTAACTATTTTCAAATGACTGTGAAAGAAGAGATTGATAATATAGAAACAGAAGATGAGCGGTTTGCTGTGCATTTTATTGATATTGATTATTTTAAACACATTAATGATACTCTAGGTTATCATATTGGTGATGAATTACTCAAAGCTTGTGCATTAAGATTAAAACAACTCCTTGATGAGGATATTTTCATCGCTCGAATGGCAAGTGATGAGTTTTTGTTATTACAACGAAACGTCCGCAAAGATGAAGAGATTGACAAACTATCTAATCAAATCATCGAACAGTTCCGTAATCCCCTTAATATTGAGGGCTATGATATTTACACGACGGTTAGCATTGGAGTTAGTATATATCCTGATTCAGGAACGAACGCCTCAGAATTAATTGAACATGCAGATTCAGCTATGTATGTCATAAAGGAGGAAGGGCGAAACGAATATCAAATCTTTCGTCATTCATTAAAAGAAGGGGTAAAAGAACAACTACAGCTAGAGGCTGAGCTACATAAGGCCATGCAGAACCATGACTTTGATTTATTTTTTCAACCACAATATGACTTAAAAACTAATCGTATCATTGGATTTGAGGCTTTGTGTCGTTGGTTTCATGACGAAATGGGAGTCATTCCACCTGATCAATTCATTCCTTTGGCCGAGAAGACAGGGTTAATTATTGAATTAGGTGAGTGGGTGATTTATGAAGCTTGCCTTCAGAATAAGAAATGGCAAGATGAAGGTTTGCCAAAAGTGAAAGTAAGCGTCAATTTATCTGCTAAACAGTTTCTACAACGTGGGCTCGTTAATCGAGTGAGTCAAATACTTTATGAAACAGTCTTAGAAGCGCAGTATTTGGAAATAGAAATTACTGAATCGATGGCTATGTCGAATGAATATCATATTATTGAAACGTTGAATCGTTTTTCTGAATTAGGTGTACAAGTAGCTTTAGACGATTTTGGAACTGGTTATTCTTCCTTACAGTATTTAAGCCAGTTCCCTTTAAATAAAATCAAAATTGATCGAATGTTTATTCAAAATCAAAGCGAACAAAATATTGCGATTGTTAAATCCATTATCCATTTGTCTCATGCCTTGAATTTAAAAGTGATCGCTGAAGGTGTTGAAACGGAAGATAACTTAGAGTTTTTACTTAATGAACAATGTGATGAAGTGCAAGGCTTTTATTTCAGCAAACCAGTAGCTGCACAACGAGTGAAAGACTTTGTGGATTTTTAAAAAAAGCGGTTATTCCTATAAATGGAATAACCGCTTTTTTTGGAATTTAGTTATAAAATGTTGCACCTACGATGACAAGTAAAATAAACAACACAACAATCAGGGCGAAATTGTTTCCATATCCACCATGATAGTGCCCTTCTTGTGAATAACCTTGATACATTCCATCACCTCCCAAGCATGTAATATATCCATATGCTTAAGAGGCTAATGTTGTCTAGTTAACTACCTAATCTGTATTAAATTATTCACCAGAAGTTTCATTAGTACGGGACAAAATTTCGCGATTCATGCTTAGAATTTTTAACTGATCGTTTTCCTGTCCGACCTCAAAGGTTGTTTCATAATGATATGTTTCTTCATTTTCATCATCATCCGTTACGAGGTGATCAGAATTCACAACGATGGTTGCTTTGTAGTCACCAATATTAGTGACTTCACGATTAGTGACATTAATTTCAATTGAATTTACAACTTTTTCACGAAATTCTTGATAGTCCTGCGACGTTTGCAAATCACTACCTAATAGTGAGTATGCCGCAAAATAATCACGAACATTTAATGTTTCATAAAAATAATCGATTAAATAAAGCCCATCTTCTTCTAGAGTGTTCGGATTGATATCTTGATACATCGTTGGGTCACCATCATAATTCAAATCTTCTTCGCTAGCTGTGTCTGACCACATGGAAACTCGGTCGAAAATTTGAGCTATTGGGATACTGAAGCCGATTGTACCTTCATTAGTTGCTGCTGAGTTAATCCCGATTATTTTGCCTGTTTCTTCATGAATAAGGGGTCCACCGCTATTACCCTGAGATATATTAGCGGAAATTTGGTATAAATTATTGTATTCATATTGCTCAACTGTCATATCACGATCTAAGCCAGAAACGTGTCCAAGTGTAACTGTATTTCGCAAGCCGTGTGGACTTCCAACAGCGATAATTTCATCACCAATACTCGGTTCAAAGTTTGGATCAACTTCTAATGTTGCACTATTAGCTAGTTGTGGTACTCGAATCACAGCAATGTCTTGTTGGTTGCCAATACCAATGACAGCAGCAGGGTAAGTTTGCGCTTCTGATGTTTTAACATAGACTGAATCGGCATCTTTAACAACATGAGCATTAGTAATAATGTCACCTTTTTCGTTATAAACGAATCCTGATCCTTGACTTGACCCCTCTGGACCAGTCGTTTCAATTTGAACAACATTTTTTTGTGCTTCATGAATGATTTCTTGTAAATTATTTGAGCTAGTATTTTCTTCTTGTGCTACTGTTTCTACTAAATTCTCTTGCGAAGCCAAACTTGTCTGTTCCCAGTTATTGTAATAGGATAACATCGCTATTGTGCCAATAATGATAATTGCAACTGAGAGAACAAGTGGTATATTTTTAAGTAATTGATATTTCATTTGAATTCACCTCTATTCGGCTTCTTCAGGGTCAAGATACCATTTGATTTGGTCAACATTAACAGCTATTTCCTCCGCATCGAAATCATCGGGTAAATCACTATGGGTATAATCAATTTGACCTGTTTCATCAGGTTGTAAAGTATCAGGATAGGCGAATACTTCATTATTTAATATTTCATTTTCATCTCCATCATTCAATGTATAAGTGATAGAGACTGAATGAATGGGGCGTGTTGCCACGCTTTTGACTTCGCCTACTACTTCAATTTCATCGAATTCATTAAGTGTTGCATTGATTTCTACCATTTCAACTGCATTATTTTCGTTATGTTCTTGTTCCAATTCATATTGAGATAGAGCCTGTTCAATCCGTTCTTGTTGTTGGGTTTCAAAGTCAGACTTTTGATTTTCTACGGTTGATTGTAAGCTCGTTAATTGTTCGTTTTCAGGTGCATAACGTAAACCATCATCAATTAGTGATAGAGCAGCTGAAAACTGATTAGTCTGCAGCATTTCGTTTGCTTCGTTTGATACATGATTGACAATCCGTTCACGAATTAAAGATTCTAATTCTCCTGCTTCTTCGTGTTCAAGAGATTCAGCTTGCCAAATTAAGATTTTCAGTTCTTCTAGACCTGGATTATCTTCTAAGCGTTGATTAATTTGACTAACCCGAATTTCATTACGCGTGTTCATGATGGTATCAAGGATCTGATTAATGATCTCACCGTCATAGCCACTGATATCATTTTCAGCTTCTTGAGTTATTTGTACAGCTTGCTGGAAAGCTCCTTGTTCCATAAGGGTGCTAGCATTTGTAAGTTTTTCAGATACTTCTAAAGCTGTATTCATAAATTCTTCATTTGTTTTGGCAGCTTCTAAGTTAGGGTTATATGTTTGTGCTTTTTCAAACTGATCTTGTGCTTTAGAGTATTGACCATCTAATGCATAGTCGACACCTTCATTATACAACGATTGAGCTCTGGAATTATTATATTCTAGATAAAAGTGTAATCCAATGGCGATTAATAATACACAGATTAAAGTCACTAATGGTGTGAACCACCAGCGGTTAATACGATTAGGTGAACGCTTACGATCATCAAAATCTTTAGGTAATTGTGCGCCACAGATGACACAATATGCTTCGTTTTCTTTTGTTTTTGATCCGCAACGGGGACAGTACATCATTGTTTGATCACCTAATAATTCCTTTCTATATTGTAAATTTTAACATGTGATAAGTGGTTTGAGAGAGGGTTGAAAGAACTAATTGTTACAATTTATTCACAATTCTCAGGAATTACCTTTGTTTTCAAGACTTATTCTATTCAAAAGGAATAATATTTGCTAGAATATAAATAGTTCATTAAACGTAACATACTCGTTAAGGAGGTGCCTCACGATGGAAGCAATTGATGTAACAATGGGCATTTTATCAATCGGCGTTCTTGTTTATTTTATTGGTAGTTGCATTTTTGATAATGTGAAGCACTAAGTGAACTCAATTAATATGACGAATTGGAAGTGTGAAATGTTGCATAACATTTCACACTTTTTTTATTTTCACTCGATTATAAGGGTGAAGGGAGGTTGACAACATGGCAGAAAAAATTGATAGTCAACTGCAATTAGTTTATCAAACAGGTTTAGATGAAGAAGGGAATTCAGTATTTCAAACGCGTCGTTACAACAATGTGAAGCCAGATGCTACAAACGATTCAGTAATTGCTGTCGCTCAAGTATTGTCAAATTTATGTGATGATTCACTTTCTGAAGCAATCAGACAAGATGACTCGTTATTAGTTGGTACACAAGGCTAAAGGAGGGAAAGTAAATGAGTAAACGTCTAGAGTTGAAATTTCGTAATGAAGAAGGACGAATGGCAACAGTTAGTATTGATAACCCGAAAGATCCTGTTGATCCTACTGAAGTAAAACAAGCGATGGACACCATTATAGCAGAGGGAATTATGACATCGGGGGGTTCTACGATTACGGCTATTGAATATGCTCAAGTGGTTGAACGTCATGTCAATGAAGTCTCATTAGACGAAGCATAATAAATAGGGTGGCGCGTCAGTGATGCGTCACCTTTTTTCATAACCAAAATAGAGGAGGTAGAGCTATTGGCTGAAGCTTGGATTAGTTGGGTTCCTGATGTTGGTTTTCCAATTCTTGTTACGTTTTATTTATTACATCGAATTGAAAATAAACTAGAGCAACTCAATAACTCAATAAAATCAATTCCTCAAACATAATCGAAGCCCCATTCACTTGAGTATCACGTGGATGGGGCTTTTGATTATCGTATTATCTTGTTAATGAAAAATGACTGAATGGGAATATGACAATTTCAGAACGTCCAATGACATCATTTTCTTTGATTAATCCCAATCCATTTCGACTATCTTTACTCACATCACGGTTATCACCCATGACGAAATAATGGTTTGCGGGGATTTCCCTTGCCTCGAAGTTGCCTGTCCCGCTTACTTCTTCTGCCGTTAAGTAATCCTCATTTATTGGCTCACCATCTATATAAAGTTGATTATTTTCAGCTTTAATTGTTTCATTTGGCATGCCAACAATACGTTTGACGTAGTTTTTATTTGGATGTTCAATAATGACAATATCTCCACGTTCTGGCTCGTCTAATAAATAAACGGCCTTGTTAAAAATGACACGTTCGCCACTTTCCAAAGTTGGATCCATGCTAGCCCCTTCGACAACCGAAGTTGCAAAGACGAAAGACCGTAAAAAGAAAGCAATAACAAGGGCTATAACAATCGCTTTTGTCCATTCCCAGATTTCTTTTTTCAATGGGTTTCTTCCTTTCTAGCTGATTCAAAATGAATGCTTATCTATTTATCTTATCATAATAATAAGAAAATGACAGTATCAAACAAGGTAGAAATCAAGCTAACTATGAATTAGTAACGATGTCCAATTTTATGAAAAAATTTTCATAAACGAGTTTCAAAGTCAATTAAAAGGGTATTCCTATAATAAGTTATAGTTGACTATAGTTCTTTTGGCTTTTGACAATACTATCTTTAAGACATAAAATATATATTTTGATGCTAACTGTTACAAGGAGGATCATTAGTTGAAAAAAGATAAAGAGTTAATCGAACTTGAACATAAAATCGAAATCGTAAGACAAGAAATGATTAATGTTGCTGCTAAGCATGGATATTCTAGCCATGAATCCGTCCATTTGTCACAAGAACTTGATAAATTATTAAATCAATACACAAAGATGACAGGTGCTAAAAAAAATCACAACTAGCTCAATTGCTTACAGCATTCTAAATTTAAAAGTATGCTTAATTGTAATTGTTGTCGTTTAAAAATGCTTCTAACCGATCTAAACCTTCTTTTAAGACTTCTTGGCTATAAGCATAGGACAAACGCATGTAGCCTTGTCCGTATTCACTAAATGCATCACCAGGTACTAAAGCTAACCCAGCTTCATCTACTAAACGTAAGCCAAGTTGAAAGGACGTTGAATTTTCTAGTTGAATTTTAGGAAAAACATAAAAAGCTCCTTCAGGCTCAACAACATCAACCCCCATGGATTGAAGGCGAGTTAACACATAACGGCGTCTTTCTACATAAGCATCACGCATCACATCACTATCATGCTTTCCGGCTGTTAAGGCTTCTAATGCAGCATATTGACTAATCGACGTTGCACAAGAGACATTATATTGGTGAACTTTCAACATATGCTGTCTAATAGAACGATCTGCTAACACATATCCTATTCTAAAACCAGTCATAGAATGAGATTTAGATAACCCTTGAATGACAATCGTTTGTTCGCGAATATGATTAAACTGAGCAATGGAAACATGTTCTTGATCGTAAGTAAGTTCGCTATAAATTTCATCAGCCAAAATAAATACAGGTTGATCTTTGATGACTTCAGAAATATCGTAGAGCTCTTTTTCGCTTAATGAAACCCCTGTTGGATTAGAAGGGTAAGGCATAATAATACATTTAGTTTTTTCAGTTAAGTTAGACTCGATCAGCTCAGCAGTTAATTTAAATTCATGATTACGTGTATCAATATGAACGGGATTAGCTCCAGCTAAACGTATGAGAGGTTCGTACCCAGGATAAACAGGGCCTGGCAGGAGTACATCGTCGCCAGGTTCTAAAATAGTTCTTAGTGAAATATCAATCGCTTGTGAAGCTCCTGCTGTCACAATGATTTCGTCGTTTGGATCATACTGTAATTGATAGCGCTCTTGGGTATAATCGGCAATTGCCTGCCGTAATTTGAGAATTCCAGCATTCGGTGTATATACGGTTTTATTTTGATCAATTGCATGTTTCGTTGCTTCTTTAATATGATCTGGAGTTGTGAAATCAGGCTGACCTATTGTAAGTGAGACAACATTCTCTTTTCCTGATACTAAATTGAAAAATTGACGAATCCCTGAAATTTCAATGTCTTTGACGTTTTGATTAAGTAATTGTTCCATTGTATTCCCACCTTGTAGTATTCATTATGTTTAAAAGTTAATAGCTCCGCTTATGCTGATAGATAAGGGAGTGACGATTATGTTTTCAGATTGGATGATTTATTTAACCGCACACTGGCAAGCAATAGGCTTATGGATTGTATTAATTGGTTGCTTAATTAGTTTAACCTATGGCGTGATTGTTCGCTTTTTAAAATTGCCAATTAGTTTCAGTTTGCTATATTGGATGAGTATGGCTACTGCTTTTATGTTCGTGTTATTAGCTATATACATATTTAATCATACTGTGATCAATGATGCATCACAAATGCGACAAGTTGTTCTAACCCTTATAAATGCCAGTTTCTTAGTTGGTGCTACGTTATTAATTTTAGGCATTGTAACCTATTTGTCTGATAGGCTTAAAAATAAACAATCACTTCATGGCAAATGAACTGTGGAAAGTGTATCATAGATACTATGTAGTCAAAATAAGCTTTAATTAATATTCATCAATTATTTCATCTTATCTATATATTTTATATAATTTAGAAAAGAGGGGGAGAGGTAAGATGATTTTAGATTTTTCTATTTTTGCTGTTATTATATTTTTATTGTTTGGATTGGGGTTATTAATTTTAAATATCGTAACGAGTATTTGGTCGTACCGTGATGCTAAACGGAAAGGTAAAAGCAATGAATATGCCATGATCGTTTTATTTGGTACGCTATTTTTACCTGTAATGGGGTTCATTGTTTACTTAATTATTCGAAATGATTGATGTTAAAAATGGGGAAGAGACAAAAGGGTACTCAATTGTGCAAAAGATGAATGTATGAAAATCATAATAGTTAATCACTTATGAAGCGGAGTCAAAACACGTAGACGCCTGCGGGAACAGCACGCGTCTCGAGACCCCGCAAGCCATGCTTTTGGGCTGAGAGATGCACCTGCGTCTGCTAGTCAATGCTTCGAAGTAGGCTTCCTCGGTGCAAGTAGCAAAGAAGCTTATTCGATGTAGCTGCCTAGCTCAAGCCGTGCCCCGGTAAAGGAAACACGGCGATTGCCTCAGCAGAGCCGATGTTGAGCTTATGTCACGGTAGAACCAAGCGAAGTGTTTTGATGGAGCGTCATTTTAGCAGAAAACCCGAACGATTTAAGTAAATCGTTCGGGTTTTACTTTGCATTATTAACTATTGTCTCAGCTTTTTAGTTCGACCATATGTCATTAGCGAGTTGAACGATATAGCTTAATTTTTGCCATTGTTCTTCTTCAGTTAAATCATTACCGTGGTGGGTCGAAGCAAATCCACATTGTGGACTTAAGCATAGTTGCTCTTTAGAAAGATAAGAAGAAGCTTCATTCACTTGATTGATTATATGATTGCGATCTTCTAGATTGCCACTTTTAGAAGTCAATAATCCTAAGACAACTCTCGGACCATCTTCTGGGATGTATTTTAAAGGTTCAAATCCACCAGAGCGTTCATCATCATATTCGAGAAAGAAGCCGTCTACTTTTTCATATGCGAATAATGTTGGGGCAATTAAGTCATAACCACCAGAAAATGCCCAAGTTGAACGGTAATTGCCGCGGCATAAGTGTGTCGTGACATACAAATCATCCGGTTTGTGTTTTAAACTGCCATTGACAACACGTAGTGCTAGATCGATAAGGTATTCACGCGAATATTGCCCATCATTAAATGGTATATCTGGCGCGGATAATCCAGCCATGTAAACATCATCAAATTGTAGGTAACGGACGCCGGCATCATAGAATGCTTGAATGGCATCTTGATAAGCTTGAATAATATCTGTTGCATACGTTTCGATGTCGGGATAGACCTGCTCGTTTTGAATACCAGCATTGAAAAATTGATTAGGACTTGGAATGGTTAATTTGGCAACTGCTCGACCATTTACCATTTGGTTCAATGCCTTGAAGTCATTTATAAAGGGGTGATTAGGGTTAAATGAAATACTCCCAGTATTACGAACATCATACCGTTCGGTTTCAGTATCGTTTGCGAATTGAAAGCCTTTATCAGGTACATATCCCTCCATACCATTGAAATGCTCCATGAAGTCTAAATGAAACCAAGTGCGTCGGAATTCACCATCTGTAACAGCTTTTAATCCAATCTCTATTTGTTTATTAACAATATGTTCAATTTCTTCATCTTCGACTTTTCTTAGTGTGTCTTGATTTATCATTCCTTGTTTATAATCAGAGCGTGCTTGGTGAAGTCTTTCAGGTCTCAATAAACTCCCTACGTGATCAGCTCGAAACGGAATCTGATTTTTTGTCATGGAATATCCCTCGCTTTAAAGTATGTGTTTGTAATGGATGTAATTTCTCCATAAAAAAAGCCTCTTCCTAAGAAGAGACTCGTAAGTGTTTGTTCCCTCCTTATCTTCTAGCGTTTGCTACTGGAATTAGCACAGTGTCATGAACCTGTTGCTGAAGCTTCAAAGGGCCAGTCCCTCCACTTCTCTTGATAAGAATTGTATGAAATTTATTAAAGCAAATCTTACATGGTGAAACGACCATTGTCAATTACAATTTTTAATTAACAGTTTTCAGGTCTGCAATGATATCATCCATTGCCTCATTGCTGGTACCAGAGTAGGTTTTGATGACAGTACCTTCTGGATTAACTAGAGCAAATGACGTACCATGGTTTACTTGACTTTCACCATCCACTTTGGAGACGAGTGTATTAAAAGAATTCGCAGCGAAACTCTCGATTTCATTTTGTGAATAGCCCGTTAGAAAATCCCAGTTGCTATAGTCGGCACTATACTTATCTCCAAAAGCCTTTAATGTCTCAGGATCGTCAACTTCAGGATCAACACTAAATGAAACAAAACGAATATCTAAATCTTCTTCAGCTGCTGTTTGCTGTAAACCAGCCATATTACCTGTCATAGGGGGGCACACTGTGTTACAACTTGTGAAAATAAAATTAGCAATCCAATATTGCCCTTTAAGGTCTTCTAAGCTTACTGTTTCATTATCTTGATTCGTATATTCGAATGATTCAACTGCGACATCTAGCTCTGCTTCCAGTTCACTGGCTGAACTACCATTACAGGCGACAAGAAATGTCAGAATACCTATGATGCTAAGTGGGATTAACCATTTAGATCGACTGATCATTTTATCAACTCCATTTATCAATCTTATCTGTTATTAATCACGCATTTAAAATTAATTTATACTTATTTTAACATGTTATAAAATAACGGAGTGTGACAGGAGCGTGAATGTTTTTACAATTTCTTGACAAACCACTTTAAGTGGCATTTAGTGTGATGACATTAATCTCCGGCCGGCAAAGAAAACGAAAAGGAAGTCGAGTCGTTCCTAAACCACGAGATGTTAGCAAATGTAATGGGCGCTCACCAATTGTTGTCTTACCTTCAACATACTTTTGGCCTAGGAGTGGCGTGATAATATAGCCATAGAATGGAATCTGCACTTGGCCACCGTGACTATGCCCTGATAATTGTAAGTCGAAGTTATAATCTTTGACTTGATCGGCATAGTCTGGTTCGTGACACAAGAGAATGTTGAAAGTGTTTGACTTATCGTCTGGTATTAATTGATTTAATCGAGGATCACCTAATAATACATCGTCGACACCAGCAAGTAGTATTTGACTCCCGTTGAGATTAATATTGTCATAATCATTTTGAAGCAAGGTGAAGCCACTTTGGTTCATGACTTCTTTGATTGAGTCTGTTCCATATCCGCCGTGATCATGATTACCGTAAATCCAGTACTGCCCATGCTTTGCTTTTAGATCCGATAAGATAGAAATCAAATCATTATAACGTGATTGGCCTATATCAGAAGGATCATCAAATAAATCCCCTGTAAAGACGATTAGATCAGGTGATTCTTGATTAACTTTACGAACGATCTTTCTCATGTCTTCTAATGTTAATTGGAAACCTAAATGTGTATCTGTAATTTGAACAATTTTATAGTTATTGAATTCACTAGGCAAGCGTTCAGATTCCACCGAGTCTCGTTTTATGGTTAACCAGTAGGGTTCGATGTCATGAGCGTAATAATAGCCACCGTAAGCTGCCCCAATAGAACCGAGTGTACCGAATGTTGCTTTTTTTAAAAATGAACGCCTAGTCATTTTATTCCCCATATTACGCCATCCTTTTAGATTACTTATCGACATTATAGCACGATTAAAGATTATTCAAGAGTGATAACAAGTAGTTTTTGAAAAAAGGACAAATATTCGTTACAATAAATGAAAACGAATGAATATTCATTCATTTTAAAATATTAGGAAAAGGGTGGTTCGTGTGAAGAATGAAGTGGTGATTGTCACAGGTGGTTCGAATGGGATGGGCAAGTATATGGCGAAAAAGTTTGCTCAAGAAGGTGCGCATGTTGCTATTACGGGTAGAAATGAAGAGAAGTTAATGCAAGCAAAAGAAGAAATTGAAGCGACTGCAACTGGAAGTGTTATGGTAGTGCAAATGGATGTGCGACGGATAGAAGATGTCGAGAGAATGGTGGAGGAAGTTCATCAAAAATTTGGACGAATTGATCATCTTGTTAATAATGCAGCAGGTAATTTTATTGCCCCTGCTGAGAAATTATCACCGAATGGTTGGAATGCTGTTATTGATATTGTATTAAATGGTACTTATTATTGTAGCTATACAGTAGGCCATTATTGGATTGAACATGGTATTAAAGGAACTATTTTAAACATGGTTGCGACTTACGCGTGGGATGCTGGTCCTGGTGTTATTCATTCCGCATCGGCAAAAGCAGGTGTATTAGCCATGACAAGGACGTTAGCTGTCGAATGGGGGCGTCGTTATGGTATTCGCGCAAATGCTATTGCCCCAGGTCCAATTGACCGAACAGGTGGCGCTGATAAACTTTGGGAATCTGAGGAGGCCGCACAACGCACCATTCAATCTGTTCCCCTAGAACGTTTAGGTGAACCAGAAGAAATCGGAGAACTTGCATACTTCATGCTTTCAGATAAGGCAAAATATATGAATGGTGAAGTGATCACACTAGATGGTGGTCAATCACTAAATCAATATCCATTTTAATAAAAAAAGCATTGGCTCTTATACAAGAGCCAATGCTTTTTTGTGAGCCTTCACTTATGAGATAACTTTGCTAATTTATTTCATTACTTGATCCATTTTTAAATAAATTATAGAACTTATTTCAAAAAGGGGAGAGGTTATTTCAAAACTAAGTGAGGACGATATAGAATAAGATGGCGAAGAAATGAAAGGCACTTCCTGCGATCACAAATAGATGCCAGACTGCATGGTGATATGGAAATCCTCGCCACATGTAAAATAGACTACCAACAGAATACAAAATACCGCCAACAATTAAGTAGACGAGTCCTGTTGTGTCCATTTCAGCTGCTAGTGGTTGCCATACAAAGACTATGAACCACCCGAGCACAATATAAATTAACGTTGAAACAACCATAAATCGATGAACAAAAAAGATTTTAAAAACAATACCTAATAACGCCACTCCCCAAATGACGCCAAAAAATGTCCACCCTATGGGGCCTCTGAGCATAACGAGTAATATCGGCGTGTACGATCCTGCGATAAATAAATATATTGAAGAATGATCGATAAATAAAAAGAGATCCTTTGCTTTACCTTCTTTCAAACTATGAACTATGGTGGATGATAAATACATTATCAACATCGTCGCGCCATAAATAGTAACTGAAACCACTTGCCATACATTTCCATTTAATGAAGCATATACAATTAGTATGACAAGACCTGCCAAGCTTAACAAAGCACCTAATCCGTGTGTTATAGCATTAACTTTTTCCTCTTTTGGTGTGAATGTGTACGACATCAAAACCCTCATTTCTATTGTCTTAGTATAGCTGATTTTTTTCCTATGTTAAACAATATCTATTTTCCTTCTTTTATGTTAAAATAGTTCTCGGAAAACGAGACTAATCGTTTCGTTTTAATGAGGAGGAAAACCATGTTAGAAGCAAAAGAGTTTGATCTAGCGACAACTCTTGTGAAAGATATGATGGTCGACGCTGAAAAAGTGGCTCACGTTCAAAATAGTAATCCACTAGAGCATGCGTTATTAGTTTTAACTAAAACAGGCTATAATGCAGTACCTGTTTTAGATTTCCACGGAATATTCGAAGGTGTTATTAGCAAATCAAATATTATTGAAGCCATGTTCGGTTTGGAGCGAATTGAATTGGAACGTTTAGACTCACAAACCGTAATGGATGTGATGAATGATCAAGCACCCCGTTTACACATCAATGACACCCTTGAAGAAGCTTTACACGAATTGATTGATTATAATTTTGTATGCGTTGTTGATGATGATGAGGTGATGCAAGGAATTATTACGCGTCGCCAATTGTTAAAACAATATCGAAATGAGTACTATAAGTCACGCCAAAAAAGTTCTTAAAAATCTTGTGAAAACTAAGACCTCTTTGATACATTAAAAGAGTAACTAAATGAAGTGGAGGATGGAAATATGAATCAAATGGATGCTAATGAAATTATTAATTTTATTTCGAATGCCAAAAAATCAACACCTGTAAAAGTTTATGTAAAAGGTGAAAACTTAGAGCAGGTTAATTTTCATGATGACGTACAAGCGTTCATTACGGGTAACGCTGGCGTATTATTCGGTGAATGGAGCGTTGTGAAAGAAGAATTAGAAAAACATGCATCTTCAATTGAAGATTATGTGATTGAAAATGATCGACGTAATTCAGCTATTCCAACATTAGATATGAAGAATATTAACGCACGTATTGAACCAGGTGCGATTATTCGTGACCAAGTTGAAATTGGTGACGGTGCCGTCATCATGTTAGGTGCCGCAATCAACATTGGTGCAGTCGTGGGAGAAGGCACAATGATTGATATGAATGTCGTCTTAGGCGGACGTGCAACAGTCGGTAAGAATTGTCATATTGGTGCAGGCTCTGTATTAGCAGGTGTTATCGAGCCACCTTCTGCCAAGCCAGTAGTCGTGGAAGATGGTGCAGTCGTTGGTGCTAACGCAGTGATCTTAGAAGGTGTCACAGTTGGTGAAGGTGCTGTTGTTGCAGCTGGATCGATCGTGACTGAAGATGTACCAGCGAACACAGTTGTTGCAGGTACACCAGCTAAGAAGATCAAAGAGATGGATGCACAAACTCGTGATAAAACAGAAATCAAACAAGAGTTACGTAAGCTAGATAACTAATAAGATTTACTGAGCAGAAGCGGAATTGACTTAACAAGCAATTCCGCTTTTCTTACATATGATACAGGTAGCGAAAGGTTGAATAAGTTTATGACAGATGAAAAGTGGATTGATATACGCCGTGATTTACACCGTATACCAGAGTTAGGATTTCAAGAATTTAAGACACAACAGTATTTGCGCGAATATGTAGAAACATTACCACAAGATTTCCTCACCGTAACGCCTTGGGAAACGGGGCTGTTTGTATTTGTCGAAGGGACTGTAGGAAGCCAAACGATTGCCTATCGTACTGATATAGATGGATTGCCGATCAAAGAAGAAACGGGTTTTTCTTTTGAATCGATTCACGAGGGGCAAATGCATGCATGTGGTCATGATTTACATATGACTATTGCACTCGGAGCTCTAACAGAAATAGTTTATGATCGACCTGAAGCGAATGTCGTGTTCTTATTCCAGCCAGCCGAAGAAGGACCAGGTGGAGCAGAGCCGATGTTGGCAAGTGAACCGATGAAACGATATGCGCCGGATTTTGTGTTTGCATTACACGTCGACCCTAAGCGAGAAGTTGGTTACGTCGCTTCAAAACCTGGATTATTATTCGCTAACACGAGTGAACTGTTTATTGATTTTCATGGTAAAGGAGGTCATGCAGCTTATCCGCATGAGACGCGTGATATGATGATGGCAGCTAGTGCTTTTAACGTCCAGTTACAACAAGTAGTCGGTCGAATGGTTGATCCACTTAAGTCTGCTGTTGTAACGTTAGGCAAGATGGAAGCAGGTACAGTACAAAACATTATTCCTGAACATGCTCGAGTAGAGGGAACGATTCGTACAACGGATGCTGAAACGATGGATGTTGTGAAGCAATCAATTGAGCAAATGCTTGAGGGGATTGAAGTGCGTTACGGATGTAAGACAACTGTTGATTATGGAGCTAATTATTATATGGTTGATAATGATGAGGATTATGTTGAACGATTTAAGCAGGCAATTGAGAAAACAAATGTGACGTATATTGAAGCGGAGTCTGCTATGACTGGGGAAGACTTTGGCTATATGTTGAAGGAACTTCCAGGATTTATGTTCTGGCTCGGAGTTGATTCTGAATCTGGCTTGCATACGAGTCGATTAAATCCGAATGAAGATGCAATAGACATCGGTATTGAAGCAATTGTCGCTATGATTCGTGAAGGATAAGGGTAGGTTGATTTTAAGAGCTAAATATCAATTAGTTTAGTTAAATTATTTTAATATTAGAGGTGGTCTTGTGAATAAATCCTTTTGGGTACCTTTAGTGGTATCGTTTGGTAGCATCATATTATTGTATCTAATAGGTTTTATTGCTGAAATTGAATCACTTATGTTCAAATTTTCTTTATCATATACTGAGATCTCGTTATTACCCATTTTGATTGGAATCATTTTGGGATTCTTGAGTGAGCGGATGATAAAATTAAGATTTAAAGTGGATTAATTATTTGTACTAAAATAACAGTAATTGGCTAATTTTTTGATGACGCAAGGTAAAAATAAAGGAGGAAACTGCATTCGCAGTTTCCTCCTTTATAATGGGTCAATTATTTAAGTGGAATCAGAATTTTCATCGAGTCGGTGACTTATATCATCGAGTCCATGTGGTTTACCATCGGGATCAGAAGAATTTCCATCGAGTTCAGATGATTTATCATCGGGACAGTGTGGAATATCATCGAGTTAAACTGACGGCCATTTTATATTATCTTAGCGGTCGTTCTAACGAGCTTATATCTTCATCAAGGTTCATTACTTTTTGTTCGACGATCTGTCGTGCATCATGAACACCCAGGTTATAATAATAAGGTGCGATTTGTTCAGCTAACCATGTGTACATATTTTCGACAGCTAAATCACCTAGTTCTTCTCCTCGTTCCTCGTAGAAATAGACTTTGATTTCATCTTTAATTTTGTCTTTCATAAATGCTGGTTCCTTCATAAAATCCATCTCCTATAAATGTTTATCCAAGAATGTTTTGATTGTTTGATATCCCATTATTTGGTTAGTACGTTTGGTAAAACCATGCCCCTCATCTTCGAAAACAATGTATTCTACTGGTACACCATTCTTTTTGACTTCATCAACTATTTCGTCTGATTCTACTTTGAGCACACGTGGATCATTGGCACCTTGAAGCACAATTAAGGGTTTATGAATATTGTCAGCATGAAATAGTGGTGAGATGCTTCTAATATAATCATTTTCATGATAAGGATCTCCAATTTTTTTGTAAAGAGCTTGGCGAGCAGATTCCCACCATGATGGTATTTCTTTAAGCGTTCGCTCCCAATTTGAAACACCAAAAATGTCGACCCCAACTTTAAATGAATTTGGTTGGAATGCGAGTGCAGCAAGAACCATATATCCCCCGTAACTACCACCCATGATCCCAATTCGTTCTTCATCAATTCGTCCTGTCGAGATTAAATATTTTTTGGCTTCAATACAATCCTGTAAATCGATTTCGCCATGTTGTTTATCTGCAGCTTTAAAGAATGATTTACCATACCCTGAGCTTCCACGATTGTTGACTGCTATGATTGCATAGCCCTGATTAACTAAATATTGTATCAACGGAATATAATCAGTTGTTGCTTGCCCGCCAGGACCTCCATGAACGAGTACAAGGGCAGGTGCTTTCTCATTATCATTCAAATGAGGTTCATAATAAACAGCTGGAATCGTTAAATCGTCAAATGATTCATAGCGTACGATTTCAGCTTTAACCAATTCGTTTGATTGAATCTCAGGATGTTGTGCATAAGTTAGGCGATTAAGCTGAGTGTTTGAAGGTGTAAAACCAAACAAATCAGTAGGTGCAACTGAACTGTTCACAAGAAATGTTATAGCCCTTTCATCATGAGACAATTTCATATCAACCAAATTCATATCCGGGAATTCCGGGAGCTGAAAATCGTCTGAATTTTGGTTTATAACCTTTAGCTTGTTTTGTGCATCATCGTTATATGAATACATTAGTAGAGAGTACTGTGGTGAGAACCGTGCCCATTCAATGTTCCAATTCTCATCAGCAACAATAGTGACATTATTAGTTGATAAATTGATTTTCTTGAGTTGTAAGAATTCAGAAGTTTCGTTCGTTATAAAATATAGCTCACTCGAATCCTGACTGAACATCATTGGGGTAAATTCAGCTTCACCAGGTTGATGGTTGAGTTGGATCAGCCCATCTTTTACTGAGTAAAGGTACATATTTGATTCATTATCAGTAACAGTGTGTTGGATAGCGAATTGTTTCCCATTAGGTGAGACAGTTTCGACATTTAAACCATCTTTGTTTTCAAAGACTAATTCAGCAGTCCATGAAGAAGTATGCATTTGATAAAGGTCAAAAAAACGGGTGTCTCGTTTATTTGATAAGTAGTAGAAACTATCCCGATTCTTGTCCCACTGTAAAAATGATGCTTTTTCATTCTCAGAAGGCGTTAAATCTGTTATGGAGCCATTGGTTTGATATAAATATAAATGACTAATTTCATTACCGCCATGATCTTGTTGAAAGATAAAATCGTAAGAGTTCGGTAGATAGGTAATGGGGAAAATGCTCTCATCAATAGAATGGGTAACTTGGGTTTGATTTGTCCCATCTACATAAACAGTGTGAGCATTAAATACACCAGATTGATCACTAGCATACAGAATCGTTTGATTGTCATCATTAACTGATACAGTCACAATCGTTTCACTGCTCATGAATTGGTCTACCGTGTATTTGCCACGAATAGAAGAAGCGTTTGTCATTAAAATCCCCTCATTTCAATTAGGTTCTCCTTCATATATTCGTGCATATGTAGCGTGTTTCCTTGTTCAAAAATAAAATTAACTCGAACGAAATTTGAAAACGTTCGAGTTAATGGCAAGATAGGGTGATATTTATTTAATTTTGTCAGATTGTTGATTAGCCTCAATAAATAATCAACATAATTAAAAGATTTTCGTTTATGATGCGGCATCATCAATTTCATCATACTTAAACTGCTTGATTTGATCATTTAAGCGATTAGCTTGATCAATCAGTTCATGTGTCGTATCGCTAATATCTGACATGAGTGATGCCTGTTCATGTATAGTTGCGGTTACTTCTTCTGTACCAGCTGATGTTTCTTCGGCAATTGCAGCAACTTCTTGTGACTGAAGTGATGTGTTTTCAAGTGACGTTAACTGTTGATCTACCAGTGACGAGATTTCTGTTACTTCATCAGCTACCGTATTAATCGACTCTGACATTTTGATAATTGCATCATTAGTCTGAGCACCCTTCGATGCTTCTGTGTTGGCTTGGTCTACTTGACTGTTTATGACAGTTGTCATGGCCTGCACATCTTGTTGCATATTAGAGACGAGTTTTGAAATGTCGTCAACAGCTTTCGTGCTTTGATCAGCCAGTTTTCGAACTTCTTCAGCTACAATAGCGAACCCTTTTCCATGCTCGCCTGCATGTGATGCTTCAATTGATGCATTTAGTGCTAGTAAATTTGTTTGTTCAGCGAACTCACCAACAAGTGAAGTGATTTGTTCTACTTTATTTGCATTATCGACAAGGCGGTTAAATGTCTCCAATGAGGATTCTTGTTGTTGAGCTAGTTCGTTAATACCGTTAATAAGTGATTGTGTAAGTTCTTTACTTTCATCAAGTGTGGTTAACATCGTTTGAGATGAATCTTTAGATGTTTCGGCTTTGTTTTTCACTTCTTGAGCTAAGTGTGTCGTGTTTTCAATAGTTTCGGCAGTGTTTTGTACGGCTGATGACGTATTTTCCGCGCCGGACGCAATTTCGTCAACTGTTGCACGTATTTGTTCAATTTGTTCAGAGGCATGTTCGGTACGATCGGTTATATTTGTAACGGTATTTTGGGTCTGTTTAAAGTTATCGTCAATATTATGTACCATTGTTTTTAAGTTTGATAACATGTTATTGAATGATAAACTGAGGGCTCGAATTTCATCGTCAGATTGTTTTACGTCAACTTGGTGATTAATATCGCCTTCTGAAGCTTTTGAAGCAACGCGTTCAAGTTTGTTTAATGAATCAGTAATAATTCGTGCGGCAAAGTATGCTAATATGCCGGACCATAAGATTCCGAGTAATAAGGTGATCACGGTGAATGTGAATTCAGACATATTGAGAAAGTCTCTGATCATGTCATATAGTACATAAATAAAAAATCCACTCGTCGAGTATGTAATGATGGCTAAAATCGTTGTAAATAATACAAGTTTTAATCGTAAACTGAAGCGAAATGTCTTGTTGGGCAAGGTAAATCCTCCTTAAGATTATAATTATCATACTTAGGTCCTAATTCATTGTACCAAAAGAGTGATTATTTGACACTGTTCGTCGAGAAATTGTCAATCAATTTTTGAAAATAAAATTTTATTAATAGGTTAAAAAACCTGCCGAGTATTATTCGACAGGTTTAGTGAATTATAGTGTTTTCTTGGCTGCTTGTTGAAGTGGATCCCATACGCCATTATAAGGTGGGGAATAGGCCAAATCAAGGTTGAGTAAATCAACGGTAGACATATTATGATAGAGTGCTGTCGCAAGTACATCAATTCGTTTGTCTGCTCCAGTAGTACCCACGGCTTGTCCACCTAATAATTTTCGTGAGTCTTGTTCATATACGAGCTTAAGATGAAGTGGTTGCTGGTCGTAATATCCAGCGACAGCATTTGTTTTAATCGATACTACACGATAATCAAAACCTAAGGATTCAGCTTCTTTTTCTGATAAACCAGTTCTTGCAACATCAAGTGTAAAGAATTTCAAAATGGAAGTTCCAATAATCCCCTGAAAAGATTTCTCTCGTCCAACGATATTCATGCCAGCAATCATACCTTGTTTATTGGCGGTAGTCCCGAGTGGTATAAAGTCATTTTGCTGTTTGACCCGATTGTAGTCAACCGCACAGTCACCAGCAGCGTGTACATTATTGATGTTAGTTTCCATATATTCATTGACCAATATAGCACCTTGATCATTTAAGTCGAATACATTTGGGTCTAAGAAATCAGTGTTTGGTTTAACACCGATATTGACAATGGCCTGATCTGTTGGGTATTCGCCTTGGTCAGTAACAACTTTTTCTACTCTCTGATCACCTTCAAAACGTTGGACGAATTCATTGAAGATAAGTTCGACGCCCTGTTGTTCAGCTTCGTCATGTAGTAATTTGGCCATCTCATAATCAATCGGGTTCATTAATTGTTGACTAGCCTGAATAATGCGGACATGTTTTCCAATTTCACGCATGTTTTCGGCGATTTCTAATCCGATAAAACCTCCACCGATGATTGTGACAGTCTCAGGTTCTTCAGATTGAAGGTCGGTTATAATTTTATTAGTATCTGGAATGGTTTTCATCGAGTGAATACCATTTAAGTCGATCCCATCCCAATCTGGTTTTACAGGACGTACGCCTGTAGCAATCAGCAGTTTATCGTATTCAATTTCAAATGGTTCGTCGTTTTCCAGGTTCACGCCAGAAACGACTTGTTTATTAGGATCTACGGCAGTCACTTCATGCTGTGTCCTTGCATCAATGCCATGCTTTTGGCGAAATACTTCAACAGGCTTAGCAATCACATCATCTGTTGACTGAACGTCACCACTAATGACATAAGGTAACCCGCATTGCCCATAGGAATAATAGTCTCCTTTTTCAAGTGTAATAATCTGATCGTCTTGTGTACTTTCACGTTTAATCTGCATCGCTGCACTCATACCAGAAGCATCGCCTCCAATAATAACGTAGCGCATTTCATACCACCTCATTTACTTGTTATAAAAAAGAGCTCATGTGACAAACATGAGCTCCATATAGTTGCTATTACTCGGTTTCTTTTTGAACAATCGTACGGTGAGGGAAAGGTATTTCAATTCCTGCATCATCAAGTGCTTCCTTCATGGCTTTACGAAGATCACGTTCCACTTCCCACTGTAGCATTTTTTCAGTTTGGGCTATGACACGTAATACAACGTCAGATGAACCTAAACTTTGCACTCCGACAACATCAGGACCTTCTTTGATACGGTCGTCTTCACGAAAACGATCGCACACATTTTGTAAAATTTCCATAGCTTGGTCAATATTTTCACTATAACCAATGCCCATATCGACGAGCGCGCGCATATTACCGCGTGTATGGTTGTTTACAGCTTGAATATAACGGTTCGGAATAAAGTGTAGGGTGCCATCAAATCCCCGTAATTGAGTTGTCCGTAATCCCAATTCTTCTACAATACCGTCATGACCACCTGCTGTGACATAATCATCCACATCGATTTGTTTTTCAATTAAAATGAAAAAACCTGTCACGATATCACTAACTAAACCTTGGGCACCAAAACCGACAGCTAGTCCAACGATACCAGCACCTGCCAAGACTGGAGCAAGCGGAATACCTAGAATTCCTAGGAACGTAACAATGAAAAAGAACAATAATACGTATGTAAACACGTTTAACAACAAGTTCTCTAATGTCTTCTTACGTCCTTCGTTTAATTTTTGGCGTTTGGCTACATGCCCCATGGCCTTAGAAATGGCTTTACGTCCGATTGGGGCCACAATAACATAAACGATAATAAGTAATAATAATTGACCACCAATACTCACTAAGTTACTTAACATGCCTTCGAGATCTAAAAAGTCCATCAAAAAACTCCTTTCATTACTAGGTCTAACTATTATATACCACATAACGTATTTCGTTAATCATGTTTCAATCATAATTTGACATTTTACGGGTACTCAAAGTTATATTAAGAATGCGAATTATAAATTTTTTCAAAAAATTAAGGCAAAGGGGTAGCATTTTATTTCGTAACCCGATATATTTATAAAAGCAGGAATATTCATCGATAGAAAGTGGGGGAAGAGGCTTGGATATTTTCAAAAAGCTAAAACAATATTACTGGCCTTTTAAGCGGTATTTGATTATTTCACTTATCTCTATGTTATTTGTGACAATCATAACGGCCGCTTATCCAATCGTTTTGCAACAAACGATTGATAATGTGATTGGTCAACAAAACTTTGACCTTTTACCAATTATTATTATTGCATTCATAGTTCTTATGGGAATCAAAGCAATATCTGTTTTTACGCAACAGTATTTTGGTGATTTATTCGGTATATCAACCGTTTATGAAGTCCGAAACGATTTGTATCGTAAATTACAGCGCTTGTCATTCAAGTATTACGATAATGCTAAAACAGGTGACTTGATGTCACGCTTGACTGCAGATGTAGAAGGTTTTCGTTTCTTCTTATCGTTTGGTTTTGCAGAGTTATTACGTATTGTGTCGCTTGTAATCGTGAGTGGTGCGGTTATGTTATTTTACTCCGTACCATTAACACTCGTTACTTTAGCAGCAATGCCTTTTTTAGCTGTTTCAGTTTATATGTTCGACAAACGTGTACATCCAGCCTTTTTAGGAATCCGACGTTCATTTGGACGAATGAATACACGTGTTCAAGAAAATATTTCGGGAATGAACACGGTTAAGTCATTATCTCGTGAAAACTTTGAGATTGGTCGTTATGAAGAAAAAGGGGAAAACTATCGAGATCACTATTTGAAAACAGCATCAATCTGGTCAAAATACATGCCATTTATGGAGTTTGTCGGTAATGTATGTGTTGTGGCCTTACTTGCGTTTGGTGGTTACTTAGTGATTCAAGGTGATGTTCAAGTCGGTGAATTAGGTGCCTTCTTCTCGTTAGTCTGGATGTTTCTAGGACCATTAATGAACTTTGGGTTTGTTGTCAATCAGTTTTCACAAGCAAAAGCATCTGGTGAGCGTTTACTTGAGGTTTTAGAGTCAGATCTAGAATTAGATGACGGTCAACCAGCTAAAGGCGAAACAATAAAAGGGCATGTTGCCTTTGACAATGTGACACTAACATATGTTGAAGATGATGATGAGGCATTAAAAGAAGTGAGTTTCGATGCACCACCTGGGAAAATTGTTGGGTTAATTGGTGCAACTGGTGCCGGTAAATCAAGTATCACTCAACTTTTAACACGGTTTTATGAACCTGAACAGGGGACTGTTTACATTGATGGGAAACCGACGACAGACTATTCACTGAAAGATTTGCGCAAACAAATAGGGTTTGTCTTACAGGAGCCATTCTTATTTTCAACGACGATCAAAGAAAACATCGCATACGGCAATCCAGAAGCTTCAATGGATGAAATAGTTGATGCAGCTAAACGTGCGCAAGCTCATGACTTCATTGAATCGATGCCAGATGGTTATGACACGTTACTAGGTGAACGTGGCATGGGTCTATCAGGTGGTCAAAAACAACGGATTTCTCTAGCAAGAGCTCTTTTGATTGATCCGAGCATTTTAGTCCTAGATGACGCAACATCAGCTGTTGATATGCAAACAGAAGCGAAAATTCAAAAAGCATTACGGGAAGTCATGTCGGACCGTACGACGTTTATTATTGCGCATCGTATTTCATCACTACAACACGCCGATGAAATTCTTGTATTAGAAGGTGGTGCAATCGTTGAGCGCGGTAAACACGAAGATTTACTCGACAATGAAGGTCCGTACCAACGCATTTATGACATTCAATACCAAGATAAAGAGGCCATATTAGGTAAACAACATGTATAAGGGGGGAGACAAATGGCAACTGAAGCCAAAGAAAAAAGCCCACATTTAAAACGATTTCACTATACACAAGATATCGCCGTTGATAAGCCGTTTAACTGGCAACAGACAGTTCGATTATTAAAATATTTAAAACCGTATTCTAAAAAGATCTTACCTATTGCCATTATCGCTATGCTAGTTTCGACCATCGTACGATTAGTTGTGCCAATTCTTGTTGGTCGTGTGGCAATTGATATGGCAATTGATACAGGCAACACAAATTTATTGATCCAACTCGTTATAGGAATTGCGATCATGTACTTATTTAGTTACATCGGTAATATGGTTCGGATTAAATATGTGAATTTACTCGGACAAAACGTGATTTATGATTTAAGACGACATTTGTTTTCACATGTTCAGCATTTGTCAAACCGCTTTTTTGATAAAAAGTCGGCAGGTAGTATCATCGTTCGTATCATGAATGATATTAATTCACTACAAGAACTGTTTACAAATGGAATTATTAACTTACTCATGGATATCGTTATGCTTATTAGTATCATTGTGATTTTATTTGTACTTAGTCCACCGTTAGCTGCAGCGGTCGTGATTGTTATTCCAATTATGTTCTATATTTCAACGAAGTTACGAAAAAGAATTCGTCGCTCATGGCAACAAGTACGGATTCAGCAATCAAGACTTAATTCACATTTAAACGAAAGCATTCAAGGTATTCGTATTACGCAATCGTTCGCGCAAGAGCAAGAAAACACAGAGTTTTTCGAAGGTGTGAACTCTGATAACTTTGACCGTTGGCAAACAGCGACTCGGAAAAGTGCGATGTTCCGTCCTTTTGTGGAAATGAGTAATGCGTTTGGAACGGCGGTGCTATTAGGTTTTGGTGCATTCTTAATTTCACAAGATGCATTAACAGTCGGTACATTCTTTACGTTTGCGTTATTTATCGGCATGTTCTGGGAGCCGATTTCACGTCTTGGTCAAATGTATAATCAATTGCTTATGGCGATGTCAGCTTCTGAACGTATTTTTGAATTTCTAGATGAAGAACCGAATGTGAAGGAGAAGGAAGATGCCGTTCATTTGAATGATATTGAGGGTCATATTGAGTTTGATCACGTACAATTCGCTTATGATGATGAACGGATTGCTTTAGATGATATTTCCTTAGAGATGAAACCAGGTCAATCAGTGGCTCTTGTCGGTCATACAGGTTCCGGCAAAACAACGATTGCGAATTTGATCAGTCGTTTTTATGACCCGACGAGTGGTGCTGTTAAGATCGACGGGATTGATTTACGGGATGTGAAACTCGATGATTTACGCCAAAAGATTAGTGTCGTCTTACAAGATACGTTCATTTTCTCAGGAACTATTATGGAAAACATTCGCTTTGGTCGTCCTGACGCATCAGATGAAGAAGTGATTGATGCAGCCAAAGTCGTTGGAGCTGATGAATTTATCCAGCGTCTGGCAGATGGTTATGAAACTGAAGTTGAAGAGCGAGGTAATATATTGTCTGCTGGTGAGCGTCAATTGTTATCATTTGCTCGTGCATTGTTAGCTGACCCTAAAATTATTATTTTAGATGAAGCAACAGCAAGCATTGATACAGAAACAGAAGTGAAAATCCAAAGTGCGCTTAAACGCTTATTAGAAGGACGCACATCTATTATTATTGCACACCGTTTATCAACGATCCGTGATTCAGATAACATTATTGTGTTAGAAAACGGTCAGATATTAGAACAAGGCAATCATGATGAATTAATGGCACATGGTGGCGAATACTATGGTCTAGTTAAGTCACAATTTCAAGCATTAGATCAAATGTAAAGGAGAACCGAGCGGCTTACATGTCGTTCGGTTTTCTTTGTTACATTAAAAGGGCCTATCATTAGATTGAAGTTCTAGATTATTAAAATATTTTTTAATAATTGGCTTTGTTAAAGTTTAGTATTAATTTCAATTGGTTTAGCACTAAGTTGTTGAATTGTGAGTAGCGATGGTGGCGACTCCAGGTCGACTAAAAGCGGTCACGTCCTGTGACCAACGTCGACATTAGACCGTCCAGGTCATCACGGGAAAAGCACGAGTCTCGAGACCCCCAGAGGGCCACAGGATGTGGATCACTTCGGCGTTTGTGATTGACGTCCGGCACTTAGCCGAAGTTCCTTTAGTGGCCGAGAAGGCTCGAGCCGTGCCCCACGGAAAGCGTCCACCAGTAGCGGATCACAACATCAACAACGAACTTTAACAGAACATATTAAATTAGTGGATTTGTTGTAGAAAGATTTAATAATCATTCGACAAATAGGTCGTGATATATGGTAGACTATGCTCAGTATAGACAAAAGAGGAGGAAGGCAGATGAGTAAGCATCTGTATGGCGTCATCGGTTTAGGACGATTTGGCGGCAGTATATGTAAGGAACTCGCACGTGAAGGTATGGAAGTCTTAGCGATTGATTCTGATGAGGAGAAAATAAATGAATATAAAGATATTGCATCACATGCAGTTATTGCAGATTCCACAGACGAATTAGCGTTAAAAGATTTAGGCATTCGAAATATTGACCATATCATTGTTGCAATCGGTGATAATATTCATGCAAGTATTCTAACAACCCTAATTGTTAAAGAACTTGGAATTAAAATGATCACAGTTAAAGCTCAAAATGATTACCATGAAAAAGTCTTGAATAAGATTGGTGCCGATGAAGTTGTTCACCCTGAACGTGACATGGGTAAACGTATTGCTCATAGCATTATTTCAAGTAATATTCTAGATTACTTAGAGTTATCAGATGAGCACAGTGTCGTTGAAGTGAAAGCAGGAAAGAAGATGAATGATAAGACATTAATCGATCTAGATATACGCGCTCGTT
This sequence comes from Alkalibacillus salilacus, assembly GCF_030812915.1. Taxonomy (GTDB): domain Bacteria; phylum Bacillota; class Bacilli; order Bacillales; family Alkalibacillaceae; genus Alkalibacillus; species Alkalibacillus salilacus. The sequence goes on from NZ_JAUSTQ010000008.1 coordinate 95,417, forward strand.
TTGGTTGTAACGTTGTGGCCATTAAACGCGGAGAGGACATCAATGTTTCACCAATGGCGGGTGATGTCATTCATAGAGATGATGTTATTATTGTGATTGGTGCCGATCAAGATATTCATCGTTTCGAAAAAGCGCTTGTTATTGAAGATTAGACTGTTAAGTAAAAATAAATTATAAATCCATATTAAAAGCCCCCATGGCCTAATTGGCCATGGGGGCTTACTACGTTGGATAGGAATGATTCAATTATACTTCCATGATGATCGGTAAAATCATCGGACGACGCTTCGTTTTATCATATAAGAATGGTTGAATTGTATCTGTAATTTCATTTTTAATTTCAGACCATTGCGTCGTCTTGCGTTCCATTACTTTTTCTAAATGATTCGCAACTAGACCTTGTGCATCTTTAATCAGATCCTCTGATTCGCGCATATAGACGAAACCACGAGAGATAATGTCAGGTCCAGAAGCAATTCGGAATTCTTTCATATCGATACTTACCACGACGACGACTAACCCTTCTTCAGAAAGGATACGACGGTCGCGAAGGACGATATTACCAATATCACCAATTCCACTACCATCTACATAAACTGAACCAGATGGAATCTTACCAGCAACACCTACTTTATTTTTGCCAAGAGCTAAGACATCCCCGTTATCCATAATGAAACTGTTTTTACGTGGGACACCTGTTTGTTCAGCTAAATTAATATGTTCAGCTAACATGCGGTATTCACCGTGAATTGGCATAAAGTATTGTGGTTTTAGTAAACGTAACATTAACTTTTGTTCTTCTTGAGCACCATGTCCTGAAGTGTGAATATCATTTAATGATCCATGAATGACATTCGCACCAGCACGGTACAATTTATTAATATTACGATTAATACTGATTGTGTTACCAGGAATCGGTGATGATGAAAAGACAACTGTATCATCTGGTTGGATCTGTACATGGCGGTGCGTGCCATTAGCGATACGTGATAATGCCGCTAATGATTCACCTTGTGAGCCTGTACAGAGAATGACCAACTCATCACTCGGTGTTTTAGAAATTTGGTTTGGTTCAATAAATGTATCTTTCGGTGCTTGAATGTAACCAAGTTTCTGACCAATTTTGATTGCATTTTCCATGCTTCGTCCAAAGACAACAATTTTCCGTTTGTTCTTAATTGCTGACTGGACTACTTGCTGTAGGCGGTAAATATTCGATGCGAATGTTGCAAAAATAATTCGTCCACTCACTTCATCGAATATGTTTTGGATACTTTCGCCTACAACGCTTTCAGATAGACTGAAGCCTGGAACTTCACTGTTAGTACTATCTGATAAGAGGGCTAAAACACCTTCAGACCCGATTTCAGCCATCTTAGATAGATTGGCTGGTTCACCAACTGGGGTGAAATCAAATTTAAAGTCACCTGTGTGAACGATATTTCCAGGTGGTGTTTTGACAACAATTCCGAATGAATCTGGAATGCTGTGTGTCGTACGGAAGAAGCTGACGGATGTTTTACGGAATTTAATCACGTCGTCTTCCTGAATTTCGTTTAAGTCAGCGCTACGGAGTAAACCGTGCTCTTCTAACTTGTTTCGGACTAAGCCGATTGCTAGCTTCCCGCCGTAGATCGGGATGTTCATCTCGCGTAATAAATATGGAATCCCACCAATGTGGTCTTCGTGTCCATGTGTAAGAAACAATCCTTTAATCTTGTCTTGGTTTTGGATTAAATACGTATAATCCGGGATGACATAATCAATTCCTAACAACTCATCTTCCGGGAATTTAATACCAGCATCGACTAAAATAATTTCGTCTTGGAATTGAATGCCGTAAGTATTTTTACCGATTTCACCAAGACCACCTAACGCAAATATTGCAACTTGATCGTTTTTAACAAACTTCATGCGTTAGAGATCCTCTACCTTAAAGTTTTCGGATTGTTGTTCATAGGCTAAATGCGCCTCACTTAGTTCTTGGACATGCTCAATATTATACGGACGGTCTGCTAGCTTTTCACGGACTTCACGTTTGGTTTCTGCTTCAACGTACATGGTTTTAGTTTCTTCACGTACTGGAGCTTCTGTAATGTTTTCTTGATAGAGTACTTTGAATACCATTTTGTCTCTCTCCTTACTTAAATTAGTTTTACGTTCATTCCTATCCGTATAGCTATATAAAATGCAATTAAGCATTATTAAACAAATTCAGTCTGTTACCATGCGAAATAAAAGGTGTTAATTTACGTACTTGCACCCTGTTTAGATCTTAGTACTTTTTTTAGACGTTTTTTAATTTTTTCACGCAACCGTTTCAACATTATACCATACATCTCCTTTCAGTATGATATACAACTAGTAGTAGGTTGGTAATAAGATCGCAATTTATCGCATAGCTATGATTGTTACAATGATTATTTTATCCAATGTCCATGATAAATCCTATCTTTATTATATACTGTTCCTCACCATAAATAAAATAATAAATACAAAAAAAGTACTGACAAAGTTCGTCAGTACCTTGAAATTTATCTTTCAATTATAATTCATCGACGGATACAGCGCCTTCTGGTGGAGTCATCGGGTCATCTTGATTAATATGATCATAAAACATAACACCGTTTAAATGATCAATTTCGTGTTGAAAAACACAAGCTGCATAACCTTTGAGTCGAATTTTTACGTCTTCGCCATCTAAGGTTGTGGCTTTAACGGTAATACGTGCATGACGTGGAACGATTCCAGGCACATCACGATCAACGCTTAAACACCCTTCTCCACCAGGTAAATAAGCTTGCTCGACTGAATGACTGACAATACGCGGATTGTAGTACCCATTGCTGTATTCCCGACCGTTTGCATCTGTGAAATGTACAGCCATCATACGTTTGGATAGGCCGATTTGAGGAGCTGCTAATCCAACGCCTGGTCTCAAGTCATATTGTTCAGCTAGTTCCTCATCTTGGCTGTTTTTAATAAATTGAAGCATTTCTTTTAATGTATATTGATCTTCGTCTGAAGGAGGGAGGGTGACGTTCTCAGTGCGTTGTCGTAGTGTCTCGTGTCCTTCACGAACAATATCATCCATTGTGATCATTAATGACATCCTTTCTAATTGCGCAAATTCCATCATCTATTTTAGCATAAATCATATAAAATCATCATGTAAGTTGTATATTTTTAAAACAGAAATATGCTATACTTTACTTGTTATAAAGATGTAAATATAAAAATAGGACTATGATGATCAGAAAGGGAATGACGAGATGAAAAAACTTAGCTTACTGTTTATAATGATCACGATCACGACGTTTATAGTCGCTTGCAATTCCAACCAAGCTGCAGAGGACATCTATAATCATCTAGAGTCTTCTGTCGAAGAAGAGGCAGGGTTTCACGAAGCACAAGAGGAACTGGTAGACGTAGAACAACAGGAACAAGAATTATACAATGAATTAATCGAAGTTAACATGGATGAATTAGATGAAATCCAAGGCACAGTTGAAGAAGCACAAGCCCTCTTAGAAGAACGTAGAGAATTGGTTGAACAGGAAAAAACGAGTATCGACGCGGCAAAAGAAGAGTTTGATCAAGTTGAAGAGTCAATAGAAGACTTAGATGAGGAAGCACAAGAAGTAGCGAATAATATGGTTACCACTATGAACGAACGTTACGAAGCATTCCAAAATGTTTATGATGCTTATAATAAATCACTGGATTTAGACCAAGAGCTGTATGACATGTTAGCAAATGAAGACTTGGAGCAAGAAGCTTTAGATGAACAAGTGGATGAGATCAATTCAAGTTATGATGATATTACTTCAGCTCAACAAACATTCAATGATAAGACAGAAAGCTTTAACGATCTAAAGCGAGAATTTTATGAAACAGTTGACTTAAATGTAGAATTTGAAAGCGAAAATGGTGAAACTGAATAAGTTGTTGTAGGACAGAGCACACGTAGCTAGTACGTGTGCTTTTTTGTTTCCAAACATCTTCTAAGTAAGGCCTCAATAAGCTTGATATTGACTAAGTTAAGAAAACGCTTTCTCACACAGCCTTCTGTTATAATACAGAAATGATAATTTGCTGTAACAGTTTCAGTTCATGAACTGAATAGTATTTATCAAAAATGTTTATCATTATGCATAATCAAAAGTGTTTGACGAAAAATATTCTTTTAGGATAAACTACTTAATAGATGGATGTTGTACTAATTCATTCTAGCAAAAAGTTGTAACAGTTTTTTTATGATTAACGCTAATCGATTATGGGTACATATAAAAAGGATAGGTATTCATTAAATTAGGACGTTAAATCATTCTAAAAAAAAAATTTTAATCATGAAAGGAAGAGGTGACCTACGTGAGTTTCAAAAGTCCACTTGAAGGTATCGAAGAACAGTTCGAAATGATTCAAATTTTAGATGAAAATGGTCAAATTGTAGATGAAGACAACCTCCCTGATTTATCAGATGATGATCTTGTTGAATTAATGCGCCGTATGGTTTACACGCGTGTGTTAGACCAACGTTCCATTGCACTAAATCGCCAAGGTCGATTAGGTTTCTATGCACCTACTGCAGGTCAGGAGGCTTCACAATTAGGAAGTCATTATGCTATGGAGAAAGAAGATTTCTTACTCCCGGCTTATCGTGATGTTCCTCAATTAATTTTCCACGGATTACCGCTATATCAAGCATTTTTATTTTCCCGTGGCCATTATCACGGTAACCAAATGCCAGAAGATGTGAATGCATTAAGCCCACAGATTATTATCGGTGCGCAAATCACTCAGGCTGCAGGTGTTGCGTTAGGTATGAAACGTACTGGAAAACAAAATGTTGCACTAACTTATACTGGCGATGGTGGTGCTTCGCAAGGTGATTTCTATGAAGGTGTTAATTTTGCAGGAGCTTACCAAGCACCAGCTATCTTTGTTGTGCAAAACAACCAATTTGCTATCTCTGTACCAGTTGAAAAGCAGTCTGCAGCAGATACTATTGCTCAAAAGGCAGCGGCTGCTGGTGTTCCTGGCTTCTTAGTTGATGGTATGGATGTATTAGCTGTATATCAAGTCGTTAAAGAAGCACGTGAACGCGCTATTAATGGTGAAGGTCCAACAATGATTGAAACGATGACTTATCGTTACGGTCCACATACAATGGCTGGTGACGATCCGACACGTTATCGTACAGATGATATGGATGACGAATGGGAAAAACGTGACCCACTAGTACGTTTCCGTAAATACTTAGAATCTAAAGATTTATGGTCTGAAGAGAAAGAAAATGAAATCATTGAAACGGCAAAAGAAGAAATTAAAGCTGCGATTAAAGAAGCTGACCAACAAGATAAACAAAAGGTAACTGACTTAATGTCAATTATGTACGATAGACTTCCACAGAACTTAGAAGAACAGATGGAAGAATATAAAGAAAAGGAGTCGAAGTAAGCCATGGCACAAATGACGATGATTCAAGCAATCACTAATGCTTTACAAACAGAGCTTAAAAATGATGAAAACGTCCTTGTGTTCGGTGAAGACGTCGGCCAAAACGGTGGTGTTTTCCGTGCAACAGAAGGACTTCAAGAAGAATTCGGAGAAGATCGTGTCTTTGATACGCCGTTAGCTGAATCAGGAATTATTGGCTTATCTGTTGGTATGTCAACACAAGGTTTACGTCCAGTTCCTGAAATTCAATTCTTCGGCTTCGTATTTGAAGCAATGGATGCTGTGAGTGGACAAGCTGCCCGTCTACGTTACCGTTCAGGTGGTCGTTGGCATGCACCAATCACAATTCGCTCACCATTTGGTGGTGGTGTTCATACGCCAGAATTGCACGCTGACAGTTTAGAAGGGTTGATGGCACAACAACCTGGTTTACGTGTTGTCATTCCATCTAATCCATACGATGCAAAAGGATTATTAATTCAATCTATTCGTGAAAATGATCCAGTTATTTTCTTAGAACATATGAAACTTTATCGTTCATTCCGTGAAGAAGTACCTGAAGAAGAGTATACGGTTGATTTAGGTAAAGCAAATGTGAAACGTGAAGGTAGTGACATTACATTTGTTGCTTATGGTGCGATGGTTCACGCGGCACTTAAAGCAGCTGAAGAGTTAAAAGAAGATGGTATTGAAGCTGAAGTGATTGACTTACGCACAGTTAGCCCAGTTGATTACGACACGATTATTGAATCAGTTGAGAAAACGAATCGTGCTGTCGTGATTCAAGAAGCTCAACGTCAAGCAGGTATTGCGGCAAGCGTTGTTTCAGAAATTCAAGAGAGAGCAATCTTGCATTTAGAAGCACCTGTACTACGTGTTACAGCACCAGATACAGTATATCCATTTTCTGAAGCAGAAGAAGTATGGTTACCAAATCATAACGATATTGTTGAGAAAGCAAAACAATCAATCAACTTTTAATGAAGTCAAAGACAGGAGGGTATCATAGTGGCCTTTGAATTTAAATTACCAGATATTGGTGAAGGAATCCATGAAGGCGAGATAGCCAAGTGGTTTATTAATGCAGGTGATGAAATCCAAGAAGATGATGTACTTTGCGAAGTGCAAAACGATAAAGCTGTTGTTGAAATTCCATCACCTGTTGAAGGAACAGTTAGCGACGTTCATGTTGATGAAGGAGAGGTCGCAACGGTTGGACAAGTAATCGTTACGATTGATGCTGAAGGATATGAGGATCAAGGTTCTGATGAAAGCGAATCAGATGACGCTGAAGAGCAAAAAGAAGATAAAGAAGAACAGAAAGAAGAGAAGTCTGAAGCTAAAGAGAGTACAACACAAAATCGTGGTGAATCAGACGATGAAGGCGAACGTGTTATTGCGATGCCATCTGTTCGTAAATATGCTCGCGAAAATGATGTGAACATTCAAAAAGTACAAGGGTCAGGTAAAAATGGTCGCATCCTAAAGGAAGATATTGATACCTTCTTAAGTGGCGATCAACCTACAGAGACTGCAGAGGCTGCTGAAGCAAGCGAAGAACAACCAGCTGAAAGCAGCAAACAAGAGCCTGTGCTTGAAGGACAATATCCAGAAACTCGTGAGAAAATTAGCGGAATCCGTAAATCGATTGCTAAAGCCATGGTTAAATCGAAACAGACTGCTCCACACGTAACATTAATGGATGACGTCGATGTGACAGAACTAGTTAATCATCGTAAGAAATTTAAAGAAGTTGCGGCAGAACAAGATATCAAGTTAACGTATCTACCTTATGTGGTTAAAGCATTAGTATCAACTATTAAGAAATACCCTGTGCTTAATACTTCATTTGATGATGATACAGATGAACTAATTCAAAAACATTATTACAATATTGGTATTGCAGCCGATACGGACAAAGGCTTACTCGTACCAGTTGTAAAAGACGCTGATCGTAAGTCGATCTTCCAAATCTCTGATGAAATTAACGAGTTGGCAACGAAAGCTCGTGATGGTAAACTAGCTTCAGAAGAGATGAAAGGGGCATCAACATCGATCACGAATATTGGTTCAGCAGGTGGTAAATGGTTCACACCAGTTATTAACCATCCAGAAGTCGCGATTCTAGGTATTGGTCGCATTAGTGAAGAACCAGTTGTACGTGACGGTGAAGTAGTTGCAGCACCTGTCTTAGCGATATCATTAAGCTTTGACCACCGTATTATTGATGGTGCAACAGCGCAACACGCGATGAACCATGTGAAGCGATTATTAGAAGATCCACAATTAATTATGATGGAGGCGTAGATTTATGGTAGTAGGAGATTTCCCAGTTGAAGTCGATACATTAGTCGTAGGGGCAGGCCCAGGCGGATATGTAGCAGCAATTCGCGCTGCTCAAATGGGCCAAAGTGTTACAATTGTCGATAAAGGTAATTTAGGTGGAGTTTGTTTAAACGTTGGTTGTGTGCCGTCTAAAGCACTCATCTCAGCGGGACACCGTTATGAACAAGCGAATGATTCAGAAGATATGGGGATTACTGCTGAGAATGTATCCGTTGACTTCTCAAAAGTACAAGAGTGGAAAGGTCAAGTCGTTAACAAGTTGACTGGCGGTGTTGAAGGCTTACTTAAGTCTAATAAAGCTGACATTGTCAAAGGTGAAGTTTACTTTGTTGATCAAAATACGGCGAAAATTATGGATGACAAGCAATCTCAAACGTATAAGTTTAAGAATGCGATTGTTGCCACAGGATCTCGTCCAATTGAATTAAAACCATTTCCTTATTCAGATCGTGTCCTTGATTCAACAGGTGCTTTGGAATTAGATGAGATTCCAGAGAAGATGGTTGTAATCGGTGGCGGTTATATTGGTACTGAACTTGGTGGTGCTTACGCTAGCTTTGGTACAGAAGTAACTATTCTTGAAGGTACAGAAGATATCCTAGGTGGATTCGAAAAAGGTATGACACAACTTGTGAAAAAGCGTCTTAAGAAGAAAGGCGTAGACGTCGTTACAAAGGCGATGGCACAAGGTGTTGAAGAGACCGATAATGGCGTTAAAGTAACGTATGAAGAAAAAGGCGAAGAAAAAACGGTAGAAGCTGATTATTTATTAGTAACAGTTGGTCGTCGTCCAAATACTGACGAAATCGGTCTAGATGAAATGGGCGTTGAAATGGACGATAATGGTCTGATCAAAATCGACAAACAGTGCCGTACAAACTTAGATAATATTTATGCGATTGGTGACATTGTTGATGGACCACCACTTGCACACAAGGCTTCTTATGAAGGTAAAATTGCAGCTGAAGCAATCAGTGGTGAGAAATCTGAGATCGACTATCTTGGAATTCCAGCTGTTGTCTTTAGTGATCCAGAATTAGCAAGCGTTGGTCACTCGGAAGATAGCGCGAAAGAAGCAGGATTTGAAGTTGACGCTTCGAAATTCCCATTCGGCGCTAACGGACGTGCGTTATCACTAAATGACTCTGAAGGTTTTGTGAAGCTTATTACACGTCAATCAGATGGTCTTGTGATTGGTGGCCAAGTGGCTGGACCAAATGCAAGTGACTTAATCGCAGAAATTGGTTTAGCAGTTGAAGCTGGAATGACAGCTGAAGACTTAGCGTTAACCATTCATGCTCACCCAACACTAGGTGAAACAGTTATGGAAGCAGCAGACTTAGCAATGGGCATGCCAATTCATATTACAAAATAAACTCAACTCATTGATTAAACCCGCAAAATGTTGATAGACATTTTGCGGGTTTTTGTGTGTTTTCCTCATTTATTAAATAAATCATTGAACTTATTATATTATTGAAGGAAGTTTTGAAATTAAAGCATGCATTTATTTCAAAACTATTTATATTTGCGACGTTTGAGGTCGTGTTGTTTCGCTTCTTCTCGAAAGGCTTTAACAATAGAGAATATAATCATAATGAGTATAAACACAAACGGGAAGGCGGCAATGATTGAAGCGGTTTGTAAAGCACCTAAACCACCTTGCCATAATAAAACTGCTGCCGTAGCAGATTGAACAAGCCCCCAAGCAAGTTTCACTTTCAAATCAGGGTTAAGGTCGCCACCAGTCGTTTGCATGCCTAATACGAATGTGGCTGAATCTGCAGAAGTAATAAAGAACGTACTAATTAATAAGATTGTCAGTAATGTAGTAACAAGTTGTAAGGGGTAGTTTTCTAATACTGTGAATAAGGCCCCTTCTTCACCTACATTATTTATGACTGTTTGTATATCCATCCCATGATGGTATTCGAGAGAGATTGCGGAACCACCGAAGGCAGAAAACCAAAGCGCACCGAAGATTGTCGGAACTAAAAGAACACCAATTATAAATTCACGAACCGTTCTTCCTCGTGAAACACGTGCAATAAACATACCAACAAAAGGTGCCCAAGCAATCCACCATGCCCAATAGAATATGGTCCAATTTTCAAGCCAGCCTGTATCATCAGGACTAAATGGAGTTGTACGAAAACTCATAAACGGTAAGTTTTGAACATAGCTACCGAGTGTGGTCGTGAAATAGTTCATAATGAAGTTGGTTGGTCCGGCAAATAACATAAATAAAAGCAACAAGAACATCAAGACAATATTGGTTGTGCTTAAGTATTTAATACCACGGTCTAGACCAGTCAAAGCAGATAGCATGAATAAAATAGTCACGACACCAATGATAATTAACTGCAAGGTTACAGTATTAGATAAATTCTCATTAACGAAACCTAAGCCACTGCTGATTTGTTGAGCACCGAGGCCAAGTGATGTTGCTACCCCGAAGACAGTTGCAAAAACAGCAATCGTGTTTACAATTGTACCTGAACTACCATCCATTCGATCACCAAATAATGGCTTTAGTGTACTGCTAATTAATCCAGGATATTCTTTACGGAATTGAAAATACGCTAAAGCCAAAGCTAAAATCGCGTAAATTCCCCAAGGGTGTAGACCCCAATGAAAGAAACTATAACGCATAGCAACGCGTCCTGCTTCGCCATCACCGTTAACATCATACGGAGGTGCGTTAAAATGTGAAATAGGCTCTGCAGCCCCCCAAAATATCAAACCAATACCCATACCAGCGCTGAATAGCATGCCGAACCAAGTTAAGTAATTGTATTCAGGTTCATCATCTTCTTTACCCAAGACAATATTTCCGTATTTGGACACGATTAGATAAATAGCAAAAATTAAAAAAGCAGTGGCAGATAATAAATAAAACCAGCCAAATTTTGAAACAAGGAAACTTTGCACATTATTAGTAACGGTATTAAGGTTCCAATTTGGCCACGTCTCTTCAGGAATGACCCCCCACGCAATAAATAATATGGCGATAACTAATGATATATAAAATACGCGTGTAACGGATTTCTTCATAAAATATCCTCCTATCTGAAAGTAAGACATCGTTAGTTTTAGCAAGTCATTCTAATCCATACATAAATCAGTCATAAATTAACCTATCCATTTTAGTTTAACGTGAGATATAATATAAATAGAGACTACCAAGAGGGGGAACAGATTTGAAAAAATGGATCATATTTTTTGTGTGCATTTTAGCATTAGTTGGGTGTGGAAGTGAAACTGAAAACGAGGAATCGAGTGAAGAATCCAGTAATCAAGAAGAGCAAACAAATGAACAAGTAGAAGAAGAGGAAAAAGAAGAAACAGAAGAACAATCGAATGAAGACACAACTGAATCAAGTGAAGATGAATCGGAAACAAAAAATGATGAAGAACAAGAACAAGATCAAGTGGAAGATGATAACGACAACTCTAATTCTAGTACTAATGATAAAGAAAATCAGGAGCCATTATATGAAATGAATGATGTCTGGTCATTTAAACCGATTAATGAAAATGATGCACCTTCAGAAGTTGTTTTGCTTACGATCGATGATGGGCCTGATGGTCAAGCTCTTGAAATGGCTAAAACTTTAAATGAGTTAGATGCACCAGCGATATTTTTTGTGAACGGCATTTTTATGGAAGATGAAGAAAGCCAAGAAATTGTTAGACAAATTCATGAGATGGGCTTTCCGATTGGAAACCATACATATAGTCATCAAAATCTTAGTGAAGTCAGTGAATCTGAGCAACGTGAAGAAATCTTGTCTCTAAATCATTTGATTAGAGAAGTGACAGGAGAGAAACCAGAATTTTTCCGAGCTCCACATGGGGTTAACACAGATTTTGCTAAGCAATTGGTAGAAGAAGAAGGCATGTTGTTAATGAATTGGTCGTATGGCTATGATTTTAAGCAAGGATATATGGAGAAAGATGCAATTGCAGACATCATGGTTAATACAGAGTTATTATCAGACGGAGCAAATCTACTGATGCATGATCGTGAATGGACGAATGCGGCCTTGAAAGACATTGTTCAAGGCTTACGTGATAAAGGATATAATATGCTTGACCCTGATACGATTTTGTTACCAACAGATGAATCATAAATTATTTCGGAAAACTTGGCATCCGCCAAGTTTTTCTTTTCATCTAGAACTAATTAAATAAATAGGGCTACTTATTTAATTAGTTGCTGCAGTTTTCTAATAAATTGTTGGACTTGTTTAATGAATCATAAAATAATTTATATAACCTATTGCAAAAATTAGTATGACATAATATACTGTTATTAACCTAAAATTATATCATTTTCAATAAAGGAGCGATGGTCATGGGCACAATCGTTTGTAAAGACTGTCAACGTGTTATTGATCACTTTGAAGTTGAAAAAGTGACAGTGATTTACAGTAGCCAGTGTTCTTGTCATAAACACTAATTTGAAATCGCTTTCAGCACCAAGATTTTAGCACACGGCATAGGTCGTGTGCTTTTTTCATTCCGATAGAAAAATGCTATACTACTTCAAAAGGAGGGTAATGAAATGGGGTTAATAACGAAAGTAACAGCACTATTGAATATAGAGTGGCCTATCATTCAAGGAGGCTTAGCTCATTTGGCTTATGCTGATTTAGCTGCTGCTGTTTCAAATGCTGGCGGACTAGGTCAAATAACAGCAATGAGCTTACCTGACGAAAACGCTCTACGCCAAGAAATACATAAATTGAAACAAAAAACAGATCACCCATTTGGTATTAACTTCGCCATTGGACAAGGGCACCGAGAATTTGAGCACATGGTGCAAGTAGCAATCGATGAAAAGGTTCCGGCCATCTCAGTAACAGGTGGGAACCCCAAACCTGTTTTAGAGCAAGTAGAAGGCACAGGTATCAAAACACTTGTATTAGTGGCTGCTAAACGCCAAGCAGAAAAAGCAGCTGAACTTGGAGCTGATGCAGTGATGGTTGTAGGACAAGAAGGAGGCGGTCATATTGGTCGTGATGACCTCGGAACTTTTGTCTTAATTCCTGAAGTTGTTGATGCTGTTGATATTCCAGTTATTGCATCAGGCGGAATTAGTGATGGACGTGGATTAATGGCCGCCTTAGCATTAGGTGCAGAAGGGATTGAAATGGGGACACGTTTTATAGCGACACAGGAGTGTATTCATGCGCATGAACAATATAAGCAGGACCTTGTAAATGCTGATGCACAATCAACTGTTGTGATTAAATCATCGCTAGGTCAACCTGCGCGAGCTTTAAAAAATAATTGGACAGATGAAATTTTATCGTTAGAAGCAAAAGAAACAGGATATGAAGGACTAAAAGATTATATTAGCGGTAAAGCTAATAAACGCTATATTTATGACGGGCTAGAAGCTCAAGGCTTTGGTTGGGCCGGTCAAGTTGCTATGCGAATTCAAGATATACCAACAGTAGAAGAATTATTTAGCACTATTCAATTAGACGTTGCACGTATCCAAAAACAATGGCAAATGTAAGAGGTGACAGATTATGAATTATCATTACCCGATTGATCCTGATTGGTCGACGGAAGAAGTGATGCAAGTCATTCAGTTTTTTAACACAGTAGAATCAGCTTATGAAGATCAAGTAACCGCAAAACAAGTATTAGATGATTATAAACAATTTAAATTAGTAGTGCCTTCTAAAAGTGAAGAAAAATCAATGTTTAAAACTTTTGAGAAAGAAACTGATTATGTCCCTTATCGAGTGGTAAAAAAAGCACAGGAACTAAATGAGCAAGACTCATTTTCCATGGCTTAATAGTTAAGCCCCCAAACCAACAAATTGGCTTGGGGGCTTTTGGTTTACTGTAGCTTTTTCGTCAGATTATAAAGAGGCATTAGTGTTCTAACTGCTTCATCAAATAATTCCATCATCGTTTCTTCATCTTGTAAACGTTCATCATCGCGATTGAAAACTTGGCCACATAATATTTCGGCTTTCTTCACCGTTTCTAAACGTTCCACAAGTTCATCAAATTCACGGTCTTTTACGTTTTTATGACTAATCGTTTCAGGTTTTGTGTGATCTTTGGACCATACGAAATTATCAGGAACTTGACTAAGTATCTCCTGTTTGTTTGCTTTTAATTGTTTTGCAAAATCTTCTTTGATTGGACTTTCGTAAATAACGGCAAACCAAATAAACACATGGGATTCCCACATACCAATTTGGAAGTGCGGAAGCTTTTTATAACCACGCTGATTGTTTGCCAAGGCAGCCCACGTGTCGTTCGGTGGATTTGTTTTACGGCGAGCGTGTTTAGCGACATGGATATACATTTGATCGCCAGCAAGTGAGGAAACAGTAGGTTCTAAACGTTCAGCAATATCTTGAAGTTTAGGTGATATACGGCTTTTCAACTCAGTCATTCGCTCATCTAATCCGTCAATTGTAAAAACGTCGAAATCCTTTTGGCTAAATCCATTAAACGTTGTCATGCAATCACTCCTTGTTCAACTATTGTTCGTATGATGTCGAATTCGTTAGTTATTTTAACATATTTAGATGATCTTGTTGTATGAAACCCTTTAGCTTATGCGGGGTAATTATTTTTGTTATAATATAGTTATTGAAAAGAGAAAAAGGGGTTCTGTTAATGGATAATCGCAGCAAACAATCGATGTTAGATCAAGCCAAACAATGGGTTTATGATGCTGGTCAGTTAATTCGTGACATGATGGAAGGGCCGTATCAGATTAATACCAAAAAAGATCACAAAGATCTGGTGACTGAAGTTGATGAAGCGACAGAACAATTTTTGCTAAATAAAATTAAAACGATCTATCCCGACCATCAAGTGATGGGTGAAGAAGGTGTGGGTGAAGATGTTGAATCACTAGAAGGCACCGTGTGGATTATTGATCCTATCGATGGAACGATGAATTTTGTTCACCAGAGACGATTTTTTGCGATTTCAGTAGGCATCTATCATGAAGGGATTGGCGAGATTGGTCTTATATATGATGTGATGGGAGATGTGATGTATGAAGCTGCACGTGGTCAAGGGGCTTACAAAAACCGAAGACGCCTGCAACCATTAGATCAAACGAAAACACTAGAAGATGCTCTCATTGGTTTAAATAATGTTTGGGCTATGCCTAATCGGCGTCTAAAGGAAACAACGATTCATCAACTTATTGCTAAAGCAAAAGGGACTCGTTCATATGGATCGGCTGCTTTAGAATTTGCTTTTATTGCTGAAGGAATAATTGATGCCTATGTGACAATGCGTCTAGCTCCATGGGATGTAGCTGCTGGTATGATTTTAGTGAATGAAGTGGGGGGGATGACCACGCAAATAGATGGTTCACCTCTTGATTTGTTACAAAAAAATACTGTAATTTGTGCTAATCAGGCGATTCACTCAGAGTTATTAACGTATATTGAACCGAAATAGAAATCGAGCGCCTACGTATAGTAAGCGCTCGTTTATTGTTCATCACGTTGATATTCGCTTTTTAATTTAAAGCCATATCCCATTAAAGCTAATCCTGAAAAGAAAAATAGGGCCATTAAGCCATAATTTCTGTAGCTAATGACAATTGCAGTTGCAATAAAGCAGGATACGATAATAATAGCAAGTATAAGCATCTTTGTTTCATATTTCATAGTTTCACCTCATTCATATTAAGTGTACACGATGTGACAAATTTTGAAAACATTCAAATCCTATATAGCACAACGTTTTTGGATTTAGTATGATGGTAAAGGGAAGAAGGTTAGAAAAGAGGGATTATTGTGGATTCAGAATCAATTGAAGCAGCAGATCAGCATTTTCGTTTTGCGCCGATTGAACAATATTTTCTTGTTGATGTTGGCGGTGAAGCGGGCTTTTGGTTATTATTTCTAGCTATTGCTGTATTTGCGATCATCACATATAAATTAGGATTTGCTAAACAATTGCCGATTGGTAAATCGTTGATTGTTTACGGACTGTTAGTATTAGGTTGCTTTTTATTAATTTTATTTGCGGTCTTTTCTTTACCTATTGTTGAAGTTTTAATGATTGTATCGACGGTGTTAGGTATTTATCGTTTTCGTCTTCATCGTGAACGAAATACGAATTAGAATGCTAAAATTCCGGAGGGCTAATTTGCTTAAGCCTTCCGGAATTTTTTGAATGGTATTGTTAAAGAATTGCTCTCAACCTATCTTAAATATTCATCATATTCATCCGTTTGATAAGTTTTAAAGTGTGGTGATTGTTTTCGCTCAATTGTTTTAGCTGTAATACGCTCAGAACATTCTTCGCAAAGATAGGAAATTTTTCTTTTTTTTCGTAATTGCTTTGCTAATAGTGAAACCGAGTCGATTTTGTCTATTTGATCGCATAGCACACATTGTGCACGCATTTCGATCACCTCAATTATTTCATCTATAGCTTGTATTATAGCATGACAAACAAAAAAATGTCATTTCGATGTTTGAAATAGTACCATCAGGGAATACCTTTATTAAGAAATTTTTAATTTAGGGAGGGAACTTTTATGTCTAGAAAACTTATTATTTCATCAGCAATTGCTGCTGGAGCGGCTGTCACATCTTATTTATTAATTGATGAGAATAGACGTCAGGATGTAAAAAACAAAATTAATGATTTTAGAAATTACTTCACAGAAGAAAGATTTCCAATTGAGGAAACAGGTAAGCCTGAATTAGATGATCTTGAAAACTCTGAAATGGTAGCAGAAGGGTCTCAATTCGGCGTGCAATATTATAATGAAGTGAAGTCAGAATAAATTTAACTCCCAAAAAGTCAAACCTTTTTGGGAGTTAGTTTTGTTATGAAGATGTTTCTTGTTGAGGTGGATTTTGAGGATGACGTTGCTGCTCGTCAGATTGCTGTTCATCTGTTTGTTCCTCATATGAAGGAGCTTGATTTGATTCTGGAGGAGTTTCTGGAATATAACGACCCACAAGGTTAGCTATTTCATTAATAACGACATGACGTGCTTCTCCGTCTCGTATCCCTCGGTTAATCTCTTGGATACGCGCAACGATATCTCCATCAGCTACAACAAATGCATAATGACCGTACGGATCATCTTTTAATGCTTCAGCAACTGTATATTTAACACTACCTACGCGTGAGCGACTAAGATCATCAGTCACATTAATACCAACGATCGTATAACGGCCGAATACTAATGCATTAGCTTCTTCAACTTCTTCGACTTCAGCGGCGATTTGAGAGAGACGATCTGCTGCTTCTTGGTTCGAATGGTCACGGTTTTGGGGTGTTTCTGAATCTTCGACTTGAATGATGTGTTCTTCATTAATATTTGAATCAATTGAATCCATTTCAGGTTCATTTTGACAAGCATACATTCCCATAAGTACTAAAAGAAACGAGCCAATTATAAAATATCTCATCAAAAAACTCCTTTTTAGCTTAGTATTAAGTTAAAAGGAGCTTTTAATCGTAACAAGATTATCCAATTTTAAACGATGGTAATTTCGCCTACACCTTGATAAGGATTAGATTGATTAGAACCATCGGGTAAAATCACATGAACAGGACCAGATTCTTTTAATGGTTTTCCATCAACTGAGAACAATAAATAACAATTAATTAAATCTGACATCGAAATACGTTCCTCACCATTATTGGTATGTAAAATGGCTTCTGTAGCATTGGCGCTAGGCTCGGCATTATGGATGAAATGTTGAAGTGGCATCACATAACTGTTCTCTAATGCCTTCTTTCGATTGTATCGATCGACGCTATCGTTGATTGGTGGATTAATTTTTTGTTGATACTGTTGAACCGTTAAAGCATCATCAGCTTTATCCTCTTGTTGATCAACTTGTGGTGTTTGGATAAACACTTCGTCTAATAACACTTTCCGGTCATCAAAAATCCAAACAGTTGGATCGAGTGTGATTGGAAAGCCAACGTTTCCTTTAATTTGTACAATCATGACGTGCACCTCTTTCTATGAGAACAATCTTTTTTGGGTCATTTTTTACCGACCGACAAGTTGATTATATCTAAAAATAGCTAATCATGCATTAAGGAGAGATGTAAATGAGTTTTGTTTCTAAAAATGAGCTTGATTACTGGTTAGAACATGTGCGTATTTATGCTAATAATGGAACAGTCGCCGATTATATTCCTGCCTTAGCTAATCAAAGTCCTGAAATTAGTGCGGCAGCTTTTTATAGTGTAGATGGTGAATGTCCAAGTGCTGGACAATCAAATTATAAATTTACGATACAAAGTGTATCAAAAGTTTTTATTTTAGCCTTGGCATTAATTCAACATGGAGAAGAAGCTGTGTTTAATCGTGTAGGAAAAGAGCCCTCAAGTGATCCTTTCTATTCCATACGAAAGTTAGAACTTGAGTCGCCAGGAAAACCACTTAACCCGATGATTAATGCTGGAGCGCTCGCTGTGACTAATATGATTCGTGGCCGTCATTCGGAAGAGATGGTGGGAGAGATCTTGGACTTTATGCGTCGGTTATGTCAAGATGACTCGGTTACTTATGACCGCGATGTTGCTGAATCTGAATTCCAAACAGCTTTTTTGAATCGCTCACTAGCTTATTTCATGAAACAAAATGGAATTATTACTGGAAGTGTTGAAGAGTTATTAGATGTCTATACGAAACAATGTGCGATTGAAATGAATGTAAAGCAATTGGCACGAATTGGCGCTGTTTTTGCGAATGATGGGCGAGATCCTGATACGAATGTTCCTCTTATACCAGCTACAGTCGCAAGAATTTGTAAAACCTTTATGGTTACATGCGGGATGTATGATAACTCTGGAACATTTGCGATCAATGTGGGAATCCCTGCCAAGAGTGGAGTTTCTGGAGCTATTCTTGGTGTGATTAAAAATGAAGGAGGACTAGCTGTTTTTGGGCCTTCACTAGATAAAAAGGGTAACAGTGTAGTGGGCATCGAATTATTGGAAAAGCTTACACAAGAAAAGAAATGGTCGATTTATTAAAATTCTTCTTTATAACTAGATTTCTTGCATTTTCAGCTGTGAAACGGTAGTATAATTAAGTAGATAGGATTAATAGGTGAGGGGGAATTTTCGTGTCATCTCATGTAGCGCTTGAAGAAAATGAACAAGCACTCGCCCTCTTAAAGGCAGATGCGGATAAAATATTGCAATTAATTAAAGTGCAAATGGATAATTTAACTATGCCGCAATGTCCTCTTTACGAAGAGGTTTTAGATACACAAATGTTTGGATTGTCTCGCGAGATTAATTTCGCTGTTCGTTTAAATTTAATACACGAAGATACAGGTAAAGAAATCATGGAGAATTTAGAGCGCGAGTTAAGTGCCTTACACGATGCGGCTCAAGCACAGAAGTCGACTTAACAGAAACTCAAACTAATGGCTTATTTAAGTTATTAGTTTGAGTTTTTTTATTTTCTCGATTTTCATTGGTATTATAGTGCTTTATTAATAAAAATCCACCAACTAATGTTAAAATTAGTCTTTTTGATCAATGAGATGCAATATTCTTTGGTATTAGCCTTATTTCAAAGCATTACATCATTAGACAAAAATAATTTTTTCATGTAATCTAAAAAATATTCAGATATTTAAGTGAATATCGTAATCGTAATCAAGTATTAATCGATGTTTAGAATAATCATTCATTGGAGGTAAAACTATGGCAGACCTTAAATCATTTAATAAAGTTTTGGTCGCGAATCGAGGAGAGATTGCGATTCGTGTGTTTCGTGCGTGTACTGAAATGAATATTCGAACAGTAGCGATTTATTCAGAAGAAGATACAGGGTCGTATCATCGTTATAAAGCTGATGAATCGTACTTAATTGGTCAAGGTAAAAAGCCAATTGATGCTTATTTAGATATTGAAGGAATCATCGAATTAGCTAAAGAAGTCAATGTTGATGCAATTCACCCAGGTTATGGTTTTTTATCTGAGAATATTGAATTTGCTAAACGATGTGAAGAAGAAGGCATCACTTTCATAGGACCATCAAGTGATTTATTAAATACGTTTGGTGATAAAGTAAGAGCGCGTGAAGCAGCTATTAATGCTGATATACCAGTTATACCAGGTACAGATGGCCCTGTATCATCTGTTGAAGAAGTAGAAGCGTTTGTTGAACAACATGGTCTACCCATTATGGTCAAAGCCGCATTAGGCGGTGGTGGACGTGGTATGCGTATTGTTCGCACACGCCAATCTCTACGTGATTCATATGAGCGGGCCAAGTCCGAAGCAAGAGCTGCCTTTGGTAGTGATGAGGTTTATGTTGAAAAACTAGTCGAACAACCGAAACACATTGAAGTACAAATTTTAGGTGACCATGAAGGCGATATCGTTCACTTATATGAAAGAGACTGTTCAATTCAGCGTCGTCACCAAAAAGTTGTTGAAATAGCTCCAAGTATTTCTCTAGATGAAAAACAACGAGAAGATATATGTGATGCAGCTGTTAAATTAATGAATTCAGTCGATTATGTTAACGCTGGTACCGTTGAATTCCTTGTGACTGATGATGAATTTTTCTTTATTGAAGTGAATCCACGTGTCCAAGTAGAACATACGATTACTGAAATGATCACAGGGATTGATATTGTTCAATCACAAATCCGTATCGCAATGGGACATACATTGCATAGTCACGATGTAGGCATTCCTAAACAAGAGGATGTCATTACACACGGTTATGCCATTCAATCACGTGTTACAACTGAAGATCCACTTAATCAGTTCATGCCGGATACAGGAAAAATTATGGCTTACCGAACGGGTGGAGGTTTCGGTGTACGCTTAGATGCAGGAAATGGCTTCCAAGGTGCTGTTATTTCGCCTCATTATGATTCGTTACTCGTTAAAGTTTCGACATGGGCGCTGACATTTGAACAAGCTGCTCATAAGATGGTTCGTAATTTGAAAGAATTCCGTATTCGAGGCATTAAAACTAACATTCCATTTCTAGAGAATGTCATTCAGCATAATAAGTTCTTGAACGGAACTTATGACACGACGTTTATTGATTCAACACCTGAATTATTTGTGTTCTCGAAAAGATTTGACCGCGGAACGAAATTATTGTCTTATTTAGGCTATACGACGGTGAATGCTCCTGCAGCAACTGGTGTTGATAAAAAACCACTGTTCTCAAATCCGCGATTACCAGATGTGGATAAACATACGCCATACCCAAATGGAACGAAACAAATCTTAGAAGAGCATGGTCCTGAAGCAGTTGCTGATTGGTTGAGTGAACAAAAAGACGTGCAGTTAACTGACACGACATTTCGAGATGCTCATCAGTCGTTATTAGCAACACGAGTTCGTTCTAAAGATTTATATCAAGTAGCTGAACCAACAGCAAAATTATTACCTAATTTGTTCTCAGTCGAAATGTGGGGCGGAGCAACTTTTGATGTGTCATACCGTTTCTTAAAAGAAGATCCATGGGAACGTTTGCAAACCTTGCGCGAGAAAATGCCTAACGTGCTCTTCCAGATGTTGCTGAGAGCAAGTAATGCTGTCGGGTATAAAAACTACCCTGATAATGTCATTGATGATTTTGTTGAAAAGAGTGCTGAAGCGGGTATTGATATCTTTAGAATTTTCGATAGCTTGAATTGGGTTGAAGGTATGATCCCAGCCATTGAGGCTGTTCGTAAACAGAACAAAATAGCTGAAGCTGCTATTTGTTATACGGGTGATATTTTAGACCCTAAACGAGATAAGTATGATCTAGACTATTACGTTAACATGGCGCAAACATTAGAAGAAGCAGGGGCTCACATTCTAGGAATTAAAGATATGGCCGGGTTATTGAAACCTGAAGCGGCTTATCAATTGATCAGTGCACTAAAAGAGGCTGTCTCAATTCCAATTCACTTACACACACATGATACGAGCGGTAATGGTATTATGATGTACTCTCGCGCTGTAGAGGCTGGTGTCGATGCAGTTGATGTTGCAACAAGTGCTATGGCTGGTAGTACATCTCAACCTAGTGCGAATAGTTTATATTACGCTTTAGAAGGTTCTAATAGACAGCCAAATGTGGATATTGCATCTTACAATTACTTATCCAGATACTGGGAAGATGTTCGTCATTATTATAATCAGTTTGAGAATGGATTGAAATCACCTCATCCAGAAGTGTATTTTCATGAGATGCCAGGCGGTCAGTACTCAAACTTACAACAGCAAGCTAAAGCTGTTGGCTTAGGTGATCGCTGGGATGAAGTGAAAGAGATGTATCGCAATGTAAACGATATGTTTGGTGATATCGTCAAAGTAACACCTTCATCAAAAATTGTTGGTGATATGGCATTGTTTATGGTGCAAAACGAGTTGACTGTAGATGATGTTTATGAAAAGGGTGAATCACTTGATTTCCCTGATTCTGTCGTTGAATTCTTCCAAGGTTATATTGGTCAACCTTATAAAGGATTCCCAAAACAATTGCAGCGTATTGTGTTAAAAGGTCGAGAAGCTATTGAAACACGCCCTGGTAAAACACTAAAACCTGTTAATTTTGAAGCTTTAAAAGAGCAACTTTATGAGAAACTCGATCGACAAGTGACACCTTTTGAAATTGTATCCTATGCTCTATACCCGAAAGTATTCTTGGATTATCAAAAGTTTGTCGATCAATATGGTGATGTATCAGTGCTAGACACTCCTTCATTCTTATATGGCTTACGATTAGGTGAAGAGATTGCTGTTGAGATCGAACAAGGAAAAACGCTCATGGTTAAGCTTGTATCAGTCGGAGAAGCTCAAAAAGATGGAACGCGTGTGGTTTACTTTGAATTAAATGGGCAGCCAAGGGAAGTCATTGTACGTGATGAAAGTGTTCAAGATGTAACACAATCACGCGTTAAAGTTGATGAAGGCAATGCAAACCATATTGGTGCGTCTATGCCTGGTACGGTGGTTAGTGTATTAGTAAAAGAAGGTGAGCAAGTGAAGAAAAACGATCACCTGATGATTACAGAATCCATGAAAATGGAAACAACCATACAAGCACCGTTTGATGGTAAAGTAAAACGAATTCTTGTAAAAGATGGAGAGTCGTTAGAATCTGGCGACTTACTTGTAGAAATGGATTCATAAAATAAACTTTGTTAAAGTTTAGTGTAGTTTTTCTATTGATTTAGCTCAAAGTTGTTGAATTGTGAGAAGCGAAGGTGGCGACTCCTGCGGGAATAGCACGAGTCTCGAGACCCCGCAGGCCACGCCTTTGGGCCGAGGAGGCTCGAGCCGTGCCCGCGGAAAGCGTCCACCGAAAGCGGATCACAATATCAACAACGGACTTTAACAGAGTCCAAAAATAAAGAAGTCGAGAGGCAATTTAACGCCTCTCGACTTCTTTACTATATAGACCTTCTTGCAATCATAATCATGTAACATAATAACGCAAAGAATAGTGAAATAATCACAGCATGTAGTAACGCAATAGTTGCATTTAGCATTGTCACGATAATTAGTGCCCCTAAAACGACCTGGAACACGATTAATAACGACGCAATCGTCCAACCGTATAATAAAAAGCTATTTTGACGATAGTGACGTAATACGTGAATGAGTAAACCAATCACCCAAACAAATAATAATCCAGCTAATAAACGATGGCCCATGTGAATCGCTTGTTCAACCGAGAAACTACTAAGGGCAAACGGGTTGTCATTTGAACAGAATGGCCAGCCACCACATACGAGACTTGATTGCTTGTGACGGACAAGGGCTCCAGTGTAAACCACAACTAACGTATATATGAATAAACTGTATAGGTGGACACGAATTGTTTTTGGAACCTTGACCATTGTCGTATGAAGTTTCTCATCGACGTTAAAAATAATTGCAGCCAATAAAAATACTGAAGCGAACGAGATTAAAGAAATACCAAAGTGTAATGCTTTAATAAGTGGTGTTTGTTCTATAAGAACAGCAGCTGCACCTAATAATGACTGAATAACGATAAAAAGAATCGTAATAAAAATTAGAAATTTAGTTTCTTTGATTTGTGAATAGTATTTCCAAGCCTGGTAAGACAATAGTAAAATGATTATTATAGCTACTCCAGAGACCATCCGATGACTATATTCAATGATCATTTCAATGTTTACGTTAGCCGGTATGAGTGTGCCATGGCAGAGTGGCCAACTTCTACCGCAACCTAATCCTGATTCTGTTTTTGTTACAAGGGCGCCGCCAACTAAAACGAAAAACATCGTTATAACAGACACAACGGCAACGACCTTAGGATGTAAGATATATTTCAATGTCTTGTTGACACCTCTTTTCATGCGTATCCATTTCATAGTACATCTTAATACAAATATAGCCCAAGCGAAAATATAAAACGTTACAAAATTATAACAATCTATTGAATAATGCCATGAAAACAAGGCTTAGTCGTTTTAAAACTTTATTAAATATGCTAAGTTTAAAATGTGGAGATTT
This sequence comes from Alkalibacillus salilacus, assembly GCF_030812915.1. Classification (GTDB taxonomy): domain Bacteria; phylum Bacillota; class Bacilli; order Bacillales; family Alkalibacillaceae; genus Alkalibacillus; species Alkalibacillus salilacus. The sequence continues at coordinate 119,714 of NZ_JAUSTQ010000008.1, forward strand.
CTCACAGATTTTTCACAGTTTCTTCACAACTTAAGATTTTTTATATGATTAAATAGAAGTGGCAGATGTAACATGATACAATAGTTTTGTAATACATTGTCATATTTTAACCTTTTCAATGTAGAAAGGTTGAGAGGTAGGTCGAATGCTATGAGTGAAGTGCGCTCGGCAGAAAAAGCGACGACCAACATCGTTGATCAATCTCAATCTAGCGTAAAATCACTATGGACTGACTTTTTGGCATTAATTAAAATTGGAATTATTAATTCCAATTTAATTACGACTTTTGCAGGTTTTTGGTTGGCATTATATTTCATGAGCCAAAATCCTCTCGAGCATTGGGGAACATTCCTCTTAGTCATGCTCGGAACAGCCTTAGTCATCGCTGGTGGTTGTGTCATTAATAATTATTATGACCGCGATATTGATGTTGATATGGGACGTACTAAATCGCGTCCTACGATTACTGGTACAATTCCTCTACCTGTTATCTTAGGGTTAGGTATTGCTTTTTCTGTTATAGGGTTATTAACTTTATATGCAACAACATTGCAGGCAGCCTTGTTCGGTTTTATGGGCTGGTTTGTCTATGTTGTCTTGTATACCATGTGGTCTAAGCGAAAATATACTATTAATACCGTTGTCGGAAGTTTTTCAGGTGCAGCACCGCCATTAATTGGATGGGCAGCTGTTGATAGCACTTTACATCCGGCGGCATTTGTATTATTTTTAATAATGTTTATATGGCAAACACCACATTTTTTAGCGCTAGCAATACGTAAGAAAGATGACTATGCGAATGCTGGAGTACCAATGCTTCCATCGGTTTATGGTAATGAAATCACCAAAAGACAAATGGTAATCTATACAGCTTGTTTATTACCGTTACCATTATACTTTTTCCAATTAGGCATGGTCTTTATTGTATTTGCTACATTGCTAAACGTAGGATGGTTTATCTTAGGGTTATATGGTTTTCTGATGAAAGACGACCAGAAATGGGCAAAATGGATGTTCATATATTCCCTTAATTATCTAACATTGTTTTTCGTGGGATTAGTTGTTGCAACAATTCCATCATTCTTGTGATTCAATTAAGAAATATTTACTTTCTTAATTAATGAATAAATATGCTTTGGGCATAAAACAACAATGAATTAAGAGAAAGAGAGGTATCAAACAAAATGAAAGGCTGGATGAGTCGGTTTAAAGCTGTATTTGCTTTAACAGTCATGGCCCTAATCCTTTCAGGTTGTGGCGAGTCATTTTTAAGTGCGTTACAACCAAGTGGTGAAGGAGCCTCGATGCTTCTAGACCTAATGATCTTAAGTATCGTGATTATGTTATTTGTCTTTGTTATCGTCATGATTATTTATGTTTTTGTTATCTTCAAGTTCCGTCAAAAGAAGGGACAAGAAGATATTGTGCCGAAACAGGTTGAAGGTAGTCACGCCCTTGAGACATTATGGACAGTGATTCCAATTATTTTACTCCTCATTTTGGCAGTTCCTACTATTCAGTATACGTTTGCATTAGCAGACACTAGTCCAGAAACGACTGAAGAAGGGGAAGAGCTTGATCAAATTTGGGTTGATGTAACTGGGAGCCAATATTGGTGGCATTTTGAATATCGAGATATAGAAGTCACTACAAGCCAAGAGTTATACATTCCAACTGATCGTCGAGTGAACTTATCAATGATTTCTGATGACGTTATTCACTCATTCTGGGTTCCAACAATCCAAGGTAAGATGGACGTTAACCCTACAGGAAACACAAATGAGATGTATATTCAAGCAGAAGAAGAAGGGGTTTATTGGGGCAAATGTGCTGAGTTATGTGGTCCGTCCCACTCACTCATGGACTTCAAGATTGTAGCTGTAAGCCCAGGAGAGTTTGAACAATGGGTAGAAGATATGCAATCTGTTTCTGGTGAAGAAGAACCAGAATCTGAAACAGCACAAGCAGGACAACAAGTATTTGCTGATAATTGTATGTCTTGTCACGCAATTGGTTCTTCTCCAAATAAAGCTGGACCCAACCTCACAAATTTTGCTGATCGTGAAAAGCTAGCTGGAGTCTTTGATATGAATGAAGAAAATCTTCGTGAATGGATTGCTACTAAAGGTGAAGAAATGAAACCTGGTAACTCTATGATGGATGCTCCATATGACTTAAGCGATGAGGAAATTAATCAAGTGATGGAATACTTAATGACGTTAAGCCCTAGTGAGATAACACCAGAAAGTGCTAATAATGGTATTTATGAAGATTCAGATTTAAGTGGACTATTCCCTGAAGAATCTGAGGGTGAAGGCGAAGGAAATAGCGATTCTGAAGGAAACGGTGATTCTGAATCAGATTCAGAGTCAGGAAACAATTCTGAGGATGATTCTGAAGGTGATTCTAGCGAGAACTCTAATGATAATTCAGATAATAACTCAGATGAGTAATGTATAGAGACTTATGAATAGAGGGAGGTTACAAGCGTGAGCACGACAGCTAATCAAAAAGCTGGTATTGGTTCAGTTTTATGGGATTACCTTACTACGGTTGACCATAAAAAAATCGCTATTCTCTACCTAATCGGCGGAATGTTCTTCTTCCTAGTAGGTGGATTACAGGCGATGCTGATCCGTATACAGCTAGTTGTACCTGAAAATGAATTTCTTTCAGCGCAATTTTATAATGAAGTGTTAACAATGCACGGAACAACCATGATTTTCTTAGCAGCTATGCCGCTCTTATTTGCGCTCATGAATGCTGTATTGCCATTACAAATCGGTGCGCGGGACGTCGCATTTCCATTTGTAAACGCACTAGGATTTTGGTTATTCTTCTTTGGAGGAATATTCTTAAACATATCTTGGTTTACTGGTGGCGCACCTGATGCGGGGTGGACAGCATACGCACCATTATCAGTCTTTTCAGAAGGACATGGTGTAGATTATTACGCTATTGGTTTACAGATTTCAGGTTTTGGTACATTAATGGCAGGTATCAACTTCCTTGTTACTGTGATTAATATGCGTGCACCAGGCATGACTTATATGCGTATGCCGTTATTTACATGGACATCATTTATTGCAAGTGTTTTAATTCTATTTGCATTCCCAGCTTTAACAGTTGGTTTATTCCTTTTAACATTTGATCGGTTATTTGGAGCAAATTTCTTCAACCCAGATATGGGTGGTAATGCTATTATTTGGGAGCACTTATTCTGGATTTTTGGTCACCCAGAAGTTTACATTTTAATTCTCCCAGCATTTGGTGTGTTTAGTGAAGTCATACCAGCATTCGCGAAGAAACGTTTATTCGGTTATTCATCCATGGTATTTGCGACGATCTTAATCGCATTCCTTGGTTTCATGGTATGGGCACACCACATGTTTACCGTAGGACTTGGACCAATTGCTAACTCAATCTTTGCGGTTGCAACAATGGCGATTGCTGTTCCAACAGGTATTAAGATCTTTAACTGGTTATTTACTTTATGGGGCGGCCAAATTAGGATGACATCCCCTATGGTTTTTGCTCTTGGTTTTATACCAACCTTTACAGTTGGTGGTATGACAGGTGTCATGTTGGCATCAGCTGCGGCTGACTTCCAATATCATGACTCTTACTTCGTCGTAGCACACTTCCACTACGTTATCGTTGGTGGTGTTGTACTTGGTATTTTTGCTGGTCTAATCTACTGGTGGCCAAAGATGTTTGGTACCTTCTTAAATGAGAAGCTCAATCATTGGTTCTTCTGGCTATTCTTTATTGGTTTTCACTTAACATTCTTCCTACAACATTTCTTAGGATTAATGGGAATGCCGAGACGTTATTGGACTTTCTTAGAAGGTCAAAATTTAGATTTATTTAACTTAATTAGTACGATTGGTGCTTTCTTCATGGCTATAGGAACACTTGTATTCTTATTTAATGTTGTGAAGACTCAATTAAAAGGTGAAAAAGTTTCAGGTGACCCTTGGGATGCACGTACGCTTGAATGGTCTATTCCATCACCTCCACCTTTCTATAACTTTAAACAAGAACCACTAGTACGTGGTTTAGATCCTTTATGGATAGAAAAAATGCAAGGGAACGGCAAAATCCAACCTGCTGAACCACTAGGTGACATCCATATGCCTAACCGTTCATTGACACCGTTCATGATCTCACTCGGCTTATTCATAGCTGGTTTCGGTATTATGTATCAAGGTGGTATGTGGGTTCTAGCTGGTATCGGATTTGCGACAACATTTGGTTCAATGTTATATCGTTCCTTAAAAGATGATATTGGTTATCATGTTCATAAAGAAGAATTAGAAGAAGAGGGGGATGGTTCGAATGGCTGAAGACGTTCTTAAATCAGGTAATCTGCCTGAGAATCCTGAAAGAGCCACCCTTGAAGGCCGTAACAAATTTATGGGCTTTTGGTTCTTCCTAGGCGGAGAAACTGTTTTATTCGCAAGTTTGTTTGGTACCTATTTAGCTTTACGTAATTCCAATGCTGAGGGACCTGCATCAGAAGATATCTTTGGATTAGGTCTTGTTTTCATCATGACAGTGCTTCTTTTAACAAGTTCACTGACAAGCGTATACGCTATGTATCATATGAAAAATAACGACTTTAAAAAGATGCAGTTATGGTTAGGAATTACTGTTGTTCTTGGACTCGCGTTCTTAGGTATGGAAATTTACGAATTTTATCATTATGTCCACGGTTATGAGTTTGGCTATACAACATCGGCTTTTTCTAGTGCCTTCTATACATTAGTCGGTTTCCACGGTGGCCACGTAGCCTTTGGTTTATTATGGATTGTGTCTCTTATGATTCGTAATGCGAAACGCGGTTTAAACTTATACAACACACCGAAGTTTTATATAGCCAGTCTTTATTGGCACTTCATTGACGTTGTATGGGTATTCATTTTCACAGTTGTATATTTGCTAGGAAAGGTGGGCTAGTCAATGGCAGATCACACCAATTCCGTAGAAAACACAGATAAGCATGAATTTTATAAGAAAAAGCATCGCGAGCAAATGAAGCATCAAGTTGTCACGTTTGTGATGATGATTGCTTTCACGCTAATTGCTTTTGGCTTAGTTATTGCAGAAGTGAGTGCGATGTTTACTATTCCAATTATTTTAGTTTTAGCCGCTGTGCAGGTTCTTTTCCAATTATATTACTTTATGCATATGAATGAGGAAGGCCATCAGTGGCCAGCAGTAATGATTTATTCTGGTATATTTGCTGCTGTTTTAACCATCTTAGCGCTTACGACTATTACATGGTGGTAAAGGATTTAAAAGAGCTCAGATTTAATCTGAGCTCTTTTTTTGTGCAATTATTGATGAGTATAAATCAATAATTTGAGGTTCGTTGTCATAAAATTTTAATAAAATTTCAAATAAGCTTGATTATTTTCTCATTATTAAGTATATTTAACTACATACATATTTTCGAAAATTCATAAAAGTAGCATTAATTTAATCAGCTGAGGGGGATGCAACATGTCGGATACAATCTTAGAGTTGAATAATTTACATACACACTTTTTTACAGACAGTGGTGAAATACCCGCTGTTGACGGTGTGAGTTTTCATGTGAATAAAGGTGAAGTTGTAGGTGTGGTTGGTGAATCCGGTTGTGGTAAAAGTGTGACATCACTTTCTGTTATGCAATTAGTCCCTAGCCCACCTGGACGAATTGTTAGTGGTGAAATTAATTTTAAAGGTGAAAATCTTGCATTTGCCTCTGAGAAAAGAATGAGGCAAATACGCGGAAATGAGATTGCCATGATCTTTCAAGAACCAATGACTTCATTAGACCCTTTGTATTCGATAGGCAATCAACTAGTTGAAGCAATTCGCATGCACAATAAATCGTCTAAAAAAGAAGCCCGTTTAAAAGCTATAGAAATGTTGGATTTAGTTGGTATTCCACGTGCTTCTGAAGTAGTTGATGAATTTCCACATCAACTTTCAGGTGGAATGCGTCAGCGCGTTATGATTGCAATGGCGATGGCTTGTGATCCAGAACTTCTCATAGCAGATGAACCGACTACTGCCTTAGATGTTACGATTCAAGCTCAAATTCTTGATTTAATGCGAGACTTAAATAAAGAAAAAGATACAGGCATATTATTAATTACACATGACTTAGGGGTAGTGGCTGAAATGTGCGACCGAGTGGTTGTGATGTATGCAGGCCAAGTTGTAGAAGAAGGGACAGTTCGTGAAATATTAAAAGATCCTAAACATCCTTATACAAAAGGCTTAATACGCTCTCTTCCTAATCTTCATGAGAAAGAACAGAAACTGTATTCCATTCCTGGTACTGTACCAAAAGTAACCATGAATTCAGTTGGGTGTCGATTTGCTCCAAGATGTGAATATGCTTTTGATCGCTGCTTTAGTGAGAATCCAGCACTTTATGAGACAGAAGATAATCGATATGCTCGTTGTTTCTTGTATGACAACTTTGAAGAACAGGAGGTGGCAACACATGTCGGAACCGATTCTAGAAGTTAATCATTTAAAAAAGTATTTTGACATTCGTGGTGGCATTTTTGGAAAAAAAGTTGGAGCTGTTAAGGCTGTTGATGACGTGTCATTTACAGTAAATGAAGGCGAAATTCTTGGGATTGTTGGTGAATCTGGCTGTGGAAAATCTACAACAGGTAAAGCTTTGTTGAGGTTAATTGAACCGACAGAAGGCGAAGTGAAATTTAACGACCAAGATATCACGCAAGTTAATAGTGAGGAAATGCGAAAGCTTAGACGTGATATGCAAATCATTTTCCAAGACCCCTATGCTTCACTTAATCCACGTCATACGGTAGAAAAAATTGTCGCTGAACCATTACTAGTTCATGGCATGACAAACGCGAAAGAGCGTAAAGAACGAGTTAAAGAGTTACTTGAAATAGTTGGTTTGCGTGCTTATCATGCATCACGATATCCTCATCAATTTAGTGGAGGTCAACGTCAACGGATTGGAATTGCGCGTGCTTTAGCGAATAATCCTAAGTTAATTGTTTGTGATGAACCTGTTTCGGCTCTTGATGTTTCAGTTCAGTCACAAATATTGAATTTGATGTCTGATCTTCGAGATCAATTTAATTTGACTTATTTGTTCATAGCTCATGATTTAAGTGTAGTGAAACATATTAGTGATCGAGTAGGAGTTATGTATTTAGGACGTATGGTTGAGTTGGCAGATAAGGATGAATTATATGAAAATCCAAAACACCCATACACACAAGCATTATTGTCAGCTGTTCCAGTAGCAGATCCGGATGAGACAGGTGAACGCATTATTTTACAAGGTGATGTCCCTAGTCCATCAAATCCACCGTCTGGATGTCCATTCCACACAAGATGTCCTCAGGCGATGGATATATGTCAAGAGGTTACACCAACGTTTCAAGATCATAGTGATCAACATTATGTAGCATGTCATTTATATGAATAGACGTGTTACAAATGTTATCTATAAAAAAATCTATTTAGGGGGTAAAGGTATGAAACTCAAGTTTTCCTTTTTGGTAGCCATGCTACTAGCCTTATTTTTAGTGTTAGCAGCTTGTGGCGGCGATGATGGTGAAGATTCATCATCTGATTCTGGATCCTCTGATGATGACCAATCAGAAGAGCAATCTGGTGAAGATAGTGAAGGTGAAAACGGTGATGAGGCTTCTTCTGAGGACGGAGAAGATATTCTTGTCTACGCTCGTGGTGGTGACTCAGAAAGTCTAGACTTTGCTAGTACAACAGATGGGGAGTCATCTCGTGTCACGAAACAAATTTATGAAAGTCTATTAGATTTTGAAAAAGAATCTTTTGAAATTAAGCCAGGTCTTGCACATGACTGGGAAGTGAGTGATGATGGCTTAAGTTATACATTCCATCTTGAAGAAGGTGTCACTTTCCACGATGGAACTGAGTTTAACGCTGATGCTGTAAAGACAAACTTTGAACGTTGGTCAGGTGCAGATGACACTTATGCATTTGAAGATGATGGCTACGCGTATTCAATGTATGGCACAATGTTCGGTGGTTTTGATGGTGATGAAGGTCACGTAATCGATTCTATTAATGTTGTTGACGATTATGAAATTGAATTCCAACTTAAACGCCCATTAGGTTTCTTCTTGCAAAACATGGCGATGAGTTATTTTGCGATTACATCTCCAGCAGCTTTAGAAGAACATGGCGCAGCAATTAATGAAAATCCTGTAGGAACAGGTCCATTTAAATTTGTAAGTTGGGAAAGAGATAATCAAATTGAGTTAGAGGCATTTGAAGATTACCGTAAAGACGGCCAACCAAAATTAGACGGGGTTGTTTTTGAGGTTATTCCGGATAACTCATCTCGTTTAATCGCACTAAATTCCGGTGAAGTTCACATTATGGACGGTTTAAATCCAGACGATGCGGCAGGTGTAGAAGATGATGATGCAACAACACTTTATACACGTGCTGCAAACAATTTCGGTTACTTAGGTTTCCAAACTGAAAAAGAACCAATCAACAATGCAACGGTACGTCAAGCAATTAACCATGCGATTGACCGTGAAGAAATTGCTGAAGCAATGTATGCTGGGTATGCACAGCCAGCTGTTAACCCTGTGCCGCCTAATTATTTAGGCTATAATGATGAGCTAGAAGTTTATGAATATGATTTAGAACGATCACAGGAATTGTTAGCTGAAGCAGGTTATGAAGATGGTTTTGAAATTGATTTATGGACGATGCCAGTAGCCCGTCCGTATATGCCAGATGCTGAAACGGTAGCAACAATTATTCAATCAGATCTATCTGAATTGGGCATTTCTGTGAATATTGTGCGTGAAGAATGGGCGCCGTATTTAGAGAAAACAGCCGCAGGTGAACAAGAAATGTTCATGCTTGGCTGGTCAGGTACAAATGGTGATCCTGATTACTTCTTAAGTAGCTTATTACACGGTGATAATGCTGGTTCAAGTAACCGTTCTTTCTATCAAAATGATGAAGTAGACGAATTACTTGATCAAGCGAAAGTGGCAACAGATCAAGAAGAACGTGCTGAATTATATAAAGAGGCACAAGAACTTATTTATGAAGATTCACCAATGATTCCACTTGTTCACTCTGAACCAGTCTTAGCTTCGTTAAGTAGTGTTCAAAATTATGTACCACACCCATCAACAAGTGAATCACTTGCAGAAGTAGAATTAGAATAAAATGAGGAGGGAGGGTAGTAGAGTATACCTCTACTACCTTTCTTCAATTTATGAATCTTAATGGGCTACATAGACAATGACAAAAGAACTGAGGTGAAAACATGTTAGCCTATACGATCCGTCGCTTGTTAATGCTAATCCCAGTATTATTCGGAATGACATTAATCGTGTTTTCAATCGTTCACTTGATCCCTGGTAATCCAGCACAAGTTATCTTAGGTGAAACGGCTACACAAGATGCGATTCAGGAACTAGAACAATCTATGGGATTAAACGAATCGTTTTTCACGCAATATGGTTTTTATTTGGCTGATTTATTACAAGGTGACTTAGGGTCATCTTTAAGAACAAAAAGTGAAATCAGTCATGAGATTTTACCTCGTATAGCCGCGACTTTTGAGTTAACCTTCTTTGCAATGTTATTTGCTATTATCATTGGTATTAATGCTGGTATCATAAGTGCTTGGAAGCAAAATTCATGGTTGGATTTTGCTGCTATGATCTTTGCTTTGGTCGGTGTATCAATGCCGGTATTTTGGTTAGCATTGATGGAACAATGGGTTTTTGCCCAGGAATTAGGATGGTTACCTTCCTCTGGTAGACAACCTAGCACTGGTCAAATTGAGCCTATTACACATTTCTATGTAATTGACGCTATTTTGCACTGGGATTTTGATCGCCTCGTTCAAGTGCTTTCACACTTAGTCTTACCTGCTGTAGCATTAGGAACTATTCCTATGGCTATTATTGCTCGTATGACACGTTCGAGTATGTTAGAAGTGATGAAATCGGATTATATTCGAACTGTACGAGCTAAGGGATCAGGACAATTTTTAGTCATTTATAAGCATGCTTTACGAAATGCAACTATTCCTGTGCTAACTGTAATTGGTTTACAAACAGGGGTCTTATTAGGTGGAGCAATTCTTACAGAAACAATATTCGCTTGGCCTGGTGTTGGTCGTTACGTTTATGAGGGTATAAACTATCGTGATTATCCAGTAATCCAATCTGGTATTTTAGTCATTGCCTTCTTATTCGTTATGATAAACTTAATTGTCGATTTACTCTATGCATTCATTGATCCAAGGATTAAATATTAAGGGGGTTAACATTATGAAGACAAGTGAAGAGCAGCGCGAACATATAGAAGACGAGTCGCAAGTATATAACCCCAACCCTTATCAAGAAGAAGAGGATGTCGAAGCGATATCACCATGGAAAGATGCTTTAAAACAATTAAGGAAAAGCCCTTTAGCTATTACAGGTTTCTTGCTTATTCTCTTTTTCATCATTTTAGGTGCGGTTGCACCATTTGTATCACCATATGAATTTGATGCGGATGATCCTATTAATCGTTTGCAACCCCCTTCAGCTGATCATTGGTTAGGAACAGATGATATTGGTCGTGATATTTTCACAAGACTAGCCTATGGGGCAAGAATTTCACTGATCACAGGTTTTACAGCTGTGACTGGCGCCTTATTTTTTGGTACTTTATTGGGAATTATATCAGGTTACTTTGGGCGCTGGGTAGATATGTTAATTTCAAGAATTTTTGATATTTTACTTGCTTTTCCTAGTATTTTACTAGCAATTGCGGTTGTGGCTATTTTAGGAGCGTCTCTAACGAATGCTTTGATCGCCATTGCAATTATAAATATCCCAATCTTTGGACGACTCGTTCGTTCGAAGGTAATCAGTTTAAGGGAAGAAGAGTTTATTTTGGCAGCCAAGGCACAAGGGATGAAAAGAGGTCGAATATTACTTCACCATATTTTACCGAACAGTTTAGCGCCGATTATTGTTCAGGCGACGTTAGGCTTCGGGACAGCTATATTAGAAGCAGCTGCATTAGGGTTTTTAGGTTTAGGTGCACAACCACCTACACCTGAGTGGGGCAAAATGTTATCTGATTCAAGAGATTTCATTCAATTAGCTCCTTGGACTTTGATTTTTCCAGGTGTATCAATTATGCTTGTGGTGCTTGGATTTAATTTAATCGGTGACGGTTTACGTGATGCGCTCGATCCGAAAATGAAAAATTGATGATTTTATTTAAAGCCTAAAAGAGATGACACTCTTTTAGGCTTTAGTTATGTGTTTGCAAATTCAACAATTTTATTAACGTTAATGGAATTAGTCGAGTGTGAAGATGTTATCATGTATACTAAAGGTATATGATGTGATAACTAGACTTCAGAGGTGAAGATTATGTGGGATAAAATACAAATTTTTGGATTTCGCGCGCTCTGGAATCCAGAAATAATCATAATCACGCTTGCATTAGTGATTCTGTATTATTTATTTACAGGACCATTTAAACATAAAGCGGGTTTATCAGAAGCACCGACTAAAAAACAGAAAATATCAATGTATTCAGCATTAGTTATTTTCTATCTTGTAAAAGGGTCTCCGGTTTATTTAATGTCACATATTATGCTGATGGCTCACATGGGACAGATGGCAATCTTATACTTGTTAACGCCGATTTTAATCATTAAAGGTATTCCAAAAGAGTGGTGGAACAAGGTATTTAATGCTTCTGGGCTTAGACATGTTTTATCGCTGTTCACTCGCCCATTAATGGCTTTAGTGATGTTTAATTTATTATTTTCGATCTATCATATTCCGTTAATTCTAGATTTTACAAAGTCTCATATCACTGTACACTGGGCAGTTACCATTCTCTTATTAGTTTTTGCTTTGTTTATGTGGTGGCCGATCTTTGGACCGTTAGAAAAGCGAGTGGAAATCAAGCCTTTATTTAAACTGTTGTATATTTTTGGGGCAGGTATGCTGTTAACCCCTGCTTGTGCATTAATTATTTTCGCTGATACACCGTTGTACGCGACGTATTCTCAGCCAGACGCCTTTATGCAAGCATTAGCACTTTGTGTACCACCGAGTGTATTGAGCGGTATGAACTTAGGTGGACCACAAGTGTTTTTAAACATGGAACTTGTTAGTGATCAACAAGCGGCTGGTATTATCATGAAAGTTTCCCAAGAATTATTATATGGTGGGATATTAGCACGTCTATTTTATAACTGGTTCCAAAGTGAAAATCAAAGAGGAATTGACCCGCTACCACAGGATTTAGAACAACAAGCAACAGTAGAGAGAGGATGACATTAAATGCCGTTTTTACCAACCATTAGTACCGTTTTTATTGTAGTCAGTGCCATTTTAGTCGCCATTGGTTGGGTGTTAATTGCAAATGGTAAAGCAACAGCTCATAAACGAACGATGATTGCTGCAGCAATTTCTGCCTTAACATTCTTTATATTATATGTTTCAAGGACAATTTTCCTCGGTAATCAGACATTCGGTGGTCCAGATGATATGCAAATTTTTTACACAAGTTTCCTAGTGTTTCATATTATCTTAGCGACAACAGGTGCTGTTTTTGGGATTGTGACACTTTATTTGGCCTTCAAACGCCGTATTAGCAAGCATAGAAAAATAGGTCCAGTAACTGCTGTTATCTGGTTTTTCACAGCAATTACAGGCGTCATGGTTTATTTATTACTATATGTTTTATATGACAGCGGTCATAGTTCAAGCTTATTTCGAGCAATTTTTGGTGGCTAATAAATAAAGCTCCCTTTTAGGTAATGAACTGACCCAGGGAAATGAGACAAGAAAAAACACCTATGCTGCCGCAGTCCTATATTCAACAGGGCTGTGGCAATTTAATTTGGAAAATG
>NZ_JAUSTQ010000009.1 GCF_030812915.1 Alkalibacillus salilacus
TCACACCTGTTCCCATGCCGAACACAGCAGTTAAGCTCTCTAGCGCCGATGGTAGTTGGGGTTCTTCCCCTGCGAGAGTAGGACGCCGCCGGGCTTGATTAATACGAAGACACCACATATTATTATGTGGTGCTTTTTTTATTGTGAAGTGATTTAACCAAAGGTATAATGGATTCCAAATTTATTATAGTTGATAGAATATGAATTAAGTGCAATTAATTTCATTAAGTTAAGTTGTATGATTATTCCTACAAATCATCAGAATTATAGAAAGGTGGATAAATAGTTATGTATGATGTTGCAATTATTGGAGCTGGTTCAATGGGGTTGGCAGCGGGTTATTATTTAGCTAAATCAGGTAAGAATGTTTTGTTAGTTGATTCAGATAATCCACCACATGATCAAGGTTCACATCATGGTGAAACACGGCTGATCCGTCAAGCTTATGGAGAAGGATCAAGTTATGTCCCGTTAGCAATAAGAGCATTGACGTTATGGAAAGAACTAGACCTAAAAACGGAAGACAAATTGTTTTATGAAACAGGTGTATTAAATATTGGTGATAAGAACTCTGAATTCATCCAACAAGTTAGACGAAGTGCTGCTCAATTTGGTTTAGGGCTAACTGAATATTCAGCTACTGAGGTTAATAATAAGTGGCAGGGTTTTAAGTTAGGAAAAGATTTAGTCGGTTGTTTTGAGTCAGAATCTGGTGTGTTAATGAGTGAACGTTGTCTTCAAACTTATCGGGATTTAGCTTTAAATCATGGAGCTGAATTAAAATCATATGCTGTCGTACAAAATATTGTACCTAAGTCGGACTATGTTCAAATTATGCTTAATGATGGGAAGATCGATGCTCAACAAGTTATCATTAGCGCAGGTAAACATACAAATCAATTCTTAGAGATGTTAAATGAACATGCGCCTTTAACTCCAACAAGAAAAACATTTTCGTGGTTTCAAGCTAATGAGGCTTTCTATGGTGAAGACTACTTTCCTGGTTGGGCTTATGATGTGAATCAACAAACATTTTATGGTTTTCCAAGTATTGAAAACCAAGGGATAAAATTAGGTCGGCATGATGGTGGGCAAGTTGTTAAGCGACATGAACCACTGGACTCGTTTGGTGAACATACAAGTGATATAAATGATGTGCAAAACCAAGTTGAACGATTGTTTTCTGAGTCAATGGTCCATAAAGAAGGTCAGGTTTGTACTTATACTAATACGCCTGATGGTGATTTTATCATTGATCAAGTACCTGGCTATTCTCATATCCATGTGGCTTGTGGCTTTTCTGGTCACGGATTTAAGTTTAGCAGTGTTGTTGGTGAAATTTTAACGGAATTTATCATAGATGGTGAGTCTAAATTTGATTTAACACCTTTTCGATATGAACGATTTCGAAACTAAAAAGGAAAAAGCATTATAGCTTTTTCCTTTAATGTAGATTAATTGTCATCCTCATCGGACAATGATCGCTTCCATATATGTGGTCATCAACTTGAAAATGCTCGAGTTGGTCAACGATAGAATCAGATATGAGAAAATAATCGATTCTCCATCCAATATTACGTTCTCTCACTGTTTTCATATAAGACCACCAGGTAAAAATATCATCGCGCTCTGGATAGTAATGTCTTAATACGTCTGTAAAACCGCTATTAAGTAAACGTGTCATTTTGCTACGTTCTTCGTCTGTAAAGCCAGAGTTACCAATATTTGATCTGTCGTTTTTTACGTCTTGTGGTTGGTGGGCGACATTCAAATCACCACAAATAATCACAGGTTTTATCGCATTGAGTTGTTGGACATAATGCAAGAAAGCATCCTCCCATTCAAGTCGTTCTGATAAACGCTCTAATGTTCGTTTCGAGTTCGGTGTATAGACATTGATTAAATAAACGTTTTCGAATTCTAATCCTAGAACACGCCCCTCAGAATCGGCTGCTGGATGAAAATCGCCAATAAATGATCGAATGGGTGTGTGCTTGGTGAAAATGGCTGTGCCGGAGTAACCTTTGCGCTCTGCATAGTTCCAATAACATTCGTAATCATCTAGTGGTATTTCAATTTGTCCTGATTGTAATTTGATTTCTTGTACGGCAATGATGTCTGGATCCTCAGATTCGATATAATCTAAAAACCCTTTCCTGACAGCAGCTCTTAAGCCGTTGACATTCCATGATATGATTTTCATTTGTATTTCTCCTCTATTTCTCTTCTAATGCACGGTAAGCTGCGTTCATTCCTGCGACTTGGCCAGTTGAAAAGGCAGCTGTAATATTAAATCCACCTGTATAACCATGAATATCTAGAATTTCACCGCAGAAGAATAGGCGATCCATGATTTTAGAAGCCATTTGATTTGGAATAATTTCTTTTAATGAAACGCCTCCACCAGTGATGAATGCTTTTTCAATTGACAATGTTCCGTTTACTTCAAAATTAAAGTGTTTCATGAAATGTGCTAATTCCAACACCTTTTTCTTCTCAAGATGGTGATAGGTTGTGTATTCATCTAAATCAATCTGTTCTAACATATAGGAGAGAACACGTTCTTGTAAAAAAGGTTTCCATACGTGTTTAATTGATTTGTTTGGCGAACTTTCTGATGCCTCCATCAATTGTTTTACAAGTTGATCTTCATGTATATCAGGAAAGCAATCAATCGAAACCGTGATTTCGTTTACGTTATGGCGTTTTAAGGCCTTGACGACATATTGACTTAATCTAAGGGCAGCTGGTCCTGATATACCTTCATGGGTGAAGAGGACGTCCCAACGATGTGTTTTGATTGGCTTCCCATTCGGTTTTAAGGCTGTGATAGCGACATCTCGTAATGAAATACCTTGTAACGTCTTTGCCTTAATAAAAGGAGCGTTCGATGTCATTGGCACTTCGGTTGGATATAATTCAGTAATGGTATGGCCAGCTTTTTTCGCCCATGCATAGCCTTGTCCTTCACTCCCTGTATGAGGAACAGATTTACCTCCAACGGCAATCACAACAGATGTCGTTTCCACTTTCTCACCACTATCTAAGATGATGGTGTGGCTTGGTTCATCATAATGGACAGCATCGACTTTTGTTTGCAAGCGGGTATCAATACGGTAGACATCGATTTGCTCTACGAGTTTATTGACAACCGTCATAGCTTTATCATTAACAGGAAACATTCGTCCCTTATCTTCTTCTTTCAATTCAACGCCTAGTGATTCGAAATAGTCGATGATTGAATAGTTATTAAAATGGCTAAAAGCACTGTATAAGAATTTCCCATTACCAGGAATATGTTCAATTAATTCTTTATCAGGTAAGACGTTCGTGACATTACAGCGACCTCCGCCACTAATGGCTAACTTTCGACCGAGTTTTTTACCTTTTTCGATTAGTAAAGTGTTAGCACCATTTTGACCAGCTGTTATGGCTGCCATTAATCCAGATGGCCCACCACCTATTACGACGACATCATATTTCAACAGATTTCATACCCTTCTACTCATTAATTTGTTTACACTTTATGATAAAATAATAACATGAATCAGACTAGTTATTGCAGGTGAAAATATGTCCCAATCAAATATACTAAAAGGCACTATGATGTTAACGGGTGCCAATTATTTATCGAAAATACTCGGATTATTGTATGTGATTCCGTTCTTTGCTTTAGTTGGCGAATCTGGCGGCGCATTATATTCATACGCGTATAACCCCTATCAGATCTTTTTAACGATTTCATCACTCGGCGTTCCTATGGCGATGTCGAAATTTGTTGCTAAATATAACGCTTTAGAAGATTATCGAACAAAGCAAGCCGTGTTTAAATCAGGCTTATGGTTTATGGCGATAACAGGTGTTGTCACGTTCTTAATAATGTTCTTTACTGCTGACTGGCTTGCGCAGTTGTTTGTCCCAGAAGGCGGGGATTTTTCAAACTCAACAGAAGATGTTGCTTTTGTGATTAAAATGGTTAGTATCGCCTTGATTGTTGTGGCACCCATGAGCTTAGTGCGTGGCTATTTCCAAGGCCATGCGTCAATGGGACCTAGTGCAATCTCAATGGTAGTCGAACAAATCGTCCGTATTGGCTTTTTATTAGCGGCTGCATTTGTTGTATTAAAAGTGTTTGGCGGTACTATTACGTTAGCTGTTGGACTGGCTGCATTTGCTGCGTTTATTGGAGCGATTGCTTCTAGTGCGATTTTAATCTATATTTATCGCAAACGTCGTCCAGAAATTTTGCATCAAGTTGAACAAACGAAAGCATCAGAATCACCAGCTAAACGTGATTTGTATCAGGAATTATTAGCTTATGCTGGGCCGTTTATTTTAGTCGGAATCGCAACGCCATTATACCAAATGGTCGATCAACTAACGTTCAACCGTGCGATGGCCAATATCGGCTTGGCTGAAGTCTCTGAGTCGATGTTATCGGTTATTATTGTTTACGGTCATAAGTTAGTTATTATTCCAGTAACGCTTGCGATCGGGTTAGCCATGGCTTTATTGCCATCGATTACTGAAGCATTTACGAAAGATGATGCGACCACTTATCGTCGGTACATAAGTCAGGCTTTATTGATTGTCATGCTATTGATTTTTCCAGCAGCAATCGGGCTTTCCATTTTAGCTGATGAGGCATACGGCACGCTCTATGCCATTGATGAGGCGAATAGGTATGCTGGTTCCATTTTAGCCGTTTATGCCCCTGTATCGTTATTCTTTGCATTGTTTACAGTAAGTGCTTCAATGTTACAAGGTGTTAATCGTCAAAACTTCACGTTATTAAGTTTAGCAGTCGGTTTAATTATTAAGATCGCTTTGAATGTCCCAATGATTACAATGTTTGAAGCAGAGGGAGCTGTTATGGCGACAGGTTTAGGTGTGTTAACAGCAGGTTTATTAAACTTAACCGTCTTATACCGCACGACTCATTTTGAATTAAGGCCACTATTCAAAAAGTCATTATTAATCGTGATCTTAACAGCAATCATGGCCTTGGTTGTGATATTCACACGCTATCTTGTTGGGCTACCTTTTTCAGGTGACATTTCAAAACTTCAAGTGATTGTCCAACTGTTCAGCTCAGTTATCATTGGTGGTTATGTATATCTATGGTTAGCTTATAAAACTACGTTATTAGAACGATTAATTGGTGACCGTGTTCACCGATTGAAGAAAATCTTTATTTAGGAGATTATGATTATGCGTTTAGATAAATTATTAGCAAATGAAGGATATGGGACGCGAAAAGACGTCAAAAAGATCATTAAAAAAGGCAGTGTCACGATTGATGATCAAGTGATCAAAGACGTTTCGTTCCATGTCGATCCAACGCAATCTGACGTTATTGTCGATGGGATTGAGATAGACTATAGGGAATTTGTTTACCTTATGTTAAACAAACCTCAAGGTGTTATATCCGCAACAGAAGATGACCGTCATGAATGTGTAACAGATTTATTAGATTTAGAATATGACAAATTCAATTTGTTTCCGGTTGGGCGTCTTGATAAGGATACAGAAGGTTTATTACTCTTAACAAATGATGGACAATTAGCACATCAATTGACATCGCCGAAGCATAAAGTGAATAAATTATATGAGGCTGTCATTGATCAGTCGATTACAGATGAGGATATTCAAGCATTTCGTGAAGGCGTTGAGTTAGAAGACGGCTATGTGACAAAACCAGCTGAATTAACTGTTCAACATAATTTAGAAGAAGAAGCTGAAGTTTTAATTACGATTACGGAAGGTAAATTTCATCAAATTAAGCGAATGTTTGAAGCAAGAGATAAGCAAGTCAAGTATTTAAAACGACTGCAGATGGGATCACTAAAACTAGATGAATCACTTGAGCTAGGCGAAGCTCGCGAATTAACCGAAGACGAACTTAATCAATTATTGAACTAAATAAGGATGATTTGATGAGTCACTATTTTATCGGGATTAAAGTACCTCACGAGATTGGTCAAAAGCTAGTTCAAACGCAACAAGCGCTTAAACCACATGCCAGTTATAAAAACTGGGTTCATCAAGATGATTTTCATATCACGCTTAAATTTCTTGGTCATGTCGATGAATCATTAATTCCAAAATTAAAAGAAGATCTTACGCAGATCGAGTTGTCTAATCCGATTGATCTTGAAGTCAATAGGACAAGCTACTTTGGAAAACCGACACAACCTCGCGTGTTATTTGCTGAGGTGGCCTTTAATCAGGTTTTAGAATCATTAAAAAACAAAGTCGAGGATGTAGCGATCCAATACGGGTTTTCAAAAGAAAAAAGAGCATTTAAACCACATATTACTTTGGCCAAAAAATGGCGGGATCATACTGTCGAATGTGATTCAAATGTATTAGAACAAATCTTCAATCCATCTTTAGACTTTCGAGTGAATACGTTCCAACTGTTTCAAATACATCCATCTGAAGAGCCTAAGTATCAAGCGATAGACCAATTTCAATTTGTAGAGATAGGTGACATATAATGGCACAGTTAATTAAATTACAAGACTATGTTTCTCGATATGAACAAGATATATTTCGCTATCCAGGCCAATTTATACGATTGAAAAAAGAAAACTATGAAGGTATCAAACAACAATGGCTTGAACAAAAGGAACAAGATCAAATAAGCCCTATTGTTGAAGAAGAGGAAGTTGATAAGAAGAAAGGTTTTTTTAAGAAATGGTTTAAAAAAGAAGAGGAAGACGACCAATTTGAAACTGTTGATCATGCCATTTCGCAATTACCTGATGATGAAAATGAATTAAAACGTGATTTCTTAGATCGAATTTTTCAGTTCCAATTAAAATGGGCATCGAGTACTTTACATGAAGTGTCTTTTCTTGATCGTATATACGAAACAGATGATCAATTAAAATATTTTCTTATGCGTTTTCCAGATACATTCTTATTATACTATCAACCTATATTTAAGTTGAATAAAGCATTGTTAGAAGGCGATATTATTATGGTGACCCCTACGTCTATTCAATGTATTTATTGGTTGGATACTGATGATGAAAGTGTGGTCTATGAAGCGGTGGACCAACGGAAATGGAAGAAGAGAATCAATGGAGAAGAGAAGTCTATTGTTAACCCTAATATTGCATTAAAGCGAATGGAGGGAGCAATTCGAAGTATTTTAAACTACCATGAGATTGATTATACAATTGAAAAAATTGTGTTATCTCAAAATGGTGTGATCCAATACAATCATTCTCCTCAACAAACGCATTATATTGATCAGTCAACTTATGAAACATGGTTTCACAATCAACGAACGACTTCAACACCTTTAAAACACCAACAACTAAAAGTCGCTGGTGCTTTATTAGAGCATACTCAAACAACATCAATTAATCGACCGGAATGGGAAGATGTTGAAGAGGATTTCTGAGCCTATTCGTGAATGATATTAGCAGATGGTTTGCCAAGATAAAAGCCTTGGGCAAGATGAACGCCCCTGGCTTGCAACCATTTCATCTCATCCTCTGTTTCAATTCCTTCAGCCAATATAGTTAAATTAAGTTGATCTGCAATATCAATCGCACGATCGATAAAATCTTGGTTTGCCTTGTTAATATGACAATCACGAACATAGCCACGATCAATTTTAATAATGTCAGTGTTTAATTGATTCAAAACGTCAAGATTATTATAGCCACTTCCCACATCATCTAAGGCAACCCTCATACCAGATTGTTTATATTGTGTTAATATGCTTTCTAAATGTGACATATCATCAATATATTCAGTTTCGACCACTTCAAAGACTAACTCATTCTTTGGTACATTAAACTCCTCAATAGTTTGAAAGGTATGTTTTAGACAAAATTCCGGATTATAGATTGAGGAAGGTAAAAAGTTAATAAATAAATAGTAGCCAGGTCCGATTCTATCTGCTTTAGTTTGAATCGCTAATCGACGGGCGCGCTGATCCAAGTAGGAATGTAGACCAGCATTTTGAGCAAACTGAAATAAATTACCAGGATTAACGATGTTTTGATGAATACGTAAGAGTGATTCGTATCCGTAAAGTTCTTCAGATTGCAAATGATAGATTGGTTGTAGATGAGCTTCGAAGGCTTCATTGTCGATTAACTCCACAAATTCAGGATTCAAAATTCGGTGGTAAAGATGTTGAATCGTTAAATGAATGGGATGTTCATTAAGATCATGACCATAGACTCGAATCCAGTCGGTTTCTGACACTGTTTCTATTAAAGGAGATAATAACTCGATTAAATGATCATGATTTTGAAAATGCATTTGAAGAAAAGCCTCGTTATAGTCTGAGCTTAAAGATGGATGATTAATTAATTGTTGGTAAGCGTTGGTCTCTTGATGGACAAAAATCGATCCTTCTTTAGGTAATGGTGAAATGGTTCCACATAAATGACATAGCATTAAAATTTCCACTCCAATTTGTTTGTGTTAAGGGGGATTATGATGTATCAATGGATCGTTAATCCAATAGCTGGTAATCATCTAGGAAGCCAAGTGGTACAGCAATTCTTGGATAAAAGACCAGACCTAAAGGACCAATGTTCTGTTAATTATACGAAATACGAGGGACATGCGCAACAATTAGCATCAACGATTATAGGTCAAAATACCGATATATTAATCGTCGTCGGTGGGGATGGAACATTACAAGAAGTGCTCAACGGTTTTACAGACGACCAGAATGTTCCTATCGCTTTCATTCCTACTGGAACAGGTAATGACTTCGCTCGAGGCATAGGAATTACTAAACACCCGTTGGCTCAATTATATAAAGTGTTTTCAGAGTTCGATGTTATTAGAATGCAGCTCGGTGTAATGAAGACGGAAAGTAATCTTATTCGTTTTACAACAAGTGCAGGTATTGGGTTAGATGCTGATGTTGCTTCGATAATTAATGAACAAAGATTTAGTCGAACTCGCTCAAGTCGCTTCAAGTACACTTCAATCTATCTTAGAACGGTGTTAAAACAAATTATTTTTGGAAAAACTAAAAATTTGTCTTTAAATGTAGATGGTAGTTGTATTAGAATGAATAATACATGACTCGTAACAATTAGTATACTTCCTTACTTCGGTGGAGGACTAAAAATCGCGCCAGAAGCGGATTGGTCAAAGAATAAGTTAGTGATTACAACAGTTGAACCTATTAATCGTTGGTTATTATTAGGATTGCTTTCGACATTATTCTTTGCAGAGCATACGCGATTTAAGTCTGTCCATACATACCACGCAAGTGCTGTCTCTTTAGAAGGTGAAACGTTATTAACCTATCAAGTAGACGGTTCAACAGGACGGGCAAAACGGATTGAAATTGGTAGAGAAATACATTTCACAACATTTCTGCGATAGTTTTACCAATAATCCTCTTGAAAACTTCCTTTCTATTAAGTTATTCTGTTTAAGTCTGACTTTTTAATTATAATTTGGACGACACGTCATTTAAGAGTAGGTGAATGTAACATGGAACAACATGTTCTTGGCTCTGACTGGCTAATTACCCCTGCTGGAGGAACATCAGGTGAGGCGTATTTAGCAGAAAATAGCCAAAATCAAAAGTTATTTCTAAAACGTAATTCATCACCATTCCTAGCTATTTTGTCAGCAGAAGGAATTGTCCCTAAACTGGTATGGACAAAACGGTTGGCCGATGGGGATGTGATCACTGCCCAAAAATGGTTAGAGGGACGCGTTTTATCTAAAGGAGAAATGCAACAAGACACGGTCGTTCAACTAATGAGCAAAATCCATCATTCCTCTGAGATCTTACATTTGTTTATGCGTATGGGCAAAAAACCTTTAGAACCATGGCATTTTCTTGTTCAATTACAGGAAAAAGCTCGATCGTTGTCGTCATCAGATAAAATGTTTATGAAACGTGTGACTCAATTCTTATCGAATCATGTTCATCATGTTGAAAACCAACGCAAGGTTGTATGTCATGCTG
The DNA here is from genome assembly GCF_030812915.1 of Alkalibacillus salilacus. Taxonomy (GTDB): domain Bacteria; phylum Bacillota; class Bacilli; order Bacillales; family Alkalibacillaceae; genus Alkalibacillus; species Alkalibacillus salilacus. The sequence goes on from NZ_JAUSTQ010000009.1 coordinate 9,968, forward strand.
ATGTTAATCATGAGAATTGGTTATTAGGTGAAGATCACCATTTATACTTGATAGATTGGGATAATGCAGTATTAGCTGACCCGGCAATGGACTTGAGCATGATGCTCTATCAATATATTCCACGTTCGAACTGGGAAACATGGCTAGATCAATACGGCGTAACCCTTGATCAATCATTATTAGCTCGAATTCAATGGTATCGTGTAGCACAATCATTATCCTATTATTTATGGCACTTAGAGCAAAATGACTACCCAGAAAGCGAAAAGTGGAAAAAACAATTATTAAATGAACAATCACTGTTTATTGATCATTAAAATATAATCTATATCCTTGTTTTACAACTTGGATATAGATTTTTTTATTGTATAATAGAACTAGCTTAAATGAATGGAGTAAAAGGATAGGTGTAAACAATGAGATTAAGAAATAAACCATGGGCAGAAGACTATATTCATAATCATTCTCATATAGTTGAGCTAAATCCCTATGAACGAAAAGGGCAATGGCAAGAATTATTTGATCATCAACAACCGCTAGCATTAGAAATTGGTACAGGTAAAGGACGTTTTATTGATGGCATGGCCAGACAACATCCTGAGATGAACTTCATTGGTATTGAGCGTGATAAGAATGTTATTGTAAGCGCAATCGAAAAATTGAATGACCCTGAAGTTCATAACGCACAATTAATTCACGAAAATGCGAAAGATTTGAGAGATATGTTCGGTGAGAATGAAGTAGATTATTTATACTTGAATTTTTCTGATCCTTGGCCAAAAACTCGACATGAAAAGCGTCGGTTAACTTATTATACTTTCTTAGAACAGTACCAAAACGTTTTAAAAGATGATGGCACGATCATTATGAAAACGGATAATCGTCAATTATTTGAGTATAGCTTAGTGAGTTTTTCACAGTTCGGTATGACACTTCAAGAAGTTTCGCTTGATTTACATGCGACTGATGATGGGACTAATATTATGACAGAATATGAAGAGAAATTCTCTGAAAAAGGCCAAGTGATTTATCGTTGCAAAGCATCTTTTACAAATAATACAGATCTTAAATGAGGTGACAGTATGGAATCGATGACAATTGGACGAGCTCAATTAACATGGCTAAACGGTGGGGTAACCCATATGGATGGAGGCGCCATGTTCGGAGTTGTTCCTTATCCACTATGGACGAAGAAGTATCCACCTAATGACAAGCAACAAATCGAACTCAGATGTGACCCGATTTTATTACAAGTCGACGGCTATAATATGTTGATTGAGTCAGGGATTGGTTTTGGTAAGCTGAATGATAAATTAAAACGTAACTTCGGTGTACTTGAAGAATCGAAGGTGTTATCTTCTCTAGCCCAATTGGATCTCTCAGCTGAATCTATAGATACGATTTTAATGACGCATCTTCATTTTGATCATGCGAGTGGATTAACCTATCGTGATGAGCAGGGTGAACTTCAGCCGACTTTTCCTAATGCGACAATTATTACCTCACAAGTAGAGTGGGATGAAATGAGAGAGCCGAATATGCGGTCTAAAAATACATATTGGCAAGAAAATTGGGAGCCCATTCAACATCAAGTTCAAACATTTGCTGGACGATATGATGTCTTGCCTAGTTTAACTATGACTCATACGAGTGGGCATAGTCATGGTCATAGTGTTATTCATTACAAAGACGATCTTGATCGTTTCATTCATATGGCTGACTTAATGCCAACACATGCTCACCAAAATCCTTTGTGGGTCTTGGCTTATGATGATTATCCAGTCACAAGTGTTCATGAAAAACAGGCACTCTTAAATGAGGCGTATGAAACGAATCGTTGGTTTGTTTTTTATCATGATGCGTATTACCGCGCGCTTCGTTTCGATGAGAATCAATCGATTTCAGACTATGTAGAACGAGAACGTTATGCCTACGAATGATGATCTATATTAAAATTAGGTTATGTTAAAGTTCAGTCAAATGACAAAGCACTGAGTTGTTGAATTGTGAGGAGCGAAGGTGGCGACTCCTGGTCGACTAAAAGCGGTCACGTCCTGTGACCAACGTCGACATTAGGCCGTCCGGGCCGTCACGGGAATAGCACGAGTCTCGAGACCCCCAGAGGCCCACAGGATGTGGGTCACTTCGGCGTTTGTGATTGACGTCCGGCACTTAGCCGAAGTTCCTTTAGTTGCCGAGGAGGCTCGAGCCGTGCCCCTGCATAGAAAACACTGTGAAAAACGAACGTAGTGAGATTGAGCAGATGTTGCACTTGTGCCCTATGGGTAAAAGCGTCCACCGAGAGCGGATCACAATTTCAACAACGGACTTTAACAGAGACTAAAATTAAAATAACCCTCAGTTCAAATCTGTTTTAAACAGTCATGAACTGGGGGTTAATCGTTTGTGTACTTAAGATTCAATTAATTTATACCTGTCTAGAATCTGGCCAGTAGTAGCATCCGCAACAAATTGATGTTGTTCTGTCTTTCCGTCAATTGTTCGAGACACGCCACCTTCATAAACTTGGAAAGATTGTCCGTTATGGTCATAAGCTTTCTTGTCCATTAAAATCCAAGATCCACTAATAGGCCCTGATTGTTTAAATTCTTCTTTTACTCGATTTAATGCCACCTCAGGCACTAACCATTGATCTTTTACTTTTTTACCAACTATTGTTCCGACGGCAATGCCAACAGTTGCAGGCACAACTAGTTTATACCATTTCATGTAAAATCACTCCATTAATAAGTCATTTTACCTTATTATAACGACTGTATAATGGAAAAGGAAATAAAATGTGATGGATTATCAAAAATTTTCTGTTAAAATAAAAGAGGATTCTATTATGCTTGGAGTGATAATCTTGAATCAAGAGACAAAAGAAATGTTTAAAACGTTAACAGAACTTCCAGGGGCACCGGGTCACGAACATGAAGTTCGTCAGTTTATGCGACAAGAATTACATAAATATTCTGATGAAGTTGTTCAAGACCGTTTAGGTGGTGTCTTTGGTGTACGTCATGGCGAAGGACCTAAAGTTATGGTTGCAGGCCACATGGATGAGGTAGGGTTCATGGTGACCCAAGTGACTAAGAACGGTATGTTACGCTTCCAAACCTTAGGTGGCTGGTGGAGTCAAGTTATGCTTGCGCAACGTGTTCAAGTGATGACAGACCATGGACCTGTTACAGGTGTGATTGGTTCAACACCACCGCATAACTTAACACCAGAACAACGGAAGAAACCAATGGAAGTTAAAGATATGTTAATTGATATTGGTGCAGATGATGAAGAAGATGTGAAGCGAATTGGAGTTAAGCCAGGGCAACCGATTGTTCCTGTTTGCCCATTCACTGAAATGGCAAATGAAAAGAAAGTGATGGCAAAAGCTTGGGATAATCGTTATGGCTGTGGTTTATCGATTGAACTATTAAAAGAATTACAAGGTGAGAGCTTGAACCATACGCTCTATTCAGGTGCAACCGTGCAAGAAGAAGTAGGACTTCGCGGTGCTCAAGTGGCTGCGAATATGATTGATCCGGATTTGTTTTTTGCATTAGATGCATCACCGGCAAATGATATGGAAGGTGATGACAAAGAGTTTGGTCAATTAGGCAAAGGTGCATTATTACGTATTTTCGACCGAACAATGATTACACATCGTGGTATGCGTGAATTCATTCTTGATACCGCAGAATCTAAGGATATTCCATATCAGTACTTCATTTCGCAGGGTGGAACTGATGCAGGTCGAGTACACACTTCAAACGATGGTGTGCCATCAGCAGTGGTAGGTATTTGTTCCCGTTATATTCATACAAGCTCATCTATGATTCATATTGATGATTATGCTGCAGCCAAAGAATTATTAACAAACTTGGTTAAATCCATTGACCAATCAACTGTCGATTCGATCAAACAAAATAGCTAAAATTTATATATTGACAATCTTTATGCGCACGTTAAAATAAGAGAGATGAACTAAAATTGTTCATCTCTCTATTTATAAGAGGCTATTTAAATGTATAAACGAGTACATCTAAAGCTTGATCAATGGTTTCAACCGTTACATTAGCTTTGTTAGATAATTCTTTTAAAGGATGTACTAATGATTCAGGTCGAATCAGAATCAGAGGCTTGTTTAATCCAATGGCTATTCCAGCGTCCATAGCTGTATTCCATTGTTTATAAGATTCCCCAAAAAGAGCGATTACGGCATCTGCTTGTTGCATCATTAATTGTGTTCTAAAGTTATTGATGCTTGATGCTGCATCGTCTCGGTCAATTTGGTTAGGTTGTTGACCTAATATTTGTTCACCAATGTCATCAGATAAATCATGATTTTCTTGGGGACCTGAAAATTTTAAATCTAAATCATGTTGCTTGGCTTTCGATTTTAATTGATCACGCCAATCATCATGAATTTGACCAGCTAAATAGATTGATAAAGTCATTTAATATCCTCCTTGTAGAGATTGATGTTATCATTAATAATGAATAGAGAAAATTCATTTGTCAAATAACTTAATAGAAAACTAGTTTCGGAGGGAAATGAATTGAAGAGAATTGCAGGAATCGGGATTGTATTACTTGGTTTCGTCTTAGGGGCTTGTTCACCTTCAATGGATGAAGCATTTAATGAAGCCGAAAATAATGTTAAAGAGACGTTTTTATCGTCTGATACAAAAGAAACAAATGAGAGCTTCGATCAATTTGATATTTATAAACCAGAAGAATTAGAAGTACGTGAACAAAATAAAAGTAATGTTGTCTTTCAAGAAGATGATCAATCGTATGTATTGTTCATTAATGAATTTGAAGCACCGAATAGTAAATGGTTCTATAATCAAATTGAAAATAAAGGGCTCTATCTAAAAACATTTGAAACTGAGGATGCATTTGCATACTTACAAGCAAAAGAATACGATGAAGAACGTTATGAAATCCATGTAGGCATTGGCGGAATTAAGATGTCAACAGTTTCAAGTGTAAGTGATATTGAAGAAGATATTACGATGATGATCGAGATGATTGAATCTGTAAATCAACAATAATCCTACTCGGAGGTTATGGTCTTGAAGCAATTTTTGGAGCGTAAAGGTGTTCATCCATCTATCCATCAGTATGTTCTAACATCCTTAAGCTATATGGCTTTAGGTTTATTTGCGTCACTCATTATTGGTACGATTTTTCAAACACTAGGTAATGAAGTGCCTTTTTTACCTCAGGCTTTTGTAGATATTGGTGATTTTGCGATCCAACCTATTATATACGGTGGAGCGATTGGAATTGCTATTGCTCATGGTTTAAAAGCGCCACCACTCGTATTGTATAGTGCGTTATTTGCTGGAAGTTATGCTGCTGAAATTGGCGGTGGCCCTGCTGGAAGCTTTCTTGCTGCCCTAGTTGCTGTTGAAATCGGGAAACTAATTAGTAAAGAGACGAAGTTAGACATAGTTCTAACCCCGTTGCTAACGATCTTAGTAGGTTTCGTCGTAGCATCCACAGTTGGTCCGCCAATTTCAGCTATGCTCGAAGGCTTTGGTTCGATTATTAATTGGGCAACAGATCTAAGACCATTTCTCATGGGAATGATTGTAGCAGCTTTAATGGGATTGGCTTTAACAGCCCCTATATCAAGTGTCGCAATTGCTGTTATGTTAGATCTTCAAGGGTTAGCTGCTGGTGCAGCAACTGTTGGATGTGCAGCTCAAATGATTGGTTTTGCGGTAAGCAGTTACCGAGAAAATGGTTTTGGCGGGCTCATTTCGCAAGGTGTGGGAACTTCCATGCTTCAAATTGCTAATATCGTTCGAAAACCGATTTTACTTATTCCTCCAACTGTAGCAGGAATGGTGTTGGCCCCAGTAGCAACAGTTTGGCTAGAGTTGGAAAATAATGCGATTGGTGCAGGTATGGGAACTAGTGGATTAGTCGGTCCGATTATGTTAGTTGAAACAATGGGATCATCGGCACAACTTTTATGGGTGATTATCTTGTTGTTGATTGTCTTACCAGGACTCATTAGTTTAATATTATCTGAATGGTTAAGAAAGAAAGGTCTTATTCAAGATGGAGATATGAGACTTGATGCATAATCCCCGTGACTTTGCTAACCAATAGTGACATGGTAAAATGTTGAGTGATGTGCTTCAATAATGGGGTGAAATATAATGAAAATGACTAGTATTAAAATGATGAAAATGCTAGAAGAACGTTTTAATTTTGCAGAATGGAAAACAACATTTAATAAAGATGAAGATACATTTCGTATTGAATGGAAGCATAGTGAGCAAGGTGTCACTATTTCGTTACCTGGCGTTATTTCCAAATGGGAAAACCGCGGTGAAGAGGCTATTAACGAACTGGTCTCGCATATAAGTGAAGCTTTAACGATTATGAATGAAGATCAAACATTAGAAGGAAAGGAAAGCCAAATCTTTCCGGTCATTCGAGCAGGATCTTTTGCAACGGAATCTAATGAAGGAGTTCCACTAATTTATACGGATCATACGGCTGAGACTCGAATTTATTATGCAATTGATTTGGGTCAATCTTATCGATTGATTGATCAGAATATGATGACAAAAGAAAATTGGACAAAGGATCGTATTCACGAAGTGGCCATGTTTAATATTCGACGTTTATCAACGGACATGAAACAAGATGATGTGGCTGGAAATACATTTTATTTTCTTTCTACGAATGATGGTTATGATGCCAGCCGAATATTGAATGAAGCATTGATAGAAGAAATGCGAGCAACTACAGAAGGTGAGCTTGCAGTGGGTGTCCCTCATCAAGATGTGTTAATTTTTGCGGATATTCATAATAAAATGGGCTATGATGTACTGGCACAAATGATGATGCAATTTTTCGCAGAAGGTCGAATTCCAATTACGTCACTACCGTTCTTATATGAGGGTGACCAGTTAGAACCGATCTTCATATTAGCTCAGAAAAAACCTGATAGTGATAAGGAGTAGAAGCGATGCAAGTTGTATATAACCGACAAGGTATAGGTGATGTTTTATTATTAACCTTACACCAAACCGACGCTAAAACAATTGTTGAAGAATATGGGGATGTGACTCGAATAGCATTAGCTGATTCAGGTGAAGCAGTTGCTTATAATATCTTTAATGCTTCAGACTACATTGACATCAATCATTATGAGTTGCTAAATATTGATCAAGACTTTGTTGAGCAAGTGAATCACATTTTTAACAACAATGGATTAAATGAAACACTTAATATTGACGTATCACCGAAATTTGTTGTCGGAAAAATTGATTCCATAGATCAACATGACGATTCTGATAAATTAAGTGTTTGCCAAGTTGATGTCGGTGAAGAGACTTTGCAGATTGTTTGTGGAGCACCGAATGTAACTGAAGGACAGAAGGTTGTTGTAGCAAAAGTAGGCGCATTCATGCCTAGTGGCTTAGAGATTAAAGATTCAGAGCTACGTGGTGTTAAATCAACAGGTATGATTTGTGCTGCAAGAGAATTAAATTTACCGAATGCACCACAGGAAAAAGGTATCTTAGTTTTGAATGATCAAGAAAAAGTTGGCAATCCGTTCACATTAAGTATGTATCAAGCTTAGTTAATGTTTGAAGTGTTATTGCGAATGAGGGGAGGGGTCTACTCGTGAAAGAATTTGAATTAAAACAACAAGGGAAAATTAAACGTTTAACGAATCAAACGTTTAAATTTGATGAACGTATTAAGGATGGATGGTTTTCGGCTGTATACTTTTTAAAAACCAAGCAAATAGTAGAAGAACATTTGAGCGATAATATAGTAACAATGCAGTTTTTCCAAAAGAAGGATGCTGTCTTATGTGGCACAGATGAAGCCATCGCATTATTACATACTTTCGCGGATCATCCTGAAGACTTAGAAATTTATGCATTAGCAGATGGAGATAAAGTGGCCCCCTATGAATCTGTGTTAACCGTGACTGGGCGGTACCAAGATTTCGGATATTTAGAAGGGATTATCGATGGTATTCTTGGGCGGAGAACATCTGTTGCAACCAATGTTTATGAGGTAGTGAATGCTGCAGGGTCGTCTGGTACGCAAAAACCTGTGATTTTCATGGGTGATCGTGATGATCATTATACCCAACAAGCAGGTGATGGTTATGCCGCTTACATTGGCGGTTCGACAGCTCAAGCAACACATGCCATGAATGAATGGTGGGGCAAAGAAGGAATGGGTACGATGCCTCACGCCTTAATTCAAATGTATAAAGGCGACATAGTTAAAGCGACCAAAGCCTATCAAGCTACGTTTCCTAATGATGAATTACTTGCATTAGTAGATTACAATAATGATATTATTACGGATTCATTGAAAGTAGCACGTGAATTTGGCGAAGAGCTTAAAGGGGTTCGACTTGATACATCGAAAAATATGGTTGATAAATATTTCTTCCGCAACCAACATTTGATGGGCTCTTTTGACCCACGCGGGGTTAATCCACAATTAATCTTTGCGCTACGCAAGGCCCTAGATGATGAAGGATTTGACCATGTGAAAATCATGGCAAGTGGTGGCTTCACTGAAGATAGAATTCGCTATTTTGAGTCATTACATGTCCCAGTTGATATGTATGGTGTAGGAAGTAATTTATTAAAAATGAAGATTGGGTTTACGGGGGATAACGTGTTATTAAACAATGAACATGAAGCGAAGCAAGGTCGTAAATTCATGCCCAACCCACGTTTAGAAAAAGTTGAATATAACGGTGATTGATTTTAGTTTAAATCAGTCACCGTTTTTTGTCGTTTAAATGACTATCATTAGTCAAATAGATGCCTATTTTGATACAGTGTGTTCAGTATGGTTAAACTTTAACTGAGCGAAAAGATGCAATTTCAAGCTAAATAATTGATTATGGTGGACGATTGTGATAATTCTGCTATAATGAAAAAAGCAATTTAGAAATCAAAGCATATACTAATAACAGAATGAACAATACGGGGGTTCGATTCATGTCGACTTACCATTTTATAGGCATAAAAGGAACAGGGATGAGTGCATTAGCTCAAATATTACATGACTCAGGTGAAACAATACAGGGGTCAGATATTGAAAAAACGTTTTTTACAGATGAAATCTTACAAAAGAAACAGATTCCTATTTTACCGTTTGACGCTAATAACATTGAAAATGATCAGATTGTCATTGCAGGTAATGCATTTTCTGATGATCATGAGGAGATTGTCAGTGCGAAGTCAAAAGGTGTTCCATTTTATCGATATCACGAATTCTTAGGTCAATATATCCAGCAATATACGAGCATTGCGGTGACTGGTGCCCATGGAAAGACTTCAACGACAGGTTTATTAGCCCATACATTAAGTGAAAATGTGCCGACGTCTTATTTAATTGGTGATGGTACTGGAAAAGGTCGAGCTGATAGTGAGTATTTTGCGTTTGAAGCTTGTGAATATCGACGTCACTTCTTAGCTTACGAACCAGATTATGCGATCATGACGAATATCGATTTCGATCATCCTGATTACTTCAAAGATCTAGATGATGTATTTAAAGCCTTTCAGGAAATGGCGATGAATGTTAAGCGAGGCATCATTGCTTGTGGCGATGATGAGAATTTACAAGCCATTCATGCACAAGTACCTGTTGTGTATTATGGGTTACTACCAGAGAATGATTTCCAAGCGGCTAACATTGCTGAAACGGAAAATGGAACAACGTTTGAGGTGTATGTTCGAGGTGTGTACTATGATACATTCGAAATTCCAACTTATGGGAATCATAGTGTTTTAAATGCTTTAAGTGTTATAGCATTATGTGATTATGAGAATTTCTCTCCTGAGCAAATTAAAGCGATCTATTCCTTTGGTGGAGTAAAAAGACGCTTTACAGAAACCGAATGGAAAAATGGTCAAATTATTATAGATGATTATGCTCACCATCCAATCGAAATTGATGCCACCATTGATTCAGCTCGAAAGAAATATCCGAATAAAGATGTGGTTGCTGTTTTCCAACCCCATACTTACTCACGTACAGCTGAATTTTTGAATGAATTTGCAGAAAGTTTATCGAAAGCTGACCATGTTTATCTATGTGATATCTTTGGATCAGCAAGAGAGAAAAATGGTAAGTTATCGATCGATGATTTACAGACTAAAGTAGATGGTGCTAGTTTTATTACCGAAGATGAAACTCACAGATTACAGCTCCATAATAATAGCGTCATATTATTTATGGGAGCTGGGGATATTCAAAAATACGAAGAAGCATTTAAAGCTTTGGCATAAAAAAGCGCTCGGTGATTAATCACCGAGCGTTATTTTTATGCTTTTAATTGGTCAGGGTTTAGAGGTGTTAATTCAGGGATAACGAAACGGCCATCTTTACGAACTAACTCACCGTCGAAGTACATTTCGCCACCACCGTAGTCTTCTCTCTGGATATTGACCATATCCCAGTGGATTGAAGAATCATTACCATTATAAGCATTGTCATATGCTTGACCAGGTGTGAAATGGAAACTACCATCAATTTTCTCATCGAATAATATATCTTTCATCGGATGTTGGATATAAGGGTTAATGCCAATAGCAAATTCACCAATATAGCGCGCACCTTCATCTGTATCGAAAACATGTTGAATGCGTTCAGTATCATTAGCTTGTGCATGAATAATTTTACCATCTTCAAAGGTTAGAGATACATTTTCATATGTGAATCCTTGATAAGGTGAAGGTGTATTATAAGTTAAAGTACCATTAACTGAGTTGCGTATAGGAGCTGTGTATACTTCACCATCTGGTATATTCATTTCACCAGCACATTTGATGACAGGGATATCTTTAATCGAGAACGTTAAATCTGTACCAGGCCCTTTGATTTTCACTTCGTCAGTTTCTTGCATCTTCTTCACGAGTGCATCCATAGCTTGATTCATTTTCGCATAGTCTAAAGTACATACATTGAAGTAGAAGTCTTCAAAAGCTTCTGTGCTCATTTCAGCTAATTGTGCCATGGATTCATTCGGGTAGCGTAGCACACACCACTTTGTATTTGGTACACGGATTTGTCGGTGTACATTCATAACTGTTTGTCCGTACAGCTTGTTCTTATCACTTGGCACATCAGCTAATTCGTTAATGTTGTCACCTGATCGCACAGCAATATAAGCATCCATGTCATTCATAACGTTTGCTTCATACTGTTCCCAAGCTTTTAATTGTGTTTCGTTAGCTCCTTTTAATAGGGAACGCATCACTTTTTGATCTTTCAATTCCACAAATGGATGTCCACCAGCTTCATAAGCCTTTTCAATGATTGCTGAGACTAGTTCTTGTTGTATGCCAGTGTTTTCAATCAATAGTTTCTCACCTTGTTGTAATTTAACAGAGTAATTAACGAGTAAATCTGCTAGTTGATTTATACGTGGGTCGCGCATATTATTGCCTCCTATTTCAATCTATTAGTATCAAGTTTATTATACTAAATTTTAAAAATAAAATCATAAGGTGTTTGACAATTTAATTATATGGGTATAGATTATTATGTAACATTATGGACGGAAGGAGATGAAGCAATTGAACTTGTTACATATTTCAGCATTAATTGCATCTATAGCTTTTGCAATAGGGTTTATTGTGCTAGTGATTTATATTTCGCGGACACTTAAATCTGTTACCAAAACCTTGGAAAACGTTGCATCAACTGTTGGTGGGCTAGAAGGTCAACTTGAAGGTGTGACGAAAGAAACGGAATTATTATTAAATAAAACTAATCACTTAGCGGAAGATATCGCTGGTAAAACTGAGAAAGTTAATGTTTTGTTTGATGGAATTAAGGGAATAGGTTATACTGTTAACCAATTCAATGAATCATTACAGAAGCTATCTGAAGAACTTGAGGAACAAGCAAATGAACATGCAGCTCAAACTTCACAAACCATTAAGTGGGGCGAAGCGGCGATTCATTTGTGGAAAAAATATAAAGATAAGAAATAAGAGATTAGAGGAGGACAAACGTATGACTGAAGAAAAACAAAAGACTGAAGAGAACATCAATAGCAAGGACTTTATGATTGGAACATTACTAGGAGGTATTGTTGGTGCATCAGTCGCACTATTATTCGCTCCGAAATCAGGGAAAGAAATCCGTGAAGATCTAAACACTGGCGCGCAACAAGTAAAAGAACGTGCTGATGAGTGGAAAGACGTTGCTTACGAAAAAGGTAACGAATTTTCTCAACGCATGAGAGAAACAAAAGGTCAATTACAAGATAAAGTAGCAGAAATGAAAAACCAAGCTCAAGGTCAAAACGATGAAGTAGCACAAGATATTGCTGATGCCATTGAAGAGGCAACAGAAGAGCTTGAGCGTCAGGAAGCTAATGAATTATACGAGCGTTCCCAACAATATTAATAAATAAAATTGAATAAATTTCAAAGGCTGTTAGTTGACATTGCTAACAGCTTTTTTTATGTTTAATTAAGGATTGATACTAGAAGGAGTGTTTAGATGACAGTACAACAAATTACAGAAGAAGCTCAATTAAATTCAGCTTTAAATCAAGATGAAGCTATTTTGTTAAAACATAGTTTAACATGTCCAATTAGCGCTGAAGCAAAAGGCCATGTTGAATCATTTGCATCCAATCATGAGATTCCAGCTTATATTATTCATATTCAAGAAAATCGAGATTTATCTAATCAAGTTGCTGAGCAATTTAATATAAAACACGAATCTCCTCAAGTATTTTATATTAAACAAGGTGATGTAGCGTATCATACGTCTCACTTTGAGATTAAGGAAGACCAACTAGAAAATGTTGTACAAGCATAAAAATGAGGCTCTCACAATAGTGGGAGCCTCATTTTATTCTTTGTTACTATTTCGTTTTTGGATGTCTTCTAACTGCTTTAAGCGTTCTGGGTCTTCTTGAAAGTATTCCAATAGATCTCCAATTCGGAAGATACTATTCCAGCTTAAATGATGTTCTATTCCTTCCACTTCCTCGTAAATCTCGCCTTCTTCAACACCAATCAGTTCTAGGAATTGTTCCAGTAACTCATGGCGGTAGACAAGGCGTTTACCGATTTTATTTCCTTTATCCGTCAAGACTAAGCCACGGTACTTCTCATAATGAATATAATCTTTCTCATCTAGTTTCTTGACCATTTTGGTAACAGATGACGGGTGGACAGATAGTCGTTCAGCTATATCGGAAGCACGAGCATATCCTTTTTGATCGATTAGTAAATAGATTTGTTCAATGTAATCTTCCATACTTGGAGTAGGCATGTTGAACCTCCATGATTATTAATTAACTTCTATTTTAGCAAACAAAAGCCGTTTGCAAAAGGTATATTGTCTGGTGCAATCGGTTTTAGTTAGATTGCTATGTTTCAATAAAGCTCACGAACAGAATCAAACCATTCAATTGATAGTTGATCACCATCTTGAATTGGTTCAGAGAAACCTACTGGTTCTTGATTACGATAGAGTTTGAATCGTTTCCCTGAGATTTCAGAAACATTCAACTCAATAAACCGAAATAAATCTTGGAATATGAATGATTGTTGTGCAGGTTTCTCTATCGTAACGATATCATTTGGATAAACCAACGTTTGTCGGTCACAGGTAACTCCATTTTTAGTCATATTAAACGATGTAGGTTGTAATTCTACTGGTTTGTTTTCGTAAAAGACAGTAATACCTGCTGTTGGCCCATTATCTAAATAGGTTAATAAATCCTCAATTTGGATTGATTCGTTAAGGGTGTAAGATAAGCGATCATGATGTTGAATAGGATTCGATAATTTAGTTTTTAGGTCGTTTTGGTAGATTGTCATCTGTTCGGGAAATATTTGCATCGTTTCACCGTTAATATTAATATCGAAGGGCTTTTGGACTTTGGACAAATCAAGTTGTGTGTTTTGCTCTAAAACGCTAGAGACCGTATGATGTGACTGATAATAGATGTGATCCCCATCATTTAACAGATTTGTTATATCAGTTAACTCTCCATTCAGCTTAATTGTAGGCTGTACCTCAACGGTTTGATCATGAATAAACACTGTTAGATATTCAATTGAACCAGTTAATGATTCAATGGTGTATGTTGGCGTTTCTCCATCTTTTCCAGGGAACACTTCAATGTCATCACCGTGTTGAATGTGATCTTGTAATGAAGCTACTTCTCCGTTTATTTTTATAGTTGGTGCTTCCCCGTAGGTTCCTGGAAGAGTGACTGGTTTGTCATTAAATGTTATAAATAAGCCCATACCAGGTTTGCCATATAGCTTTTTGATTTCTAACCCAGCTGCTAATAAGCAATCCCCGATCGTCAGTTGCTTAACATCAAATAAACGAACCATCCGGTGATTGACAGTGACACTAATATAATGAACAGGACTTTGCTTAGCTGCGATTGCAATTCCAATCGGTGTGACAAATTCCGGACTATGAGGAAGCTGTTCGTGTCCTTTAAGATTCTTGATCGCATCAATATCTCTTACGGCTACTCGATTAGCAGGTAGTTGTAATGTATCAGCAATATAATCCGTCAGAGAAGGGGTTAAGCTTCCACCCCCGACTAACATAACAGCTTGGGGAGATTCCTTGTTTAAGCTCAAGATTTGATCACAAATAGATCGAGCTAAATTACCGATAGTTGAGCTGATCTGCCTTGTGACATCGGCTACTGAAACATTAGTTGTAAATCCTAAAATGTCTTCTACTTCCATCGTTTTTTGCTCGATTAATTGGCGTTTAGCCTGTTCAGCTTGGTGAAAGTCCAGAAGATATTCTTGACTGATTGCTTCGGTAATCTCATCACCAGCTTTAGGAACCATACCATAAGCGACTACGGTGCCGTCTTTAGTGATCGCAATATCGCTAGTACCAGCGCCAACATCAACTAAGGCGACATTGAGTTTTCGCATAGATTGTGGAATTAGCACTTGAATGGCTGCGATAGGTTCTAAGGTTAAGGCTTCCATTTCTAAATCAGCACGCTGTAAAGCTGCTAACAGAGATTCTACAACGACTTTAGGTAGAAATGTTGCGATAATATCAACTGTTGCTTCTTCGCCTTGTTGGTCGATTAGTGAGCCAATGCTTTGATCATCTAAATAATAATGCGTGACCGAGTAGCCGACACAATAATACTGAGTGCTGTGGTTATCAGCTTGTTTTTCAGCAAGTTGATACTGAGCTTGTTGAACAGCCGCTAATTCTAAATGAAATATGTCTTCATTCGACATGATTGGTTGTTCAGCAATGCTGATACTCATGCGACTTTGTTCCGTTTTAAGAGCGCGACCAGCTGCGGCCACACAAACATGAGTTAGAGGACCATGTTTAATTTCAAGTTCTTCTTTGACTGTTTTAATAACGTCTGAAACAGCCATTACATTATGTATTTGTCCATCTACCATGGATCGTTCCTTATGTTCACGCGACACCATATCTACTACGTGATAAATATCGTCATCTTTTTCCAGAATAATACCGACGACACTACGTGTTCCAATATCTAAAGCAAATAATCGACTCATATGGGTCACCTCCTTAAGTCTTCATGAAATCAATTTAATTGGATTCTCTAAGCACAGTATTGATTAGTTGTATAGTTATAAGCTCATAGTTGTTGAATTATGAGAAGCGAAGGTGGCGACTCCTGGTCGACTAAAAGCGGTCACGTCCTGTGACCAACGTCGACATTAGGCCGTCCGGGCCGTCACGGGAATAGCACGTGTCTCGAGACCCCGCAGGAAGCGCATTTCTTCCGAGGAGGCTCGAGCCGTGCCTGCGGAAAGCGTCCACCGAGAGCGGATCATAATATCAACAACGGTCTTAATCAAGATAATCAAAAAAGTATTGTCTAAACTAAGACGCCCTTTAATGACAAGTAGGCCGTGGTTCGATATAATGTGACTAGAAATCGACAAAGATTATAAATATAAAACAATGAGATTAATTAAGGATAATGTACCATAAATATCACTTAATATAAACTGAAGCTGGAGGCAAGAACAATGAATAACCAATTAGATTCACTAAGAGATGAACTTGATCAAGTTAATATACAATTATTAGAACTCATTAATAAGCGTGGTCAACTCGTGAAGGAGCTCGGCGATATTAAGAAAGCTCAAGGCATGAAAGCTTATGACCCTGAACGAGAACGTGATATGTTAAACCATATCGTTGAACAACATCAAGGACCATTTGAGTATTCAACCATTGAACACTTATTTAAAGAAATTTTTAAAGCGGCAAAAGAATTACAAGAAGATGATTATCATAAGACGTTGCTTGTCTCACGTGATAAGCAACCTACAGATACGATCGTAGCTGTCGATGATCTTCACATTGGAAATGGAGAACAACAATTTGTGATGGGACCTTGCTCAGTTGAATCGTTTGAACAAGTTGATCAAGTGGCAGAAGTGGTGAAAAAGCAAGGTGTCCGTATATTAAGAGGGGGTGCTTTTAAGCCTCGTACATCACCTTATGATTTTCAAGGTTTAGGTGAAGAAGGTCTTAAAATTTTACGTGATGTGGGTGATCGTCACGGTTTGAAAGTTGTGAGTGAAATTACGCATCCTAATGATATCGCTTTAGGCGAAAAATATTTAGATATTATTCAAATCGGTGCACGTAATATGCAAAATTTCGATTTATTAAAAGAAGCAGGGAAAGCTAATGTTCCAATCATCTTAAAGCGCGGTTTAGCTGCAACGATAAATGAATTTTTAAATGCTGCTGAGTATATTGTCTCGCAAGGGAACCCTAATATCATCTTGTGTGAACGGGGTATTAGAACTTATGAAACAGCTACACGCAACACACTTGATATTACGGCAGTGCCAGTACTTAAACGCGAAACACACTTACCTGTGATGGTAGATGTCACTCATTCGACGGGCAGACGCGATCTATTATTACCAGCAGCCAAAGCAGCTTTAGCAATTGGTGCTGATGGAATTATGGCAGAGGTACATCCAGACCCAGCCGTCGCATTATCTGATTCACAACAACAGATGGACATACCAACATTTGAGCATTTTATCCAGAACCTAAGACAACCCAGCCTCCTGACTCATGACTAATTTGTAAAATCTTTAGCATGCTGTTGCGATAGAGCGAAATTTGTCTTATGCTTAAAATTATTATTGAAATAATTTAAATATTTTCTTGGATTGCGCTTTAGATTGCAAATTAAGTGTTGTCGATTATGAAAACCTCACATGCCTATCAGTAATTGAGACTAAAAGTGTGAGCTTATAAGGAAAGTAACCTGTAATAAGGAGTCGTTGACTATGGGTGTAACTATTTATGATGTAGCAAAAGAAGCAAATGTCTCAATGGCGACTGTTTCTCGTGTTATTAACGGGAATACCAATGTGAAACCAGCTACGAGACAGAAAGTGTTGAATGCAATCGAGGAATTAGGTTTTAGGCCAAATGCGGTTGCGCGAGGTCTAGCTAGCCGGAAAACAACATCAGTAGGTGTCATTATTCCAGACATTTCGAATTTGTTTTTTGCAGAGTTAGCAAGAGGCATTGAGGATATTGCCTCTATGTATAAATATCATATTATCCTTAGTAGCTCGGATCAGCAACAAAACAAAGAGCTAGACTTATTAGATAATATGTTAGAAAAACAAGTAGACGGAGTCATTTTTATGGGCTCTTCAGTTACAAGTGAGCATATTGAGGCGTTTAGCCAAGCTAATGTACCTGTCATATTAGCAGCTACAGTAGACGATAGTCACACGTTACCTTCTGTTAATATTGATTATTATGAAGCGATGAAAGATGCCGTTATTCACTTAAGTCAACAAATTGACAAAGAAGCGATTGGATTTGTTACATCTCCTTTAAACGCCAAGATAAATGAAATGAAACGTCAAGGCTATTTAGATGCTATTAAAGAAAGTGGTTTACCATTCAATGAAGAATATGTCTATCCAGGCGATGACAGTTACCAGTCTGGTATTGACGCTGCGAATTATTTCTTAAATCAAACGAATCCTCCTAAGGCGATTATTACATCTTCAGATGAAATGGCACTAGGTGTGATTCACGGTGCACAGGATTATGGCATAAATGTACCAGATGATTTAAACGTTGTTGGTTTTGATAATACGCGCTTAGCTAATATGGTAAGACCAACCCTAACTAGTGTTTTACAACCGATGTATGATATCGGGGCTGTCTCAATGCGTTTATTAACGAAATTACTTCGTGGGGAAGAAATTGAAGAAGAACAAGTCACTTTACCTCATCGAATTGTCGTAAGGGACTCAACAAAAAACTAATCCTGACGATATAGTTTATAAGTAGGCTTATATAGAAATAGGGTGAGAGAGATATGAAGAAGAGTGACATACTAACGCCAGTCGGTATTGGTCTTGGTGCAACGATGCTTTTACTAGGCATTTATTTTAATGATGGATTCGGTGGCGTAACATCCTTTATTCAGATCAGTTCTATGGTTGTTGTCATTGGTGGGTTAACAGGTGCACTATTTGTCAACTTTAACTTTGCAGAAATGAAATTAAGTTTAAGGGTGTTTAAAGAATCGTTTCGAGACGATGATTATAATTTAAGAGAACTTATACAATTATTTATATCATTATCAGAAAAAGCGAGACGTGAAGGACTTCTAGCATTAGAGAGTGAAGTAGAAGAACTGGATGATCCTTTTATTAAAAAGGGGATTTATCTAGCCATTGATGGCATTGAACCAGAAGTCATTAATGATATTATGAACGCTGAAATTGCTGCGACTGAAGAACGACACAGCAAGGGACGTTCAATTATAGAAAAAGCTGGCGAATATGCGCCTGCTTGGGGAATGATTGGTACACTAATTGGTTTAATCTTGATGTTAAATCAACTGAATAACCCTGAAACACTTGGACCAAGTATGGCAGTTGCATTATTAACCACTTTCTATGGCATGGTGCTTGCGAATCTTGTGTTCTTACCTATAGCAGGTAAATTAGTTTCACGGACGGAAGAAGAAATTTTCATGAAACAAGTCGTTGTTGAAGGCGTGATTGGCGTTCAGTCTGGTCAGAATCCGAAAATTCTTGAGGAGAAGTTAAGTGCTTTCTTACCAGCTGAGACAACGAAAGATTATCAAGAGGAGGAAGACCAGAAAGAGGAGGTAACATGAAGCCAAAAAATAAAAAGCAGCCAAAACGTAGTGCACCGCTTTGGATGGTTACATATTCAGATATGATGACGTTGATTCTCGTTTTCTTTATTTTGTTGTTTTCGATGTCCCAAATTGATGCAACGAAGTTTAATGCAGTCGCTGAATCATATCGCCAAAATGTTATTTTCGACTTTATGCCTTCACCGATTGAAGAAGAGAATCCAACTGATTTTGAAGAAGAAAGTGAAACTAATGGGGAGAATGATTCTGAAGACGATTCACAACCAAATCAAGAACCTAGTCAAGATATAACAGCTGAGGAAGATCAGGAGAACTTAGACGAAATATATGAGGAAATTCAGGCCTACCTAGATGAGAATGAGTTGAATGACATGATTACCGCTAATCAAACGGATCAAGGCATTGTGCTTGTCTTACAAGAACGTGTGCTATTTGAGACGGGTGAAGCGGAGTTAATAGAGGATTTCCAACCATTTTTAGACCAGCTAGCTTTATTATTAGATAATATGCCTAATAATGTTGAAGTCGAGGGTCATACAGATGACCGTCCGATTAATACATATCGATATCCTTCTAATTGGGAACTATCGACTGCAAGAGCAAGTAGTGTAATTCGATATTTTATTGAAGAACATTCATTAGACCCAACCCGGTTTGAGGCGACGGGATATGCTGAATATCGTCCTGTTTCAGACAATAATTCCGAAGACAATTTACAACGCAATCGTCGGGTGGAAATGGTTATCTTAGAATTAGATCAAGGTTCATCCTAAGCAAAAAGCCTAATGGAGACTGATAACAGTTATCTCCATTAGGCTTTTTTACATCATATAATTACGGTCGTGGATAATTGGTTGTAATAATTTTTGCACAAGGATGCTATTCTTCTCAGTAATTTCTTCTTTTCTTGGAATTGGTTTATAAATGTCCTCTTTGTCATGCCATGTTGTAGGGAGTGTAACTGGACTGTCTGGTTGGAAACGCTCAAGCCATGATGTTGGTATCTCGCCTTTAAATGGTTCTCCCTGACTAGCAACAGCCCATAACTGTGACCAAGCACGAGGCACCACACGCCAAATATCATATCCACCACCACCTAAAGCAATCCATTTACCTTGGCAATAAGTATCTGCAACAGATTGGGCTAATTTAGGGATTTCTTCATAGATGTTCATCGTACAAGCTAAATGGGATAATGGATCAAAAACATGCGCATCAGCTCCATTTTGAGTCACGATAATATCTGGAATGAAATGCTCGGCTACATTAAACAACGTTTTCTGATAAGCATCTAAAAATGACTCGTCTTCTGTAAAGGCATCAACAGGAACATTAAACGAAGTACCATAACCATCATTGTGCCCACGTTCATTTATATTACCTGTGCCCGGAAATAAGTAACGACCTGTCTCATGAATCGAAAGGGTACAAACATTAGGGTCATCGTAAAAAATCCATTGCACACCATCTCCGTGATGCGCATCTGTATCCACATATAATACCTTATAATCATAATGTTTTCTAATATATTGAATGGCTATCGCCGCATCATTATAAATACAAAAGCCAGATGCTTTACGGCTGAAACCATGGTGTAATCCTCCGCCAAGATTAACCACAGTATTGTAATTACCGTTTAAGACATGGTCAACTGCACTTAATGTACCACCAACCAGTTGGCTAGCAGCAAGATGCATGTCTTGAAAGGCAGGTGTATCCTCAGTCCCTATTCCAAACTCAATCGTTTCTTCTTCTTTTAATTCATTTCGACTTGCACGTTTAACGGCATCAATATATTTCGGATCATGAACTAAAGCGATTTCTGAATCGGTAGCAATACGTGGTGTGATGATTTGTTCATCACTAATAGCTTTCATGTCTTTAAGCAATTCATATGTTAATTCGACGCGCTTTTGATTAAAGGGATGCTGTTCACCAAAATTGTAGTTTTGAAATGTATCTGTATAGATGAATCCTGCTTGTCGTCGTGTCATTTTGATAACCCCGGAATATTAGGCCAAATGACTTCATAACCGTGTTGTTTTAGTTCATCAATTAATGGCATTGGATTCATCGTTTGGATTCTTAAGACAATAATCTTCTCCGTATAGCTATCTTGATAAGGATAGACATAGACAGAAGAGATATTCGTATTTCGTTCACTAACAATTCTGGTGACATGCGGTAAAACGCCTACTTTGTTAGGCACTTTAATTTCTATTTGAGAACTTTGTTCATGAATGCCTGTAAGCTGAATTAAGCGATATAGTAAGTCTTTCTCTGTCACGATTCCGACCAGTTGATTATTTTTCGTAACAGGCACACAGGCTATCTCATGGTCATAAAAAATTGATGCTATGTCTTCAATGAAATCTAATGGATGTACGGTAATGACAGGGGAAGTCATGATAGATGATACATCATGTTTTAAGATTTGATAATTTTGATCAGGTTCTAAAATAGATGGTGTTGCATCTCGAACATCTCGGTCAGATAAAATACCAACGACTTGATCACTTTCATCCACAATTGGAATGTGGCGAATGGTATGTTCATTTAATAATGCTAAGGCTTCTTCAATTAAGTCACTAGGGCTTAATTTGACCGTGGGTTTGGACATAATTTCTTCTACTAACATTGTCTCACCTCATTTTTACATCCAATCATGACGCTTACCCATAAAGCGTAATGAATCGAATGTTTCAATTGATTCTTTTGGTACATTTTCACCAATTCTAACGAGTAAACAATTAGCGGGGTGTGACATAATTTCTGGGTCGTCTGTTGACATAGGTGTGAGTCCACCATGGCCCATCATTCTCTCCATGATTTCGCGGTACTGCCAAATATTTAGTCGTGTCGAATCCATATCCCAATGCCAATAATATTCAGTTGTAATAACAATATAGTTTTCCATTTGGTGGTCGAGCATAGCCACTTCTAGCAAAGTGGATCCAATACTAAGACCACGATAGTCATTAGATACTTCGATAGCACCTAATTCAATCAAATCTTCCATTTTGATTTCAGACCAACGTTCTAATGGATCAGGATGTAAGAAGGTTGCATAACCAACGATTTTATCGCCATCTCGCGCGATAATAATACGCCCTTCTTCAAAATCAGCAATAGACTTTACCGCTTCAAATTGCTTCTTAGCTGGACGAAATGCGGTTAATCCCTCGTCGAAGTAATAATCAGCTAAAAAAGTTGAAGATAGAGGTCCTTCTACAATAATGACTTGATTGCCATTCTGAATTGTTTTGTGATGATAGGTTTTTGGATGCTTCAAAGTGACACCACCTAAATCAAATGATAAGTCTATTGTAACATGTTTAGTCACTATTCTTATAGAAAAATCCCACTGATCGAGTCAGTGGGATTTGAATATAAATGGGTATATTTAGTTAAAGTTGTTGCCAGATTAAGAATCACCATTCTCTTCAGAGTCATTAGTTTCTTCAGAATCACCATTCTCTTCAGAGCCATTAGTTTCTTCAGAATCACCATTCTCTTCAGAGCCATTAGTTTCTTCAGAATCACCATTTTCTTCAGATTCATTAGTTTCTTCAGAATCACCATTCTCTTCAGAGCCATTAGTTTCTTCAGAATCACCATTTTCTTCAGATTCATTAGTTTCTTCAGAATCACCACTCTCTTCAGAGTCATTAGTTTCTTCAGAATCACCATTTTCTCCAGAGTCATTAGCTTCTTCGGAATCACCATTTTCACCAGAGTCACTTTCTTCTTCCTCTTCTTCAAGAGAACCATAAATCACAGAATCAGATAAGTCTGATTCATGACCGTATAGGCTAACGGCTCTAACCGCATAGACAGAATCACTAGTTGGAAGAGAAAATTCAGTTGACGTCGTGTTTCCAACTTCACTGAAGGAGCTATCTTCATCAGCTGCACGGTAAACTCTGTAACCAACGACTTGGCCATCTGCTTCTGACCAATTGAGCGTGCCACCGGAAACAGACACGTTTGAAGGAGCACTTGGTGTACCTTCATCATCTAACTCATCTTCAATGTTAATCAAGTCTGGAATATCATCACTTTCAACCACTTGATCCATATCGACTGGATCAGACCAGCCAGAACTATAAGTTGTGCCCCAACCTAATTCATCGATAAAGTCATTTTCCATCGTGTAACCTTCTTCAGTAAATTCACTAGGCGTTGCATCAACAGCTGGATAACGATCGCCATCAATTTCAACATAATCGCTAGTTGAGAAGATATCGTCATCACTAGAAGAAGGTGCATAGTTAGTATTAAACAGATCAGTTTCAACTAAACCGAGTTCAGCGCACATGTCACTTGGTGCATTACCTGTTAATCCACAGTAACTACGTGAGACAATGCCACCAGGACTAGAAAAGCTTTCACTCGGTGTTACAAGGTCAGAATTCATCTCAGCAGAAGAATTAACAAGTTGTGACCAAAACTGTAAGTTACGTCTACTATACTGCTCAGTGTTTAGTCTGAGATGATCTGTATTTACGACTTGATCATGATTGTAATAGCCCATCCAAGTACCTACAGTGACATTTGGATTTGTACCTACAAACCAAGCATCTTTATAATCTTGTGATGTACCTGTCTTACCAGCCCAGTCAACACCAGGATTGTTCAATGTGTAATTCAAGGATGCTGCTGTACCATTGTTGACGACATCACGCATCATATCGATGGTTAAATAAGCGGTTTGAGGTGAGAATACTTCCTCAGATTCTGACTCATGTTCATAAATAACATTGCCTTCATCGTCTTCAATTCGCTCAACCATATACGGGTTCTTATAGTTACCTTCATTAGCGAAAGTCGTATAGGCGGATACGTTTTCTTCAACTGTCATGTAAGGTGATTCACCTAATACGTTTGCAGGAACATTCTGGCCGTCATCAATTCCCATCTTATCTAAGAAACGTTTTGGATTACCGTCTTTTTCGATGATATCGATCATTAAACGAGAAGCGGGGATGTTATCAGAGTCTCTTAGAGCTTCACGAGCACTGACGAACCCACCTGTATCATAGGAAATATAGTTGTTTGGCGACCACGGATCACCAGGATAGTAGTCAAAGCCAACATTTAATAACGGTGAGCCGGGCTGGATGATTCCTAATTCCATACCAACAGCGTAACCAAATAATGGTTTCATCGTACTACCAGGTGGTCGCGTGTTGTAGGTCGCATTATTGACTTGGCGTCTGTCAAAATCTCGACCCCCGACAAAACTTAAGATAGCACCAGAATTGTTTTCAATCATCATCGCACCAGCTTCAACAGGGATTTCTTGTTCTGTTACTTCACCTGTATTAGGATTTTCTACTTGAGTTGTGACAGTACGACCGTAATTGTCAAATTCGTTTTTGGTCTTTTGCCATTCGTCATAAATATCTTTCTTAATGGTTGTATGCACTTTTAATCCACTATGACGCAATTCATTCATGGCTAAATCACGGTAATGCTGACGTGTCGAATCAACATTATTGTATTCTTCTAATTCACCTTGATCTTCTGCCAATTGTTCAGCTAAGACGTCGCGTGCACGTCTTTGAACCTCATCTGCAACAAACGGATAATCGTCGCGAATCGATTCAGTTTTTTGTGTGAAATCAGAGATAATATCGTAATTTAAAGCTTCTTCATATTCTTGATCACTAATTCTCTCAGCGTCATGCATACGTTCCAGAACTGATTCCATTCGGTTTAATCCTGGTTGTAATTGATCTTCTGGTTTCAGTTCCCCGCCATTAGCATATGGTGTATAAACATATGGATTTTGTGGTAAACCAGCGATAAAGGCAGCTTGAGGAATGTTCAATTCTTCAGCATTTACATCAAAGATTCCTTGAGCTGCTGCTTGAATACCAGCAATATTACGCCCGGATGAGTCTCGACCAAATGGCACGACATTTAAATAAGCTTCTAAAATATTTTCTTTATCAATAAATTGTTCTAAGCGTAAAGAAATAAATATTTCCTCAGCCTTACGTTCAAATGATACTTCGTTAGATAAGATTTGATTTTTGACGATTTGCTGGGTCAATGTACTACCACCCGTTTGACTAGGTGTTCCAGCAAATTGTTGGTATAGGGCACGCATAATAGCTTTTGGAACAATGCCTTCGTGCTCATAAAAATTCTCATCTTCTGTAGCGATTACCGCATCAATGAAAGTTTGTGAGACTTGGTCACTACTAATTTCTTCTCGGTGTATATCACCACGAATTTCACCTAAGTATTTTTCGTCAGCGAAATAAACTTCAGATGTTTCTTCATAGTTATGGACCATCTCTGTCATTTCACTAGCTTCACTAACTTCGACGTCTTCAACTAATGATGCGAGATAGCCAAATCCTAATCCACCAATAAAAAAGGCGACGGTTACACCAATAATGATGAAGAAAAGTAAGACATTCCATGCAATATCGAGTGAAACACGTGTGTATTTCGGAAATTTACCTTTTTGAAAAAATGCGAGAAATTTATTGTCAGATTTTTGATTACTCATTGACGAACCTCCTAAAATATCGACTATATTATAGCATATCTTGTCTAATCGTCATATCCTCTATTAGAATGATTATGTTGCGTTTTTTATAAGACTATGGTAAAAATATATTGATAAATTAAATAACAAGCAATGAATAGTTGAAGTAAGGACATAATGATAGTGTTTCAGAGAGCTGATGGGTGGTGTGAATCAGTACACAGTATGGACTGAATTACGGCTAGGAGCTTTTCTCGATTAAGAGACGGTTAATCCCGTTAACGAATGAAGTGGTGTCAAGTTTGTTCGACACAAATAGGGTGGTAACGCGAGCCTCTCGTCCCTAAGCGGATGAGAGGCTTTTTTATATTTTAAAGGAGGTATACCATGAATATTATTGAGGATTTACATGCTAGAGGGCTCATTAATCAGATGACTGATGAAGAGGGATTAGAGAAGCATTTAATTGAAAATAGAGTGTCATTATATTGCGGGTTTGACCCTACAGCTGATAGCCTTCATATTGGTCATTTATTACCTATATTGATGCTGAAACGATTCCAAGAAGCTGGTCATCGCCCAATTGCATTAGTAGGTGGTGGCACTGGTTTAATTGGTGATCCGAGTGGACGTAGCGAAGAACGTCAATTAAATGAGGAATCAATTGTTCAAGATTGGGTGGCTAATATTAAGAGTCAATTATCTCGTTTAATTGATTTTTCCGATGAGAAAACAGGCGCCAAAGTTGTGAATAACTATGATTGGCTGTCAGAGATGTCAGTGATCGATTTATTACGAGATGTTGGTAAGCATTTCAGTGTTAATTATATGTTAGCGAAGGATTCAGTCGAAACACGAATCGAAAACGGTATCTCTTTTACAGAATTCACTTATATGTTGCTTCAGTCACTTGATTTCCAACGACTAAATCAACAAGAAGGTGTGACATTACAAATTGGTGGTAGTGATCAGTGGGGTAATATTACAGCTGGATTAGAATTTATTCGTCGTAAAAGTGATGAAGGCGAAGACGTTGAAGCTTACGGCCTGACAGTACCATTGATTACTAAGGCTGATGGTTCAAAATTTGGTAAAACAGCTGGAGGAGCGATCTGGCTTGATGAGAAGAAAACAAGTCCTTATGAGTTTTACCAATTTTGGATTAATACGGACGATCGAGATGTCGTGAAGTTCTTGAAATCTTTCACTTTCTTATCATTAGAGGAAATTGGTGAATTAGAGACAGAACTATCAGAACGTCCAGAGCAAAGAAAAGCTCAGCGTCGTTTAGCTGAAGAAATGACGAAGATGGTTCATAGTGAAGCGGCACTAAATCAAGCACAACGTATTACAGCTGCGCTCTTTGGTGGAGATATCAATGATTTAACCAAAGAAGAGGTGGAGGTCGGTTTTAAAGATGTTCCGACCTATGAATTAGTTGATTCTGAAAAAGGATTAATTGATTTACTTGTTGAAGCAAGTATCTCTTCATCTAAACGTCAAGCACGCGAAGATATTCAAAATGGTGCGATTTATATCAATGATCAACGCCAACAAGATATGGGATATGTCGTGAATCAGGAAGATCGAATTGATAATGCATTCACTGTCATTAGACGTGGTAAAAAGAAATACTTTTTAGTACGTCATAGCTCATAATTTAATAAACAGTCAACTAACTTTATGTTAAGTTGGCTGTTTATTTTTATAAAAACCTGATTAAACAGATTGGCTTTGTTTGAATTTCTATAATTATGAAGGTATAATCATTTTGTTGTATCATGTCATAGAATGAATTTGATACAACATTAATTAATTAAGGGGGATTATCATGCTAAACATCATGAAGAAATTATCGTTACTATTGGTTGTATTAGTTGCATTAGTAGCTTGTGCAAATGAAGGTAGCAGCGATTCAGAAGAAGGGGAAGAAAATCAAACAGAAGAATCTGCAGAAGGTGAGACACAAGAGCAAGGAAGTAACGGTAATAATGAAGAACTTGTGGTTGATTTAGATTCAACTCCATCATCACTCGACCCACACGCAGCAAATGATGGGATTTCGTTATATGTGATGACTAATATTTATGACACATTAGTACGGATGAATCAAGATCTTGAGCTCGAACCTAGTTTAGCTAAAAGTTATGAACAAGTGAATGAAACGACTTGGGAATTTAAGTTAAGGGAAGATGTCACATTTCATGATGGGGAACCATTCAATGCAGAAGTGGTTAAGACGAACCTCGATCGTGTTTTAGACCCAGAAGTCGGAGCAACCTTAAGCTTCTTATTTGATATGATTGATGAGGTAGAAGTTGTTGATGAATATACAGTGCAAATTCATACACAATATCCATTCTCAGCATTGCCAGCTCATTTAGCTCATCCTGGTGGGCATATGATTAGTCCGGAATCAATTGAAGCGGATTATGAGGGAATGGAGAATGGAGAAAACCCACTTACAGCTGTTAATGAAAATCCTGTAGGTACAGGGTATTATGAATTAGAGGAACATAATTCAGGTGAAAATGTGATCTTAACGAAGAACGAAGATTATTGGGGAGAAAAACCTAACTTTGAACGTATTGTTTTCAAAGCGGTTCCTGAAGAAAGTTCACGTGTTTCAGAATTAATGACTGATGAGGCTGACATTATATATCCAGTTAATACTGATAAAGTTTCCAGTATCAATGAGTCAGAAGAAGGTCGTGTGAAAGAATCAGAAAGTGCTAGTATGTCGTACTTAGGTTTTAACGTTGAAAAAGAACCATTAGATAATCGTGAGATACGCCGAGCTATTAATATGGCTATTGATAAAGAAGCTTTAGTAGAAGGCTTGATGAGTGGCGTTCCTTTACCAGCGACTGGTCCATTAGCGCCAACAGTGAATGGATACAGTGATGAATTAGAGCCGATTGAACATAATGTGGAACAGGCTAAAGAATTATTAGAAGAAGAAGGTTATGGGGAAGGCTTTAGTCTAGATGTCTATGTGTACGATAAAACGACAGCTGATACAGCTGTTTATATTCAGTCTGAATTAGAAGAAGTCAACATTGAACTTAATATTGAACAGTTGGATATAGGTGCTTATTTAGATTTAACAGCACAAGGTGAGCATGATATGTTAGTCGGTAGTTGGGGCACTGTAACCTTAGATGCTGATTATGGTTTATACCCAATGTTCCATTCTGAAAACGCAGGGTCAGCTGGGAATCGTTCATTCTTTAGTAATGATGAAGTTGATCAACTTTTAGAAGAAGCTAGGCGATCTACCGACGAAGAAGAACGTTTAGAATTATATGAGGAAGCACAGCAGATCATTATTGATGAGTCACCTATCGTACCATTATATCATTCCGTTTTACTAGCAGGATTAAGTGAAGATATTGAAGGGTTCTATCAGTACCCAAGTAGTTTCCCTTATTTAAAAGACGTTAAAAAATCAGAATAAGCTTATGAACTTAAAAGGAGAGCTCAGAAATGTTGAGCTCTCCTTTTTGTTATTCATTTAATAAGTTTTCGATATCATTCATAATTTGACCAGCTTCTTCCCAATCACCATTTGATAGAGCATTTTGATACTCATCGAAAAGCTCAGAGATGTTATTTAGACGTTCTTGAGCTTCTTCGCTAGCAATTGGAGGTGTTTGTTCTTCGTTTCCTTCTTGATCAGTTTCACTTGCTCCAGTTCCCTCTCCGTCTTGGTTTTCAAGATCTTCAGGCATGTTTGTAGGAGCACCGCGTTCAATTCGGTCAACTAATTCTTCTAAAGCGTCATCAAATGTAGCTTCCATGACAATATAATCACCAAAAGCTACGATTACTTGCTTCACTTCTGGTAATGATGTTTCATTAGAAGACTCGATATAAATCGGCTCTACATACATGACAGTGTCTTCGATTGGGATTGTTAATAGGTTACCACGAATGACACTTGAGCCACCCTGTGACCATAAGTTTAATTCTTGTGAAATAACGCTATCCTGATTAATACGGTTTTCAATTTGTTGAGTTCCGTAAATATTGCGTTGTTTTGGAAACTCATAGACCACTAATTCACCATAGTTGTCACCATCGTTTCTTGCACCCATCCAAGCAATCATATTTTGTCGGTTTTTAGGGGTATAAGGTGACATGAGTACAAATTCTTCCTCATCATTTCCTGGCAGTGCCATTGTGACATAATAAGGTTCCATCGTAATATCCTGATCAAAATACCGTTCAGTTGAGAATTCCCAGCGGTCTTCACGGTTATAAAATACTTCTAAATCATTCATATGATAAGTTCCGTAAATGTCCGATTGAATTTCGAATAAATCAACCGGGTAACGGAAATGTTTTTCAATATCTTCAGGTATTTCTCTAGTGAATAATTGTGGGAACATATTTTCATATGTCTTCAGCAATGGATCTTCATCATCGACAACATAGAAATCGACTTCACCAGAATAAGCGTCAACAGTTACTTTAACAGAGTTGCGGATATAATTATCTTCACCATTATGTCTCTCAGAATATGGGTGATTTCCTGATTTCAAATATGCATCGATTACCCAAACGAGTGAACCATCATCGCGAACCACGATATAAGGATCTTGGTCATAGTCTATAAATGGCACAATTCGCTCAACACGCTCTTCGATATTTCGAGTTGCCAGTAGCTGGCTTTCGTCAGTGAGTTGATCAGACGTAAACATTCTAAATGACCCTTCACTGATTGAGAATAAGGCACGATTGATACCTGCTAATGAAATACCAGTATCTTCACTAAAACGATAAGATTGGTTGCTATCACCCATTGGATAATCAAATTCATCTACTTGAGTGTTAACCATCACGTTCTGAGCTTGTTCTTCACCGAAATAAATCTGTGGTCGCGTAATATCGACTTCACCTTCTGCAGGTATATCTTGAACTAAATATTCCGGTTGTCCTTGTGATGTTATTTCATTAACTTGGCTCATCGTTACCCCATAGCCATGAGTATACCGTAATTTTTCATTTCGCCAAGTTCTTGCTTGGTCAGGCAAGTCTGATGTGTTTAATTCACGGGTACCGACAAAAACCTGTTGATAATCACCATTAATTTCATAACGGTCAATATCGACATCATTAAATTCATAATAATTACGGAATGTTTGTAATTGGTTATAAACGTCTAGTAGAGGACGTGAATCATTGATACGCACATTTTCGATTGTATCTTGATTTCGATCAATCATGTCCTGATCTAGGCTGCGAGATCCTGGGTGATCTTCTACAGTAATATCGTTTAAATCATAAGCATCAAGTGTTAAATCAAGGTTATGCTGTAAATAAGGCTCCTCACGATTGAATTCATTTGGGGAGACCACATAGCTCTGTACAACAGCCGAGACAATTTGACCTGTTAGTGCAACCGTAATATATAGCGCAACAGGAATAACCATCCATGTTAAATTACCTTTAACTAAGGCAGCAATTAAAATCCCGACACCTAATATCGCAATACCGGCTAATATATAAGCTTTAGGGATGTTGATTACATCATCTGTATAACTTAAACCATAAACAACACTTTCTTGAAACCAGTTTACTTGATTAGTTAGAAGGGTATTGTATGGTTCAAGTAGATGATTTAGCGCTATAAATAGGCCGATTAAAGCAACGCTGACACCCAGATGCCATTGAGCTATTCGGCTTTCTCGGTACATGTTGAATACTGAGTAAGCTAGCCCAATTATAACGGTCATAAAGACTGTTAAGCCCAATAGTAAATTAATAACTAATTTGAAAATCGGTAATAAATAAATGTAAAAAGAAAAATCTAAATTAAAATGGGGATCTGTTTGACCAAACGTTTCATAATTTAATGCTTTTAAAGCAGGCTCCCAACCGATCCCTTGAACCATAACGGTTCCTACAGCACCAAAAATTAGAGCGATAAGAAATATTATCGTATAGGCAGATTTTTTCTTTAATAAAATAGGTGGAATTGTTTCTTTGTTTAAGAATTTTATGTAAGCTCGATGTATCCAGAAAAATGTAACATACGCTACTACAAAATAAAGTATAAAACCAATTAAGCCTAGCGAAACTCGACTCATTAATATAGTTGTAAATACTTGTTCGTAACCAACGGACTCCATCCAAATGTATTCAATAATCCAGTTAAAACTTAATAAACCGATAATAATGAATGGAATCAGAATAATACTTAGCCATTTTAGAGGTTTCAACCATTTTGAACCCGATTGTTTCTTTTGATTCGGGTGTTGAAACACATTATCGTCACTCATGTAATCTCCCTCTCACTGTATAGTCCACTGACTATTATACCAAAATAAAGTCGCTGGATATAGTTATAACGTAACAATATGAAATGGTTTTTATGACTTATTTTTATTCGTTACTCATTAAATAGTCGGAAAATGTTTTTTCAATCAGAAGTATTTAGTATAATCGTAAAACACGACAACAATTTAGGAGACTAGTTCATGCGACAACTACATGATTTAATAAAAGAAATTAAGCAACCTGAGCTTATTGAGGCTATGGATAATCCAATAATAGAAGGCCTTGTCGATCACTCCCGGAAAGTGAAAAAGGGTGATTTATTCATAGCAGTTCAAGGATATGAAGCGGATGGTCATCAATTTATTCAAGATGCGATTGATCGTGGAGCAGTTGCTGTAATTGGAGAGAAGAATTTAACAGGTTTTGACGTACCGTATATTAAAGTTGACAATAGTAGACATATATTAGGAGAATTGGCTAAAGTATTTTATGATTATCCATTCGAAGATAAATTAGTTATTGGTGTTACTGGCACTAATGGTAAGACAACGACAAGCCATATGTTGCATCATTTATTAGTCGAATCCAGTTTTCAAGTAGGGTTGATCGGGACGGTTAAATGTGTCATCAATGGTCAGACCTTTACACAAAAGCAAACAACACCGAGTGTCTTAGATTTATATCAACACGTATATGATAGTCAAGATGATATCATGGTAATTGAAGTGTCTTCACATGCTCTTGACCAAAATAGACTTGCAGGTGTCACATTTGACTATGCAATTTTTACGAATTTAAGTTATGAACATTTAGATTACCACTCTGATATGTGGGCTTATTTTGAAGCAAAAAGACAACTGTTTTTACAATTAAAGCCTTACGGACAAGCCTTGATTAATATTGATGATGATTGGGGTAAACAACTTTATGAATGGTTAGAGTCTCATCAATACCATGTTAAACGTATTGGGCAGACATCTGATGCTGATGTAAGATTAATGGATATGGGTTGCAATGAAGGTTGTAACATGACGTTAAAGATTCAGGGGGATTCCTTTTCGATTCATTCGCCACAGTTAGGTTTATATAATTTATATAACTTAGCATTGGCTTTTTCTGTGGCATATGATTTAGTTGAACACCCTCAATTATTAGTGAAAAAGGTTAAAACGTTTTCAGGAGTGCCAGGTAGGTTTGATTTATTAGAAATGAATAATGGTGTTCAAGTTGTCGTTGATTATGCTCACACACCAGATGCTATTAAAGAAGTATTAAAGACAGTTGATATTATAACTTCCGAGAAAATCACGCATATTTTAAGCTTTAAGGCAAACCGTGATGAAGGAAAACGTGATGCAATGGTGAAACATTCTTCAGAACACTCTGACCATATAATATTAACTCAAGGGGATTTGGATGGGTTTGACTCTCTTGAAATGGAAAAGGAATTAAAGGATTTAAGACAGCAATGGTATTCAAATGACATTGACGTTAATGTTGATCGAATTAACGCGATCTATGAATGTATCGAGCAAGCTAAAGCCGGAGATTGCGTTGTTATTACTGGACAGGGACATAAAGTATATGAAGACGACAATAAGTGGGGAACCACAACAGATAGAGAAACTGTACAGTATGTTAATCAATTATTAGCAACTGAATTATCAAAAGAATAATAAAAAAACTCAAGCCAATAATTAGGCTTGAGTTTTTTGTTAGGCGACTTAACGTGAATACCACTCAACGATAAGCGCTTCATTAATTTCTGAAGAAAGCTCAGAACGTTCAGGGTAACGGTTGAAAGTAGCTTCTTTCTTGTCCGCATCTGTTGTAACGTATTCTGGAATAACGTTAGCAGCTTCTAGAGCTTCGTTAATAGCGTCTAGGTTCTGTGATTTCTCACGTACACCAACAACTGTACCAGGTAGTACACGATAAGATGGAATGTCAACGCGACTACCATCTAATGTAATGTGACCATGTGTCACTAGCTGACGAGCTTGTGCGCGTGTGCGAGCGAAACCAGCACGATAAACTAAGTTATCTAAGCGAGATTCAAGGATTTGCATGAAGTTCTCACCATGAACACCACGCATTTTAGCAGCATCGTCAAAGATACGACGGAATTGACGTTCAGTTAATCCGTACATATAACGAAGTTTTTGTTTTTCCTGTAGTTGTAGTCCATATTCAGTAAGTTTTTTACGTTGAGATGGACCATGTTGACCTGGCGCATATGGGCGCTTCTCTAATTCTTTACCTGTACCAGTTAGAGAAATGCCATAGCGACGTGATTTCTTCCATAGAGAGCCTGTGAAACGTGCCACGAGCGTCTCCTCCTTTTTATTTTATTTTGCATAAAATAAAAACAGTGAGTTTCCTGATCTATGCGCATTTTGCTTTCATGTACCTTCGCTCCAGCAGCAGAGAGTTACGCGATACACCTCAATTTGAGGTACAAAATGCAGACCACAGTCATTCCACCGAGGCTGCCTTTTATTTTACACAAACGATATTATAGGATGTGTAGTGAATAAAGTCAAGTCTTATCGTAAATTTATTCTATAAATGCTTTTTAAGTGTTTCAACAAACTGTTCTAAGTAATGCTGATCTGTTTCATCAAAACGCTCTTTGATAGGAGCATCAATATCTAAAACGCCAAAAATCTCATCATTTTGTATAATAGGAACGACAATTTCAGATTGGCTTTGAGCATCACATGCGATGTGGCCAGGGAATTGATGGACATCAGGCACTAGTTGCGTCGCCCGTTCTTGGGTAGCTGTCCCACAAACACCTTTACCATTAGGGATTTTCACACACGCAGGTAAACCTTGGAATGGTCCAAGAACAAGTTCACCATGATTCATTGTGTAAAAACCAACCCAGTTTACGTTATCGAGAAATTGGTTTAATAAGGCGCTAGCATTTGCTAAGTTTGCTGTTACACTATCTTCCCCTTCAAGTAAACTGTCTAGTTGTTTTAATAATTGTTCATAACTTTGTGATTTAGTTCCAGTGTAAGATTGGACTTCAAACATTTAGAAAATCTCCTTTAAAAAATATTTTTAATCATCTATATTAGACAGGATAACAGCTAACATTGTCGAAATTAATAAGTATGGTATTGTCGATTAATTACTCGTGGAGGTGATCTCATGTCTAAGCAATCTAGTCGTGAAAAAATAATGAATGCTGCCATTGAGTTGTTTTATTACAACGGATTTAATGGTACATCTATAAGAGCGATCACTAATCAAGCAAATGTTAATGTGTCATTGATCAGTTATTATTTTAAAAATAAACAAGGCTTACTCGAGCAAGCAACTGTCGATTATTATGAATATTATTTAGAAATGCTTGAATCATTAATAGACGAACACCCTATTTCGACAAAAGATGATTTCTTGAATGTGATAAAGGAAATTATACATTATAAAGAGAAACATTTTCAATTTACATGTTTCATCCAGCGTGAATTAACGTTAGATAATCAATTCATTAGAGAGTTATTTTCAACCTATGTGGCAAAGGAAACATATTACTTCAAAACACTTGTCGAAAAAATAACGGAGCGAGTACAAGCAAATAAGATGGAACAAGAAGCATTCTATTTACAGTTTAAGAGCTTGATTAATGGTCCATTCATTTACGGAAATGAGTGGAAACGAGAATATGAGTGGGATGATAGTAGGGGAGTGTTTATCCAATCGTATATTAATTTGTTAAATCAATGGTTTTCACCTTTATTAGCAGAATAAATGCTATATAAAGAAATTTTTATAAATTGACATTTTTTTAGCCAAATCGGGTTAAATCGTGATATGATTGGGTATATAAGTATATGATCGGAAAAGTGTTAGGGGGCTTTTGATGGAATACATAATAGGAATAATCATACTCATAATTGCCTTTATCTTAGTTGGAGTCGTAGCACGAAAAAAAGTTTATAACAAAGTCGACGCACTTGAAACGTGGAAAGTAAAGCTCATGAATCGTCAAGTAGCTGATGAACTCGGTAAAGTTGGCCATCTTAATTTAACAGGCGAAACAGAAGAGTTGTTTGAATCGTGGCGAAATGAATGGGACGACATTAATGATCACGTGTTTACTGAAGTGGAAGAATATTTATTAGACGCGGAAGAAGCTGCAGAAAAATACAAATTCGGTAAGGCTTCACGTAGTTTGAAAGCTGTTGAGCAAAAGCTCTCTAAAGTCGAAAAAACAATCGATGATATTTTTGATGAAGTCGACCGACTATTACATTCAGAACAGGATAGTCGAGAAGAAGCTGAGAAGTTGCAGCCTATGATCTCAGAAACGAGAAAAAAGGTTTTGCAAAATGGCTATCAACTTGGGAAAGCTGAAGTTGTGTTTGAAGTTGAACTTGATGAATTGCAACAAGAAATGGCGCGGTATGAGGAATTAACAACAGAAGGAAACTATTCCGATGCCTTAGAGTTGATACATAATGTGAAAGCACGGTTGACTGAATTAAACCGTAAAGTAGAAACATTTCCTGAATGGTACCGTTTATGTAAACACACTTTACCTGAAGAATTGGATCAGTTGCATAATGGCTTGAAGGAAATGAAAGATGATGGTTATCGTGTACAGCATTTAGGTATCGAAATAGAGATTCAAACTCACCATGAAACATTATTAGCCGTTGTAGAGCAACTAAATAAAGGTAAAGATGATGATGTACAAGAGAAAATCGAACAAATACAATCAAGAATGGTAGAAATTTACGACCAATTAGAAAAAGAAGCGTTTGATAAAAATTTCGTTATGCAGCGTTATGATTTGCTGGAAAACAAAGTAGAGCAAGCTCGTGAAGCATTTAATGAAACTAAAGAAAACGTGATGATTGTTAAAGAGAATTATCATCTTAAAGATGAAAAGTACGAGAAGCAGTATGAATTAGAAAAAACGCTTGATCAACTTGCTAAAAAGGCGACACGTATTAAGTCTATGATTGAGCATGAAGAACAACCGTATTCAACGATTCGTGCTGATTTAGAAGGTTGGATGGCTGATTTTGAAGAATGGGAAGTAGCCCACCAGCAATTCGCAGATCACCTTTACAATTTACGCAAGGACGAGTTAAGTGCTCGTGAAAAAATTGATCAATTAAAACAACGAATTAGTCATGTGCGTCAGAGATTATACAAAAGTAATTTGCCAGGTGTTCCTAATTACATTGTTGACTTAATTAATCAGGCGACTGATTTAGTTGACAAAGCTAATCAATCCTTGAATGTACAACCATTAGATGTTGATGAAGTTTCGAATACATTAGAAGAAGCAGATAAGAATGTGGAAAGAGCGGTTGAGCAAACGGACTTATTAATTGAACAAGCGCAGTTAGCAGAGTATGTCATTCAATATGCGAACCGATACCGTAGCAGTTATCCTGTTTTAGCAGCCAAAATCGCAGAAGCAGAAGACCAGTTCAGACATAATGACTATGAGTTAGCGTTAGAACAAGTAGGAACTGCCTTAGAAGAGATTGAGCCAGGTGCTGTTAAAAGAATTGAAGAACAATTGAAGATCACTGCATCATAGAGAGGAAGTGATTTAGTTTTGGATCGTTTCATCATCATTTTAAGTTCAGTATTGTTTGTTGTCACATGGACCGTTGTGATTGTTTTATTTGTTCAAGAATCAAAAACGACTTATGTTGCACAAGATCATTTTATTTCCGAGGAAATATCTTTATCCGACAAATCAAATGATTCTTTGTGGGCTTTACATAGTCATCATTTGCAGTTGGCACAGAAAGAAACCAATGCATCAAATGATTTAGTTGCAAATAGAGCATCTTTTAATGCGAGTCAATTGAAAGACGAATTTCAATCTATTGATGATTCATCCCTAGATTCTTGGCGTAAGTATTTTAATGATGAAGAAGATCAAAAAACGATTTCGATCAATGAATTATTAAATATTTTTGGTCAAGCTAACGAAGCTGTCTCCGAATCATAAAGGGAGACAGCTTCTTTTTAAATTGTTTTCTATTTG
This sequence comes from Alkalibacillus salilacus, assembly GCF_030812915.1. Lineage (GTDB taxonomy): Bacteria > Bacillota > Bacilli > Bacillales > Alkalibacillaceae > Alkalibacillus > Alkalibacillus salilacus. Next base: position 47,978 of record NZ_JAUSTQ010000009.1, read on the forward strand.
CTGTTACATTGAACATTGTGGTAATATAATTTGATGGAAATGCGGACGACTAAAGGAGATAGTTAACCATGATTTATTTAGACAATAGTGCTACAACAAAACCATATGATGAAGTGGTTGATACCTTTCAAAAAGTAGCGACGACTTATTTTGCAAACCCATCATCGATCCATGCTTTAGGTGGTGAAGTTGAAGCACTTTTGACTAAATCCAAAGAACAAATAGCATCATTATTAAAGATTAAACCAAATGAAGTCATTTACACATCAGGTGGTACAGAAAGCAATAATTTGGCAATTAAAGGCACAGCTCATGGTTACCAAAGTCGTGGCAACCATTTAATCACTTCAAAAGTTGAACACCCGTCGGTCTTAGAAACATTTCGTTATTTAGAAACACAAGGTTTTACAGTCACTTATTTATCAGTAGATGAATCGGGTCATATTTCCTTAGAAGAATTAAAAGAAGTAATCACTAATGAAACCATTTTAGTAAGTCTCATGCATGTTAATAATGAAATAGGTACTATTCAACCGATTGAACAGGTTGCTGATTTATTAGCAGAATACCCAAAAATTGTCTTTCATGTTGATCATGTACAAGGTTTTGGTAAACTTTCATTACCTTATCACCATCCTCATCTTGATTTAGTGACTATATCAGGGCATAAAATTCATGGATTAAAAGGTTCAAGCTGTTTAATTAAAAAAGAACATATTCATTTAACGCCACTTCAACATGGTGGTGGTCAAGAACATGGTGTGAGACCAGGAACAGAGAATATAGCAAGTGCTGTTTCTTTAGCAAAAGCAATGCGTATTGCGAAAGAAAACGAACATTCATATCAGAAACTGGCATTATTGCACGAGACCTTAGTAAATGAGTTGACAAAATATGACAACGTGAAGATTAATTCTCCTCAAAGTGGCGCATCTCATATTTTGAACTTCTCCGTCCAAAACTTTAAACCAGAGGTCTTGATTCATGCGTTGAAAGAAGAAGGTGTGATTGTCTCTACTAAATCTGCCTGTTCTTCTAAAGACAATGAAGTCAGTCATGTATTAGAAGCGTGTGGTTTAAGTGATGTCTCTGCTAGTAGTGCCATTCGTGTAAGTATGTCTACTGAACAAAATCAAGAAGAAGTACATTCATTCTTACAAGCTTTTAAAAATGTGATGAATAAATATGAAAAAATAATGGGGTCATAATATGAACTACGATCATATATTAATTCGCTATGGCGAATTAGCATTAAAAGGTAAAAATCAAAAATTCTTTATTAGAACGTTGCGTTCCAATGTACAACAAGCACTAAGTGATTATAAGGGTTTATCGATTAAAGGTCAGCGAGATCACATGTATATTTTGTTAAATGGGGAAGATCCTTATCCAATCATTGAACGTTGCAAAGATATCTTTGGCATTCAATCTTTTAGTTTGGCAATGAAGGTGAATAATGACGAAGAATCAATTAAAGAGGGAACACTTGAAGCAATCAAGAAAGAAGAAGGGGAAACTTTCAAAGTAACTTGCAAACGCCCTAATAAGGAGTTCCCAAAGTCTTCTCAAGAAATGAACCGTTTATTAGGCGGTCATATTCTTCGCAATACTGAAGGTTGGGAAGTTGATGTTCATCAGCCAGATGCTGCGATTCGCGTTGAAATTCGTCATGATGCAACGTATATAACGTCAGGACGAACAGAAGGGAAAGGTGGTCTGCCTGTCGGATCAACTGGTAAGTCATTATTGATGATGTCAGGCGGAATTGATAGTCCTGTTGCAGGTTATTTGACGATGAAACGTGGTGTAAAGCTCGAAGCAATTCATTTTCATTCACCACCCTTCACATCAGAACGTGCTAAGCAAAAAGTTGAGGATTTAGCGCAAAGTCTTACAAAATTCGGTGGAGATGTGACTGTGCACTATGTACCGTTTACAGAATTGCAACAAAAGATCTTTAAAAATGTTCCCGAGTACTATGGTATGACTGTGATGCGCCGAGTGATGATGCGTGTGAGCGAACAACTCGCGAAGCAACATGATATCTTGTCACTGGCGACAGGTGAAAGTTTAGGGCAAGTAGCTAGTCAGACGATGGAAAGTATGAATGCTATTAATGAAGTCACGAATTATCCGATTATAAGACCACTAGTCGCAATGGATAAAAATGAAATTATCAATATCGCAAAAGAGATCGATACTTATGATATTTCAATCCGACCTTATGAAGATTGTTGTACGATTTTTGTTCCTAAACAACCAAAAACACGCCCGAAAAGAGAAAAGATTCTTGAATTAGAAGCGTCAGTTGATTTCACACAAGAAATTAACGAAGCTATTGATCAAGTTGAAACAGTCGTTTATAAAAATAATGCAAATCATAAACAGGATTCATTCGACGATCTGTTGTAATTTCTGGCCTTCCATGATTTGCATAGTATGATTGCCTTCTTGTTATCTCACAATAGGTAACGAGGAGGTGAAAGACATGGCTCAAAACAACTCAAATAACTTAGTTGTACCTGGTGTACAAGCAGCTTTAGACCAAATGAAGACAGAAATTGCACAAGAGTTTGGCGTGCAATTAGGTCCTGATTCAACATCTCGCTCGAACGGCTCTGTTGGTGGCGAAATTACTAAGCGTCTAGTTCAACAAGCACAATCTCAAATGAACCAACAATAGTAGGCAACAATACAATTGAAGCAACGTTTCATATCCAATGTTTCATTGGATCGTGAAATGGAAGAGGTAGTTACTTAGATGTAACTACCTCTTTTCTATAGAATGAATGAAAGCAAAAATAGTGGATCTGTTAAATTTCAATTTATTATAAGCTGATGGTTGTTGAATTGTGAGAAGCGAAGGTGGCGACTCCTGCGTGAATAGCACGAGTCTCGAGACCCCGCAGGAAGCGCTTTTCTTCCGAGGAGGCTCGAGCCGTGCCCGCGGAAAGCGTCCACCGAGAGCGGATCACAATTTCAACAACGGACTTTAACATACCAAAAATAATTTGCGCTATGACAGGTGTTTTCGGTAAAGTATAAGTAACAATATTTTAATGCGTTAATATGAAGGAGAAAAGCGAAATGGGAACATTATGGACAGCAGACAAAATCTATACCATGAAACATGAAAATCATACAGTGGAAGCGATTTATACTAAAAATGGGCTTATTGCTGATATTGGTGACTACCATCAGTTGAAGTCTCAATATCAAGACGTAATTAGTGAAGAACATCATTTAATAGGAACGATGCTACCAGGTTTTATTGATAGCCATTTACATATTATTGGACACGGCGAGCGATTACTACGATTAGATGTGACTTATATTGACTCGAGACAAAAGCTTTTACAACAAGTAGAAGAGGCACTTACCACCATAGAACCAGGCGAGTGGTTAATAGCCGAAGGGTTTAATGAAAATAATTGGGATGAACCTTACGTCATCCATCGTCATGAATTAGATGCGATCTCCACGGAACACCCTATGATCTTAACTCGTGTTTGTCGCCATGCGATGGTTGCTAATTCAAAGGCAATGGAAATCGCAGGGGTTCATGATGATATAGCAGAACCTGATGGTGGCGTAATTGAACGAGATGACACAGGAGAATTGACGGGTTATTTCTTGGACCAAGGTCAGGAATTATTGAAACAAGCAATGCCAGAGCCTGATCAAGCTTATTTAAAAAAGGCGATTACCCAATCAGTAAATGATCTTCTTTCAAATGGAATTGTCAGTGGACATAGTGAAGATTTGAGCTATTACGGTGATTATTCAAAGACGATTAATGCATTTCGTGAAACGATTGGAGTCGATCAACGTTTTCGTGCGCATTTACTTGTTCATCATGAGATCGTTGACGATTATATTGAAGAACAAGGAATCGGGCAAGAACAGGGTGATTGGCTAGAATTCGGTGCCATGAAATTATTTGCTGATGGTGCTCTTGGAGGCCGAACAGCACTAATATCACAACCATATGCGGATGATCCTAAGACAAATGGTGTTGCCATTCATTCTGATCAAGAATTAAAAGAACTGATATTAAAAGCAAGACGGTATAGAATGGCAGTAGCTGTACACACAATTGGAGATTTAGCAGCTGAGAAAGTCTTAAATGTTATTGAAGCTTACCCACCAGAACAAGGTCAAAAGGATCGCATAATCCATGGCCAAATTATGCGACCAGATTTAATTCAACGCATGGCTAAACTTCCAGTCATTATTGACATTCAACCGACATTTGTATCATCAGACTTTCCTTGGGCAATAGATCGGGTAGGTCATCCATTAATTGATTCGTCATACCCTTGGAAAGACTATTTAGATGCAGGCATTTTATGTGGTGGGAGTTCAGATGCGCCGATTGAAGAAATAAACCCATTAAATGGTATAGCCGCAGCCGTTGATCGCCGGTCACAGTTCGATGGTCAGTCTTATTTGACAAGTCAATGTTTATCGATTTTTGAAGCTACTCAACTGTATACAGTCAATGCAGCTAAAATTGTTCAAAAAGAAAATGAACAAGGTGTGCTTCTCCCAAGCTATAAGGCAGACTTTGTGGTGTTAAACAATGATATCTTCCAAAGTTCTCCGGACGTTATTCGCGATTCTCAAGTGAAAGAAACGATTGTGGGAGGTCGCGTTGTATATCTCTCAGATCAATAAATAAAAGCGACTAAATGTTTCATAACCTAATTAATTAGGTTATGAAACATTTTTTGTATAAATATTCCTTTTTGAGACACCTTATAAGTGTCAGGAGCTGATTAGGTTGACGGTATTACTCATCATAGTAGGTTTATTAATACTCATTTGTTGCTTTATGATCTTAACAAAATTGACGTTTCATCTAACCATTACATATGCACATAAACAACAAGATATTTTCATGAAAATGACTTGGATGAACCAGGCAATTTTTAAGCGTACGATTCCACTTATTCAACTAGATGATCACCTATCGCTTAACATAGAAGAAAAGGATCAAATGTGGCACCAACCAACAAAAGAAAAGAAAAAACATTACTCAACAGATGACGTTAAAGAACAAGTCAGCCTTGTTAATCGAGTAGTCGATATCACTCAAGATGTGTTTCCGAGGATCAGGCGATTGTTGAAAGATATGACGTTACACCATTTCTCTTGGTCGAGCGAAATAGGAATGAAAGCAGCTGACCATACAGCTGTGCTTGTAAGTATTACAAATGTTTTAAAAAGTGTTGGGTGTCGGACTTTAGCACAATTATTACAAAGCCAAGAACATTTGGAGTATCACGTAACACCTAACTATCAAAGAGCTTTGTTTAAAACCCATTTTGAATGCATAATTTCAATTCGAATTAGCCATATTATTCGTAATGCTTTTTCGATAGTGTGGCAATATTATAAATTAAAGAGGTGGAATTCTAATGAGCGAACATCCTATTCATAATATGATGGAAACAGCCATGGAAAGTTTAAAAGACATGATTGATGTGAATACGATTGTCGGTGATCCGATTGAAACACCTGATAAGTCAACTGTTATTCTTACCGTATCAAGAGTTGGTTTTGGGTTTGCTTCAGGAGGTAGTGAATTTCAAACATCATCGCAACAGCAAGACTCTCAATCCCAGCAAGAACTGCCTTATGGTGGTGGTGCTGGTGGAGGTGTTTCTATTACACCGATTGCATTTTTGATTGTAAGAGCACATGATGTCCAAATGGTTCATTTAGATGAAAATACACATATTGTTGAGAAATTGATTGATTTAGCACCACAAGCTGTGGAAAAAATCCAATCTTTATTTAATGAATCGAACCAGAATCAACATTCACAATCAACCTCAACCCCTGAATAATTCTTTAACTGTCAAAGTCCTTTCATCTTTGCTAAAATAAGACTGTATTATGATTCACGGAGGGACTTTGATGCAAGAACAAATTGACACGCTGTTCACATGGTTAGACGAAACAACAACCATCATTGAACAGGAAGAAAATACACCTTATATTGAAGCGTTAATTGCTTCAAGTAATTTATTATTTGAACAACAGGTGCCTGAAGATTTAGAACCTAATTATCGTCAAAAATTAGTTGATCAAGTGAATAATGTTCAATTTGATCAATTTGATAAAGAAGCGCGACGTAAGGCTATGCAATTAGCTATTTTAAAAGGAATGAAAGGTGCTACTCAACAGCATCATTACATCACTCCGGATACGATTGGTGTATTTATTGGTTATTTAATTAATAAATTTATGGATGATGAGACTTCATATCGATTATTTGATCCAGCGGCAGGCTCAAGTAATTTGTTATTAACTATTTTAAACCAACAAGATCATCTGGATGTTGAAGCGTTTGGAAGTGAAGTTGATCCAACACTTATTCGCTTAGCTTTTAATAATACGAATTTACAAGAACGTGAAATCGAGTTTTTCCATCAAGACAGTCTAAAACCAATTTTATTAGAGCCTGTCGATGTGATTGCTTCAGATTTACCAGTCGGTTATTACCCTGATGACGATACGGCCAGTTCTTACGAATTAAAAGCAGAAGAAGGGGAACATTCCTTTGCTCACCATTTATTTATCGAACAAAGTTTAAAATATGTGAAAGAAGCAGGTTATCTATTTTTTGTTGTGCCTAGCTTCTTATTTGCTAGTGAACAGAAAGATGCTTTGCAGTCGTTTCTAAAAGAAAACGCACATATAGTGGGCGTTTTAGAATTACCGGAATCCATGTTTAAAGATGAGAAGTTCAAGCGAAGCATTTTAGTTTTACAGAAAAAAGGAGAAGCAACACGGGATCCAAATAAAGTGATGTTAGCGCAATTACCATCCTTTAAAGATGTAGAAGGAACCAATAATGTCATTCAACAGATTGATGAATGGTTCCAAAACGATCGATAAAAGGAGCTGTGTTCATGGGAGAGGAACGCGTTTTAGTCGATTTGTCACGTTGGGAAGAGGATTTGGCTTCTTATGTTTCAAATGATTTTGAGAAAATGTATGAATTGTGGGTGCAAGATCAGTTTCAAAAACTACCTAAGCATGTGCAACAACGTTTTTTTAACGGTGTGGATCAATGGTTAATTTATACTTATACCTTCCTTCAAGGAACGCAAATGCAACAGGATGCTTATGACCGATTATTGCAAATTGGCCGTACGTATGATGAAACAATCAATACGGTTGAAGATTTGAGCCGATTATCAATTGAGAAACAAACTTATCTCGCTAACCAGCACGTCGCTAAAAACCGTTTATACTCCTTCGTCCAAGGTGGTATGGCTGGTTCTGGTGGTTGGTTTTTATTAGGTGTTGATATTCCATTAATGGTGGGGTTAAATTTACGAACCATTCAATTAATCGGTACGAGTTTTGGGTATAATATGCATAACCCGATCGAAATGCTATTGGCGCTAAAAGTGTTTCATGCCGGGGCTTTACCGAAGCGATTGCGCTATGAAGCTTGGCAGGAATTAAAGGGAAATGTAAATGAATATGACTCGTTTATGGGTGAACACGAGGAATTAACGAATCCGACATGGGCAGAACAACCGTTAAAGTCCATATTTAAAACGTTAGTGATTGTGTTATCTCGTAGGAAAATGATACAGGGCTTACCAATAGTAAGCGTAGGAATTGGAGCAACTATAAATTATAAAACAGCTAAGGATGTCAGTGATTTTGCAACACGATTTTATCAATATCGTTCCATTCAATCTTCCAATAAATAAAGGTGACCATTAGATGGTCACCTTTATTTATTCATCTTCAGGTCTTACAACCAAAACGTCTACTTTCGAATAACGGGTAATGTGTTCTGATACACTGCCGATAAAGAAACGTTCGACTGTGTTCATTCCTGTTGCTCCACAGATAATTAGATCAGCATTGTATTTTGGTGCTACTTCTTTTGCAATTTTAACTTTAGGTGAACCGTGTTCGAGGTCAGTCACGACGTTTTCAACACCTTCATCTTCTGCACGATTTTGATAAGTTCTTAGCAATTCCCAAGCATCATTTTGTACCCGCTCTGATACACTACGGTCGTATGCTTCAATTGTGGAATAAACGCGTGTATCGACTACATGTGAAATGATGAGTGTAGCATTATTTCGTTTAGCAATACTAATTGCTTTTTGAAAGGCAAAATCGGATGCTTTAGATCCATCTACAGCAATCACGACATCATGATATTCGAAAGCCATATGACCCCTCCTTATTTCTACTTATATTATACCATAAATATCAGAATATTCATACTCGTATAAGACGTTGATTTATCGTTTACTTTATTCATTTTATAGGGGAAACATGGTAAAATTGGATTAGAGATGATGTAATGATAGGAGTTCTAGATATGAGACATGTCATTGTAACAGCTGGAACAAAAGGATTAGGACGAAAAATGACAGAGTATTTTCTCTCGCTAGGTTATAGTGTAACAGCAACTTATCGAACGGATGCTGAAAGAGCAAACGAACTGATCCAAACTTTTGAAGAAGAACAAGATCGCTTACAAGTTGTTTATCTTGATACGATGAACGTTTCGTCAATTCGTTTAGCCGTTAATCAAGCCTATGAGCGGTTTGGTCGCATTGATTGCTTAGTTAGTAATGCTGGGCCGTATATTTTTGAGCGTAAGAAATTGTTTGATTATACCGAAGATGAATGGCATGAGATGGTCCGTGGTAATTTAGATGCGTCTTTTTATTTACTTAAAAATGTACTGCCGATTATGCGAGAACAGAAATTTGGCAGAGTGATCTTTCTTGGATTTCAAGGTGTCGATTATAGTTCAGGGTGGATTTATCGCTCAGCGTTCGCTTCAGCCAAGGTAGGATTAGCTTCATTAATGAAGACTGTTGCATTGGAAGAAGCAGAAAACCAAATCACAGCGAATATGATTGCACCTGGTAAAATAGTTAATGAAATGAAAGAAGCAGATATCGTGGCTAGTCGTGATATAGTAGACACAGAAACACCAATAGGACGACCTGGAACTGGTGAGGATATTGCGAGAACTGTCGCTTATTTATGCGACGATCAATCAGATATGATTACTGGTACTGTGATCGAAGTAACTGGTGGATTAGACGTTATTCATAAGCATTTATCTTGATGATACTAAAAATATGTAATCCATGTTATAGTTAAATCGGTTACATAATTATAAGAACCAATATAGGAGGTTTAGTTATGAAAATTGGCGTACCCAAGGAGATTAAAAACAATGAAAATCGAGTTGCGCTTACACCTGCAGGGGTTATGACGCTTCAAGAAGCGGGTCATGATTTATTTGTAGAAACACAAGCAGGAGAAGGTTCTGGTTTCACAGATGATCAATATCGTGAAGCGGGTGCTACGGTTGTAGATTCTGCTAATGAAACTTGGAAGCAAGAAATGGTGATGAAGGTTAAGGAGCCGCTACCAGAAGAATATGATTATTTTTATGAAGGACTTATATTATTTACTTATTTACATTTAGCGGCAGAACCTGAATTAACTCAAGCTTTAATTGAACATAAAGTGACAGGCATTGCTTATGAAACAGTTGAATCTGATCAAGGCACACTACCATTATTAACGCCTATGAGTGAAGTGGCTGGTCGTATGGCTTCGCAAATCGGTGCTCAATTCTTAGAGAAAACACGTGGAGGAAAAGGTGTCTTATTAAGCGGTATTCCAGGTGTGGAACGTAGTAAAGTTACGGTTATTGGTGGTGGTGTCGTAGGTACCAATGCTGCCAAAATAGCAGTAGGCTTAGGTGCTGATGTCACAATTGTTGATTTAAGCCCGAACCGTTTACGTGAATTAGATGACTTATTTGGTAATCAAATTAATACAGTTATGTCTAATCCGTTAAATATCGAACAACAAGTTAAACAGTCTGATTTATTAATCGGTGCTGTACTGATTCCTGGTGCTAAAGCGCCTAAATTAGTCACAGAAGACATGGTCAAACAAATGACAGATGGCTCTGTTATCGTTGATGTGGCAATTGACCAAGGTGGTATTGTTGAAACGGTTGATCACATTACGACACATGATAACCCAACTTATGATCGCCATGGTGTCCGACATTATGCGGTTGCGAATATGCCAGGAGCTGTTCCTCGGACATCAACTATTGGATTAACCAATGTCACAGTGCCATATGCTTTACAGCTTGCTAATAAAGGTTATCAAGAAGCGGTACAAGATAACCCTCAATTAGCTAAAGGTGTTAATACCTTGAAAGGTCATGTGACTTATAAAGCTGTTGCCGATGCACATGGAATGGACTTCTATGATCTAACAAATTTAATTTAAAGCTTATTTCCTTAAATAATTAATAGTCACGAATAAACCCGGATGACTCCTGATCATAATAGGAGCTCATCCGGGTTTTTAGCTGAATAATTATTTTACAATGTTTTATGAAATGATTTGCAAGTCTTTAGGATATTGAGTTAAAACTAGTGGACCGTCCTCCGTCATATAAATATCATCCTCAATTCTGACACCACCAACGTTAGGCTGGTAAATCCCTGGTTCGATCGTAAATGTCATACCAGCTTGTAATGGATTTTGATTGTTCGATGCCATCGAAGGAAATTCGTGAACGTCAATTCCGATGCCGTGACCAATTCTGTGGGTAAAATAGTCGCCATAGCCTGCGTCATCAATAGTGGAACGTGCTGCTCGGTCAATTTCACCTAATGGTGTCCCTAGTTGACATGTTTCAATCGCTCGTTTTTCCGCTTCTAAAACAGTTTGATACACAGCTTGTTGCTCATTCGTTATATTGCCCACAGCTACTGTCCGGGTAATGTCAGAGCAATAGCCATTATAAACAACACCTAGGTCCATTAAGACAAAATCACCGTTTTCAATCGGCTTAGTGCTCGGTGTCCCATGTGGTGACGCTGTTTTTTCACCTGATAGGACGAGCGTGGAAAATGACATATCACGTATGCCTTTTTGTTTTAAAGCATATTCGACTTCTGCAATGATTTCTAATTCTGTTTTGCCTGGTTGAATATGGTGGACCGCCGTTTCAATAGCAAAATCAGCATAACGAGCAGCTTCTTGAAGCGCTTTTAGTTCTGATTCATCTTTGATAACACGAATTTGATTAAGTAATTGTTGCCCGTGGTAAACGTCACTTGCTTGTGTGAGGTTAAGGATGTTCTGATAACGCGAAACATTTAGATGATCTTCTTCAATAGCTAAATGCTTCGGTAATTCACCTGTTGATGTGAGCCATATTTTAATTTTGTCCCAAGGGTCTTCGTGATCGAAGTATGTAATAATATCGTTTTGCCAAGATGTGCGACGAATATCTTCCATTTCTAATGCTGGTGCTACGATTGCTTGACGCCCATTTGTATCAACATAGACAGCAATTAAACGCTCGTGAGCTTCAGCGTATAAGCCACTGTAATAAAATACATTATCTTTAGATGTCATAAACATACTATCTAAATTTCGTTCTCTTAAAGCTTCGGTTAATTGATCTAATCGTTGATTCAAGTTAATCACCTCTAAAAATTATAGTCTCTATGTGTTATCTTAAAGGATAACGGGTAATAAATGAATGGTGAAGTAATAATTTTATTTGGCTCTGTTAAAACTTAGTATTATTTTATAATACATTTATAAGTTTATAGTTGTTGAATTGTGAGAAGCGAAGGTGGCGACTCCTGTGGGAACAGCACGCGTCTCGAGACCCCGCAGGTCGTGCCTTTTGGCCGAGGAGGCTCGAGCCGTGCCCACGGAAAGCGTCCACCGAAAGCGGATCACAATATCAACAACGGACAAGATCAGAGTCTAAAATCGAAACACATAGGAGGGCATAACATATGAAAGTAAGTTATCATGGACATTCTGTTGTAAAGGTTGTAACAGACGAGCACACCATTTTAATTGATCCATTTATTTCTGGAAATGATAATTGCGATTTAAACGCTGAAGGTATGAAAGCTGATGTGATTTTATTAACCCATGGTCATAATGATCACGTCGGTGACACAGAACAAATTGCCAAAGAGAATGATGCACAAATTGTTGCACCGTTTGAATTGGCAACGTATCTTGGGAATAAAGGATTAAATGCCCATCCAATGCATATTGGTGGAGGACATCAATTTGATTTTGGATATGTGAAGCTAACACAAGCGTTCCACGGCTCTGCTTATACAGAAGAAGATGGCACCATTGTATATACGGGTATGCCAGCTGGCTTATTATTAACGATTGATGGAAAAACCATTTATCATGCTGGTGATACTGGGTTATTCTCAGACATGAAGTTAATTGGTGAGTTTAATGATATTGATTTAGCATTCTTACCAATTGGAGATAACTTTACGATGGGGCCTGACGATGCACGATTAGCAGCTGAATGGATTAATGCAGCCCGTGTTGTACCTATTCACTACAATACATTCCCATTAATTAATCAAGATGGAGAAGCATTTGCGAACTCCTTGCCACAAAACGTTGGTTATGTCATGAAACCCGGTGACGCATTAGACTTATAAAGAAATTGTAAGCAGTCGATCTGATATCGGCTGCTTATTTTAGTTTATACGCTTAATTGCTGAATATCTGGCAAACAGGTATAATAAATCTATATGATCATAGAGAATTAGGTGAGTCGATGAGCACTAAACATGAACAGATATTAAATTACATAGAAACGTTGTCGGTTGGATCGAAAATATCCGTACGTGCCATTGCAAAGGAACTCGATGTCAGTGAAGGTACGGCCTACCGTGCGATTAAAGAAGCTCAAACAACAGGGCTTGTCAGCACAATCGAACGAGTTGGGACCATCCGCATTGAACAGAAACGCAAAGAAAATATTGAAAAATTAACATTCGCTGAAGTGATTAATATTATTGATGGTCAAGTGTTAGGGGGCCGTACAGGTCTACACAAAACCTTGAATAAATTTGTCATCGGAGCTATGAAACTTGAAGCTATGATGAAGTATACTGAGAAGGGAAGTTTATTAATTGTCGGTAACCGTGTTAAAGCACAGGAGAAGGCTTTGAACGCGGGTGCGGCTATTTTAATTACAGGAGGATTCGATACAACAGACTATGTCAAAAATTTAGCTGATCGCTATGAACTTCCGGTTATTTCGTGCTCTTATGATACGTTCACTGTGGCAGCTATGATTAACCGAGCCATATATGATCAACTCATTAAAAAGGAAATTGTTATTGTAGATGATATTTATACACCTGTTGAAGAAACTCGAGTATTATATGAAGATGATCTCGTGTCAGCATGGCATGCCTTGTACGATCAAACAAAACACAGCAGGTACCCTGTTTTAAATCGAAACAATCAAGTAGTAGGTGTCGTGACATCGAAAGATATTATAAATAAACGAATTGATTTAAAAATCGAAAAAGTAATGGCTAAAAAGCCGATCGTAGCAAAAGTCTCAACGTCTTTAGCGAGTGCTGCTCATACCATGGTGTGGCAAGGAATCGAAATGATGCCAGTCGTAGATGACGCTGACACTTTTAAAGGAGTCATCAGTCGACAAGATGTGATTAAAGGATTACAAAGTAGCCAGAGACAACCACAAATTGGAGAAACCATTGATGACTTAATTCATAAGCAATTACAATCCGATGATGCGTCCAATCAGTTCGTAACAGAAGTCACGCCGCAAATGACAAATCAAATCGGGACATTATCATATGGCGTTTTCGCATCATTAGTTACGGAGGCTTGTAACCAAACCTTGAAAAAAGAAAAAACAGGAGACATGGTAATAGAAAATTTATCAATCTTCTTCATGAAACCTGTTCAGATTGGCGCTATATTAACTGTGACCCCAGAAATTCTTGAATTAGGTCGGAAGTTTGCCAAGATAGACGTGCAAATATTCTCTGACCAAGAATTAGTGAGTAAAGCCATGGTTATGACGCAATTGATCAATCGTTAGTCTAAGTCACCAGCTTCTTGTAACCTAATAATCTCACCACGATAATGCTTAAAGACTTTGTAGCCATGAACGATTTGAGCACCGCCGAGAATTAAGAAGAGAATACATACGAATAAGGCGAATTGCGTTTGATAAAAACCGTATGCATTAATCCCGAAAGACGCGATAAACACGCCTAAAGCTATTCGTGCTTTACCATTCGTATAGTGCATATACAGAGGATTTTTATGATTCAAGATTCGGACTTTAAAATATAAATAAAAAACGATTGAAACGACAAAGATTGTCACGAGAATAATCAATTTAAACGCTCCTTTTATGATCAAATCCGTATCTATTGTACCGATTTTTGGCGTGAAAGGCTAGTGACAATTATGAGAAAGGATGCCATTTATGCAACGTGAAATCATTCAACAAATCAAACAACATAGTACGATTATCCTGCACCGTCATGTTCGACCTGATCCTGATGCTTATGGCTCACAGGTCGGTTTAGCTAAAATAATTGAGGTCACTTATCCTGAGAAACAAGTATATGTTGTCGGTGAAGAAGACCCAAGTTTAGCGTATCTAGCTGAACTCGACGACATTAAGGATGAGACTTACGAAAATGCCTTAGTGATTGTTTGTGACACAGCTAATGAAGAACGTGTTTGTGATCAACGACATCGCCAGGGAAATTATTTGATTAAAATAGACCATCATCCCAACCGTGAACCTTATGGTGATGTGATGTGGGTTGACCCTGATGCATCATCAACATGTGAAATGATTTATGAACTATATGAAACAGCACAGGCTGATGGTTGGGTGATGACCAATGAAGCTGCACGTTTAATCTATGCTGGTATTATTGCCGATACTGGACGATTCTTGTTTCCAAATACAACTGAAAGAACATTTAAAGCAGCGAAATCTCTTATTCAATATGACTTTGATCGTCAATCATTACATGACAATTTATACCGTGTTTCGCTTAATACGGCTAAATTCAAAGGGGAGTTATTATCAAATCTAGAGCGTCGTGAAAGTGGATTAGTTGTTTTTAAACTAACACAAGAAATGCTGAACCATTATGATGTAACTCCTGAGGAAACGCACGCTTTTGTAAGTGTGCCTTCAGATATAGAGGGCGTTTTAGCGTGGGTGTTTTTCGTAGAAGAAGAGGACGTTATTCGAATTCGTTTACGCTCGAAAGGTCCTGTGATTAATGGAGTTGCTGAACAGTTTGATGGCGGCGGGCATCCAATGGCATCAGGGGCTAAAATACCTTCCTGGGATCAGGCTGAGGATGTCATCGACGCATTAGATGCAGTTTGTTTAGATTACCAATCATAATAAAAGAGCTCAGCAAATAGCTGGGCTCTTGTTTAACTCGTGCGATTTTCTGGGATGAACCATGAACCGATGTCTGTATGGTCTTCAAAGATTTCTAAGTTATTAGCTTTTATTCTACGTTTCATTAGTCGGATGAGCTCTTCGGTTTCGGCATAAGCTGAATAACCATCCATTAGACGGTTCACCTTTTCGTTTGCAAGTCTTTGTTTAAAATTTACAAACATAGGACTCACCTCTTCCTATAAGTTAACCTTATACAATGATAAGATTTTAATTATATTATAACCATATTCAAACATTCTATATCAGTTGACAATGAAAGTTTGCAAAACCGTCAATAATTTATGACAGTTTTATGACGAAGCAATTTTAACTTCGATACTTAAAATTAAGGTGGGCCCAATGGTCATATGCCTGACCGCTAATTGGTAATCGACATCTCGAATATTAAACGTTTTATTTTCTATTGTACGCAATAACAAGGTGCGTTGTTCAGACAAAGATATAATGTTTTGACCGACGACTGACTCAAGTTCATCTAATAAAATTTCTTTTAATTCGTGAGTGGTGAAGCGATCTAAATCTAATTTCTCCGCATTGGTCCATGAGATCTCAATCTTCTGCACCGTAACTCGTTGCTCAGCCTCTTCATTTAAGTCACTTTGATCACTTTTTAAAAGTTCATTCTCTTGTTCTAATTCATGTAGTTCATTTCGGATGGATAGATTCTCTTCAATCCATCGTTCTGTATGTTGCCCGTATACAAATAAAAAAAAGATATAACCGATGACTACACCAGTTAAAACGCCGATTAGAAATGTTTGCCAAGATGCTTTCTTGTAATAAGGAGGGATGTGCATGTCACAAATCTCCCTGTGTTAACCAGTTAATTAACATAATACCTGATTTGACTCCACTCATAGCTGAAATAATGAGTGCTATTTGTCTAATGACATCGATCGTCGATGCTTCGAAAATTCCTCTTTCAAATGTTGATATAGCATCAAACGTCCCACCAATAGCTGCGACAATTGCCCATATTCTTAATTTTTTCGCAGCTAACATCATTTCAGACAAAGGGGGTTGTCCAGTTAGATAACCACCTAAACTACCAAATAATGCGCCTCCTGTTAACACACCAAACGCAATGAAAAAGCATTTTATAATTGAAATAACCATACGTTCTTCCATATTATCGACCTTCTAGCCTTTTTAGTCGTGTTAAACTACTTGCAGACAAGCAGTCTTAATTACTAAAATGTATGTTTTTCTTATTTGATTTATGTGATTGATTTCAACTTCGTCCTTTCTCCTATATAATAATAGTAGAGAGTATGAAGTCGAAGAGTAAGTAGGTGATTGATCCATGGATTTTGTGCATTTACAACTTTATAGTAGCTACACCCTGATGAAAAGTGCCATATCAATTGAAAAAGTCGTCCAAGAAGCAAAGGAAAAAGGCTTTAAAGCTCTAGCCTTGACGGATGAAGGTGTGTTGCATGGATCGTATCATTTTGTACATACATGTGAACGACATGGAATTAAACCCATTGTGGGTATGACAGCTCATGTATACATAGCAGATGAACCCCGCCCTGTTCGGATGATTTTATTAGCCCAATCAGAAACAGGGTTTCAATCGTTAGTAACATTATCTAATAAGGAACATGTTCTAAAAGAATCAATCTATTTAGAGGATATCGAACACGCAGATGATTTGATTGCGATCGCTTCGTTTTATCAAACAGTATTCGAAGACCTCATTTATTTACAAGATTACGATCAGTTAAATGACTTATTAGGATTGTTAGATGGTCATTTGGATGATTGGTATATTAATTTGCAACCTCATGGAACGTCGTTGATTCAGTCATGGCTCTATAATCAAGGTCATTCTTATCGACATAAAGCCGTGGTTACGGATAACGTGCGTTATGTCCGTGAACGTGATTTGATTGGATATCAAGCGTTACAAGCCATGCAGCATCAAGCAACGATTCACCAACAGTCATCGTTAAATGATAATGTGTCACATTTAAAATCGTTAAATGAATATGATGAAACATTCATAGATGAATGGCGAGATGCGTTTGAACGGACGACAGTGATTGCTGATCAATGCCACTTGACCATGTCACAAAAATGGTTTGATTTGCCGGAATTTCCAAAAGAACAGGCTGATGAAACGTCAGAAGAGATGTTGCGTCGGTTGTGTGAAGATTCGCTTAAATATAAATATGATGGTGCAAGTCAACCTCAGGCAATGAAACGATTAGATCATGAACTCGATACGATTAATCAAATGACATTTGCCGATTATTTCTTAATTGTATGGGACCTTGTAAAATATGCGAAAAAGGAAGGCATATTAGTAGGACCAGGACGTGGTTCGGCTGCGGGGTCGATTGTTGCTTATTTATTAAATATTACAGATGTAGATCCCATCAAACATCAATTATTATTTGAGAGGTTTTTAAATCCGGAACGACAGTCGATGCCGGATATTGATATTGATTTTTCGGATTATCGACGGGATGACGTGCTCCATTATGTAAAAAATAGATACGGCGATGATCGAGTCGCTCAAATCATTACGTTTGGAACATTTCAAGCGCGTTCAACTATTAGAGAATTAGCTAAAGTGTTCCAGATAAGTCGTGAACAACTAACGTATTTACTTAATGCGATCCCACAACAAACAAATTCCTTGAAACAAGCGATTAAGCAAAATGAAACATTAAAGGATTATATTACTCAAACAGATCAATTAAAGAAAATGTTCCAGGCTGCTTTTGTGATAGAAGGATTACCACGACATCATTCTGTTCACGCTGCGGGTGTTGTGATAAGCGATCGCCCACTCACGGGAAGAATTCCAATGTTTCCAGGCGCTGAGGGTGTTTTGTTAACACAACTCCCTATGGAAGAGCTTGAAGCATTAGGGTTATTGAAGATGGACTTTCTAGGATTGCGAAATTTAACATTAATTGAACGGATGTTGAAACAAATTCGAGAGCGTGAAGGGAAGACCTTAACACTTGAACAAATCCCAGAATATGATTCCAAAACATTTAAATTATTGCAAAACGGTTTAACAACAGGCGTTTTCCAATTAGAATCATCAGGTATGAAGAAAGCGTTACGCACAATTAAGCCAACATCATTTGAAGATATCGTGGCCGTTATTTCACTATATCGACCAGGACCTATGCAATTCATTGATACATTCTCAAAACGGAAACACGGTTTTGAGACCGTAGAATATGTTCATGAGGATTTAAAATCAATATTACAACAAACGTATGGTGTATTGATCTACCAAGAACAGATCATGCAAATTGCCAGTGAATTAGCTAATTTTACGATGAGTCAAGCCGATTTATTAAGAAGGGCGATTAGTAAGAAGGATCGAGAAGCCATTGAACAATTACGTCGTGAATTTCTGATCGGTGTAGAAGAAAAGGGTTATGAATCATCATTGGGTGAACAAGTATTTTCATGGATTGAACGTTTCGCAGATTATGGTTTCAATAAAAGCCACGCTGTAGCCTACTCAATGATTGCTTACCAATTAGCTTATTTTAAAGCACATTATCCAGCATATTTTTACGCTGAGTTACTGACTTCAATGATGCATGATGCCAACAAATTAGAAATGTATATAAAAGAGGCAAGGCAAGTTGGTGTTAAAGTCTTACCCCCCTCAATTAATGAAAGTTTTGGTAAGTTTACTGTAAAGGACCACCAGACCATTCGCTTTGGGTTATTAGCTATAAAAGGTTTAGGGAAACAAATCTATGAGGAGATTATTCGAGCACGTGGGCAAACGCCTTTTCAGGGGTTATTTGATTTTTGTCAGCGTGTATCGTTAAACATCGTGACACGTCCAATCCTTGAATCGATTATTATTGTAGGTGGATTTGATGATATACACCCTCATCGCGCGCAGTTGTTAGCTTCTGTGGTACAAGCGATTGACCAAGGGGAATTATTTTCGGGTATGGATGAATCATTTAATATGAATGTTCAATATACTAATGTTCCTGACTTTTCCATTTTAAAAGCGATTAATATGGAACAGGAAGTGATGGGCTTTCGAATTAGTGAACACCCATTTCATCGTATGAGACGTGGCTTAACCCGCGAAGGATACTTATCAACGAAACAATTCAAACAACTCCCCTTGAAAAAAAGGGGTAAACTGACATTAACGGTTAATCAAGTCAAAACAATCCGGACTAAACGCGGTGAACAAATGGCCTTTGTTACATTGGAAGACGAATATGGAGAAATAGACGGAGTTGTTTTTCCGAAATTATACCGTCAAATCGGACGTGATCTCGACGAGGAAAAAACGGTGCAAGTATCAGGTGACTTGGATGAAAGAAATGGTCAGAAGCAACTCATCTTACAACAGGTTGATTTTATTGATTTAGATCAATTAGAAGTTGATGATCATCGAAAAGTGTTTATTAAGTTACTTCATGAGGGTGAACAAGCACAATTAGATTATATTAAGCAAATACACACTCATTTTCCTGGTAAAACACCTATTACGATTTATTCTCCACAACAGAATCAAGTCTATCAATTAGCACCAGCATTTGATATTCATGTTCACGATGAAAGTATTCAAGCTTTAAGAGATTATTTCACAGAGGGTCATGTTGTTGTAAAATCGTAGTTGTGATGTGAGGATGCACATCACGACTTACGACTTTACATGTTGGTTTGATTTGTTATAATTAATTGCGTTAGTGGTCTGACCATTTATGAAAAGGAGCGGTATAAGTGGCGAATTTAAAAGCAGAAGCATTACAAATGCACAAGGCAAATCAAGGGAAATTAGCAACTCATTCGAAAGTTCCAATCCGCAATGCAAGAGATTTAAGCTTAGCTTATTCTCCAGGTGTTGCTGAGCCTTGTAAAGCGATCTATGACAATAAAGAATCTGTTTTTGACTATACAATGAAAGGCAATATGGTAGGGGTTGTGACGAATGGGTCAGCAGTACTCGGACTCGGAAATATAGGTGCTGATGCGTCTCTTCCAGTTATGGAAGGTAAATCAGCTTTATTCAAAGGGTTTGCAGGAGTGGATTCCTTCCCTATTGCTTTAAATACAGAAGATGTTGATGAATTCGTTCAAACTGTGAAGTTAATGGAGCCCACATTTGGTGGTATTAATTTAGAAGATATCGCAGCTCCTAAATGTTTTGTTATAGAAGAACGTTTGAAAAAAGAAACAAATATTCCAATCTTTCATGATGACCAACATGGTACAGCCATTGTCACTGCTGCAGGACTGATTAATGCCCTTAAACTATCAGGTAAATCGTTCTCAGATATTAAAGTCATTGCTAATGGTGCTGGCGCAGCTGGTATTGCTATTATTAAATTACTTTATAATTTCGGCGTGCGCGATATGATTATGTGCGACTCACGCGGAGCCATTTACGATGGTCGTGATGAAGGTATGAATGATGTAAAAGATGAAGTGGCTAAATTCACGAACAAAGATAAAGAAGCAGGTACATTAGAGGAAGTGATGGAAGGTGCCGACGTGTTTATTGGCGTATCAGTTGGTGGCTTATTATCAAAAGAAATGGTCGAGTCGATGAATGATGATCCGATTATCTTTGCGATGGCAAATCCAGATCCTGAGATCACTCCAGATGATGCGAAAGAAGCAGGGGCTAAAGTAATTGGTACAGGTCGTTCAGACTTTCCAAACCAAGTGAATAATGTATTAGCGTTTCCTGGTATTTTCCGAGGTGCATTAGATGCTCGGGCAACTCGGATTAATGAGCGAATGAAGGTAGCTGCTGCTGAAGCGATTGCAGAATTAGTCGGTAATCAATTATCAGCGGATTATGTCATTCCTGAACCTTTTGATTCTCGTGTGGCACCAGCTGTTGCAGGAGCTGTAGCACGTGCAGCCATGGAATCAGGTGTGGCTCGAGTTGATGTTGACCCGGATGATGTCGTGAAGCGGACACAACAATTAACTGATATTGGCTAAGGAATAACATGGTTTGGGGTGTGTCACATGTCTAATCCATCAAAAATGAAAGTTTATCAAGAAGTGTTAAATAAAATTAGGCATTTTATACAAGAACGAGAATTAGAAGATGGAGATCGAATTCCTTCTGAACGAGAGTTATCAGAACAATTAAATGCCAGTCGGGCATCCGTTCGTGAAGCTTTGCGCGCGATTGAATTATTAGGATTAATTGAAACTCGTCACGGAGAAGGTACATTTTTACGCACTTACAAGCCTTTCCACTCTGTGGAATTGTTATCAACCTTTGTATTAACTGAAGCACAAACCAAAAATGAGTTAAATGAAGTGCAATTTATGCTAGAAAAATTATGCTTACAAGAGTTGAAGCGATTGAATGTGAGAGGGATTGAGGAATTAAAGTCACTTGATGATGCAAGTGAACAAATCCATAATGAGTTGTTTATTCTATTGTTTAATCAACTAGGGAATCAATTATTATTGAAGATTTGGCATCTTGTAGCCAGCTTTCAACAATTGACGGAACAAGAGCAGCTTGATACTTCTGATCTTCAATCAATAATTGACCAGATTAAACGCCAGGAATATGACCAAGCAATCGATACCCACTCGAGGTTGTATACTTAATATAAATTATGACAGTTTTTGCATGATAGAGAACGTATGATGTGATTGAGTGATTGGTGAAGGAGGAATCGGCTTGATAAAAGACATGTTTAATCGAAAACGCAAATATGCCACTGTCTCAAAACAAGAAGAACATGGGGATTTACCGGAAGGATTAATGATTAAATGTCCTTCTTGTCGAAAAATATTTTATAGAAAAGAAATTGAGAAGAATTTACTAACGTGCCCACACTGTGAACATCACCATCAAATGTCAGCACCTGAGCGTCTTGACGTCTTACTAGATCAAGGATCATTTGAAGAATGGGATGCTGATTTAACATCTGAAAACCCATTAGAATTTCCGGATTATCTGGAGAAGATAGAAAAAGACCAACGTAAAACAGGCATTAATGAAGCAGTGGTTACAGGACAAGGTACGATTAATGGAAATCCAACAGCTATTGGCGTGATGGATGCACGTTTTCGTATGGGTAGTATGGGTTCTGTTGTAGGCGAGAAAATTGCCCGAGCTATTGAAAAGGCAAATGAACTCGGCTTACCATTCATTCTCTTTACTGCTTCAGGCGGTGCACGTATGCAAGAAGGTGTATTAAGTTTAATGCAAATGACAAAAACATCTGTCGCTTTGGAACGTTTCGATCGAAATGGTGGTTTATTCATCTCCTATATGACAAATCCAACTACTGGTGGTGTATCAGCAAGTTTCGCTTCATTAGGTGATTATAATTTTGCAGAACCAGAAGCCTTGATTGGGTTTGCTGGACGCCGAATTATTGAGCAAACGATTCGTGAGAAGTTACCAGATGATTTCCAAACGGCTGAATTTCTTTACAAACACGGACAACTAGATCGTGTGATTCCGAGACACGAAATGAAAGAAACATTGACTACTATTATTGAACTCCACCAAGTAGGAGGTGGGCAATCATGAAGAACGTATTACCATTTGAAAAACCAGTTGTTGAACTACGTGAGAAGATAGCAGAGTTGAAAAGTTTTACGAGTGAAAGTGATGTTGACTTAAGTGGTGAGATTGAAACCTTAGAAAATCGCTTAGAACAATTGGAGCAAGAAGTATACGGTAATATGACACCGTGGGATCGAGTTCAAATGGCTCGCCATGCTGAGCGTCCTACGACGTTAGATTATATTGAACATGTCTTTACCGATTTCCTTGAAATGCATGGAGATCGTTACTTTGGTGATGATGAAGCAATTGTCGGTGGTATTGCCAAATTTAACGGACAACCCGTTACTGTAATTGGTCACCAACGCGGTAAAGATACAAAAGAAAACTTGCGTCGTAATTTTGGGATGCCACATCCTGAAGGGTACCGTAAAGCCCTGCGTCTAATGAAGCAAGCAGAAAAGTTCAATCGACCAATTATTACTTTTATTGATACAAAAGGCGCATATCCTGGACGAGCAGCAGAAGAACGTGGACAAAGTGAAGCTATCGCCAAAAATTTACGCGAAATGGCAGGTCTGACCGTGCCTGTAATTTGTATTGTGATTGGTGAAGGTGGAAGTGGTGGCGCATTAGGTATTAGTGTAGGAGATCGTTTATACATGTTAGAGAATTCTACTTATTCGGTTATTTCACCAGAAGGTGCAGCCGCCTTGCTTTGGAAGGATTCGAATTTAGCACAACAAGCTGCAGAGAAAATGCGAATCACGTCTTATGATTTAAAAGATTTAAATGTAATTGATGATGTCATTGAAGAAATTCAAGGTGGGGCTCACCGAGATTTAGAGACACAGGCTAAATGGATTACCGATCGACTTGAAGTAGATTTAAACGAACTAAATCATATATCTCACGACGACTTGCTAGATCGTCGTTGGGAGAAGTATAATCAAATTGGTGCTGTTGCATCAGTCATTCAATCTTAAAGGGACTGCTCAAACAGTTCCCTTTTTTATTTCAATTTGCAACAATTTTTAAGAAAATTGATGGGCATCTCGTCGTATAAATAGCATTTTACGACAATTTATCTTAAAATATAGAGTACAATGATAGACAAATGAATGAGGTGTTAGCGATGAAAGCAGTCGGCGTATTAACTAGCGGTGGCGATGCTCCTGGTATGAATGCAGCTATTCGTTCGGTTGTCAGAAGCTGTGTTTATCATGGAATTAAAGTATATGGCATTTATTATGGTTATCAAGGTCTTATCAATGGTAATATTGAAGAGTTATCTATTGGCTCAGTTGGTGACATCATTCAAAGAGGCGGAACAGTTTTATATTCTTCTCGTTCAGAAGAATTTAAAACACCAGAAGGTCAAAAGAAAGCTATTGATCAGTTAAATGCTTTCGGTATAGAAGGACTCGTTGTGATTGGTGGTGACGGGTCATTTAAAGGAGCAACTAAATTAACAGAGCAAGGGTTCCCTTGTATTGGTGTTCCAGGTACGATTGATAATGATATTCCTGGAACTGACTTCACAATCGGTTTTGATACTGCCCTTAATACGGTTATTGAGGCAGTGGACAAGATTCGAGATACAGCGACGTCTCATGAACGTGTATATGCGATTGAAGTCATGGGCCGTGATGCGGGTGATTTAGCTCTTTGGTCTGGTTTAGCAGCTGGAGCGGAAAGTATTCTTGTGCCTGAACGAGATACAAGTATGGAAGCTGTAGTTAATAAAGTAAAACGAGGTCATGACCGTGGAAAACGCCATAGCATTATTATGGTTGCTGAAGGTGTTGGTAGTGCTGTTGATTATGCTAAACAAATTGAAGACCAATTAGATTTATCGACACGTGTTACAGTGTTAGGACATACACAAAGAGGTGGTTCACCAACAGCTTACGATCGTGTTTTAGCAAGTCGTCTAGCAGCCTACGCTGTTGATTTGTTAACAGAAGGACAAGCAGGTCGTATGGTAGGAATTGAAAAGAACCAACTCGTCCATGATGATATTATGCATGTATTAAATCAGTCACATGCGATCGATCGCGATTTATATGAACTATCTAATCGACTATCCATTTAACCTTGTTATAAAGAGGAGGACATAACATATGAAAAAAACTAAAATTGTCAGTACAATCGGCCCCGCTTCCGAATCAGTTGAGACGTTAAAGAAGCTTATGAATGCCGGGATGAATGTCGCGCGTCTTAACTTTTCTCACGGTGACTACGATGAGCATCTTGCCCGTATTGAAAATATTCGTCAAGCAGCGCAAGAAAGTGACTCAACGATCGGTGTGTTATTAGACACTAAAGGGCCTGAAATTCGAACAGGTACATTTAAAGAAGACGAAGTTGAGCTTGTAGAAGGATCCACTGTCTATGTCACGATGGATGAAGTTGAAGGAACTGCTGAACGGTTCTCAGTTAGCTACCCTGGCCTTATTGATGATGTTGAACCAGGTGGAAAGATTCTATTAGATGACGGGTTGATTGGTTTAGAAATTGTTTCTGTTAATCATAATGATCGTGAAATCGAAACCAAAGTGATGAATACAGGGATCATCAAAGATAAAAAAGGCGTTAACGTGCCTAATGTAAGTGTCAATCTTCCTGGTATTACGGAAAAAGATGCGAATGATATTATCTTTGGAATCGAACAAGGGATTGATTTCATCGCTGCTTCATTTGTCCGTCGTTCGTCAGATGTGCTAGAAATCCGAGAATTATTAGAAGAACATAATGCTGAACATATTAAAATTATTCCAAAAATCGAGAACCGTGAAGGTGTCGATAACATTGAACAGATCATTACTGTTAGTGATGGAATAATGGTGGCACGTGGCGATTTAGGCGTTGAAATTCCAGCTGAAGAAGTACCACTCGTTCAGAAGAATTTAATTGAACAATGTAATGTAGCTGGAAAGCCAGTTATTACCGCAACACAGATGCTTGATTCCATGCAAAGAAACCCACGTCCAACACGAGCAGAGGCAAGTGATGTTGCTAACGCTATTTTTGATGGAACCGATGCGATTATGCTATCAGGTGAAACTGCTGCAGGTGATTACCCTGTAGAAGCAGTCGAAACCATGAATAATATTGCTATTTATTCCGAAAAATCATTCGATAAAGTCGTTACGTCGGGTAATAACAATGAGCGTTTAGACACGACTATTACAGATGCCATTAGTCACTCGGTTGCAAATTTAGCAGCAGATTTAAAAGTTGAAGCAATTGTGACGCCAACCGAAAGTGGAAATACAGCTCGAAACGTATCCAAATATCGTCCAAAAGCTAATATTGTTGCCGTGACTTCGAAAGAACATGTCAGTCGACAACTAAGTCTTGTTTGGGGCGTTCATGCAATTCATGGACAGCCTGTTAATTCAACAGATGAAATGTTAGCTTTAGCTGTTGAACAAGGTCTAGAATCTAATCTGTTTAGTCAAGGTGACCGAATTGTGATTACAGCTGGCGTACCTGTTGGTGAAAGTGGCACAACTAACTTAATCAAAGTACACGTAGTCGGCAATGTCGTCGTTAAAGGTCAAGGTATAGGTAAATTGGGGGCTGTAGGTAAAGCTGTCATTGCTAATTCAAGTGAACAATTAGCACAAAGTTTTGAAGATGGCGATATCATTGTTACGCGAGGAACTGACAAAGAAATGATGCCTTATATTGAACGTGCTAATGCTGTTATAGCCGAAGAAGGTGGTCTAACAAGTCACGCAGCTGTCGTTGGATTAAACGTCAACATTCCAGTGATTGTTGGAGCTGAAAAAGCGACAGATATCATTCGTGATGAAGAAGAAATCACAGTTGATCCGACTAATGGCCATGTTTATCAAGGACGTACGACAGTCTTATAAGAAATCAAGAGCAACTAGGTTGCTTGAAAGGAGCATCATCTGATGTTTCGTATATTATTTATTTTAATTGTTGTTGTTTCAGCAATTGAGATTGCCTTATTCGTTTGGTTAAGTAATTTATTAAACGTTTGGTTTGTATTATTTGGTATTATATTGACTGGGATTTTAGGAGCCTGGTTGGCTAAAATCCAAGGAACTGAGACGTTAATGAGAGCAAGAAGAGAAATGTCAACAGGGCGAGCTCCTACTGAAGAGATTTTTGATGGAATTGCAATCTTAGTCGGTGCAGTTGTGTTATTTACACCGGGGTTTTTAACTGATTTGTTCGGTTTTATTTTGCTGATTCCAGTGACAAGACGTCCATTTAAACGTTGGGGACAAGCTTTAGTCCTTACAATGATTAAGAAAGGGACGGTTACAGTTATTAGACGGTGATTTTGGGAGGTGCGGGTTAGTCCTGCCCTCTTTTTTTACTTTGAATGTATTCGGACTGGAAGAATATGTGCTAAATTTGTATTTTAATTCTTGAATAGTAAAAAGTATTATGTATTAATTCTTTAATGTAAAGGCGGTATATAACGTGTTTTCGTCTTCAACAGTTTTTCTATTAATTTTGTTAGCATTAGGATTTATTGCTAAGAATCAGCCCATCTTAATCGCTGTATACATCTTACTTGGCGTTAAACTTTTTAATCTAGAAGATCGTTTATTGCCTTTTATAGAATCAAAAGGAATCTTCATTGGGGTGGTGGTGATTACAGTAGCAGTTCTTGTCCCAATCGCGACAGGAGAAATTGGCTTTTCTGAATTATATCAGAGCATTAAATCATACTATGCTTGGATCGCTATTGCTGCTGGTGCTTTTGTCGCTTATGTGGCACGAGATGGTTTAGATTTGATGGCAAATGAACCTCATCTTACTGCCGCTTTAGTCTTAGGGACAATCTTAGGTGTTGTCTTTTTACAAGGTGTAGCAGTAGGACCTTTAATTGGTGCGGGTATTGCTTACCTTGTCATGCAAGGTGTCGATGGTGTATTGAAACTGATTTCATAATGGCAATTGTGTTTAAAGATGCACAGGAAGGGTATAGATAATAACAGTTATGCAATGTTATTAATTATTATGAAATTTATATAGTAAATAGTTTCACTTCGAAACAATTTTGTTTATAATGGTGATTGGGATGTATCATAGCATTGTAAATTAAGGTGTATACATACACGCCATTTGTTTCATTATTCTTTAAAGAAGGAGAGATTCTATGTCTGGCACTAAAGGTCTTGAAGGAATCGTCGCAACAGAGTCAAAGATTAGTTCAATCATCGACGATAAGCTGACATATGTTGGTTATGATATCGATGATTTAACCGAAAATTGTAGTTTTGAAGAAGTTGTTTATTTATTATGGAATCTTAAATTACCAAATCAAGAGGAATTAGCTTCCTTTAAAGCAGATCTTGCAAAAGAAATGGAAGTTCCTCAAGGCATTATCGATCATTTGAAATCTTATGATTTATCAACTGTTCATCCAATGGCGGCTGTTCGTACAGCTGTATCGATGCTCGGTTTATATGACAATGAAGCAGATGAAATGACGGAAGAAGCTAACCGTCGTAAAGCACTTCGTTTACAAGCTAAAATCTCAACAATCGTTACGGCTTTTGCACGTATTCGTAAAGGTCAAGAACCAGTGGCACCCAAGAAAGATTTAAACTTTGCTGCGAACTTCTTGTACATGTTAAATGGTAAAGAACCAGAAGACATTGAAGAAGAAGCGTTCAACAAAGCACTTGTCCTACATGCAGACCACGAGTTAAATGCTTCAACATTCACTTCACGTGTTTGTGTGGCAACATTATCTGATGTTTATTCAGGTGTTACGGCAGCAATTGGAGCGTTAAAAGGACCGCTTCATGGTGGTGCGAACGAACGCGTTATGCAAATGTTAAGTGAGATTGGTACAGTAGATAATGCCATTCCTCATATTAAAGAAAAATTTGCAAACAAAGAAAAAGTCATGGGTATGGGACATCGTGTTTATGAAAATGGTGACCCACGCGCGAAACACTTACGTGATATGTCTTACCAATTAACGAATATTACAGGTGAAACGAAATGGTATGACATGTCGGTTAAAATTGAAGAGTTTATCAAAGAGGAAAAAGGCTTACCAGCGAACGTTGATTTTTACTCAGCTTCGGTTTACCACAGCCTAGGAATTGATCACGATTTATTTACACCGATTTTTGCGGTTAGTCGTGTATCAGGTTGGTTAGCTCATATTCTTGAACAATATTCGGATAACCGACTCATTCGTCCACGTGCTGAATACGTTGGTCCGGATAAGCAGAAATTCATTCCATTAGAAGAAAGATCATAAATCATCTAAAAGCCGGGAAACCGGCTTTTGTGATGTTGGTTCTTCATAAAACAAGTTATTTATAGGAGGTCATGACATTGACACAAGGTGAAAAAATTACAGTAGAAAATGGACAAATGAACGTACCAAATCAAGCGATTATTCCTTTTATCGAAGGTGACGGGACTGGACCTGACATTTGGGCTGCGGCATCACGCGTTTTAGAAGCGGCTGTTGAGAAAGCTTATAATGGTGAAAAAGGTATTGAATGGAAAGAAGTACTTGCTGGACAAAAAGCTAAAGACAACACAGGTGAATGGTTACCAGAAGAAACTTTAGACACGATTCGTGAATATAAAGTAGCGATCAAAGGCCCATTAACAACACCAGTTGGTGGAGGTATTCGTTCATTAAACGTAGCACTACGTCAAGAATTAGACTTATTTACTTGCCTACGTCCTGTACGTCACTTCACAGGTGTTCCATCCCCTGTTAAAAAGCCAGAAGATGTTGATATGCAGATTTTCCGTGAAAACACAGAAGATATTTATGCAGGTATTGAATGGCAAGAAGGAACAGAAGACGTGAAGAAAGTGGTCGACTTCGTCCGTAATGAAATGGGTGTTGATAAGATCCGTTTCCCTGAAACTTCAGGAATTGGTATTAAGCCTGTCTCAAAAGAGGGTACTGAGCGCTTAGTCCGTTCTGCGATTGATTATGCCTTAAATGAAGGTAAACAAAGTGTGACCTTAGTTCATAAGGGTAACATCATGAAGTTCACAGAAGGTTCTTTCAAAGCATGGGGTTATGACCTAGCTGAGCGTGAATATGGTGACAAAGTATTCACTTGGAGAGAATATGATAAGATTACAGAAGAAAAAGGTCGTGACGCAGCAGATCAAGCAGAGAAAGAAGCTGTTGATGCTGGTAAGATTGTGGTTAAAGATGCGATTGCAGATATCTTTTTACAACAAATCTTAACACGTCCAAAAGAGTTTGATGTCGTTGCAACAATGAACTTAAATGGTGACTATATTTCTGATGCACTAGCTGCACAAGTTGGTGGTATTGGTATTGCGCCGGGTGCGAATATTAACTATGAATCAGGTCATGCAATTTTTGAGGCAACACATGGTACAGCCCCTAAATATGCTGGTCAAGATAAGGTGAACCCATCTTCTGTCATCCTATCAGGTACTTTAATGCTTGATCATTTAGGTTGGCGTGAAGCTAGTGAATTAATTCATAAAGCAATGGATAAAACTATTGGTAGCAAAGTGGTCACTTATGACTTCGCTCGTCTTATGGACGGTGCAACAGAAGTTAAATGCTCTGAATTTGCTGATGAATTAATCAAAAACATGGACTAATTACGTTCACTAAGGAGGAGTTCAATGCCTATTAAACGTCGAAAAGTATCCGTTATTGGAGCTGGATTTACCGGAGCGACAACTGCACTTATGACAGCTCAAAAAGAGTTAGCTGATGTCGTCTTAGTTGATATCCCTGATATGGAAGACCCCACTAAAGGAAAAGCTTTAGATATGTTAGAAGCTAGCCCTGTACAAGGGTTTGATGCCAATGTAACGGGAACCTCAAACTACGAAGATACAGCTGGTTCAGATGTCGTTGTTATTACAGCGGGTATTGCACGTAAGCCGGGGATGAGTCGTGATGATTTAGTTGCAACGAACGCAAAGATTATGCAACAAGTCACAGATGAAATCGTTAAATATTCACCTGACTGTTATATTCTTGTTTTAACTAACCCAGTTGATGCGATGACATATGCTGTTTATAAACAGTCTGGTTTTCCAAAAAATCGTGTGATTGGGCAATCAGGTGTCCTTGATACAGCTCGCTTTAGAACGTTTATTGCGCAAGAATTAAATGTGTCTGTTAAAGATGTGACGGGCTTTGTATTAGGTGGTCATGGTGATGATATGGTTCCGATGCTACGCTATTCATCTGTAGGTGGAGTTCCTGTCGAATCCTTAATTTCTAAAGAACGTCTCAATGAAATTGTTGATCGAACACGTAAAGGTGGAGGAGAAATCGTTGGCTTACTCGGCAATGGTTCAGCCTATTATGCACCTGCAGCATCTATTACTGAAATGGTAGAAGCTGTATTAAAAGATCAACGGCGTATATTACCTGCAATTGCATACCTTGAAGGAGAATATGGTTATCAAGATATGTATTTAGGTGTTCCAACTATTCTTGGTGGTGATGGCATTGAACAAGTCATTGAACTTGAATTGACTGAAGATGAACAGTCACAATTAGATCAATCGGCTGAATCCGTACGACATGTGATGCATGTTTTAGATGAGCAAGAATAGTCAAAAGCTCGAGATAATATTATCTCGAGCTTTTTTATATTTTTAAGCCAGCATACTGTTATATTTTAATATTTTTTTATAAGATAGAGGTAGGTTATTAAGAGAATTGGGATAAGGAGCTGGATTGTTAATGGGTAAAAGCATCTTAATTGTGGATGACGAGCTATCAATCACAACTTTAATAGACCATCATTTAAGTGAAGAGGGATTTCACACAACTGTTGTACATGACGGACAGTCGGCATTAGAACAATTGCATCATCATACTTATGAATTAGTTGTTTTAGATCTAATGCTCCCAGAAATGGATGGTGTGGATGTATGTCGGCAGATGCGTGGTCAGCAAAATTACACACCCGTTATCATGTTAACTGCAAAAGGTGAAGAAGAAGATAAAATTGCAGGCTTAAATGTTGGTGCTGATGATTACATGACTAAACCATTTAGTCCTAAAGAGTTAATTGCAAGAATTCATGCAGTGTTAAGACGTTTTGAAACACCTTCAACAAATCAAGATGGGCCTATACGAATTCACGACATTTCGATTTATGAAGATTATTATGAAGTATATAAACAAGACGAACTTGTCAATTTTACACAGAAAGAATTTGAACTTTTATTATATTTAGCTAAGCAACCTGGGAAGCCGGTAAGCCGAGATGTTTTATTGAAAGACATATGGGATTTTGAATATATGGGTGATACGCGTATGGTTGATGTTCATATCAGTCACCTTAGAGAAAAGTTAGAAGATAACCCCAAGAAACCGAACTTAATTAAAACGGTTCGTGGAGTTGGGTACAAAGTTGAGGGATGAATGTGAAAACGATCATCGAAAAACGAACGATTTTTCTCTACATTATTTTCAGTCTATTTATGATTGTCATGATTGGTTTATTATTTGACCAAATTGCTCGATTCTATGTGAATGCAGCATATGAAGATCAACTGGCCAATGAGGGACAATATATAGCAGAACAACTTGAAGAAACATCATCTGAAGATATACAAAGTACACTCGATGACTATAGTGAGCAATTTAATTTAGACTTATTTTATAACAATCAAAACGAAGGTCGCATTTTACATACATTTAGTAACCGCGACTTAAGTGTACTTCAGACAGTTCGGTCCAACACTGGAAATACGGGAGAATTTGTTTTAATTGAAAATCGTTTATTAACCAGTTATTCACTTGGTGAAAATGAGTCTTTATCAGTTATGACGGAATCATTACCACTTTCTGCATTAACTCGAACAGTGTGGTGGACTGTTTTCTTTGTATCGCTGTTTACAATTATTTTGTTATGGCGCTTTGGTGCACGTATTCATGATAGTTATGTGAAACCTGTTATTCGCGCAACGGAAACATCAAAGGAATTAGCAAATGGTAATTATGATGCGCGTGTAGAAGAATTACCTTATGGGGTTGCCTCACAGCTAGGGCAATTGGTAAATCGTTTAGGACGTCATTTGCAGTATATAACTAACAAATATGAGAACCAAAATAGTCGTCTCAAAACAGTTGTTAATAATATGGAAAGTGGCGTATTGTTAATTAACGAAAAGGGAATGACACGCTTAGTTAACGAGGCATTTTTGAGTCAATTTACTATGCGAGATATGCCAGTAATTGGTGAAGTCTATTATGATGTCATTAACCAAGAAGAGATTAATCAATTGATACAACGTGCTATATTCATGGAATCAAGATGGCAGGAGACTATAGAGCTAGCAGACGGCCGTTTTTTTGAAATTTATATCGCCCCGATTAAAGGTCAAGAGGATGAATGGCGTGGCGTTGTTATTGTGACGCATGAAATAACGGAATTAAAACGTTTAGAGCGTGTTCGTAAAGACTTTGTCGCGAACGTATCACATGAATTAAAAACCCCTGTTACGTCTATTCAAGGTTTCGCGGAGACATTGTTGGAGGAACCACAAATGGACCGGGCCAAACAGGAACAATTCTTAACGATTATAAAGAAAGAAAGTAACCGATTAAATATACTTGTACAAGATTTATTGGATTTATCAGTATTGGAAAAGGAAAGCTATGCATTAACGATTTCACAATTTCCAGCTCATGATATAGTTGAAGATGTTCATGCGGTGGTTGAGGAGTTAATTCAACAAAATGATTTAAGTTTTAATAGCCATTATGCTCCACAATTAATGGTTCAAGCTGATTATTATAGGCTATACCAGTTATTGCTTAATTTGATTCATAATTCTATTCAATATACGTCGGAAGGTGGCTCAATTGACCTTCGTTTGTTTCGAGAAATTGAACAGATGGTGATCGAAGTTGAGGATACAGGGATTGGCATTCCAGAATCAGCACATGATCGGATTTTTGAACGCTTTTATCGTGTTGATAAGGCGCGAAGTCGTCATTCTGGCGGTACAGGATTGGGCTTGTCTATTGTTAAACATATCGTTGAAGTACATGAAGGATCAATCGAAATTGAAAGTGAAGAAGATGAAGGAACGACAATAAGAATTAAGATTCCGCAATAAATTGATGAAGTTTGATATAATTTAAGTACGAATTATAAAACGGAATGTAATAGAAGTAAGAGGTGTTTCCATGGCAAAAGAATTAGTGTTAATTGATGGTAATAGTATTCTGTATCGCTCATTTTTTGCATTACCTTTATTAAGTAATGACCAAGGAGTCCATACAAATGCGGTTTTTGGTTTTACTAAAATGTTGTTGAAAGTGTTGGAAGACCATAACCCGTCCCATCTATTAGTAGCATTTGATGCGGGTAAAACAACATTTAGACATGAAACGTATCAAGATTATAAAGGTGGACGACAGAAAACGCCACCTGAACTTTCAGAACAATTTCCTATCGTTCGCGAAATTCTTGATGCATTTGGTGTGAAATATTATGAACTGGATCAATATGAAGCGGATGACATCATTGGAACGATCGTCTACGAAGCTGACCAAGCAGAACAGGAAACGATCGTTTATTCAGGCGATAAAGATTTATTACAGTTAGCATCAAATCATACAACAGTATTTCTGACGCGTAAGGGAATAAGTGAAATAGAGGCTTATTCACCTGAAACGATTCAGGAGAAAATGGGTATCACAAAGGAACAAATTATTGATTTAAAGGCTTTGATGGGTGACGCATCTGATAACATTCCTGGTGTTCCAGGTGTCGGTGAGAAGACAGCTGTGAAGTTACTACAACAGTTTGATACCGTAGAAGAGCTTTATGATCATTTGGATGATGTATCTGGGAAAAAACTGAAAGAAAAATTAGAAGCTAATAAAGATGAAGCATTAATGAGTAAACAACTGGTAACGATCAAACAGGATTCTCCAGTTGAAATTTCATTAAAAGACTTACAGTATGAAGGCTATGACACACGAGCTGTCATGCAAGTATTTAAAACATATGGTTTTCAATCGTTAATTGGCGATGTTGAAGGTGAAAGCGATGAGTCATATGAAGCGATTGACTATAATGTGATTGAAGATTTTTCAGAGGTTGAAACAGATGATGAAATAAACATGCTTTATATGGAGATGTTAGATGATAATTACCATGAAGGTGACATTATTGGATTTGGTTTTGTTAATCAGCATGGTCATTTCTTATTGAACTCCTCTATTCTGGATGACTCTAATTTCCAGTCATTTTTAGAGGATCCTGATCAACCTAAAATTGTATTTAATCAAAAGGCATTGCTAGTCGCACTAAAATGGCGTGATATAGAATTGCAAGGTGTTACGTTTGGTTTGCAATTGGCTGCATATATTGCGAACCCTTCAAGCCATGATGGGGACATTACATCGATTGCTCATCATTATCAAGTTAATGATGTTTCTTATGATGAAGAGATCTACGGTAAAGGAGCTAAGCAGCACCTGCCAGAAACAGAGACCTATTATGACCACATCGTTAGAAAAGCAGATGCAGGCTATCGATTACATCAACGCTTAAATGAAGAGTTAGTTCAGAATGAACAAGAGGACCTTTATTACCAATTAGAAATGCCTCTTTCTAGAATTTTAGGGAATATGGAATACGCAGGTGTGAAAATTGATGTTGAACGTCTAAAGGATATGAACGAAGATTTAACAACTCGTTTAGATGAAATAGAAAGTCGGATTCACGAGCTAGCTGGTTCTGAATTTAATATTAACTCTCCAAAACAATTAGGTAAGGTTTTATTTGAGGACTTAGAACTACCTGTCATTAAAAAGACTAAAACAGGTTACTCAACATCTGCTGAAGTCTTAGAGAAACTTCAGCATGAACATGAAATTGTTGAT
The DNA here is from genome assembly GCF_030812915.1 of Alkalibacillus salilacus. GTDB lineage: Bacteria > Bacillota > Bacilli > Bacillales > Alkalibacillaceae > Alkalibacillus > Alkalibacillus salilacus. The sequence goes on from NZ_JAUSTQ010000009.1 coordinate 83,708, forward strand.
CAAATTTTACATTATCGACAATTATCGAAGCTTCAATCAACTTATTTAGAAGGTTTAATTAAAGTGGTTCATGAAGATAATCACAAGATCCATACCAGATTCAATCAAGTCTTAACTCAGACAGGACGCCTAAGCTCTGTAGAACCTAATTTGCAAAACATCCCAATTCGACTGGAAGAAGGACGTAAAATTAGACAAGCCTTTATTCCATCGCAGCAAGACTCAGTGTTATTTGCAGCTGATTACTCGCAAATTGAATTACGAGTTTTAGCTCATATTGCTGGAGATGAGAAATTAATTGAAGCTTTCAATAATGGTAAGGATATTCATACTCAAACAGCTATGGACGTATTCGATGTTGAAGAGGATGACATAGATGACCTAATGCGTCGTCAAGCGAAGGCAGTTAATTTTGGTATTGTTTATGGGATTAGTGATTACGGTTTAAGTCAAAACTTAGGAATTTCTCGTAAAGAAGCAGAACAATTCATCCAGAAGTATTTCGAAAGTTATCCAGGCGTAAAAGAATACATGGATGATATCGTGACTAAGGCTAAACGAGATGGCTACGTTGAAACCATTATGAAGCGTCGTCGTTATTTACCAGATATTAATAGTCGTAATTTTAATAAGCGAAGTTTTGCAGAACGAACTGCTATGAATTCACCAATCCAGGGAAGTGCAGCAGATATTATCAAACAAGCAATGATTGATGTAACGAATCAGTTAAATGAATCAGATATTGAAGCTACCATGTTATTACAAGTTCATGATGAGTTAATTTTTGAAGTTAAGAAAGATGATATTGAACAATTACAATCAATCGTGAAAGAAGCGATGGAACAAACGATTGATTTATCTGTGCCATTAACTGTAGATTATGCTTATGGCGAAACATGGTATGATGCGAAGTAGAAAAGGGGAAGAAGCATGCCAGAACTACCTGAAGTAGAAACCATTCGACGAACATTAGAACAATTAGTTGTGGGAAGAACGATCACAGATTTAACAGTTTATTATCCAGGAATTATTAAAGAGCCAGATGATCAAAATCAATTTAGGACTGTTTTATCGGGTCAAAAAATCGAATCAATCGACCGATTAGGGAAGTTTTTATTATTTCAGTTAACGGATGATGTGTTAGTATCCCATTTAAGAATGGAAGGTAAGTATGGGGTTTATAGTAGGGATGCTTCAATTGAACCCCATACCCATATGTGCTTTCACTTGGATGACAACAAGGAGTTGCGCTATAAGGATGTTCGTAAGTTTGGCACGATGCACGTGAAACCTAAGGGGACGGAACTAACGACTCCACCGATTAGTAAATTAGGAGTTGAACCTTTTAGCGAAGCATTTACAGTGGATTATCTTTACGATCGATTACAAAAGACCACACGTTTGATTAAACCAACCTTATTGGATCAATCAATTGTGACTGGTCTAGGTAACATCTACGTTGATGAAGTGTTGTATTATAGCCGACTACATCCAGAACGTGTTGCCCATACCATCACATATCAAGAATGTGAAGCGTTACATCATGCTATTGTAACGGTTTTAACACGTGCTATTGAAAAAGGAGGAACATCGATTAGAACTTACTTAAATTCGATTGGAGAAATTGGGCTGTTTCAGTTAGAATTAGCTGTTTATGATCAAACAGATCAGCCTTGTGTATCCTGTCATCAACCTATTGTTAAAACAAAAATTGGTGGTCGTGGTACACACTTCTGCCCGAACTGTCAGCCGATGACTGAATAACAGGCGATAAGCTCTTTTCATAAGATATGGTGACGCCCTATTATGAAAGGAGCTTTTTCAGTTGGTTGATTGGATTTTATTGGTGATATTAATAAGCTTTGCTGTAAGTTTTGATAGCTTTTTCTTCGGTTTAACCTATCAATTACGTCGAATTAAGCTACCAGTCACGAGCGTTGTAATGATTGGGTTAGTTACAGCCATTAGCTTTTTAATTGGTCACATACTAGGTCAAGGTGTGTTTCTAACGATACCGAGTTTATCAGAAGTGCTCGGTGGTATTATTTTTGTTGGGATTGGAACATGGGTGATCTGGCAATGGGTAAGAGAACAAAAGGAAAAAGTGGCTAATCATACGAATTCATTTCAATCTTTTAATTGGAAGACGATTTGGGAGATTATGAAACAACCGCAGGTAGCAGACCGTGATCGATCTGGTGCGATAACTGGGTTGGAAGCTATTATGGTAGCCGTTGCTTTGTCGTTGGATTCATTCGCAAGCGGAATAGGGTCGGCCTTTGTTTCTATTCCAATCATCTTGGCAGCTATCATGATCGGTTTATTTTCAGTGTTGTTTTTGCTTAGCGGATTAATATGTGGCAGATGGTTTCAAAAATTTGATTGGATCCATGCCTTATCATTTTTGCCTGGCGTGATTTTAATTAGCTTAGGATTTTGGAATTTTTTAAGATAGGAGTTTTACGATGAGCATAGTAGTAGGGTTAACGGGTAGTATTGCAACAGGTAAATCGACAATTTCTAATATGTTTAAAGATTGGCATATTCCCGTTATTGATGCAGATTTAATTTCCCGACAAGTAGTTGAAATTGGCCAACCAGCTTATCAACAAATCGTGGAAACATTCGGTGAGGCTATATTATATGATGACCGAACATTAAATCGCCAAGCACTAGGAGCTATTGTGTTTAAAGATGAGGCAGAACGAAAGAGATTAAATCAAATTATTCATCCACAAATTAGAAAATCAATGATTGAGCAACGCGACCAACTAAAGAAATCAGGCTATAAGTTGATTGTTATGGATATACCACTATTATTTGAAAGTGAGCTCTTTGATTATGTTGATAAAGTCCTTGTCGTCTATGTAGACCCCGAGATTCAATTGAATCGTCTAACAGAACGTGACCAAATTTCAGCTGAACAAGCTCTTGAGAAGATTAATGCTCAAATACCAATCACGGAAAAGCGAAAACGAGCCGATGCGATCATCAATAACGGTGGCAATGTCGAAGAAAGTAAGCAACAGTTAATCAATGTATTAGATCAATGGGGCGTTTCGATTCATTAATAGTATGACTATGTTAAGGTTAAATTTTGACTTAATAATTACACGTTCTAAACTTATAGTTGTTGAATTGTGAGAAGCGAAGGTGGCGACTCCTACGGGAATAGCACGTGTCTCGAGCCCCCCAGAGGGCCACAGGATGTGGGTCACTTCGGCGTTCGGACAGGACGTCCGGAACTTAGCCGAAGTTCCTTTAGTTGCCGAGGAGGCTCGAGCCGTGCCCGTGGAAAGCGTCCACCGAAAGCGGATCGCAATTCAACAACTTACTTTAACAAAATGAATGACAGAAAATTTTTTCATGAATTTTAAAATATTCTCTCACAACATAGTAATCAATGTGTTATACTTTTGTTGTTAAAACGTTATACAGTATATCATGATATGCTTGGCGAGGAGGACTTAAAATGAGTACAACAAAAGTAGCAATTAATGGATTTGGTCGAATTGGACGAATGGTATTTCGTCGCGCAATGAAAGACGAACAGTTAAATGTCGTAGCGATTAATGCAAGTTATCCAGTTGAGACACTTGCTCATTTAATTAAATATGATTCGGTACACGGACAATATGATGGTACTGTTGAAGCTAAAGATGAACAACTAGTTGTCGATGGTCGTGTTATTCAGACAGTGGGACATCGTGATCCTGCGCAACTTCCTTGGGATTCTTTAGATATCGATATAGTAATTGAGGCAACAGGGAAATTTAATTCTACTGATAAAGCACAACCTCATATTGATGCGGGTGCTAAAAAAGTTGTTTTAACAGCCCCAGGTAAACCAGCAGATCATACGATTGTGATGGGCGTTAATGAATCCGATTACAACCCGGATGAACATCATATTATTTCAAATGCTAGTTGTACAACAAATTGTTTAGCTCCTGTTGCAAAAGTATTACATGAAAATTTCGGAATTGAAAGCGGTTTAATGACAACAGTTCATGCCTTTACAAATGATCAACAGAACTTAGATAATCCACATAAGGATTTACGAAGAGCTCGTGGGTGTACACAGTCAATCATCCCAACGTCAACTGGAGCTGCCAAAGCAATTAATGATGTTTTACCTGACTTGAAAGGTAAATTACATGGGATGGCATTACGTGTGCCGACGCCAAATGTTTCTTTGGTTGATTTAGTGGTTGATCTTGAAAAGGATGTTACTGAAGAACAAGTAAATGAAGCATTTGTGGAAGCGATGAATGGAGAGTTAGCGGATTATTTAGCCATTAATCAGGATCCGCTCGTTTCAGTTGATTATACGACTTCGCCTTATTCATCAATTATAGATGGCCTATCGACAATGGTAATGGATGACCATAAAGTAAAAGTACTTGCTTGGTATGATAATGAATGGGGTTATTCTTGTCGTGTTGTTGATTTAGTTCGATATGTCGGTGACAAATTATACGTACACCAATAATAGCTCGTTACGATCTCGGATAAATTCGGGATCGTTTTTTATTGTAAAGGATATATTTCTTCATACGGTTGTTTCTTTGATTATGATAAACTAGTGTTAGGAAATAATGAGAAGGTGACTAGATATGAGTCGAGCTATGTTATTGTTTACAACTTTATTTGTGCTAATAGGTGCAATAGTTTACTTTATGACGAACGAAGAGATTGAATATGTTTCTGGAGATGTTTTATTAGAAGACGTTGATTTAGATTCATTGGAAAACGTCCGCATAGAACGGCACAATATCGACTCTGATTATCGATATGAAACAGCTGAGATAGAAAATGAAGAATTGATGAATACATTATTTCAATCCATTAACCAGTCGACTCTTCAACCACTTCAAGGAGATATCTTCGGTCTGAGTTATGTTATGTATTTCGAAGTAAATCATCGACAGATGTCGTTGCGTTTTTCAGAGAACTATATTACGTCTGATGTCAATCAACAGGCTTATCAATTTGAAGATAACGGGACGTTGATTGAAACGCTTGAGTCATTTGATATAACATGGGAGCCACCGCAAGATACACAGAATTAGATGATGATTTTATGAACGATTTAAGATTTTGTTATACTTAACATAATAGTTTTTAATAAAGGTATGAGGTGCAAATCATGAGATGCCCAAATTGTGATGCGAAAACGACAAGAGTACTTGATTCTCGTCCGATCGATGAAGGGAAATCGATTCGTAGACGGCGTGAATGTGATGGTTGTCAGTATCGTTTTACGACATTTGAACGTGTAGAAGAAATTCCACTTATTGTGGTTAAAAAAGAAGGTACGCGTGAAGAATTTAACCGCGAGAAATTAAAACGTGGGTTAATTAAGGCGTGTGAAAAGCGTCCTGTTTCATTAGAGCAGATTGAACAAGTGGCCTTTGAAGTCGAAAAAGATTTACGAGATGCCGGTCATTCAGAGATTATGAGCCACGATATAGGTGAATTAATTATGGACCGACTGGCTTTAGTAGACGAGGTGGCATATGTTCGGTTTGCGTCAGTGTATCGTCAGTTTAAAGATATTAACGTGTTCATGAATGAGTTGAATGACATGATTAAGAAAACGAAGAATGAATCATAAAACAGAGAGGAGTGAAGAACGTGAATCAACGAATGAAACATCTATTGCCTAATGATCAGTGTGTCATTATGAAACGCACAGCCTTTTTTGAAGATGCGAACACGGTTTTAACATTGTTGTATCAGCCGTTGATTGGGATGAAGAGTGTTGCATTATATCAGGCACTTTGGCGTGAAAATGGTGCGCGTTCTTCACAAACCGCATTTTCGCATCATCATTTAATGGGTATATTAAATATGTCATTAGATGAAATTTATGAAGCTAGGCAAAAACTAGAAGGGATCGGTTTGCTGAAAACCTTTAAGCAAGATGAGACCTATCGAACCTATTACTATGTATTACGTAAGCCGTTATCGTCTTATCAGTTTTTTGAGAATCCAACCCTTACAATCCTGCTTGAACATCATATAGGGAAGGAAGCTCATCAGACATTAAAACAACAGCTTGCCCCTTCTCAGCAGCTAAATCAAGCAATTGATGATGTCACTGCTCATTTTGATGATGTCTTTACAACGGTGAAACATCTACGTCAGCCTGCTAAGAAAACAAACGAAGAGTCAATCGTGATGAGCTCTGATCTTCCATTAGAGTGGTTATATAAAATGTTGACCCAGCAACAAATCGAACCTAAACAGATCTTAACGAAATCGAATCTGAATTACATGGAAAGAGTAAGTAAAATTTACGATGTTGACTATTTAGAACTAGAAAAAGCCTTGTTATGGGCGATCAATGAAGAAATGTCGTTTGACCGACAAGAGTTTTTAGATATGTGCAAAGATATTTATTACAATAAACACGGTTCGGTTCCGCCAAGATTATACGCAAAACAAGATATTGAAGCAGCAAATAATGAAGCGCAACAAGTTGAAGCCAATCATTCAGCCCAACCATCTAAGGCTGAGTCCAAGCAAAATAAACTAATTCAACATTTTAACACAATAACACATCGAGAGTTATTAGAAGATTACGCTGCTTCTGGTTTAGCTTCTATGAAAGAAGTTGACATGTTAACAAATGTGATGGAAGAGCATGGACTAAATCAACCTGTTATGAATGTGCTTGTTCATTATGTTCTTAATAAAAATGGCAACAAATTAAACCGCAATTATATTGAGACGATTGCAGCTCACTGGAGCCGTGAAGGTATTGAATCAGCACAACAAGCAATTGAACTCGCGAAACAAGAACACAAATTATATCAAACATGGCAACAAAAGAAACAACGCCAAGGTTCAAAACAATCTAATTCGAAAAAATCGAGTGAAGTTATTCCTAAATGGTTCAAAGAACAAAAACAAAAGAAACAATCTGAGGACCAATCTAATAATCAACAAGAAGCTGAAACTCAAGATGAAGATTTAGCTGCGTTTTTCAAAAGCTTTTCCCAGCCGAAACAATAAGTTGAAGGATGATGAAGAATGGAACCGATCCAATCGGCCTTAAATAATTGGCTAAAAAATAACGAAAACTTTCAAACATCAATGAATGACATGCGCGAAAAAATACTTAAATCAGATCGTGTACAAGCCTTGTTAGCTGATCATCCTGAATTAACTCAACCGCAAATCGACCAGCAATTAATGAAGTTGTACGAATATGATTATCAATCGCTTAATTGTGAGAAATGCCCATCACTTGAATCCTGTATTAATGTTATTCCTGGTTATGTGCCAGAAGCTCAAGTTCAAAATGGACGAATCAAATTGATTTATCATGAGTGCCAACGTAAGCAAAAAGAAATCCAAATGGAAAAGCAACGTTCATTTGTTCAAAGCTTGCATATGCCGAAAGATATTCATGAAGCTAGTTTTTCACAAATAAAACTTGATGTGAACGGACGTTCTGAAGCACTCAAAAAAATTCAGCAATTTTTTAAAGACAGCCAAACACAATTGCCACAAAAAGGCCTTTATTTACATGGCAGTTTCGGTGTAGGCAAAACCTATTTATTAGGTGCTCTCGCGCAAGAATTGGCTACAGAACAAATTGATACGATGTTTATATACATGCCTGAATTTGTACGCGAAATGAAAGCTTCAATTAGTGATTCAACAATTAATGAAAAGATCGAACGATTTAAACGAGCATCAGTGCTGGTATTCGATGATATTGGTGCAGAGTATTCATCAGCTTGGTTCCGAGATGAAGTGCTAGGTGCTATCTTGCAGTTTCGAATGATGGAGCGCCTGCCTGTCTTTTTCACATCGAACTATGATTTAAAGGAATTAGAGTTAATGTTTTCGAAAGTAGGCAAGTCCGATCTTGAAGAAGTTAAGGCGGCACGGATCATGGAACGAATTCGCCAAGTCAGTGAACCTATAGAAGTAACAGGAGATAATCACCGCGACCTATAAACAATTAGGTCGCTTTTTCATGTTTTGTCCATTCATTTCATAAGCTTTAATATCGACTTGTTTATGAAAGAGGGATGTGTAATGAAAGAATGGACATTAATGTTTAACTCTTCATCAGATGTTAATGCTTGGCTCGAACGATCTGAGAAGCGGTCGGAATTTTTTAGTCATGAGACCCATCAACCATTTCTTGTTCGGGTGATTGCCACAGAAAGTGTGAATTGGACAAGCTGGCTCGAATTTATCTTCACTTTTGTGCAAGAGGTTTATGTTCCGAGGTATTCAAAACAAGTGTTACAAGATGTGTATTGTTTATCTGAGGAAGAATCTGAACAAGTGTTACCCTTTGTAAGCCCATTAGCTGAAAATGTTAAAGGTCTTCATAGCCAACTATCAGAATCACTTTATGAACGTCTTGTACGATATGTTGGTTGTCATTCACCACGGAATCTCGATATGGCATTGTTATATGAGCATTTATTTATTGATTTTTCGGATTGGGATGAAGTGGTTGGTTATGCGATTGATGAATGGCAATACGAGTTATTTTTCCAAGAAAGAATGCATCAGCTCAGACAGTTTGTTCAATTTAAAGAGCCACAGATTAAGAGAGTAGATGTTTATGATGGTAAAGAATTAATGTTTTATGATCAGGCTGGTCGTTCCTTAACACCACCTGCTCAACCTCAAATGATGGATGGAATGATGGTGTCACCACTTACTCAAGCATTACTAAATTTAGTTCCTGAAAAGGCGACGATTTACTCAGATAGTGGTGGAACACACGAACTTTTTCAAGTCATGAACGTATTTGAAGAACGCATTGAGTTGTGTTCTTTGGATGAATTTCCTCACAAAATGAATTTAACGAGTTAAGTTGTGTTAGCTAAGTATTGATTTTTGCCATAATCATCGTTATAATACGTACATAATAATAAACGTTATGCTTAGAAGAGGATTATAATAATTTAACACAGCTTTACAGAGAAGAAAGTCGAGGCTGAAAACTTTCGAGTATGCTAAATTATTTACCACCTCGGAGCATTCATTGTGAACCGATTTGTATTCTTATTAGCAATGAACGTCTCACCAGCGATAATGGTGTCTTGAGTGCTGTTAAAGCAGAATCAGGGTGGAACCACGGGTATACACACTCGTCCCTATTATGGTATAGGGACGAGTGTTTTTTTATGGATTTAAACATGCTAGATATTATGGTGAAAGGTGGAAGATGATATGAGTGACATGATTCAAATTACATTTCCAGACGGTAATACAAAGGAATTTCCGAAGGGGACAACAACTGAAGACATAGCAGGTTCAATTAGTTCAGGACTTAAAAAACAAGCATTAGCAGGCAAATTTAACGGAACAATGGTTGATTTACGTCAGCCATTAGAAGAAGACGGTGAGCTTCAAATTGCTACTTACCGTGATGAAGATGGCTTGGAGGTATTGCGTCATTCGACTGCCCACTTAATGGCACAAGCGATTAAACGTTTATATGGCAACGTTAAATTAGGTGTTGGTCCAGTAATAGAGAATGGCTTCTATTACGATATCGATATGGACGAAACGATTTCACCAGAGGATCTACCTAAGATCGAAAAAGAAATGAAGAAAATCGTTGATGAAGCTTTAGAAATTCAACGAGTCGATTTGTCACGTGAAGAAGCTAAGCAGCGTTATCGCGACTTAGGTGATGACTTAAAACTAGAATTAATTGATGATATTCCAGAAGGTGAACAAGTATCTATTTATGAACAAGGTGAATTCTTTGACCTTTGTCGTGGTGTTCACGTACCCCACACAGGCAAAATTAAAGTATTTAAATTATTATCTATTTCAGGTGCTTATTGGCGTGGTGACAGTGATAATAAAATGTTACAACGGATTTATGGGACAGCGTTTGAAAAGCAAAGTGAATTAGATGAATATTTACGCTTACTAGAAGAAGCGAAAGAACGTGATCACCGTAAATTAGGTAAGGAATTAGACCTTTTCACTGTCTCACAAAAAGTTGGCCAAGGCTTGCCACTATGGTTACCAAAAGGAGCAACAATTCGTCGTACTATTGAACGTTACATTGTTGATTTAGAAGAACGTTTAGGTTATGACCATGTGTATACGCCAGTGTTGGGAAGTGTAGATTTATATAAAACAAGTGGTCACTGGGATCACTACCAGGACGACATGTTCCCAACGATGGAAATGGACAATGAAGACCTAGTCCTTAGACCAATGAATTGTCCGCATCATATGATGGTTTATAAGAATCAACTATACAGTTATCGTCATTTACCCGTTAGGATAGCTGAACTTGGTACGATGCATCGCCATGAAATGTCAGGTGCTTTAGCAGGCCTGCAACGTGTACGTGCGATGACATTGAATGATGCACATATATTTGCTAGACCTGATCAGTTAAAAGAAGAATTTATACGTGTCGTTCATATGATTCAAAATGTTTATCAAGATTTTGGTTTAAATGATTATTATTTCCGTTTGTCTTATCGTGACCCAGAAGATAAAGAAAAATATGTAGATAATGATGAGATGTGGAATAGCGCTGAGTCGTTATTAAAAGAAACAATGGAAGAAATGGACGTTGAGTATGTAGAAGCAATCGGTGAAGCGGCATTCTACGGACCGAAATTAGACGTCCAAGTTAAAACAGCACTTGGTAAAGATGAAACGCTGTCTACAGTACAACTCGATTTCCATTTACCGAATCGCTTTGATTTAACTTACATTGGTGAAGATGGTAAGGAACATCGCCCAGTGGTGATCCACCGTGGTGTCGTATCAACAATGGAACGTTTTGTGGCTTTCTTAATTGAAGAGTATAAAGGTGCATTCCCTACGTGGTTGGCTCCAGAACAAGTTCGTTTAATCCCGGTATCACTTGATGCCCACGTGGATTATGTGAAGAAAGTAGAAGAGAAACTTCAGTATGCTGGTATTCGCGTTGATACGGACCTTCGAGATGAAAAGTTAGGCTATAAGATTCGTGAATCACAAACACAAAAGATTCCGTATTCACTCGTATTAGGGGACCAAGAGATGAATGATGAAGCGGTCAATATTCGTAAATACGGTGAACAAGATAGTGAAACACTTCCATTAGATGACTTTGTTAATCGCATAGTTGACGAAGTTCAAAATCGCAAACTATAATAAGCTAGGTAGTCTCTTATGAGAAGAGACTACCTTTTATTTTAATTAGTTCAGTTTTGGAGTAGAAAATGCAATTTGTCCCCTTAATTGAACTACTTTTTACATATGAAATTGTTATTTAAAATGCATGGTATTTTGTAATACAAATTGTATAAAATTTGAGGGAATTTTAAGACAAATAACATTTATAGGCTAAAATAATTTAAAGAACGTTATTCAACTAACGGGCAGGATAACTCAAAAAAGGGGGAGTAATATATGGTGGTTGCATCTTGGTATGTTGGATGGTTTTTAATGCCAATATTGTGTGTAACATTTTGTTTGAATTTAGTATCATTACTGAAAAAGATAAAGAACGAAGAAAAAACTACAGTTAATACCGTTTGGCTTACAATGTCTTTTACATTTATTATGTGGAGCATAGCAATTATAGCTTCAGCGGGCATTTATTAAACAAAGAGAAATTGTGAAGTATTGTACCTAAAGTAACGGGCTTTAGTTCAATAAGAGCTATGCATTATGAAGAAGAATGAACATTTTCCAATAAGGAATTTTGCTCTTTTTTGTTGTCAAAATTTCATTAGTTTCCGCACGTGATTTTGCAAGTCTTCAATAATTATTGTGTTTTTGTAAAATGGGATGCACTTTCCTATGTAAATAACAACTCAAAATACAACTGAACATTGGTATAACAATAAAAAGTGAGCATCAATTTGCTATGCAACTCAACACTCATTTTAAAATGCATTTTTATTGTTTGTACTCCAAAACTGAACTACTTACTTTTATTTGGGGATCTTTTAAAGTTTAGTGGTGATTTTAATGATTAAGCACTTAGTTGTTGAATTGTGAGAAGCGAAGGTGGCGACTCCTGCGGGAACAGCACGTGTCTCGAGACCCCGCAGGCCACGCTTTTGGGCCGAGGAGGCTCGAGCCGTGCCCGCGGAAAGCGTCCACCGAAAGCGGATCACAATATCAACAACGGACTTTAATTAAACCTTTAAAAACTGTTGACAGATGTTGTTCAACTCGTTATACTTAATAAAGTAATTGAATAAGGCGAACGAATGACAAGTAGAAGCACCCGCTTCTCACCTGATCGACGCAATAAAGCAGTTGGCAGGTAACTTAATTTTCGCATTTAATACGTCCAAAGCGTATCAAACGACGAAATATGGTAGTGTGGGTGCAGTATGTGTACCGACACTTTTTTTATGTGCAAAAAGCAAACATTGATACCCATCACTTGTCGGTTAACGCCTTAATTTTTAAGATTTTTTGGAGGTGGCTCACTATTAGCAAAGATATGAATGTTAATGAGGGAATCCGTGCCAAAGAGGTACGTCTCATTGATGTGAATGGTGAACAATTAGGAGTTAAATCACGTCAAGAAGCATTAGACATTGCGGAAAACGCAAACTTAGACCTCGTCTTAGTTGCGCCAAATGCGAAACCACCTGTTGCTCGTATTATGGACTACGGCAAATATCGTTTTGAACAGCAAAAGAAAGAAAAAGAACAACGCAAGAATCAAAAAACGGTTCAAGTTAAAGAAGTCCGTCTAACACCACAAATCGAAGATCATGACTTTAATACAAAAGCGCGTAATGCGCAAAAGTTCTTGAAAAAAGGCGACAAAGTTAAAGTTAGTGTTCGATTCCGTGGACGTGCGATCACGCACAAAGAGTTAGGCCAACAAGTGCTTGAGCGTTTCGCAGAGGCTTGCAATGAGTACAGCACAATCGAAACGAAGCCGAAGATGGAAGGCCGTAATATGTTCTTAATGCTCGCTCCGATTAATGAAAAATAAAGTGAGCAAACAAGACAATATTGATTCAAGGAGGATTTTATTATGCCAAAAATGAAGACGCATAAAAGTTCACAAAAGCGTTTTAAGAAAACAGGTACTGGTAAGTTCAAACGCTCTCACGCGTTCACAAGTCACTTATTCCGTAACAAATCTAAAGACCAAAAGCGTCGTTTAGCGAAACAAACAACGGTAGATAAGAGTGACGAAGCACGTTTAAACAAACTAATGCCTTATAAATAATATAAGGATCGTGTAAATAGAAAGATTTTATAGGAGGGATTTCTTATGCCACGCGTAAAAGGTGGAAATGTAACACGCCAACGTCGTAAGCGTACGTTGAAATTAGCTAAAGGTTACTATGGTTCGAAACGAACGTTATTCAAAACAGCAAAACAACAAGTCATGAAGTCAGGTCAGTATGCATACCGTGACCGTCGTCAGAAAAAACGTGACTTCCGTAAATTATGGATTGCACGTATTAATGCTGCGGCTCGTATGAATGATCTTTCATATAGTCGTCTTATGCATGGACTAAAACTTGCTGGTATTGAAGTTAACCGCAAAATGCTAGCAGATTTAGCTGTTAATGATGAGCAAGGTTTTGCTGAAATAGCTGAACAAGCAAAAGCAGCCTTAAAATAATAGGTTCATAAGAGTTGTCCTAATAAGGGCAGCTCTTTTTCTATATGAAAGAGGCGATTGTCATGGTCATTTTTTTAATAATTTTAATTATATTATCAAGTATCATCGGTTTTATCATGATGGGACTAGATAAATATTATGCTAAACAAAATCATTGGCGAATTTCAGAGCGTACCTTATGGGTAGTGGCGTTAATTGGCGGTGCTCCTGGTTCATGGTTTGGTATGATTACTTTCCGTCATAAAACCCAACATACCTCATTCCAATATGGCATGCCTATATTAACGATTATATGGATGGTGCTATTATTAGTGATTTAGCATGTCATAACAGCTCGTCTTATGTCATAGACTGATAATAAAGTGTGTGATAAGGAGCGGGTTGAAGATGGAACAACTATTATCGTGGTTTAATCAATTGGAAGAACATATTCCATATGTAACACCCGTTTTGTTCATTCTATTCCATATTATTCGCCCGATTCTATTTATTCCAGTTACGGTCATATGCATAACTGGTGGTTTATTGTTTGGTTTAACACATGGTGTGTTGTATTCATGGGTTGGAATTACATTATCTAGTGTAACGTTCTATGCCATGATGCACTATTCGAAGAGAGACCAACACTATTTAAATCGCTTAAGAGATTTGATGCAATATAAATTACAGGCCTTATCGACTTCTCAAATCGTATTATTACGATTAACGCCGTTTGTTCATTTTCATTTAATTTCATTGATTATGATTGAGTTAACTCGCAATTTTAAAGAGTATGTTAAATTGTCAGTTTTTACGAATATGCCACTAGCGCTTATCTATACGACTTTGGGTCAGTGGTTACACTCGCTACAATGGACTTATTTGGTTGGGTTTATATTGTTTTTAGGGCTGATGTTTTTTCTATTAAGACGGCGAGAATTGATTTGGTCATGGGATGAGTACTTTGCATTTAAAAACTAACCAAGTAGTTGACTTATTTAGGAGGAGAACTAATGGATTGGAAACGATTGTACCAATTACAAGCAGAGTTAGATCAGCATATAATGGATTCCATACCACAAACACGTCAGGGAGTTTATCATGATAAATTATTAGCTTTAGTAGTTGAAGTAAGCGAATTGGCTAATGAAACGCGATGTTTTAAATATTGGAGTCAAAAAGGTCCGAGTGATCGAGAGGTTATTTTAGAAGAATATGTTGATGGAATCCATTTCATACTATCGTTAGGCTTGGATTTAGGAATTGAATTTGATCAAAATGCATTACAATCGGTTGAAGTTGAGTCGTTAACTGATAGTTTCCATACGATTTATAGTCAAGTTGAACGATTAAAAACTGAACCTACACAGACGAATTATAACCAATTAATGAACCAGTATCTTGCATTGGGTCGTGCGTTGTCTTTCTCGACTCATGATGTTGTACAAGCATACTTGGCTAAAAATGAAAAAAATCATGAAAGACAAGATCTAGGTTATTAATTTTTTGAGAAATATTACGACTTCCGTTATAATTAAAAAGGTGTCAAAAAATTTTAAAAAAAGAGGAGGGCTCACATTGACCCAATTAGATGATCAACTTAAGATGTTGAAAGATTTAACGGACGCAAAAGGGGTTCCCGGAAATGAACGGGAAGCGCGTGAAGTCATGCAAAAGTACATATCACCTTATAGTGATGAGGTTTCTACTGACCATCTAGGTAGCTTAATTGCGAAAAAGGTTGGCCAAGCTGGTGGACCGAAAGTCATGGTAGCAGGGCACTTAGATGAAGTTGGATTTATGGTGACACGTATTGATGACAATGGTTTCTTATATTTTCAAACGTTGGGTGGCTGGTGGAACCAAGTCATGCTCGCACAACGTGTAACTGTTGTCACTCGCCACGGTGATGTAACAGGTGTCATTGGATCAAAACCACCACATATTTTAACGGCTGAACAACGTAAGAAACCTGTTGAGATTAAAGATATGTTTATTGACATCGGAGCGTCTAGCAAAGAAGAAGCAGAGGAATTTGGTGTACGCCCAGGAGACTCAATAGTACCTTATTTCGATTTTACAGTGATGAATAATGAGAAGATGCTACTGGCTAAAGCTTGGGATAACCGAATTGGTTGTGCGATTGCGATTGATGTCTTGAAGCAATTAAAAGGTGAAGATCACCCGAATGAAGTTTATGGTGTCGGTACAGTGCAAGAAGAGACTGGTCTTCGCGGTGCACGTACATCAGCTCATTCCATTAAACCAGACATTGGTTTTGGTGTGGATGTTGGTATTGCCGGTGATATGCCAGGTGTTTCTGATAAAGAAGCTGCTGCGCAATTAGGCGATGGCCCGCAAATCATTTTATATGATGCATCGATGATTTCTCATAAAGGTGTGCGTGATCTTGTTGTTGATACAGCTGAATCATTAGATATTCCATTCCAATATGATTCTCTAGCTGGTGGGGGAACAGACTCAGGTTCAATTCACTTAACAGCTGACGGTGTACCCTCATTATCAATCACAGTGCCAACGCGTTATATTCATTCTCATGCTGCTATGTTGCATCGTGATGATTATGAGAATGCGGTTAAATTAATCGTAGAGGTTATAAAGAAACTTGACCAAGATACTGTTGAAAAAATCACTTTTGGTTAATTAATAATTAAGATCAGTTACTATACTCCTGATTAAGTAGTGAATACTCTACTTAATCAGGAGTATTTTATATGGAATTCTTAAAACATTTTCACACTTTATTGACACATTTATGTTCCTCCTTATATAATATATTATTGTAAGCTAAATTCCGATTAAGTTTATAGGGATTATAAGAAATAGGTGATAAATGTGTTTTTAGAGCTTAAGGATGTTGCAAAGACATTCACAGGAGAAAAACAAGGAGCATTTGAAGTATTTTCTGATATTGACCTATCTATTGAAGAAAATCAGTTTGTTTCGATATTAGGTCCTTCTGGTTGTGGGAAGTCAACATTATTGGCTATGGTTGCTGGCCTGGAAAGTTTGACAGAAGGCGAGATGAAATTAGAGGGAGAACAGGTTAATTCACCTGGTCCTGACCGGGGCATGGTTTTCCAAGAGCCTTCCTTATTTCCATGGTTGAATGTTCAAGAAAACGTGACTTTTCCTTTGAAACATATGTATTCCAAGGCTGAGGCTCAGAAGAGAGCAAATGATTTTTTGAAAATGGTTCATCTAAGTCGTTTTAAGGAGCATTATACTTATGAATTGTCTGGCGGCATGCAACAGCGTGTTGCTATTGCTCGGGCTTTAGCAATGGATCCTAAGGTGTTATTAATGGATGAACCATTTGGCGCATTAGACGAACAAACGCGTCATATTTTACATGATGAACTAATGACCATATGGCGTGAGACTCAGAAAACTATTCTCTTCGTAACTCATAGCATTCAGGAAGCTGTGAAATTGTCTGATCGTGTGGTTGTCATGGGTACACGTCCTGGAAAAATTATTGCGGATTATTCTATCGATATTCCGAGACCAAGACATCGAGATCATCCAGACGTGATTCAATATGAAAAACAAATCATGAGTCTGCTTGAGGTTGAAATCAATAAAGTATTAAAGGAAGAGTTAAACTATGAAAATCGCGATTAAACGTTTATTATTCATCATTGTCATTTTAGGTCTTTGGGAAGGGATTCACTTAGCGAATTTTTATCCAGATTATATCGTTCCTTCGCCAATCACAGTATTTGATACTTTAATAAATGGGTTTATACAAGGTGACTTATTAACAGCCCTAGGCGCTAGTTTTAAACATTTAATCATCGGTTTATCTTTATCCATATTAATTGGAACATTGCTAGGCGTGATTCTAGGAAAGTCGAAGCAAGCTGATGAGACGGCTGGCATGTATTTAATTGCTCTTCAAAGTATCCCGAGTATTGTGTGGGTTCCTCTAGCCATCCTATTATTCGGATTTGGTGAGCTTGCTGTTATTTTCGTTGTCGTTGTTGGCGGAACATTTGTCATGGCACTTAATGTTCGTTCAGCGATTCATAGTGTTCCACCTCAATTCTTACGAGCAGCTAGAACAATGGATGCCCGAGGGTTTGAACTTTTTTACCGTGTTGAGATTCCAGCTAGTATTCCTTATTTCATCCAAGGTGTTCGTCTTGCGTGGGCTTTTAGTTGGCGTGCTCTAATGGCGGGGGAATTTTTGAGTAATGGTCCAGGACTGGGTTACTCACTCAGTTTCGCCCAAGACTACGCACGTATGGATCAAGTCATAGGAATTATCATTATTATTGGGGTCATTGGTGCTGTCGTAGACCAGCTAGTCTTTTCAAAATTAGAACGAAATGTGATGAAACGATGGGGTTTATTAAATTCATAAGAAAGGTTGATCGAAGTATGAAAAAATTTGTGTTGTTTTCAGTCATTTTAATAGTAGGGGCCTTATTAACAGCATGTGGTAGTTCTTCTGCAGAAGGCAGTGAGTCAGAAGAAATTACAATTGGGTATTTCCCAAATATTAACCATGTAGCTGGAATGGTTGCCGAAGAACAAGAGTTATATTCAGAAACATTGCCTGATGGTACTGAAGTTAATTATCAATATTTTCCTGATGGATCGGCGTTTATGACTGCAGTTGAAACGGGAGAAATTGAAGGTGGTTTAGTCGGACCAGGTCCAGCAATGAATCACTTCGCAAGTGGCGCTGACATCAATATTGTCGGAGCGGGTTCTAAAGGTGGTACGGTTATTATGGCCAGAAATGATGCAGGTATCGAATCACCTGAAGACCTAGCTGGGAAATCATTTATCTCGCCGAGAGTTGGCTGTACACATGATGTCCAATTTGAAACGATGATGAAAGAAGAATACGGATTAACATCTGACCGTGTAGGTGGCGAAATGAAACATGTAACGGGTAAACCTGCCACATATGCAAGTATGTTTGAAACAGGAAAAGTCGATGTCGGGACAGTACCTGAACCTTGGGCTTCCGTAATTGAAGAAGAAGGTACGGGTCAAGTGTTGGTTGATACACCTGAAGTAGCTTATGGTGAAACATTGCCAGCAGCAGTTTTCGTAACATCGCAAGATTTAGTCGACAATGAGCCAGAAAAAGTTCAGAACATTGTTGATGCACACAAACAAGCAACTGAATTTATTCAAAATAATCCAGATGAAGCGAAATCAATTGCGATTAAGAAGATAAAAGATATTACGGATCAAGAATTATCCCGATCTGTAATCGATAACGCTTGGGAACGTATTGAATTCTCATACGAAGTTGACCAACAAGTATTACAAGATTTCATTGATTCATCTTATGACTTGGGCTTTTTAGATGAACAACAAGACCTAGAAGGTTTGGTTAATAAGGAATTTATTAATTAAGAAGTTTGCTAAAAGAAGTTGTTGAAATTGTGATCCGCTTTCGGTGGACGCTTTCCGCGGGCACGGCTCGAGCCTCCTCGGCAACTGAAGGAACTTCGGCTAAATGCCGGACGTCCTGTCCGAACGCCGAAGTGACCCACATCCTGTGGCCCTCTGGGGGTCTCGAGACTCGTGCTATTCCCGCAGGAGTCGCCACCTTCGCTCCTCACAATTCAACAACTAACTGCTCAATCAATTAAACATAATTAGACTTAATTAACAAAAATTCCCCGATTACTATTTTGTGATCGGGGAATTTTTATAATGACAGTTCTTATAATTTTCCTGCTTCTTGTTCTAATGTTTGTAACATGGTTTCTTTTTCGTCTTCAGAAGCTTGTTGCCAATACATTTCAAATAACACGCCTAAACCAGGCAACATCTTTTCTTCACCACTATCAACCGCTTCTGCAATTGTAGCTTCCAGTTGATCCTCGTTGTGTCCGGCGATATTATTTTTAATAGCTTGTCGTAAATTTAAATCCATTCTAACCACCTCATCGCAATGTAATCTAATGGTAGTTTAACCAATGACTTTATAATTATGTATGATAAAATAGAAACTATAAGGAGCGTTCATGAATCATGATTGAATCAAAGCAAAATCACCGTGTTAAACGATGGAAAAAACTACATAAACGAAAATATCGTGACCAAGAAGGGCAAGCCCTTGTAGAAGGATGGCATTCAGTAGAAGAAGTCCTTAAAAGTGATTGGCATGTAAATGAATTGATTATTAAAGAATCGATCGAATTGCCACAAATATGGAAAACCTATGAACATGTTGTCGTAACTGAAGACGTATTTAGTGAATTATCCCAAACAGAAACAAATCAAGGGATTATTGCTGTGGTTGAACAGCCCCAAGAACAATCCATACCAACTGCACCACGAAAAATTCTTTGTTTAGACGGCATTCAAGATCCAGGGAATCTTGGGACCATCATTCGTAGTGGTTTAGCATTTGAAATTGACCTGATTGTTTTAGGTGAAGGTACAGTTGATGTATTTAATCACAAAGTTATACGAGCGACACAAGGTGCCTTATTTCATATGCCTGTTATCCGTGATGAGATTTTGAACTGGATTGATTATAGCAAGCAACACCAAATTCCTGTTTATGCCACAGCATTAGACCAGCAAGCCCTGCCTTTACATGATGTAAAAGGTGGCAATTCATATACGGTCATCATGGGAAATGAAGGGAATGGCGTTCGCCCAGAATTAATTCAACAAGCTGATTATTCGCTTTATATTCCAATAGCATCACAAAGTGAATCGCTAAATGTGGCTATCGCTTCTAGTATTGTTTTATATCACTTTCAACAATTGACTTGAAAAATAAATAAAAATTAATTATAATAATTCGTTAGAAGTAAATGAATAAAAGCAATGAATGAGTTAAGTAATTCACCGAAGAATACGTTTGTTAGGGACGGGAGTCAAAGACTGGAAGCTTCCGATACGTACGGTGTAATGAATTTCACTCAGGAGCTGGTGCTTGGACCTTACATTATGTAAGTAATAGTAACCCGGGAGGACAACTCTCGTTAACTTAATGAAGTGGGTATACATAAGTATATCAATTAGGGTGGTAACACGGTTTATAACACGTCCCTTCGTCGAGAAGGGGCGTTTTTTTATTGTCATTAAACTGACTGAGTTAAATAAGGAGGCGTTAATCGTGAAAGAACGTTTGCAATCGATCAAGGAAGAAGCATTGCAACAAATAGAAGATGTAAAAGATTCAAAAACGCTACAAGATCTACGCGTTAAGTACTTAGGTAAAAAAGGCCAAATCACTGAAGTATTGAAAGGCATGGGCAAACTATCCAATGAAGAAAGGCCTGTTATTGGTCAATTAGCTAATGAGATTCGTGATGCTATTACTGAAGCTTTAGATACGAAACAAGAAACGCTTGAACAAGTAGCATTAGAACAGCAGCTTAAAGAAGAAACAGTTGATGTAACGTTGCCTGGTAAACCTGCTCAAGTAGGTGGTTCACATCTGCTTATGAATGTCATTCGTGATATTGAAGATTTATTTACAGGCATGGGGTATGAAGTGGCTGAAGGCCCAGAAGTCGAAACAGATTACTACAACTTTGAAGCTCTTAATTTACCAAAAGGCCACCCAGCGCGTGATATGCAAGATTCATTTTATATTACTGAAGAATTGCTGATGCGTACCCATACATCTCCAGTACAAGCGAGAACCATGAATAAACATGAAGGCCGTGGTCCAGTCAAAATCATTTGCCCTGGGAAGGTCTACCGTCGTGATACAGATGATGCCACACACTCTCATCAATTTACACAAATTGAAGGGCTTTATGTGGATGAGAATATCCGCATGAGTGATTTAAAAGGAACCCTTAATACTTTAGCAAAACATTTATTCGGAGAAGATCGCCATATCCGTCTGAGACCAAGTTATTTTCCATTCACAGAGCCATCAGTAGAGATGGATATTTCGTGTAAAATGTGTAACGGACATGGTTGTTCTGTATGTAAACATACAGGTTGGATTGAAATGTTAGGTGCCGGCTTAGTTCATCCAAATGTTTTAGAGATGGCTGGATTCGATTCAGAAAAATATTCTGGCTTTGCTTTTGGTATGGGACCAGAGCGAATTGCCATGTTAAAACATGGCATTGAAGATATCCGTCATTTCTACACGAATGACGTCCGCTTTTTAAAGCAATTCCATCAGGTATAAGAGGAGGAATGAATTGATGTTAGTTTCAACAAATTGGTTAAAACAGTATGTCGATATAGATCATGTTTCAACAGAACAATTAGCTGAAGATATTACGAAAACAGGTGTAGAAGTGGAACAAGTCTTTGAACCTACATTGGTGAGTGATGACTTGGTCGTTGGTTACGTTACCGCATGTGATCAACATCCTAACGCTGACAAATTAAATCTTTGCCAAGTCGATGTTGGTAATGGTGAGATTGCACAGATTGTTTGTGGGGCAGACAATGTCGCAAGTGGACAACATGTAGTCGTAGCAAAACCAGGTGCTGTCTTACCTGGTGGCTTTAAGATTAAGAAAACTAAACTGCGCGGTGAATCATCAGAAGGGATGATTTGTTCATTACAAGAATTAGGGATTGATGAGAAATATATCGCTGATGATTATAAAGAAGGGATTTATGTCTTTAATGAAAGTGTCGAAGCAGGCCAATTAGCGGCTCCACTTCTTAATTTGGATGATGCGATTATAGAGTTTGATGTGACTCCAAACCGTTCAGATTGTCTCAGTATATTAGGGATGGCTTACGAAGTTGCAGCTATGTATGATCATGAAATTGAACTACCAAATAGTGAAGTGGATCAAGCTCAAGAACAATCGAGTGATTATGTGGATGTCACAATTGCGAATGAAGAGGCCAATCCATATTACGGCGCTTGGGTTATTAAAGACTTAACGGTTACAACGTCACCACTTTGGCTACAAAATCGTTTAATTAGTGCTGGTATCCGTCCAATTAATAATGTTGTTGACGTCACGAACTTTATTTTACTTGAATACGGTCAACCGCTTCATGCGTTTGATTATGATCGTTTCGGTTCTAATCAAGTCTTAACGCGCCTGGCTTTAGAAGGTGAAACGATTCAAACACTAGACGGAGAAGAGCGGACATTATCAAGTCATCATCTCGTGATCACAAACGGGGAAGAACCGCATGCCATTGCAGGTGTCATGGGTGGTGAAAAGTCTGAAGTACAAGATGACACAACAACGGTTTTACTTGAAGCGGCATATTTTGATCCCCAAACGATTCGACAAAGTTCAAAAGATCACGGAATCCGTAGTGAAGCGAGTGTCCGTTACGAAAAAGGATTAGATATTACACGCGTGAAAGAAGCCGCAAGCCGTGCAGCACAACTGTTAGCCTCATTAGGTGGAGGCCAAGTTTTAGGTGATATTGTTGAAGCAGGCTCAACAAGCTGGACGCCTTATGTCATTTCCTTTACAAAAACTGAAATGGTCAAACGAATTGGTGCTGACATCTCCTTAGAAGAAATGACTCAAATTATTGAGAGATTGCAGTTTGATTATGAGGTGGATGGTGAAACGATTACAGTTACAGCACCTCCACGTCGTCACGACATTGTCATTAAAGAAGATATGTTAGAGGAAATTGCTCGACTATATGGCTACGACAATATTCCGTTCACATTGCCAATTGGTGAAATGGATCAAGGTGGTTTAACGTCAAAACAGAAACAATTGCGAGCTGTTCATGATTATCTACAAGCAAGTGGTTTATATGAATCAGTCACGTACTCATTAACGACAGAAACGAAAGCTCAACACTTCATAAGTCCCGATGTACGTGAGTTAAACGTTTCACCTGTTAAATTGGCGATGCCTATGAGTGATCTGCACAGTCATTTACGTTTGAGTGCTGTTCCTGAATTGTTATCGAGTTTACAGTATAATGTTGCTCGTAACCAATACAATGTAGGTCTATATGAATTAGGATCTATTTACACTCAAACAGAAGGTGAAGGGACACAACCAAATGAAAGATTAAGATTAGCTGCTGCTGTAACTGGAGTGTGGAAAAATCACCCATGGCAAGGCGTTCAAAAATCAGTTGACTTCTTTGTTTTAAAAGGCATATTAGAAGGGTTATTCGATTATTTAGCAATTGACGGTATAGAATTCAAACAAGGTGAGATCGATGACTTGCATCCTGGTCGTACTGCATTGATTGAATTGAACAAGACAGTGATTGGTTACGTTGGGCAAGTTCACCCAACTGTCCAAAAAGAACATGACTTGCAAGAAACGTATGTTTTTGATGTGAATTTAGATGCCTTATTAGATGTCACGAATACACAAGCTGGCTACAAGCCAATCACGAAATACCCAGCGATTGCACAGGACTTAGCATTTGTAGTCGATCAATCAACTCCTGCTGCAGAGCTTGCAGAAGCTATTAAGGAAAAAGGTCAACCACATTTAGAGTCTGTGCGCGTTTTTGATGTTTACGAAGGTGAACACATGGAAACTGGTAAGAAATCAGTTGCATTCAACTTAATATTCCAGCATCAAGAAAGAACGTTGACAGACGAAGAAATAGACCAGGCACGAACTAATATTGTTGAGCACTTACAAGCAGAATACAATGCTATATTACGTGGATAAATTTCAACAATTTGATAGAGTCCATATAATTGTGTAAAAAGGGTCATTTTCCTCTCCACATGGTACAATGTTTTCAACCACAAAAACGATTACCAGGAGGAGAGTATT
>NZ_JAUSTQ010000010.1 GCF_030812915.1 Alkalibacillus salilacus
CGCCATCCCCACCTCATCGCGATAACACATAAATAATCAATGACAAGAGTTGAATTTCATTGCCATGTATTTTACACATAATTATGGACTTGACTCAAGATTTTATTCGGTCGATGGAAAACGAGGTCAACTCGATGGTAAATGGATGCAACTTGCATGATAAATAGTAAATCGCGATGATAAATATAAAATCTCGATGGAATCGGGTGTGATTGCGATGGTAAATGCCATAAACTCGATGGTATCCGATCCATCATGACAAATAGATTCTTTGATTTCACAAAAAAAGCCAAACGAACACATTCGTTTGGCCTCATTTCATTATTTATTTCATAACTTCGTCCACTTATCTCATAAATACAATGATTTATTTAATAATCATTACAGGACATTCGACGCGTTTAGCGACCTTGTGACTGACACTACCTAAGACAAGTGTTTGTAGTTGATTAAGTCCGCGGCTGCCAACAATCGCTAAGTCGTATTCACCATCGTTAGCGAACTTGACGATTTCTGGACCTGGTTCACCATGCAGCATGCTCACATTATAATCAACACCTGCTTCTTCCAATCTTGCTTCAACTGGTGAGATCTTCTCACGACGACGTCTATCAATCTCAAATTTATTCGCGTGGTGCAGTACATCTTTTTTCGAAGTATCGCCATCAATGACAAATACGACATCAATGGTTCCTTCACTTCCCGTGGCTAAATGAATCGCATGTTCAGCTGATCTTAATGAATGCTCTGACCCATCAGTCGCAAGTAAAATTCGTTTATACATATTATTCACCTCTACCTTTAATGACCAGATGCGTTAGATAAAGCACGCATACGATCTTTTAGCGCTTGGCTATCGTCATTTAATCCTGTAAAAATAACCGTCGTTCCATTTTGCGCAAATTTACCTTCAATTTTATCTAATGCTCCAACAGCTGAATCATCCCATAAATGAGCTTGTGAAAAATCAATTTCAACGACTTCAAGTGTTGAATCTTGAGGTGTAAGTTTTGTCTGTAAATCCGTAACTGACGCGAAGAAAATTTGCCCGTTCACAAAGTATCTCATCTTATGAGAAACTTCGTCCATTTGCTCGGTAACTGTCACTTTAGAAATTTTCGCTGCAAAGAATATCGCACTTAAAACGACACCTGCTAATACACCTTTTGATAAATCGTGTGTGACAACCACTGTAACAACCGTCGTTAACATCACAGCCGCATCAGATTTTGGTACTTTATGAATGTAACGAACACTCGACCAATCAAATGTCCCAATCGATACCATGATCATCACACCTACGAGTGCAGCCATTGGAATTTGAACAACAACTGGGCCGAGCGCGATAATGAGAAACATGAGAAATATACCGGCAACAAGTGAGGATAATCGTCCGTTACCACCTGACTTCACGTTAATGACAGACTGTCCAATCATGGCACAACCAGCCATTCCACCGAAAAATCCTGTCGTTACGTTCGCAATACCCTGACCACGACTTTCTTTATTTTTATCACTTTCACTATCCGTCATGTCATCCACAATGCTTGCTGTTAACAATGATTCAAGTAATCCAACCATCGAAAGTGCCAATGCATATGGGAAGATAATTTGTAACGTTTCAAACGTCAAAGGAATATCCGGAATTAAAAAGATTGGTAATTCACGTGTTAAGCTCCCTAAATCGCCAACCGTTTTAACATCAAAGCCCATATAAATGGCAAGGCTTGTAATGACAACGATCGCTATAAGCGGTGATGGGATTGATTTAATGAAGCGCGGCACAATATAAATAATAGCTAAAGCTAAACCTACTAATGCATACATCATCCATCCTGCACCATGAAATTGTTCGATTTGTGACATG
This sequence comes from Alkalibacillus salilacus, assembly GCF_030812915.1. GTDB lineage: Bacteria > Bacillota > Bacilli > Bacillales > Alkalibacillaceae > Alkalibacillus > Alkalibacillus salilacus. The sequence goes on from NZ_JAUSTQ010000010.1 coordinate 1,868, forward strand.
AAAATTAAGATCGCTAAAGCATTAACAAACCCAATCATCACTGACCTTGGAACAAACTTCATAATCGTTGCGAGTTTAAATACACCGAATAATATTTGAAGAATACCCGTTAAAATAGTGGCTGCGAGTAAATATTCTAAACCTTCTTCAGCTACAAGGGTAACCATTAAGAGCGCCATGGCTCCTGTCGCTCCCGAAATCATTCCTGGTCTTCCACCAATAAACGCGATTACGACTGCAATACAAAATGATGCATACAACCCGACCATCGGATCGACACCTGCTATAATTGAAAAAGCGATAGCTTCCGGAATTAGTGCTAATGCTACGACAATTCCAGCTAACACATCGCCTCGTACATTTCCAAACCATTCCTGCTTTAATCTTGCTAACAAATTCAACGTCCTCTCTATCTATAAATCCAATTGTGCCTTATTTTTGACACAAAACCTTCATTAGTCTATCACAGAAAAGACGAATCACCTAGCCCCATGTAAGCGTGTACATTGGAAACATACTTTGATTTGCGTTTATATACATTGAATTTCGCTCATTTGCTCAAATTTCGCCTGATTTCATTTAGTGTTTATATAAATTCCTCAAGTTTTGAAATAACTAGATCTAGTTATTTCAAAACTTGATCCAGTTATCTCAAAAATGATTGGAGTTATCTAATAAAATAGGAGATTTATTTCATAAGTGAGTGCCATGGATGTTTATCAGGTGGATAGCTTTCGAAAAAGCGTTCATCCTTCTGAGTCGGATGCTCAATACTTAACTGATGCGACCATAATGCTAGTTGCTGACCAGGTTTATTCACGTCTGCTCCGTATTTTTGGTCGCCATAAAGTGGACATCCAATCGTACTTAGTTGGACGCGTATTTGATGCGGACGACCTGTTATTAAATTTACTTTAACGAGTGATAAGCCATCTGCTTCCGCCAAAACATCATACTCTAATACAGCTTTTTTGGCACCTTTTGCATCCGATTTTGTAACATAAACTTGATTTTTCGACTGATCTTTCACTAAATAATGTTCTAAACGCCCATGCGGGTCAGCAGGACGACCACGTAATACCGCATAATATTGCTTCGTCCAGACATTACGTCGGATTTGATCAGACAATCTCGAAGCTGCTTTTGATGTCTTGGCAAACACCATCACTCCTCCTACAGGTCGATCTAAACGATGGACGAGACCAAGATAAACATTCCCAGGCTTTGCATCACGTTCTTTAATCATTTGTTTTAAATTACTCAATAAATCAATATCCTTTGACTGGTCCTCCTGCACAGGCATATTCACAGGCTTTTCAACGACCAACAAATGGTTATCTTCAAAAAGTATAGGTATAGTCATCACGAATCTCCTTTTACTTCCTTCATTTCCTTCTATCATAGCACAAAGCTAAACTGGCACATATTGGCTTGTACTAATTTTTTCCTATTGCTAAACTTAATACAGAACTGACACAAATGAAACGATCCATCGTCTAATCAAGTGAATTTAGAATCGGAGGCAATAGACATGTCTAAACAAGAAATCGTTTCCGACTGGTTTTACCAATATAATCATGATGTCTACCATTTCCTTGTCTACTATACAGGAAGACGAGATCCAGAAGACCTGGTACAAGAAGTGTTTATCAAAGCTTTAAAAGGTTTAGATAAATTTAGTGGCGACTCGAGTCCAAAAACATGGTTATTTAGTATTGCCCGTAACGTTGCAATTGATGAAATTCGTAAACAAAAGCGACGTGGCTCAGATCAACAGGTGAATTTAGACGAAGCTTATAACATCGGTCATAATGAAACGCCTGACCAACTCGTTTTAACCGATGAACGTCACCAAGAATTATATAACGCTATTCACCAACTGAAACCGAGCTATAAAGATGTTGTGATGTTGCGTGGTATTAAAGAGTTGTCCGTCGATGAGACGGCTAAAGTACTCAATTGGTCGAATCAAAAAGTACGGACAACATATTCACGGGCCCTAAAAGCGCTTGGACAGATCCAAGGAGGATTTCACAATGAGTGAATTTGAAGATAAACAATTAGAAAAACAATTAAATTCCCTCCCAAAACAAAAGATGTCAGACGAACAATCCGAACGCATGCATGCAGAGTTAATGAAAGCGGCCGCTAGCGAAGACCAAAAAGATAAAAGGAGAATGCTTATGCGTCGAATGGTAATTGGTGGTACGTCTGTAGCGGCAATTGTGTTAATTGCCTTTCTCAGTATGATGATTATGAATAATAATCAAGCACAAAATCCTGAATCATCAAGTATGGATCAAGCAAATGAACAACAAGAGGCTGAATCATTTGAAGCTAAGGAAGAAAATGAAGATAGAGCTGGAAATGAAGAAGGTTCCACAGAAAACGGCGAAGCCCAAAATGGTTCTGGTGGTGCACAAAGTGATGATGAAGCTAATAATAATGAAGACGATAGTGACATGACCTCTGAATCTGAAAGCTCAGAAGAGTCGTCCAATCAATCGCCTGAAGATTTTGTGTTGGAACGTGGCGATCAAATTATTGATCAATTAGCGAACAACAATTATGAAGCTGTCGCAGAACATGTTCATGAAGAACAAGGTTTACTATTCTCACCTTATGTGAATGTAAGTGATGAAGATTTAGTCTTCGAAGCTAATGAAGTCGCTCAATTTGAATCTGATGAATCAACTTATAATTGGGGTAATGAACACGGAAGTGGACATCCAATCGAACTAACTCCTATGGAATACCACAACGACTATGTATTTCAAAAGGATTACACGTCTTATGACGAACGAAATATTAATGAATTTAAAAAACGCGGCAACACCATCAATAACATCAACGAACAATTTCCAGATGCTCATGTCGTAGAATATTATGTAGAAGGCAGTGGCGAAAGTGCAGATATGAACTGGAATGCGATCAACCTTGTTTTTGAACAAAATAGTCAAGGCGAATGGAAACTCGTCGCGATCATCAATGACCAATGGACAATTTAAACGTTTATGAACTTGAACTTGGCTATAACGCCAAGTTCTTTTTTTATGTTCCAAAAAGATTTGCATCAAATATTATATATGTTACACCACAATAATGTTTCATTGAATCAAATTTTATCTAACATACTCTAATATTGATCAATACGCCAAGCACCAAACATCTTGAATCAAAAGTTTCTAGGTTCTAAGTCAAAAAAGAGGTACTTCATATAGAAGCACCTCTTTCTGGGCAATCGTTACACCCGTGCTTGTACAGCCTGAACAACTTCATCCGTCGACATGCCGTGGCAATTCACAACTGGAGCACTTGTCGTTTTGTCACTCATGCCCATCACATTGTTATCTTGTCCTGACACGCAGCAGCAATCGCATTCAGGAACTTGTCCACCTTCAAGCGCGACAACTTCATATCCTTCTTGTGTAAGCGCTTGTTCTAAATCCGACATGCTTTGTTCAACAGCAATTCGCGGCATCTTCTCACCTCCGTTTAAGCAAACTTAGTCTTAAACAGAAATGATTTTTTTATGCTCCACTTACCCGAACTGCGTTTAAAATCGCTTGTTCTAACGTATCACAAGCTAAATCCGATACAACATTAACGTCATACTTTTCGTCGCCTGTTCCAAGTGCAAATACTGTATCACCATCCAACATGGTATGTGCAGGCGACATCGTACGAGCGATCGCATTTTGTGCGACTTGGGCTACTTTTGTCGCTTCTGCTTTTGTCAAATTTGCATTTGCTGCCACAACAGCAAGAGTTGTGTTCGTTCCGGCTAAACCACCAGCATCAGGCTGTTCTCTAAGCACTTGTCTGCTATTTAGAAATTCGCCTGATTCTAGATTACGTGCACCTGCAACAATCGTATCTGTCGAAGGATTGACGACGTCACCAAATGCATTAACAGCTACAATAGCTCCCACGACTAACCCATTATCAAGTGTAAGCGATGCGCTACCAATACCGCTTGGACTCGACGCATCAAATCCAGCGACTTTGCCCACTGTAGCACCAGACCCTACACCGACAGACCCTTGAATGACAGGAAATTCCGTCGCTCGTTCCGCTGCTTCATAACCCATTGCCGCATTCGGTCTAATAGTTGGGTCACCTACCGCTAAATCAAATAAAATCGCACTCGGGACGATCGGGACCTTCGCAACCCCGACATCCATACCTACACCTTGTTCTTCTAAGTACTGCATAACGCCACTCGCCGCATCCAGTCCATATGCGCTACCGCCAGCTAAACTAATGGCATGGACTTGATCAACGAGATTAACTGGATCTAATAAATCTGTTTCTCGTGTTCCTGGAGCAGACCCACGGACATCCACGCCACATGTCGCTCCTTTATCTGTCACAATCACTGTACAGCCAGTTTTGGCAACTTGATCATCAGCATGACCAACACGAATACCTGGGACTTGAGTAATCGTCATGCTTCATCAACCTCCAATTCCAAGACCATCCGCACAGTTGATAACGTATGACCAGCGAACACTTCATCGAATTCTTTCACTACTTTAAAACCTTTTGCTTCGTAAAAACGCATCCCTACTTCATTTTCTTTTTCCACATCGACATAAAGATAACGAAGCGACATTAATTGTTGGATTCCTGTTTGCAATAACATACTCCCAATACCTTGTCCAATATGATCAGGATGCATATAAATAGCGACAAGATCCGCATCCCCTTGTTCATTAACTGGTGTGAAATTCGAAAACCCAATAATTCCGTTTTCATCTTCAGCAACCCAGAAACCGCCCCGCATCAAGCGTTGCTGCATATTATAATCATTATATGCTTCTATTAAAAATGCATCTTGCACGTGACGTGGCAAAATACCATCATATGTATCATGCCAACTTGCTTGCGCCACCTCACGCACTGATTGGAAATCATTTTGATCTAAAGCTCGTACTGTTACTGACACGGTGCAAGCCCCCTTAAAATCATTTCTATCTAAAATTGTATCACAATTTAAACCGCATAGGTATAAAAACGCCATTTTTTATGCGAAATTTCTGACTATTCATTCGGATGGCTCTTCTATGTTAGTCGCAAGAACTTGGTTATCTTCGGTATATCGAAATTCGATTTGATACAGAGCTTCTTCCTTATGCTCGTCATAGATAGTTAGGCTGTTATCAAACTGAAAACCATTTTCTTGGACATATTTCGTTAACGCTTCAATCTTATCCGATTCGACATCTGATGCGATCAAAGCTTCTTCTAATATTAAATCCTCAAGAAAGTCTCCAGTAGTTTTCGATTTGTTCGTTTCAACCATATACAACGCTGTTACGATAACTAGAGACAATGTTAATACAGCTATGATCCAATTTTGCTTAATCATTCTGCACACCTCATTAATTTACTAACTATACGGAAAAATGAAATTTATACAACTTTGGTTTTTATTGACTATCTTATAAATCCGCTTCATAGCAATCATCATAATCCTGCTTAAGCACCCAACTCCGACAGGCATCACCACGATCGTGATAAATTTCACTTGTTACATCTAAGGTTACACTTCGATCTTGATTTTGGTAGCGAGGATCATTGTTTTCAATCTCTAATGTCTCATCATCAACCCAATCCATTTGGAAGTCTTGTTTGACATCACTATAGTAAATGATTTTCATTTGATCGTTGTTTGCATGGTTAACGACTTCAATCCAGACATTAACTCCCCCTGCAGCTCCACCGTACGGTTCGTAATAAGCACTAGCCGAATATGTTTCATCTGGTGACTCAATTGGGCCTGGTCCATCTTGTACATGTGCCCGATTAATTTCTTCAAACGTAAAGAAATAACGTTCATAAATGATGGTTGAGCCTAATAATAAAACACATGACAACGTTGCAAGAAGCATCTTGCGTGGAAAAGGCTTCTTTTTAATCACAGATACAACAATTATGATGACTAATATAAGTAATAAAACAATGGTGATTAATGCCATGAACAATGCTAGTAAAATAACCATATTTTAACCTTTCAAAAAATTTTTAACTACGGATTGGTTGGAAATGTGATGTCAGCTGAGATACATTCCACTTTATACAATAATTTTTACAATTGATCAGCGTCATTTAGTCGCTTATCATCGAGTGAGTTTGTGTTTCCATCGAGCTAGATGCACTTATCATCGGGTTTAGTGCACTTTCCATCAACTTGGCACGCGTTTCCATCGAGTTTGCATGATTTACCATCGACATAAGAGGATTTACCCGCGAGTTCACACGTTTTATCGTCGAGATCATAAACCGTACACAATAACCCCGAAATCAAGTTGAGAATTTATTCCAAGTATGACGACAATCAAGAGTGATAACACAATGTTAACCCAAAATATAGCTCCTCGCCCGTTTAACTTGGCTCGATAGCTCTCAAATAGAGTGGTAACCAAGATAGACATAAACAAAAATGTATACCCTAACTTATAAGCTTCCTCTAAAAATAAAAAATAAATAGTCGCTCCAATTAATCCAAATCCAATAATTAGATAAAATGTTTTAATCGTAGGATTCGGCGATATATGATCTTCACTCATAAGGAATATACTCCTTTCTAAAAATTGTTTTATCAGCGAGTTTAATCACGTTTATCTCTTAATAAATCCACAACCTCATCTGAATCCATCTTATAGATATATCGATCAATTCTTACTAATGGTTCACCAAAATAAAATTCTAGCTGATTTCGCTTTTGATCACTCATCAATTCTAATGTAATATTTGAGTGTACCACTGGTTGATAATATCGACGTAACTCGACCTCTGACAATGCATCTAATATGTCTTCAATTTCATCCTCTTCTTCTAACTCTGTTACATAAACATCACCCGGACTAAAACTCGTTTTAATGGTTATACTTGTGATCTCTTCTTCACTAAGTTCATCTAAAAAAGCTTCATCCATGGTCGTAAAACCTTGTAAATAAGTAAACAGTCCCGTCGAGCCAATGACTATGATGCTAATTATTGTGAGCCATTGGATTAAACGTTTACTTTTCCCATCTATGTAAATACGAATAACTGTAGCGATTAAGGCTAATACTAACGAAATTGGTAGCCAAGTAATGAGAATATCTGTGATCATAAATCGACCTGTTACATAAACCACTCCAGTCAAAGCAAAGCCTAGCATCAGTATTACGGTCATAAGTGGAGACCACCACCATGCAAGATTATAAGACATAGCAACTCCACCAAATAAGACAAGCATTAACGACAAGACTAGCAACGAATCAAATTCAAGCAACACACCAATTCCCCCAAAATATTCATAATTAATAAACCCTATTTTACCGATATAATTTGTAAAAATCAAAAAACTTTTCCAGTTAAATGTCAATTAATCGTAAGGCTATTTTTCATACGTTATAATAAAATGAGAAACAATGATTGAGGTGAAGATAAATGAAGCGACTATTAATGATTGGACTTATTTTATTAACCGCTGTATTAGCTGGATTAAACCGTTTATATCATCAACCTTGGTTATATTGGGCTTCTTTAATTACTATTCTTGTCACGTTAGCTATTGTGGTCATAACAGGTGTTAAACGAAATAGAGACGATTAACGACTGATTTTCTGTTCAAAGAAAACCTCTTCAACATTAGTCCCGTCAATACGATTATTAAACTGAATCCCTTCTTGTTCTAAATGAACTTCCAACACACCGTTATTCCCATAACGATCTGAATCGTAATCAAATGCTCCCACACCATCCTCTAACCCTTCTAAAGGGCCAAGCATTGAATTTAGAATGCGACCATCATGGTCTATTACGTCATATTGGATTTGGTATTGTCCCTCTTCTTCGAATAATTGGATTTGCTTATATGAAGTCCCTTCCCCTGCATAAGTTGACCACGTACCCAAATACTCTGATGGTTTATCAGGGTTCCCTGCTTCAAACGACTTCAATGCTTCAGCCATTTCATCTACTTGCTCACTTGATTCACTATTTTGCTGACAAGCTACTAAAAGCAAGCTAATGAATATGATTATAATTAATCGTTTCACGTTAGATCCTTCCTTTCTGCCCTTATTATAGATGATACCCACCTAAAAGCATATCCGTCACGAAATTTTCACCCATAAACTAGCCATTTTAATTAAAAATGACGGACAAAAGGCGTACAATGGAAGGAAAATAACGAAAGGACGTTTGTCGATGTCGCTACTAAAATCCTATGTGTCCCGCATAAGTCTCATTCAACTCATCAGTGTCCACTTATTATCAGCCACGATGATTGTACTGCAAGCTTTTCTCATTGTTTACATTATTAATAGTATCTTTCTAAATAATGCGTCATTTCTAGATGTGGTGTTTTATTTAATTGGACTCATTATGGTGATGTCTCTTCGGGCGCTCTTGACATACACATCTGGACACATTGGGATTTCGCTTGCCAAAAACGCAAAAGCTAAATTACGAATGCAATTAATCCATCATTATACGAAACAACCAATCGAATTGGCATCGCAGGGGCGTTCGGGTAGCAAAGTTTCGACATTGCTAAATGTTGTCGATCAAACGGATGCTTATTATCGTGAGTATTTACCGCAGATGGTCCGTGCTTCCATCGTGCCACTAACGATCTTAATTATTATGTTTACTCAAAATTGGGTATCTGGCGTTATTGTCTTAGTTACTGCGCCATTCATCCCGATTTTCATGGCTATTATTGGTCTTAAGACAAGGGATAAATCTGAAGAGCAATTGAATGCGTTATCCAACTTTTCTGGACAGTTTCTTGATTCAGTACAAGGTTTAACAACGCTTTCCTTATTCGGACGTGCTCATAATGAGCAAGATTTGATTGAAAAGAGAAGTGACCAGTTCCGTGACGCGACACTTGGAGTGCTTAAGGTCGCTTTTACATCGGCATTTATGATGGAATTAATCTCGATGTTAAGCATTGGGTTAATTGCTTTAGAGCTAGCTGTTGGTTTGATTATTTTTGATTCGATTCTATTTACAACGGCATTCTTCGTTTTATTATTGGCACCTGAATTTTACATCGCTTTGAAAGATTTGAGCAGTGCCTTTCACTCTGGTCGAGAAAGCATTACAGCAGGTAAAAAACTTGAAGACGCTTTAAATGAACAGGCTGAGTCAATTAATTGGGGGGATCAAACGATTGTCTCTGTCCCACCAAGAATTACGTTCAGTCATGTAACATTTGCTTATCATTCAGAACCAACTTTAAACAACATTTCAACGACAATAGAGCCAGGTGATAACGTAGCTATAGTCGGACCTAGTGGCGCTGGTAAAACGACATTTTTACATGTTTTAGCCGGATTATTGCCAGTTCATAATGGGACAATTTTTATCAATAACTTAAAACAATATGATTTACGTGAGGACGTTTGGTTCCAACAGTTAAGTTACATTACGCAATCTCCTCATGTATTTGCTGGTTCAATTTACGATAATATCGCCATTAGTAAGCCAAATGCTAATTTTGATGACGTACAGCAAGCAGCAGACCTCGCCAAATTAACACCCTTAATCAATTCTTTAGAGAATGGACTTGAAACAGTTGTTGGTGAAGGGGGCCGTGGACTTTCTGGTGGGGAAAAACAACGTCTCGCCTTAGCGCGTGCATTTTTAAAACAACCTTCACTTATTTTGTTCGATGAGCCAACTACAGGACTTGATTTAGAAACAGAACGGACATTAAATCATGCCATTTCTACTTTAAGTGAAAACGCAACGGTCATCACGGTCGCTCATCGTATTCATACGATTCAATCGGCTGACAAAATTCTTGTCATGGAAAACGGGGAATTGACCGCTGAGGGCACAGATGAAATGCTTAAGCAATCAAGTGAAACGTATAGAGCATTACTCGATCGTCGTGGAGGTGTTAACGCATGACAGGTCTAAAATCGATTATTAAACAACTTTTAAAAGAAAAACGTGAGATTCTTTTATCTATTTTATTTGGATTTATCGGCGGAATTGCTGCTGTCGGCTTATTTAGTGCCAGTGGGTATTTAATTTCACAAGCAGCTTTAGGTGTTCCGATTTATGCGTTAACAGTCGTCATTGCTACTGTGAAGCTATTAGGTTTCACACGTGCAGGTTCGCGTTATATAGAACGACTTGTCTCTCACCGAGCAACCTTTACGATGCTGAAACATATTCGTGTTCATTTCTTTAATCGTCTGTATCAACTATCACCAGCCAGACTTGGTCGTATGAAGTCGGGTGATTTATTATCTCGTGCTGTTAATGACGTTGAGTCGCTTCAAAATCTATTTTTACGTGTTTTATATCCACCGATTGTCATTTTATTAGTTTTTCTCGCGACAACCTTATTCACAGCTTATTTTTCAGTATGGATGGCGCTATGGCTATTGTTCGGACTGAGCTTATCACTTATTATTCTTCCAGCCATCTTTGCCTGGTTGCAACACGAAACAGATGAAGCAACGACTGAACAAGCAAGTGCTCTCTCAGCTGAAGCTACAGAAACATTATATGGGTTTCAAGATTTAACGATTCATCAGGCTATTGATACTCGTATTCAAACATTTAGTGATTTAAATGATGACTATGAAAATGCCGTTGCACGTAGCCGCATACGTGAACTCGTCCATCAAACGCTTGATGGGTGGATCGGCTTTGCGATTACATGGGGTGTGTTATCAATCGGCAGTTATCTGAGCGCAGCTGGTGAAATGGAAGCCGTTTGGTTATCTATGTTTATGTTACTTTCGCTGACCGTTTTTGAGAATACATCACCAATGGCGGCGTTTCCACAATATTTTCGTGACAATAAACAGGCGGCCGATCGTCTATATGCGCTAGATCAACCAGAGCCATCGGGTGATGAAACATTGGACGATCAACAAATCAGAGCACAATTTGATCAAGTATCATTTACGTATCCAAATGAAGAACGTCAAACGTTAAAGAATATATCATTCTGTATAAAGCCAGGGTCTAAAACAGCCATTATTGGAGCAAGTGGCTCAGGTAAATCTACTATTTTGCAATTGCTATTAAAGCTTGAACAGTTAAATAAAGGTGATATCTTCATCAATAATCGTAATATCAACAATCTGATTCCTTCTACGATATGGAATCAAGCTAATGTGGTCATGCAAGATGACACCTTTTTTGCTGGAACTATTCGAGATAACTTATTGTCAGATACTAATGATGATTCACGGCGTGTGGCATTAAATAAAGCAGCGCTAGAATCTTTCAATTTAGACGATCCCGTATATGAAAAGGGTGATAACTTATCTGGCGGTGAAAAGCAACGCCTAGCTATTGCGCGCGTGCTACTAAGAGAAGCCTCTCTTTGGTTATTAGACGAACCGACCTCTTCACTGGACCGAGTTACTGCTGAGCGCATTATGAACCAAGTCTACACACAGGCTCAAGATAATACAGTGGTTGTCGTTAGTCATGAGTTAACTGGATTAGAAACATTCGATCAAATTATCGTACTCGACCAAGGTGAAATCGTTGAAACGGGTGACTTTGATACTTTAATGTCTAAGCAAGGCTATTTATATAAGCTTAAACAAATTGAAAAGGCTGTGCTTTAATGCACAGCCTTTTCTTGTATCTTACATCATAAAATTGAGTTTTCATTTATTTTCTTCCACCTGGTAGAGCGATCCAAAAAGCCATACCAATGGCGCCTATAAGCACTAAAAATGGTGCGTAAGTGATAAGAAAATCAGTCACGCTAGATCACCTCTCATTATTTTTTACCAGCGATATATTGATCATCAAACAAGAATAGTCGCATCAGTAGATACAGCGACGGCAATAATAGTAGTAAACCTGCAACGAATGCTACAATTAACGAAATCGCCATGGCATCGTTTGTTACACTATCTGATACCGTTAAATGTGGATAGAGTAAATATGGATACTTTGAAATGCCATACGCAAAAAACGCAAAGGCAAATTGACCAATTAGTAAAATAAACGCTAGGCCGTAATTCTTTTGTTTCAAGATTAACCAAACACTTGCGACAAAGAAAATAAACGAAATCGCAAACATCCACCACAAATTCATGAGTGAACCAAAATGTTCTGGGTTGTGTGAGCGTAATTCATAAATGATTCCACTCGCCGTAATAATGGTAGGTAGCGCCCAAATAAGCGCATAGCGTCGCAATAATGCTGCCGCTTCCATATCACCTGCACGGTTGGCATACCAAGTTAAAAAGACTGAAGAGATATACAAGACCGCAATGATACTCAAGATTACAATACTCCAAGTGAGCGGACTTGAAAATAATGCCCAGTAATCTAATTGAGGACGACCATCCATGATATCCACGAATCCACCTTCAGATACGGTTAAAACAACGGAAAAAGACGCTGGAATCACAAGCCCTGTCGCCCCGTACATAAAGGCATAACCACGGTGCCCTCTACTTCCATAATTCTCAAATGCATAATAAGAACCACGAATCGCTAATAGAATAATGGAAATACTGACTGGAACTAACAAAATACTCCCGTAGAAATAGGCTGTTGAAGGGAAAAATCCAACAATTCCTACGAAGAAAAAAACTAAGAAAACATTCGTTACTTCCCATACAGGTGATAAATAACGTTGAATTATCTTCGTTAGAATTCGATCTTTCCCTGTCAAAATACTATATGCATTAAAGAACCCAGCACCAAAGTCGACAGAAGCTACAATCACATAACCAAACAGGAACGTCCATAAAACAACCATACCAATAATCTCATAACTCATGAGCGATCACCACCTGTTCGCCGAGTTCTAGTTCTACTGGGTTGTCTTTGAAAATTTTAGTTAATACAACGACCACACCGACTCCTAAAATGAAATAAAGACCAGCAAATGCGACAAACATATGCCCCACATAAGCACTCTGTGTCGCTGCTTCATCAACTGTCATAACGCCGCGTAAGATCCACGGTTGTCGGCCGAATTCTGCCATCCACCACCCCGCTTCAATGGCTAGAATAGATAGTGGACCGCCTGCAACAATTAACCAACGCATTGGTTTTGAGGAAGCAACAGACCAGCCACGCCATGAAGCGAACCAATAAATAAGTGACAAGCCGATCATGAACATACCAATCGTAATCATCGTATCAAAGAAGTAATGCACGAATAACAGTGGTTGTTCATCAGCTGGCGTTTCATTGAGCCCTTCTACTTCTGCAAATGGGTCATTATGCGCCAAAATACTTAAAGCATAAGGAATTTCAATCGCATAACTAGGTTCGTTATCTTCACCAAGAATACCGTATAAAACCAGCGGAGCTTCTGATTCTGTTTCAAAATGCCATTCAGCAGCCGCTAATTTCTCAGGCTGATGTTCTGCTAAGTATTTACCAGAAAAATCACCAACAATAGCTGTTGCTACTGCAAAGACAAGACCAACTTTCATCGTTAAATGAAGAGCCTTTTTATGATAATCATGATTAGAACGACATAACAGTTTGAACGCCGCTACTGCTGCCAGAACAAAGGATGACGTCATAAAGGCAGTCGCAATCACGTGAGTGACTTTTGTTGGAGAAGCTGTATTAAACATCGCTTCTATCGGACTAACACCTGTCATTTGACCATCAACAATGCTAAAACCATCTGGTGAGTTCATAAAACCATTAACCGTTGTAATGAAAAAGGCTGAGAGCGCTGCACCGATAGCGACTGGAACAAGGAGCAATAAGTGCTTCTTCTGATTCTCGAAACGATCCCAAGTATATAAATAAATTCCTAAAAAGATAGCTTCAAAGAAGAAAGCGAAAACTTCCATAAATAACGGTAGCGCAATCACATGACCTGCTAATTGCATAAATTCAGGCCAAAGTAGCGAAAGTTGAAGGCCAATTGCTGTACCCGTTACAACACCAACAGCGACTAACACAACGAAACCACGCGCCCACCGTCTAGCTAACATAATATAATGCATATCATTCCGCTTAATTCCTACCCACTGTGCAATCATAATCATGAGTGGGACACCAACACCTAACGTTGCAAATATAATATGGAACGTTAAGGTGAGTAACGTTAACATTCGGCTACCAAAAACCGGATCATCAAATAATAGCATGGCTCCCCCTCCTCTAAAAGGAATTCAGTAATAAAATCTCCTTAATGTATTGTACCCTATTTTAACTTACTCAAAGCTTATCAATCGTGATAAATTTTTGGCGAGTGTGTGATGTTTTTGTGAATATATTCACAAAATCCTTTTCTATTATTCATTAGACAATAGGCGACAAAATCTGATGTCGAAAAAACAAAACCTTCTTCCTATTTTCTGCGAATTCACGATAAAATACTAGATTTATATATGATGTTGTCTTATGATAACGATACATGATGAATTGACATTTTGACAAATGAGGAGGCATTTTGTGAATAAGTTTTGGTTTAGTATAGTCATTTCCTTAAGCTTTACGATGATTATCTTTATTAGTCCCGCCTACTCCTCAGAAACGACTACCTATCAAGGAGCATCACATGAATCACTCAACCACGAATTTCCGACAAAACCAGTCATTACTCTTACAGCAACTAAGCCATCTGTTACATACGATATTGATGAATATAAAGGTGAATACCAAGCCAAAGCGGAAATTAATTTGTATAACGAGCCACATAAGGCTTACAAAACAAACGTCCAACTTTCACCTAATCAAGTGATTAACGTGGATGGTAAAACAGTGGTCAACGATATAATATGGCTACGGATTAGCATCCATAAAGAAACCTATTGGGCTCGTGAAGCTTTTTTAGATCAAGTCTCACCTAAACTATCAGATCGTACTCCAAAAACTACTCAGAAAACTGATCATGAAGCTAGGACGGCACAGACAGAGAATAATGATTCCCAACAGCAGAAGGAGTCTAATAACAAAACCGATAAGTCAACTGCTCCTAATGAAAATCAATCTACTTCAGAACAAACCACACCAGATTATCAACCTATGACAATTTATTTTAATGGACGAGCTGTATCGTATCGAAATGGCGGACGAGCAAACGGGCAATCCATCATTAATCAACAATCCGTCGCTTCAACATGGGGTGGTGTTGAGACCTTCAGTGGTAAAGATGGGATGAACACCCATTTTATTGGACATAACCCTGGGGTATTTAGTTCCGTTTGGAATGCTAATTCATTTACAGTGACAGATGCTAACGGCGAAGCTTTTCGTTATGAATTAACTAGTACCTATCAAGTAAATAGAAAAGGGATTGGGCTTAATAACGGGAAAGATTATTGGAACCGAATTACTGGGACATCTGGTGGTGAAAGGATCACATTACAAGCTTGCTTTACGACGGATGGATCAATCAACTGGATTGTAGAAGCTAGATTAGTAGAATAGATGTGACAGGCTAGTCTATTCCTTATATAATAGAAAGATAGAGAATATTTTAAGGAGGAATTACATGGCTGAAGGAACATTCGCAACAGCAATTAATTGTATGGATGGTCGAACGCAAGAACCCGTAATTAATTGGATGAAACAACAATATGGCGTTGACTATGTCGACCAAATCAATGAAGCAGGACCAAATAAAGCATTACTTGAAGGCGACAAAACCATGATTGACTCAATTAAAAAGAAATTAACCATCTCTAACGATGGGCATGGTTCAAAAGCTCTTGCCATCATAGGCCACCACGACTGTGCAGGTAATCCTATCGATAAAAGAGAAAAAGTTGAACAAATTAAACAAAGTGTCGCATTGGTCCGTAGCTGGGGCTATGACATGGACATCGTTGGATTATATGTAAATGACCAGTGGCAAGTTGAACATGTGACATCATAAAGCGTTTTTAAAAAAGAAGCTGGCATAACGCCAGCTTCTTTTCTTTATACGATCTCGTGATTATTAACTAATTGGAAGAGTTTCTTCTAAAACTCGTCATTTTATAAAATAACTGAGGTATTTATTAGTTAAATTCTAAGCTTAAGTTTGAATATTAATCATCATTATTAAATTGTTTCCATAGTTGATGACCGAAGACAGCGGCACCGGTTACAAGGATAGCTTGAATGAGTGTTTCAACAGAGAGTCCCATCATAACAGTAGTAAAAATCGTACTAATACCTAATAAAGTGATTGGGATAAACCTATTCGGCATTAATTGCATCTGTTTAATCATTTTACCTAAAATCCACAACACAGGAATCAACACAAACGCCTCGTCCATAACATAATCAAGAATTTCCATGGTCTGCTCCTCCTTTCCATTCAACAGTTGTCCCATTATATGCCAGTGAAGGCTATACCATCACTCTATGAATCGTTTGTTGAATGGAAACGGTTAGCGTCTATTTAGATAAATTTTGATAGAAATGAACGATATTTGCTGTTTGTTGATAGAGTAAATCGGATGCGTTTTCCATACTTTTCTCTTCACTCATGGGTTTCTGAATTGTCGAAAAAACGCCAGAAAAAACATCTCGCAGTTTTCCTTCTGGGTCATCAATTGCACCAGAGATGAGTAAACAACCTACTTGGTGATGTCGACTGAGTTGGGCAACATGGCTTGGTGCTTTTCCGAATAAAGTTTGTTCGTCACTCTTCCCCTCACCTGTTATAACTAGTTGACTGGTTGCAATGCCTTGTTCTAATCCTATCGCAGAAGCAATTAATAAAGCACCAGATTTTAATTCAGCCCCTATGGTCATTAGGGCAAAACCTAAACCTCCTGCAGCACCTACTCCTGGTCGAAATTGAAATGAACCTTTGATTTCATCTTCGACCAATGAACTGTATGACTTTATTGCTTCATCAAGCTTTTGGATCATTAATTTTGTAGCCCCTTTTTGTGGCCCAAACACATAAGTTGCACCATTAGTCCCCGTTAAAGGGTTATCCACATCTGAAGCAACTCTAATTTCACTTTTCTTTAATCGTGGATCTAGGTTTGAAAAATCTACTTGATCAACCAAAAGAAGATCACGACCATAGCCTTCAAGTGTATATCCATCAGCATCATAAAAACGGGCTCCTAATGCTGTTAACATTCCGATTCCACCGTCGTTTACAACACTTCCTCCTAAGCCAATGAGTAATTGATTATAGCCTTGATCTAAAGCATATTTCATCAATTCTCCGAGTCCATAAGATGTGGTGTTCATAGGGTTCAGGTCATCTTTTTCTATTTGATCCATCCCACATACACTCGCGACTTCAAGAATGGCCTCATTTGTATAACCATTAATCCCCATTACTGTGTTAATTCGTTCACCAAGCGGGCCAGTTATTGATAAATCGATGCGATTACCATTCGTCGCATGAACTAATGCATCAATCGTCCCCTCTCCTCCATCAGCCATCGGCAACTGAACACAATCCGCTTCAGGCATGATTGAATGAACTGCTTCCGAGATAACATCAGAAGCTTGTTGAGCCGATAAACTACCTTTAAACGAGTCTGGAGATATGGTGAATCTCATTCATGAGCCCTCCTACAGAACAATTTTAGCCTATTATAACACGCACGACCTATTTATTAGATTATCTTCTCTATTTATTAGATAATCTTATCTTGTTTTGTAATTACTTCCTCTAGTAATTAAATAACTTCTCCTATTTATTAAATAAATCCGTTAGTTTATCTAGTAAATTAACGGATTAGCCATTAAAAAACGTCCGAGTTAACTCGGACGTTTCAGTTCTTATTCTATTCGAAAGCCAACTTTACCAAAGTTATTTGAATCACGTAAATATTCAAACGCTTCAGCGTATTGATCTAAGGTAAACATCGTATCAATCTCTGGTTTGATTCCGTATTTGTCAACAAACGAAAGCATTTCTCGCAGTTCTTCAACACTTCCCATCGTTGTGCCTAATAAATTATATTGACCATAGAAAAATTGGCGTAAATCGAACTCAACAGTATCTTCTGTCGTAGCACCAAACATCACGATTGTACCACCGCGCCTAACAGCTTCGATCGACTTCTGAAAGGTAGCTCGACCAACACTTTCGATCACAACATCAATCGTCTCATCCGCTAGCTCAACTTGCCAATCACTAGTTGTTAACACACCTCGATCAGCCCCTAATGATTTAGCTGTCTCCAATTTAGCTTCTAAACGAGATGTCACAATCACTCGAGCTCCAATCGCTTTTAAAAACTTTAAAGCATAAGTTAAAACACCACTGCCGATTCCAGGCAATAAGACTGTATCACCCGCCTGAATATTGCCACGTGTAAACACTGCTCGATAAGCTGTTAAGCCAGCTAAAGCGACCACTCCTGCTTCATCCCAATTTAATGACGTCGGTTTACGCTCAATATATTGTTCATTCACCACATAATATTCAGCGAATGTTCCATCATCAGGTAAGCCTACGATTTGGAACCCTTTAGGTGGTGCGTCATCATTTTGTATCCACCCTATTCCAGGATTAATAATCACTTCGTCACCTGGTTTCCAATCACTCACTTCAGCACCTACCTCTTCAATAATCCCAGCGCCATCTGATCCGAGAACTAATGGATCGGCACCTTCTTGACGACGCCCTGTCACAGATATGTCACGGCGATTTAACCCAGCAGTCTTTAATTTTACCTTGACTTCATTGACACCAACACTAGGTTCTTGAATATCTTGAAACGCTAGGCCATCTAATCCCGGCATTTTCTCATGTACGATTGCTTTCATTAGTATTCGCTCCTTTCCAAAGATATCTCAACCCTATACCACCTATAACAAATACCATGACAAACCCAAATGTAACGAACATGGTCATGAGTAAGTCATAGCTAGCAAGATTAATCCGTCCTTGGCCATCAAATACTTGTACCATTCGTTGCGACATAATTATAACAAGAAAACTGTTTATAATGCTAAACACAAGTGAGATGCCAACTGCAAGTTTAAATTTAGTAATCAATGAGTCTGATTTTATATAAGCGCCCATTAATAAACAAGCGAGCATAAGGATCACGAAACTAAACCAAAACCATGGGCTTAACTGGCTAAGTGGAGAAGTATATTGATCGAAGCTTTCCATGAAACTATCATTTCTCATCTTTTCATCTGGTGCCGACACCGATTGATTAAATAGATGAAAGGCTAATTCTGATTCTTCATGCATAGCAGTCTTTAAGTTAAGCGTATTTAAAAAGCCAGTATTGATAAGTAATATTGTTAAGAAACCTGATACTAAACCAGCGTTCACGAACAGGTTTTCACGCATTAAAACATTTATATAATGGCCATCAGATGCTGATAATGAAACGACGATTAAACTTCCCACGTAAAAAAGCAAAAAGATTAATACGAGCCAATAGCTCCCTCGTTTTGCCCCTTCCAGTACATACGGAAGTGAACGTTTTTCTCGCCATAGTTGAGCAACAAAAAAGACAGCGATCAATAAAAATCCCCATACCATAAAAGTTCCGTCCAAAACGAATTGAAAGCTTATTTCCCTATTACGATCGCTATTTAACTCACGACTTAACGAATCAGACACGATTAGACTTAAAACAGCAACTGGTAACAAGTACCATATAGCAAAGCTTACTGCACTAATAGCCATCGAGAATAAACTAATTCGTGGGCGAAATCGACGATAAATTAGAGCACTTATACCCGTAAGCAATACAATTAGAAACACGTATTGAGGCTTACTATTTTGGACTTCTATGTCCATCGTATATGATTCATTCCCATTATTAAGTTCACTTACATCTTCTTTTTCCTTCTGTTCAAAAGTAATACCATGACTTAATAACAAGTTTTCTTGCCAAGTCAAATATGTCTGATCTGCATTTAAGGCTCCCTCTTCATTAGCTTGTCGAATACGGCTGATACTATGTTCAAAATAGTTATTATAACTTAATAATTCTGCAGTCACATCAGAGGAACCAACGTTAACTCGACTCACACTTTGTTCATCCACATCATTAAGAGATAGAGTCATCACGACAATCATAACAATCATGGAAACAAGCGCTAACGGAACAGTCCATAAAATAGATTTCAGCACCTCAGTTTTACCTTCACGTTTAAACGTTAATACATCACGTTTGAGCGTGAAGGTTTGCATCTGGAGTTGCCCAAAAGCTTCACCACATATATGGCAATACGAAGCATGTTCATGTCGCCAAGCACCACACTGTGTGCAAGATTCTCGGGATTTTGATGACATGTGAGGTGGGTATGCATGATGTTCAAGAGGATAACCATCATTATAGCAATAGTTAGCGTCTGAAGGATTAGCGACCCCACACTGTCGACAATAGATCATGTCGCTTCCTCCCTATTCCGCGTCCCACATACATGGCAAAACGTTGCATCTTGAAGTAAGGCTGTGTCGCACTGTTTACACGACTGATCCTGTCTATTAAGTTGTAAAAAAGTCAGTGCTTGCCCACAAGATGGACAATAGACATCTGCTTCACTAACCGTTGTACCACAAGTACATGTTGTCGTTGAATTGAAAGGTTCGTTTAATTTATGTAAGACTGTATCAAGCTTTTGTAAACGAGTCGCATATCCTTTCAACTCATCACTATATAATTGACCAATGCGATATTGGTGATAAATTGAAGCTCCTAATTGAGCAAGTAATGTTGATTTTTCAGCTAATACCCTCGCCTTTTCTGTCTCTTCCTTAGACATAGACCTCCCCCCATTTTCTAATCCTATTGTATCATAATTGTTAGACAAAACAGAAATTTTCTATCTATAGATGAATTTCCCTATTTCATAATCGAAATCTCCACCACATATCACCAATTCATACCTTTGATCCTGGCGCTATTACCAGAACTTCTAATAGAAAACAATTGAATTCACACTCACTAATCCCATTAGAAAAGGCCGACAAAACGCCGGCCTTTTCTTAAGATTCATTTGCAACTGATTCGTATTGATCACGTAAAGATCGTTTTAACACCTTACCACTTGGGTTTTTAGGTAATTGATCAGTTATTTGAACGTATTTCGGTACTTTAAATTTAGTTAATTTAGATGAACAGAATTGAACAACATCCTCATTCGTTAATTCATAACCTTCTTTCGGTACTACAATCGCGGTAACCGCTTCAATCCAATAAGCATCTGGTAACCCAATCACCGCAACTTCTGAAACACCGTCAAGCTCATAAATCGCTTCTTCAACTTCACGACTTGAGACGTTGACTCCGCCTGTATTAATCATGTCCTTCTTACGATCAACTATCGTAACATAACCTTCTTCATCCATCACACCTAAATCACCACTATGAAACCAGCCATTTTGGAATACTTCGGCAGTCTTTTCTGGATCATTCAAATATCCTTTCATCGCGTGTGGCGTTCGATGGACAATTTCACCAACTTCCCCGCGTAGTACTTCTTCACCTTGATCATCAACAAGTTTCGTTTGCACATTTAATGTTGGCTTACCAGCGGAACCAAGTTTACGCAATTGATCTTCTGGTTGCAGAGCGGTTGCTAATGGGGCCACTTCCGTTTGTCCATAAAAGTTCCAAAACTCCGCATTAGGCAGACGTTCAGATAGCTCTTTTAATATTTCCCGGGGCATAATCGCTGCACCGTAATAACATTTCTCAAGTGTTGATAAGTCACGCTTTTCAAAATCTGGGTGACGTAATAGAGCAATCCACACAGTTGGTGGTGCGAATAATTGTGTCGCACCATATGTCTCAATCGTTTCTAAAATCCCTTCAGGCGTTGCATTAGATAAAATAATTCCACTCGCACCTAAATAAATACTTGGCCCTAAAAAAACATGTAATTGAGCACTATGATACATTGGCAAAGCATGAACGAGCACGTCACGACTTTCCATTTTCCCGTCTACTACGCAACTGACATATTCACTTACTAAACTCTTATGAGATAACATCACACCTTTAGGCCGAGACTCAGTTCCACTCGTATACAATACATGAGCTAAATCATCATCGGATAAATCTTCATCAACGAATTCATTTGACTCATTCGAACGGATGTCTTCAAGAGACTGCCATTCGATTAATTCTTCAGCCACACTTTCTCCTGTTTCTAAATCCATCAGAAACTTAAACCGAATCATTTCTGGATTCGCCGCTTCTTCTAAGACAGGTGCGAAATCTTGTGACGCTATAATACCATTGGCTTGTGAATGTTCTAAAATATAAGCGACATCTTCATGTGACAACATATAATTAATCGGGATCATAACCGCACCAAGACGAGCTAATGCGAATTTTAGCACCACAAAATCCAAGCTGTTTTTAGACATCACCGTAATCATGTCACCTTTAGCCATACCTTGTTTTCGAAACGCATTAGCCGTTTGATTAACGAGCTCATCAAGCTCAGCATATGTCACTCGTTTTCCCTCGTAATCCAATGCGAATTTGTCCGGCATACGCTCACGCGTCCGTAACAATAAGTCACCTAATGTGTTTCTTCTTGCTCGTTCCAATACTTTCTCAAAATCATTTGAAACATTCGTTTCCACCGAAACACTCCCCCTCATATTATTTGATGACTTATTAATCAGAAAATTCTAATTATTATTATAGAATAATTAACCTTTTAATTCAAGCGCTTTATGATTTGGTATAAATTTAGTTAATAGACTTTTAAATTAAACCCACTTAAGCAATAACGGCCTTTGTAATATTTAAAATAAGGCTCTGCCAAAGTTTAGTGTCGATTTTTAAATGACAAAGCACTGAGTTGTTGAATTGTGAGGAGCGAAGGTGGCGACTCCTGCGGAAATAGCACGCGTCTCGAGACCCCGCAGGAAGCGCTTTTCTTCCGAGGAGGCTCGAGCCGTGCCCGCGGAAAGCGTCCACCGATAGCGGATCACAATATCAACAACGGACTTTAACAGAGCCAAAAATAAAAACCTACCTCTCTACACTCACCGTAATAAATTGAAAACACTCTCAACTAAAACAGCACCCTAACAGTTGCAATTGTTACAAAATTGTGGCACAATTTAGTCGGAATAAAAACGTATAGACATAAGTTGTAGGGGGACCAGTGTTGCTGGTTGAGATTGTATCCGTAAGATACTGACTCTTAGAACCTGAACTGGCTAAGACCAGCGTAGGGAACACAATAATGCTTCATTTCAATTAAACTTTGTGTGCCCTAGGAGAACTGTACCTAGGGCTTTTTTAGTACCTCCAACTTATGGCTATCAATTATTGGGAGGTTTATATGAAAAAATTATTTCTACTAATCTTGTTATTAGGATTATTAACCGCTTGTAGTGACAACGAGAACAATGAATCTCAGGAGAATCAAGATGAGTTAACAAGTGTAGATGTCGTGCTCGATTGGACACCAAACACAAATCACACCGGGCTTTATGTTGCCCAAGCTGAAGGTTATTTTGAAGAGCAAGGCTTAGATGTTAATATCATTTTACCCGGGGAGGCTTCACCTGAACAAATGATTGCCTCAGGAGAAGTAGACTTCGGGATTAGTTTCCAAGAGAATATAACAGAAGCGCGCGTACAAGATGTTCCAGTCGTCTCAATTGCTGCTGTCATTCAACATAACACGTCTGGTTTTGCAGCACTTGAAGGATCTGGAATCACTTCACCTGCCGATTTCGAAGGCAAAATATACGGTGGCTGGGGCGCCCCACTTGAAGAAGTTGTTATTTCATCGTTAATGCAACAAGAAGGTGCTGATGTTGACGAAGTCGAAACAGTCAATATTGGGGATTCTGACTTTTTCACAGCTGTTGAGCGTCAAGATATCGACTTTGGCTGGATTTATTACGGCTGGGATGGAATTGAAGCTGAACTACGTGGGACAGATTTGAACATGATTTATTTAACGGATTATAGTGAAAAACTTGATTACTATACACCTGTATTGGCAACGAGTGAATCAATCGTGAATGATCAGCCAGATCTAGCGAAAAGTTTTATTCATGCTGCCTCAGAAGGTTATCAGTTTGCAATTGAAAATCCTGAGGAAGCAGCGAACATCTTAATCGAAGCTGAACCCGATTTAGATAAAGAACTCGTAAAGGCCAGTCAGGAATGGCTTTCCCCACGTTACCAAGACGATGCTTCCAGATGGGGACAACAAGAACTTGATACATGGGAAAATTATGCTGAATGGATGCAAGATCATGATTTATTAGACGGTGAATTCACTGCTGAAGATGCTTTCACCAATGAATTTTTACCTGAGGAGGATTAAAGATGGCCAACACATTATTAAGTGTTCAAGTAATCCCGAAAACACCTGGACCGAACGATGATGTCATCCCTTATGTTGATGAGGCGATTAAGGTAATTGATGAATCAGGTGTGAAATACGAAGTGGGGCCACTTGAAACAACAATGGAAGGCGAATTAAATAAGTTATTAGCAATCGTCGAAGATATTAACCGTAAAATGATTGAGATTGGTTGTCCTAATGTCATATCTCAAGTTAAAATCGCTCATTACCCTGATGGGGCTTCAATGGACGCATTAACGGAGAAACACCGTCATGCTTAATATGATTAAACAAGGATGGCGACCACTTGCGGTCCTCATCCTTCTTTTCATCATTTGGGAATTAAGTGTAGTAATCTTTGACGTACCAAAATGGTTTCTTCCTGCTCCAAGCGATATTATTACAGTCGGTATAAATGAATGGACTGAATATAATCAACATGTTTTTGCGACTGTAGAACTGATTATCATTGGTTTTATTGTCGGTAGTTTGAGTGGGATTATTGTGGCAACCGTCCTTCATTTAATACCTGTACTCCGTCAGTCTATGTATCCATTGATCATTTTATCGCAGAATATACCAATTATCGTATTAGCACCTTTGCTCGTGGGTTGGTTTGGCTTTGGTATGTTACCGAAATTAATCGTCATAACACTCGTTTGCTTCTTCCCTATCGCTATTTC
Source organism: Alkalibacillus salilacus (assembly GCF_030812915.1). Taxonomy (GTDB): domain Bacteria; phylum Bacillota; class Bacilli; order Bacillales; family Alkalibacillaceae; genus Alkalibacillus; species Alkalibacillus salilacus. The sequence continues at coordinate 26,770 of NZ_JAUSTQ010000010.1, forward strand.
GCTACTTGGTGGATTGCAGCAAACGGACCGTGATCTGCGTCATTATATGCTAATGGCCGGAGCAACTAAGCGGCAAATGTTTTGGAAATTGGAATGGCTAAGTGCACTGCCTTCACTGTTCTCTGGCCTGAAGATTTCCGCAACTTATAGCGTGATGGGGGCTGTTATTTCCGAATGGCTTGGAGCTAACAATGGATTGGGTGTTTATATGACGCTTGCCTCATCATCGTTCAGAGCAGACCGAGTTTTCGTCGCAATATTCATTATTGTGTTCATTAGTTTATTATTCTTTATGCTTATCGTTTGGCTAGAAAAGCGCATCATACGTTGGCAAGCATCAGAAAAGAGGAATACAAATGGTTCATCTTAATGTTAGAAATATCAGTCAGTCATTCGACGAACAAAAAATATTGAAACAAATAAATTTTTCTATTGATCAAGGAGAGTTCGTTTCGATTTTAGGGCCATCAGGAAGTGGCAAAAGCACTCTATTTCGGATTATCGGTGGCATTGAATCACCTACCTCAGGAGACATTATATTAAACGATGAAAGTATCAAAAATCAACCTGGTTCAGTCAGCTACACACCACAATCACCATCTTTGTTTCCTTGGCGTTCAGTTTTAGATAACGTTTTACTCGGTCAAGAAATTCAAGGGAAACGTGACAGAAATACAGCATTACAGATGATTGAACGTGCTGGTTTAGCTGATTATGCTGATGCCTATCCACACGAACTGTCAGGTGGTATGAAACAACGTGTTTCTTTTATACGGAGTGTTTTAAGTCCACAACCGTTAATTTTATTAGATGAACCATTCTCGGCACTTGATGAATTCACTCGAACGGACATGCAACAATGGCTTCTGTCCATGTGGGAAGAACATAAACGTTCGATTATTTTTGTTACCCATAATATTGAGGAAGCGTTGTTTTTGTCTGATCGAATCATCGTTCTATCGAATCGCCCAACGAGTGTTCAACGGGAAATAACAATCCCGTTTAAACGTCCGAGAAATGAAGATTTACTGTTATCAAATGACTTTTTAGAATTTAAAAAAGAAATTTATAAGGAAATGCGTGCTTCGCATTTACCGTCTTAACCCATCATAGGCACTCAATAATCTCTAATTCTATTATATTTTACGATCACGAGACACTCATAAGTTGACACACATCCTCATTCAATATTTCATACAATCATGAGGCTGATTAAAAAAATTAATAAAACACGCGTATAAGCGAATGGTAAAGAGGGTCGTTCTTGAGACCCTCTATTTTTCTACTCAGAATGAGCTAACGTAAATAAGAATCACAGCCGAATGACCTTCCCCACTAATCTTTCTGTAGCTTCTTTCACCGATTCGGCCTGTGTAATATCCGATATTACTGCTACTCCATTTGCACCTGCTTCAATAACTTGTGATGCATTATGATGTTTAATTCCGCCAATTCCAACAAGCGGAACATTCGGCAATTGTTCCCTAATTTCTTCAATAACGATCGGGCCATTTACTTCCTCGATATCGTCTTTAGTTAACGTGTTAAACATTGGTCCAACGCCAATATAATCCGCACCTAGATTTTTAGCTTCAAGAGCTTCATCTAGATTATGAGTCGAAACCCCAAGCATTTGATAGCTTTTAAGTGAATCTTTCATTTTCTTCATATCACCATCTTTTTGGCCAATATGTAACCCATCCGCGTCTAACTCATTAACGAGTTCAAGGTCATCATTAACAATAAACGGAACATCATATTGATGACAAACCTCTTTAAGGCGAATCCCTAATTCGATCTTTTCTTTACCTATCTTTGAGCCTAATCCCTTTTCACGGAATTGAAAGAAAGTCACACCGCCTTGAATAGCTTTCTCTAACGTCTCAACAGGATCATGTTTACAATTTTGACTACCCATAACTAGATATAATGCCAATTGTTGTTCGATCATACTTTTTCTCTCCTACTTTGATAAGCCCAATGGTTCGTTGGTCCTTGACCAGATCCAATGTTTAAATCATCTTCAATCGCAACTTGAGTAAACTCCCTTGCAACACGAACGGCATCTATAACATTAACTCCTTTTGCAAGTTCAGCTGCAATCGCTGCTGCAAATGTACATCCTGTACCGTGTGTATTTGCTGTATACCTACGTTCATTTATTAATTGTGTAAACGTCTCACCATCATATATAAGGTCGACCACTTCTTCTTCTTCAGCATGACCACCTTTAATAATAATATTTTGAGCTCCCAACTGATATAAACATTTAGCAGCCTCTTTTCGGTCTTTTAATGTATTTAATGTTAAACCTGTGATTACTTCAGCTTCAGGAATATTTGGCGTTACAATAGTTGCAAGTGGTATTAAGTCCTTTTTCATCGTATCAATTGCTTCATCTTGTAACAGTTTGGCACCACCTTTTGCAATCATAACAGGATCAACCACAACATTATTCATGTCGTGTTGTTGTATTTTTTTCGCTACAGCTTCAATAATCTCTGCACTAAATAACATCCCCGTTTTTAAAGCATCAGGCTTTAAATCTTCTCCAACTGAATCCAATTGTTCTTCAACCTGGCTGACTGTTAAAGGATAAACACCTTGTACGCCTAATGTATTTTGAGCTGTTACAGCCGTCAATACTGACATGCCATATGCTTTTAATTCTTGAAAGGTTTTTAAATCCGCTTGAATCCCAGCTCCGCCACCAGAATCAGAACCAGCGATCGTTAATGCTTTTACTACTGTCACACTTATTCCTCCCTATTAACCTAATAGTTGATGATAGATTTTTTTAGCTTCAACGATATCCTTCATTCCGTGAATTAACACACGCCCATCTTTGAAAAATACAACACGCCTATCTACATAATGATAGGTCACTAAAAATGGATTTTGTTCAATGGTTCCTCCCTGCTTTTCTAACTGTTTAACTAGAGCGTGTAAATCACGATCAATTTTCTTAGGTGGGCGAATTTGTACTGTGTTGCGCCCACAAAGCACTGCTGTTTTCGTCTGGTTTTCATATGATAAATATGGATAAACCGGAGACTCTCCACACGATGGACAACCTTCTTTTTTCAAACGACTAACATCAAGGGTAGACTGTTCATTATTCCATAAATCAAAGGAAACTAATTTCCGACGTACTGATTCAAAATCTTCAACTAAAATTTTCATCGCTTCAACTGTTTGATAGGCAACGACCATCTGAACCGTTGGTGAAATGACGCCAACAGTATCACACGTCGCACCACCGAGCGGTATCGTTTCTAGTAAACAACTCAAACATGGTGTTTCACCAGGTATAATAGTAAAACTCAGCCCGTAACTACTGACACACCCTCCATAGATCCATGGAATACGATGTTTTTGTGCAGTATCATTAATTAAAAAACGAATATCAAAATTATCGGTTGCATCAATCATTAAATCAACATCAGAAACTAGTTGATCGATCTCTTCTACGGTTACGTCTATGATTTTCCCGTTCACTTCAACGTTAGGATTAATTTCGCGTAACCTTTTTTGGGCTGCAATTGCTTTAGGTATTCTGTCGATTGCATCACGCTCAGTGTATAGCTGCTGCCTTTGTAAATTACTTATTTCAACGTAATCACGATCAACAATGGTTATTCGACCAACGCCTGAACGCGTTAACACTTCTGCATTACCTGTTCCTAATGCACCCGCTCCAACAATTAACACATGCTTATTCTGTAACTTTCGCTGACCTTCTTCACCAATCCCGTCAAATAGAATTTGTCTTGAGTATCGTTCCCACATTCGATGACCCCCTTCCATCAACCACCGCCAACAAAGTGAACGAGCTCAACTCGATCACCATCCTGTATTAGGGTTTCAATATGCTGACTTGGATCAACAATATTAGCATTTAGCTCAACAATGATTTTTTTATCAGTTAATTTATAATGATTTAGTAAATCAGAAATTGTTTGAATATCATTCGATAATTCACGCTTTTCACCATTAACGTGAAGAACCATCACGAACACCTCCTAAAAAATGTTTCGCCTCTTCTATTGGTTTTTCTGAATCTATTAAACCTGACATAATAGCTACACCACTAGCACCATAGGTCATAACACTTTCCACTCGTTTTGGTGTGATTCCACCAACCGCGATGACTGGGATATCAACAGACTTAATTAAATGTCCTAATTGTTCCAAACCACGCGGAAGTAAACCAGGCTTTGAATTAGTCTTAAAGATATGTCCAAAAATGACATAGTCTGCCCCACTAATAGCTGCATCTTGAGCTTCCTCAACTGAATGGACTGACCGACCAATTAATAGATTAGGGTACTTCATTCGAACAGAAGATACATCTTCACTATGATCAGTTAATTGGACGCCCTTAATTTCAGTTCGAACTGCCAATTCAACACGCTCGTTCATGACGAGCTGACCTTTCGAAATGTCGTTTTTCACTAATTCACTTATCCACTCAACTAGTTCATCATCTGTACGATGTTTTTCTCTTATATGAATATAGTTAACATAAGGGGAAACTGCTTTTGAGACTTTTATAAATTCTTCTAAAGATTGTTTACCATTCGAAATTAAATGGATACCTTCAGTCATCTAAATCAGCTGCCAATCTTTCATGACTGGTTGATAGTTATGCTTCAATAACATTTCTTTAACTTCGTCTACTGAACGTTCATCAGAAATTTCAAACTGACTTTGTGTGTTATTAGGTTCATTATAACCACCGACAACAGTTGATGATGCTGCTGACATTTTCGTCGGACCGAGCGGTAAAATTTGCTCTCGAAACTCTGGGCGTTCTCTTGTGGAAACGGTGATTCCAGAATGAGGTTGAAAAATTCGATAAGCAATCATTGCTTGAACTAAATTTTTGTCTGTTACTTCTACTTTAGGTTGGAAACTGCCCGCATTCGGCTGAATTCTTGGAAATGCTACGCCGACTTCTACGTCTAAGTATTTTTGTTGTAAATATTGCGCATGTAATCCCGTGATATAACTTTCACGACGCCAATCATTCAACCCTAATAGTGCTGCAATAGAAACAGCTCGCATTCCTGCTTCACAGCCCCGTTCAGGTGTGTCCAATCGATATTTAAAAAAACGCTTCGGACCTTTTGTGTGTAATTGACGGTAAATTTCTTCATCATAAACTTCTTGATAAACGGTCAAATTATCGACACCACTATTAACAATCTCTTGGTACTGTTCAGTATCCATCGGTTGAACCTCTAAGCCCACTGAAGAAAAGTATTTCTTAAGCACTTTCATACATTGTTGAATATATTTTACAGACGAGTGCATCATCGATTCACCAGATAGAATGATAATATGTTCAACTCCCATATCTGCAATAACTTTCGCCTCTTCTTCTAGCTCCGTCATGGTTAAAATACGACGCGGGAAATCGTTTTCAACACTGAAACTACAATATTGACATGTATTAACACAGTAATCTGATACATAAAGGGGTAAGAAGATTTGCATGGTATTACCAAAATGCTGAATAGTTAGTTGATGTGCTTTTTGAGCCATTTCTTCTAAATAAAGTTCAGCTGCCGGAGATAATAAAGCAAAATAATCTTCTTCATTAATTCGGTCTTTTTGTAGTACTTGTTCCACATCTTGTTGTGTGACATTTTCCAACATGTCTTCTAAAGGAAGTTGATTGACTTTCTCTAATACGTTATAAAAACTCACGATAAATCATCCTTTTTTAAGAGTGTAGAAATCCTGTAAGAGGAGAAGATGCCTTAGCGTTTGTTGATGATGCACCTATTCCAGACATATACGCCGAGCGACCTGCTTGAACAGCTAAGTCAAAAGCTTTAGCCATAGCGACTGGGTCTTTTGCTGTTGCAATTGCTGTATTAACTAAAACAGCATCTGCCCCCATTTCCATTGCTTCTGCCGCTTCAGAAGGACGACCAATTCCAGCATCAATAACAATAGGTACGTTAATATCCTCAATCATGATTTGGATCATTTCTTTCATTCGAATACCACGATTCGATCCAATTGGCGAACCTAATGGCATTACTGTTGCTGCTCCAGCTTCTTCTAGTCGTTTAGCTGCCATTAGATCAGGACTCATATAAGGAAGAACAACAAACCCCTCTTTAACTAGTGATTCCGTTGCTTTAATCGTTTCTTCATTATCCGGAAGTAAATACTTACTGTTTGTGATCACTTCTATCTTAATCCAATTCCCCATCCCAGAAGCTTTCGCTAAACGAGCAATACGAATCGCTTCTTCAGCTGACCGAGCACCTGATGTGTTTGGCATTAACGTCATGTGATCTGGAATATCGTTTAAGATGTAGTGATCTGACCCACTTAAATCCACTCGACGTACCGCTACTGTAACGACTTCTGATTGGGATTCTTGTAGGGTCTCTTTCATTTTGCTATGATCAGCGAACTTCCCAGTCCCAACAAACAACCGACTATTTAATTCTTCACCTGCAATAACTAATGAATCTTGCATCATTCATTCCTCCATTCGTTGATACACCTTATTACTTTATTAAACTAGAACTACTAGAATCCTAAGATTTTATTATTTCAGATTGTGCTGGCCATTTTTCTAAGTTATAAGCCATATCCCAAAATGCTAATTCGTAATGGCAACTAATCGTGAAATGTTTTTTCATAAGTTGACGATCAGCTTCTGTAACTTTTTCAGCAATTTCATCAAGACGGTTGATTTGTTCTTCGACTAACTTTTTAAACCAATCGCCACCATAAGCATTAATCCACTCTTGATAAATAGGAACATCAGGTTGAAAGTATTTAAGCTTGTCGCCAATTTCTTGATAGATCCAATAGCAAGGTAATATTGCCGAAATAATATCACCCAAATGACCTTGGTATGCAGCTCGATATAAATGAGACGTATAAGCGTACGCTGTTAATGCTGGCTCAAAGTTTTCCTGCTCTTCTTCAGTAATATTTAGTTTTTCTGAAAAATGACGATGAAGCTCTGATTCCGCTTCATAAGTTCCTTGTGCATGTGCTGCCATACGGCTCGTTGTGTAAAAGTCATTAGCTTTCGTCCCACCTAATGATTGAATCCTAGCAAAATGTGATAAGTAATAAGCATCTTGCATGACATAATAACGAAAACATTCAATCGGTAACGTCCCATCCCCAATTCCTTTAATGAAAGGGTGATTAAAGTTCGCTTCCCAAATATGATTCGTCTCTTTCCTTAGTAAATCTGAAAACTTCATACCTTATCCCTCCAAGATCGTTTTATATTTAATTTAGAAAATAACGATTAATCTAGCTGAATGACGTCATTTTCCAAATAAAAAACCACTTTCTTATACCAGACATAAGAAAGTGGTTGACTTGGATAAATATGGATGTAATTCACAATCCAATAAACTCCGAGCAACTAGACTTCCCTACGCTGGTCCAAACCAGATCAGGTTCAAAGGGTCGGAATTATTCCTCTCAGCCATTTAAATGGCACCCCTAGCTTTGTTACATTAAAATTATTTGCTTGTTAAATTTATATTAACAAAATTCTGACATTATGTTAACTATTTTTTTACTTTTTGCTACTTTTAATTTATAACACAATCAATATTTGATCCTTTAAATAGACTTATTGATTGATGAATACAAACATTTCTCAGTGAGGTTATCCTAGTACGGATTCCATCATTTATAATTATTGATTCTCAATAACCATCGCAATACCTTGGCCGCCGCCAATACATAAGCTAACAACCGCGTATTTGCCACCACGACGTTTCAACTCATAAGCAGCGGTCAACAAGACGCGTGTACCACTTACACCGACAGGATGCCCTAATGCGATCGCACCCCCGTTAACATTCGTTTTGTTTCGGTCTAAACCGAGCTCGGCTTCCACTGCCAAATACTGCGCTGCGAATGCTTCATTTACTTCAACCAAGTCCATATCATCAAGTGTTAAACCAGCCTTCTTCAAAGCGCCCTGAATGGCAGGCACAGGACCAATTCCCATTACTGTCGGATCAACACCAGCCACGTGCCAGGACTTTATTTCAGCAATTGGGACTAGGCCATGATCGCGAACAGCTTTCTCACCGGCTACTACTACACTTGATGCACCGTCATTAATACCAGATGAATTCGCTGCTGTCACTGTTCCTTCTTGTTTAAACACAGGCTTCAAACTTGATAGCACATCGAGTGATGAATCGGGTTTGATATGTTCATCTTGCTCCACTTCAATATTTCCTTTACGACTTTTGACCGTTACAGGCATAATTTCTTCAGCAAAATATCCCTTTTCAACTGCATCAGAAGCACGCTGGTGGGACTGGGCAGCATATTCATCTTGTGCTGCACGCGAGATTCCATATTGCTCAGATAATTTCTCCGCTGTCATCCCCATGCCTTCACCTGTATACTGATCTGTCAAAGTGGCATTTAGCGTATCCGTAAATGATAACTCGCCCATTTTCACACCTTTAAAGCGTTGTTTGAAATTCGAAAAAGGCGCTTGCGACATATTCTCTGCTCCGCCTGCTAACACAATATTCGCTTCATCTAACTTAATTTCTTGTGCAGCAGAGACGACTGATTGCAACCCTGAGCCGCAAAGACGATTCAATGTTAAAGCAGGTACATCTTGTGGAACACCTGCTTTTAGTCCTATATGTCGCGATAAATAAGCCGCATTTTCACTTGTATGAATCACATTACCATAAATCACATGGTCAATCGCATCAGCTGACACATTCGCTCGTTCCAGTGCAGCTTCAGCTGTTCTAACACCTAAATCAACCGCATTCGTATTGACAAACGAACCGCCAAACGAAGTAAAGGCTGTACGTGCACCCTCTACTAAATAAACTGAATTCATAAATTTGCACCTCTTTATTAAATAACTGGACTCGAAATTATTTCAAGTCCAGTCTTATTTAAATGTTTATTATTAACCAAATTGATCAGGATTAGGTCCGACACGTTCGTCGCGGTTTAAAGCTTTGATCGCGTCTAAATCTGCTTTATCCAATTGAAAATCAAAAATATCGCTATTTTCCACAATACGGTGTTCTTTTACCGATTTCGGAATAGTGATCACATTTGTATCGACGTCCCAACGTAAAATAACTTGTGCTGGCGTCTTACCATGCTTCTGAGCTACTTGTTGAATCGTTTCATCGTCAAATAGATCGCCACGCTTAAGCGGTGACCATGCTTCTAATTGAATCGATTCTTGTTCACAAAATGCTTTAACATCATGTTGCTGTAAATGCGGATGGTACTCGACTTGGTTAACGGTCGGTTTCACATTAGCTGTCGTCATTAAATCTTCTAAATGGCGTTGTTTGAAGTTACTCACACCAATTGACCGGATTAACCCTTCATCAACTAACCGTTCCATGGCTTTCCAAGTGTCACGGTAGTAATTCTTGACTGGCCAGTGCACTAGATATAAATCTAAATAATCAAGTTCTAGTCGATTCATGCTCGCCTCAAACGCACGCAATGTATGATCATACCCTTGTTCATCATTCCAGACTTTCGTGGTAATGAACAAGTCATCGCGATTAACACCACTTTCCTTGATTCCTTGACCAACCCCCACTTCGTTATCATAAAACGAGGCGGTATCAATTAGACGATAGCCGTGTTGAATCGCTGTCTGTACACTTTGACTTGCTTCATCATCTTCCCATACTTTATATACACCTAGACCATAACCTGGCATTTTCACACCATCATTTAATGTTTTCGTAGCTTGAATATTGTTTAGCAAATTAGAACCTCCTTAGAAACGTTCTTCTTGATCACGTTGTTCGATTTCTTCTTCACTAAGCCCATCAATAGAATCGCGTAATCGATGAGCAATACGGCTCGATGCATTAGCTGCAATACTTCCTACCATGTCATCTAAAAAGGTGTGACATTGGCCACCTACTTTAGAATCAAGATCTTTTATAATACCTTTTTTCTCTTTATCTAAATGACCAAAAGTGGTTACAGAAATACTACCATAACCAAGCGCTGCACCAAATGCGATTGTTTCATCGACTCCGAACAGCCCTTCATCTTGCTCGACTAAAGATTGAAGGGGTTCTGATAATTCCCCTTGTTCAGCAAGCCGATCTAATTCAATGCCAACTAATAATGCATGTTGAATTTCCCGTTTATCCAATACACGATTGACACTATCGATACAATAATCAAATGATAGCGACGGATTATAAGGTTTTTGCATTTCATATACAATTTCTGCAATACTATGGATAGTGACCCCACGATTTTCTAACGCTTCCCGTGCGGCTTGTTCAATTTGATCACTTGGAATATGACTAAAATGTTCTGCCATGATTATTGCCTCCTTTGTTTAAGTATACCATGCGAAAGAATTTGGACAAATCGAAAAAGTTCGCGAATTTTGTATAATATGGTAAAATATAAGCATCCAGTGTGGCCTTACATCATTTAATCTATTAGAACTGGAGGGTTTCGATTGGGTAGAGATGGCTCAATGATCGAACGCGAAATCGAAAGTGAATATATGAATGAAACATTTACACTTAGTATTTATCGCCCTGAAAATTATTCACCTTTATATAAATATTATCTGTGTATTGTGCAAGATGGTGATGATTATTATCAACTCGGACGTCTCGCCCGCGTCAGTGACAACCTTCATGCAGAAGGTAAAATTGAGAACACGATTTTCTGCGGCATTCACTATCAAGACCGGGACGACCGCTGGCATAAGTATCATCCAGATAGTGAGATGCAGGAAAATTATATGAAATTTTTACGTTTTGAAGTCGTGCCTATTTTGGACAAGGAGCTACCTAGCTATCATGTTAAGTCTTGTCGTGTGTTAATGGGCGACTCACTCGGCGGCACAGTTTCACTCATGACCGCTTTAAAATACCCGAACACATTTGGAAAAGTCATTATGCAGTCTCCTTTTACAGATGAACGAATCGAACAACTTGTTAAAGATAGTAGCGAAATTGATACCATGTCGATCTACCATACAATTGGTTTAGATGAAGAAAAAGTAGAAACAACATACGGCGATATTGAAGATTTTTTAAATCCGAATCGCAAACTAAACCAACTATTAGAAGAACGCGTTTCAGATTATAAATATAAAGAATTAAAGGGTAAACATACATGGAAGCAATGGCAAAAAGACCTACCCAATGCTATTGAATATATTTTTGGAAAATAAGCACAAATAAAGGGCGATTTTTATACCCTTTTTCTGTTATAATAAAGTTTATAGCTAAAAAAGCAGTTTAATTCGGAGTTTAAAACAAGAAATTTTGAAATTTAATGGAGGGATTTAATCATGACACCCGTAACTTATGGTATTGCCATTTTTCCATCTAAAGAAATACAAGACGAAGCAAACTCCTACCGAAAGCGCTATGACCCACGTTATTCGTTAATTCCACCGCATATCACATTAAAAGAGAGCTTTGAAGCAACACAAGAAGAAATTAAGGAAATCGAAAAGGCTTGCAGTGAATTAGCGAAAAAGGTTAAGCCTTTTGATATTCATATAGGACGAGTGAGCTCATTCAGCCCGACAACAGAAACCATTTATTTACGTGTCGATGATCATGATCAGCTCACCTATTTAAACGAAAAAATGCATGAGGAGCCATTCCCAGATAATCGTGAATTTAAGTTCGTCCCTCATATTACGATTAGTCAAGAATTATCAGAAGACGAACATTCCGATGTTTATGGTAGTTTAAAAATGCTATCATTTGATTTATACGATACGGTAGATCGGTTCCAATTGTTATATCAATTAGAAGACGGTTCATGGACTGTCCACGAAACATTTAAGTTAGGCGAGGGATAAATAACGATGCTTAAGATCAAACCAATCGAAACAATACGAGAAAAAGACGAAGCGTTCGATATTCGAAAAGTGGTTTTTGTTGAAGAACAAAAAGTTCCTTTTGATGAGGAGATGGATGAGTTTGATGATCATGCCATTCACTTTGTCGGCTACACCATGGAACGTCGCCCCGTTGCAGCTAGTCGCCTCCGCTTCGTTGATGAATACGGCAAGCTTGAAAGAATTGCTGTCTTGAATGAGGAACGCGGTAATGGTTATGGGCGCGATATTATTCTTGCCATGGAAGATGCTATTCGCGAAAAAGGTTTTTCAAAGGCAAAATTAAATGCACAAACATACGCCATTAAATTTTACGAAAAACTTGGCTATGAAGTCGTCTCAGAAGAATTCATGGATGCAGGTATTCCTCATGTCACCATGATAAAAGATTTATAACACAAAAAGCTGGCTTAATTGCCAGCTTTTTTTATTGCTATTCATTATAGAAAATAGTCATTCTTATTCTTTCATGAATTATATTAAATCAGCCAATGATACATTAACCATGCCACCATTAAAACGATAGCTAAGATCACAAGCCCTAAGGTCATTTTACCTTGCATAGCCTTCATCCTCTCAACAAACTTTTTCGTATAGTTTGTTTCAACTGATCTTGTTTCATGCATGTATGAAAGTCAATTCACCTTCCATAATAAGAACTAATTGAAATGGGAGGTGTCACAAAAATTGGACTTTTTAAGTATATTGATCGAATCATGCATAGGCTTTATTGCGCTTTTTGTTTTAACAAAATTACTAGGTAAATCCCAAATCACTCAAATTACAGCATTCGATTTTATTTCAGCTCTTGTTTTAGGTGAACTCGTCGGAAATGCCTTATTTGATCAAGAGGTCGGCGTAGGCATGATTTTGTTCGCTGTTGCACTTTGGGGTATTTTAATTTATGTGACAGAGTGGGTTACTAATAAATTCAGGCGTACACGAAAGATATTGGAAGGCTCTCCTTCCCTTATTATTAGAAGGGGACAAATTCAAAAAGATGTGATGAAAAAAGCTAAACTTGATATGAATCAACTCATGCATCTAATAAGAGATGAAGGTGTGTTTTCAATTCAAGAAGTAGAATATGCTGTGTTTGAAACGAATGGCAGTATTAACGTCCTTAAAAAATATATCCACCAATCGCCAACTAATGAGCAATTTAATCAAACACCACGACCAGTCGAATTACCAATTACGATCATTACTGACGGTGAATTGGTTACCGAAAATTTAAAAGAAATTGTTTGGGACAAACACCAAGTTAAGGAAGAATTGAAACGACAAGATTTAGAGATCCACCAGGTTATGTATGCCGAATGGACACAAAAATCCGGCTTGTATGTGATGCCATACTAACCAGGTTTCTTATGATGAGGCTTTCACCATGATCCGATAATTTTCTATTTCACAGTGAAGATCGCCATCGTCCATTAAGGCTTTCACATAACCACCGACAGCTGTGCGAAACAATAAGTATTGAGATAATTGCTCTGCATTCACATTAAAACGAGCACACATGTATGAAACGACATCTTCTAAGGATAGCCCATGTGGTGAGATTCGTACCATTTCATATAAAGCTTTTAGGACAGAGCGATGATAAGCGATATTGGCTTCAAGTGTGTCGTGATAATCTTCTTCAAATTTGCCGTGGCCAGGAATTGCTCCACTATAATTCGTCGTTTTTAACTTTTCAAGGCTATGAATCGTATCATGAGCACATGTTAAAAACGGAATTTTATGTTTATGAAGCTCTTTTTCACCAAAATAACTATCAGCCGCAAATAACACATCGTGTGTTGCAACCGCTAACTGGTGATAACTATGGCCCGGTGTTAAAATACAGTCTAACTCAATTCCATCGATCGTATGCCTGCCTTCATCAACAATCAAATCAACATCAATCGGAGGTCCTTCCAAAAATTTATTACGAATTTCATCAGGTGGTGTGGTTCCTTGGAATAAATACATTGGTTCTAGTATAGGATGTTGCATGATTGATGCCTCTAACGGGGGAGCAATAATTTTTACATTATAATGTTTATGTAAATAACTAGCTCCGCCAAAGTGGTCTGCATGGGCATGAGTTATAAATAAATGCGTCACTGGTAGCCCCTGTTCATCAAGTTGCCTTACGACCTTTCGAATCGCCGAGGCATCAATACCAGCATCTATTAATAAGCCTTGATCACCTTCATGCACGTACCCCACATTGACGGAGCTTTGAGAATAATAACAATGTTCATTAATTTGAGTCATCTTCATAATTTAAGTCCTTTCCTTAGCCTAGCACTCAATTAGATACTTTCGCTAAAGAACTGTCCTTTTCCTGTCAAATCTTTAAAATTTCTTAAATTTGCCGGATGATGAACATTGTCAGGGGTGTATAATTGCATCGTTTCAGCTTGTTCAGCATTTTGTGTCTGATCATCTTTGGAGTTGTTTTGGTAGCGCTTACTCATTTGTTTACGATCTTCTGCGTACTCAAATGCTTGCTTACGTTTCGTATCAAGTTCAACACCGAATGGACGCTCAACCATATATGGCACACGATTTTCAGCTGTCACACGTTGCTGATACCGCTGATATTGATATTGATCAACCGGTAAAATGTAACCCATACGACCAACTCCTTCCTTACTACTTCTATACCCGATTTATAAATAGAATATTCGTAATTTCTTTAAATTTTATGACTGTAGAGGAAGTATTAATGAAATAATTCGTCTTATTTTTGAGATAAATGCTATGACTATTGAGATAACTGACTCCATTTATTTCAAAACTAAAGCCACTAATTTAAAAACTAAATCGCTATACTCATAAAACGAGGAACTCACCTAATGTCGGCGAGTTCCTCTGTTCATTTAAATCCATGAAAAAGGCGGTCGTTTATCATGATGATCATCATCTAATTCGTCTTCTTCCCCTTTTATTGTGTCCGCTTCATGATGATGTTCGCTCTTCACTTCACGACCAATCCATGGCTGTGACTGTTTTTCTGTAGGCTCAACTACGACATTTTCTGCTCGAATAATCAAATCATTTACATGAATTTCTTTTTTTGATTGGCCCATAAGTTCACTCCTCTCCCGATGTATCTTGCATTAATTAGTCTATGCAAATGTCCTTTTATTAGCGTAGGTAAGTGCCCGACAATGACAAAACAAATTCCTAGTAAAACTCAGTCAAACGCCCACACCGTCATTCGATATGGGCATACATTATTAACGTAACCTTAGTCAAAAGACTATTTTAGAAAGGAGCTTGCTTATGTCTTGCTGCGATGAACAGGGGCATCATCAAAAAGATGATAAGAACTGCGTTGCTGATATTTTACGACAAATCGTCGACGCGCAAGATGATATCGTAGATGATGATTGCGATATCGGATGTGAACAATCCATTCAAGACTTACGAGGTGATACAACTGCACCGAACAATCTGGATACGGTCCCAGTTTTACTTTACTGCAAATGCGAACCATTCAGAGGTTTCGGGGTACGCAATGATCAGAACCATACCGTTCTAGATAGTTTCTTCTTCAGAGTCAATGATGTTGGTCGCGACAACTGCGCCACTCTTGAATTATTACGTGACCCATCAGACACACAACCAGGCTGTGTCGATCCAACTAAACAAAAAACAGGCAATTTACGCGCGACGGGCATTTGTATCACAGTAGATCTCGATTGCTTCTGCCACGTCACTTGCTTACCAGCTATGAATACACTTGGATAAACCAAAAAAGAGCTGCTTTTCGTAAGCAGCTCTTTTTTAATTAAATTAAAAACCTTTCAATCGAACATCTTTAATATTTTCTCGTTTCATATTAACTTTGAAACCCTGTTCGACGGTACGAATCACAAGCTGTTCGTCATCACATTGTTCGACAGTTCCTACATATGTTTGATTAGACGTGATCACTTCACATTTCATCTTTGGCATAATCGCTGGCATATCCGTCATATATTTCAGTTTTTCATCAATCGTCATCTCATGAAATTTCCGACGTTTACTGGTTGCGTCTGTAGCACCACTTTCAGATTCAGATGATGGTGTCTCCTCTAAACTATAATATTGCTTCTGAGCTTTTGCTTCAGGTTCTGACTGTATTGGATTTGAAATAAATAATAATGGTGGTTTAGCTTGTTTTTCCGACATAAAACCGACTCCTTTCTTAATCTCCTTCACTTTACCGTATGCACAACAGCCTACATATGTTCAGCTTTAGCATTTTTGAAATAATTCCACTTATTTCATAAATACCCGCATTTATTTAATAAATTCAAGCGTTGCTCTAACATTAAAAAAGCTCAACCCGCAAAGGTTGAGCTTTTATCAAATCACATCTAATTTATTTACCTAAAATGTTAAAACCAGAGTCAACGTGTAGGATCTCACCTGTCATACCACGTGATAGATCACTCATTAGGAAGTATGCAACATCGCCGACTTCTTCTTGTGTCACAGGCTTACGTAAAGGTGCGCGTTCTTCGATTTCTTGTAAAATTGAATTAAAATCGCCCACACCTTTCGCTGACAACGTACGAATTGGACCTGCTGAAATTGCGTTCACACGGATTCCATGCTTACCTAAATCATTTGCAGTATACTTCATCGTCGCATCAAGGCTTGCCTTCGCAACACCCATGACATTATAGTTTTGCACAACGCGCTCGCCACCAAGATATGTGAGCGTCACAATGCTTCCACCTTCTGTCATTAAATCTTTGGATTCACGTGCAACTGCTGCTAATGAGTACGCACTGATGTTTTGCGACAATAAGAAACCATCGCGTGAGGTATCAATAAATTCACCGTTTAAATCATCACGGTTCGCAAACGCGATACAATGCGCTAAGCCATGAATCACACCAACATCTTCTTTAATACTGGTGAACGTCTGCTTGATCGCTTCATCATCTGTTACATCGCATTCATAAAACAAAGAATCGTCGCGGTCTAACGAACCTGCCAACTCACGGACTGGCTTTTCAAAACGTTCATTCGCATACGTAAAGACCAATCGAGCTCCCGCATTGTGTAGTGCTTGCGCAATCCCCCAAGCAATACTACGACGGTTTGCAACACCCATCACAACATATGTCTTACCTTCTAAAGAAAAATTCATTCAAATGACCTCCTGATCAGTCATAAAATTATGATTTATTATTAGTACCTGCTACTATTTTATAAAAAAAAACTCCACCTTACAATCATTTTCTGAGATTATACTAAAACGTTCATAAACTGTTAAAGACTGCACATTGACGAATCCCGTCAAATACTTGAAAATAGAATAGATGATAACATTAAAGGAGTATCTCCATGGAGAACTACGGAAACGACAAAAAACTCGATACATTTCTACTATTCGTTATGGTGAGTCTCATTGCGATTGGTTGTATAACACTTTATTTATTACAACCCCATTTATCAGGACACCTTTCGAATATTAGTTTCTATAGTCAACAAATCATGTGGTTTATCTTAGGTGCAATCGGAATCGCTTTAATCATGTTATTGGATTTTGATTTTTATAGAAAATTAGCGTGGCCTTTATATTTCCTAGGTGTTGCTATGCTGGCAGGTTTATTTGTCTGGGGACAAACGAACCTCGGAGCGACAAGTTGGTATCAGTTACCCTTTGGTTCATTACAGCCTTCAGAGTTTATGAAAGTTTTTCTAGTCATCACATTGGCGCATGTAATCACATCCCATAATGAACAATGGTCTCAGAAAAATTTAACATATGATTTTGTATTGCTAAGTAAGATTCTAGGGTTAACTATAGTACCTCTAGCTCTTATTGTCATGCAACCTGACTTAGGATCAGCCTTAGTTATTCTGTCAATCGCTGGTTTCCTTATTCTAATTTCTGGTATTCGTTGGCGTTTTCTTTTCTCTTTATTCGGAATCATTGCTGTGATAACTGGATTTTTTGTCGCTGCCTATTTAATGTTTACAGAACAATTTGTGAACTTCTGGATGGACACCCCATTCAGACACGCTGTTTTCCGTATTCAAGCTTGGCAAAACCCGCATCTTTATGAAGATGGATCAGCACTTCAATCGATTCGATCTATGCTAGCGATTGGATCTGGTGAATTATTTGGTAAAGGCTTAGGTAGCTTTGAACTTTATATTCCAGAACGACAATCAGACATGATCTTCACTGCTGTAGCCGAACAATTTGGTTTCATTGGTTCAAGTGTCGTGATTATCTTGTATTTCCTTTTAATCTATCGCATTATTCAAATTGCGCTTGATTGTCGCGACCCATTCGGTACTTATTTAGCGGTCGGTTTTGTCGGCATGTTCTTTTATCAAATTTTCCAAAACATTGGTATGTCCGTTCAGCTCTTGCCATTAACTGGTTTACCACTCCCATTCCTGAGTTACGGTGGTACATCCTTACTTGTCTATATGGCTGCCATTGGGATTGTCTTAAATATTCATTCACGGAAAAAAGATTATATGTTCGAAACTGAATAGCCAGGTGCAAAATTGCACCTGGCTTTTTATAATAGTTCGATTAACTTATGTGGTGTCTTCGCATACACTGTAATCTGTTGACCTGAAACAGGATGGATAAATTTTAGCCATTTACAATGAAGCGCTTGACCCGTTAAATCACGTGATTCGCTACCATAAAGGTCATCACCAACAAGTGGAAAACCCAAATGCGCCATATGAACTCGAATTTGGTGGGTTCGGCCTGTTTCTAGCTTAAGCTCAATTAACTTACGATTATGACTCGCCAATTTAACCCGATAATGCGTCACAGCTGGTTGACCGTCTTCACTCACTTTGCGCTCGATAATCGATGGCAAATGGCGTTCAATGGGCCAATTAAGAGTCCCTGATCCCGCCAAAGAACCTTCAACAATACCTTCATACCACCGATCTATACTCACTTGCTGCATTAAATGATGACTATAGCGATGTTTTGCGATCAAGACGAGCCCAGAAGTATATCGATCTAATCGTGTGACGACATGTCCTGTAGTCTCGAGTCCTTGTCTATCAAAATAAGCTAAAACAGCTTCAATTAAGGTGACACCTGCTTCATCCTTCATATTAGGCGTTACAGCTGTCCCCCGTTCTTTATTCACGACTAAAATATGTTTATCTTCATAAACGATACTCAGCGGACCTTGTTTTGGCTGAAACGCATTGCTCCGATGCTCTTTGGGTAAAACGACTTCAAGTACGTCCTTGGGTTTAAGACGATCAGCTATTGTCACCGCTTCACCATTAACTTCGATTACGCCAGATTGTTTCATAGCTTTTATGAGTTGACCTGAAAAAGCTCGCACGTGTTTTAAATAATCACGTACGAGCCAACCATCATGAGTTGATCCGATTATCCAATGGAATTCCATGATGACTCACCTATAATTCCGTACTTTCGTCTGAAATAAATGAATCGTGGACACGTTTCCAAAATGGAAATGGGCGGAATCGCGCAAATCTTACCTTTTCTTTTGATACACGACATTGAATACTGTGCACTTGATTGAATGTCATGGTTAAATGATCAATCGTAATTAAAAAGTTACGTTCACTTTTAGGTTTCATCACTGCTGTATGATGTTTCGGCAAAATAAGAGGTGAACCTACCGTACGGAAAACACGATTGTTAATCGATGCCATTTCCGTAATTTGAAAAGCCTCAAGTGATGGATGAATAATGGCACCACCTAACGCTTTATTATAAGCAGTAGAACCTGATGGTGTCGAAATACATAAACCGTCACCACGGAATGTCTCAAAATGTTCCCCTTTAATTTCAACATCTAATACAACCGAACCTTCTGCTGTTTTCACGGAAACTTCATTCAAAGCTAAATAACAATGCTCAGCATCATAATCTGTTGGACGAATGGTTAACTCTAATAATGGATACTCGACAACTTGAAATGGTGTCCGAGCTATCTCAATAATTAATTTTTCTAACTCTTCTGGTACCCAATCCGCATAGAAACCGAGATGACCTGTATGAACCCCGATAAACGCTGTCTTATCGAGACGATGAACATAACTATGAAACGCTTCAAGTAATGTCCCGTCCCCTCCGATCGAAATGACGAGATCTGGTTCCTCTTCATTGTGCTCTAAATTAAATTCAGATAAGTAACTCTTAAATTTCGACTCAAGTTCCTTTGATGTTTGATCGCCTCGGCTTAGTACTGCAAATTTCACATTGATCCCACCTTTTGATTTAGCAACGACTGATTATTCTTTCGTCCGTCTGAAATATTCCTGTGCTTCGCGAATTTCTTGTCTGATTTTCGACATTTCTTCATCTAAACGGAACGCCGCTTCTGCAGCATTACGTAATCGTGTTGTGACATCCTCAGGTATTTGGCCAGAATATTTATAGTTTAAAGAATGTTCATTAATAGCCCAAAAATTCATGGCTAATGTTCGAATTTGGATTTCCGCTAAGATTTTGCGTTCACCATGAATTGTTTCAACTGGATACCGAATGATCACGTGATATGAGCGGTAGCCACTCTCCTTGTTTTTCTCTATGTAATCTTTCTCTTCTGCAATTTCAAAGTCTTGTCTTGCACGAATCATTTCAACGACTTCATATATATCATCTACAAATGGACAAACAACTCTTAAGCCCGCTATATCTTGAACTTCTTCTTCGATTTTAGGAATAGGGATTTCACGCCGTTTGGCTTTATCGACAATACTTGTAATCGGCTTAACCCGACCTGTCACAAACTCGATGGGAGAATGTCTTGATTCATAGTCGAATTGCTTGCGCATGCCTTTTAACTTTATCTTTAACTCATCAACGGCTTGACTGTACGGTGCTAAAAATATATCCCATTTCAACGTGTTTCCCCCACTTTCCATGATGTCCTAATCACCTATATTGTATCATAATTTGGCAGGAGCCATAATCGTTGAATCTAACAAATTTATCCGTCATAATGAAAATTAGTGTTAAGCGAGGTGAACAAGCATTGCAGGAAATCGAAATTGAATTTAAAAATCTACTCGAACGCGATGAATATAACAATTTAGCCGCTCATTATATGAGTAATTTAGAACCTATAAAACAAGTAAATTACTATTTTGAAACAAATGATTTTCGCTTAAAACAACAGGGGGCTGCTCTCCGTATTCGTGAGAAAACAGATGCTTATGTTGCGACGTTAAAACAACCTGTCGAAAATGGTTTGCTAGAAACGCATGACACCTTAACGAAAGAACAATTTAAAGCATGGTGTCAGGATGAAATCACTTTAGGTGAAAATATCCGTCAACAGTTAAACACACTCGGAATTAAAGAAGCAGACATCCGTTATAAAGGGCAACTTACGACTTACCGATATGAGCGGCAAGATCGCGATATAATCCTTGTCCTTGATCACAGCGAATACAACGGAATGATTGATTATGAACTAGAGGTTGAGGCTTCTAGTTTGGAACAAGGTGAATCTTATTTTCACAATTTATTACGTCAATTTAACATTCCTAAACGTCATACACCGAACAAAATTGCCAGGTTTTTTCAGAGCGTTAACTAGTCATATTAATTGATATGACGCGCCGACGTTGCTACAATATTGAAAAAGAGAGGGATTTCTATGGCACACCAACAGGGCAACATTTACGAAGCCATTGGAGGAGAAGCGGCAGTCCAACGAATTGTCGACGCGTTTTATAAACGTGTTGCCGAACATCCAGATTTAATACCCATTTTTCCAGACGATTTAACCGAAACGAAACGTAAACAAAAACAATTTTTAACCCAATTTTTCGGTGGCCCACAACTGTATATTCAAGAACATGGCCATCCGATGCTTCGCGCACGTCATATGTATTTTACAATCACACCGACGAGACGCGATGCTTGGCTCAGTTGTATGGAAGCCGCTTTGGAAGAAGCTGAAATCGAAGAACCTTATCGCAGCTCAATTTTTGAGCGTTTAACGATGACAGCTAATCATATGATGAACACACCGGAATAGAGAATTCGAAAGGGGAATCGATGTGGTGGATCAAACAGCGAATGTCATGAACAATCTTGCATCGAATGATAATTCCCAAATTGACTTCTGTAACTTACTTAATAAACCCGTTGAAATATACTTTTTTGTCGACCCATTATGTCCAGAATGTTGGTCGTTCGAGCCTTATATCAAAAAATTAGCGATGGAATACGGTTGTTATTTCAAATTGAGAACCATCATCACTGGTAAATCAACTGAAATGAATATTTCGTCACTTAACCGTTCTGATAACATTAAGTATTCGTGGCGCAAACTATCACAGCGAACTGGAATGAATTGCGATGAAGCCATTTCAAATAATAATCCTGTTTCCTCCCCGTTATTAACGTCGCTTGCGATCAAAGCAGCTGAATTACAGGGACACCGATTAAGCACGGATTTTTTACGGAAATTACGCGAGTATTTATTCTTAGACCAACTAAACATTTCAGATGAAGCCGTTTTATTGGAAGTTGCTAATAAAGTCAATTTGGATGTAGATGAGTTTTACCATGATTTATATTCAAATACTGCAAAAAAAGCTTTAAAATGTGATCTTCACGTAGCACAAGAAATGGGCGTTGACCAGACACCATCCATTGTTTTCTTCAATCAGGAAGAAACCGAGGACGGTTTGAAAGTGTCTGGTATTTATGATTACGATTCATATGTTAAGGCCTTATTTGAAGTGATGGGACGTGCAGCTCGTCCAACCGTTAAACCTGCACTCATTGATTTTTTATCTCACTTTAAATTTGTCGCCTCGAAAGAAATTGCGGTTGTATTTGATTGGAGCGAAGAAAAAACAGAACGCGAATTAAAGAAACTCCAACTTACGCGTAAAGTCGAACGTATCCCCGTCAAATACGGCACATTTTGGAAGTACATTGAAACAAATTAGGCATAACTTATGGAAAAGCACCATATGATGAGTATCAAAAAAGGAAGCGATGATGATGATCCGACTCCTCTTTTGGTTGATACTGATTATAGGTGCTTTTTTATTGAATACACTTGGCATGATGCAATTAATCCCACGTTTGATCAGCATGCCGCTTCTGTTTTTGGTACTATTTTTATTTATTGCCTCATTCACCCAAAAAAATTCATTTCGTAAAAAGTTTTGAAGTAATTACTTGAGGAGAATTGTTAAACATTCTCCCTTAATTGTTTAATAATATTGAAGCCTTGTTTAATAATGTTGGAACATTGTTTAACAAACTTGGAAGACCGTTAAATAATGTGTCCACATTATTTAACAATACGTAGTAACCATAAAAAATGCAGGCGATATAAACCGCCTGCATTTTTTATTATTCATTTAATAACGCTTCAAATTCATCTAATTTTGCATCAAATACATCTAATGCTTCTAAAATTGGTGCTTTCTCAGTCATATCCACGCCAGCTTTCTTCAATACATCAATAGGATCTTCGCTACTTCCTGCTTTCAAGAAATCTTTGAATTTCTCTACAGCTGGTTCACCTTCTTCTAGGATCTTAGCGGCTAATGCTGTCGCTGCTGAATAACCCGTTGCATATTGATAGACGTAATAGCCCATATAAAAATGAGGAATTCGAGCCCATTCAAGTCCAATTTTTTCATCAACATGAACATCGTCACCAAAATATTTCTGGTTAAGCTTATAATAAATATCGGTTAATTTTTCAGCTGTCAGTGCTTCACCTTGTTGCTCTCGTTGATGAATTTCATGTTCAAACTCAGCAAACATCGTTTGACGAAAAACAGTTCCACGGAAACCTTCTAAGAAATTATTAAGTAAATAAAGTTTCTTCTGTTTACTATCAAGCGTCTTTAGCATATGGTCATTTAACAATGCTTCATTAGCTGTTGAAGCAACTTCAGCCACGAAAATAGAATAGTTACCATAACGAGGTGCCTGATTCTGATGCGTATAATAACTGTGTAATGAGTGGCCTAATTCATGGGCTAATGTAAATAAATTATCCACATTATCCTGCCAATTCATAAGGATATATGGATTTGTTAAATAGCCACCAGATGAGTAAGCACCGCTTCGCTTACCTTTCGTCTCAAGCCAATCGATCCAACGTTCGTTATAACCTTTTTGAACAATGGAGGTGTACTCTTCCCCTAATGGAGCTAAGCCCTTAAGAACCCAATCCTTTGCTTCTTCAATCGTCACATCCATTTTCTCATCAACAAGCGGTGTATAGATGTCATACATGTGTAACTCATCTACTTCAAGCATACGCTTTTTCAACTTCATATAACGATGAAGTGACGGCAAACGATCATTAATCGCTTCAAGTAAATTATCATAAACTTGTTCCGGAATATTATTCTTGTCTAACGCCGCTTCACGTGCTGAATTATAATTGCGTGCCTTCGCAAAGAAGTTTGCCTTCTTCACTTGCCCACTTAATGTCGCGGAAAACGTATTTTGATACTGACCAAACGTATCGTACATCGCATCAAATGCTTGTTTTCTAACTTGACGGTCTTTCGAATCTAAAAAGTCACGAAAACGACCGTGTGATAGTTGCGTCTCTTCCCCAATTTCATCCGTAATCGTTGGAAATTCGATATCGGCATTGTTTAACATACCAAAAGCATTACCAGGCGTCTGTGTGACTTCAGAGACTTCTGCTAATAGCGATTCTTCTTTCTCTGATAAAACATGAGGTCGAGACTTCATAATGTCACGTAATGTTTTTTCATAATGCTTCAGTTCATCATTCTCAGCAATAAACTGTTCAATTGTCGCATCATCCATCGCCAATATTTCAGGTGTTACATAACTAAACGCACTCATAACTTGCGTAACAAGTGATGTTGCCCGTGCATCTTGATCCTGATACTGACTATTCGCTGTATCTTGGTCTGAACGCATATGTGAATAAACAAACACTTTTTGTAAGCGTGTTTGAAAATCATCTTCTAGTTGTAAAACCGCCAATAAATTATCAGATGACTCGGCGATTGTCCCTTTATATGCTGTAATCTTAGGTAATTCATCATGTAAAGCTTGTAGCGCTTCTTCCCATGCTTCATCCGTTTTGAAAATGGCTTCCAAATCCCAAGTCAATTCAGTTGGGACTTCCTCTCTCGTTTTAATCTCCTTAGCCATTATGTAACCTCCCGCAATCGTAATTTTTCTTACAATTCACTATTTTATAAAAGTTACATCAGAATGTAAAACAAACTACTTAACTTTTTCATTTGTTATAAAGTTAAAAGTTGATTAAGTGTTGCCTCATCTTGTTCGAGCGCTTCATCTAATGTTTTAGGAAAAATAACATCAGTTTTCTTAATAAAATGACTAGGTGTCTGTTTTTCTAATAAATCAAGCGAAACTAGTGTATTTAAATAACTGTAAAGAGGGTGATGAACTGAAGTTGGATAAGCTGAGGTTAGACGACCTTGAAAAAAGACCCGCATCATATCATAAACATCATACCAATTCAGTTCATCCCCTTGCTCTAATTCATTAAAAAGATCGATTATAAACGATGTTTGCCAAATATAAACCGGGGTCTTATCAAGATGATAATTTGTAACGGGTAAATAAATACAGGAAGGTAAGAACTGAGGATGAAGTGACTGCGTGTATAAATAGTTCATATAATCTTCTTCAATTTTGGAAGAGAATTGTCGCTGTTTAGACCGAAAACGCTTTTTTTGAAATAACCATTGTTGGTAATCTGTTGATTGTGGAACCTTAGAAGCGAAAATCTGAGGAATGGTCCAATTTGTAATCGTACCACTTCGAGTTGTTGTAAAAGCATTGTGTTGATGGACAAAACTAGGTTCATGTAGGTGTAGCGTATAATTCATTGGATCATAAGTAAAAAAACGAGGTGTCTTAGCATAGGGATGGTGCAAAAGTGAAACACGAATTGCAGGTGCTACTCGATAAAATGACGCTTGGTAAGGTTTATGGTAACCAGGACCGAATATCCAAATACAAACAATCCCTTGCTTCATATAATCTTCCGTACGAACACGCAATTCTTCTGGTTCAAGCGGTGAACACTGGTACTCAAAAGCAATGTACGTATCGTTTATTTTAGTTAAAACATCTGCTCGGCGATCAATGGGTGGAATGTATTGTTCCAAATAAACAGGATAACTTTGTCGGTGTAGCCATGTAGCTATATGCATTTTTCCACGGAGATGGGTTTCAGATTCACCTCTTCCGTATGAACATGAAGCTTCGGAGTCGTGGGCAAAATGAGGAATATTAATCGGACCAGCTTTTAAAATGACGGGTTTTTGACAAACAGGACAAAATAATGGTTCATGTCGTAATTGGTCTAGCCTCTCTTTAGACTGGCTAAATGCAATTACGGATTGATTGTTTTTATTGATTGCTTTTAACAATAGGCATCTCCCCTTAATTCATACCTAACACTTATCACCACTACTTTATAGCAGTGGTGACAATAAGCGAAAGAATGATTCTGTGACTCGGATCAATATGGAACGTTTATTAAACGAATTAAGATCGATTTCTCGCGACTCGTCAAAATCTTGGCGGAAATCTTCTACTAACTTCGCGGTACTATCCGTACGGAATAAAAAGGCATTCACTTCAAAATTTAAATGGAAACTTCGCATATCCATGTTCGATGTTCCAATTGATGCTAATTCTTCATCAACAATAATAACCTTACTGTGCAAGAATCCTCGGCTATACTCATAAACCTTCACTCCAGCCTCCATCAATTCTGGATAATAAGAGCGAGAAGCATGATAAACAATTCTCTTATCAGGTACACTTGGCATCATCAAGCGTACATCCACACCACTTAAACTAGCTACTTTCATTGCAGTTAAAATATCATCATCAGGTATAAAATATGGCGAAGCAATCCAAATCGACTTTTTTGCTGAAATAATCATAGAGAAATATAATTTCTTTATATTTTCCCATTGAGTATCTGGTCCATCAGCAATTAACTGAACGCCTCCAGCTTCGCTATGTGTAATCACAATTTCAGGTGAAAGATAATCTTGTGTCAACAAATGTTCATCCGTTTCATAATACCAATCTTGTAAAAAGATCAACTGTAATGTTCTAACCGCTTCTCCACGAACAAACAAATGTGTATCTCGCCATTCACCGAAATGAGCATTGCGTCCTAAATACTCATCGCCAATATTCAGCCCACCCATGAAACCTTGTTCACCATCAACCACAATAATTTTGCGGTGATTTCTAAAATTAATTCGGCTACCAATAAACGGTAACCTCACTGGTGCAAATGCTTTAAGTTTGACACCCGCATCGCGTAAATCTTGTTTAAAGCTATCCGACAAACGCCAACTTCCAACAGCATCATAAAGAAAGCGTACTTCCACGCCTTCTTTGGCCTTATCAATTAACACTTTCTTAATCTCTTGACCAATCTCATCATGTCTAACGATGTAATACTCTAAATGTATATGGTGCCTCGCTTTTTTTAAAGCTTCTAAAATAGCTGGAAACTTCTCTGACCCATTCGTTAACACCTGGGTTTGAGAATTGAAAGAAACAGGTGAATTTCCTAGTTCATGTGCTAGACGGAAGAACATTTTCTGATGATCGCCCATTTGGTTGAGATCTTCTTCTTGAATAGGCCGATGTCCTTCAATTTTATTAAACGCTTCCTCGTCCTGCTCTTGCTTTTCATCGTAACGTTTTCTTTTTTTATAGTTACGACCAAAAATTAAGTAGAAAAAGAATCCTAATACAGGAAACGCAGCAAAAACAAGAATCCAATTAATTGTCTGAGAAGGTTGGCGATTTTCAATAAAAATCATAAATCCGATTAAAACTGCTGATATCGTCACAAAAAGAGAGAACGTCGTAATAATTCGACCTTCCCAAATTACGTAGGACAAATACCCAGTTGCAAAAACAATCGCAGTAAATACCAGCACTTGAATCCATTTCAACATATCGTCAAAGCCTCTCTTTTTCCCTCAAGTACATCCCTTTGTTATGTTAATAATCTTAGCGTACAAAATATGTCACATTTTTTCAACCAAACAAAATTTTTGTCGATTGGAAATAATAACAATAACACCTAATATTAAGTTCACTTTTCTTATATTTAAGAAATAACCTATTTTTCATTCGATTAAACTTTTTTTGACCAAATCAGAACACTTTAGTTTGAAATTGCCAAGTTTAATTCACACCGCCTTAACCGCTTATAAATTTAAAAAAGCAAGCTTGCCTACTTACAAGCTTGCTTTATAGTTATTCAAAATGTGTTCTCAACTGCTTCATAGCATCATCTTCAAATATTTCTACACCATATTCTGTTAGATAGTGTTTCGTCATGGCGGACTCTTCACCAAATTCAAGCAAACGACTGATATAATCTTCCTGCTCATCTTCACTTAAGAAGCCATTTGGAAAGCCGACATGGATGAAATACTGGTCGTCAAATGCAAATAGTCGATCCGTTACAAAGCGTGTATCTTGAACTGATTGACTTAATGAAATCGCATCTTCAATGTCATTAAATGTAACCATTAATGTTAGATCATCATCAAGATGTTTTTTCTTCTTTTTCTTTTGACCTTTGTTATCGTTTGATGCTTTTGAATCTTTTGAGAAACTTTGGTCCATAAAGTTCTCTAGCTCGTGTGTCACACCTTGACCATTCGGATCATCAGCGTCTGGTAGTTCTAACTTGTTACCATCTTTAGAGATCTGTGCCTTAGTTACAACAATTTCTAACCCTTTATCCATTGCCTGAACTTGGATCCATAATGGGCCATCAACACTAAAGTCTTCATGATCATTAACTTCATCCATCATATCCCAAAATAATTCTTCGCCTTTTTCTCGGTTATACCAAATATCTTCGCGTGTGAAACCACGCTCTTCAATATCTTGATATGATATATAAAATTTTAATGTGTTTTCATTAATTCTTTCTATTTCCATTGTTTTTCCTCTCCCTTCTTACCTTTAAATACTACTTGGGAAGGACTTACCCTATTATCTTAATATAACAATACCCGAAAGTCATCGCCTTCAATCATGTCATAAAGATTTCGTCTTAATCATAATTTATGTTAAGTCCAATTTTTTTGAAAATGTTTTTGACTAGCTTTTTCAAAATTCCATGTTCGCCCGAATGTGAAACAAGCTGTCCCACAATTCAAACAACGATGATTTTCTGTATTTAATCCATAATTGTAAAACATATAGAACTATTTGTCACGCCATAAAAGGAGGTTTTTTCATGGAATTTTTATTAGAACTAAATTGGGATATAATAAAAGCTTTATTTATTATAATCGGTATCGACTTAATTCTTGGTGGCGACAATGCAATCGTAATCGCCATGGCTAGTCGAAAACTGCCTGATCACCTTCAACAAAAAGCAATCGTTTTCGGAACCATACTAGCAATTGCCTTTCGTTTTATTCTTGCGACAATCGCCATATTTTTATTAACGATGCCTTATGTTCAATTAATAGGTGGTCTACTTTTATTCTACATTGCTACCCAGCTATTACGCGACCAAGATGCTCACGATCATCCAGATATTCAATCATCAACAACTTTTCTAGGCGCTGTAAAGACCATTATCATTGCTGATGTTGTGATGGGCTTTGATAATGTACTGGCAATTTCAGCTGCAGCAAATCAAAATATTGCCCTCATTTTATTCGGTTTGATCATCTCTGTACCACTCATTATCTTTGGTAGCCAAATTATTCTTAAGCTTATGAAGCGATATCCTTTTATGATTTATCTTGGCGCAAGTTTATTAGCCTATACAAGCGCAGAGTTAATTTTAAAAGAAGAAAAAATCGAAGCTGTTTGGACAAGCATTCCTTATCATGCCCTCACATGGCCACTATTCATGGTTATACTTGTATTATTCATAGGCTACCTCAGTAGAAAACCAGCTGTATAGAAAAGACAAAAAGCCGAACCATTTGGAAGTCAGGTCCGGCTTTATTTATATCACTGTAAACTTAATTCACTAAACGTTTTGCTTCTTCTAATTGGAAAGAACGTACGTTACGTGGTAAGAATCGACGAATTTCATCTTCGTTATATCCGACTTGTAGACGTTTCTCATCCATAATAATTGGACGACGTAATAAGCCTGGATTTTCTTGAATTAAGTCAATTAAATCCTTAAGTGGCATTTGATCTAATCCCACGTCTAATTTTTGGAATACCTTAGAACGTTTTGAAACAATCTCGTCAGTTCCATCCTCCGTCATACGTAAGATCTCTTTGATTTCGTCTTTTGACAATGTATCTGAGAATATATTACGTTCTTCAAATGGAATCTCGTGTTCCTCTAACCAAGCTCTCGCTTTACGGCAAGATGTGCAACTTGGTGATGTAAATAACGTTACCATGCCATTCACTCTCCTTTTATCGGCTTAAGACATGAAACAAATCGATTAAAATCGATTTAAATTTAGAATTACTCTAATCTAATGTACTTTTAGTATACAATAAAACTATGTAATTGAAAAGAGCTCTCAATTAGTTGTAAACAAAAAGTCACATTTTTAATTTCGCCTTAGTATTGTTTTACCCGTCTTACACAAAATTAAACCTAATTATTTCATATTTTTTATATTAAATCGAACAAAATTAAAAGCAATATCTCATAAATAAACTTATTTTAAGTAATGGTACGAAAATACGTTCGCTTTAATATCAGTATAACATAAAACAGCTATATGCCATAGGTCTTTTTTTACACTTACTTATAAGTAGAATGTTAGAGAATGAACTTTATTTCATTGTACTTACATATAATTTTCTCTTTGAAGAACTTTCAAAGTGATACTTAAATAATAAGATCTAAAACCACTGAATACAAAAAGCAGGTCCAGAATTAAGGACCTGCTTTTTCTTATACACCTTTAGGCTCTTTCAATGCATCGAATAAGTCATCTTTCTGCTCTTTGTCAATCGTCAAAACTTCTTCAACTGGCTGATACGATTCACCATAGATTTCTTGGTCTTTATAAGTATGAATTTCTTCATATAATGTACGCATTTGTTCATAAATCATATCTTCTGAAGCCTCATCAGGTGACCAGTACAAAATTTCTAATGTATTGAGTTCATTGGTTGCTAGTGATCGACGCGTATACCCGATAGATTGTGCGTGTTCAAAACCTTCCCGCTGATAAAAGCGTAAACGTTTAGCTGTATCAGTATCTTCATAATCAACTGGTTCAACTTCTAAAATAATTGGCTTATTTCGTTCCTTTAATTGATCTAGCAGCTTTTGCCCCATACCTTGACCGCGTGCTTTTGGTGATACGTAAACATAATCAATAAAAATAAAGGCCTCAAATTCAGCATACATCATCACGTGGTGGTCGCCTTCTTCTTTATAATAAACATCGCTTCGTTCTTTTAATAAACGCTCCATATGTTCCTTAGATTTCATTTCTTCAACCGGAAAGTATTCATTTAACTTTTCATACCAGTTCATAAATCTGCTCCTTCTTCGTTTTGTTATGTTTAGCGTTCGTTTTATATCCAATCTTTATTATATAGTTTTGGAAAAATTGTGTTAAACGGCATAGAGAGAGAATAATCAAGATTAAATGCCGTTTGTCACGACTGCTTACCCTTCAACTGATTATCCCTTAAATATACAGCTATAAACGTACACATTCATTAAAATAGAACAAATTTGCTTGTAGAATTATCTTAAATACAAAATAAACGTTGTATTCTAGGCTCTGTTACGCTACTGTGATGATGAACTAAACCCTACAAGTTTTGAAATTACTTTTCTTAGTTATTAAATAAATCCCCCGATTTATTTAATAACTTCACGAACTATTGAAATGCATTCAAAAAAAGCCTTGGCAACTGCCAAGGCTTACTAATCATTATTTCGGATCAAAATTTGTTCCTTCTGTATAGTTATTATTTGCATTCCATAATAAATATTCGTAAATCCCGTTCTCGTATAAAGCTTCGATTTGGGCTGTTACTTCATCAGCTCCATACTTGAATGTATTACCTGAAGAATATAACCAAGATGCTGTAAAGTCTTGCAACCACGGACGAGAAGTTGGTGCATCATCTAATTCACCTAACAACTCATTCTCTGATTTAGCATACTTATTCACGAGATTATATGGCTCACGGTCAGGTTCACTAATACCAAAGTATGGCGTCCAATGACTAGGATAAATCATTGAAGAAATGACATCGACATTTTCCGAAATACCAAGGAAGTTCTGACCAATTCCAGGTGCATCACCAATTGTTGCCGTATAACCAAATATATCAACGGACACATCAATATCATACGCCTCTAACTCTTCATAAGCATATTCCACAAATTCATTAACTGCTGTCACGCGTTCACGGACATTATCTAAGCTTGCATCATCATAATCACCGCGAGAATAATTTAATTCTTCGTCCCGATGTTCAAATCCTTCTGGAAAACGAACATAATCAAACTGAATTTCTTGGAAACCTAATTCAGCAGCATCCTTAGCGACCTCTATGTTATAGTCCCAAACATCCTTAACAAATGGATTCACAAACGCCTCATTCCGTCCATTCTTCCAAACATCGCCACCTTCTTTAAATGACCATTCTGGACGTTTCTCAGCTAAGGCTGTATCCTTAAATACGACAACACGAGCAATCGGATAAATTTCTTCTTTTTCTAAACGCTCAAGCATCGCACGTGGATCTTTAATATAAGTCTCCGATACATCGTGCGCCACGTGATCCTCATTCATCTCATACGTCACTTTCCCATGGTCATCCTTTACATCTATAACCATCGAATTTAGCGGCGTATCATTCACGAGTGATACTAACTCATCAAACCGATCGCCACCAGCAGAGTGACCCGTCACATAAATACCCCGTACATTTTCTGGGTATTCAAAGTCTAAACCTGAATCATATACAAAGCGTGGAACAGGATCAGGAAGTACTTTTTTCTCTAAAGCATGGTCATATGTATGATGAAAAGATACTTTCTCTCCCTCTGATTCACTTCCATCATCCGCCGCGACCGGATTAACCAACAAAAAAGCCATGACACCCAACAACACCAACACAACAAGCTGATACCTTCTCATGATTTATTCCCCCAGATGTTTTCTCTATATATTCTATTATAATCTGTTTTACACACGTTTTGTTGAAAAACTATAAATTTTTTCAATTAAATTTTTGTGACTAATCGATGATATAAAACTTGCAGGATTGAATGATGTTGCCTATAATATAGACAATTACATAGTTATTGCGCAATGAACGAGGATTGTACGACTAAACCGCTATCGACAGTGAGTCTGGTGAGTGAGAACAGGCGTTAAGTTTTGTTGGAAATTGGGCCTCCGGAGCTGATTTATTCCGTGTAGCGAACGATACATCGCTTACTTAAGTGACCTTTAATAAGGTAACAAGGGTGGCACCGCGATTCCATTCGTCCCTTTTCTTTGGGAGAGTGGATTTTTTTATGATTAATAATAGTTGAGGTGATTTATATGAGTACGATTTTTTCAGGGATACAACCAAGTGGTTCTTTAACGATTGGTAACTATTTAGGAGCGCTAAGCCGTTTTCCGAAAATGCAGGATGATTATAAGTGTTATTTCTGTATCGTTGATGAACATGCCATTACAGTTCCGCAAGACCGATTGAAATTGCGTGATCAAATCCGTTCGCTTGCAGCCCTTTATTTAGCAGTTGGCATTGATCCTAAACGTTCCACGCTATTTATACAATCAGAAGTTTCTGCACACACGCAGATGGCTTGGTTACTACAATGTGTGGCATACGTTGGCGAACTTGAACGGATGACACAATACAAAGACAAATCCGCTGGTAAAGATGGTGTATCAGCAGGGCTGTTAACCTATCCACCACTAATGGCAGCAGATATTTTATTATATTCCACAACCGTTGTTCCAGTTGGTGAAGATCAGAAACAGCATATCGAACTAACACGTAATTTAGCCGAGCGTTTTAACCGCCAACACAATGACATTTTAACTGTGCCTGAACCTCATATCCCAGAACAAGGTGCACGCATTATGTCCCTACAAGATCCAACGAGCAAAATGAGTAAGTCGGACGATAATCAAAAAGCGACAATTTTCATGCTCGATCAACCAAAACAAATTGAGAAGAAAATTAAGAGTGCTGTAACTGATTCTGAAGGTGTGGTTGAATACAAACCTGAAGATAAACCTGGTATTTCAAACTTATTAAATATCTACTCTGGTTTCTCAGGGAAATCAGTTGAGGAAATCGCTGAAAATTACGCTGGCAAAGGATACGGCGAATTTAAACAAGACCTTGCCCAAGTTGTTATTGAAGGTTTGGAGCCGATCCAAAAACGTTATTACGAACTATACGAATCAGATGAATTAGATGATATCTTAGATCAAGGTGCTGAGCACGCTAATCAAGTAGCAAACAAGACACTCATGAAAGCGAAAAAAGCAATGGGCATTGGCCGCGTACACTTGAAGCGTTAAACATGAAAATCCCGCGAATACGAGCGGGATTTTTTACATTCTATAGAGATTGTTAGACAATTTCGTGTGATTGTCTAACAATTTGGACACTTTGTCTAACAATCTAAACACATTATCTAACAACTACAGAGAAATGTTAGATAATCATAGTGATTTGTTAAATACTATGTACTCAACTTCGGTTTTATTATAATACTAAACCTTACAAGCGCCTCAATCACAAACGATCCACCTAACACGGCATAAACTAACGATTCAGATACTCCACTCCATGCTAAATATAACCAAGCAATTCCAAGGATGAAAATAAAGCTGTGAAAGATGAGATCAAACATAAGAAAACCCCTTGAATTCATATAAACCCTCCTAGTAATATTTTACAATCGTAATCACAATCAATCAACTAAATGTGTTAAAATTCAGATATAAATCTGATGGGGGGTATCTATGAAATATTGTAAAAGCTGTCAAAAACCAATCGATTACTTTAAACTAGTCGACTTAACACTTCCACCCTTGGACCGGGAAAAGCTAATTCATTGTTCATATTGTAGAACGAGTTATCGACTGACAACTGCATCATTCTTCACATGGTTAATTATAATTGTTACCTTTTTATCAATTTCTTTTTTTGCATTTAGCATCGTATTCTATCATTATTCTTTCTATAATATGCTGGCAGAAACGTTCGTCTTCGCATTTGCCATGTCAGGCTGTTTAGCACTCACCTCACCCCTATTCTTACGTTACAAATCAGGCGCTCACTTTAATGAAACCATCTAAAAAAGTGATGAGCTTATTCAGCTCATCACTTCTCCAACACATTCTTCTTCTGCTGCTCCATTTCCCATAACCGCTCAAAAAACGGCTGACCTTTTGCCATTTTTTCACATATTTCATTATGTTTCGTTCCCCAACCATGTTTCGCAGCATCCACCAAATAGGTGTATCCTTCGTCAAAAGTCATTTCCTGAATGCGACTGTACTCCTCTGGGCGCCATTCTGTTAACCAATACCGTAATTCATCAAGTCTTCCAGATTGACCAATTTGATCAATCATCAACATTAATAAATGTTTAAGTTGACGTTCTTTACGCGTTAAACCCGTCATATATTTCGGTTCAAGTGATAATAAGTGACTTGTGACGGATTTCCGCTTAGGTTTAAATGAAAAATCTTGAGGTGTCTTATGTGAAATCAAGTCTAAGATCAATCGTTCCTGACGTGGAATCACCCGGCTTTTTCGGACCGGAATTTGATAGCCCAGTGTATCCACTACAAGCACATGTTCATTGTCTGTGATGACAAAACAATAATCTAACGCAAGCCTTTTATGTTTTTTCTTTAAATAACCCCTTTTATAAACAGCATCTAATAAGGATTTCGGTAAATCGGACATATCGTTTTCTATGTAATCAAAAAGTGCTTGCGTCACATAAACAACTGGTACTTGATCCAATAATTCAATCGAATCTTGCTTGCGCCATTCATAAAAATGGCACACATTATAACCGTTTTCCTCACCTTCAAACCAGTTCACCCAAATATCATGAACATAGATCATCGTCATCCCTCACTTTGACGTTTTTCCATTTATGCTCATTATCACCAAGTGACACATTTTTATTCCTAATTTTATGAGCCGAATGGGTTTTTATACATGGCTAACATAATGAAAATAACGCCAACTGGAAGCATGTAGCACTCTGGTCGTTTATAAACAAACATTAAAAAATCAATAAAATTCATCCCTACGGGTAAAAAGTTCATATAACCAATTAACGAAACTGCACCTACACATGTAAAACCAAATCCTAAAAAAAATAAAAACAACGCCCACATACGTGCATCTCCTATTCTTCGATGCCCGTCCATGGTGTCTGACTAAAATAATTAGGTTATTTCATAATATGATTAAGACTTCATAATCATGATAGTTGTATTATAAATAACTACAAGACTTACCAATGAACATCAACTGAATATAACCCAAGCTAATCATGAACAAGCTTAAGAAAACATAAAAAAACCTAACCCCCATTGAAACATGAGGGTTAGGTTCCACAATAGAAATATATTAGGACTGATACGTTTTAAATACGAGTGATGCATTATGCCCACCAAAGCCGAGTGAATTACTCATCACAGCATGTAATTCTGCTTGACGTTTTTCGTTTGGCACATAGTCTAAATCGCACTCTGGGTCAGGTGTTTCATAATTTACAGTTGGAGGCATTACTTGATCTTGCAGAGCTAAGACTGAAATAATCGCCTCTAAACCGCCAGCAGCACCTAACAAGTGACCTGTCATAGATTTTGTTGAGCTCATAGCCAAATCATATGCATGATCACCAAATACGGTCTTCACCGCTTGTGTTTCGTATTGATCATTATAAGCTGTACTTGTTCCATGAGCATTAATATATTGTACCGCTTCAGCGTCCATCTCAGCATCATCCATAGCTTGTTGCATGGCGCGAGCAGCACCTTCACCTTCAGGGGCTGGCGCAGTAATATGATACGCATCACCTGTTGAGCCATACCCAACAATTTCTGCGTAAATCTTCGCACCACGAGCTTCAGCTGATTCGAGTGATTCTAAAATTAAAATACCTGCACCTTCGCCCATGACAAATCCATCACGATCTTGATCAAATGGACGACTTGCTGTTTTCGGATCTTGATTAGTTGTTAAGGCTTTTGAGCTTGAGAAGCCAGCAAACGACATATTATTAATTGGTGATTCTGCGCCACCTGTAATCATCGTATCCGCATCGCCACGCTCAATCACTTTAAACGCATCGCCAATCGAATTCGTACCTGAGGCGCACGCTGTCACTGTGCACGAGTTAATTCCTTTTGCACCGAACATAATTGACACTTGTCCAGCTGCCATATCCGGAATCATCATCGGTACGAAGAATGGACTCACACGACGTTGACCCTTATCTAAAAATTTACGAAACTGCTCTTCATAAGTCGTCATACCACCGATTCCTGATCCAATCCATACACCTGTACGATCGGCATTGCTTTCATCAATCGTTAAATTCGCATCATCAATCGCCATTTTCGAAGCAGCGACTGCATATTGCGTAAATAAGTCCATCTTTTTTGCATCACGTTTGTCCATGTAATTTCCAGGATCAAAATCTTTTAGTTCAGCTGCGATTTTCGCTGGAAACTCATCAGCATCAACTTTAGTCACACCATCAATACCAACATAACCATCAAGAATATTTTGCCACATTGTTTCAACATCATTACCGACAGGTGAGACTGTGCCTAAGCCTGTCACGACTACACGTCTCTTTGACATGATTTTCAACCTCCTATGCTTCACGCATTCTTGTTTTATTTACCCCATTTTAACGCTACGGCACCCCATGTAAGGCCACCGCCAAAACCTACTAATACTACTACATCATCTTCTTTTATTCTACCTGCTTTAACATCTTCTGACAATGCAATAGGAATCGAAGCCGCCGACGTATTACCGTAACGGTCAACTGACTTAGACATTTTCTCAACAGGAATCTCTAAATTCTCTCGAGCCGCTTCCATAATCCGAATATTCGCTTGGTGTGGAATCAAGTAATCAACATCATCCTTCGTTAAACCTGCTTGATGTACCACGTTCAGCGAGGAATCTGCCATTTTTCGGACCGCGAATTTAAACACTTCACGACCATTCATATAAATGACATCTTCATCCGTTTGATGTAAATATGGAATGCCTGTCCCGTCAGAACCTAATTCATGTGCCAAAATACCACGATTCTCTGATACATTCGATACAATAGCAGCTCCAGCACCATCGCCAAATAACACAGCTGTGTTACGATCTTCCCAATTCGTAATTTTTGATAACTTCTCAACACCAATCACGAGAATATTCTGGTGAACTCCCGCTTCAACAAACTGTTTTGCGGTGATAACACCATACATAAATCCTGCACAAGCCGCACTAACATCCATCGCAGGAATTTGTCTGGCACCTAGTCTATTTTGCAACTGACAAGCCACCGACGGAAAACCCATGTCTGATGTGACCGTTGCAACTAATATCATATCTAAATCTTCGCCGTTAAGACCTGCTTCATTTAAAGCCCCAACCGCTGCTTCATATGCTAAATCAGAAGTATCCATGTCATCTGATGCAATTCGACGCTCTTCAATCCCTGTTCGCGTGCGAATCCATTCATCAGACGTGTCAACCATCTGTTCTAAATCATGGTTCGTTAAAACCTTCTCAGGCACGTAATGGCCTGTTCCGATTAAACCCGCTTTCATATCGCGTCATCTCCTAACGATTAACTTCTACTATCATATATTATGACCTGGTTCTAATTTTATCAAATTCTCCATCGATTTCAACGATTTTATTTCAAACTTAATGGCTTAAGCTAAAGTTTAACCTTCTTCATCGATCTCTATAATCGACACACGATCCGCTATCACATCACAATGTTCGTTAATACAAAACGCTTCATGAAAAGGTTCAAATTCCTTTGAACTATCCTCTACTAATGTAAAACGAGCATGTCTCGCAACCATCGCATAATAATGCCAGGATTGATCTGAATCAAGCACATCTTTTCCAACGACGTCATGACCTGCAAGTAAATAATAACTTACCAATTCATATCCAAATGGGTGAAAGCACGGATAGACAAAAACTTTCATAACATGATCTCCTCACTCAACCGTCACAATTTTTTTATTTATTTTTTAGCCAAGCTTTGATACACTAAGGTGTGGAATGTATAGATAAATGAGGTGAACTATATGCGTTTAATTTCAACAGCAGTTTGGAGCTTTTTATTAAGTGCCATGATCGTATATGTAATCGGTAGTATGGCAGGTATGAGTTTCAATTTAACAGCAGCTATTGCCATTGCAATTGTCTTCACCCTAGGTACCGTTGTTCTTGGTGAAACTGTCATTACCGATAAGGAAAACTAACGAATACTCAAACGATTTCAATGATGTATACAACAATTGAGGTTGACTTCCTTGCGGTAAGTCAACCTCCTTTTTTATGTTTCACTACCAAGGTAACAGACTCAGTGCAGCAACAAATGTTAATGGAATAATCAAACGACTTAACCCATATTGATAAGATGGATAACCATAGCCATAAGGTTCATAACCTTGATAACCATATGGACCATAACCATATTGTCGAACTGGAATTTGCGGGATATGTTGAGACGGGACAACTAAATGGACGTTTTCATCATCTAAATCAGATACATAACCTTCGATTTGATCGCCGGCTGTCGTTTCAAGCAGAACGTGTTGATGAAGGTGCTGTTGACACCATTCATATGCTGGCTGTTTCATTTCATGCACCATAATTACATCCCCTTTCACGTACAATGTATTCAAAGTATTTGGGATATGTGCACAACAACCTATATTCATAAGGAGGGATCATTCACGATGAACGAAATTATGGAGATTATACAATTTATTTTTCTTGGCTTATTCCAAGGGTTTACTGAACCAATCCCTATTTCCTCAAGTGGGCATTTAGTTATATTACGATCGTTATTCGATATTGGAGAACCAGGGATCACATTCGAAGCGTTTATAAATTTTGGTTCATTAATCGCTGTTGTCACGATCTATCGCCGGGATATATGGCAATTAATTACCGGAAGTAGTCGATATTTATTCAATCGAGACGAAGATTCTAAAACAGATTTTCGTTATGCTTTTCTTTTAGTCATTGCTACGATTCCAGCAGGATTATTAGGCGTGTTATTGGAAGATTCTATTGGCGAAATTTCAGATCGCGTCAAAATAGTTGGTGTTACACTGATTATTACAGCCATTGCATTATGGATCATCCGTAACTTCCACGGCCATAAAGACGACGAGCAATTAACGATTAAGGATGCTGTCATTGTCGGTTTTGCCCAGGCTGTTGCGCTTGTTCCTGGCATCAGTCGCTCGGGTGCTACTATTGTTGCCTCAATGCTTGTCGGTATGAAGCGGCGCGTAGCCTTGCGCTTTTCATTTTTAATGTACATACCTGTTAGCTTAGGAACAATGGTCTTTGCCGTTAGCGATGTATTAGGCAATCCTGAGTTATCTGGACAATTTGTGCTTTACCTGATTGCTTTAATTGCGGCCATTTTATCTTCATATTTGGCACTCTTATTGTTTATTAATATTATGACAGCTGGTAAATTAAAGTATTTTGCGTATTACTGTCTTATAGTCGGTATTTTGGTGCTAATATTCTTATAATGAACAAATCAATATAACATAAAAACAACTTCCTTTATCATAAGGAAGTTGTTTTTATGTATAAGTCTCTTTCGTTTAAATGGTTTAATCAATATACAGCTAAGAATAAGGTACGAATTAACAGCAATATTCATATTAAACCTTTGCTCATACTAAAAAACAGCCCAACAAAATTGGACTGTTCCTATTAATTAATCCGGGATACCAAGAGCGATTTTTGCATAACGAGACATGCGTTCTTTAGTCCATGGTGGATTCCATACAATATTGACTTCAACTTCATTCACTTCTGGAATGTCAACTAACGCTTGTTTAACATCCATTTCAATTGTCGCAGCAAGTGGGCACCCCATTGCAGTTAACGTCATAGTGACTGTTGCAAGCCCTTCGTCATCTAATTCGATATTGTAAACGAGACCTAGATTGACAATGTCAATTCCAAGTTCTGGGTCGATTACATTCTCAAGCGCTCCCCACAGATTCTCTTCTAAAGCTTGATCCATGCTCGAGTCCTCCTTCAAACATTCTCTATACTATTATAAACACGTTTTCATCTTTTTTTAAAGTAAAATTAATTATTTCTATAAATGAGACGTTAACCAATCACGAAGGCTCAACATCGCATCACGACTCACTTTATGATCCCTGCCAGGTTCTGAAACGAAT
The DNA here is from genome assembly GCF_030812915.1 of Alkalibacillus salilacus. Classification (GTDB taxonomy): domain Bacteria; phylum Bacillota; class Bacilli; order Bacillales; family Alkalibacillaceae; genus Alkalibacillus; species Alkalibacillus salilacus. Next base: position 68,105 of record NZ_JAUSTQ010000010.1, read on the forward strand.
TCCACGTGTTTTGCACCTGCTTCTTGTAATTGTCGGTAGAATTCAATTGCCTGATTATAAGGAACAACCGGATCCTCTTCCCCGTGCCAAATAAATAATGGACGGTCATTCAAAGCTTCAATCTGTTGTGATAGATCGATTGCCTTCAGTTGATCCAATTGTTGTTGCAATTCTTCGTCTGTAAATGGTAACTCAATTCCTTGTGATTCAATACCTTTTAATAAATAATCCGCCATTTCTTGCATGTTCGCAGTTCCCATCATAATGCCTGCAGCTCGTATTGAATCATATTGTGTAAGGGCTGCAGCAGTGGTAATGCCTCCCATACTCGTTCCAGCTACAGCAAAACGACCTGCTTCCAATAAACCTTGGTTTGTTAGCCATGTTTCAATTTTTGCTAGATCAGTGAGATTGTGTTTTACTACTTCCCAAAAAGCAAATTGAACTTCTTGATCAGAAATATTGCCCCGTCGCTCACCGTGATGTATCGCTTCTGGCAATACAACACGATAACCTGTTTCTGCTAATAAATACGCCAGGGGTAAATTTTGTTCTTTAGCACTCGTAAATCCATGAAAATATACCATAACTGGTAAGGGCGCAACTTGTTGTGTTTGTTCATGAACGATTAATACTGGAATATCATCAATGTATTGTTGGTCAATTGCAATAGCCATTGCTCAGATCCCCCTAAAATTCATTTTATAAATATAATAAATTAAAATCCGTTTTCATACAAATATCAATGGCTATTGACGAAGTGACAATCAATGCAAAATGTGGTATTATAATTAAATTAGTAATGAAGCAAACTGGAATAATTGAGGTGAAAAAATGAAACAGCATCTAATATGTATAGATTTAGATGGGACGTTGTTAAATAATGATAAAATCATTTCAGGTAGAACAATGAAGACTATTGAAGCTGCACGAGAAGCTGGACATATTGTTGCCATTGCGACAGGGCGACCTTATCGGGTTAGCCGCCAATTTTATCAACAACTTGGCTTAGATACACCTATTGTTAATATGAACGGTGCACTTGTTCATCATCCACAACAACCGAATTGGGATCATTTGCATTCCCCATTACCTAAAAATGTCGCTTACGATATTGTTGATACTTGCTATGATGTCGGTGTCCAAAACGTGTTAGCTGAAGTTATGGATCAAGTGTATATTGAATTTAAAAATGACCATGACATCACGAAATTCTTCCAAGCTGGTACGGAATCACCTGCTATTTTCGGTAATATGAAACAGAATTTAGCTTCTGACCCATCATCAGTATTAATCCATCCATACGACGATCGTATCGATGCCATTCGAAATACGTTGACTGAACGTCATGCCTCAATCGTTGACCACCGCAAATGGGGCGCGCCATTCCATGTCATTGAAGTTATTCGTTCAGACTTGCATAAAGCCGTAGGCGTCCAAAAAATCGCCAAAGAGTATGATATTCCTCAAGAAAGAATCATTGCATTCGGTGATGAAGACAATGATTTTGAAATGATCGATTATGCAGGAATTGGCGTGGCAATGGATAATGGAATTGATGAACTGAAATCAATGGCCAATGAAATTACACATACCAATCACGATGACGGTGTTGCTCGCTTTTTAGAAATGTATTTAGGTTTACCGGAAACTGTCTTAACTAAATAATTCTCAATTGACTATCCTAACTTAAGGATGGTCATTTTTTATTTTGTCCACCTCTCCCTTATTTTCCAACATTATATCATCATAAACATTGATTATATCCCCACACTATAACTGAACACTTTATTTTGTGTGTTCTTCATGACGACTTGGCCAACCGTCAAATTACTGAGGAGGGTTCTTCCATGCGCGAGAAAAAGCCACATCCGAATCGCAAAGTCAATCCACAAGCGAAACAAGGTCGACGTGCTTTTTCCGACCAAGATCGAAAACGTAAAGAACAAAATACGTTTAACCGAGGAGGATTTTAATGGCACATTTAATGAACCAAGCCCGTCAAGCGATGGAAAACTTAACGAACAAACGAAAGCAACACCAATCATTCGAAGCTAGTAATCAAGATATTCAAGCCGTTCAACAATGTATTCAATCAGCTTATGAACAATGTTCACCAGAAGAAGAACAAGAATTAAAACAACTCGAACAGGAATTAAATCAGTACCAACAGTAATCCCTTACCGAAAGCGTGTCTAACACGCTTTCGGTATTTTTTGGACTAAAATCAGATAATAATTGAGTTAATTATTACCAAACAATGGCCATCTTGGCACACCAAACTTTAACAATTCTCGACTGATGTCATACTCTTTGTAAAGATTTCGTAAAATTGTATCAAAATATTAAAATTGTGTTGTACTAATGTCACATATTATTTATAATTAAGTTGATTTCAATATTAATACGGTTAAGGGGGCATTATTTTGAAAAAGTTACTTGGATTGATGGCTTTAGCAGTTGTAGCATTTTTAGCGGCATGTGGAAGCGGCTCAGATGAGGGTAACCCTGACACACTGGTTATGGGCTTCGTTCCTTCGCAAGACTCTGAAACAATTGCTGACACAGTTGAACCGCTAGCAGAAGAATTAGGTAACATTTTGGACAAAGAAGTAGAACCTCGTACGATGACTAGTTACAACGGAGTAATTGAAGGTATGGGCTCTGGTCAAGTACATATTGGTTTAATCCCAGCATTCGGTTACGTGATGGCTCATCAAGATTATGACGTTGAAGTTATTTTGAAATCCGTACGACACGGATCGGAAACTTACAAAGCACAATACCTCGTACAAGAAGATTCCGACATTGAATCACTCGATGATTTAGAAGGCAAATCATGGGTTTATGGTGATGCCGCCTCTACATCTGGCTTCTTATTCCCTGCTTCTCAACTTATGGACAAATACGACTTAGAATCCCAAGCAGACTTAACAAGTGAATTCTTCAGTGAAGCAAACGCTGTTGGTGCACATGATACAGCCGCTCTAGAAGTTTATGAAGGCGGAGCTGATGTTGCAACAACTTTCGATGATGTTCGCGATAATTTAGAAGAAGACTATCCTGATATTAAAGATAAAACACGTGTACTCGACTATACAGAAGAAATTCCAAACGACACAGTATCCGTCATCTCAGAACTAGATGATGAACTTGTCAGTGACATTCGTGAAGCGTTCTTATCATTTAATGAAGATGAAGAGATGCTTCAAGTAATGAACGATGTCTATACATGGGATGCGATCGTCGAAGCTGAACACGAAGATTACCAAGTTGTTGAAGATACGTACGAACGTTTCCAAGATAGTATCAGCCTTGAATAGTAAAACCTTGTAACGAAAAGGGAGGGTATACCTCCCTTTTACGTTACTATTTAACAATTTTAATCTATTTATACATACTTTTGGTTGACATGAGGTGAAAAGACATGATCGAATTCAATGATGTATCCCTCGTCTACCCTAATGGACATCAGGGACTTAAAGACGTCAATGTAACAATTGAAGATGGTGAATTTGTCGTCATCGTCGGCTTGTCCGGCGCAGGCAAATCGACTTTCATAAGAAGTATTAACCGTCTTGTTACACCAACAGCAGGCGAATTAAAAGTTGGTGGTGACAATATTTTAAATTATAAAAGCAAAGGTTTACGCGACTTACGAACGAAAGTCGGCATGATCTTTCAAAGTTATAACTTAGTTAAACGTAATAGCGTCTTTCGTAACGTCTTAGCTGGACGACTGGGTCATACTGGAACTGTTCGTTCTGTGTTCAACTTTTTCAGTAAAGAGGACAAAGCACTCGCTTACGAAAGTCTTAAACGCGTCAATATCGATGAAAAAATTTATAGTCGTGCCGATCAGTTATCAGGTGGACAGCAACAACGGGTCAGTATTGCGCGTGTTTTAACACAAAAACCTGACTACATTTTAGCAGACGAGCCAGTCGCTTCACTCGACCCACCAACATCACATCAAGTAATGAAATATTTACGTAGAATTAATAAAGAAGATAATATTACAACCATTGTAAACCTACATTTCATTGACATGGCGATGGAATATGCTGATCGTATTATAGGTATGAGATCTGGTGAAGTTGTGTTTGACGGGCCTGTTTCAGAGGTGTCTGAAGCAACATTTGAAGAAATATATGGTCGTTCAATCCGTGAAGATGATTTGCGCGGAGGTGCAGAAGATGGCGAACAACATCAATAAACCCAGCCTGAATGACGATCGTTACGCCCCTCTTTTATCACCATGGCGGGCTAAAGCAAAGGTATCTCTTGTCTTCTTTATTATTTTGTTTTTCTTATGGTACAGTTCTCGTACCACTGGTGTAGATTTCGGTGATCTCATTATGGGCTTTACGAACATGGGGCAAATTATAGACAAATTATTCCCAATCAATATGGACGTGTTAGCTCCAGCATTCGATCGTCTTATTGAAACCATTCATATGGCGATTATCGCATCAACATTTTCAACAATTATTGTCGTCCCTGTGAGTTTACTAGCAGCAAATAATATTACTCATAACTGGTTCGTTTACAATACAACTCGTTTAATTATGAATATTTTACGTACAATACCCGACGTTGTATTAGCAGTTATTTTCGTCGGTATTTTTGGAACAGGACCAATCGGTGGTATTGTCGCCTTGTTTATTTTCTCACTCGGTATTTTAGCAAAATTAATTAGTGAAACTGTCGAAGCAATTGATATGCAGCCAATCGAAGCGATGCGTGCATCTGGTGCAAACACGATACAATCTATTTCATATGGTGTTATGCCCCAAGTTGCGCCACAATTCACGTCATTTGCGCTATACGTGTTTGAAATTAATATTCGAGCATCAGTTGTAATCGGGCTCGTCGGCGCAGGTGGTATCGGACAATTATTAATGAGTCAATTTAGCTTCAATAATTATGGTGCTGTGATGACGATTATCTTAGTTATTTTCATTGTGGTCGTCATTATCGAATATATCAGCACGAAGATTAGGGAGGCGATCATCTAATGGCATTCGAACAACCTCCAAAAAAGCAAATACCAACTCAGAAAAAAGTTAAGCGCCTTTCAATCGCACTAGCACTACTCGCCCTATACATTTGGACCTTTATATCAATCGATATCGAATGGAAAGAGGCTTTCAATCGGTTCGCCTCAAATTATAATGTTGTTGTACCACAATTATTTTCTCCTAACTGGGCTCGCGCTGGTGAAGTAATTGAGAAAATGATTGAAACAGTATTTATTGCCTATGTTGGATCTTTAGCGGCTGCTATTTTAGCTGTTCCACTTGGCTTTTTATCAGCCATTAATATGACAAACAGCCGTGTTTTATCAACTGTAGGAAAATGGATTTTAAGTGCTGTTCGTGCGTTTCCAGAAATCATTTTAGCCATTATGTTCGTTGTCGTCGTTGGACCGAATCCATTCGCAGGTATTTTAGCCATTGCGATCGGGTCAACAGGTATGCTTGGTAAACTATACGCCGAAATACTTGAGTCAATTGATATGAATGTCGTTGAAGCCATGCAAGCGAACGGTGCGAATAAAATTCAAATCATGTTCCATGGGATTATCCCACAAGTGATTCCAGAATTTTTATCTTATGCTATTTACCGTTTCGAAATCGACGTCCGTGCCTCCACGATACTCGGTTATGTCGGGGCTGGTGGTATTGGAACGATGATCTTCTTTGCTTACAGTAACCGTAATTGGAGCGATATGGGGATGATTTTACTCGTCATTATCGTTGTCGTTACACTTATCGACTATGGTAGTTCGTACATTCGAAAACGTATTGTATAATTATTACGAAACGTCACAAGCTATCTCCTTGTGACGTTTTATTATTTCAAAAACAATTCATGTATGTTTTCGTTTATATAAAGTGTATTTTCGCCGTAACTCTCCTTCTCATTCAAATCTAAGCCGTCTGCCATATTTACATCCCTTATATTTTACTCTAGGATATACATAAAACAGCTTAGATATATAAGGAGATGACCAAATGCTTGTACTAAAGAATGAGACTTTAATCAACCGTAATGATGCTGTAATCGATATTGAAGACCGGGGCTACCAATTTGGTGACGGTGTTTATGAAGTGATTCGCTATTATGACGGGGAGTGGTTTTTATTAGATGACCACCTAGAACGCTTACAATATAGCTTGGATGAAGCTGAAATTGACTATAACGTCCAAGAAGAAAAGCTTAAAGCACGCCTCCACGATTTGATGGAACAGAACCAAGTACAGGATGGCGGTGTTTATTTACAAGTAACACGTGGTTTCGCCCCGCGTAATCACCCATATCCAGAACACCAACAACCGACACTTATCGCTTATCCACTTAACTTAAAACGCCCAACACATGATCAAACACATGGCATTCATACAATCACAGCTGAAGACTTCCGGTGGCTACGGTGCGATATTAAAAGTTTGAACCTGCTTGGAAACGTGATGACGAAGCAAAAGGCAATTGATACGGGAGCGAGTGAAGCCATTTTCTACCGCGATGAATCACATGTGACAGAAGGTTCTTCAACGAATGTATTCATTGTTAAAAATGGTGAACTGATCACGCACCCAGCTGACCATTATATCTTAAACGGTATTACACGTCGTCATTTGTTATATTTAGCTGAACGACTTGATATACCTTATCGAATCGAAGTTTTCGGGCTCGATGCATTAAAAAATGCTGATGAAGTATTCGTTTCATCAACATCAGCCGAAATCAAACCCGTTATTTCCGTTGATGATCAAATCATCAGTAACGGGGAACCGGGTCCAATTACCAACACATTATTAAAAAATTATTTTGATCATTTATCTGTTACCAAATTGCCGAATCATATCTAATGGTCTTGTTTTGAGTGATTTCGAACTAATAGCCATTCACTTATGTAATACATCATAAAGAAAAATATGACATGAGCAATAAACCAATCAAAAATAGCCATAATATCAAATGCATTTGGTGTTTTAGTTACTGCTAAAATCGTTAAAGGAAAATACGTTAAAAACGCCATAAACGATAAAATTGCAGCGATTTCCATTCGTTTGTTCCAAAAAGATTCTTTTTTCGTAATTAAATATAAATAAAACGTGACAATGACCGTTGCAACAATGACATGCAAGGCATATTCAAATGCTAAATAAAAATTCTCAGGAACTGTTTCACTTGGTGTATAAATAAAATCAATGTTCAATAATAAAGTATATAATTGCTTACCAGTAAAGGTTTCAATGATATATAAGTACAAGCTCATCGCCGTCGATGAAATAAGCCCGACAAATAATGCAATATATAAATAGCGCAATATTTTCACCTCACTTTCGATTCTGTTTTAGGGCTATGACTTTTTCTAACTTTCAATTCGTGCTAATATGAAGAAGAGATATTCAGGGAGGGATTAACTATGGCTGTAATTGCTGAACCAACACCAAACCCAAATGCAATGAAATTCACTGTCGATAATGTGATCTTTGAAGGTGATGATAGCATCTCTGTCATGCAAGGTGAAACAAGTGATTTTGACATCATGAACGATTTAATGAGCATGGATGGTGTCGACAATGTATTCGGATATTATAATTTCATTACCGTTAATAAACAGTTCAACGCTGACTGGGACGAACTTTCACCTAAAGTAGAGCAATTAATCGAAAGTTACGGATACTAAAAACAATTGGCTTAGTTAAAACTAAGCCAATTTTTTAGATCTTCATTCAAACGTTTCTAAGTTACAGATGAAGTCAAACAATACACTTCATATCTCCTATTCACTACCTTCTTCTCCATCACCATCTTCTCCTGGTTGATGATCTTCAGAGTCTTCAGTTCCCTTGGTTAATTCAAACTCTACCGTTTTAGAAAACGCACGTTCACTCAATTCTTCCCCATTTAATTGATTCGCTGTTAGCCATAATTCTGCTTGATATTTACCGGATTCAACAGTATTAGGCGATTCACTAATTTCCCATGTATCCTTATATTCCAGTGTGTCACCTGATTCTAAATTTTCTGTTTGAATAGCTTGTGTGAACGATCTGTCAGCTGAGTAGCGATAGGCACTTTTCTCCGTATCAGCTTGTGTGACATTTACGTCAAACTTCTGACCAGAGGGAAATGTTAATTCCGCAGGTTCTTCTCCTTCATACGTCAAAGTCATATTGAATACGACTCGCTCCTCTTCCACTTTTGCCTCTCCATCAAAAGAAAATGAATCCACTAAATCACCCATTTCATTGTCTGATTCGTTTCCTTCGCTCTCTGATTGCTCGTTGTCACCAGCAGCCTCTCCATTACCATTACAAGCTACTAGTCCAACAGCGAAACTAATGATAAATAATACAAACAACCATCGTCTCATTGTTGTCACCTCGTTTTTTTATTAATCAGACGCTGACAAAAAAGGAATTGTTACACCTTTTCATCTTCGCGTCTGAAGAAACCAAATATACCAGTAGTTTGCACGATATTCGTAAAGGAATTCGGATCTGCTTCTTTAACAATATTTTCTAAGTCATATAATTCATAACGTGTCACAACAATCATCAACATTTCACGGTCTTCATCTGTAAATGCTCCTCGAGCTGGAATACGTGTGATCCCTCGCACCATATTAGCGTGAATCGCTTTCGTTACTTCTTGACCTTTTGCCGTGACAATCATTGCGGTTAATTTTTCATGGCGTGTATGAACAGCATCGATTACTCGTGTCGTGACGTATAACGTAACCAGTGTGTATAATGCTTTTTCAGGATCATATACCATACCTGCTAAGACGATAATAGCTCCGTTTAATGTTAAGAAATAAATACCGATTGGGCGGTCTTTCAATCGTGAAAGCACCATGGCGACAATATCCATACCGCCTGTTGATGCACCCCACTTAAGCGTAATTCCAACACCAAAACCACCGAATATACCACCAAACACTGCATTTAAGATAATGTTATCAGATAATGACTGAATTGGAATCGTTTCTAAAAAGATGGTCATAAAAATAACCGATAATATACTGTAAACAGTAAAACCACGTCCGACTTTAATCCAACCGAGAATTGCAACGGGTATATTTAGTAGGAATAAAAGCACACCTGTACTAAGATCAATATCAAAAAAATCCGTCGCAATACTTGCGGAAATTTGAGCAACCCCTGTGAAACCACTGGCGAACACATTCGCTTGCTCTAAGAAGAAGTTAAGTGATATAGCGTTGAAAATAGCGCCGATGATCACGATAATAAAACGTTTTGCTTCGAATATAAACATAATAGCCTCCTGTCTGACATTGACGTATGCCTGTCGTCCTATTAAACTGAAATATAATGATGATCGTAGGAAAATATGAGGAGGAAACCTATGAGTATGAAATTAATTGTCGATTCAGGTTCCGATTTGCCAAAAGATTTATTAAAGAAATATGATATTGACCTTGCTTCGCTCATTGTTCACCTGAACGGGGAAGATTACCACGACAGGGAATCCATTGATTCTCAAGCTGTATATGAAGCCATGAGACAAGGATCAGCTCCTAAGACTGCCCAAGCATCGCCTGACACTTTTTATCATTTATTCAAGCAATATACAGACCAAGATCAACCCATTATTTACTTAGCATTTTCATCTGAATTATCCGGTACTTATCAAAGTGCCATGATTGCTAAACAGCAAATTGAGGACCAAAACCCAGATGCTGAAATTTACGTTATTGATACGAGAGCTGCTTCTATGGGACATGGTTTAATCGCCTATTATACTGCCCAAGCAATAGCAGATGGTCAAGCTGTACAAGACGTATTAGATACGGCACATTATTATGTAAATCATATGGTTCATGTCTTTACAGTGGATGACTTAGAGTACTTACAACGTGGTGGTCGTGTGAGTAAAGCCCAAGCTTTTGTTGGTGGTATGCTGAAAATCAAGCCTCTTCTTCATGTAGAAGACGGAAAACTTGTCCCACTTGAAAAAATCCGCGGCTCGAAAAAAGTAATCGGACGCATGGTTGATTTGATGAAAGAACGCGGTCAACATTTTGAACAACAAACCATTGCCATTACTCATGGAGATGATGAACAACGCGCGCAGCAACTAGCTAATCAAATTCGTGAACTATATAATCCGAAAGATATAATTATTCACCAAATTGGTTCTGCTATTGGAGCTCATGCTGGCCCTGGTACAATCGCATTATTCTTTTTAGATGATGCCCCTAAAAATTAATTATTTAGTTATTTTATACCCGGAGCAGACGGAATGTAACCGTGAGTTCGGGTATTTATTTTATCTTAACACGCTAAACGATAGCCGTACACCATTCTTCTCCACTTCAGTTTTCAAATAAATACTCTAGTTTATGAGATAACTGCTATAACTAATTCAATCAGAACACATAAAAAACAACCCTATTCACATGAATAGGGTTGCTTTTTACCGTTCTTTAGCATTTTTCCGGTAAATTATAATCGCAAACACGACGAAGACTCCCATCACACCTCCGAAAATTGAAATCAAGAGCCAATTAGCACCTGTATCTTCTCGCACATTATAGACATTCGTTGATTCCCTTTCAAGACTAACGGTATAACTACCATCATCATTTTGCCTAACGAGATCGTCTTGGATAAGACCTCGTAATTCTTGATTATCTTCTATATGTTCTAAATCCGTGTGCCGAAATCCAGGGCTGTTATTAATCGTGATAATAATGCGTTCATCGTCTAATACCCGTTCGTATACAATAAAATCATCTGCGTCATGAAGAACATTCATTTCACCATCTCGAATAGAATCAAAATTCTCATTAATGCTCGATAACTGTTCAATATGTTGATTCAGCTGCTCATCTCCAGCTAAGAAGTTCATCATATCATGGTGTGAACCATCTTCTACCACGCCATCTGTTGGGTTCGCTGTCCCTTGATAAAGCCATGGCTCATTTGGCGTTGTATACATGTAAGTCAAGGCCATCTTCCAGCGCGTGATCGGATGCAGTCCACTTTCTTCCATCGCTCGTGTAAAACGATCTGTCATATAAGAATCCATATAATGCACAACATCTTCACTGTTTTTTAAATTAGAGCCTAACAAAAGTGACGAATCTGTTTCAATGTCATAAAAGTATTCAGTTGCTCTCTCATGAAATGAACCATTAACAATACGATCAAATCCTAATCCTTTATAACTTTCTATATCTGCGTTATTAAGCTCATTCACTTCACCTAGCCAAAAACGATCAACTTCAGCAGTCACACTTTCTACAAAGGATTGAGGTAATTGATCTGCTCCTGGGACATAAAAACCATCCACATTATAATCCGATCCCCATTTTTGTAATAACTCGAAGAAATAGTCTGTTGCGCCATCTTGCGTTAGATCGACTTCACCATTCTCACTCACCCAGTCTTCACTTGTTAGAGGGCTATTGGAACTAACCGAATTAAAAGGGACTTGTACAATTACATTTATATTTTGATCATGAAATGCTTGTACTGTATCTTCAACGTCTGATGCTGATCCAAAAGTCGATTGAATTTGTTCAAAATTAAAAACAGGCGAGCCAGAATAATGCTCACTTGCAAACAATGGAGACAAGACGACATCCGTGATTCCCAATTCTGCAATGTGATCGACACGGTCTTGTAAACCGATTAAATCACCACCATGAAATGCATTTGGATCATCACGGTTAACTCCTTCTTCTGTGACCTCATTAGAGTTTTGAAAACGATCCACTAAGACATAATAATATTGATGACGGTCATCTTCATCAGCGAGACTATTAATTGGAAACAAACTGGTTAATAATATGAGTAATCCTAGGCCTGTCATCAGTCGTTTCATCGTTGCTCCCTCACTTCAAAACATTTTGCACATAAGAAAAGCCCCAAAACGGGACTTTGTCTTAAGGTAAGAATCCGAATGGTAAACGGGCAAAGCCTAAAGCTAAGACAAGAATTAATGCTATGATCAATTGTAACCAACCAGAAAATTCTTTCTTCCCTTTCTTCGCTTTCGCTAATGTCATTTCCATTGCAGCAACCACCCAGATACCACCTACTATCTTCACGATATACTCAGCGAATTGGGTATCTTCTACATTCATACCATAATGATTGAAAAATAAATCAGCGCCTGTTGCAACGATTAACAAATAGAATACACGTAATACCATTTGTGTGATCTTAATCGGTTTTTCAGCTTTACCTTGCTTAATCATGGAATAAGCGATGAAAAATAGAACGAGTCCGATGCTCCAAGAAACAATATGTATAAGTGCCATTTGTGTTGCGTCCATTCCTCATACCTCCTTCAAAAATATCTATCCCCATCTTATCATGTTTTGAAATTGGTTGCGATTAATTTGTTGACAACTTTGAAACAATCAAACCAAACAGGTATAATAACAGTTAGTGTAAGCCTTATCATTCGCGGAAAGAACCTTTTGAACCGCATTTATTATTAGGAGGGATTTCATGACACGTAGTAGTGAAGAAATTATCCAACAAACTGATTATTTTGGCGCTAATAATTACAAGCCACTGCCGATTGTCGTTTCGAAGGCAGAAGGCATATGGGTTGAAGACCCTGAAGGCAATCGTTATTTAGATATGTTAAGTGCCTATTCAGCCGTTAACCAAGGGCATCGCCACCCAAGAATTATTCAGGCGCTAAAAGATCAAGCTGACCGTGTAACATTAACATCGCGTGCCTTTCACAACGACCAACTCGGTCCATGGTATGAAAAAGTCTGTAAGTTAACTAATAAAGAGATGGCGCTTCCAATGAACACTGGAGCTGAAGCCGTAGAAACAGCCATCAAAGCTACACGTCGCTGGGCCTATGACGTGAAGGGTGTTGAAGAGAATAAAGCTGAAATCATCGCTTGTGTCGGTAATTTCCACGGCCGGACGATGACACCTGTTTCTTTATCATCAGAAGAAGAGAATCAACGTGGTTTCGGACCTCTATTACCTGGTATTAAAATCGTGCCATACGGAGACACTGATGCATTAAGAGAAGCGATCACTGAAAATACAGCTGGCTTTCTACTTGAGCCAATCCAAGGTGAAGCTGGTATTATCATGCCGCCTGAAGGTTACTTAAAAGAGGCTTATGAAATTTGCCAAGAAAATAATGTTTTATTCATAGCTGATGAAATTCAAGCAGGACTCGGTCGAACAGGCAAGATGTTTGCTTGCGATTGGGAAAATGTTGAACCTGATGTTCTCATTCTTGGAAAAGCACTTGGCGGAGGCGTCTTCCCTATTTCATGCGTTGTGGCTAATGAGGACATTCTTGGTGTATTTAACCCAGGTTCACATGGTTCCACTTTCGGGGGTAATCCACTAGCAAGTGCTGTATCATTAGCATCGCTTGAAGTATTAGAAGATGAAGAACTCGCAGAACGCTCATTAGAGCTTGGATCGTATATGCTGGAAGAACTACAGTCGATTAACAATCCTATTATTAAAGAAGTACGTGGTAAAGGATTATTTATTGGCGTTGAACTAACCGAACACGCTCGACCATATTGTGAACAACTCAAGGAAAAAGGACTTTTATGTAAAGAAACGCATGATAACGTCATCCGTTTCGCCCCACCACTCATCATCGAAAAAGAAGATCTCAAATGGGCGATCGATAAAATTAAAGAAGTTCTATAAGAACAGAAAAGCTCAATGTCGAAAGTTCGGCATTGAGCTTTTTTATATTCAGGAGGACGATGATAAATTAAAAATGGCGATGGTAAATGGATCTGACTCGATGGTAATCCATGTTAACTCGATGATAAATCACAAATCGCGATGGTAAACCGCGTTAACTCGATGATATTCCACGAATCTCGATGATAAACCGCCCTCACTCGATGGTAAATCCATAACCGCATCCATTCAAAAACGCATTTCTCCATAAGAAATGCGTTCGTTTTATAAAGAATAACTATTTGTTTGTTGACGTATTGCTTCATGCGTAGCACGGCAAGCTTCTTTATTGACCGCTAATTGGGGACAACCATTGCAATACTTTTCATCACTTGAGGCTTCAAAATTAAAACAACAAGTTGTCCGCACGCGTCTAAAAGTCTGTTCAGGGGCAATGTAATGATAGCCATTATAAAACCGTTGAATCGGATTAAATCGTTCACCAAACACCTCGGGCGATAGTTGATGAATTAAGACGTTAAAATCTTCATAAAACTGATTCATAATCGTTGTATCATGATGCCAATCGACAACTGTTTCGTATATCCAATATATATAGACTACAATATTTTCCCACAAAATTGGCCGGGGAACCGCTGTGGCTTGGGAAATAGCTTGGACTAATTCAGCTAATTGCTGAAATAATTGCTCAAAATATGCCTCTCGTTTCTCTTCCAATGCATCAGAACAATCTTCTCCAACCACATTCTTCAAATATAAATCAGGTAACCATAGGCCATCTTTCACTTTTGGTACTAGTGCTGTTCTGGACCAATCTAATGACATGGTAATGCGATCCGTCGAAAACGTATATAACGACGGTACGACAAGTAGAAAACCTAACCGTTTTATTAATTGTGAACCAATAACAAAGTCACGATCTGTAGCAAAATTAGGTTTAATACGTTCAATCACATTACGCAAGTGAATTTCATTTAATAAATCAGAGATGTAGATTTCATTTTGTGGTTGTTCTGTCACAACACGAAATCGTTCTGATAAAACAGTTGTATCAATTCGCTTGAACTTGTTGTGCGGCATAACGATTGGCACCTTTCATCTGCCGTTGTCTACTGTACGGAATACACATTGGTGCACCACAGATTGGGTCGCAGGTTACTTGACATTGTAAGCCAAATACTGAATGAATCAACTGTGGCGTAATAATTTCATCAGGATTACCTTGTTCAAAAACACTTTTACCTTGAATGGCGACGATATGATCCGCATAACGACAAGCTAAATTCAAGTCATGTAGAACCATCACAATCGTACGACCTTCTTGCTCATTTAGTTCACTAAGCAAATCTAAGATATCGATTTGATGCGTTAAATCTAAGAATGTTGTCGGTTCGTCGAGCAAAATGATATCTGTATCTTGAGCTAAAGTCATGGCAATCCATGCACGTTGACGCTGACCACCAGATAGAGAATCTACCGTACGATCTTCAAATTCTTTAATACCTGTCACATCAAGAGCATATTGAACAGCTTCTTCATCCTCTTCGGACCACTGTTTATACCAACTTTGATAAGGGTAACGGCCTTGTTTTACAAGTTGTAGAACCGTTAATCCTTCTGGCGCTTGAGGTGATTGTGGCATGATCGCCAGTTGACGGGCGATTTCTTTAGTTGATGTCTTGTCGATATCTTTACCCGCTAGTTCTACCGATCCGTCTTTCGGTTTTAATAAACGTGCAAGTGATTTTAATAATGTCGATTTTCCACAACCATTACTACCAATAAAAGCAGTAATTTCACCTTTTGGAATGGTTAAATCCAATTCTTCGATTACCAGTTCATCTTTATACCCGAGTGACAACTGTTCAGTTTGAATGGCTTTCATCAGACAAACCCCTCTCAAAAACCATTATTTATGGCTCTTAAATAATAAATATATAAAGTAAGGTGCACCAATTAATGATGTAAACACACCAACTGGGACCTCAAGTGGCATAAACAACATACGCCCTAAAATGTCAGCTAAGACAACAATCATTCCACCAACTAAGGCCGACACTGGAATTAAAGCGCCGAACGCTGATCCAATGATTTTACGAGCGATATGTGGTGCCATTAAACCAACGAAACCAATACCACCCGCAAACGCCACCGCACCGCCAGCAAGTGATGTGCTTAATAGTAATAACATGAAACGATCGCGTTGCACTAATTGACCAGCATTTTTTGCTAAATCCTCACCTAATTCCTGCATATTTAAGCGTCTAGCATAAATAAACAAGATAAACGTAATGCCGAATACCCAAGGCGCAATTGTTGCAATTTCATTCCAATTTGTCCCGTTCACACTACCTGTTAACCAAATAGTCGCTTTCGCAGCTGAATGAATCGGGCCTAAGATCATAACAAGAGACGTCAGAGCATCAGCTGCGGCCGCTACACCAACACCAATTAAAACGAGACGAAATGGCGTGATGCGACCATTTTTCCAAGCTAAGAAATAAACAAGGAAACCAATAACGACTGCACCGATAAACGATGCTAACGGTAACCACTGAATACTCATTGTTAACGTATTACTACGGTCAGTATAAATCGCTAAAAAGATCACCGTAGTTAACGCGGCACCACCTGTGATTCCAATAATATCAGGTGATGCAAGTGGATTACGAATCAATCCTTGTAAAATCGCACCTGACATCGCAAGCGCAGCACCTGCTAACATCGATAACAGAATACGCGGCATTCGGAATGAGTTAACCACTAAGTTTTGCATTTCTGTGCCTTGACCGATTACTGCTCGAATGACATCGACTGGCGAAATAAATAGCTGGCCAATCCCTAAGCTCACGATCATAAGCACAATAGCTAAAAACGTTAACAAGGATATAATATAGAATGATTTTTTATCAATTAAAAAGGATACTTTTCCTAAACGAATCGGAAATTGTTTGTTACTCATTGATGCCCCTCCTTGCTATATAAATGAAGAAGGGAACGCCAACAAGCGCGATCATCACACCAACAGGGGCTTCCTGCGGATAAATAACATATCGTGCTGCAATATCGGCTGATAAAAGTAACATCGCACCGATTATTGCACTGTAAGGAATCACCCATGAATAGCTAATGCCGGCAAACCACCGAGCAATATGGGGAATAACAATTCCGATAAATCCGATTGGACCCGCAATTGCCACTGCACCGCCAGATAACAAAACAACGGCAAGCGCACCAGCTAATTTAATCAAGTACGTTTTTTGGCCTAGACCCTTGGCTAATTCCTCACCCATAACCAGGACATTTAAATGTTTTCCTAGTAACAAGGCAACAAACCAGCCAACAACTAGATAGGGTAAGACAGACATTAAGATTTCTAAACTACGACCTTGGACAGACCCAGTTAACCAAAACAAAACCTGTTCAAGCGCGGTCTCGTTCATCGCTAGCATCCCTTGCGTCATGGATGAGAATAGGGCTGCAATCGCAGCACCTGCTAACGTGATTTTAATCGGCGTTAAACCATCACTACCTAATGATCCTAAAAGATAGACAGTTACTGATGCAACTGCAGCACCCGCGAATGCGAACCAGGCAAATGATTGTAATGATGTAATGCCTAAAAACGTTACACCAAATACAACAAAGAAACTGGCACCTGCGTTCACACCAAAAATAGTTGGTGATGCAAGCGGGTTATTTGTTAGGCCTTGCATAATCGCTCCCGCAATTGCAAGACTTGCACCAACAGCTGCGGCGATTAAAGACCTGGGAATTCGGTTATCCTGTATAATATAATGTTCGTTTGATTCATCAAAATTTGTAAATGAATCGATGATCATCTGAGATGTAATATCGGTATACCCATATAAAACACTCGCCCACATAAGTATGAGCACGATCACCAAACCAATAATAAGTCCTAATCCTTTAAGTGCATTGCTTTTTAACATCGTGAAGATATACCTTTCTCACTCTTCTCTTTCATGTCCTATATTACGTTAATTGATAATGAATGTCAATTTAATTGAAAGTCATTTTCAATTATTTGTTGACAGGTTAAGTGAAGCCATATATGATAATAGATGTAATTGATAATCATTATCACTAAAACAACATATAAAGGGGCTTATCGCATGAGGAAATTACTTATTTTATTCGCTTTTGTGTCATTTACACTCTTCTTAGCTGCTTGTGGAGGCAACGATTCTGAAGAAGAAACGACAAATGAAAGCGGAGATCAAGAATCATCTGAAGAAACAGAAGACAACAGTGAATCAGAAGGAAATGGCGATTCTTACGTTGTTGAGCACGCCATGGGTGAAACAGAGATTGAAGGGCAACCAGAAGATATTGTCATTTTAACCAACCATGGTACAGAAGCACTACTTGAACTAGGTATCACACCAGTTGGTGCGGTTGAATCATGGACAGGTGATCCTTGGTACGACCATATTGAAGATGACATGGAAGGCGTTAATGTCGTCGGTCTTGAGAACGACATCTCACTTGAAAGCATTGCCGAGTTAGATCCAGACTTAATTATTGGTAATAAAATGCGTCAAGAAGACCAATATGAGTCATTAAGTCAAATTGCACCTACTGTCTTTGAAGAAACTCTGCGTGGTGATTGGAAAGTCAACTTCGAACTAATTGCTGAGGCGGTTGGTATGCCTGAAAAAGGTCAAGAAGTACTCGATAATTACAACCAAAAAGTTGATCAACTATCAGATGACTTAGAAGCAAATGACAAACTTGACACAGAAGTATCGATTGTACGCTTCATGGCCGGAGACGTTCGTATCTATCATAAAGATTCATTCTCAGGCATCATCATTGATGAAGTTGGTTTAGCTCGCCCTGAAGCACAGGATGTTGATGATTTTGCAGCTCAAAACGTCACGAAAGAACGAATCGACGAAATGGATGGAGATGCAATCTTCTATTTCACTTACGAAACGGGTGATGGCGAAGCATCGACAGTCGAAGAAGAATGGATTGAAGATCCACTATGGAACAACTTAGAAGCCGTTCAAAACGACAACGCTTATAAAGTTAGTGACACAATTTGGAACACAGCTGGTGGCGTTCGCGCTGCTAAATTGATGCTCGAAGATTTAGAGGAGCACCTTTTAAACTAAGCATTCAAATACATGACATATAATGAAAAAGCATTGAATCAGACCCCCGATTCAATGCTTTTTTTACTATATTTTTGTTTTCGCCGTAAACAGTAGCAATCGCACCATATATACGAGCAACCAACCTGTCAATACAATTAAAAAACGCCCGAGTTAAGTAACTCAGGCGTTTTATCATATTAAATAAAATCTAAAATTGCACTAAAGAACACAAACACAGCTAATGCTGCAATGAGTGCCCCAAACCCTTTTCTTCCTTCAACAAGACGGCGTGCTGACATTAAACCGAGCATAACACTTCCTGTCAGTAGCGCAACCGTCATATACCAATCGTTACTAGCAATAAAATATAGAATGATAAATAACATCGTTCCAAATGAGAATATAATTTCTGTAATAAGTAGTTTTCGAGCTGATTCAGACATTGATTTCGCTCCTTTAAGCCATTAATAGATAAACAAGATATATAGCAATCGTAATACTACCAACCGATTGAATGATCTTGTTATATTTTGTTTTTGAAACTAATTCACCAATGAATAACGCCATATACATAGTTCCGCAAACTAGCAGTAATATAATAAAGAATTCCATGACTTCACCGATCATTAGCGGGTGAAACACTTCTCCATTCATATTAAGCATGACGAAAATCATAATACCTACCAATAATGTAAACAATCGTGATAGCGTTTCATTTCCCTTGACTTCAGCCATAAAGCACCTCTACTCTTTTCAATCTTTCCGTCATATATTGTAACGAATTTTCACCTAAAATACCATGAAAAACTTATGAAGAAGATTGTTTCATAGATTGTGCTTTCCCATACGTTAACGAACGGTACACCCATTCAAAAGGTCCAAACCGATACCGCTTCACGTACCATACACTAAACAAGATTTGTACACTATAAACCATCAGTACATACACGACCAACTGCCATAGTGATAAGTCACCATAAAAGCCAAGGCCAACACCATAGAAGAATAAAAAGGCTATAATCGACTGCATTAAATAATTCGTCAACGATAATTTCCCAACAGCTGCAAGCCAGGTCACTGTTAACTTAGGCAAGATCACAAGTCCAATTAAAAAATAAAAGAAACTCGAAAACGAACCACCTATACTCTGCTTCGTAAAATCAAACCATTCTGGGTTCCCCATAAAATGTGGCGCGATTTTAAATAGAAAGAAAATGACTCCTGAAATGAGTATCCACTTACGAATCGCCTTCATATATTCCTGAGGCTGATCAATCCAACCTGCCTTCACAACAATGACTCCTAGTAAAAACATTGGCATAATCGTGAGAACCATAATAATGATTTGCATCGGATTAAACATCACAAGCCAATCAGTTAAATTACGTGAAAAAATGTCTGAGTAATCGCCGTTATAAAATGTCATCGACTGATGAATAGCAACAGTATCACGATAGGTACTTAAATAGTCTCGCATTCCATAATTCATAAGCGTCATTAAAATCGTGACACTACCAAGCATTGACACAGCCCACGTGACAAGCGTGCGAATTGATTTATGTATTAATGGAATGGTTAATAATCCAACGATACTATACGTTAATAAAATATCGCCATACCAAATAAGCAGCCCATGTAATAAGCCAAATAATCCGAGTGCTAACATTCGCCTCGTAAGCACCCGTTTCATCTGATCAGGTTGTCGCTCTTCAAGACGCCTTGCCATCAACGCAAGACCAAGGCCGAACAACAACGCAAATAATGGATAAAAACTCGCTTGGAAGAGCATATCAATGATTGGCAAAATCCAGCCACTACCTTCACCATCATAAAACGTGTCGATTCCCCCGTACATAAAATGTGGTGAGTTAAATGACAACACATTGACCATTAAAATCCCGAATAATGCGAACCCTCGAATCGCATCAATCGACTGAATACGCTTCTCCGTCGCTTCCATAACTTCCGCTCCCTTTTTTTGAGTTCATTATAACACGACATTACCAATAACTGACTAAATGATGATAAATTAGCATAACTTGATGGAAAACGGGCTATAGTCGATGGTATTGGTTAAATGCCGATGATAAAGCCCACCGAGTCGATGGTAAACATCTCTAACTCAATGGAATCCCTCTACAAGGCGATGGAAAACCTGAAATCAAACGTCCCCTATTATCCAGTCCTTAATCTATTATTCTTTTAATAAACGCAAACCATTTAATATGACAAGAATTGTACTGCCTTCATGAGCCACAACGCCGTAAGGTAAAGTCAGACCTTGCGAAAAGTTAGTGACAATTAATAGTAAAATCACCGCAACAGAGAATACGAGATTTTGTTTTACAATACGGTTTAATCGAGTCGACAAGTTGAAGGTCATCGAAATATTTTTCAGTAGATTGTTCATTAACACAATATCAGACGTTTCGATCGCAACATCTGTTCCTGACCCCATCGCAATTCCGACATCAGCTTTCGCCATCGCAGGTGCATCGTTTATGCCGTCGCCGACCATCGCAATCGAGCCATATGTCTCACGCAACCGCTCGACTTCATGTACTTTTTGTTCGGGTAAACATTCACTGATCCACTCATCAATCCCCGCTTCTTCACTAATTGCTTGTGCTGTTTGGTCATTATCACCCGTAATCATAACCGTTTTGACGCCACGTTCATTCAGGGTTTCAATTAATTGTTTGGCTTCTGGCCTAATCTCATCTTTCACCGCAATCATACCTGCCACTTCTTTCCCATTGGCAATAAACATGATCGTTTTACCTTCCTGTTGTAAGGCTTTTTTCGTTTTTATAAAATCATCTTTTACAAGCCCTAATCTATCTATTAATGCTTCATTACCGACATACCAAGTCTCATCATTCACGCCTGCTTGAATGCCGTAACCCGTGATGCTCTCAGTATAAGCAATCTCCAAATCGGCATGGACTTCATGAGTATCACCATACCGTACAATTGCTTCAGCAAGTGGATGACTCGATTGATTTTCAATTGCGACAATATGACGCAGTACATCACGATCATCAAACTCATCAGCCGTCATAATATCCGTTACAACTGGCTCGCCTTTCGTAATCGTCCCTGTTTTATCCAATGCGACCACCGCCATTTTCGACAATTGTTCAAGATAAACGCCACCTTTTGTCAACACACCTTTACGCGCACCTGTACTCACTGCTGACAATAATGACGGCATAATCGAGGCGACAACGGCACATGGTGAAGCAACGACAAGTAACACCATCGCGCGGTAAAACACGTCTTCAAAATTAAAACCAAATACAAACGGTGACAGTAACATCAACCCAACGACCACGAGTACCGTCACAACGTATGGTCCTTCAATCTTTTCAATCAATTGTTGTGTCGGCGGTCGATTTTCTTTCGCTTCTTCCACAAGTCGAATCATCTTCTGGAAAAGTGAATCCTTATTCGGCTTCGTCATTTCAACGACAACAGAACCTGTCCCGTTCATCGTGCCATTATAAACATCATCACCAGCCGCTTTATCAGCTGGCATCGACTCTCCTGTAATTGGTGATTCATCTACTGATGTTTGACCACTTAAAATCACACCATCAACTGGCACCCGTTCACCATCCTTAACGAGCACGCGATCACCTATATTTAACTCATCTAAGGCAACAACAGTTACAGAATCATCATCGTTCAATCGATTGGCTTCACCTGGTGCCATTTCCACCAAAGATGACAAATTACGCTCACTCTTTTGGTTCGCATATGTTTCCATTGCCCCACTAACTGAAAAGATGAAAATTAAAATCGCCCCTTCATGCCAATGGCCGATCGAAGCTGCCCCGAGTGCTGCAATGATCATTAAAATTTCTACATTCAACGATTTATCATAGACTAAATCCAAAACACCTTCTTTTGCTTTATAATATCCTCCGACTGTAAATGTTAATAAGTAAAACACTGCCGTCAACGCAGGACTTCCCCAAGCTTCTGATAAAAACGCGATGACAAGTAACACACCACCAAGTAAAGCCATGATAATTTCACGATGCTGCCGTAATTTTTGTGCCATCTCCTCACCTCTATTTATAATTTATATCAATTTATAATTATTATAAATAATGTTATCATAGATTATTTCCTATTCCAATTAATTTGTCACTTCAATCAAGTCACGATATACTCTAACTAAATCATATTAAAGGATGATCGTTGTGAAACCTAATTTAATCGAATTTTCACTAATTGTAGGCGGCATCTTACACGGGCTTGCGATCAATTATTTTGGTGATCAACCGTGGATCCCTACACTATATGAAACGAGTATCGCTCCATTTATTACATATGGCATGATTGTGATTGGCCTACTGCTTGGCATTATCAACGCCCTCACCCCGAAATCTAAGCAGAAAAAGAACCTTAATTAAAATATGAACTGATGATCAAGCAAGTGACCGCTTCACACCATCAAAAAAAGAGCACTTCTGACTATCAGAAGTGCTCTCTTTCGGTCATATCCACAACAAACGCCCGGTCAAAGAAGTATAAATACACACCAGCAAGCTCAATCTGCCAAATCGACTCGACTGCTTGGCGGTACAAGTCGACTTGCACAGCATAGCGATTGGCTAACTGTTCGTGAACTTTTTCATCTACCTGACCATTCACTGTATCAGTTTTATAATCTAATAAGTACCACTGCCCGTCAACTTCAAATAAGCAGTCGATCACACCTTGGATCAACACGCTTTCATCAGTCGGGTCATCCCAATCAGGGTAAACCTCCTGAGCTGACAATTCCATCGTAAACGGTAATTCGCGCCGAATATCTGCCGATTGCTCTAACGACTTACCTATCTCAGTCGCCATTAGCTGTAAAATCGCGTCATAATCAATGGCCTCAGCTTCTTCTTCTGTTAAAATATCTCGAAATACTAGCCCTGACACGAACTCCTCTAATGACGCTTCATCCCAAGCCGATTCAAACGGTAAATGCTGCATCACCGTATGCATTGCACTACCGATTTCAGCTTTCGTCAGCGTCGTCGCATCTTCTTTCATAAATCGCGGCCGTTCAAGCGACGACGCCCCACTCGAACTACTGGAACCAACACGACTCCTGATGAAATCTGTCGCACTATAAGCATCCGCTTCTTGTCTGATTCGCTTCAACTCCGTTACAGTCTGCTTCGCCCGGCGTGACACACTTCCTGCATACGGATAGGCATACTGAAGCCGTCGGTCCACTTCCGCATATGATTCGGACGGTGTCTCAATCGCATCACGATCCCAATCGGTAATCGCACGCTCAAGCGCATCATTCCGTTCAACCGTTACCCATTCCGGGTCTTCATAAGCCGATGCATGCTCAACGACGACACGCCACGACGAATCATCTGCCTGAATTACCTCAGGCACGCGATTAGACACGGGACCCTCACGCAATTCATCAGCCTTTTCATGACGAACAAGCGCCATGCCAACCCAGTTCATGTAATTAGCCTGATCCGCTCGCATATGAGCGGGCAACACCCAATTCGGGTGCTCACTCACCTCACGCCATTTCTCCAATCGTTTCGAAACGTCTCCAACTGTTCCAACCACGACTAATTTCTCTTTCGCACGAGTCAACGCGACGTACAAAATTCGCATTTCTTCAGCTAACATCTCGCGTTTCATCGCAACTGACATAGCCTCAAACGGAAATGTCTTATACATAATCCGTTTATCCAAATCTAAATATTTGGCACCTAAGCCTAGATCTTTATGCAATAAATAGCGTTTCTTATAATCTTGCGTGTTAAATTGCTTATCCGCAGCGCCTAAAATCACAATCGGAAACTCTAGGCCTTTACTCGTATGAATCGACATAAGGCGAACAACATCTTCCTGCTCACCTAACGCACGCGCCGCGCCTAGATCTTCGCCGCGCTCTTCCATCTTTTCAATAAAACGTAAGAAACGGAACAACCCGCGATAAGCCGACTTCTCATAACTACGAGAACGATCGTAAAGCGCCCGTAAATTCGCCTGACGCTGCTTGCCACCAGGTGTACCCCCGACGAATTCATAGTAGCCCGTCTCACGGTACACACGCCAGATCAGTTGTGATAATGCGCCATAAGTCGCTTCCTCACGCCAAGCCTCAAACAGTCCAAAAAAGCGTTCCAACCTCTTCACTAAATCACGGTCCTCGCCTGCTCTCATATACTGCTTAACCGCTTCGTAATAACTCACTTTTCGGCCATGCAACCGAATTTGTGCCAATTCATCTTCGTTTAAGCCAACAATCGGTGACTTTAACACACTTGCAAGCGGAATATCTTGCTTCGGATTATCAATTGCCTTCAGCACATTAAGCATCACTTGCACTTCAATTGCTTCCAAATATCCTGATGACAAATCAGCGTACACCGGAATCCCAAGCTGTTTTAACTCCTCAACAACTGTTCCGAACCACGCCTTCGACCGCATCAAAATAACGATATCTGAATAGCGAACAGGACGCGGTTTCTCTGTTTCCTTATCAATCACCTGCATCGGCTCACTACCATCCGTCCCAAGCCATGACTGAATCTTCTTCGCATACGCCCGTGCTTCGATCTGCGCTTTCTCTAAATACTGCCACTCGTCATCCGGATTCGTTTCATCATCCGCTTCACGCGATAAAACATGCAACTCCGTATCCACATCCGTATCCGTGAGCGTCTCGTAAACCCGATTACTATAAATCAACTCCGCTTCCGGCTCATAATCCATCTCCCCCACTTGAGGATCTAATAATTGCCGGAAAATATAGTTCGTCCCCGCTAACACTTCATGCCGACTCCGGAAATTTTGCGCCAAATCAATGCGCAGTTCATCACCATCATCCGCCTGAAACGCGCGATATTTTTCCATAAACAAGGTCGGCTCCGCGTGACGGAAACCGTAAATACTTTGTTTCACATCTCCAACCATAAATAAATGATTCGACTCATCACCTGTTAACAACTGCAAGATCGTTTCCTGGACCTGATTCGTATCTTGATACTCATCAATCAGTACTTCACGAAATTGCGCTTGATACTGCTTTGCCACATCCGACGGCTCAAGCGCATCCATCGTCGAACCATCTTTCATTAAAACCTCTAAACAATAATGCTCTAAATCCGAAAATTCAAGCACTGCCTGTGTACGTTTCTCTGCATCGAGTGAGGCATGAAAGTCTTTCACGAGATCGACTAATTGCTCTAGATGAGGCTTTAACTGACGTAAATCATTGATCAATGATTCTGGCTTCCGCTCAAACCAACGACTAATCATCGCCGACACTTTATCTTTATAACGCTTACGAATATCTTTCACGCGTTCTTTTAAATCTTCATCACACTCAAATTTCTTCCGTGATAAAGTCGCAAACTTCTGCCGTTCTAACACGACATCACGCAATGCTTCCCAAGGCGCATCCGCGTATTCTAGCATTGCGTTCACTTGCTCCGAGTCACTTTCAAGAGTCTCCATGTAATGCTCCGGACCATTAACATCTTGCGCGACATCCATCGCTTGCTTAATATCAAAAACCGCTGCTTCAAGGGCCTCACGTATGTCAAAGCGCGCATAAGGCATCCATTTCAACTCATCAAGCGTCGTCTCTTCACTCACATCAACAGCGTCAACAAGTGATTCCAGCCACGCAAACGGTTTCGGATTCTGCAATGCAAATTCATGCACATGTAAGACAAGCGATTCGACCGCTTCATCATTTCGGTCGCCCGAAAAACTATCGACAAAGCGGAAAAACGCCTCTTGTGCTTCTCCTTCTTGGCCATACCAACGTTCGAACACATCTTGCAGGACGTCTTGCTTTAACATATCGGCTTCAATTTGATCCAAAATCCGAAAACTCGGATCCAAATCAAGCTCATAACTATATTTACGCGTCACATCCATACAAAACGCATGCAACGTCGAAATATTAGCCCGTTGCAACAGCGCAATCTGTTTTTTCAAATGATGCGAGCTCGGATGCTTTTCTAAAGCCTGTTCAAGCGCCTGACCGACACGCGTCTTCATCTCTTGTGCTGCGGCATTCGTAAACGTTGCGACTAACATTTCATCAATATTGTATGGATCTTCGTCGCGCACCATCTTTTGAATAATCCGCTCGACTAGCACCGCCGTCTTACCCGAACCGGCCGCAGCCGACACGAGAATATCACGTCCATCTTCATGAATCGCTAACGACTGTTCCTCTGTCCATGCCATTTATGCATCCTCCTCTCGCGCCATCATACGCTGTAGAATCGCATCATCTTTCTCATCTTTAATCCGAACAAAATCATTCTCTTCAAGCGTTGGATCGAACTGACAAACCGATCGATACGGACAAAACGTACACGCCGTATAATCCTTCGTCTGCACTGGATTAAGTGACACATCACCACGCACAATCTGACTGCCCGCTTGTTGCATCAATCCACGCACATATTGATTCATATAGCGAAACAACGACTCATCCACCGTTTTCGAACTCGCATTAAACGAGCCATCTTTCTTGACACCGAACGGCGCAATTTTTGACGTCCCAGTCTCAAGTGAACGGTCCATCGCTCCGGCTACCTGCTCATCTCCTAACAACCAACCGTTCATTTTATATTCTTTCAACAATGCATCTTCTACCGCATCATCATCAAACGCTTTCAAATCACCATCATTCAACGTCGGATTATGCACGTGGAAATACAGGACTCCTGCTGGTTCCGCTTGCTGATTCAACCAACGATCCGAATACGTCAGCACGACATCCAAATACGTTAACATCTGCAGCGCCAAACCATAATACACATCAACGAGCTTCAAATCTTTCGCACTCGATTTATAATCAATGACACGTAAATACAGCTGATTATTGATTTCTGCTTGATCAACCCGGTCAACACGGCCATTTAACTCCAACTGATACCCGTTCATTAAGTCGAGCTGAAGCGGTGGCAGCTTCTCTTTCCGACCGAAACCAAGCTCAATTCCTGCTGGCTGGAAATCCGACTGCTTCGCTTGCCGTGCTAAGACCGTCGTCGCCCGAATAATGACATGTTCTAACTTGCGCAAAATATACTGATAACGATTCGAGCTGAATAAAATCTGATGCTGCAACAACGGCGCTAATTGCTCAACCGCTCGGCGCGCATACTGAACAATATCGTCATTAGTTAATTCGAAAAACGCGCGCCCTTCCGCGTATACCCACTCCGTAATATACCGAAGCGATTCGTGGAACAACTGCCCAATATCAGGCGCCTCCAGTTGATAAAGTGGCCGCTCTTCCAGCCCTAGCGTATATTTCGCAAAATAATGATACGCACACTGGTGATATGTCTCAAGCCGTGACACGCTCGACTTCATCGTCTGGTCAAACATCGCGCTCGCCGTATCACTGCCTAATGACGCTGGTTCATTCCGGTAAAATAAACCACTTAAAATTTGCCGCGCAGTGCCATCAGCTGATTCATGCGCCATAAACCAATGAAGCGCATCCCAATACACGCGATCAATCGGATAACCGCGTAAATACTTCGATAGCTCTGCTGTTAAAATCGACCGTGTTTTTTCTGGATTTGTCACGAATCTTAAAGGATCCTCATGATCTTCATCATCAAGCCACAACGTCTCACGCGCCTGCGGATACATCGTTTTCAACTGCTTCACAACCGCAGCTGGCATCTTCTGTTTTCCTTCTTCATCACTGAGCGCATAACTCACATGAACTCGATTACTCGCAAGCGTAAATGCCAGATACATATAAAAACGGTCATCTAACAGTACACGTTCAGCTGGGTCAGCTAACAGCATACCACGCTCTTCTAACCACGCCCGCTCATCATCCGACACGAGCCCTTCCTGTGGCGGCTTCATCGGATAAACTCCATCATTTACCCCGAGTAAAAAGCTCACCTTTACATTCGCAATCCTTGAACGCTCCACATTACCGACAATGACGTGATCAATCGTTGGCGGCACATGGGAAAACTCTAACGTCTCAAGCCCCGCATCCAACACATCTCGGAATAACGGTAATGACATCTCTTCATCACCAAGCATGTCTGCCATTTCATCAAACAACTGCATTACTGCTTGCCACGCCTGCTCTTGCTCGCGCGCGGTTTCCACATCACCGTCATCGTCAAATCCGTCACGTAACGCTTCTAATCGCTCAGGCGCACCAATTCGTTCAAGCCACGTATAGACTGCTTCTAACGTTGCACCAACTGTCTCAGCCTCACGAACATCACGGTCAAAATCTTTAAGCGCATCGACCACTTGCTTGCGATACACATTCATTTGCCGTTCGATTTCGCGTTCTTCATCCGTCTGCGAACGCTGGTCTAATCCGAAGATCCGCTGATAACGCCAGTCACGATCCGAAAGCCATGCATCCCGCGTTCGAACACCATATTCCAGCACATAATTTTCAAGCGAATCAATCGCATCTTGGGTCAGTGGATACGTCTCATCCGTCGCTTGAATAAACCCAGTTTTAAGCAAACGAAAAATTGCATCATAACGCCAATCACGGTCAATCACTTCAAGCCCTGTTCGGATTAACTCAATAAACGGGTGATTGAGCATTGTTTTCTTCTCATCTAAAAAGACCGGCACGCCATAATCCTGGAAAATCGTTTCGATCAAATCATGATACGTTGCGTCATCACGGATTAACAACGCCAAATCGCGATAACGATAACCTTCTTCACGTGTCAACCGCACAATCTCTTGCGCCACACCTTCAACTTCCGCACGTGGGTGTACCGCTTCAGCAATTTGAATCGGCGCTTCCCCTTCATAAACGGGTGCTGGTTGATCCGTAAAATGACGCTCCAAATGATTCATCGCTGGATTATTTTGAAACCGGCGCTCATCTGGATAAAGCATCATCGGCTCACGTACTGGAATTTCCGCCTGCTCAGCTATCTCCGTCAACGTCTCATACGTCGTTTTCGTCTGATAAAATAAATCCAATTCGCCTAAACCTTGCCCACGTCCATCATATGTAAGGGCAATCTTCACATCTTTCGCATGACGCATGAGTGCTTCAATCACGTAATACTCTTGCGGTGTAAACCGGTGAAACCCATCAATATAAATCGTCGCATCACGTAAAACATTCGTCGTCGCAATTTTCTCAACCATAATCTCCAGCTGATCCTCACTATCGACATAATGCCCAGCCAACTGCTGATCGAGTTTGTCATAAATCAACAACAAATCATCCAGCTTGCGTTTTAACGCCGCTTCACTCGGCGTCAAATGTGCACTCTGATTCAATTCCTCAACCATTCGACTCAGCGACTCTGGTGTCACTCGATACCGCTTCAACTCTGTAATCATCGCCTCGAGTTGATCAATGAACCCTTGCTTATCCATCGCCTTTTGAAACGCTTCGAGCGACTGTTCATGCTCCTCCGTGATTTTCCGAAGCAACATTTGAATCCCAGTCGACGTAATAAACGGCTTCGTGCCTCCACCGACCGCTTGAAACACATACCACGCTAGCCGCGAGAAACTAAACACTTGCGCCCTCATCGACCCAGGCAAGTTACTGTCACTTAACAGTCCATACTCCTGCTGAAACGCCATCTGATCCGGCACAATATACAAAATCGGATCTCCCGCGGGATCATGCTGCAGAGCCTGCTCGATTTCCTCTAAACAATACGAGCCGATGTCAGCACCGGCTCGTCCTAAGATAAATTGTAAGGCCACACGCGTCTCCCCCTTTTAATTCGCTTCACCATCATCACGGTCCGCTTTCGACGTGATCCGTTTTTCGATAAACTTCCCAATCAACCAAAACAGCCCAACGACAATACCAACGACGATCGTTTTAATCGGCTCAGTCGCAAACGATGCCAAGCTATCACCAACATATGAAACTGAGAAAATCATCACTGCTTTTGCAAGCCCAACCGTTAAAATAAACGATTGTAACGACATTTTCGTAAACGCCGCAACCACATTAATTAATGCTGACGGTGAAAACGGGAAACATAACAACAAGAACATCGGCCCAAATCCGCGTCGGTCGAAAAAATTCGTAATCCGCTGAATATGGCGTTGATACTTAATTCGCCGCACCCAATTAAACCGTTCACTCTTGCGGACGAGTATAAAGACAACAACCGCACCAGCAGAAGCACCAATCCACGAATATAGAAACCCGAAAACAAGCCCGTACACAATCGAGTTAGCCAAAATAAATACCAAGTTCGGCAAAATTGGCAAAAACGCTTCAATAAACGGCAATAACACACCTGGAATGGGCCCAAAACTACCGTAAAATTCGAGCAATCGTATGATAAATCCACCAATAACATTATCTGATATTAAATCCTGTAGTTCATCCAGATTTGTCGCATCATCGTTCATAACATTAACTCCTTCTATATCTCTCCCTTCATTTTATAAAAAAATTACCCGTTTGCCTACTTTTTTACCAATTTGTCATTAAGGGTTTGATTTTTATAATGTTATTTCATATAATAGAACAAACGTTCGATAAATGCAACCGGAGGGATCGACATGCCTTATTTAAACGAAGAAGAAGGACGCATGGCATCACGTTATTTATTCTTATCCATGACCATCGTCGTCTTAGAACAAGATATTCGCTCCGTTGAAAACGGCCCATATAAAATCAAAGAACCATACCTAGAACTACTGCGGCGCATGATCCACCAAGCCCGCACCGAACGACGCGAACTACGCAAAACCATGGACCAGAAAAAAATCGACGTCGTCTTCATCGAAAAAAACGACACCTTTTCAACCTATTTATTCCTGGCCCGCGGTTACGAAGAAGAACGGCGCTACTTCAACCCCGCCGTCCGCAAAAAAGTCGAAAACATCCTAAATGAACTCATGTACGACATCACAACAAGCGTCACCAAACCCGCGCCGGATTTTGCTTAAAGATATAAAAAGTCGTTCAGTTAAACTTGCAGCACCTGATGCATCCTTAACTGAACGATTTTTCATTTTGTGGGCATTTACAACCTTTCGTGAAGCGCTTGTCCCGTAAATTTCAGATGGATAGAGTCCACATAATTGTGTAAGTAGGCGATTTATCATCGAGTTCCGCGGCTTTTCCATCGACCTGCAGACGTTTTCCATCGACTCCACATCAAATATCATCGCTTGGAGGAAGTTTACCATCGACTGCACAACCGTTATCATCGAGTTTTGAATCTTTTCCATCGAGTTAGCTTCTGTTACCGATAGAGTCCATATAATTGTGTAAAAAGGGTCATTTTCCTCTCCACATGGTACAATGTTTTCAACCACAAAAACGATTACCAGGAGGAGAGTAT
>NZ_JAUSTQ010000011.1 GCF_030812915.1 Alkalibacillus salilacus
TTGTTTCTTTAATTTCGTCTCCGCTTTCTTCCTATTAAGCATAAGAAGAAAAACGAATTGACGACAGGCTATTTTGTTTAGTTTTCAAGGTTCGAAATCGCTTGTCATTTTTTCGCGACAAGAATTAATATAGCACAATTTCAAATGGGGTGTCAACAAATAAATAATAATTTGTTTTTCTATTCCAAAATTGAATTTGTGTAATCAATCGCCTCGTTTCGACGACAAAAATAAATATATCACATGCTTATGTCGACATCAATAGGTTTTTTAAATTTATTTTACATCAAACAAATTTTTATGCGGAACGTACTTCAAACATTCTTTTTGCGTAGCAAACCGCTTATAGATATTAAACAACAACGTATACCGTTCTTTAATCGCCTCTTGTACATTTTCATCAAGATCATGGTAGTTAAAATCGTATAATAATTCATCCATTTCCCGCTTCAACAGATATTCCAATTCCATTTGTTCCGATCCATTCACCAGTAATCCAATCATTATTTCACTTCCATTCTTCAATAAGTCACCATCATTTTCCCCTTTATGCCAGGGATTATGTATAATCACCATTCTAAAACTATGCAATTGTTCATATATATATTTCAGAATTATTTATTAGCTTACGGTGGACAACCCTCCAAATTCACAGAAAAAAGGTTGGATCATTTATGTATAAAACGATTAATTGGACAAGTTGGAAAAAGTGGTGTGTGCTATTGGTAATCATCATTCTAGCGATCGCTTCGTGGCAGTTCTTGGCTAAACAGACGTTGTTAGTCAATCAAAATCATTCCGCTCCATCTGGCGCAATCACTAATACTGAAGAAGATAAACAAGAAATAGCTTTGACGTTTAATGTTTCTTGGGGAGACGATGTCATCATTGATATTCTTGATGTTTTACAAGAAACAGAAGTTAAGGCAACCTTTTTCATTAATGGAGAATGGGCGCTTCGTGAAGAAGAATTAGCAGAATTAATCGTGGAAGAACAACATGAAATTGGATTATTAGGATATAGTCTTGAACGGTATGCAGATCAACCTAAAGACGCTATTATAGATGACATCAAAAATGGTGAAACGATCGTCCATAACTTAGGGTTCGAACCATTACGCTTCGTCCGTCCACCTGAACATGAATATCATGATAATGTGAATAACATTGTGTCAGAACAGGGTTACGACATGATCTTCTGGAGCGTATATGCTCATATCGAAGAAAATAGCGAGGTTAAGGACGTATCTAAAAAATTAAATTCAACCATTAGTTCAGGGGATATTGTTCTCTTCTTTGCGCAAGATAATTTAAAGCAGACGCCAGAAATATTAGAACAAGTGATTAAGCAGAAAAAAAGAGAGGGATATCAGTTTGTTTCAACAACAGAATTACTTTCCCCTGCTGATGTGAAACTGACCCCTCTCGATTAATTATGCTTTTTGATTACTACCTGCATCTTCCGGATTAGTAAAGCCTACAATCCGATGTAATTTAAGTAACTGATACGTATTACAAGCTAATAAAGGCACCACCATGAGCACAAGCCACTCAGGGTCGCCTGTACGTAACGTTGGAATCCATTCAATGGTTGTTACTACAATCATGAAAAACAAAGCTGGTAAAAAGGCACGCGGATGCGTTTCTCTAGCCTTAATCTTAGCAATAGCATAAGCGAATATAGATAATAATGCAGGTGCAATAAAGTAAGGCCATAAGCCCTCAGGCCCTGCATCCTGATGATATCTTAAATACACTAATTCAAATAAAGTGAATAAAATCATGATAACTTGGGCGTGTTTCCAAAAGTATCCGAAGAAACCTTTACCGAATTGATGCAAGGTTAAATACGCGAAAAAGCCCATTTGTGCAATCACACTATAGACAAGTCCATAACCTGAATACCATAAGATCACACCCAATAGCTCCCAGGCATTAAAAGGGTCTAGAAATGGTGCGTAAGCGTGCGTTGATACAATAAAGCTTGTCACAACAGTTGTTAGGGCACCGATTGCTAATAATGTTAAGAAAAATTTAATCCAAACACGAATTGTCACTGTTTTTCCTCCTACGATCTATAAATCCAGTCCACTCGTATTTTACCATGCTTTAGCTATTTTTGCCTTCTTTAAATATGTATATTTTTTCACAACCGCTTCATATTAAGAGTACAAATTGACATCTAGAGGAGCATCCATGATGGCTAAACCAATTATATACATGGTCGTAATCGTCATGTTATTAGCAAGTTGTAACGGCGGGAGTAATGATGAACAATCATCCCCTGATTACGAAAAAACCAAAAAGATGGTTACTGACATCTTAAAAACCGATGATGGTAAAAAAGCACTTCAAGAAGCATTAAAGGACGAATCATTAAAACAAGAATTAGTTTTACAGTCTGAAGAAGTCAACAAAGCTGTGGAAGCGATGTTTTCAGGTGATAAAGGCAAGAAATTTTGGAGCGAATTATTTAATGACCCTTCTTTCGTTCAAAGTTATGTTGATGCAACAAGGAAACAAGATCAAGAACTTCTTAAAGGATTAATGAGTGATTCAGAATACCAAAATAAAATGATTAGTCTCTTTCAAAACGAAGAGGCTAGGAAAATGATTCTACAGATATTAAAGAGCCAAGATTATAAAAGTCATTTAGAAAAAACCATCCAGGAGACGCTGAACAACCCTGTATTCAAAGCCCAAATGACTGAATCCTTAATCAAAGCCGCAGAAGAAATGGAAAGTGGTCAAGGGCAGTCATCAAGTGAAGGTGATGTCAATCAACAAAATAACGAAGGGTCTTCTGGTGGTGGAGGCGGCGGAGGACAAGGTTCCTCTGGAGGCTAACACCATATAAAAAGAGGTTTAGGGGCGTTCACCCTAAACCTCTTTCATTTATTTACAACGCTTCGCTACCTGATTAGCAATTGATAAGAAGATCTTGCCTGTTGGATGATCTTCTTGGTAAATGCCTGGTGCGAATGTGTCTTCTTCATCGTATGGCTGCTGTAATGGTAAACGTCCAAGCACATCCGTTTCTAACACTTCAGCAAGCTTGTCGCCACCACCTTCACCAAAGACATATTCTTTCTGTCCAGTTAATTGACTTTCGAAGTAAGCCATGTTTTCAACAATACCGATGATATCATGGTCAGCTTTGAGAGCCATTTGTCCAGCACGTGCTGCAACGAAAGCAGCTGTAGGGTGAGGCGTTGATACAATAAGTTGTTTAGACGATGGTAGTAATTCTTGTACGTCTAAGGCAATATCGCCTGTTCCTGGTGGTAAATCAAGCAATAGATAATCTAAATCGCCCCACTCTACCTCTTTAAAGAAGCTTGTGAGCATTTTACCTAACATAGGACCACGCCAAATAATCGGTGAGTTATCTTCAACAAAGAAGCCCATCGAAATCAATTGTACGCCGAAACGCTCAACAGGAATAATCTTCTCACCGCGTACTTGCGGGCGTTCTTCTACGCCCATCATATCTGGAACGCTGAAACCGTAGATATCCGCATCGACAACACCAACTTTATAGCCTAAGCGTTCTAAGGCGATCGCTAAGTTAACCGTTACTGTCGACTTACCAACGCCACCTTTACCACTTGCGATGGAAATAAAGGTTGTACCTGTTTGTCCAATTAAATTCGCTTCTTGTTCTTCATTCGCTTCAGCCATATAAGCATCACGCTTTTCTTCAGGTAACTCTGTGAAGCGAAGTCCTACTGTTGAAGCGCCTTCCTTTTTAAGCATCCCAACAATTTCTTGTTGTAACTGTAATTGTTCACCTGAATTCGGGTCAGCTAAAGCCACTTTGACTGACACATGACCTTTATCCTCTTTAATTTTAACGCTCTCGATGGCATCTGTTTCCTCGAACGTCTTATGTATATGTGGATCTTCAATTGGTTTTAATAATTCTATTACGCGTTCTTCTGTAATCACGTTAGACACCTTCCTTTAGTCGTCATCAATTTCATGCCAAAGCTAGTATAACATAATTTCAGACGACACTCAGTCAATACGATTAATCGATTTCACAATTCTTGTTCAGCCGTCACGTACTCTACAACCCCTTCATATATAGATGATGCTAATCGCCTTTGATAATCTTCAGATGTAAGTAAAGCACGCTCTTCAGAATTAGATAAGAAGCCCATTTCAACTAAAGCACTCGTTGTCTCAGCATGTTTCAAAATATAAACGTTATCCATAGCGAGCGCTTGACGGTTCGTTTCAATCGAATCTTTCAGGCGTTGCTGAATCGCATTAGCTAAACGCTTATTCTCTTCTTCTTCTGGGTAGTAAAACGTTTGAGCGCCTCTCCAACCTTCATTTACTACCGAATTCAAATGAATACTAATGAAAACATCCGCCTCAACGTCTTGAATCAATTTCACGCGTCTCCGTATATCATAAGACTTACGTTTCGAGTACCCATCCATGTCTTCAGGTGCAAGATCATAATCACCATCACGTGTTAACACAACCTGAGCCCCTGCTTCTTGCAAATAATCACGCAAAAACAAAGCCGTTTGTAAGGTTACTGTTTTCTCTTGATCTTCTCCATAATCAGCCCCGCCATCGACACCTCCATGACCTGGGTCGAGAACAATAACTTGTCCTGCCAATGGCATCACATTAGCAGATGAATCCGTCTTCCCTTGATCCCAAAAAACACTGTATAAGCTCAAGCCCAAAAAGACTACACTAATAACGGCCAATATTATATATTTCTTCATCAAATAAACCTCCTCGTCTATATATATGGACGAGGAGGTTTAAACATGCTTATGATATGAACTATTGTTTCCTTAAGGAATACCAGTCAGACAGTCGATCTACTTCACTTTCGGCCATTTCCTTCAATAAGACATGACGTCCAGCAAAATGATTCAAAAGAGAGACACGTATTGTTGCTAATCCTAGTCGTTTATGCAAGATAGATTGACGTTTTTCAAATGCTTGAATGCGATTATGTTTCATCATCACCATATCTTTACTAAAATCACGGTAAGCCAATGTTAATTGCTGGTCATCCCAGCTATAGCCTGCTGTCTGGCGTCTAAGTAACCCTAGCCCGACAGCCAACAGAACTAAAATAGTCGGCACATACCACACGAATGGTAAGAATATTAAGATCGCAATCAACGCGACAACAGGAAAGAACGCTGCCCGAACATAATAAAAGAAGTTCGCTTTTTTTGGAATAGCTTGTACTTGTTCTGGAAAAGCCTCGTATTCAGGTAGAACAGTCTGTAAAAATTGGCGGAGTTCATCATATCTGATAATAGGGAACAAATACGTTCTGGCGTTCGCGTTTTGCCCATCAGCTCCCCCAGCAGTTTCTACATATAACGTTCCAAACCCTAGTGGTTGCCGAATTAAGCTTTGCTTAAAACCAATTGCTTGAATCCGCTTCAACGGAATGGTCATCTGTTTCTTCTCTAAAAGGCCGCGGGTAATAAACAGTTCCGTTTCATACCTTGTGATTTGAAAACGACCAAATTTTATAACAGTTCCTAAAATACCAAGAGCATACAGTAAAATAAATGTCACTAAGGCTAAGAAAATTAATAACTCAACAGCCGATGATAGCATCCAGCTCATCGCTTGGTCATAGACTGAATCAGGAATAAATCGCTCAATTTCTGAAAATCCAACAGCCATCAAGCCAATAATGACACCAACGCTTCCAGACGTTAAACCAGCTACAATTAGCCGATTAAACGTGATTTGACGTTGAGGGTATTCTACCGTTTCTTCACTTTCACTCTGTTCTTCTTTGACAAGACTTTGATCTGACTTTAATTCACGGCGAATCGCTTCTCCCTCAGAGAATGTCACTGCACTCAGGGAAGCCTCCGTTTCAAGCCCACTTCCAGCCGTTTCAATCTGGACTTTCGTCAACTTTAGTATGCGATGAATAACTCCTTGCGTTAAATCGATTGATTGAATCCGGTTTTTTGAAATATAACGATGCTTCCTCACAAAAATCCCCTGTTCAATCCGTAGTTCATCACCTTCAATATAATAATGAAAACGAAACCAATCAATGATACTGATGATCGTGAAAATAATCGTTAACCCTAAAATACCGAGTGCAATATAAATAAACATCGTATTACCAAACGAAGCTAGAACACCTGCACCAATGACGTATATTAAATTCTTGAAAATTTTAATCACACTAAAAATAACGGCTGCTGGGTGAAGTCTTCTCGGTTCAGACATCATCTTCATCCACCCTCGCTAGCTCAGAAATCTGGTCACGTAAAGCGGCTGCTTCTTCTTGTGGTAGTGCTGGTATTTCATGAATCGTTGCGGCTGTCGACACGGTTAAATTTGATAAATTAAATCGTTTTAAAATTGGACCTTGTTTGGTATCGACATGTTGCACTCGGATCATTGGTACTAATGTTCTCGAAACAATCAAGATACCATGTTGCACATAAATCTCTTGGTCAAACACTTCATAGCGCCAACGACGCCAACGGACAACAGGAATAAGAAAAATCATTAAATACGCTAAAACACCCCATACGGCGAGCGCTGTAAATGGTATCCATAAAGCCCAATCGAAAAAATGACCTACTATAAAACTAGCAATCACCAATAACAATAAAATCACCATAACGATGACTTCAGTAATACGCCATGCCTTAATCGCATCGACTGCTATACGATGTTGCGGTGGCTGTCGCATTACGTCACCTCCTTACATTTATGCATCATGTATGACATACGTATCGCCGATCATGTCGTGTACCCCTTGCTTCTCAGGGTTAAAGGCGACGACGATATAAAGTAAATTCGTAAAGCCTAGTACACGATGGAAAAATCGGCCGACCACTTCACGGAAAATGAGATCAGACCAACGTAAAGGCATTCGATCTTGCCGAATCACTTTCAACCCAAAAATTCGTTTCCCTAATGTTTGTTGCAAATATTTCGTCATGACAACGAAATAAGCATAAAGAACAATAGTGGATATGATCACAGCGACTGTCCAAAAACCAACCTCAAATTCATCGCCACCTGTAATCAATCGATATGGCATTAAGACAATACCATTGACACAAAATACAATAATTAAATCGACAGTATAAGCCCAAAAGCGCATCCAGAAACCAGCATAACGAATCGACGTCTTTTCGGTTCTTTCAGTCACTTCTTGATGGCCTGCTTCATAAACCTCACTCATCGACGTCACCCCCTATTCTGTATATAAGTACATCGCACGTGGCGAATTAGATTGTCGCATGAATTCTTGGAGCTTAGAAGCGCGCATTTCATCGCCAAACAGACTAGTTGCTGCACCATTAATTAATGAATTAAACCCGACACCAGCACCCAGTTCGACAACTTGTGCATTTTGTAAATCCTGCTCTTCTTTCATTTGTGCAATCGTATCATCAAGTGAACCTAATGAATCCACTAAACCGTTCTCAGCAGCTTGTGATCCTGTATATACGCGTCCATCACCAAGTTCACGAACTGTCGACTCATCCATGTCGCGCCCTTCAACAATGACATCCACAAAGTCCTGGTACATATCATCGACCATCGTTTGTAAAATCTCTTCCTCATCATCTGTCATCGGACGAGAAGAAGACATAATATCCTTGTATTCACCACTCGTAATGGTATTAAAGTCAACGCCTAGATTATCAGCAAGTTCTGCAAAGTTTATCGATTCCATAATGACACCGATTGAACCAGTTAGTGTCGCCTCATGAGCTACGATCTTATCAGCTGGAGCAGAAATATAATAACCGCCTGAAGCTGCCGTATTCCCCATTGAAACATATACTGGTTTACCAGCATCACGAATTTCGACAATGCGGTCATGAATCTCAGCACTCTCAACGACACCGCCACCAGGTGTATTCACATTTAATACTAATGCTTCGAACTGATCACTTTCTTTCACATGATCAAGCATACCTAGTATGCGATCATGATTATATGTAGCGCCACTAAATACGCCACCTGTGACACCAGATTGAATCACACCTTCTACATTAACTACGGCAACACGTTCATCAACACTTCCTTGTTCAACAACTTCCTCTTCATATTCACTTTCTGATTGGAACATTTCTGTAAAATCAGTCGTCGCTACAGTGGTTGTAAATTGAGCAACCATCGATAATACAAACAAACCAATCGCAATCGCTAACGCAATCCAACGTTTTTGGTTCATTCTTGTCTCCTCCTTATGTACTCCCTTTTTCTAAAAATTCCTTCTTCATTGTATCACTTTTGATGATTTTTCCAATATAGTTATGATGAAATTATTTTTTGAAAGTCAGCATTACCTTCATAAACAACACTAAGTCGTTCATAAAGTTATGGTATGATAAAGCTAACTTGGTGTATTTATGCTGGGATTATTTTTTAGTAAGCTTTGTTAAAGTCCGTTGTTGAATTGTGATCCGCTCTCGGCGGACGCTTTCCGTGGGCACGGCTCGAGTCTCCTCGGCCAAAAGACGTGGCCTGCGGGGTCTCGAGACTCGTGCTTTTCCCACAGGAGTCGCCACCTTCGCTCCTCACAAATCAACAACTCAGTGCTACATAATTTGAATATCAACATTAAACTTTAACAACAAAAACTAGTTTAATCATCACACCTTTATGGACGGAGGTTAGCCCCCTTGAATTTCATTAATTGGTATGACTGGATTACACCGACTCATCCCTTTGCAGCTATCTTTTTTGGCTTACTCGTGACATTGTTTATGGTTTTTGTGGGGTGGATTGAGACCAGAGATATGAAAACGGCAGTTGTATTAGCTTTAACAGGAACCCTTGTCACTGTAATCGGTGTGACGATCTTAACATGGTTTGATTTTTACAATTAGCTTTGTTGAAGTCCGTTGTTGAATTGTGATCCGCTCTCGGCGGACGCTTTCCGTGGGCACGGCTCGAGTCTCCTCAGCCAAAAGACGTGGCCTGCGGGGTCTCGAGACTCGTGCTTTTCCCACAGGAGTCGCCACCTTCGCTCCTCACAATTTAACAACTCAGTGCCACATCATTTGAGAATCAACACTAAACTTTAACAGAACCTTACAATTAAAAATCTAAAAAATAAAGCCCAGAGTCAGTGCTCTGGGCTTTTTTCTATCATACTATTCTCTTTACTTATTATGCTGCCGCCGCAATGCCTTCGCGATCTTTCGGGCGCTTCGTTTGAACGTACCAGACCAGTCCGATGATCACTACACCCGCAATATCGATATATGGATTCGGTGTAATGAGCATTAAGCCTGCTGTAAGTAATGCGAGTCGCTCCCAAGCACGGCTTTCGCGCTGGAAATAGCCCATAACCGAACTACTCACACCCATCATACCAACTAAGGCCGTAATAACGGCTAATATAAGAGCCATAATCGAATGATCTCCAGCTTGGACTAATATCGGATTATAGACAAAAATGTACGGTATAATGAATGCGGCAATCGCCAGTTTAACGGCGGTCAACCCACTCTTAAACGGATTTGACTTGGCTATACCTGACCCTGCATAGGCGGCTAAACAAACAGGCGGCGTAATATCTGCCACAATACCGAAGTAAAAGACAAATAGGTGAGCAGCTAATACTTCTACACCAAACCCATTGATCAAGGCTGGCGCTGCAATAGTCGCTGTGACAACATAATTCGCTGTTGTCGGTAGGCCCATACCTAAGATAATACAAGCTAGCATCGTGAATATGAGCGCTAATAACTGAATATCGTTTGATAAGGTAATAATCGCTGAGGCGACTTTACCACCTAAACCAGTCATACCAACAACACCAGCAATAATCCCTGCTGTACCAACAGCTGCAATGACTGGCAATGCTGTTCTTGCACCTTGCTCTAACACATAGAAGATTTTCTTAATCGACATCCGCGATTCTTTACTTAACATACTGACGACAAACGCAGTCAGAATACCAATCAGTGCCGCACGTTGTGGTGTATATCCAATAAACAACGTCGTCACAATCGTGATTAAAGGCAAAAGCATAAGCCCTTTCGTCTTTAATAAGTTTAAAGCACTTGGTAGACTCTCTTTAGGGGCTCCAAAAATACCAGCCTTCTTCGCTTCATAGTGTGCCCCCATAAATATGCCTGAGAAATAAAGCATGGCTGGAATAAGGGCTGCTAACATAATAGTTCCATAGTCTGTCCCTGTGTACTCAATCATAATAAAGGCTGCTGCGCCCATAATCGGTGGCATTAACTGACCGCCTGTTGAAGCAGACGCCTCTGCAGCAGCTGCAAATTCAGGTCGGAATCTCGCCTTCTTCATCATCGGAATCGTAAATGAACCCGATGACACCGTATTAGCAATCGAACTTCCTGATACCATACCTTGAAGAGCACTGGCTGATACAGCAGCTTTTGCCGTGCCCCCCGTAAAACGTCCGGTTAAAGCAAAAGCTAGGTCATTAAAGAACTGACCAATACCTGAATGGACTAGTATCACACCAAAGAGTAAAAACAGGAAGATGAATTTAGCCGACACTTGTACCGGAATACCGAAAACCGCATTTTCACGGTACCACAGATCTGTCATCACTTTTTCAAAGGAAAAACCTGTATGTGATAGCACATCAGTTGGAATGATATTTCCGTATAAGGCATATAAAATGACTATACCTGCAACCACGACAATGGGCACACCTACTGCACGTCTTGTTGCTTCTAGTAATAATAAAACACCAAGTACAGCTACAATAATGTCTAACGTTTCATACCCATGAATCCGTGCATCTAAAATTTTATCGAAGAACAAAATTTTATAATAACCAACAAAAATCGCTGTGAAAGCTAATATCACGTCATACCAAGGAACTCCTCGGTCATGCAATCCCTTTTTCGCTGGATATAACAAATAAATAATACCAAGTGCTGTCCCGACGTGAACAGCTCCTTGAATTTGGGATTGAAGCGTTCCATAATAACCTGTGTATAAATGGAAAATCGTTAGATATATGGCTAAAAAGGTTACGATCCATGCCCATTTTCCAATGTTGCCTCTGACATTGCTTTCCCGATCATATTGCCTCAATAGTTCCTGTTCATCAACCTGATCACCTTTTTGTTGGGTGTCTGTTGATGTTTGAGAATTTTCATCATTAGCCTTGTTGTTTTTTCTATTAGACACACCCCTCACCACCTTCAGCATTTATGGGTAGGTATAAAAAGGACCGGCACACTGTGTCGGTCCTTTTTACACCAATCCATTGACCTATCAATTATTGAAGGTCAGATAATGATTCAACACCTGTTTCTTCACGCGTAATTATCTGCATAACTTCAGGATAAATATGACCGATGAATGCAAAGTTTTCTACTGCTGCACCATCAAATTCTCCTTCACCGTTGAATGCATCTTGAGCTGGGATATGAACGGTCATACCTAAGTCAAGTTCGTCACGTCCGATTGAAGCTAAGTTCTCCACAGATGCTCCTGTTTCAGTTGATGTCACACTAACACCATCAATATTGTTATTCCATACTGTTGCCATTTCACCGCCTAGTGGATAGTAAGTACCACCAGAGCTACCAGTACCCATAACAATTTCATCTGCACGATCTTCAGAAGTTGCTGAAACCTCAGCTACATCTCCTTCAATCTCTAAACCTTGCTCTTCATAATACTCAGCAGCACCTGGGTGAATAGGTAAACCGTCAGATCCGCTTAATGCATTTTCCAACGTCATATGATTAGACTGCTGGTGTGTATTATCTTCCGCATTTTCAATAGAAACACGAGCTAAATCATACGCTAATTCGTTA
The DNA here is from genome assembly GCF_030812915.1 of Alkalibacillus salilacus. Classification (GTDB taxonomy): domain Bacteria; phylum Bacillota; class Bacilli; order Bacillales; family Alkalibacillaceae; genus Alkalibacillus; species Alkalibacillus salilacus. The sequence goes on from NZ_JAUSTQ010000011.1 coordinate 11,796, forward strand.
TCAATTGTATTTGTATTAGCTACAAGTACAGCATATGCTGTAACCGTTTGCACGTCTTCTTCTAAGAAATCGTAAGAATCCGCAGTAATTGTATATGGTAAATAACCTAGTTCATCTTGTGCATATTGAACCTCATCTTCTGTTAAACTAATTAACTTCGCATCACCAGTATTCGCTTGTAGGTCATTAACACTACCTGCTGGTAAACCTAGTAAACCAAATGATGCGTCAATGTTACCGTCTTGAAGACCATCACGAGCATTACCGAAACCTTCTTCGTATTTATCGTAATCTCCGTCTTCAATACCAGCACCTTCTAAAATAACGGTTGCAGCGGCTTGAGTCCCACTACCGGCAGGTCCGATCGCAATTCGCGATTCACCTCCACCATCATCTCCTGAGCCACAAGCAGCTAATACCATAGTGGCCAAGAATCCAATGGCTAGTAACCATACAATGGATCTTTTCATGTGAATCTCCCCCTAAATTGTTTAAGTTTTATATGACCAGATTTCTTAACTCAATAATTTAGCAAACTAAGAAATCTAGTTAACAACATTATAAAATAAACTCCCTTATTAGTTTAACCCAAATTAACTAAAAATGCTAATTTTATAAAAATTTATTCCAATGCTATTACTATATCATCTATATTGACTCTTTGCATCTATTAAGCTATAGTTATGATAGACAAGGGGAGTAGCGACCGTATATAGCGGTTGATGAATCGTCAATCTCGATAATTTGAACATTATCCGGTTCATCATATAATACGCAAGACCTTGGCCTAGTATGCTGGCCAGGGTCTTTTTTATGTTTTTAGACCTATAATAAGGAGTGACAACATGATGGTTTGGATCAGTTTCCTGATCGCTGCGATTCTCGTCGTCTACGCTGCGATTAAATTAAATGTTTACGGTGAACAAATCAGTCAACAAACGACGATGAGCGGGGCCATGGTAGGTGGCTTATTAATCGCTGGTGCCACATCTTTACCTGAGTTAACAACTAGTGTCACAGCAGTTTATGTCGATAATGTCGATATTGCTGTTGGAAATATGCTTGGGAGCAACGTTTTCAATCTTTTGATCTTAGCTGGTGTTGATTTATACTACCGAAAACGACAAGCTTTTAACCTGCAGGATTCTCGTCAACACATTCCATCAATCCTATTCGGAATTGCATTAACAACAACTGTCATTATTGCCATGCTGATCGATGATAGCTTGACGATCTTCAACATTGGGATCGAGATGTTTATTTTAGTCCTTCTTTATATCATTAGTGTGAAACTATTTGAAAGTGAAGAACCTGATGAAGAAATCTTGCAAAATGATAAGCGTTTGTCACTAAACAAAGTCATACGCTTCTTCGTCATCTCAGCTTTCACTGTGTTGGTAGCAGGTAGTGTGTTATCAATCACAGGTGATATCATCGCTGAACAAACGGGGATTAATTCTAGTTTCGTTGGTAGTGTGCTAATCGCTGCATCCACATCACTTCCTGAATTAGTAGCTGTTATTGCTGCTTACAGACTAGCTAACTACGCGATTGCTGCAGGATCCATTCTTGGTAGCAACCTTTTCAATCTGTTACTGCTAGCTTTCACCGATGCGTTTTATCAAAAAGGGGCCATATTACAAGGTGTGAGCTTTTCGTTGGTTACAATGGGTGTGCTCAGTCTGGTCATGATGCTTATCATGCTCTACGTACTTATGCGTGAAAATAAACCATCGATGATTCGCTATACTTGGCCAACCATTATCATTGTGATCCTTTATTTTATTGTTTCATATCTAACCTTTTAATCAATCATAAAGAAACGGGCAAGGTTGATCGTCTTATATTGATCAACCTTGCCCGTTTTATTTATTATGATTTTACTTCAACTAAAGGACGCATAGTTCCTTCTCGTTCAAATTGTGTGTGCCATGACAATGCTTTTTCTAACATATGTGGCGTCTGACCACCACGTTCTTTTGCTTCTTCAAAGTAATTCATCAATGTCTCGCGATACATTGGGTGAGCGCAGTTCTGAATGATTCTTTCGACACGTTGTCGAGGCGCCAAACCACGCAGGTCTGCATATCCTTGTTCTGTCACAAGGATATCGACGTCATGTTCGGTATGGTCTACGTGCGAAACCATTGGCACAACACTTGAAATATCACCATTTTTCGCAATCGATTTCGTAACGAAAATCGATAAACGTGCATTGCGCGCAAAGTCACCTGATCCACCGATGCCGTTCATCATATTACGGCCGAGCACATGCGTCGAGTTAACATTTCCGTAAATGTCCATTTCTAACGCTGTATTAATGGAGATTAAGCCTAAACGACGAATGATTTCAGGATGATTTGAGATTTCTTGAGTACGCAAAATTAATTGGTCTTTATATTGGTCGATGTCGTTGAACACTTGATTCATCTTGTCTTGAGATAATGTAATTGAACAACAAGACGCCATATTAACTTTGCCAGCATCAATTAAATCGAACACAGCATCTTGTAAGACTTCTGAGTATACTTTCAAATTTTCAAAATTAGATTCTAATAATCCATGGAACACAGCATTAGCTACTGACCCAATACCTGACTGTAATGGGGCAAGCTCCTTCGTTAAACGCCCTTGTTCAACCTCTGATTCTAAAAATCGAATTAAATGACTAGCCATCTGTTTCGTTTCATCATCAGGCGGCACAATGGGTGATGGTGAATCAGCCTGGTTCGTCAAAATAATACCTTTAATCTTATCTGGATCAACCGGGATACCTCGTGTACCGATACGGTCTTCCGTTTTCGTTAAAGGAATAGGTTGACGTTCGCCCTGTTTAGCTAATGAATAAATATCATGTACGCCTTCCAATTCCTCTGGTTGGGCTGTGTTAATCTCCACAATTACCACATCTGCACTTTCCACAAAGCTTAGTGAATTACCGACAGATGTTGTCGGAATGATCATGCCATCTTCAGTAATTTTAATCGCTTCAACTACTGCGACATCAATTTGTTCCATCGTGTGATTACGCAGCATTTCAGCTGTATGCGATAAGTGTTGATCAACGAAATCAAACTCACCTTGATTGATCTTTTTACGCATGACATTATCAGCTTGAAACGGTAATCGTTTGCGAATGATTCCCGCTTCAGCCATCAATTTATCTAAATCTGATCCTAGAGATGCTCCTGTAAATATGTCCACTTTAAACGTTTCAGACTGACTACGTTTCACTAAAGCTTGAGGTAATGCCTTCGCATCTCCCGCTCTTGTAAAACCACTCAAGCCTAGTGTCATACCATCTTTAATCCATGTCGCAGCTTCATCAGCTGACACAATACGATTTTTCAATTCTTGTTGTTTGATACGTTCAATACCTTGTGTCATAAAACAACGCCGCCTTTCATTACGACTTTTGCTTACACTTATACTATACCACGTCCAGTATTGTTATAACGGCGATTTCAATGACAATTAAACGAACAAAACAAACTGAGTAGTCTCTCATTTTGTTCAGTTACCCATTATTCATACAAATATTTTAAAGCCGTGACAAATCCTATGATTACCAGCTTAAAATTTCATCTTTATTTAACACTAAAGGATGAAAGGAGAGAATACTATGCGAGTTCTAAACCTACTGATCATACTATTATTAATGACGATATACGTTTTCCCATTTCATGTATCAGCTCAATCTCCGGAAGAGAAAGTAGCTGAATTGACGAATGCCGAAAGACAAGATCAAGGAAGAAGTCCGCTAACCTATAGTACGGAATTGTCGAAAGTCGCTGAAGAAAAGGCGAAGGATATGTACAACAATAACTACTTTTCCCACACATCACCAACATATGGATCACCATTTGATATGATGAACCAATTTGGAATCAACTATCGTACCGCAGGAGAAAATATCGCAAAAGGGCAGCCTTCAGCATCAGCCGTCGTTCAAGATTGGATGAACAGCACGGGCCACAGACGAAATATATTAAGCCCAGACTTTAATCGTATCGGTGTTGGCTCTTACCAAGGACATTGGGTACAAATGTTTATTTATTCAGAAACAACGCAAGATCCAAACCCACCAAAACCAAAAGAAGACGACTATGATCCCAATCCCGAACGTCCTTCATCGCAATATTATACGGTGAAACGTGGCGATACAGCATGGGAAATCGCCATAGACAATTGGATCAGCCTCAAACAACTTGAGATTTTAAACCCAAATATTAATGATTTTGGGCGTTTACAAGCTGGACAAAAAATGCGAATTAGCGGCAATCAATATGAAGTTAAACGAGGCGACACAGCTTCAAACATTGCGAAACAACACGGCATGAAACTATGGGAATTGCGGGAACTAAACCCGAAAGATGACAATTTAAATACCCTTTATATTGGTCAAGGACTTTATGTTAGATAAAACAGAAACGTTTAGCGCGTTTCTGTTTTATTAGGTCATACTATCTTTAATTTTAGCGGGAATCATGGTGACAGACGGCGTTAAGTCAATTGGTTTACTGGCTTGATCAATACATTCATTCCAGTATTCTAAATGCTTCTTATCCACCCAATGATTCGAATCCTCAACACTCTGACCATCACTATCTTGGATCGAATACCAGTATAGATATTCTTGATCTCCATCTTTCTCTCTAAAAATGGTTTCAACAAACATTTTCTCATCTTCTAACGTTAACAAGACACTTTCCATATGTTCATTTAAAAAGGTTAACCATTCGTCAACCTTCTTAGACTTACCATTCTTGACTTTAAATTTTGTTAATTCAATGAACATCATTAGGCTCCTTTTAAAGGTTTATATCAACCACAATTCCCGAGGGTTAAGTTCATAATATCCTTTATCTCTCGTCATAAACTGGTGCATAATGAATTCTCTTCTGATCGTCGCAAAATCATCGTGAAATTGTTTGATATGTTCGTTAATTTTAGGCTCAGGATACGACTTACCTGCTTCTAAACCTTTAATAATATGTTCTAAAATAATTAATCGTTTTTTTAGTTGAGCAGGCATTGATTTAATTCGGCCGTCAGTCCCAATAAAGTTATTTAACACCTTATGCTTTTCTTCATCCGTCACTTGGAGTTCCTCATTCATGTCATCATCCCCCAATCTTGTAATAGCTTCAGCTAATAAGTCTAATTTCCGTTCGTTAAGCGCATAATAAATCGTATTTTTGTCACGACGTTGGTAGACAATATCAATCTCTTTAAGTTTTGTTAGATGGTGCGAAATAGTTGGTGGTGTTAACCCTAATTTACCCGCAATGGCCTGGCCGTGAAGAGCGCCACCCTCCTTCAGTAACCCAATGATTCTTAGACGTGTATGATTCCCGACTGTTTTATGAAAGTGAACTAATTTATCTAATTGCATCAATCATCCCCCCTATGATTAGATAATTATCTAATTAGATTGTAGTCTAATTAGATGCGTTTTACAAGAAGGTATTGATTATTTAATAAATGCGATGCATCTTCTTCATAAAAAATATCCCCTTTGCATTAGGTGCAAAGGGGATAAAACGCATTAAGGTAATTAAATTTTAACCAAAAAACTCTACATCGATTGTTCATGAATTTGACGGACGATCTCTTTTTCTTTCTTAGGTGGGTGAAGGAACAGTGCCAAGATAAAGGCAACTGCCGCAAGTATAGTACTTCCCATAAACGCCCATTCAAACCCAACGACTTGAGCTAACATACCAACCATTTCTGGAGAAGCACTTGCATCTGGTGTAAAGTTTTGAGCACCCATAGAGACAAGTGTCACAAGAATTGCTGTACCAATCGCTGCGGAAATTTGTTGCATGGTATTAGCCATAGCAGACCCATGGGAATACCATTTCGATGGTAGTTGATTCAATGCAGATGTCATAACAGGCATTAATACAAGTGATAAACCAAACATGCGAATCGCAAAAATAACCGTTAAATACGTAAATGTTGTTTCTAGTGATACTTGTGTAAACATAAATGTTGTTACAATAACAACTCCGAGGCCAATCAAGGCTAACCACTTAGCTCCAAATTTATCAAATAAACGCCCAGTAATTGGTGACATAATTCCCAACACAATCGCACCAGGAAGAATGACCAATCCAGATTCAAGCGGGGTGAACTGCAGGACATTCTGCATGAATAAAGGCAATAATGTTTCAACCCCAATCAACGAAATAAGTACTGTCATCGTGATTACAATCGCCAATGTAAAAATCGGAAACTGGAAGACACGGAATTCGAGCATTGGTGTACCTAGAACAAGCTGTCGCCAAATAAATAAGCTAATCACTAACATACCGCCTATAATAGCTGTGATAACAGGAGCATTCGCCCAACCAGATTCACCAGCAATACTAAATCCATAAAGGAATGATCCAAATCCGACAGAAGACAAGATAATCGATAGAACATCAATCTTAGGCTTCCGAAGTTCAGTCACATTCTTAAGGAAGAGAATAGCAACAGTCATCGTAATCGCAACAATCGGAAGAACGGTATAGAACAGGGAACGCCAAGTGAAATATTCCAAAAGAAACCCTGATAATGTTGGGCCAATCGCTGGTCCAAATGCTATAACGATCCCCATCATTCCCATAGCCGTCCCGCGTCGTTCTACAGGAATTACAGCCAGTAGTACCGTCATTAATAGTGGTAGCATAATACCGGAACCTGAAGCCTGCACTACTCGAGCTAATAGAAGGACCGGATACACAGGTGCGAGCGCTGCGATCAAAGTCCCTGTACCAAATAAGCCAATCGCCGTTAAAAATAAGGCTCTTGTTGAAAACCGATCAATTAAGAATGCTGACAAAGGAATCATGATACCATTTGTCATTAAAAAAGCTGTCGTCATCCACTGGACTTGACCTTGTGTTATATTAAATGCCTCCTGAATGGACGGAAGCGCGGTTGCTAATAATGTTTCATTGATAATCCCCATAAAAGCACCTGTTAATAATGCCGCAATCATCAATACTTTTTGTTTCTGCGGCAAATTCCAGGAGTTTGCTGTGTCGCTCATGTTAAATCTCCTTTCCTTATTTCCCATGTTGTTAATATAGATGTTATTTGTTTTTTTAGATAAGGACGTTGGGAAAGCTGTGTAAGTAAGGCATCTATTAGAAATTCCCGCGGGTTTTGTTGACCGAATTCTTCAATTAATAGGTCAATCGTCTCCAAATCCTTCTGAACAGTTGGATTAGCTTGAGGATTCGTTTGTAATTCAGAATGTATCGTCCCCAGTTCACGCTTCATATTCCCCAAAATGGACAAATGACTGTCTTCTCCGTCATGATCACTCGGCAAAACTGGAAAGATGTGGTCATCATTTGTAACGATTGCTTGCAAGCATTCAGCGATAAATTCTGCCAACGTATCTAAAGGCAAATTGTTCTTCCAGATTATTTTCATCAAATAACTGTGAATCATCCCGTCCATAACAACAGCTAAGTCGTTTAAATACTTGGTGGATTTTGATCCGAAAGCTTCAAGCAATGCATGTTTATGCCATTCTTGAAGTTTATGTTTAATATGATTCAAAGCACTTGGGATAGGACCTTTGTCGTTCGGGTGGAAATCCGTCAATACTGCATGGAAAAAGTAATGATAATCAATCGACTTCTCCAATTCAATCGCAATTTTCTTCTTAAGTATAAGTAACGGAGAACCTTCCAGATCCTTCGTTAGGTGCTCTGCTTCCCAAAACAATTCATCATAATAGCGTTGTAATAATTCCAAAATCATGCTTTCTTTCGAATTAAAATGTTTATAAAAACCGCCTTTAGAAATACCACAGGCACTTGTTATATCCTCTACAGACGTTTCATGAAAGCTATTTTTTTGAAATAACTGCACAGCTGCATCCAGCATTTCCTCTCTTCGATTCCCCATCATAACCTCCTTTTGACCAACCATTCACTAAATGTGAATTAATAGTCACTCGAACATCATATCATACGAATTTGTGAGATACAATTCAAAAAAACACCCATTCGTTTGATCACGAATGGGTGTCTGAAACAAAGGCGATCTCGTGGTTAAAGTACCTGTTAATTAAAGTGAACTAATTCATATCTTTCACTCTATTTACTGATTTCTTACTCATCCGGTGTCCCCAGTGTCATTCCGCCGTCTACCACAATTTCTGTCCCCGTACAATACGAGCTTTCATCAGATGCAAGGAACGCTACAGCCCGAGCAATTTCAATTGGTTGACCGATACGTCCTAAAGGTACTGAATCATAATAAGAAGGAACATGTTCACCTTGTGTAGCCATCGTTGTTTCAACACCACCTGGATGCACCATATTTACTCGAATGCCTTTTGGTCCTAACTCAATAGCTGCAGCTTTTGACATCGCAACCACTGATGCTTTTGTCGCTGCGTAAGCAGAGGATTGGCTAATTGGAGCAAAAGCAGAAATAGAGACATTATTTATAATGGATCCTTTTTGCTGCTTTTCCATTTGGGGAATAACTGCTTGCATCCCCATGAAAACACCAAGTTGATTGGTATTAATTAGCTTTTGATAATCATCTAGGGTTGTCTCTGTAAAGGGTTTGCGTTTTAGAGCTCCAGCATTATTCACTAACACATCAAGCTTACCAAATTTATTTATGATCTCATCAACTGCTGAGTTCCAGTCTAATTCTTTTGTTACATCTAACTGAACTGGAATGGCGTGACTCTCTCCAATCAGACTAGCCAGTGCTTCAGCCTCACTATAGTTTCGAGCACCAACCGCAACTATAGCCCCCAATGAAGCAAGGTGTTGAGCAATAGCCTTTCCCTGCCCGCGATTAGCTCCTGTTACAAGAACCACATGGTTATTTAAATACGACATTTACTCACTCCTACTTTAAATCATCATATAGCGTTGATAATAGCTTAACATCAACATTAAATAAAGCATAATTACCATGTAAGCATTTAGTGGTATATAATGTTGTCAATTGGAACTACGCCTTCTTCAAGCGACTCAAATTTATTATAATCAGCAACAAATAGGTCGATGTCATGGATGTGGTCTTTCTCTCAGATTACAAACGGTGGTTTTGAATCATTAATTCATATATTTCTCAACTAACTCATAACACCTTTCCTTCGTTACATTCGCAAGCACACTGACATACTCTAAATGCTCTTGTGTACCTCCTTTATATTCCTCCGATGCTTCTAGTGCACGTTCATCTCTAACTTCGATCCAATTCCGTTGTTCTTCTCTTAACTGATTCATTTCTTCCGAGCTTAATTGCTCCTCCAAAACACCATAAATCTCGTTCAACAAATCATCCCACTTTTTCCATCTACTATTATCCTCTTCTTTTAAAGCATATGTGGAAGAGTCTTTTGCTTCCAGACCTTCTGCTTCTTTTTTAGTCGCCTCTAACTTTATAAGAAATTCTTCTTTTAAACTTTCTTGCGTCATACTATCAGATGTTTCTTCTTTTGAAGATCCACCACTAGATACACCCCCTGATTCACTAGAACTATTTTCTACTTCATCTTCCTCTTTAGAGGTGGTTGGGCTTTCTTTTGCATCTAAATTAGTATTAACTTCACTGTTGTTTTGTGACTGAGCGCCTGATACATCACTTGAAGGTTCTGAAGTACCACAAGCTGCTAATACAATCAATAAAGCAATTACGACCACGTCAAGCTTTCTATTGTATGTAATAAATAACCCTCCTAAGAAATGACTTTATCACTTAAGCTATAAAATCAACCTGTCTTCAAACCAAGTCTATATACAAATCGATGCTATTTGACCCATCAATCAATAGCGGAAGACACCAATACGTATACTACATAATCTTAGCACAAGGATTCCCAGGCGTATAGAACTACACTTAACTTACACCTGGATCTGTAAATACAGATGAATAGATTGTCGTACTAAAGATTAATTTTATTATAATAGTGGACGGCGCTTAACATACAAAACCCCAGTTAAAGACATTTTAATTAGTCACTAACTGGGGTATAGTTCATTGAACTAAGTGAGAGTTTTTCCTAAAAAACAGTTTCTTTAATTAAGTTCTGATATTTTACCAGTACTTTTACCAACAGAATACAACCCTAGATTTTCTTTGTTTTGGGATTCATCTTCTCCAACTACGATAAATACTTGCATAATATATTGACCCTCTTCTTGTTCCTTTTCTTCTAAGTGGACCTCAAAACCTTTAGATGTTTGATTTTGTTCATACAAATAGCTAATCAAATTCTCTACAGCCAACTCTTCAATCACATTTCCTTTGAATTTATTCTCCTCATTCGTAATACTCTCAACATCATCATGCATTTTAATATAGATTGTTTCATCATTATTAATGTTGGATACTACTAAGAAATAAATACTTGCCATTAAAATTATGGTGATAGCTACATAAACTACATACCTTTTTTCAAGAATTATTAACCTCCACTTTTAATTTAGAATTATTAAATTAAATTTGCATCTACAAAGGATTAAAAAACCTCATATCAAAAAATAAAACAAAGCCTCATTAATAAAATTTCAAACTTTAATAGATATGTACTTTTTTTTCATTATAGAAAACACCTTATATTTAAACAATAATAAATGGAAAAGTCGTTTAAGTTCGGTGTTCCCTCTAATAATTCTTCAATAGTTACGGCACCAGGTTTATATCCAGTGGTAGTGGTATTTGAAGATCCAGCTCCCGCAATCGTTCCACCAGTTGCAATTATTTTAATGGTTGGCTTACTTTTCATTGTCATCCACTCTACACCCTTCATTCATCTAGCTGCTCATTTATTCTAGATCCATGCAAAAACATGGACCTAGGATAAGAGCGGTCAATTTGACTTAATTCCTGCACCACAAAGAGGTACGATTATTTTTTCTTCTGGTTCTTTCTTATATTTTAAATAGCCAGCATAGTTTGCGGCTGTTGTCACTTCAACATAAAAACCTTTATCACTAAGTTTCTCACGGGCACTCAGAATTTCATCTTCTTCAATCGTTATAAAATCACCATTAGTTTCGCGTACAGCTTCTAAAATTTGCGAGGAACGCGCCGGTGTTGCTATAGCTATCCCTTCTGCTAAAGTGCCTTTATTCATAACAGGCTGGGCTGATAAATCCCCATTGTTAAAAGCCTCTACTAGTGGGGAACAGTTAACTGCTTGTATGGCAATAATTTTCGGCATTTTTTCGATTAAGCCATTGGCAAGTAACTCTTTAAATCCATAGAATGCACCTAGTAAAAGCGTACCGTTACCAACAGGAATAATTAAGGTATCGGGTGTACCATTCAATTCCTCGAAAATTTCGTAAGCATACGTTTTAGTTCCTTCATAAAAGTAAGGATTATATACATGACTTGCGTAAAAGGCTTTTTCTTCTTTTACCGCTTGTTGGGCAGCTGCTGCAATATCTTCCCGAGTCCCCTTAATTGGTTTAATCGTGGCACCATGAGATTTCACTTGTGCAATTTTCTTGGAGGACGTTTCATCTCTTAGATAAATGTCGCAAGCAATATTACAACGTGCAGCGTAGGCAGCAATGGCAGTTCCAGCATTCCCGCTACTATCCGCAATAACTTTTTTGACCCCCAGTTCTTTTGCCTTCGTCATTAAAACTGCAGCTCCTCTGTCTTTAAAGGATAAAGTAGGCATCATATAATCAACTTTTACATAAGTATTTGGTTCAAGAGAATCTAGAACAATTAAAGGGGTTTGACCTTCTCCCATTGTTATAGACTTCCAAGTATTTGAATCCTTTTGGAATGGCATGGTTTCTAAATAACGCCATAATGAGTTCGGATAACGATTCCATGATTCCACATTTATTGTAGGAGTATCTTTTTCCAAATTTAATAAACCGCCACACGTACATTTCCATATAACGGGCGTAATAGCATGCTTTTTCCCACAGTCATTACAAATATATTGTTCCATCCTTTATCCATCCTTTAGATTTTTTATATATATTAGAATTTTTTATATGCCAGATTCAAAAAAATTTATATATACGCGATGGCATCAACTTCTATTTTAAATCCAAAATGTAATTTATTTGTGGGTACCACCGTACGAGCCGGTTTATATTCTCCGAAAAATTCTTTATAAACAGTATCTACCCTATCCCATAGTTCCACATCAGGAATGTATAATGTCATACGTAATATTTGTTCTTTTTTACTTCCAGCTGCTTCTACAATCTTTTCTATATTATTAAGTGCCTGGATTGTTTCCTCTTCAACGGAACCATATTTCCTTTCACGAGTTTCTGGATCAATAGAAAATTGTCCGGAAACATAGACGATATCATCATGAATAGTCGCAAGTGCGTAATGACCATTAGATTTTAAATTTTCTACTTCAAAAATACTTTTCATTGTTTTCTCCTTACCTTGATTTATTTTTTATTTCATCTAAATAGCTATAAACAGTGACCTTTGATATGCCTAATGAATCTGCAACCTTATCGATAGATCCCTTCATTGAAAAAATCCCTTTTTTATCCATGAAACGAATCAATTCTACCTTTTCATGGCGTTTCATAGCTGGATGAGCACTGTTTTGTATGATTTGATTAATTAAACTATCAACGATCTCCTCTACATTTTTAATCTCAGGACTTGGCTTCTCTTCTTTCTCTTCTACTGGAACTGCTGTTGGAAGAAATGTGTTCATAAACTGTTGCATTTGAAGTAATGCTTCCACATCGAAATTAATACAGAAAGCACCGATCACTTTCTCTTTGAAATCGCGAATTAACGTTGTTGAAGAGCGGATCGTGCGTTTATCTTCTGTAACAAATGTATAACCGGCCAGATGATCTTCTTTAAAGTCTTTCGATTGTAATACCGTTGTCACGAGATGATCAAAGGATTGACCGACTTCTCTACTCGTTACATGACTATTTATTGTGAATATGACAGATGCTTGGGGGTTTGTTAAATCGTGAATAACAATTTCACAATGATGTCCAAACATTTTAGCCGTTGATTTTGCTAAGGGAATGTAACTCTCCAATATTTGCTTTCTCTCTTCCATATCTCTACCTCTCACCCCATGTATAATTTTCGATAAAAAAATATGTCCTACTACTTGATAGTATAAGTGCTTCTTCTGCTTAATTACTGGGAATCGCATATAACTTCGAATTGACTTTTTCATTATAACATATAAAAAATTATATAAAGCGCCCTTTATTTTGGTTTATATATTTTTTTTTATATAATTGAGCTTGTAAAGGGTACTGTGTCTAATTCCATTGATATTCTTGTAGGAGGAATCGATTAAATGAACATGTACGAGCTTGAAACTCCAGCCCTGCTAATCGATAAGAGAATAATGTTAGATAACCTTCACTCTATGCAAGAGTGTGCCCCAAAACATAATGTAAACTTACGCCCACACACGAAAACCCATAAAATGCCTAAATTACTATGTATAAAAAAACACCCATTCGTTTGATAACGAATAGGTGTTTGAAACCTTGATATATAAGGGTTTTTAACGCTTTGAGAACTGTGGTGAACGACGAGCGCCACGAAGACCGTATTTTTTACGTTCTTTCTCACGTGCGTCACGCGTTAGAAGTCCAGCGCGTTTTAGCGATGGGCGGTATTCAGGGTCAGCTTCTAATAGAGCGCGAGCAACGCCTAAGCGGATCGCACCAGCTTGACCTGAGAATCCACCACCATCAACGTTGACATAAATGTCATAGTTACCTGTGTTTTCTGTCACGTCTAATGGTTGGTTAATCACACGACGTAGAGTTTCGTGTGGGAAGTATTGTTCTGCATCGATTTTATTCACAACGACTTTACCATTACCTGGTACTAGTCGTACACGTGCTACTGAGCTTTTACGACGGCCAGTGCCGTTATATTGTACTTGTGCCAATTCAATTACCCTCCTTAATTATCCACGAAGCTCGTAAACTTCTGGTTTTTGTGCATGATGTCTATGGTTAGCGTCACGATAGACGTGTAGCTTTTTGCCCATTTTACGACCTAATTTGTTCTTAGGTAGCATGCCTTTGATTGCTTGTTCAAGCATTTGTTCTGGATAATTATTACGCATTTCTTCTGCGCTACGCTCTTTCAAACCACCTGGGTAGTTTGAATGACGGTAATATTTCTTATCAGTTAATTTCTTACCTGTTAACTGAATTTTGTCTGCATTAATTACGATGACATTGTCACCTGTATCAACGTGTGGTGTGTAGCTTGGCTTATGCTTGCCACGTAGAAGTGCTGCAACTTCTGTCGATAGACGACCTAAAGTTTGGCCTTCTGCGTCAACTACGTACCATTTACGCTCAACGTTTTGTTCGTTTGCCATAAATGTTTGGCGCATGACGGTTCCCTCCTGTTATTTCCGTTTCATTACGTTTATCTCATCACGAATAGTTTCCGGGGCTATTACGTGGATATGATAAAATGCCATAGAATATATTATAATATCTATGGGTATAATGTCAAGATAAATCGCATCTTTTCTCGATTTTTAATGAAGTTATTATAATGATTTCATTAAAAGGTTTTAACAATCCTATCTTATATTGTTCAGATCCTTGAGCAAGATATCAGCGAGTTTTGTGATATATCAGCGAATTTGACTATTTATCAGCGCGTTGAACAATATATCAGCGACTTTATCAATATATCGGCGCGTTCAGCATTATTTCGGCGACTCAATCATTATATCAGCGACCTCAGTATTATTTCGGCGACCTTAACAATATATCAACGAACGCTAAAATATTTCGGCGAGCGCTGATATAGTTGGGCGACCCTGACCCTTAGTGTTTAAAGTGACGAACACCTGTGAACACCATCGCAATTCCGTATTCATTGCATTTCTGAATCGAGTCAGCATCTCGTTTGGATCCGCCTGGTTGGATAATCGCTGTCACACCTGCTTGGTGAGCCGCTTCAACGGTGTCATCCATTGGGAAAAAGGCGTCTGATGCCATGACCGCACCTTTTGCTTGGTCGCCAGCTTGTTCAATCGCAATTTTTGCTGCGCCTACGCGGTTCATCTGGCCAGCACCAATACCGATTGTCTGCTGATTCGCCGCTAAGACAATTGCATTAGATTTAACGTGTTTCACAACATCCCAGCTGAATAACAATTGTTGCCATTCCGCTTCAGTTGGTTCGCGGTCTGTTGCGACGCTATAGTCAGTCATTTCCTTCGGTGCACGGTCTTCATCTTGGATCAACAGTCCACCTTTTACAGAATGCAAGGTTTGCTCAGGCGAATCTACTGTCATCGGTAGCTCGAGTAAGCGGATATTTTTCTTTTGAGTTAAAATTTCAAAAGCTCGCTCTGTATAACTCGGGGCAATCACAATTTCTAAGAAAATTTGACTCAATTGATTCGCGACTACCTCATCAATTTCTCGATTAACTGCGACAATACCACCGAAGATCGAAACGGGATCTGCTTCATATGCCCTCGTAAATGCTTGATCTAAACGATCGCCAATACCAACGCCACATGGATTCATATGTTTCACCGCGACGGCAGCTGGCTCGCTAAACTCTCTAACAATTTGTAAAGCTGCATTCGCATCTTGAATATTATTATAAGATAGCGCTTTTCCATGTCTTTGCTTAGCATGGACAAGCGAGGTCTCGGTAGCAAGTGGATTCGCATAAAAAGCCGCTTCTTGATGCGGATTCTCCCCATAGCGTAATGATTCTTTTAAGTCATAGGTAATCGTCTTCGATTCAGGGAGAGTTTCCCCGGATTCATTCGTTAAGTATTCTGCGACTAGCGCATCGTACTGTGCTGTGTGGCGATATACTTTCGCTGCTAAAGCTTGATTTAGTTGCGAGCTGTCTTGAGCATCTTTCACATGATCAATCACTCGCTCATAATCACCAGGGTCGACCACAACCGTGACATCTTGGTAATTTTTAGCTGCTGCTCTCAACATTACAGGGCCACCAATATCAATATTTTCTATCGCTTCATCATGCTCGACATCCTGTTTCGAAATCGTTTCTTTAAATGGGTAAAGATTAACGACAAGCAGGTCAATCGTCTGAATCGCTTGGTCTTGTAACGTGGCCATGTGTTGATCATCATCCCGTTTCGCTAATAAACCTGCGTGAATATGAGGATGAAGCGTCTTAACTCGACCATCCAGAATCTCTGGAAATTCGGTTACGTCTGATATCCCAATAACGGATAAACCCGCTTCTTCTAATACTCGTTTGGTTCCACCCGTTGAAATAATCTCGAAACCCTCTTCAACGAGTTGACTCGCAAAATCTACAATCCCCGTTTTATCTGAAACACTCATTAAAGCGCGCCGTGTCATATCTGTCATCCCCTCGTTCAATCATCTAGTCCTAAGCGTTCGAAAATCATATCGACATTCTTTAAATGGTATGTCGCATCAAAACATGCTTCTAACGTTTCGCTGTCGACGTTATCTGCTATCTCAGTTGTTTGGCGAATTAACTCAGGGAATGACTGGCCTTCTTCCCAAGCTTGCATTGCTAGTGGCTGAACAAGATCATACGCACGTTCACGTGAAAATCCTTGATCGATTAAAGTGAGTAACACACGCTGAGAATAGATCAAGCCATAAGTAGCGTCCATATTAGCGCGCATATGGTCCTCATAGACCGTTAATTTCTCAACAATACCTGAGAATCGATTTAACATATAATCGAGCGCAATCGTCGCATCTGGCAAAATCACACGTTCAGCTGAGGAATGGGAAATGTCCCGTTCATGCCAAAGCGGTACATTTTCATAAGCCGTCATCATATAACCTCGAATCACGCGCGCCATTCCAGCCATATTTTCAGACCCGATTGGATTCCGCTTATGAGGCATTGCCGACGATCCCTTTTGACCTTTCGCAAAAAATTCCTCTACTTCGCGCGTTTCACTTTTTTGTAAGCCACGAATTTCTGTCGCCATCTTCTCGATTGATGTCGCAATCAGCGCTAAAGTGGACATATAATCAGCGTGGCGATCGCGTTGCAACGTCTGAGTCGAAATCGGTGAAGGCGTTAGTCCTAATTGTTGACAGACATAATCTTCAACATAAGGATCAATATTTGCATAAGTCCCGACAGCGCCTGATAATTTACCGACTTCAATTCCTGCTGCAGCCACTTCAAATCGTTCAATATGGCGTTTGAATTCTTCATACCATAAGGCTAGTTTCAAGCCGAATGTAGTAGGCTCTGCGTGAACGCCATGCGTCCGTCCCATCATAATGGAATATTTTTGGTCCTGTGCTTTTTGTTTCAAGACAGTTAAAAAGTGATGCAGATCTTTTCGAATAATCGTATTAGCTTGTTTAATCACATATGATAGAGCTGTATCGACCACATCTGTCGAGGTTAAGCCATAGTGGACCCACTTCTTCTCCTCGCCGAGCGTCTCAGACACGGATCGGGTAAACGCCACGACATCATGACGTGTCTCCTGTTCGATCTCATGGATTCGTTCACTATCAAATGATGCCTTTTCACGGATTTTCTTGGCATCTTCTTTTGGAATGTCGCCTAATGCAGCCCATGCCTCAGTTGCTAACACCTCGACTTCTAACCAGGCGTTAAACCGATTTTCTTCTGTCCATATTTGTCCCATCTCTTCACGTGTATAACGTTCGATCATCTCATCCCGCTCCTATCTCTAACCAAACTTATCTCGATTTCTCAATTAATAGATCACTTGCCACAAAAATAACCCGTGACTAGGGGCTGTCATCCCGACTTTTTGCCTGTCTAATGTTGCAAATGCCTCATCAATACAGGTCGATTCCTTTTTATTTAGCCCGATTTCGACTAATGTTCCGACAATAATTCGGACCATGTGCGTGAGAAAGCCGTCACCTTTTACTTCAAAAACAATACGGCCATTATCTTCCCAAATATCAATAGCATTCACTGTTCGTGTTTTATCTCCAGTGACATTAGACTTAGATGCAGAAAAAGGCGTGAAATCATGAGTACCGACGATTTTTTCAGCCGCTACCTTCATCAAACCTACGTCTACCTGTTTCATGACATGCCATTCGTACTGCCGATTAAATAAATCATAATGACGTTGATTCAACACGACATAGCGATAAATTTTCCCTTGAGCACTCTTCCGTGCATGAAATTGTTCATCAACTTTCTCGACTCGTTGCACTTGCACATCTGATGGTAATAAGGTTTGTAGAGCTTGGTGCCACGCCGAACAATCCAACGTTAAGCGCGTATTAAAATGAATGACTTGATCTAACGCGTGCACCCCCGAGTCAGTTCTACCAGATGAATAAATCCGAATATCTTCACGATGCATTTTCTTTAAGGCTTGTTCGATCACCAATTGAACTGTTCGTTCATTTGTCTGCACCTGATAACCAGCAAAATGTGTGCCATCATAAGCGATATGTACTTTAATTCGTTCCACATTAACTCCCCTTTACCCTGTCATCAGATAAATTGATACCGTTGCCGTCGTCATCAGACATACGATGATATAATCCATTGTCCTAAAAGCGATTTGCCGATAAGATGTACGATGGTCAGCCCCTTGATAACCTCGCGCCTCCATAGCCATAGCTAATGCTTCAGCTCGTTTAAAGGCACTTATAAACAACGGAATTAATAACGGTAATAAAGCCTTAAGTCGATCTCTCAATCGTCCTCGCGTATAATCAAGACCTCTAGCTGCTTGAGCCTTTGAGATCTTATCCATCTCTTCTGTCATAGTTGGGATTAACCTTAATGAGATCGCCATCATAATCGCCAATTCATTGATAGGTAGCCCCAACCTTGTCAACGGCGCTAAAAACCACCTCATCGCATCTGTGATCGCTAATGGTGGTGTCGTTAACGTCAGGAGTGTTGCCATAACAATCATCAGAAGCAAACGGCTAGCAATCTCGCCACCTTGTATAAAACCTTGATCATAAATAATGAATCCAAACA
The DNA here is from genome assembly GCF_030812915.1 of Alkalibacillus salilacus. Lineage (GTDB taxonomy): Bacteria > Bacillota > Bacilli > Bacillales > Alkalibacillaceae > Alkalibacillus > Alkalibacillus salilacus. Next base: position 30,750 of record NZ_JAUSTQ010000011.1, read on the forward strand.
CATCAAATAAGGCTTCACCATCACGTTGAAATAAAACGTGAAAGATAAAGGTAATCACGACGAGCCACCATACTGGCTTTAACCCTTTGATTAAATAGGTTATCGGGATTGTTGATAATAAAACACAACCCAATACAAACCCGTATAATAAGCTATAAATGAACAAGCGGTCAATGACAAACATCGTGATCACAAACAAAATGAGCGAAATGATTTTCGTCCGTGGATCTAATCTATGTATGAATGAATCTCTCGGAATATACTGGCCTAAAATAAATGATTGCTTCACTTGTTAGCACCAGCCTTTATCCGATTAATTAAAGCCTGGCTGACTGTAACGACCGTTGCTTCATGACCATTCCAGTTCACATCTAAAGTTTGTTTCATGTAATCAACGAATTTAATCGATTCAGGAGGAGCTAAACCAATCGCTTCTAACTGATCTCGTTTTTCTATTAAATGTTTCGGAGAGGTGACACGGTCGATACAACCGTCATTTAATACCACAAGCTGATCAGCATAAGCCATAGCATCTTCCATATTATGAGTCACTAAAACGACCGTTTTACCCTTTTCTTCATTTAAATACCTAAATAATTGTAGCAGTTGCTTTTTACCGACTGGGTCTAGTCCGGCCGTCGGTTCGTCTAAGACAAGTACTTCTGAATCTAAAATTAACACACTTGCTAAGGCGACCCGCTTCATTTGTCCGCCACTTAATGTAAAAGGTGACCGTTCTAAAAATGATTCATCAAGTCCTACATCCTGTAATACTTGAGGCAATTGGGCCTCAAGTTGTGCGAGGTCTAACCCAAAGTTCTTTGGACCAAACAACAATTCTTGTTTTACCGTCTCCTCAAACAATTGATGCTCTGGATATTGAAATACAAGACCAACTCGCCTTCGCAACTCTTTTAATGGTTTAGCTTTAACACCTGGTAATCTAGTGTTACCAATCGTGACAGTCCCTGATGTTGGTTGTAATAACCCATTTAACTGTTGTAATAAGGTTGATTTTCCTGAACCTGTTCGGCCAACAATCGCCGTAAAAGACTGTGATGGAATCGTAAATGAAAGATCTTGTAAGGCAACATGCTCGAGTGGGGTATTCGGTTGATAAATATAGTCTACGTCTTCAAATACAATCTCCATAATTCATCCACCAGTTCTTCATAGTGTAAGGGCTCTTGCGTAACGGTGATCGACTGTCTGCTTAATTGCTGATAGACTTTAGTGACAAACGGTGGTTCAAGACCGACCTCATGTAATTGATCGCCTTTCTCCAGAAACTCTCTTGGCTTGCCATCAAACCAAACAGTACCTTCATTCAATGTGATCACACGATCAGCTAAAGCGGCTTCATTCAAGTCGTGTGTAACCATTATAACCGTCACATCAAGTTGTTCATGGAGTTCTTGTATAATTGATAACACTTGTTCCTTCCCGATTGGGTCCAACATTGACGTGGCTTCGTCTAACACAATCACTTCTGGCTGCATCGCTAATACACTCGCTAAAGCCACACGTTGCTTCTGACCACCTGATAAGCGTGACGGTTCGTGATTTTTATAAGCTGTCATGTCGACCTGTTCAAGACTCTGATCGATCCGTTTAATCATCGTATCACGTGGGACAGCCAGGTTTTCTAACCCAAAGGCCACATCATCAGCGACGGTAGTTCCGACAAATTGATTTTCAGGATTTTGAAAAACCATACCAATTTGTGTCCGGACTTGGTGCTTTGATTCACTAGTTATGACGGTATGATTCACCCGCACAACGCCACTTGTTGCTAAACATAAACCGTTAAGCAATTTAGCTAATGTTGACTTGCCTGAACCATTACGTCCAACAATCGCGACCCATTCACCTTGTTCGATGGTGAGATTAAGGTTTTCAAAGACATGACTTGCTTCGTTTTGATAACGAAAAGAAACTTGCTCCAACTCAATCAATCCGCGCACTCCTTAGGTTTACTTTCTGTCATTATAGCATAAAAAAAGGGTTCAGTTCTCACTTATATGAGATCTGAACTCCCCTCTTTTAATGAATCATTCAATTAGTCAACTAATTCAATAATCACTGTTTTTGCTCCGTCACCTTTGCGTTCACCTAGTTTAAGGATACGAGTGTATCCACCTTGGCGCTCTTCAAAACGTGGAGCAATATCAGAGAATAATTTTTGTAACGCGTCAGTACCTTCTTCATCTGCTTCAACTTTACGCAAGAATGAAGCTGCTTGTCGACGAGCATGAAGGTCGCCACGCTTACCTAGCGTAATAATTTTCTCAACGACTGGGCGTAACTCTTTCGCTTTTGATTCTGTCGTTTCAATGCGCTCATGAACGATCAGATCAGTCGCTAAGTTACGTAGAAGAGCCATACGTTGTTCAGTCGTACGACCTAATTTCGCTTTTGCCATCCTTAAAGACCTCCTTTGCATAGGGATTGACTGTGATGCATCTATTAATCGTCTTTACGTAAGCCTAAGTTAAGAGCATGAAGTTTGTGTTTCACTTCATCAAGAGATTTACGTCCTAAGTTACGAACTTTCATCATGTCTTCTTCAGATTTCTGTGTTAGTTCTTGTACAGTATTGATTCCCGCACGTTTTAAGCAATTATATGAACGAACTGATAGATCCAGTTCTTCAATTGTCATTTCTAACACTTTTTCTTTTTGGTCTTCTTCTTTCTCGACCATAATGTCTGCGCTTTGTGCTTCGTCTGTTAAGCCAACAAAAACATTTAAGTGCTCAGTAAACACTTTAGCACCTAGAGAAATAGCTTCTTCAGGGCGAATGCTTCCGTCTGTCCACACATCAAGCGTTAATTTATCATAATTCGTGACTTGACCAACACGTGTATTTTCGACTTGGTACGTCACACGTTCTACTGGTGTGAAGATTGAATCAACTGGAATAACGCCAATTGGTTGTTCGTCTTTTTTGTTATACTCTGCTGGGCGATAACCACGGCCTTTTTCAGCATTAATTTTCATGCTTAATTTACCGTTACCAGTGATTGTCGCAATCTTTAGCTCAGGGTTTAATACTTCGACATCGCTATCATGTTGAATATCTGCAGCTGTGACGTCACCTTCACCACTTGCATCAATTTCTAATGTCTTCGCATCATCAGAATAAATCTTCAAAGCTAGCTTTTTCAGATTTAAAATAATGGTCGTGACATCTTCCATCACATATTCAAGTGTTGTGAATTCATGTAACGCTCCTTCAATTTGTACGGATGTTACAGCTGATCCTGGTAGGGAGGATAGTAAGATACGACGTAAGGAGTTCCCCATCGTTGTACCATATCCACGCTCTAATGGTTCAATTACGAATTTGCCGAATTTAGCATCGTTACTAACTTCGACCGTTTCCACTTTCGGTTTTTCAATTTCAATCATTCACAAAACCCTCCTTCAAAACGTCGAAAAAACGATGAGATCCATCGTTATTCCCAAAACGGGCGGGATCCACGCTAAAACGCGGATCAATCCCAAAATAACCGTGCTATACTTTTAAAGCTATCATATCCCATTATAGACGGGCTGACAAATTATATACGCCAGATTAGACACGACGACGTTTTGGTGGGCGGCAACCATTGTGAGGTACTGGGGTCACATCAACGATTGCAGTGATTTCTAAACCTGCAGCCTGTAGTGAACGAATCGCTGCTTCACGACCTGCACCTGGGCCTTTTACAGCCACTTCAATAGTTTTCATGCCGTTTTCTTGAGCTGTTTTCGCCGCTACTTCTGAAGCCATTTGTGCTGCGAATGGTGTTGATTTACGGGAACCTCTGAAACCAAGGGCACCAGCACTGCTCCACGCAATAGCATTACCATTCGTATCTGTAATCGTCACAATCGTATTGTTAAATGTTGAACGAATGTGAGCAACACCAGATTCTATATTCTTTTTCACACGGCGCTTACGACGTGTTTGGTTTTTATTAGTCTTACGAGCCATGACAAGCATACCTCCTTTTTAATCAATTATTTTCTCTTGTTTGCTACTGTACGACGTGGACCTTTACGTGTACGAGAGTTGTTCTTAGTCTTCTGACCACGTGTTGGTAAGCCACGACGATGACGGAGTCCACGATATGAACCAATTTCAATTAAACGTTTGATGTTAAGTGACTCTTCACGACGTAAGTCACCTTCAACTGTATAATTGTCTGTTGCTTTACGGATGTTAGCTAACTCTTCTTCCGTTAGATCACGGACACGAGTTGTTTCACTAACGCCTGCTTCTGCAACAATTTCACTAGCTGTTGTATGGCTAACACCATAAATGTATGTTAACGCGATGACAACACGCTTCTCACGTGGAATATCTACACCTGCAATACGAGCCATGAGTGCATTGCACCTCCTTTTGTTTTAGCCTTGTTTTTGTTTGTGTTTAGGATTTTCGCAAATTACCATTACTTTACCCTTACGGCGGATTACTTTACACTTTTCACAAATTGGCTTGACTGAAGCTCTTATCTTCATTCTTCCTACCTCCTTTTAGATCGGAGTCTTTTCGTTATTTATAACGGTACGTGATACGACCTCTTGATAAATCATAAGGTGACATCTCTACTGTCACTTTGTCACCTGGTAAAATACGAATGAAGTGCATACGAATCTTACCAGAAACATGGGCTAGGATTTCGTGTCCATTTTCTAACTCCACTTTAAACATTGCGTTCGGTAGAGTTTCCTGGACCGTTCCTTCCATTTCAATTACATCGTCTTTCGCCATCGAGAGAATCTCCCTTCTTCTTAACCTGTCATCAGTTCGTTGACAAATTTTGATATTGCGAAGCGAAGTTTTCCATTAGTCACTCGACCTGTTTCTTCTAAGCTGCGGTTTACTTCTGGAGAAACATAATCAATCAATTCGACATGATGAAGGTTCTTTCGTTTTGGTCGATCGAACTTACGCTTTTCACCATCTGCTAGCTTAACAAACTTCTGGTCATCAAATCCAATAATAACTGCATATTGGTCTGATTCTCTTCCTCGTTTTATCCTCACTAACTGTCCTAACTCCGGACATCGCGAATCTCCATCGTTCAACCGTCATCACCTTCACTTAAGCTTTTGTCAATATTTCATAACCATCGTCCGTTACCACAACTGTATGCTCGAAGTGAGCACAATTTGCTTCATCAGATGTTACAACGGTCCAATCATCGTCTAAAGTTCGAACGTAACGCTCACCTTGGTTAACCATTGGTTCAATGGCAAGCACCATACCTTTTTTCAAACGCGGTCCTTTGTTTGGAGGCCCAAAGTTTGAAAGATGCGGGTCTTCGTGAAGATCTTGGCCAATACCATGGCCACCGTATTCTTGCACGATCGTGTAACCGAACGGCTCAACATAGCTTTGAATCGCGTGTGAAATATCTGTTAAACGATTACCGGCTTTGACTTGTTCTAAACCTTTGAATAAAGATTCTTCTGTCACATCCAGTAAATGTTGCGTTTCTTCGCTAATCTCACCCACAGCATATGTCCAAGCTGAGTCACCATGATAACCTTGATATTCAGCACCAATGTCGATACTGATAATATCGCCATTATTTAATGCTCGATCACTAGGAATGCCATGGACAAGCTCTTCGTTAACAGAAACACAAATACTACCACTAAAACCGCTGTATCCCTTAAATGAAGGGATGGCATCATGATCACGAATAAATGCATCCGCAATGTCATTTAACCGATTTGTTGTAACACCTGGCTTAATGTGTTTCGCTAACTCTTGATGCGTTAACGCTACAATTTTACCAGCGTGTCTCATGATTTCAATTTCACGTGGAGTTTTACGAATAATCATTTAGCTAAGCCTCCGATAATATCATCGATTTGCTCGAACACGTCATCGATATGTTGATCGCCATTCACATCAACAAGGTAACCTTTGTCACCATAATAATCTAATAATGGTTTCGTTTGTTCCATGTTAACATTTAGACGATTTCTTACCGTTTCTGGCTGATCGTCTTCACGTTGAATTAACGTTGCCCCGTCAATGTCACACTTACCATCCTCTTTCGGTGGATTGAATTCCACATGATAAGTTGCACCACATTCAGGACAAATACGACGGCCTGTTAAGCGATCGACTAATTTCTCTTCCGGTACTTTTACATGAATGACGTAATCTAAACTTGTATCTAATTCACTTAGCAAGTTTTCGAGAGCTTCAGCTTGAGCAACTGTTCTCGGAAAACCATCTAATAAAAAGCCTTTTTCACAGTCTGGTTTGCTTAAACGTTCTTTAACAATACCTACTGTCACTTCATCAGGGACTAAGTCACCTGCATCCATGTAAGACTTTGCTTCTTTTCCTAAAGGTGTTCCTTCTTTGATCGCAGAACGGAACATATCTCCAGTTGAGATATGAGGGATATCATACTTTTCTACGATTTTTTCTGCTTGAGTACCTTTCCCAGCACCTGGCAGTCCCATCAAAATAAGATTCATATCTTTCCCCTCGCTCTCAGTTATCCGTTACATCAGAGCGACTATTTAATAAAGCCGCGATAATGACGTTTTACTAATTGGCTTTCTAATTGTTTCATTGTATTTAATGCAACACCGACAACGATTAGAAGACTCGTACCGCCAATTTGAACAGATGCAGGTAAGTCAGCAATACTTCCTAACATAATCGGGAAGATCGCAACAACAGCTAAGAATAGCGCGCCTACAAACGTTAAACGATACATGACACGTGTTAAATACGTCTCAGTATTCTTGCCTGGTCGAATACCTGGTACATATCCACCTTGCTTCTGTAAGTTCTCAGCCATTTGTTCAGGGTTAACTTGAACAAATGTATAGAAATACGTGAAAGCAATAATTAAGCCAAAGTAGATGACCATTCCTACCGGCTCAGTGTAATCGAATACCCAAGCCATTGTTTGTGCAAATTCGTTACCTTCAAAGAATTGGGCTATTGTCCGAGGTGCCATGATAAACGCAATTGCAAAAATGATCGGAATAACGCCTGCTGCATTTACCTTTAATGGTAAATGCGTTGACTGTCCTCCAACTGGAGAACGATTAACAGTTCTTTTTGCATACTGAATCGGAATCTTACGTAATGCTTGTTGAATAAAGATAACGCCTACGATAACAGCAATAACAACAAGACCTATAATTCCTATTACAGCCAAGTTAATGAACAGTTGATCACCAGCACCTGAAATATAAGTTTCATAAAGCTGGTTCACACCATTTGGTATTCCGGCCACAATACCTGCAAAAATGATAATTGAAATTCCGTTACCGACACCGAATTCAGTGATTTGTTCACCAAGCCACATCAAGAATGTCGTTCCACCAGTTAGGACGATCGCAATCGTTAAGTAAGTCACAATCCCTGGATTACTTATTAATGCACCATCTGTCATCTGGTTGAAGCCAATTGACATTCCAATACCTTGGAGAAAAGCCAAAACCACTGTGAAATAACGTGTAAATTGGGCTAATTTACGACGTCCCATTTCACCTTGTTTACGCCATTCAGTAAACTTTGGAACAACATCCATTTGTAACAACTGCATGATAATCGCAGCTGTGATGTATGGGAAGATGTTCATCGCAAAGATCGAGAACTGACTTAATGCGCCTCCTCCGAATGTATCAATAAACCCAAAGCTATTGGTTTCATTCATCATTGTAAGAGCATCACTATCAGTGAACGGAACAGGGATGAACGTTCCTAGTCGAAATACAATTAAAATGGCAAGCGTGAAAAGGATTTTCTGTCTAATGTCGGCCACGCGAAACAAATTGGAAAATGTGCGGAACATTAAATCACCTCAGTTTGACCGCCTGCCGCTTCAATTGCTTCTTTCGCTGAAGCAGAGAACTTATCAGCTTTAACAGTCAATTTTTTATCTAGACTTCCGTCGCCTAGGATCTTAACGCCTGCTTTAACTTTGCTGATAGCACCAGTTTCTAGAAGAAGTTCTGGTGTTACTTCCGTTCCTTCATCGAAACGATTAAGAGTATCTAAGTTTACAATCGTATATTCTTTACGGTTAATATTTGTGAAACCACGCTTCGGAAGGCGTTGGTAAATAGGCATTTGCCCACCTTCGAAACCTGGACTGATGTTACCGCCAGAACGCGCTTTTTGACCTTTATGGCCACGACCTGATGTTTTGCCGTTACCAGTAGCCATTCCGCGACCTACACGATTACGTTTTTTACGAGAGCCTTCAGCTCCTTTTAACTCATGAAGTTTCATTCGTCGAGCACCTCCTCTTTACGTTAATCGTTACTTACGCTTCTTTTACCTCAACTAAGTGGGATACTTTGTTGATCATGCCACGAATCGCTTCTGTATCGTCATGAACGACTGATTGTCTAATTTTATTAAGACCTAGTGCTTTAACCGTGTCGCGCTGGTCTTGCTTACGGCCAATTACACTACGTGTGAGGGTAATTTCTAATTTGTTAGCCATGTTTATCCCTCCTTATCCTTTCAGTTCCTCAACAGATTTGCCGCGTAATCTCGCAACTTCCTCTGCTGTCTTAAGTTCGCTTAAACCTTGAATTGTCGCACGCACCATGTTGATTGGTGTGTTAGATCCTAATGATTTAGATAGGATGTCGTGCACACCTGCTAATTCTAACACCGCACGTACTGGACCACCTGCGATAACTCCTGTACCTTCAGTAGCCGGTTTTAGTAAGATGTTACCTGAACCAAATTGACCATGAATTTGGTGAGGAATTGTTGTATTAACAATCGGTACACGTACTAAGTTACGTTTACCTTCTTCGATCGCTTTACGAATGGCTTCTGGTACTTCATTCGCTTTACCAGTACCGAAACCAACGTGACCATTTTTGTCACCGACAACAACTAGTGCTGTGAAGCGGAAACGGCGACCACCCTTCACAACTTTAGCGACACGATTAACCGTAACGACACGCTCTTCAATATCAAGCTTGCTTGGATCGATTTGTGTATGCATGCCTTTTCCCTCCTTTATAACTTATTTAAAATTCTAATCCTGTTTCGCGTGCAGCATCAGCTAATGCTGCTACTCGTCCATGGTATAAGTAACCACCACGATCAAAAACAACGGATTGATAACCTTTATCTGTCGCACGTTTTGCGACTAACTCACCGACTTGTTTCGCAGCTTCAACGTTTCCAGTTGCTTCTCCGTTGAATTCTTTATCAACTGTTGAAGCACTTGCAACTGTTTCACCAGCGAAATCATCAATTAGTTGTGCATAGATGTGTTTATTTGAACGGTAAACATTTAAGCGTGGACGCTCAGATGTTCCGACTAAATCACGACGAACACGGGTATGACGCTTTTTACGAGCAGCGTTCTTATCTTGCTTCGTAATCATCTAGGTCACTCCTTTCTGTCTCTTAACGGAAATTATTTAGCAGTCTTACCTTCTTTAGTGCGTACATGTTCATTTTCATAACGAAGACCTTTACCTTTGTAAGGTTCAGGTGTACGAATAGAACGGATGTTAGCTGCTGCCGCACCGACTTTCTCTTTATCGATTCCTTTGATTACAATACGTGTATTCGTAGGACACTCGATATCGACACCTTCGATCGGTTCGATTTCAACTGGGTGAGAGTAACCAGCGTTTACGACAAGCTTATCACCTTGCATTTGCGCACGGTAACCAACACCATGTACTTCTAAAGCTTTTTCGAAACCTTTAGAAACACCTTCAATCATGTTAGCAATATTACTACGAGTAGTACCGTGGAGTGCGCGGTGTGCTTGTTTTTCACTTGGGCGTACGACTGTTAACTCTTGACCATCAATTTTAACGTCCATGTCTTGATGGATTGAGCGTGATAGTTCGCCTTTAGAACCTTTCACGGTTACAACGTTACCATCAACACTTACCTCAACATCATTTGGGATTTCAATTGGTTTTAAACCTACACGTGACATTCATTACACCTCCTGACTGTTCATTAATGATTACCAAACGTAAGCTAGCACTTCGCCGCCTACCGCTTTTTGACGAGCTTCTTTATCCGTTAATACACCGTGGGATGTTGAAACAACAGCGATACCTAACCCGTTAAGAACACGTGGAACCTCATCTGATTTCACATAAACACGTAGGCCTGGCTTACTGATTTTCTTAATTCCTGTAATAACACGCTCGCTATCAGCACTGTATTTTAAGAATAGACGTAGAACGCCTTGTTTATTATCTTCAATGAATTCGTAGTCACGGATGAAACCTTCACGCTTTAGAATATCAACGATTTCTTTCTTCAAGTTCGAAGCTGGTACTTCTAATTGATCGTGACGTGCCATGTTGGCGTTACGAATTCGTGTTAATAGATCTGCAATTGGATCTGTCATTGCCATTTCTGATTACCTCCTTCCCGACTCTGGGCTTACCAACTAGCTTTTTTCACGCCTGGAATTTGTCCTTCGTATGCTAATTCACGGAAACAAATTCGGCATAATTTAAATTTGCGAATAACTGAATGTGGACGGCCACAACGTTCGCAACGTGTATATTCACGTACTTTAAATTTTTGATTACGTTGTTGTTTCGCGACCATTGATTTCTTAGCCACAATTTTCCCTCCTTTAGGTGAAAGTTACTGTCTGAAAGGCATTCCGAATTGTGAAAGTAATTCACGAGCTTCTTCATCCGAGTCAGCAGTTGTAACAATTACGATATCCATACCGCGTACTTTGTTTACTTTATCGTAATTAATTTCCGGGAAAATCAACTGTTCTTTAACACCTAGTGTGTAGTTACCGCGTCCATCAAATGCTTTGCTTGAGATACCACGGAAGTCACGTACACGTGGTAGTGAAACAGCAATAAGCTTATGAAGGAACTCGTACATACGCTCACCACGTAGTGTTACTTTAGCTCCGATTGGATTACCTTGACGAAGACGGAATCCAGCAATAGATTTCTTCGCTTTTGTAATCACCGGCTTTTGACCGGAAATTAATTCTAATTCTTCTACAGCGTTATCTAACGCTTTTGAGTTCTGAACAGCGTCGCCAACACCCATATTGATAACGATCTTTTCAATTTTAGGTGCTTGCATGACTGAGTCATATTCAAATTTATTCATTAAACTAGGTACAACTTCTTCTTGGTACTGCTTTTTAAGTGCGTTCATCAAGTAGACCTCCTTTCCTCATAAAACTATTTATCTAAAGGTTCACCAGATTTCTTAGCGATGCGAACTTTCTTACCGTCACGTACTTCATGGCCAACACGGGTTGGTTCATTTGTGTTCGGGTCGACAGGCATCACATTAGAAACATGAATTGGCGCTTCTTGGTTTAAAATTCCGCCCTGTGGATTTTCTTGAGATGGTTGAGAGTGTTTCTTCATGTAGTTAACACCTTCTACCACAACACGTTCCTTCTTAGGAAATGATTCTAAAACAGTGCCTTCTTTTCCTTTGTCTTTACCGGAAATGACTTTAACTTTGTCGCCTTTTTTTACATGCATGAATCGTGCACCTCCTTAACAAGGCTTTATTTTCTCTATTATAAAACTTCTGGCGCTAGGGAAACGATCTTCATGAATTTGTTTTCACGTAGTTCACGTGCAACAGGTCCGAAGATACGTGTTCCGCGTGGGCTTTTATCGTCACGTACGATAACAGCAGCGTTTTCGTCAAAGCGAATATATGAACCGTCTTTACGACGCACGCCTCTCTTAGAGCGAACAATAACAGCTCTTACGACTTCGCCTTTTTTAACAACGCCTCCTGGTGTTGCTTGTTTGACTGTGCAAACGACAACATCACCAATATTCGCTGTTTTACGTCCTGAACCACCTAGTACTTTAATCGTTTGTACTTCGCGGGCACCAGAGTTATCAGCAACTTTCAAACTACTTTCTTCTTGGATCATACAATTGCTACCTCCCTTCGGAAATACTCCGAGCGAACTTTATTAAATAACAACAGCTTCTTCTACGATATCTACTAGACGGAAACGTTTGCTAGCTGATAAAGGACGTGTTTCCATGATGCGAACTACGTCACCTTTCTTAGCTTGGTTGTTTTCGTCATGCGTTTTGAATTTCTTAGAATATTTAACACGCTTGCCGTATAGTGGGTGGAACTTATAAGTCTCAACTAAAACCGTGATTGTTTTGTCCATTTTGTCAGAAACAACACGACCACTATAGACTTTACGAGAATTACGATCAGCCATCGAGGTAACCTCCTCTCAATTATCGATTATTTACGCCGATTTCTCTTTCACGAATAACTGTTTTCATACGTGCAATTGACTTGCGTACTTCACGGATACGTACAGTGTTTTCTAACTGTCCCGTAGCAAGTTGGAAGCGTAGGTTAAACAGTTCTTCTTTTAATGATTTTACCTTTTGTTCGATTTCGGCAGTGGTTAGTTCTCTGATTTCATTAGCTTTCATTGCTATCACCACCAATTTCTTCACGTTTTACGAACTTCGTTTTTACTGGAAGTTTGTGAGATGCAAGACGTAGTGCTTCACGAGCAACCTCTTCACTTACACCTGCTACTTCAAACATAATTTTTCCTGGTTTTACGACAGCTACCCAGCCTTCAGGAGCACCTTTACCGGAACCCATACGTACTTCTAATGGTTTAGCTGTTTTTGGCTTATCTGGGAAGATCTTGATCCAGACTTTACCGCCACGTTTCATATAACGAGTCATTGCAATACGAGCAGCCTCGATTTGACGACTTGTAATCCATTCACCTTCAAGAGCTTGTAAGCCAAATTCACCGAATGTCACCTCTGTACCACCTTTAGCTTTACCTTTAAGGCTAGTACGGTGTGGCTTACGATATTTAACGCGTTTAGGCATTAACATATTGCTGATCCTCCTTCCTTATTCATCAGTTTTTGTTGGAAGGACTTCACCACGATAGATCCACACTTTAACACCTAACTTACCGTAAGTTGTGTCTGCTTCTGCATTATCGTAATCGATGTCTGCACGAAGAGTGTGAAGTGGAACAGTACCTTCGCTATATTGTTCGATACGAGCCATATCCGCTCCGCCTAGACGACCAGAAACTTGTGTTTTAACACCTTTAGCTCCTGAGCGCATTGCGCGTTGGATAGCTTGCTTTTGGACACGACGGAAAGAAACACGATTTTCTAACTGACGTGCAATATTTTCAGCAACTAATGTTGCATCAAGTTCAGGTTTCTTAACTTCTACAATATTGATATGAACACGTTTACCAGTTAAATGGTTTAGTTCATTACGTAGGTTTTCAACTTCTGAACCACCTTTACCAATTACCATTCCTGGTTTAGCAGTGTGAACAGAAATGTTAACACGGTTTGCAGCGCGTTCAATATCAACTTGTGACACGCTTGAGTCTTTTAAGCGTTCTGCAATATATTCACGAATTTTAATGTCTTCATGTAAAAGATCTGCGTACTCTTGCTCAGCGTACCATTTTGACTCCCAGTCACGAATGATACCAACACGAAGACCTTTCGGGTTAATTTTTTGACCCACTATTTATCCCTCCTTCTTTTCTGATACCACGACTGTAATGTGGCTTGTGCGCTTGTTAATAGCAGTTGCACGGCCTTGCGCACGTGGGCGGAAACGTTTAAGTGTTACGCCTTCATTTACAAATGCTTCAGAAACAACTAAGTTATCAACATCTAATTCATAATTGTGTTCTGCGTTTGCGATAGCAGAGTTTAATACTTTTTCAATGTGTGGTGATGCTGCACGGTTTGTGTGCTTAAGTGTTGCGATAGCTTCGCCTACATCTTTTCCTCGAATTAAATCGATAACTAAACGAGCCTTACGAGGAGCGATACGAACCGTTTTAGCTACAGCTTTAGCTTGTTGCATCATGCAAACCTCCTCTCATCTAGCGTTTTGTTTTCTTATCGTCACCAGCGTGACCTTTGAACGTTCGTGTTGGTGCAAATTCACCTAATTTATGACCGACCATATCTTCAGTCACATAAACAGGGACATGTTTACGACCGTCATAAACTGCGAATGTGTGTCCTACGAATTGTGGGAAAATGGTAGAACGACGTGACCAAGTTTTAATAACTTGTTTATCGTTTGATTCATTTAATTTCTCGACTTTTTTCATCAGATGATCGTCTGCGAAAGGTCCTTTTTTCAAACTACGACCCATTAATAAGCCTCCCTTCATGTTTAAGCAACATGTTGCTTAGCAGCATTATTTCTTCTTCTTCTTACGACGACGGACAATATATTTGTCTGAGTCTTTGTTACGTTTACGCGTTTTGTAACCAAGTGTTGGTTTGCCCCAAGGCGTAACTGGAGAAGGCATACCGATTGGTGCGCGTCCTTCACCACCACCGTGTGGGTGATCACTAGGGTTCATAACAGAACCACGTACTGTTGGGCGAATGCCTTTCCAACGACTACGACCAGCTTTACCGACTCTGATTAGTTCATGTTCGTTGTTACCAACTTGACCGATTGTTGCACGGCAAGTGCCTAGGATACGACGAGTTTCACCAGAAGCTAAACGAACAAGTACATATTTTTCTTCACGTCCAAGCACTTGAGCTTGTGCACCTGCTGAACGAACTAATTGGCCACCATGACCTGGTTTAAGTTCAATGTTATGAACAGTAGTACCGACTGGAATATCTTTTAGAGGTAATGCATTACCTGTTTTAATATCTGCTTGCTCACCTGATTGAATTTCTTGGCCTACTTTTAGACCTCTAGGTGCTAGGATATAGCGTTTTTCACCATCAGCATAATGGATTAATGCAATGTTTGCTGAACGGTTCGGATCGTATTCGATCGTAGCAACGTTTCCTGGTATACCATCTTTGTCACGCTTGAAATCGATGATACGATACTTACGCTTATGTCCTCCACCTTGATGACGAATGGAAATTCTCCCTTGGTTGTTACGACCTGCGCGGTTTTTAAGAGGCGCAAGTAGAGATTTTTCCGGTGTGGACGTCGTGATTTCTTCATTTGTTAATGTTGTCATGAAGCGACGTCCGTTAGTGGTTGGTTTATACTTTTTAATCGCCATCGTGATTTCCCTCCTTTTAGTAAATTATTTATTATACTGTTTCAAAGAAGTCTAGCTCTTCACTGTCTTCAGTGAGTTGAACGATCGCTTTTTTACGGTCAGGGCGGTAGCCACCGTAACGACCCATTCTTCTAAACTTACCTTTAACGTTAATTGTATTAACTTTTTCAACTTTAACATTGAAAACTTCTTCTACTGCATTTTTGATTTCTGTTTTGTTAGCTGATTTCATTACTTCGAATGTATACTTTTTCTCAGCCATCAAATCCGCAGAGTGTTCGGTAATGATTGGGCGCTTAATGATATCTCTTGCCTCTTTCATTATGAAAGCACCTCCCCTGCTTGTTCAGCTGCTTCTTTCGTGATTAGCAGCGCGTCATGCTTCATTAAATCTAAAACATTGATGTCATCAACTGTTAACACTTCAACTCCTTGAAGGTTGTTAGCTGATAGAGCAACGTTTTCGTTTTCATTAGCTGTTACGATTAGTGCTTTACCATCGATATTAAGATTGCTTAGCAATGTAACAACTTCTTTTGTTTTCGGTGCTTCGAAGTTTAATTCATCTAGCACATAGATTTCGTCTGACTTCACTTTTGAAGCTAACGCTGATAATAACGCTAAACGACGAACTTTCTTAGGAAGCTTGAAACTGTAGCTACGTGGTGTAGGGCCAAACGCAGTTCCGCCACCAACCCATTGAGGTGAGCGAATTGATCCGTGACGTGCACGACCAGTACCTTTTTGGCGCCATGGCTTACGTCCACCACCGCTAACTTCTGAGCGACCTTTTACTTTATGAGTTCCTTGACGCATGTTCGCTTGTTGCATAACAACTGCGTCATGTAAGACAACTTCATTCGGCTCAATACCAAATACGTTCTCTGCAAGTTCAGCATCGCCTACTTGAGAACCCGCTTGGTTATATAGTGCTACTTTAGGCATGACATTTCCTCCCTTCGTTAGTTATTGTTACGCCTTAACTGCACTTGAAATTTTTACGTAAGATTTTTTAGCGCCTGGAACATTACCTTTAATAAGGATTAAGTCGTTTTCAGCGTCCACCTTAACCACTTCTAGGTTTTGAATCGTGACTGTTTCGCCACCCATTTGTCCAGGGCCTTTCATTCCTTTGAATACACGTCCTGTGTCCATTACACCAATTGAACCTGGTGAACGATGGAAATGAGAACCGTGTGTTTCAGGTCCACGACCTTGATTATGGCGCTTGATTGCACCTTGGAAACCTTTACCTTTTGAAGTTCCTGTGACATCAACCATTTGTCCAGGTTCAAACATATCAACGCTCAATACTTGACCTTGTTCATAATCGTCAAGATTCACGTCACGGATTTCACTAACGAAGCGCTTAGGTTCAGCTTCTGCTTTCTCAGCATGACCTTTCTCCGCTTTCTTAACGCGATTAGGTTTTTCATTTGAGAAACCAACTTGGATCGCTTCGTAACCATCATTTTCTTCTGTTTTCTTCTGAAGAACAGTATTACCTTCAGCTTGAACGACTGTGACCGGTAGTTGTTCACCGTTTTCAGAGAAAACTTGCGTCATACCGATTTTGCGTCCTAAGATTCCTTGCGTCATCCGTCACACCTCCTAAAAATTTATAATTTAATTTCAATGTCTACGCCAGACGGTAGATCTAAACGCATCAATGAATCCACTGTTTGTGGTGTTGGGCTCAAAATATCAATCAAACGCTTATGTGTACGCATCTCAAACTGCTCACGAGCATCTTTGTACTTATGTGTACCACGTAAGATTGTATAAACAGAGCGTTCTGTCGGCAATGGGATTGGACCAGAAACCTCTGCTCCAGCGCGTTTTGCCGTGTCTACGATTTTCTCAGCTGACTGATCTAAAATCTTGTGTTCATACGCTTTTAATCTGATACGAATCTTTTCGTTTGCCATTACTTTCCCTCCTTTGTCGCCTATCTTTTCAACAGACATTCTCCGTGGAAATTTCCCCACACCTTGCCATGGCAAAGGGGCCGGGTGTGTCGGCAACCTTCCGCTTCATCGCCTTGTTTGACCGCAACTATTAAATTATAGTAAATATCCTTAAAGATTTCAAGGAAAAATACTATATTTCTCATCACAGCCACTCAAATTATTATACAAAGTAGTACCTTTGATTTCAAGTCGCAGCGTAATATTCAGAATTCTTGTGTAAACGTTTCTGAAAGCACTCGCTTTTATAAGATAATAGTTTTCATAAGAAAAGCTACCAGCCGTAGCTGGTAGCTTTATTAGATATGATCTATTACGATCGTTATTACTTAACGATTGTAGAAACAACGCCCGCACCTACTGTACGGCCACCTTCACGGATTGAGAATTTAGTACCTTCTTCAATCGCGATTGGTGAAATTAGTTCAACGTCCATTTCAACGTTGTCACCAGGCATTACCATTTCAACGCCTTCTGGTAATTGAATAACACCTGTAACGTCTGTAGTACGGAAGTAGAACTGTGGACGATAGTTTGAGAAGAATGGTGTATGACGACCACCCTCATCTTTTGATAGAACGTAAACTTCAGCTTTGAAGTTAGTGTGTGGTGTGATTGAACCAGGCTTAGCTAGTACTTGGCCACGGCTGATTTCTTCACGGCTAACACCACGTAGTAGTGCACCAATGTTGTCACCAGCTTCAGCATAGTCTAGAAGCTTACGGAACATTTCAACACCTGTAACTGTTGTCTTGCTTGATTCTTCAGCCATACCGATGATTTCAACATCATCACCAACTGATACCTGACCACGCTCAACACGGCCTGTTGCAACTGTACCACGGCCTGTGATTGAGAATACGTCCTCAACTGGCATCATGAATGGCTTGTCAGTATCGCGCTCTGGGTTTGGAATGTAGCTGTCAACAGCTTCCATTAGTTCGATGATAGCATTTTCATACTCTTCTTGACCTTCGATTGCCATTAGAGCTGAACCTTTAACAACTGGAATGTCGTCACCAGGGAAGTCATATTCGCCTAGTAGGTCACGTACTTCCATTTCAACTAGTTCAAGTAGCTCTTCGTCGTCTACCATGTCGCACTTGTTAAGGAATACAACAATTGCTGGTACACCAACCTGACGAGAAAGTAGGATGTGCTCACGAGTTTGTGGCATTGGACCATCAGCTGCTGATACAACTAGGATCGCACCGTCCATTTGTGCTGCACCTGTGATCATGTTTTTAACGTAGTCAGCGTGACCTGGGCAGTCAACGTGTGCATAGTGACGGTTTGCAGTTTCGTACTCAACGTGAGCTGTTGAAATTGTGATTCCACGCTCTTGCTCTTCAGGAGCACCGTCGATTTGATCATAAGCCATAACGTCACCTGAACCAGATTGTTTGTTAAGTACTGTCGTGATTGCTGCTGTTAAAGTAGTTTTTCCGTGGTCTACGTGACCAATTGTCCCAATATTCACGTGGGATTTGGAGCGGTCAAATTTTTCTTTTGCCATTTATATTTCCTCCTTAAGTAAATAATTATTAATTAATTTATATTGTGGTTTATCTTCCGAGAGTGTCTCTCGAAAGATAACTCCTTACAATACCTTTTATAAGTGATTCGGGTTAAAAAATCAATTATTCACCACTATTTTTCTTAATAATTTCTTCAGAAATTGATTTAGGAACTTCTTCATAGTGGCTGAAATGCATTGTGTACGTTCCACGACCTTGCGTGTTTGAACGTAGTGATGTCGCATAACCAAACATCTCTGAAAGCGGAACGAATGCATCTACAACTGATGCTGGGCCACGAGTACCCATACCTTCTACGCGTCCACGGCGAGATGTGACATCACCCATGATATCACCCATGTATTCTTCTGGCACAACGATTTCTACTTTCATCATTGGCTCAAGAAGTACTGGTTTACATAGTCTCTTCGCTTCTTTAAGTGCCATTGATGCAGCAACCTTGAACGCTGTTTCGTTCGAGTCAACATCGTGGTATGAACCATCGAATAGTGTTGCTTTTACATCAATTAATGGATATCCGGCTAATACACCGTTTTCCATTGTTTCTTGAATTCCTTGATCAACAGATGGGATGTATTCTTTCGGAACGACACCACCAACGATTTTATCATGAAATTCATAGCCGCCGCCTTCTTCGTTTGGTTCGAATTTAACCCAAACGTGGCCATATTGTCCACGACCACCAGACTGGCGTACGAACTTACCTTCAACTTCTGCAGAAGCGCGGAATGTTTCACGGTAAGCAACTTGTGGCGAACCAATATTAGCTTCTACCTTGAATTCTTGTTTCAAGCGGTCAACGATAACGTCTAAGTGAAGCTCACCCATACCATGGATAATCGTTTGACCTGTTTCTTCGTTAGTTTCAGTTTGGAATGTTGGATCCTCTTCTGCAAGCTTAGCTAAAGCAATACCCATTTTGTCTTGGTCTGCTTTTGATTTCGGTTCGATTGCAACAGCAATTACTGGATCAGGGAATTCCATTGATTCAAGGATAACTAAATTTTTCTCATCACTTAGTGTATCTCCTGTTGCTGTATCTTTCAAACCGACACCGCCTGCAATGTCACCAGCGTATACTTCTGAAACTTCTTCACGGTGGTTCGCATGCATTTGTAGGATACGACCTACACGCTCACGTTTATCTTTCGTTGCGTTCTTAACGTAAGAACCACTCTTAAGTGTTCCTGAATAAACACGGAAGAATGTCAACTTACCAACGTAAGGGTCTGTCATAACCTTGAATGCTAGTGCTGAGAATGGCTCGTTGTCATCAGACTTACGAACAACTTCTTCTTCAGTATCTGGTTTGAAACCTTCAATTGCTGGAACATCTAGTGGTGAAGGTAAATAATCAATTACAGCGTCTAATAGTAATTGAACACCTTTGTTCTTGAATGCTGAACCTACAAGTACTGGATAGAATTCAACGTCACAAGTTGCTTGACGGATCGCACTTTTTAGTTCTTCCGTTGTGAAATCTTCACCTTCTAGATATTTCATCATTAGATCTTCATCTAATTCAGCAACTGCTTCGACTAATGAAGCACGATATTCATCTGCTTGTTCCTTATACTCGTCAGGAATTTCTGTTGCGTAAGCACGCGTACCTAAATCATCTTCATAGAAATACGCTTGCATATTCACAAGGTCGATAATTCCTTCAAAGTTATCTTCAGCACCAATTGGTAACTGAACTGGGTGTGCATTTGCACCTAAACGGTCTTTTAACGTACTTACAGAGTATAGGTAGTCAGCACCTACTTTGTCCATTTTGTTAATGAAAACAACACGTGGAACTCCGTAAGTCGTCGCTTGTCGCCAAACAGTCTCTGTTTGTGGCTCAACACCTGACTGTGCGTCAAGTAAAGCAACCGAACCGTCTAGAACACGTAGCGAACGTTCAACTTCTACTGTGAAGTCGACGTGTCCTGGAGTATCGATAATATTAATACGATGGTCATTCCATTGGGCTGTTGTCGCCGCAGACGTGATTGTAATACCACGTTCTTGCTCTTGGCTCATCCAGTCCATTTGAGAAGCACCTTCGTGAGTCTCTCCCAGCTTATGAATACGTCCTGTATAATACAAGATACGCTCAGTAGCTGTTGTTTTACCAGCATCGATGTGTGCCATAATTCCAATGTTACGATACTTGTCTAAGGAGAACTCTCTTGGCATAATAATGTCTCCTTCCTGTGATTGGATTTATAATTGATTGATTACCAACGATAGTGAGCGAATGCTTTGTTCGCTTCTGCCATTTTATGCATTTCTTCACGGCGTCTAACCGCTGCACCTGTATTATTGGATGCATCTAAAATTTCATTCGCAAGACGTTCTTCCATCGTTTTCTCACCGCGTAAGCGAGCGTAGTTAACGATGAAACGAAGACCTAGTGCCTGACGACGTTCTGCACGAACCTCTACAGGTACTTGATAGTTGGAACCACCAACACGACGTGCGCGCACCTCAAGTACTGGCATGACGTTTTTCATAGCTTCTTCAAATACGTCCATAGGATTTTGACCACTACGTTGTTCTACTAAGTCAAACGCAGCGTATAAGATTTTTTGTGCTGTACCTTTCTTACCATCAATCATGATTTGATTGATTAAACGAGTCACTAACTTAGAGTTGTGAATCGGATCAGGTATTACGTCTCTTTTTGGAACTGCACCTTTACGTGACATATGTTAGCCTCCCTTCATTCATCATCTTTTACCATTTATTTTTTAGCTTTAGGGCGTTTCGTACCATACTTAGAACGTCCTTGTTTACGTCCTTCAACACCTGCAGTGTCTAATGCACCGCGAACAATGTGATAACGGACACCTGGTAAGTCTTTAACACGTCCACCACGAATTAGAACAACACTGTGCTCTTGTAAGTTGTGGCCGATACCAGGGATGTAAGCTGTAACCTCAATTTGGTTTGATAAACGCACACGTGCATATTTACGAAGTGATGAGTTCGGCTTCTTCGGTGTCATTGTTGCAACACGTGTACACACACCACGTTTTTGAGGAGCAGGGTTATGCGTTTGACGATTCTTTTGAGAGTCGTAACCTTTGTTCAACGCTGGAGCGTCTGAACCTGCTCGTTTAGTCTTACGTCCTTTACGTACTAATTGATTAATAGTAGGCATTATATATCCTCCCTTCGATTTTTGTAATTCCACACATCCAGGTGGTTCATAAAAAGGCAAAAAAGAAACTTACATGCATCAGCATATAAAGTTACTTTGTTATTGCCACCGTCGCTGCATTTACATCGATCCCACTTGCTTGACCTAATTCTTTCATTGAATCTACTTCAATCACTGGGATTTGATGATTCTCAGCAACATCAACAATTTTATCTGTCACATGTCGCTCTGCATCAGTTGCAATCACGACTTCTAGTGCTTCGCCATGTTTAATAGCTTTTTGCACTTGTTTTGCTCCAATTTTTAAACGTTTTTGTGCCTTGACTACTTTTTCATAAGACATCTTTCATCCTCCAAAGTAACAAGGTTAAATGAAGCACCTTTGATATATTATCACTGCATGACTATTGTGTCAACGAAAAATGTAGAAAAACATGGTGATTTTCAAATCAGGGTGCTACCAACCTGTTAGCATTTTCATTAAGATAAGAAGGGCATCGCGCCGTCCGGCGACGATGCCCACCTTCATCTTACTAATTATGATTCTGTTGTAACCTCTTCTGCTTGAACTTCTTCTACGTTTTCAACGTCTACATCAGGTTCATTTTTAACATGTTTAAGGTTTCTATAACGATCTAAACCTGTACCAGCAGGAACAAGCTTACCGATGATGACGTTTTCTTTCAGACCCATTAACTCGTCATACTTACCTTTGATTGCTGCGTCTGTTAGGACACGTGTTGTCTCCTGGAATGATGCAGCAGATAAGAACGAATCTGTTTCTAGTGATGCTTTCGTGATACCAAGGATAATTGGTTTCGCAACAGCAGGCTGGCCACCTTGTACCAAGACATCGTGGTTCGCTTCTTTGAACTGTTGGAATTCCATTAATGATCCAGGTAGTAAGTCTGTATCACCAGCTTCAATCACACGTACTTTACGTAACATTTGTCTTACCATAACTTCGACGTGTTTGTCGCTGATTTCAACACCTTGCATGCGGTAAACTTTTTGTACTTCTTTAAGCAAGTACTCTTGAACACCTTGCAAGCCTTGAACATTGATTAATTCTTTCGGATCAATAGAACCTTCAACAAGTGCTTGACCTGGTTCTACAATGTCACCTTCTACTACTTTCATGCGCGCATTGTACATTGTATTGTACTTACGTGTCTCAATCTGACCTTGAACAACGACTTCTTTCTTATCTTTGAACTCGTTGATCTCTGTAACCGTTCCGTGAATCTCACTGATCACCGCTTGACCTTTAGGGTTACGAGCTTCGAACACCTCTTGGATACGCGGTAGACCTTGTGTGATGTCATCACCAGCTACACCACCAGTGTGGAAGGTACGCATTGTTAGCTGTGTACCAGGTTCACCGATTGATTGCGCTGCAATGATTCCAACCGCTTCACCAACATCCACCTGCTCACCTGTTGCCATGTTACGTCCATAACATTTCTTACAAGCGCCATGTGGCGTGTTACAAGTGAAGACTGAGCGGATTACAACTTCCTTAACACCGGATTCCACAATTTCTTTAGCGATGTCTTCTGTGATTAGCTCATCACGTTTAACTAAGACGTCATTTGTTTCAGGGTGTTTCACTGAACGGAATGCTGTACGCCCTACAAGACGGTCATAAAGCGGCACGATTGTTTCGCTACCTTCACTTAGTGTGCTAACTTCCATACCTCGGTCAGTTCCACAGTCATCTTCGCGGACAATTACGTCTTGCGCAACATCTACTAAACGACGTGTTAAGTAACCTGAGTCAGCAGTCTTAAGCGCGGTATCGGCAAGACCTTTACGAGCACCGTGTGTGGAAATAAAGTATTCTAATACCGTTAAACCTTCACGGAAGTTCGATTTGATTGGCAGTTCGATGATTTTACCAGATGGGTTAGCCATTAGACCACGCATACCAGCTAACTGTGTGAAGTTAGAGGCGTTACCACGTGCACCAGAATCACTCATCATGTAGATTGGATTCAAGTTACCTAATGCGCCTAATAGACGATCTTGAATATCGTCTTTCGCATCTGTCCAAACCGAAACAACACGATCATAACGTTCGTTTTCTGTGATTAAACCACGACGGAACTGCTTCGTGACGTTATCAACTTTCTCCTGTGCATCATCAATAATTTGTTGTTTTTCATCTAATACAACGATGTCAGAAACACCAATTGTGATACCTGCTTTGGTTGAGTATTTGAACCCTAAGTCTTTCATACGGTCAAGCATTTTCGATGTTTCTGAAAGCTTGTAGTATTTGAAGACTTCAGCGATGATATCACCCAAGATGCCCTTCTTGAATGGTAGTACTAAATCACGTGATTGCAGTACTTCTCTTGCATCTTCTGTTGGGTCAATGAAATATTGATCTGGCGTTTCTACTTCTAAGTTAGAAGCTGTCGGTTCATTCATGTAAGGGAATGAATCCGGCAAGATTTCGTTGAAGATAATCTTACCAACAGTTGTCAATAACACTTTACGATTTTGCTCTTCCGTAAATTGCGGTTTATTTAATGCACCGGCATAAACACCAATACGGCTGTGTAAATGCACATATCCATTATCATACGCTGTTAATGCTTCAGCAGGTGTTGAGAAAACTTTACCTTCATTAAGAGCATTTTCGCGCTCTAATGTTAAATAATAGTTACCTAATACCATGTCTTGTGATGGTGTAACTACTGGCTTACCATCTTTCGGGTTCAAGATGTTTTGTGCTGCAAGCATTAGTACGCGTGCTTCTGCTTGTGCTTCTTGTGAAAGCGGAACGTGTACCGCCATTTGGTCACCGTCAAAGTCAGCATTATAAGCTGTACAAGCGAGTGGGTGTAAACGAATCGCACGCCCCTCAACAAGCACTGGCTCGAATGATTGAATACCTAAACGGTGCAATGTTGGTGCACGGTTTAACATAACAGGGTGATCTTTAATCACATCTTCAAGTACATCCCAGATTTCTGGGCGTAAACGTTCAATGTTTCGCTTAGCTGATTTAATATTATGCGCTAAACCACGGTCAACAAGTTCACGCATGACGAATGGTTTGAATAATTCAATCGCCATTTCTTTAGGTAAACCACATTGATACATCTTCAAGTTCGGTCCAACAACGATAACTGAACGACCTGAATAGTCAACACGCTTACCAAGTAAGTTTTGACGGAAACGACCTTGCTTACCTTTCAGCATGTGTGAAAGTGATTTAAGCGGACGGTTTCCTGGTCCTGTTACTGGACGACCACGACGACCATTATCGATTAGTGCGTCAACTGATTCCTGTAACATACGTTTCTCGTTTTGCACGATAATCGTTGGTGCACCTAAATCTAATAAGCGCTTCAAACGATTGTTACGGTTAATCACACGACGATAAAGATCATTTAAGTCTGATGTCGCAAAACGACCTCCGTCTAGTTGAACCATCGGACGTAATTCTGGTGGGATGATTGGTAAAACATCTAATACCATCCAAGCTGGATCATTTCCTGAGTTACGGAATGATTCAAGCACTTCTAGCCGCTTAATCGCACGTGTACGGCGCTGGCCTTGCGCTGTTTTCAACTCTTCCTTTAACTCATCTACTTCAGATTCTAAATCAACACTATGAAGTAGTTTACGAATTGCTTCTGCACCCATATGAGCTTGGAAAGACTTGCCGTATTTATCGTAATAAGCACGGTACTCTTTCTCAGAAAGCAATTGTTTCTTTTCAAGCGGGGTGTTACCCGGTTCTGTCACAATATACGAAGCGAAATAAATCACTTCTTCTAAAGCACGAGGTGACAGATCAAGAACTAAGCCCATACGGCTCGGAATGCCTTTGAAATACCAGATGTGAGAGACAGGGGCAGCTAATTCAAGATGCCCCATACGCTCACGTCGAACAGTCGCTTTTGTTACTTCAACGCCACAACGGTCACAAACAATGCCTTTATAGCGAACGCGTTTGTATTTTCCACAGTGACACTCCCAATCTTTTGTTGGGCCAAAGATTCTTTCGCAGAAAAGACCGTCTTTCTCTGGCTTCAATGTACGGTAGTTAATCGTTTCTGGCTTTTTAACTTCTCCGTAAGACCATGCACGAATTTTCTCCGATGCCGCTAAACCAATTTTCATATACTCAAATTTATTTACATCGATCAAGGAGACTACCTCCCTCATTTTTTCGAACAGTTAATTGATAGAACAATTATTCAGCCGACTCCTCTGGCTCATGACGTTCTATATTGACGTTTAATTGATCAGTCGATTGATCATCTTCTTCTAAATCTCGCATATCGATTTCCGTTTCATCATCCGTTAACATTTTCACATCCATACCAAGACTTTGCAGTTCCTTGATTAAGACGCGGAATGATTCTGGAACACCTGGTTCAGGTAAGTTCTCACCTTTGACGATTGCTTCGTACGTCTTAACGCGTCCGACCACATCGTCAGACTTAACGGTTAAGAGCTCTTGAAGTGTGTACGCTGCACCATATGCTTCGAGAGCCCAAACTTCCATCTCACCGAAACGCTGACCACCAAACTGGGCTTTACCACCAAGTGGTTGTTGTGTAACAAGTGAATATGGTCCAGTCGAACGAGCGTGTAGTTTGTCGTCAACCATGTGTTCAAGCTTAATCATATACATGACACCAACAGAAACACGGTTATCGAATGCATCGCCAGTACGACCATCATAAAGAACGGACTTACCATCACGAGCTAAACCAGCTTCTTCCATCGTTTCCCAAACATCTTCTTCGTTTGCACCATCAAAGACAGGTGATGCCACGTTGATATTTAATTCACGAGCTGCCATACCGAGGTGTAATTCTAACACCTGTCCGATATTCATACGAGACGGAACACCTAATGGGTTAAGCATGACATCTACTGGCGTACCATCTGGTAGGAATGGCATATCTTCTTCCGGTAAAATACGCGAGATAACACCCTTGTTACCGTGACGACCTGCCATCTTGTCACCTTCAGAAATACGGCGCTTTTGAACAATATAAACACGAACAAGTTTGTTAACGCCTGGTGATAATTCGTCACCATCAACACGATTGAACACTTTTACGTCGTGTACAATACCGCCACCACCGTGCGGTACGCGTAGAGATGTATCACGAACTTCACGAGCTTTTTCACCGAAAATAGCGTGAAGTAGACGCTCTTCAGATGATAATTCTGTCATACCTTTTGGCGTAACTTTACCGACTAGAATGTCACCATCTGTTACTTCAGCACCAACGCGGATAATTCCACTCTCATCTAAGTCTTTCAGAGCATCTTCACCAACATTAGGAATGTCGCGCGTAATCTCTTCAGGACCTAGTTTCGTGTCACGCGCTTCCGATTCGAACTCTTCAATATGAATCGATGTGAACACGTCGTCTTTAACCAGACGGTCGCTCATAATAACGGCGTCCTCATAGTTGTAACCATCCCAAGTCATAAAGGCAACTAATGCATTACGACCTAAAGCTAGTTCTCCGCGATCCATTGACGGTCCATCAGCGATCACTTCACCTTTTTCCAAGCGATCACCTTTAGAAACGATTGGACGTTGGTTATAACAAGAACCTTGGTTAGAACGGATGAATTTTTGGAAACGGTAGCGATCTAAATCGCCTTCTACTTCCTTACCATCAACTGTTTCAATTCGACGAACATGAACTTCTTTTGCTTCAACTTTCTCTACAACACCTTCGTGTTGGCAAACAATTGCTGCACCTGAGTCTTTACCAGATACATACTCCATACCTGTACCAACTGTTGGTGATTCAGGATCAACCAAAGGTACAGCCTGACGCTGCATGTTCGCACCCATTAAGGCACGGTTAGAGTCATCATTTTCTAAGAATGGAATACATGCTGTCGCTGCAGAAACAACCTGCTTCGGTGATACGTCCATGTAGTCAATCTGTTCACGCTTAACAACGATGTTTTCACCACGGAAACGAGCAATAACTTCTTCATCCGCGAAAGTACCGTCTTCATTCAATGTTGCGTTTGCCTGAGCAACAATGTAGTTATCTTCTTCGTCTGCTGTTAAGTAATCGGTGTGACCCGTTACTTTACCTGTTTCTGGGTCAACACGGCGGTATGGCGTCTCAATGAAACCAAATGGATTCACTTTGGCATAGGATGAAAGTGAGTTGATCAGACCGATGTTTGGCCCTTCTGGTGTTTCAATTGGACACATACGACCGTAGTGCGAGTAGTGAACGTCACGGACTTCCATACCAGCACGTTCACGTGTTAAACCACCTGGCCCTAAAGCTGATAAACGGCGTTTGTGTGTCAGTTCAGCTAGTGGGTTCGTTTGGTACATGAATTGTGATAACTGCGAACTACCAAAGAACTCTTTAATAGATGCAATAACCGGTCGAATATTGATTAACTGTTGCGGCGTAATGGACTCTGTATCTTGAATAGACATACGTTCACGAATGACACGCTCCATACGAGACAAGCCAATACGGAATTGGTTTTGCAATAATTCACCTACAGAACGTAAACGACGATTACCTAAGTGGTCAATATCGTCTGTTTTACCAACTGTGTGCAACAAGTTAAAGAAGTAACTGATTGATGCTACAATGTCTGAATAAGTGATATGTTTAAGTTCATCATCAACAATACCATTACCAATGACATTAATTGTTTTCTCGCCATCTGGATCAGTCGGATCAACGATTTTAACTGATTGGATTTTCACAGGATCTTCTAACACACCGTCTTGTGGTTCTAAAACCTGCTCTCCAACGGCATCTTCTTCTTTTTCTAGATAAGGAATGATCTTATCTAATAAACGACGGTTCAGTTTATCGCCTTTTCGAGCGATCACTTCACCTGTTTCTTCGTCGGCAATTGTTTCTGCTAACGTCTGATTAAACAAGCGATCTTTAATTTGAAGTTTCTTATTCATTTTGTAACGACCGACACGGGCTAAATCATAACGTTTCGGGTCGAAAAAGCGGGAATAAAGCAAGCTTTTTGCGTTCTCTGCTGTCGGTGGTTCACCCGGGCGTAACCGTTCGTAAATTTCGATCAGTGCTTTTTCACTATCTTCTGTGTTGTCTTTTTCTAAGGTGTTACGAATAAACTCGTTATCACCTAATAAATTAATAATCTCTTCATCAGAGCTAAAACCTAAAGCACGTAACAACACGGTGATTGGCAATTTACGTGTCCGGTCAATACGCACATGAACAACGTCTTTAGCATCAGTTTCAAATTCTAACCAAGCACCTCGGCTCGGAATAACTGTTGCCGTGTAACCTTTCTTGCCGTTCTTGTCAATTTTGTCGCTGAAATAAACACCTGGTGAACGAACAAGTTGAGATACAATAACACGTTCAGCACCATTAATAATGAACGTACCTGTGTCTGTCATTAATGGGAAATCACCCATGAAGACTTCTTGTTCTTTCACTTCACCTGTTTCTTTGTTTAACAAGCGAACTTTCACACGTAACGGCGCATTGTACGTTACGTCACGTTCTTTTGCATCATTGACCGAATACTTCGGTTCACCTAATGAGTAATCCACAAACTCTAATGAGAGGTTACCAGTGAAATCTTCTACTGGTGAAATGTCAGCAAACATTTCTTTTAACCCTTCATCTAAAAACCATTGATACGAAGCGGTTTGAATCTCGATTAAGTTCGGTAATTCTTGCACTTCGCTAATTCGCGCGTAGCTTCTACGCTGGCGGTGTCGACCATATTGAACTAGTTGACCTGTCAACTGCTTCACCCCTCAAACAACCAAATATTTAAAACAAAAAACCGTCCGACATTTAGGCATGCCGAACTTGCTTGATCCACATCGTTTCACAAGCCTATATAACAACATTTGTATGGTTTACAAATGTTATATCTAACTTTTTTCAAAGGATATACAATTCATCGAAAACATGATAAACTATATATCTATAAACGAGCATGTAACCATTATCGGTTTAACGTGCTCAGTTTATACCTCAAAACGGCTCTAATTCACTTATCTACAACTCTTTGTTAATATTTTTTAGAAAGTATGAAAAATAACTTGACAAAGTTTTGTATCTAGTGGCATTTTTTAATGATATCACAAGGCTACAAGCTAGTCAATTTTAATTGACTTTAAAACATAATAACCTTTATCCCGTTTTATAACGTCAACATTCCCGAAAACATCCTCCATTTTCTTTTTTAACGAAGGAGCTCCTTGCTTCTTTTGTACAACTAACCACAATTCACCCTGCTGAATGAGACACCTAAAACTTTGATCAACAATATCAAAAACAACCGCTTTCCCTGCTCGAAATGGCGGGTTCGTGATAATAGCTGAATATTCATAAGTTGAAAGGTCTGTCAGTCGATCATTGACGAAAGCATTAGCTTCTTTAACTTGATTCTCTTGGATATTTTTTTGTGCTAATTGAATCGCGCGCTCATTAATATCCACCATGTCAACGCTAAAACCCTCATGTTGTTTAGCAATGGTGATGCCAATCGGACCATAACCACACCCAACATCCAAAACACGCCCCGATTCATTCGGTATCGAAAAATGTTCTAGTAAAACACGCGTGCCGTAATCAATTTGTTTCTTGGAAAAAACACCATCATCCGTATGGAAAATTAAATTTATATCGTTGATTTTTGTCTGAAATTGGGACGGATGGCTTTCGCTTTGGGGGCTATTCGTAAAATATTGTTCACTCACAATCTCACCTTCTCGCTAACTCGATCATTATTAGTTGGGGAATTGTAAATTATATGTTGATTCAATAAGAAAAACTGAGCTTCCGCCAAAAAGGATCTAGCGAAAGCTTAGTTTTAGTGCTTTTAAGAACATTAACTTAAACAAACATAAGCTCGCTGATAGATTGGTCAGCGAGCTTATTTAACTTAATGACTATTATTTTAATTCGATTGTTGCGCCAGTTTCTTCTAGTTGTTCTTTCATTTGTTCTGCGTCTTCTTTCGCAACGCCTTCTTTAACTGTACCAGGTGCATTGTCAACTAATTCTTTAGCTTCTTTAAGACCTAGGCCAGTGATTTCACGTACTGCTTTAACAACTTTGATCTTAGAGTCGCCAGCGTCCGCAAGAACAACTTCGAATTCTGTTTGTTCTTCAGCTTCTTCTTCGCCACCTGCTGCACCTGCTGCTGCAACTGGTGCTGCTGCTGATACACCAAACTCCTCTTCAATTGCTTTAACTAATTCGTTAAGATCTAAAACTGACATTTCCTTAATCGCATCAATAATTTGCTCTTTAGTCATGATTAAGTTCCTCCTTGTAATTTGTGTTTTTTATCCGTTTTAGGCGACTGGATTAAGCGCCTTCTTCTTCATTCTTCTGATCTGCAACTTGTTGTGTTGCATATGCGAAGTTACGCATTGGTGCTTGTAGTACGCTAAGAAGCATCGCAACAAGACCTTCGTGTGACGGTAGTTCTGCAAGTTCTTTCAGTTGATCAACTGTTGCAATTTGTCCTTCAATTACGCCACCTTTAATTTCAAGTGCTTGATGGTCTTTAGCGAATTGACCAATAACTTTTGCTGGGGCAACAGCATCTTCTTCACAGAATGCAATTGCTGTAGGTCCAACTAGTACATCGTTCAATTCTTCATAACCAACTTGTTCAGCTGCGCGGCGTGTCATTGTGTTTTTATAAACGCGGAAATCCACACCTGCTTCACGAAGTTGTTGACGAAGTTCACTTACTTCATCTACGTCAAGGCCACGATAGTCAACAAGTACTGATGTCTTACTGTTTTGGAAACCTTCAGCGATCATCTCAACCTGTTGCTTTTTGTGCTCAAGTACTTGACCTTTGCTCATCGTTCCACCCCCTAGTCTTATTTATCATCATACCGTGTGGTGTTTATAGCATCAAAAAAATGCCTCCATGTAGACATGGAGGCATGATGGATTTATTTTGTACACATTTCGAGTGTCCAATTATATCACGTCACACACCTCGGCAGGGCGGGAATTAAGCGACGAATCGCCCCTGCTGTCTACGGTATAATCATTATTTAATTTAACAACGTCTCAAATTATAACTAATATATAATTGAAAGTCAATTATTTTTTAGCGTAACTTGAAATATCAACACGGATTCCAGGACCCATTGTTGATGATACTGAAGCATTACGCATATAAGTACCTTTAGACGTTTGCGGTTTAGCTTTCACTAATGTTTCAGTTAGGGCTTCAAAGTTTTCGACGAGTTTTTGATCATCGAATGATACTTTACCGATCGGTACATGAACGTTTCCTGATTTATCAACGCGGTATTCAACTTTACCAGCTTTGATTTCTTGAACAGCTTTTTCAATTTCAAACGTTACAGTACCTGTTTTAGGGTTTGGCATTAAGCCTTTTGGTCCTAATACTCGACCAAGCTTACCAACTTCCGCCATCATGTCAGGTGTTGCAACAACGACGTCAAATTCGAACCAACCATTATTGATTTGATCAATATATTCTTGGTCGCCTACGTAATCTGCACCTGCAGCTTCAGCTTCTTTCGCTTTATCACCTTTAGCGATTACTAGAACGCGTTGGCTTTTACCTGTACCGTGTGGTAGAACCATTGCACCGCGAATTTGTTGGTCAGCTTTTTTAGGGTCTACCCCTAAACGGAAAGCCGCTTCAACTGTTTCATCAAAGTTAGCAATTGATGTTTTCTTAACAAGTTCAACTGCTTCTTGAATATTATAAGTTTTTGAACGATCAACAAGCTTTAACGCTTCTTGAAACTTTTTACCTCTTTTAGCCATTTTAACTTCCTCCTCAATGTGGTTTTAACGGTTGAACCTCCCACTAAAGTCAACTCGTATTCATACGAGCCTTTAGGCGAAGACAGTATCATGTGCTTTGGCTATGCACAGAACTGCTTATCCTTTAAACGCCGTAATAAAGGTTGCGAAACGACTTCCGCAACCTCCCCCGAGCGTTTTCAAGTTTAGAAGGATTATCCTTCAATCGTGATGCCCATGCTACGTGCAGTACCTTCAACCATACGTACCGCCGCATCGACGTCAGTAGCGTTTAAGTCAGGCATTTTCGTTTCAGCAATTTCGCGAACTTGATCGCTTGTTACTGAAGCTACTTTATTACGGTTTGGCTCACCAGAACCTGACTCGATACCAGCTGCTTTCTTAAGAAGCACCGCAGCAGGTGGCGTTTTGGTTACGAATGTAAATGAACGGTCTTCATAAACCGAAATTTCAACCGGAATAATCATACCAGCTTGATCTTCTGTTTGTGCGTTGAACTCCTTACAGAATCCCATGATATTAATACCAGCTTGACCTAGCGCCGGACCTACTGGCGGAGCTGGGTTCGCTTTACCTGCAGGAATTTGCAATTTTACAACGTCTACTACTTTTTTAGCCACGAGACACACCTCCTTAAAGTCCGTGATGTGGTTGCGGGAACTCTTGTCCCTCCCACTCATTTATTACGACGACATTTTTAGCCGTACGAAACATAAAAATTCTAGCATCTTTATATTAAAAATGCAACCATCTGATTAGATTTTTTCGACTTGATTAAAGTCTAATTCTACTGGCGTTTCACGACCAAACATATTAACGTGAACTTTTAGTTTTTGTTTATCAGCATCAATGTTTTCAATCGTACCTTCGAAATTAGCAAACGGACCATCTGTCACGCGAACCAATTCTTTCAATTCGAAATCAACTTCTTGTTGTGTTTCTTGGACACCCATGCGTTTTAGAACATGCTCTGCTTCTTCTGGTAGTAGTGGTGTCGGTTTTTGTCCTGACCCTGTAGAACCAACAAACCCTGTCACACCTGGCGTGTTACGCACAACAAACCACGAATCGTCTGTCATGATCATTTCAGTTAACACGTAACCTGGAAAGGTCTTTTTCATTGCGGTCTTCTTTTTGCCATTCTTCACTTCGGTCTCTTCTTCTTCAGGGACAATGACACGGAAGATTTTATCCTCCATACCCATTGATTCGATACGTTTTTCTAAGTTTAATCGCACTTTGTTTTCATAGCCTGAATACGTGTGGACGACATACCAATTCTTTTCCATAAATCCGGCTTTCCCTCCTATACTTTCTCCGGGTTTTTTGACAATATAAAAAACCCGGCCGAGCGGGTTTCTTTTGTCAACATTATATCACATTTTAATGCATTTCAATCATAAAACCATTATAGTAATTCTAGAATTTGCGAAATTCCTAGATCTACGACTGTAAAGTAAATAGCGACAAATAAAACCGTCAAAATAACAATGACCGTATAACGTGTTAATTCGTTACCTGTTGGCCAACTTACTTTCCGCATTTCACGACTAACATCTTTCAAAAAGCTAATCACGTTTTCCCCTCCTAACACCTTACCATGTTACTTTGTCTCTCGGTGGAGCGTATGTTGTGCACATCGATTACAATATTTTTTTATCTCTATTCGATCTGAGGTTTGTGTCTGTTTCTCAGTTGTATAGTTTCTATTATGGCACTCGGTACAAGCCAATGCGACCTTCTTACGCATCACACATACCTCTTTTATTAACGTATTTTATCACTTTCACTAATCTACCACTCACTATTACCAATGTCAAATGGCGGTAAGGCTTAGGTAAACGTAATCTCATTGACTGAAATATGCCGTTCTAGTTTGCGTTTTATTCGTTGTAATGCGTTATCGATTGACTTAATATGACGACCTAGCTTATCCGAAATCTCTTGATATGTTTGTCCATCTAAATAAAGTTCTAAAACTTCTTGTTCAAGTTCGCTTAATAACTCTTGCATTTTAATTTCCATATCAACAATTCTTTCACGATTAATTAATAATCGCTCAGGATCAGCCTTTTCGTCTTCGGCAATCATATCAATTAATGTACGGTCAGAATCTTCTTCATAAACAGGCTTGTCCAACGAAACATAAGAATTGAGCGGAATATGTTTTTGACGTGTTGCTGTTTTAATAGCTGTGATAATCTGACGCGTCACACACAGCTCAGCAAACACCTTAAAGGACGATTGCTTATCATCTTGGAAATCACGAATCGCTTTATACAAACCAATCATACCTTCTTGCACAATGTCCTCACGATCAGCCCCAATCAAAAAATATGTTCTCGCTTTAGCACGAACAAAACTACGATATTTTTGGATGAGATGCTCTAATGCTTGGACTTCGCCTTGTTGAACATAATCCAATACAACTTCATCATCTAGTTGATCAAAATTCAGGTGGTTCTTTGTCTCTTGTTTGATGTTCACTTAGATTCCTCCCGTATCGAACCATACCTAACACGATTCATTGTCAATCGACTGCTCATTTTGTAAATATACGGTTATTATACAGGAGTTGTGAATTTTCAGTCAACTAAATCTGGTTAATTATTCCCTCTACGCCAATTTTCGAACTTCTTCAACACATCATCACTGAGTGGAATTTTGGCTTTAGGCTTGACGTCAGCTTGTTTTTCAAGATTTTGACGAATATCTTTGTCGATTGAATTAATCTCAATCGCTAACTCACGAGCCGACTTTCGTAAGGCACCTTGAGAAAAAATTGTCCATTGTTCTGCATAATCTGACGTCGCTACATAGACTTTCGTTTTTACATTCATTAAATCTTTGACGAGCTTTTCGATCTTATCGTCGGCCGTCTCTTTCTCGCGCGTGAAAATGACTTCTACTTGCAAGGTGTTATAAAACCGCTCGACTCCTCTAACATAATAGGCATCAAATACGACGATAACACGGTGACCTGTATAGGCTTGATACTCCGCTAACATCTCGATTAATCGTGACCGGGCTTGTTCTAAATCTCTCTCACTTAACGACTTTAATTCGTCCCAATCACCGATTATATTATAGCCGTCCACTACTAATACAATCATGATGCCTACTCTCCTACCTGATCGCGCTTCCGCAAAACCTCGTACATTAATATACTTGCAGAAACCGATGCATTTAGTGATGTAACCTGGCCTTTCATTGGTAATTTAACAAACCAATCACAGTTTTTAGCTACCAGTCGACTCATACCTTGTCCTTCACTTCCGACAACTAAGGCAATTGGCATATCGTAAGCTGCATGACGATAGTCCTCTTCAGCACTCGCATCTGTTCCAACGACCCACACACCATTTTGCTTCAATTCTTCAATCGTCTGATTCATATTCGTCACACGAACAACAGGAATGTGTTCAATGGCCCCTGTTGATGCTTTCGCAACAGTTTGTGTTAATTGAACGGAGCGTCGTTTCGGTATAACGATGCCATGCGCGCCTACTGCATCAGCCGTTCGCATAATAGAGCCTAGGTTATGTGGATCTTCTAATTGGTCTAATAAGATGAAAAAAGGTGCCTCACTTTTAGCTTCGGCTTTAGCAAACAAATCATCTAAATCAGCGTAATCATAAGCTGCGACTGAGGCTGCGACACCTTGGTGGTGACTGCCAATTGCGTCAAGTTTTTGCTTGGGAACCTTTTGAACCTGAACATTTTGTTGTTTCGCAGCTTGAATCAGTTGTTGCTGGGCTTGTTGCTTCATCGTTTCTAACACTAATAACTTATTCACAGAACGCCCTGACTTCAAAGTTTCTAGTACTGGATTTTTACCAGTGATCCATTCTTCACTCACTCAGATCCACTCCTTTCTTCCAATATGGTAATCGCGTCATTTATCAATTCGTCTATCCGTTCAAATGATTCACTAAAGTATAAATAACCTAAAAGCGCTTCAAACGCCGTGCTATAACGGTATGTTTGAGGATCGGTGTTTTTTGGTACGCTTGATTTCGCATTACGACCGCGCCTAGCTACCGCTTCTTCTTGTTCGGTCAATGCTTCTTTTTCCAACCAATGAAGCATAACCACCGCTTGTGCCTTCGCTGATACGAAAGACACAGCTAAGTTATGCAATTCATTAGGTTTAACTTCTCCGCTTCGAATTAAATATTCACGAACCGCTTTTTCATAAACAACATCACCCATGTAAGCCAACGTCAGGCTTTTCATCGACTTAGGATTCATTGTCTTTTCCATCTCGTTCCTTGCGGCGTATCTTCCAAAATAATACCCATATCTGCTAGTTGATCACGAATTTCATCAGCTCGAGCGAATTGGCGATCTTTTCTTGCTTGTTTACGCTCTTCAATCAAAGCTTCGATTTCGTTATCTAATAACTCAGTCGTGACTAATGAGAAACCAAGTACATCTGTTATTTCATCAAAGGCTGCCATAAATCGATCAATCACATGAGATGACGTTTGGTCCTGTTCTAAATAAATATTTGCATCTTTAGCTAAATCAAATAAAACACTGATCGCATTCGCTGTATTAAAGTCATCATCCATTTCTTGAACAAATGTGTCAACATGATGTTCTACTTGATCCAGCCATTCTTGCTCATCATTTGAAAGATTCATGCTCGCTTGCTTACGATGCGCTAAATTATCATACGCTGATTTCAAACGATCAAAACTACGCTTCGCACTCGCTAATAATTCATCGTTGAAATTAATCGGATTACGATAATGAACACTTAGCATAAAGAAACGTACAACGTTTGGATCATGTTCTCTGACGAGGTCATGCACCAAAATAAAATTACCTAGTGATTTAGACATTTTTTCATTATCGATTTGAATATAGCCATTATGGAGCCAATAGTTAGCAAATGTTTGATCATTAAAGCATTCTGACTGGGCGATTTCATTTTCATGGTGCGGAAACGACAGATCTTGACCACCAGCATGAATATCGATGGTGTCACCTAAATGCTTTTTAGCCATCGCTGAGCATTCGATATGCCAACCCGGCCGACCTTCACCCCACGGGCTATCCCAAGCTATTTCACCATCTTTGGCATCTTTCCACAACGCAAAATCAAGAGGATCTTGTTTCTTATCGCCCACTTGAATACGGGCCCCTGATTGCAATTCGTCGATGGATTGGTGAGATAATTTACCATATTCATCAAAAGCACGTGTCTTAAA
Source organism: Alkalibacillus salilacus (assembly GCF_030812915.1). Lineage (GTDB taxonomy): Bacteria > Bacillota > Bacilli > Bacillales > Alkalibacillaceae > Alkalibacillus > Alkalibacillus salilacus. The sequence goes on from NZ_JAUSTQ010000011.1 coordinate 68,468, forward strand.
GTAAACATCTCCATCCGCTTCATAGGCATAACCTTTATCGATCAACCCTTTAATAAAGTCAATAATCTCATCCATGGTGTCAGTCACTCGAGGGTGATGAACCGCTTCTTGCACGTTTAAAGCACCGACATCTTCCTTATACGCTTGAATAAAACGCTCAGCAATCGCCGGAACATCTTCACTTAATTCGTGTGAAGCCTTGATGAGTTTGTCATCAACATCGGTGAAATTAAGTACATATTCAACCTCATAACCGCGATAGTCTAAATACCGTCTGACCGTATCAAACACAATCGCCGGACGGGCATTGCCAACGTGAATATAGTTATAGACAGTCGGCCCGCAAACATACATTTTTACCTTACCGTCTTCGATTGGTTTGAAGTCTTCCTTTTGACGCGTTAATGTATTGTACATTCTAATCGTCACGTTGATTCTCTCCTTTCAATGCTTTTACTTCAGCTTGTAATTCAGCAATTTTTTGGTCCAAATAATCACATTTATCAGCAACAGGGTCAGGAAGTTCGTGGTGATCTAAGTTCTTCTTCACTTTAACCCCATCTTTGACCACGATATTGCCTGGGATACCAACTACTGTTGAATACTTAGGTACGTCTTTTAAAACAACAGAGCCAGCCCCTACTTTTGAATGCTCTTCTATGGTGATCGATCCGAGTACCTTCGCACCCGTTGCGACTAGGACATTATCTTTTAAAGTCGGGTGACGTTTGCCGGCTTCCTTGCCTGTACCTCCTAATGTGACACCCTGAAAAATCGTGACATTATCCCCGATTTCGCATGTTTCACCAACAACAACACCCATGCCATGATCGATAAAAAAGCGACGCCCGATTTTAGCACCTGGATGGATTTCAATACCGGTGAAAAAGCGACTCACTTGTGATATTACCCGGGCAATAAACTTCATATTACGTCTATGAAAGCCGTGTGCAAACCGATGAGCCCAAACTGCATGAACACCTGCATACGTCAAAATGACTTCCAACCGATTGCGTGCTGCTGGGTCTTGGTCGAACACGACGTCTACATCTTCTTTAAGCAGCTTAAAAAATTTAAACATTAACCTTCCCTCCTTGTGATGAGGTAACTGATCTCAATAAAAAACGTCCCTGCCTATATCTTATATAGACAGAGACGCTACACAGCGCGGTTCCACTCTGTTTAGAGGATGAACCTCTCAACTTATAACTTGTAACGGAGCAACCCGCTTCACCATACTACCTATTCAGATGAAGGCTCAGAGGTGCATTTCAAACGTATCTTTAACAGCTACTCTCAGCTTATGTAGCTTTCTCTGGAGTTAAATCAGACGTTTTACTTCTCCTCATCAACGCTTTGACTATTCATATGTCGCTAAAGCGAAAGTCGTTACGACGATGCGACCTGGTTCAATCGATGAATGACTGTTTCTTTTCCTAGTAAGCTAATGGCATCTGGCAATTCAGGTCCATGCATTTGCCCTGTGGTCGCAACACGAATTGGCATGAACAATTGCTTGCCTTTATTACCTGTTGCTTTTTGCGTTGCTTTAGTTGCAGCTTTGACATCTTCTGGTGTCAGTTCATCTAACTGTTCTAATTCTGATTTGAAGTGCGCCAACATATCTGGCACATGTTCTTGATCTAATACTGCCTGGCTCTCTTCATCATAGCTAATTTCTTTACGGAAGAAGAGTTCTGTCAGCTCGACAATCTCTGCGCCATAATTCAATTGATTATGATAAAGCGAGATGAGTTTTTCCACCCATTCGCGGTCTTCTACACTCATATCTTCAGACACTTTACCTGCTTCAATTAAATGTGGCAACGTCAAATCAATCACACGCTCTAATGAGCTGTCTTTAATATATTGATTGTTCATCCACTTCAGTTTACTTGGGTCGAATACAGCAGGTGATGTCGATAAACGCTCTGGGTCGAAGATTTCTGTCAGCTCTTCACGTGTAAACAGCTCTTCTTCACCTTGAGGTGACCAACCGAGTAATGCGATAAAATTAAATAGCGCCTCAGGTAAATAACCTAAATCTGCATATTGTTCAATGAATTGAATAATTGATTCATCACGTTTACTCAATTTCTTACGTTCTTCATTCACAATTAAGGTCATGTGCGCAAATCTCGGGACTTCCCAGCCGAATGCATGGTAAACCATCATTTGTTTCGGTGTATTCGAGATGTGATCTTCACCACGTAAGACATCAGTAATCTTCATCAAGTAATCATCAATAGCACAAGCAAAGTTATACGTTGGCGTTCCGTCTTTCTTCATGATGACCCAATCACCGAAATCTCCAGATTCAAAAGTAATATTCTTCTTCACGATATCATTAAACGTATACGTTTCGTTCTCCGGCACTCGCAAACGAATGCTTGGAATACGACCTTCATCTTCAAAGGCTTGAATTTGTTCAGGTGTTAAATCACGATGGGCGCCCGAATATTTCGGCACCTTCCCTTGAGCACGTTGCTCTTCGCGTTCTTGCTCTAATTCTTCTTCTGTCATATAACACTTATAAGCAAGACCTTTTTCAAGGAGCTCATCAACGTATTCTTGATAGATATGCAGGCGGTCCATTTGACGATATGGCCCATAACCCCCATCAATATCAACACTTTCGTCCCAATCGATGCCTAACCATTTCAAATACGTTAGCTGACCGATGTCACCACCTTCAACATTTCGTTTCTGGTCTGTATCTTCAATACGAATGATGAATTCACCACCCGTACTACGAGCAAATAAGTAATTAAATAATGCTGTTCGAGCGTTTCCGATATGCAAATGACCAGTTGGACTTGGTGCATAACGAACGCGTACTTTTTCCGTCATGATTTAATCCCCTTTCATATGTCTAAGTCATATTGTACAAAATTTATGACGTTTCGTGTAATAAAATGACTGCTTGAGCAGCAATACCTTCTTTGCGCCCTGTAAATCCTAGCTTTTCTGTTGTTGTCGCTTTTACATTCACTTGATCTTCAGGAGCGTTTAAAATAGAGGCAATGACACTTTTCATTTCATCAACATATGGTGCCATTTTTGGTGCCTGTGCCATAATCGTACAGTCAACATTACCTAATGTATAGCCTAACGCTTCTACGTCTTGCCATACTTCTTTTAGTAATTGTTTTGAATCATAACCTTCATATTGTGGGTCATCGTCAGGGAAATGGCGGCCAATATCACCTTGACCAACTGCCCCTAAAGCAGCATCTGCTATCGTATGTAGTAACACATCCGCATCAGAATGACCTTTCAAACCGTAATCATAAGGAATCTCCACCCCACCTATGATACAAGGGCGTCCTTCCACTAATTGATGTACATCAAAGCCTTGGCCAATGCGAACCATCGATGACTCCTCCTTACGATTCTCAAACCTATTCATTTGTAGCATATTTTCTGCTTTTTGTATATCTTCAGGATTCGTTAATTTAAAATTATCCACGCTGCCTTCCACAACGATTGGCTCTAATCCTATTTCTTCTAATAACGCCACATCATCCGTTGCCATAACACCATATTTGTACGCGTGATCATGCGCTTCTTTCAGCCAATCATATTGAAATGCCTGTGGTGTTTGCGCTTGATAAAGCGTACTACGATCTAAAGTTTTGATGCCTTGCTCTGATTGTTGTTTAACTGTATCTGTAACAGGTGTCGCTAAGAAAGCTGATCCTTGTCGTTTAGTCGCTTCAAACAAATCATGAAGTTCATCTTGTCTAACAAATGGACGAGCACCATCATGGACAAAAGTGATCACGTTTTCTTCAACCGCTTCAACGCCCTGTCGAACACTGTCCTGACGTTCAGCACCTCCTGTTATGTACTTCATAACCTTCCCAAAACTATATTCGTTCACGACTTCTTTCATCACATCGTGTTCATCAGCTTGCACAACAAGATAAATTGCTCGACACAAAGGATCTTCTTCAAACACATTGAGTGTATGAGCGATTAATGGGCGATCACCTAATTGAAGTAATTGTTTATTTTGCCCTAATTCCATGCGTTTACCTTGTCCAGCCGCTAAAACAATGGCTTGATATTGTTCCATGCTGCGTCTCCTATCTCATATAGAACTTGTTACATTTATTATAGGTGAACATTTACCAAACGAAAAGGGCTGACACATCACATAATTTTCATTTGATACTGCGTCAGCCCTAGGTTATTTTATTGCGCTTGATCTAGTGCTTTAGGTTTCGCAAAAATCATTCGGCCTGCTGAAGTTTGTAGAACACTGGTCACAATAACATCAAGACTATCACCAATATGATTCTTACCTTCTTCGACCACAATCATCGTACCGTCATCCAAGTATGCAACGCCTTGGCGGTCTTCTTTACCCGCCTTAATGACATAGACATTCATCTCTTCGCCTGGTAGTACAACAGGCTTCACGGCATTCGCCAAATCATTAATATTTAAGACTGTCACATTCTGAAACTCAGACACTTTGTTTAAATTAAAATCATTCGTCACAAGTACACCATTCATGACCTTCGTTAATTTCACTAGTTTACTATCTACTTCCTGAATGTCTTCAAAGTCTCCCTCATAGATCTGAACATCTACAGGAACCTCTTTCTGCAACCGATTTAAAATATCTAATCCACGGCGACCACGATTCCGTTTTAACACATCTGATGAGTCTGCGATATGTTGTAATTCTTCTAACACAAAATGAGGAATAATAATAGATCCTTCTAAAAAGTGTGTCTCGCAAATATCAGCTATTCGCCCATCAATAATCACGCTCGTATCTAAGATTTTCGGGCGAACGTCGGGAGCTTGGTTGACGTTTGCCTGATGCTCATCCGCTTCTGATTCTTTACGATTCATCGATAATAAGTTAATAAATTCATTCCGTCGTTTAAACCCGACTTGGAAGCCTAAATAGCCTAAAATCACCATGACGAATATAGGTAATATCTCAGATAAGACCGGATTACTTAAACCTTGCAAGTAAATATTAACGAGAAAGGCCAGAACTAGACCAACAATCAAACCTAAACTACCAAATAATAAATCAGCCACTGGTGCTTTGACCAACTTCTCTTCGATCACTTTTAACAGATTGACAATATAGTCCACGAGCCAAAAAGTAGATATAAATAATATGATTGCACCTAACACTAAACCAATAAAAGGAATGAACCAACTTGACTCGTCAACGCCTACTAATGATGCAACTTCAGGTGAATATAAGTAACCTAGTGCACCACCAGCGACCACGATAAACAATTGTATCGTCCTCTTTAACATGCTTGCACCTCCTATTCTTAAGTGTTGCCAAAAGCAAAATAGAACATAAGTTAATAAATGAACTATAATAGCTTATTATAGCACGCTTAAAAAAATTGAGTCAAAAAGATATCATTATATCATCATGAAACTTTTTATGTCAATTGTGTTACAAACTTTTCTCGTTTGTAACACAATTACTCCAAACCTGCTTTTAGAGCCTCCTGCACAGAATTGACTCCGACTAATTCGATCCCTTCCGGTGGTGTAAAACTGCCTAGGTTATTACTCGGTAGAATAATGCGCTTAAATCCAAGTTTATGCGCTTCATGAACACGTTGTTCAATACGGGCGACCCGTCTTACTTCACCTGTCAGCCCGACTTCACCAATAAATACATCATCTGGGCGTGTCGGCTGGTCTCGGAAACTTGAAGAGACACTAATAGCAACCGCTAAATCAATCGCAGGCTCATCTAATTTCACCCCACCAGCGACTTTTACGTAAGCATCTTGGTTTTGTAACAATAAGCCAGCTCGTTTTTCTAAGACCGCCATTAGTAACGGGACTCGATTATGATCAAGTCCTGTTGCCATTCTGCGTGAATGACCAAATTGGGTCGGGGAGATCAATGCTTGAATTTCCACTAGCATTGGACGAGTCCCTTCCAACGAGGCGACTACTGTTGAACCTGCTACCCCTTGAGATCGCTCTTCTAAAAAGATTTCTGATGGATTACTGACTTCTTTTAACCCTTCTTCTTTCATCTCAAAAATGCCCATCTCATGCGTGCTTCCGAAACGGTTTTTGACACTGCGAAGAATTCGAAATGTATGATGGCGCTCACCTTCAAAATATAAAACCGTATCAACCATATGTTCTAACAAACGCGGGCCTGCAATCGCTCCTTCTTTTGTTACGTGACCCACAATGAAGATCGAGATCCCTTTCGATTTTGCCACTTTCATTAAGGCGCTCGTACATTCACGAACTTGTGAAACAGAACCTGGTGCTGAGGTGACCGCATCATTAAAGATGGTCTGAATCGAATCGATGACAACAAATGATGGGTTCATTTGATCAATCGCATCAATTACATATTCTAAATTTGTTTCAGCCATAATGTATAAATGATCCTCATTCGCATCGAGTCGGTCAGACCGGAGTTTCGTTTGCTTTTCCGATTCTTCACCAGAGATGTACAACACATTCATATGATTGTTCGCCACTTGAGATGATAGCTGAAGTAATAATGTCGACTTACCTATACCAGGGTCACCTCCAATAAGAACAAGCGAACCAGGTACAATGCCACCACCTAGTACACGATTTAACTCTTCCATTTGCGTCGATAAACGTTCCTCTTCTTGTGAAGATACTTCTTTAATCGATTGAGGTTTCTTTCGTTGTTTAGAGGATTCACCTGATACTTGATGACGATCAGCGTTTTTTGACACCTTTTCCTCAACTAATGTATTCCATTGGTGACAAGCTGGACATTTCCCCATCCACTTCGGTGATTCATAGCCACATTCCTGACAGAAAAAGATCACTTTTGATTTAGCCATAATTTACTCCCTTTCCTATGTAGGTGCTTACATTATAACAAAGTAGAAAAACAGCCGGATTATCTATGAATCCGGCTGTTAATCTTATGATTGTTCATTTGTTTCAGGTTCCAGATCCTTCGTGGAGGCAATATAGAATTCACCTTCTTCATTGACGTCAATTTCTACTTCTTGCCCTGTTTGAATCGTACCACGAAGAAGTTCTTCTGATAAGAAGTCTTCCACATTCTTCTGAAGTGAACGACGTAAAGGTCGAGCACCATATTCTAGGTCCATACCTTCATCAGCGATCTTCTTAATCGCTTCATCCGTTAAAGTGAAGTTAATTTCACTTTCAGACAGACGGTTTTGTAATTGTTTAACCATGAGTTGGACAATTTCTTGAATATGCTCTTCTTCGAGTGAATGGAAAACGATCGTCTCGTCGATACGGTTTAAGAATTCTGGACGGAATGCTTTCTTCAATTCATCCATCACTTTCGATTTCATTTGTTTATGATCTTGATGGTTATCGTCAACACTGAAACCAACGTATTTCTGACGACGTAATTCTTGAGCACCCACGTTTGATGTCATAATTAAGACTGTATTACGGAAGTCAACTACACGACCTTTCGCATCAGTCAAACGACCATCTTCTAAGACTTGTAGTAAGATGTTAAAGACTTCAGGGTGCGCCTTTTCAATTTCGTCTAATAGAATAACGGAATAAGGTTTCGTACGTACTTTTTCCGTTAATTGGCCACCTTCTTCATAGCCTACATAACCAGGAGGAGAACCAACTAGACGAGATGTCGCATGTTTTTCCATATATTCGGACATATCCATACGAATCATTGCATCTTCATCACCGAACATAGAAGACGCTAATGCGCGTGCTAATTCTGTCTTACCGACACCCGTTGGTCCTAAGAAGATAAAGGAACCAATTGGACGCTTCGGATCTTTCAAGCCTGCACGAGCACGACGAACTGCTTTGGCAACTGCATCGACCGCTTCGTTTTGACCAATGACACGATCATGAAGTGTTTGCTCTAGGTTGAGTAAGCGTTCTTTATCATCCTTCGCTAAGCGAGAAACAGGTACTCCCGTCCATGTCGAGACAACTTGAGCGATATCTTCAAGCGTTACTTCAGAATCTTCTTTACCTTGCTTTTCTTTCCATTCGTCTTTCGTCTTCTCTAGTTCATCTTTTAATTTCTGTTCTTTATCGCGTAGAGAAGCAGCTTTTTCAAATTCTTGACTTTGTACAGCCGCATCTTTCTCTTTCTTCACTTCATCTAATTTTTGTTCAAGTTCTTTTAAATTAGGTGGCGCTGTGTAACTTCTTAAACGCACACGTGATGCTGCTTCATCTATTAAATCAATCGCTTTGTCTGGTAAGAAACGATCCGTGATATAACGATCTGATAGGCGAACAGCACTTTCAATCGCTTCAGGTGAAATCGTGACACGGTGATGTGCTTCATAACGGTCACGTAACCCTTCAAGAATTTGTTGTGATTCTTCCGGTGTTGGTTCATCAACTTGAACCGGTTGGAAACGACGCTCTAACGCGGCATCTTTTTCGATATATTTACGATATTCATCTAATGTTGTAGCACCAATACATTGTAGATCGCCACGCGCTAGAGCTGGTTTCAAGATGTTTGAAGCGTCGATTGCGCCTTCAGCACCACCAGCACCAATTAATGTGTGTAATTCGTCAATGAATAGAATCACATTATTAGCTTGGCGAATTTCTTCCATGACTTTTTTCAAACGATCTTCGAATTCACCGCGGTATTTAGTTCCTGCAACAACAGTACCCATATCGAGTGTCATGACGCGTTTATCACGTAAAATTTCTGGCACTTCATTATTAACGATTTGTTGTGCAAGGCCTTCAGCAATCGCTGTTTTACCAACACCAGGCTCACCAATTAGAACCGGGTTGTTTTTACGGCGGCGGCTTAACACTTGAATGACACGTTCAATTTCTTCAGCACGACCAATAACAGGGTCGATATTGCTTTCTTGTGCCACTGCTGTTAAGTCTCTGGCTAATGAATCAAGTGTTGGTGTGCTTGCATTGCTTGATTGTTTTTGTTGACGGTTATTACCTGTTGATTCGTTACTGCCTAGCAGTTGTAACACTTGCTGGCGCGCTTTATTTAGACTAACACCTAAGTTGTTAAAGACGCGTGCAGCCACACCTTCGCCTTCACGAATTAAGCCTAGTAAGATATGCTCTGTTCCAACATACGAATGATTTAATTTACGCGCTTCATCCATTGATAATTCAATGACTTTCTTCGCACGTGGTGTGTAATGAATCGTTTGTTGTTCACTTTGACCGACACCGATTAATTGTTCAACTTCCTGTTGGATTTGTTCGGCTGTCACGTTTAATGACGACAGTGCCTTAGCTGCAATACCTTCGCCCTCTTTCACTAAGCCGAGTAATATATGTTCTGTTCCGATATTATTATGACCTAATCGAACAGCTTCTTCTTGAGATAAAGCTAACACTTTTTGTGCTCTCTCTGTAAATCGTCCAAACATCATATCTGTTTGCCTCCTTCAATTAATATTGCTCTAATTGTAATCGTTCACGAATTAAGTTCGCTCTAAACCAATCACGTTCACCTGGTTGTAGAGATTTTTTCGCGTAGTGTTGTAAAAAGCCCGGCTGCGTTAGCACCATTAACTCATTCAAAATGGTTTTCGAAATGTTTTTGATTAAGCCTAAATCAATGCCTAATCGGACATCTGATAAACATTTTGCCGCTTCCTTCGATTCAATGATACGGCTATGAGCCAACACACCGTAAGACCTAAATATCCGGTCCTCTAACTGTATACCCGATTGTTGCATCACCCATTCACGGGATTGACGTTCACTTTCAATGACTTGGCTTACAACACTTTGTAAATCTTGAATAATATCCTCTTCTGACTTACCAAGCGTCATTTGATTAGATATTTGATACAACGCACCCAACGCTTCACTGCCTTCGCCATAAATTCCACGAACCACTAACCCTAATTTGTTAATCTCAGGAGCCATTCGGGTCATTTGATTCGTCATCGTTAACGCTGGTAAATGCATCATAACCGATGCTCGCAAGCCCGTTCCGACATTAGTTGGACAACTTGTTAAATACCCTTTTTCTTCATTAAACGCATACCGCGTTCGTTCTTCAAACCAATCATCTAACTTCTGGGCTTGTTGTAGGGCCTCAGATAAACCTAAGCCTGGGTAATAGAGTTGAATTCTTAAATGATCCTCTTCATTAATCATCACTGATGCCTGCTCATTTTCCGAAATTAGCACCGCGCCTGTTTGACTATTTTCAGCTAAATTAGGACTCATCAAATGTTTTTCAACTAAAACCCGTTTTTCAACCGGCTCTGTATCAGCCATCTTCACTAACTGAAACTTTTTAAAATCCTCATAAGATTGATTATTAAACTCCTGCTCAATATGCTGGAGTACCTTTTCTTGTGATGATTGGTCTCCACTAGTCGGGAAAGGAACTTGTTCTAAATTCCGTGCCAAACGGATTCGTGTGCTTAAGACAATATCCGAATCCTGACCTTCATCATTCATCCATGGGCTGATGGCATCATTAATAAAATCTTGTAAAGACATTACGCTTCACCCCCATGATCATCATGCAGTTCTTCTTTTAAATGACGGATTCGATCTCGAATATTCGCAGCTTCCTCGAAATCTTCTTCATTAATTTTTTGCTGCATCTGTTCTTGGAGTTGATTAATTTCCCTGTGCTTATGCAAATTACCGCCTAGTCTCTTCGGGATTTTCCCAACATGTTCCGTATTCCCACTATGAACACGTTTAAATATCGGATCTAGATAATCTGAAAAGGCTTCATAACATTGGCTACAGCCGAATTTCCCTTGATGTCTAAACTCATGATACGTTAAGCCACATCCTTCACATTTGATCGTTTGTGCAGAGGTCATCTGTTGTTGGGATTGATCCTTTGTTTGATCAAACGGGAACATATTCGTTAGAAAGTGGTGAAGGGATAAGTTTTCATTTGCAAAATCCATATAACCCTCACCTTGAGCACATTGCTCACATAAATGCATTTCTTTCTTTTGTCCATTAACGACTTGTGTGTAATGAACAGAAGCTTCTCGCTCTTGGCAATTTTGACATAACATTTTAACCCCTCCAATCAACCGTGCATTTTGATGGTCGTTAATAGTTCTTTAAAAATCTTAGCGCGAATAATATCACGATCCGGTAATGGTATATCCAGAATATCTCGATGCATAACTTTCTCCATTAATCGTTTTTCACGCTCTGTTATCAAATTTTCTTCTTTAAGACGTTCAACCAAATCAAATGAAGCTTGTTGAGTTAAAGGTTGATTCGATGCCAAATCCATCTCTTTTAGCAGAGCTTCATTCGATTTCGGCTGTAAGCGAATGATACGGATATAGCCGCCACCACCACGCTTACTTTCCACTAAATAACCTTTTTCAAGCGTAAATCGCGTATTAATCACATAATTTATTTGAGAAGGGACACATTCAAAACGGTCAGCAATTTCACTGCGCTTTAATTCAACGACATCACTCTGACTCGACTGAATGACTTGCTTTAAGTACGCTTCAATTACATCGGATATATTCCTCACCGTTGCTCCCTCCTTACTTCTCAATCATTTATAATTGATCAAAGTTTGACTTTGACTATCTTTGACTATACTTTCATTATACTGATATTTTTCTATGTTGCAAATGATTTGATTGTTTGCTTTTGTAATAGTTATTTTTGCATAAAAAAACGTGTGAACACTGGCACAAATAGTGTTCACACGTTATCTAATACTATTATTTATTGGTTATATCCATATCATCATTATTATAAATATAAGTGACATCATTCAATTTACTTAACTGATTTAATAATTCATGTCGGTTAAATTCTTGACGTTTCTCAAGCTCAATATGGACATTCCGACGATCCATTTCATCACTCTTAATTTCCATTCGCTTAATTTGTAGCCGAAATTCTTCTAATAAATCTAGAATCTCTCCAATATGAGCCTCTTGATTAATTAATAAATGCAGTTGATTTTTATCCTTATGACGCGTAAATAATTTCTCAAATGAGTTAAGAAAAATTAAACTTAGTAATACAACTAATGTTGCAAGAATTCCTAAGGCATACATACCTGCACCAATAACTAACCCTAATCCAGCAACAGTCCAGATAGACGCAGCCGTTGTTAAACCTCTGATCGTCATACCATGAACAAGAATCGTTCCTGCTCCCAAAAAGCCGATCCCGCTAATTACATAAGAAGGGATACGAGCTGGGTCAAAACGGACTGTATCATGATCATTAATATAAGGGTCAAAACCATAAACTGATAGTAACATCATTACACAGGCACCTACACCAACTAATATATGAGTGCGGAAACCTGCTTGATGGTTTTTTAATTCACGTTCAAAACCAATCAATCCACATAGTACTGTCGCAAGTAATACACGATATAACATGGTATCAAAATTTTCATTAATGAATTGTTCATTTATATATTGGATCAAGTCCATTTCAATTTCACTCCTCTTAACAAACCAGTTCCCTTTTATGTATGAATACTGTTTAATTATTATTCCATCATAAACAAAAAAAGCTAAGAAGACAATATATCTCTTAGCTTTAATGATGTGCCCGGCGGCGTCCTACTCTCGCAGGGGAAGAACCCCAACTACCATCGGCGCTAGAGAGCTTAACTGCTGTGTTCGGCATGGGAACAGGTGTGA
>NZ_JAUSTQ010000012.1 GCF_030812915.1 Alkalibacillus salilacus
GATTCATTCCATTATAACAGGGGGGGATGTCCATAACATAACAAACCCCAGCTAGGGACTTTTTTTATTAAGTCCACTAACTGGGGTATAGTTCACAAGTACTTGAGACGACCTTTTTTTAATCAATGTTAAACCCTCTAGACAGATTTATGTTAAAAGCATACATGTCTGACCGATAGATAGCGTCTTCATACTCAACAAATTGTTCGTTAACATCAATGATTTTCCTTTGTGTATGGAGAACACATAATTTATTGGAAAGGTTCATAAGCTGAGCATCTTCGGGATTGATAATGCTGGCAGTAATGCTCTGATCAGCATCAAATGATTTCACACCTAATTGTTCTTCCATTAAGTGATAAAATGATTCTTTATTTAAATCAAATTTAACTAATTTCTTACCTAACTCTACAGGATAATAATGAGATTCAATCCCTAGTGGTAAATGATTAGCATAGCGTAACCGTTTGAAATAATAAGCTTCTTCTAAACCTGTTTTTCGTCTTAATTCTGAATCTAGTTTTACAATTCTAGATTCAATTAGTTTAGCTCCAGGAACCATGCCCATCATTTCAATTGTTTCATTTGTGCTTCGCAAATTACCTAACCAGTCGTTAATAGGCTTAATTTTAACAAAGGTTCCCATTCCTCTTCTGCGTTCAAGGACGCCCGCTTTTACTAACTGCGAAATGGCTTGTCTAACCGTGCTTCGACTAACATAATATTCATCCATTAATTCACGTTCACTAGGGATTTTCTCGTTATATTTCCCATTATAGATTTTCTCTTCAATTTCCTTGAATAGTTGATAATGTAAAGGGATAGAATTTATATAATTTAATGCCATGTGATCACCCGTATTTTTTAAGTTATTAATGTTAATACTTTTTGAAAAAATTTTAACATTTAATCGATTGGATTGATAGCACGGTATGATTATGATAATTCTCGTGCATTGTCTTAAATATAGTGAAGATCAGATAGTAATTAAGCTAAAAGTTAATTGATAAATGCTGATAATTAACTCTTAAATATCAGGGAAAATAATCATATCCTTTTACAGACATATATAGTCATATCGAAACGGTTAAGTGTACGTCGGTATGAAGCCTAATCCTTATATTTGGCTCTGTGTCTTGTAATGGTACACATCATAATATATTCTTAATGAACCCTTAGTTGACATTAACGTAGTCACATATGATTATTAAGCTTTATGTATTGAATCTATCCAAGTGAATCTTCTAATTAACATAGAGAAGTAATATTATTTTAAGTGGGATGCAGTTTATGCCTTTTAGATTAAGGGTAGATTATTTAATGTGGATAAATCAAAAAATAAAAGGTTGAATAGAATGATTGTTAAGATGTTCAATCATTCAATTTTATTATAGAAAGCAGGGTTAGTATGCAAGGGACGCCAGTATTAGTGACTAACTCATTAGATGTTAATAGAGGTGGTATGACTAAAGCTGTGTTATTAAGGGCGAATAAATTGGCCGATCATTATGATCAAGTCTATATCTTGACCTTCACGTATCAGCAACGTTATCACCAAATTATTAATGAACTGTATAATAATAATGAACTAGACCCTAGAGTTAAAGTTTTAAACATGTTTGAGGATTTAAAACCTAAAAAGAAATTTAAATTATTTAATAAAATAAGTAATAAGCACGATAAAGGGTTATTAAGGATAAAAGATAAAGAAAAGAGCAAACCCACTTATAGGTATTATAGAAATGGTATTTATGTTAAATACGAGCGATATGATGATCAAAACATACTTAATTTTATCGATAATATGAATGAATCCAGACATCGAGTCTCACGAGAAGAATATAATTCTTATGGGCAATTGGTTAGGAAAAGACATGTAGATCTTCATTCTAATAAACCGCGTTTAGATCGATATTTTGATGACAATGGTAAAGCTTATCTTACTATATGGGTAAATCCAGTTACTCAAGAAGGACAACGTACTGTCTTGATGAATGGTAAACCTAAAGAATTTAAAACACCTGGTGGACTAAAGAAGAATTGGTTAAAAAAGAAGACCAAACAAATTAACAACCCAATTCTTATACTAGATAATAAAAAACATTTCCAGAAAGCTTTAAAGATTGATAATTGTAAACGGATATTTGTTATCCATAATAGTCATTTACGGAAACCATATACAAATATAAATAAAGTAAAAAAGGTTTATCATGATTTATTTGAAAATCTCAATAAACAAGATCAAGTTGTTTTCTTAACTGAAAAGCAAAAAAATGATGCCGAGCAAATTTATGGAGAGAATAATAATTTTCATGTCATACCGCATCCAGTTAATCATTCCAATATGAATTATTTAGATGAAAAAGTGGAGTATGATCCTCATAGCGTAGTTGCTATAGCACGACTACATCCAGTAAAAAGAATGGACGAAGCCTTAAGAGCTTTTCGAAAAGTTGTAGATGAAATTCCTGATGCCAAGTTTATGATATATGGAAAAGGTGAACTAGAAGGCGAATTGAAGTCATTGATTAACGAATTAGGTTTAGATGAAAACGTATCATTGTGCGGATATACAAATAAACCATTGAAGGAATATCAAAAGGCTGCCTGTTCAATTCTGACTTCGGATTTTGAAGGATTTGGCTTAGTTGTACTAGAAAGCTTGTCTGTTGGCACACCGGTAGTCTCTTATAATACTAAGTATGGTCCAGATGATATTATTAGAGACGAAGTAGATGGGATGGTTGTTGAACAAGGAGATAAGGATGCTCTAGCTCAAGGAATCATTGAACTGATGACAGATAGTAGCAAACGTGAATTGTTTTCTGAAAATGCAAAAGAAGTTCACAGTAGATTTAGTGAAGAAAAATATATTAATGGTTGGATTAATTTAATAGACAGCTTTGACGAGTTTCAAAATAATGAGTAATAGTTCCTCCCCTTAAACACCTGGCTCTCATGTGAGCCGGGTGTTTTATAATAAACGTCAAAGTAAAGATGAAATTCCTGGGTTCTTATATACTGGTGTTCTATTTTTGTTATAATATTGTTAAAGCTACATTAAATGGGGGATGATTTAACGTTGAATTTCACAAGGGGAGTAACGATTAGGACAGTTTCTATTATATTACTATTATTAGTAATGTCGTCTGTTATGGTTGAGAATGTAATCAATGCAGATGAGCACGAATTTGAAGGGATAGCAATAGAGAATGATACAACGGTTTATCAAGAAAAAAATACAGAATCGTCAGTATTAAAAACATATCAAGATGGAACTATCTTAACTTTAACCGATAAAAATGATGATCAATGGTTTAATGCAACCGTTAAGGTAGATGGTGAGAATGAGCAAGGATTTATACATAAAGATCAAGTAGAACGAATTGAAGAAGATCAAAGTAATTCGTCTGGTTATGCAACAGAAGCAACTCAAGTTTATCAAAGTCCAACGACAAATGCTGATGTGTGGAAGAGTTATGCTAAAGGGAATCTATTATACTATAAAACATTTTCCGAGTCTTGGTATGAAGCAGTTGTCATTATTGATGGTGAACAAAAAACGGGTTATATTTCGAAATCTCAAATAGAGGAACCTATTCAAGACCAAGAATCTTTAACGGGATATGCTTCGAAGGAACCAACACCTATCTTTGCAAAGCCAAGTTTAGATAGTAAGGCGATTAAGTCCTATGAAAAAGGACATTATCTTTACTATAAAACTTACTTATCCAATTGGTATGAAGCGATCGTCTATGTAAACGGAGAACGTAAAACGGGGTATATTCACAAGGATCATATTGAATATCCTGTTGATGAATCTGTTAATTTATCAGGCGTAGCGACTTTAAACCCGACTAATGTATACACAGATCCGAAAAGAGGTTCATCTATTTTGAAAGATTATGATGCAGGTTCGGTTCTTTATTATGAAACTTTTTTAGATGATTGGTATCAAGCAATTGTTTTTGTTGATGGAGAACGTGAGACAGGTTATATAGCTAAAAGTGATGTACAAGAACCTGTGGAGAATCCAGAGAGTTTATCTGGAGTTGCGACAAAGGATCGTACAAAAGTTTATGCGAGTGCAAATGATAATTCAGACGTCTTAAAGGATTATGCTAAAGGGTCGGTACTTTATTATGAGACATTTTTAGACGATTGGTATCAAGCAATTGTCTATGTAGGTGGTGAGCGCCTAACGGGTTATATTGCCAAAAGTGATGTACAACAGCCTGTAGAAAACCCTGAAGAGTTATCAGGGATTGCTACGAAAGAACGCACCAATGTATACGAAAGTGCTAATAGTAGTTCAGATGTGTTGAAAGACTATGCTGCTGGTTCAACTTTGTATTACAAGACATTTATCGATGGTTGGTACAAAGCGATAGTTTATGTAAATGGAGAAAAAAGAACGGGTTATATCAATAGTAATGATGTAGAACAACCAGTTGAGAATCCTGAAGATCTATCAGGTGTTGCATTAGAAAGTCAGACTAATATTTATGATAAACCAAATGACAATGCATCTGTTTTGAAGGACTATAAAGCAGGATCTATTTTGTACTATCAAACATTTATCGACGGTTGGTATAAAGCGATTGTTTATTTAAATGGCGAAAAACATACAGGGTATATTAATAACAACGATGTTGAAGAACCTACTAATGATCCCCAAAGCTTAACGGGAATTGGAATGAAACATCATACTCACGTTTATGATACACCTAATCGAGACAGCAAGAAGTTAAAGTCTTATGACCAAGGACATCAATTGTATTATGAAACTTTTATTGATGGTTGGTATGAAGCGATTGTATACGTAGGTGGAGAACGTCAAACTGGCTATATTCATCAGAGTGATGTCGAACAACCTGTACAAAACCAAACTAGTTTGACAGGGTATGCATATGATATTGAGGCACATGTATATGCTTCACCTAGTAAACATTCTAAAGAACTAAAAGACTATTCAGAAGGGAAACTATTATACTATAAAACTTATTTAGAAGATTGGTATGAAGCTGTAGTTTTCGTTGATGGAGAGCGTCGCACAGGTTATATTCCGAAAAATGAAGTGATTGATTCGAATGCTGAGCAAGAAACCTTGGAAGGTGTAGCTATTCGTGACCGTGTTCATGTATATTCAGAGGCTAGTCGTCATTCCAATGAGTTAAAAGGATATAACTTTGGATCACAATTAATGTTTAAATCCTTTACGGAAAACTGGTATGAAGCGGTCTTTTTTGTTGATGGAGAGCGTCACACAGGGTATATTCATAAAAATGATGTTAGCTTAGATGGTTTAAGTGTAGATCCAATTGTAAACCCCCATACTGAATATACGTATAACCAAATGGAAAGTGATATTTATCAATTGGCTGACCAATATCCTGGCTTAGTGGATTATGAAGTGATTGGTCAATCAGTTGATGGGCGAAACCTTTATGCAATAAGGGTAGGTAATGGCGATGCAAAAGTCACCATTAATGCTGCTCACCACGCACGTGAATGGATTACAACTAATTTAGTGATGGATCAAATTGATACTTATAGCCAAGCCTTTGTTAAAGGTGAAACAATTGATGGCTATGATGTTAGAGAAGTATTAAATAAAGCTTCTATTTATTATGTGCCAATGGTCAATCCAGATGGTGTTTCATTGGTTCAAAAAGGAGCTAGTGCTGTCGATAATTCAGATTATGTCGTTGCATTAAATGATGGTAGTAGAGATTTCTCAGCTTGGAAGGCGAATGCTAATGGGGTAGACTTGAACAGACAATACCCTGCTGATTGGGGCACACTCAGTAATACGGAGCCATTCCCGGGTCCAGAGCGTTATAAAGGAACTGAACCATTATCTGAACCAGAGACAAGAGCATTAGCTGACTTTACGCTTAGTCACGATTTCAAAACTGCTGTCGCTTATCACTCAGCAGGTGAGATATTATACTGGGACTATAACACAAGTGGACAGTTATACGATGATACGCGTCGCATTGCAGAAATGATTAGTGGTAAGACTGGCTATTCATTATATGTACCATATAATTTGAATGGTGGAGGATATAAAGACTGGGTACTAGACTCACTTGGATATCCTGGCTACACTCCTGAAGTGTCACCATATGTAGGTGATCGACCAGTGCCATTAAGTAACTATAACCGAATCTGGAATCAAAATGATTCTATTGGTTTGATGCTAGCTGAGGAAGCTTATCAGAGATAATAGGAGAAGGATAAATAAAGCACTTAACCACTTTTAAATTAAAGTGGTTAAGTGCTTATTTTGTTGATGACTAAATAATTAATATGATTCGGTAGTGCTATTAGGCTCTTTATTATATTATAAGCTTTATTAAAATACACCTAATAACTTTTTCTTCTTCACTTCAATTGGAGGATCTGCAATCACCATTTCATTGGATGAAACAGCTCTAGCGTTCTCTTGGAATTGTTCCACTAAACCGTATCCATAACGTTTTTCAATGACTTCGAAAGCTTCCTTCATGAAGAAGCCGCGTGAATCAATATTATGTGCATCAGATGCGATGAAATGGACTAAATTAGCTTCAATTAACCTGAAACAGAGACTTTGAATCTTCTTGCCAAAATGTCCAGCCACGCTTCCAGCCGTGAGTTGACTAAAGGCTCCTCGTTTAATCATTCGATATAGAATGCTTGGGTGTTTGAATATAGCTGCATTTCGTTCGGGGTGAACAACAATTGGTAGATAACCATCTCGTTGTAAATCATAAAATGTGTATTTTGAATATTTAGGGACATGGCTTGTAGGGAACTCAATTAAAACATAGTTTGTGTTATCACCCAATGCAATAGCTGATTTTTTAGTTAAGTATTCATTAACCTCACCATTAATTCTGATTTCTTGTCCTGATTTAATAGTCAAATCGATTTGATGTTTATGAAGCTCTTGATTCAATATATGTACTTGCTCATTAATCGTTTGCGGAAGTGTTTCATAACGTCCATTTAAGTGATGGGGTGTTGCATAAATAGTAGTGATTCCTTGAGAAACTGCCATTTTGGCCATTTCTATACTATCATTTATATTTTGGGCGCCATCATCGACACCAGGTAGAATATGGCTATGAATATCAATCATCCACTCACTCCTTTCTACTATAATAAGCACTTTTTACTCAGTTTATAACTCTTCGACAAATTTAGCAACAGGATATAAATAAAAAGTCTTGCTCATACCATGAACAAGACTTTAGACCTAATATTAATAGTAGTAATATAAATTACTGCTTTTGGTTTCACGATCATTTAACACAACACCCAATATATTAGCGTGTGTTTGTTCTAATAAGTTTTTAGCACGAGCTGAAGTGTTTTTGTCAGTTACTTTACTTCGAACGACTAATAAAACACCATCTACATATTGAGATAAGACTTGTGAATCGGTTACAGCTAATACAGGTGGTGTGTCGAAAATCACTAAATCATACAACTTATTAGCGTGCTCAGCTAGTTGTGAAAAGGACTTTGATCCAATTAACTCAGCTGGATTAGGTGGTACAGGACCACAAGTTAATATTTCTAAATTTTCTACTTTCGTTTTTTGAACCACATTTTCTAATGAAAAGTCACCAACAAGTACATTGCTTAGCCCCATTGTATTACTCATACGAAACGTGTAATGAGCTGTTGGTTTACGCATATCAGAATCAACAAGTAATACTTTCTTCCCCTGCTGGGCAAAAGTAACAGCTAAGTTTGAAGCAGTTAAGCTCTTTCCTTCAGCTGGGTGAGAAGATGTGACGACGATCGATTTTAAATCCTGGTCAACTGCCGAAAACTGTAAATTCGTTCTAAGTGTTCTAAATTGCTCCGATATTGGTGACTTTGGTTGTTCGTGAGTAATAAGGCTTCGATGTTGCTGGGCTCGTTTCACGGTTGATTTACGCGCCAAATGGACCACCCTTTCTTGAACGATTTTGATTGCTTGGTTCATTTCCTTCGTCGAATTCAAATGTTGAGATTAACCCCATTGTTGGTAACCCTAAAGTATTTTCGATATCATCTTCGGTTTTAATAGTCGTATCTAAGTACTCAAGTATAAATGCAACTCCAACTCCAATCATGACACCTAAAACCATTGCTATTGCTAGATTAAGAGTTAAGTTAGGACTGATTGGAGAAGGATTTGTTTCGTGTACAGCTTCTGACAAGACACTAACATTATCGACGTTCATATATTCAGGAACTTTATCCATGAAAACTGAAACTGTAGTATTTGCTATATTAACAGCTTCCTCATGATCAGATCCTGTCACTGCAACGTTTACTACTTGTGAACTGTTAGCATTATTTACACTAATACGATTTGATAATGCTCCTGCTGATAAGTCTAATCCAAGCTCGTCTATGACATCAGTTAAAACAGCGGGGCTTTGAATGATTACATTATATGTATTTATTAACTCTACATTAGTTTGAATGTCACCTTGGGTAATTTGTTGATTTTGATTATTTTCAGATTGAGCAACGATAAACTGGGAATCTGCTTCATATTGTGGCGTCATAAAGAACATAGTTGCAATGATGCTGGCTAAAATAGCTAGTACTGTAATTAGAATGATCAATTTCAGCCGCTTTTTTAAAGTCTGCCATATTTCTTGTAATGATATTGTTTCTTCCATATATGGACCTCCGTAAGTTTAATAGTATTATTGATAAAGATTGAATTGGTTAAGAAATAGCGGATATTTAAGTGGTTATAAAGCTACGTTATTTTTGATAAACAGAAAAGATGCTAATCTTTAACAACTAAAGCATAATGAGGTAAAATTGTTATCTCTATGATTATAAATTAAATCGACATAGAATTGCAATTGTTTCATTTGGGGTTAGTTTGGCGAGAAAGATAGTTTGATGAACCTGATCATACCAGTATTTATCCTTCATTGAAACTTATCAAATGTTCATTTTATACGAATATTGTCGATAAAACATTTGAATCATGACATTTTACCCATAAGGGACACTCTTCTAAGTATATAAAATATATCAATAACTCGAAAGAAGACTTGCTATAGATGGAAACCATCGAAGATAATTGTTAAAGCTTAATTAGATTCAAATGGTATCGGAAATATCACCACTATATATAGTTTGAATTAGTATATATTGCGCTTCGGACTCAGTCGCCGATAAAATACACAAGGTCGCCGATATATATTAGCGAGCGCCGTTATATATGCTGAGGCGTCGATAAATTTCATATGGCGCTGATATATTTATTGAGGCGTTGATAAAATTTCTGAGGCGCTGAAACGATGAAAATATCGGCGACTATCTGCAATAATTCAACTTGTAGCAACTCTGTTTTGAGCATTCGCTGTTCTGTTTCGATTGATAAGTCATGTTGAAGGTAGAGTTGCGAGAGCATCGCGATTTCATTTAGATAAGATTAGAAATCAACCTAAAATAAGGCGCCATTCCTCCATTAGGAATGGCGCCTTATTGAATTAAAATTATTGAATAGACATTTCCATCTTTTACTCCGCCAAAGTCCCAGCTGCTTTCGCCTTAATCTTGGTTGCATTACCAGGTAAATAGGCGAGAGGGACGTCTTCAAAGTCGACGATTTCTAAATCATTTTCAGATGCACCAGCATTAATCGCTTCGTTCATCGCAAGTTGTTTAGCATGTTCTATGGTTGCTTCCCGGCCTAATTCGTCTAAGGCGAATACGCGTTCAATTTGACCACTTACTTGTGCAATGGCTGAACCGATTGCGTTGGCTACGCCGAAATTATTTGGACGATGAACAACAGAAGCGCCTTCTAACTCATCTGGTAATAAAATACTTCCACCGCCAACTAATATTACCGGAATGGGTTCGGCGCTTGTTTTCATTTTCTCGATGGCTACCTCGACATTTTCAACGAGTGTTCGATAAGCTTGATCAACAAAATCTTCACTTAAATTAGATAGATGTGAAGGTTCCCCTACTTGTGCAAGCCCTTTTGCTACAACGATATCAGTTGTTGTGACGGTATCACCACCAAATACTAGGGCCTTTTCTTGAAGTTGGTAGCCAACACTATCAGGCCCAAGCTTTATAGTACCGTCGCTATTTTCGCGGACGATCGTTCCACCGCCGATTCCAACTGATGTGATATCAGGCATTCTGAAGTTCGTTCTAACACCGCCGATTTCAACGGCGAGAGATGATTGACGTGGGAAAGAGCCCGTTAGAACGCCGATATCTGTTGTTGTGCCACCAACATCGATTACTAGCGCGTCTGATTGATTGGTTAAATACGATGCACCACGAATGCTGTTGGTCGGTCCGCAGGCAATGGTTAGAATTGGGTATTTTACAGTGTATTCTACGGACATTAAGGTACCATCATTTTGACCAAAGAAGACTTTGGCATCGACACCTTCTTTTTTGAGTGCATTAATGAAACCATCTGCTGTACTTCTTGCGACATTGACTACTGCAGCGTTAAGAATGGTGGCATTCTCACGTTCGAGTAAGCCAACACTTCCGATTTCGCTTGAAACTGATAGGGACACATCATCACCTAATACTTCCTGTAAAATGTTATATGCTTCATATTCATGTTCAGTTGAAACAGGTGAGAAAACAGAGGTGATGGCAACTGAATCGACCTTTCCTTTGAGGTCATGAGCGATTTCGTATATTTTCTCAGTATCTAATTCAGCAATGGTTCGACCATCAAATTCGTGTCCACCTCGGACGATATGCACGTGCTGTCCTAGTATATTTCTTAGATCATCTGGCACTCCGACTAATGGTTTAATGCCTAATGTCGCAGGAGCACCAATACGAATAACGCCAACATTATTGAGCCGTTTACGCTCTACAATGGCATTCGTACAGTGGGTTGTTCCAAGCATGGCATAGTTAATCTGATCTTTTGGAACGTTAGATGAATCGAGCACTTCTTTGACGGCATGATAAATCCCGGTGCTTACATCAGTGGTCGTTTGTTGTTTGGTTTCAGATATCACGTTGAATTCTTGGTCTAGTATGACAGCGTCTGTGTGAGTACCACCAACATCTATACCAATACGGTAATTATGCATCATGGTTTCCCTCCTGTTCGTTAAGTTGTTCAACGGGTGTATAATTCACATCGTATCCAAAATAACCTGGTCCAGCGGTTGCAATTCCTTGTTCAGTTCGCCATTTTTCATCGCACGGCATCCCGATGACAATGCAACGAGCTCCATATCGTAGTCCTTCAGTCGTTATGGGCATGCCTGTTTCGGCATCTAGGACAGCAATGAGGTCTGGTGTCACACAAAGCAATTCACCATCAGCAGTCGCCATTAAATGTTCGTTTTGGAAATTTAATTCAAGCTCTTTACCTTTATCATGATGAATTCCCTCTATGGTTGCAGTACCTCGAGCAAAGCCAGATTCTGTTTTACGATTAATATCTTTTACTTTGCCTTGGAATAGCTCATAACCATTCGTAAGTTCTAAAACAGAATCGACTGGATTATAGTTTTTCTCTTTGGCTTCACGAATGCTGCGACCGATGTTTTCTTCTAATGATAGTGAGTTGCGAATAGATGATGATTTCATTTGTTCACCTGTCATTGGATAGATCGCTAGCATGACTGATCCGCCCATTTCAATCGTGGCCCCACGCGCGAGTCGCTCCGCCCAAACACTATTAATTGTGTTTAAGACCATGCCATTGCCTTTCTCATCAGATAAAACCATTGGCGTTGCGCTTAAACCGTCTAAATAGAACGTCACCATTTGTAATTCCGGAAAAGCTCGGCCCATACCATCACTGTCGATAACTGGTAAGCCTTGGCGGGCAGCTAATGCAAAGGGGAGGAGGGAATTAACACCTCCTGCCTCTATGGGCATCGTTGCATAAATTTCAGTGGATAGATTCGATTTTAAAGATTCGAAAGCAGTAATTGCTTCTTCACCGCTAGGGATTTTTTCAACCATGACTGTAGGTGCCCCCATCATAGCTGAAGGGACGATGACAGCTTCATCGGGAACCTCTTCAGGATCTAATAATTTAATTGGGCCATGCTCTTCAATCGCTTGAAGAGCCATTAACTTTCCAATATACGGATCGCCACCACCGCCTGTTCCTAATAATGCAGCGCCAATAGCTATATCTTCTATTTCTTGCTTACCTAAATAACGCATGATTAACCTCCTTTAGTTTGTTGCAACTCTTGTTGTTTTAATTGATGTGAACTTTGTAACTGCTAACTGAAGTATAAACGCGACTAAAAAGGCGTCGAAGCCAGATGCTCCTGTTAAGGTAAATAAGCCAAAACCGTTCGGCTGAGGGGTTGTTAAAAATGCAAAGAATGCAGCTACAGCCCAGACGCTTACATTCGGTAGATTCACTTTTGGCATATAATCAAAGTTTTCAAAAGTATATTTTTCTTTGTTCAATAAATAATCAGCTACATAGACACCGCCAATAGGTGGAATTAGGGCACTTAGGAAATTTAAGAATGGAATGAAATTGTCATAAATACCACCAACAGCGAGTGAAGTCCCGATCACACCTGCAAAAATAGTTAGCACGAACTTAGGTGTATTCTTGAAGATCGCTGAAAAGCCAAGAGCTGATGAGTATAGATTGTTATCATTTGTTGTCCACTGCGCTAGAATTAAGACGAGTAAGGCAGCAGTTCCCCAACCTAGACTAAGCATAATGGCAACAATATCTGTTTCAGTCGTAAATTTTGCTAAAATCGCTGATGCGATTAGGACTAAACTAAAGCCAGCAAAGTAACCAACGAAGGAAGAAATCACAGCATCTTTAGTTGATCTAGCATAACGTGAAATATCCGGACCAATAATCGCACCAACTGCTAATGAACCAATAATCAAGGAGACAGCCACACCTGTTGATAATGGATCGCCAAACACATTATCAGATATTTGGTTGGCGTCTGAACTCATTCCAACGCGGATTAAAGACGCGATAATCAGAATCGCAAGTAGCGGAACAGCTATTAAGCTTAATTTTTCAATGGCTTTATAACCGATGACTGCAGTTGTTGTCATTAATATACCGCCAACGATTACAAGTACTTTAGGCGGAATGGAAACACCAAACGTGTTGTCAATAACATGAGCTAAGCTTGTTCCAAACAGGTCTAATTGAACACCAAACCAACCAAATAATGATAGTGCGATGACAACAGAAACAGCATATGCTCCGTATTGACCTAAGGCGAAGGTGGACACCATAGCTGTTGAAAGGTTCGTTTTCGCACCCACAACACTACAAAGTGCACTTAAACAAGCTAATAGAAAAGTGCCGATTAATGTGGCAATAATGGCTTGTGACATGGATAAGCCGCCCGCAAGTGTGCCACCAAGTACTATTGCAGATAATGCGACAATACCACCAAGCCAGACGATCGATAATTTAAACCAACCTTTTCGTTTGTGTTCTGGTACGGGCTCCCGTTCATAATCTTTAACTAAGTTCTTCTCAGCTATATCTGACATTGTCAGACCTCCTTTTATCTATTCAAATTTAAACTCTTCCAAAACTGTTGAAACAGTAAATCCATTCTTTGCGTCATGATCTCGACGTCATAACGCTGCATTTGCCAAAACAAACCATCCATCATACCTTGGAAAACAATTGCTAGTTCAGTAGAGTCATGTTCATCAATTTCTTGTGAATCAATGGCACGTTGGAAAATTTCTTGGAGCACTTCGTATTCATCATCTTCCATTTGTTTAAAACGAGCTTTAATGTCTTCTTCTAAAAACGCAGGAGGAGAGATCATTAATTGAATAAGAAATTTAGACTTCAAACGTTCTTGGTTCTGAAATTCGATGACAGATTTGAGAATGTTGAATAGTTGTTGTTTTGATGAAATATCTTGATTTAATTGCGATTTAACAGTGGTGCGATGGCCATCCAATAAGTCGTGATAGATTGTTAAAAAAAGATCTTCTTTACCCTCGAAAAACGCATAGACAGAAGGTGGCTTAATGCCAACTTCCTTAGCAATTTGTTTTATGGTCATCCCACGAAATCCTTCCTCAGCAAATAGGGATGTTGCAGCGACTTTAATTTGTTCTTTAGTAGTAGACATAAGACCTCCATGATTAAAATGAATGGTTACCTAACGAATATTAGTTAGGTTTTGACTAAAAAAATAATAAACCTCCTCTTTTATTCGAATTTTTTGATAACTCTTAATCGATTTAAAAAGTATCATAGCATTTGAATTGACTGAAAACAATAACTTTTTCGAAAAAAATTAATGTAAGCGATTTCTTGTTGTGGCGGGGGTTTGATAAACCTGAAATATTGATTAGGGAGGGCTGATATGGATTTCTGCAAAATTCAACAAATTCTTAAATAGTCTATCTTCCAATATAACAATATTTTGTATAAACTAGTAAAAAAGAGGTGTCAACATCTGTTTCAACAAGTGACGATAACAAGCCACCTTTAATCCTGTTAATACTAATAGTAGCTGCCAAGACTTATTGTGCTAACTGGAGAATTGGTAAAAACCAAACATTTCCTTCGCCGTTTTTATTCTTAGTTAAGTGTTATATATTAAGTGATGACAGTTAAACGATGCAGGTTATTTGTGATATTATCGATGAATAAAATTGGAGACAAAAAGTTTCATCACCTTCTTTTCGTCCAATTTCGTTCTACGTTCCTTCTCAATAAATATTTTATCAAGGTATTTAACCCTACTATTACTTGACCTCCAAAATAGTCTGTTTTCCAAAGTTTATTATTTTCCCGGTTCTGTTCCAATTTTTATTAATTAGATATATGTCGCGTTATTTTATTATTTTTTTTGAATATAGAGAACCAAATGTTTAATAACTAAACATTTGGAGAACCAGTGCTTTTTTTGATGATAATGGTGGTGAATTTGATTCAAGAGATAAAATTGAAACCTTTAGTTTATTTCGACGTCTAATATCTAAAGGAGGATGATTGAATGAGGAAAAACACGTTATCAGTTGTTTTATTTTTATCAATCATGATGGTAGCTTGTAGTAATCAAACAACAGAAAATGTTATTGATAATCCAACTCCTGAAGAAATATTAGAAGAAAATATGGATGCAGATATACTTGTTGTAAATGGCGTTGTATATAAAAATGCTGAGGAAATTGAATGGGTTAATGAGGAAGAATTAACGATAGGTGAAGAAGTTGGCGAAATCAAAAAGCAGACTAACAATATTGATGAGTTTGAAGATTACACAGCAAATAAATTGCCGGTTGGAACTAAGGTATACGAACCTGAAGAAAAAAGTAACATTTATATCGTCAAAACGAATGATAAGGAAGTGAGGTATTTAGGGTTGATAGAAGGATAAGCAAATTCTGATAAGGAATAAGCTCTCTATTTGACCACTCGATTGAAAAATAACGTCACATTCATTGAGAAGATGTTAGCTAACATATGGGTTATTGTTGTTCTGTCAGTGGATGTTTTAGTTCAACTAAATAATAGATTTGAAACGTCAAAACCATTTGGCACCATAAGTCTCATGTTGAGAGAGGGATATTTTATGAAGAGACAATTTTGGTTGGTTTTTTGTATCGGAATGGTTTTAATACTTTTATCAGGATGTGGTGGTTCTAATAATAGCTCAAAAGAAGCAGATTGGGAATCAACAACATATGAAACCGTGAATAATCTTGATGGAGTATCAATGAGTGTAAAAGAAGGTACAGCTTCTCCTGCGGGGCTGACTGTCATATTGAAGAATAACTCAGAGAAGCAATGTGTCTATGGTGAATACTTTTCGTTAGAGAAGAAGGTGAACGGTAAGTGGTATCAAGTCCCTGTGGCCATTGACGGTAACTACGGATTTAATGATATAGGTTATGATTTAGATTCGTCAGCTATTAGTGAATGGACAGTTGATTGGGAATGGTTATATGGAAGTTTGGATACAGGTGACTATCGTATAGTGAAAGACATATTGGATTTCAGGGAGCCTGGAGACTATGATAAGTATTATTTGTCAGCTGAGTTTACCATTAATTAGCTAAACTAAATTTGTGTGTAACAAAGGTGTTCAATAGAATTACTTAAAGTATTGTGGTGTCATTTATATATAGTTAAGTAATTTCAGCTAAAAATAAGTCGTTCAGTTTTGGAGTGGTAAAATGTCATATATATCCATAATTAAACCTTTGTGATAATATTAGCGATGATCGTTATTCGATAATAGGTCAGGTTTGTTAATAAGTACTAGTATTAACAGGGAGTAAATCATGGGGAACCAAAAGGTATTATTGAGTATTATATTAATATTAATCATATCGAATATTATAGTTGCATATAGAGGTTTTGAATTAAATAAAGAACTTGAACAATCAAATCAAGTTATAGATAGTACAGTATGGAATGAATTTAATAATTTACTTGCTAGTTTACATAAAGTATCGGAAGAATTAGCCCAGTATGATGCTTCTATGAACGAAGAAGAAATGGACTTGTATCTTTCTTCATTGGAGAAAGAAGAGAGTCGTTTAAATGAATTAGGAATGAATCTAAGCTATATATTTAATTCGAGAAATCAGGATAAACATACAATATATGAAGAACACATTTGGATTATCGAAGACTTCATAAGTAAAGTATCTGAAGGCGAAGTGACAGATGAAACAAAGATTCAACATATAGCTAAAATCATCGACGAACAACAAAATCAATTTAGTGACTTGTTTTATTCGGATAATTCCATTAATGCACCTGAAGCTAATGAAGACGAAAATATTAGAAAAATTGTCAAAATACTAGATGTAATTGTAGGAGAAATCAACAAAAGTTAATTCTGATAAAACCTAAAAGAATTGAAATATGGAATGGTTTAGAGGAGGAATAATCGTTTTTAAGAATAAAAAATTTATAATCGTTTTTATAATATCAATATCAATATTAATATTCTTATCATGGACGACATATCACTATTGGGGTTTGTATAACCAACAATTAGAAAAATCAAGGGAAAATCATGCTTTTGAAATTTATGAAGTAGCAGTAAAGTTTGATTATTTAGCGGAATTATATTTGTCTTATGAAGAATCTAATGAATTATCGAATGAATATTATGAATCATCCTATCCATACACCAAGATGGATAGAATTAATAATGTCTATGCAGAGCGTCCAATTCCAACTAGTGAATTTGCGGAGCATTTAGATGATTTAAATGAAAAACTAGAAGAAGGTATCACAAGCGAAGAAGCAGTACTAATTAATGAAACGATTACTGAAATAGGTGAAAATTATTACTCCGTTTCAAAAACTGATTTATCAGAGATGCAAACAGATAGTTCTCGAAAGTTATTGAAAGAAACGTCAAATCAGGCATTAGATGAATTAGATGAACTAAAAAGAAAGCTAGAAAAGCAATAAATCTTTCTCGGTGTAAATGGTGATGTGTAGTTAGTAAATAAGTTTTATAGAAAGTGAAGCGGTTAGGAGTGAGTCGTTTAATGGATTATATGAAGACTCACTGTTTATATCGATAAGTATTTTCTGAGAGCACGATATCTCGAACGTTAGAAATATCACATAATCGGGTGGTTGATTGGTTGAATAGGTTATTCTATGAGCTGGAAATTTCTACTTAAACTTTTAAAGTAAACGTCAAATCATCATATCATATGTATGGGTGCTCACCTACTCCAGTAATTACACATAGTTTGACAAGTTGGTTAGGTTGACTTTAACAACTGGAAACTCTGATGATATCTAGTCTGTGTTAGAAAAACAAAAAGGCCTAGTATGGGATACTAGGCCTTAGTCATCAAGATGTGGTCTATACATTTTAAAAACTATGGGTGTAATTATTCACTTACATTAACCCCTGTACCCCAGTCGTACGTTTGTTTATGAATTTCGAATAACATATGTGTATCTAATGATTTAACGCCATCGATCACGCCGATTTGTTGTCGGATGATGTCGTAGAATTCTGTGTTCGAAGGGGTGATGACTTGGATGAATAGGTCGTATTGACCAGATGAACCTGCTATGAATCTTGCTTCTGGGATGCCTTTGAGTTTTTCAACGATGGCATCATATTGATTGAAGTCAATTGATAGACCAACGAAAGCTACAGTACCCATGCCAGTCATAAATGGATTGACGACTCCAACAACTTTGATGAGATTCTGGTCTGTTAAGCGCTGAATACGGTTTCGAACAGTACTAGCAGTAGTTTCTAATTGTTCAGCTAAGTCAGTATAGGATACGCGACCATCTCGTTGTAAGGCTTTAACTATTTGATTATCTAGTTCATCCAAGGTTAGATCTTCGCTAATTTCTCCAAACATTGAAAAACTCCTTCTATTAGTAATCACCTATGACTCTAATGGTATTCTACAATATTTAACAGTTAAAAACGATAGTTATTTTTTCTGAGAGATAGCTATGAGGGTTTCAATGTTCTTCCAACTCATTTCTCTTTGGTTGTTTTCTAATTCCATGATCATTTCGAGTACAGTTTCGGTTAGGGACATGTCTAAGTTATGGCGTTTACCTTCTTCAATCACTGGTGTTAAGTGGAAGGGGACTTCAGTTTTTCGTTTACGTACTGCTATGTCGCGCCAAATGCCACTTTTGACTTTTTTGTAGGTTCTTAGTCGAGCTACAAGTTGGTCGAATTGTTCGTGAATCGCTGACCAGTCTCGTTGTTCATGACCTGGATAGACGGTTTTAGGTTCCCAATTATCGAATGGCTTCGGTTCAATGTTAAGTTGTTGAGCGACACGTAGAACTTCTGATGCTAATTCGACGAACATGACTCGGTGGTCATGAGGGTCGATGATGTCTGCCATTTTCTCGTCAACAGTTGCTGTAGCTGTGAGAATGGCCCCGTAAGCTAGCTTGCTCCAAAGATAGCCTCTGATATGATCGGTGATTTGAGCATTACCCCAGCTTTTTAATCGGTTTTGAATTTCAGTAATTCTGAAGGTTTTCTCTCCATTTAGCTCGCCGATATACATGCTACCGACACCCCCGTACTGAATAAGGCCAGGTTCTTGATAATCAGCAAATAGATTAACAAAACTACCAATAGTTCTGTGTGAACCGACTTGTTCAGCAATGACTTCTTCAGTCAAACCATTTTGCATCGAAATGATGACTGTATCTTCGGTCATCAGAGGTTTAAAATTTTGTACAGCCTGTTCTGTATGCTGTGCTTTGACTGCAAGAATGACTACGTCCAAACATTTTTCTCGTTGAAGTAATTCATCGACTGTATAAGCTTTAACAGGTACGTTGAATTCACTTTCGACCGTTTCGATTGTTAATCCTTGTTCATCCATTGCCCTCACATGCTCTTCGTTGACATCAACAAATGTGACGTCTTCGCCTGCTTTAGCTAAATAAGCTCCAACGACGCCTCCTATAGCACCTGCACCTATAATTGTAAAATTCATCATCAACACTCCTTTATATTAATAGCCAAGGTTATAGACACCTGGTAGATCGAGGTTAAATCCTAATTTTGTTGCGGCTTCTTTTGGCCAATATGGATGACGTAATAAGCCTCTTCCAATCGCAATCATATCAGCTTGATGTTCTTGAATGACCTTCGCAGCTAATTGGGCATCATCTAACTCCCCTACACTGATCACGGGAATATCGAATTCGTGACGGATCGTTTCTGCGTATGGCACTTGGAAACCAGGAGATGTCTCAGGGCGATTAGGTGAATTACCGCCTGTACTAACGTCAAAAGCATCAACACCTGCTTCGATAAACTGTGGAATCATTTGTTTGATGTGACCAAAGTCATACCCGTCTTCACCGTACTCTACTGCTGATAGTCTGAATACTAGCGGCATGGATTCAGGCATATTCGCCTTCACTTCTCGTATAACTTCTAATGGGAAGCGATCGTATTCTCCATATTCATCATGACGTTGGTTACTTCGAGGTGATAGGAACTGGTGTAACAAATAGCCATGAGCTCCGTGTAATTCAATCACATCAAACCCAGCTTCTACCGCTAATTGTGTACTTTGACCGAATTGTTTGACGAGTGATTTGACTTCATCTGTACTTAATTCTCTAGGTACAGGGCTTTCTGGTGAAAAGGGGATCGGACTAGGGCCGACAATGTCTTCATCTTCTATTTTGGATTTTCGGCCAGCATGAGCAATTTGAATACCAGCTTTAGCCCCATAAGTTTGAATGGATTGGTTAATATGTTTATAGGCTTCGACGTGTTGTGCGTTCCACAAGCCTAAACAATTTTCTGATATGCGACCGTTTGATTCAATATTGGTCATTTCATAGCAGACGAGTCCAACACCGCCAATTGCCCGGCTTACGAGATGAATATAATGCCATTCTGCAGGTGTGCCGTCATTGGTTTGGACTTGGTATTGGCACATGGGTGATAACATAATTCGGTTAGGAATGGTAACGCCTTTTAATTCAATTGGTTCAAATAAATGTGTCATGAAATCATCTCCTTTAATCTATTTCTAGTAAATTTTCGACTTTATGTAATTGAAAAGCTAACTCATTGATCGTTCGCTTGATTTTTGTCTGTAAGAAGAACGCGTCATTTGACCGAGGTTCTAATGTTATAAGTTGGTTAATGTCTAGGAGTGCTGGCACTTTCGGTAATGAGAACAATGTATCGAAATCGAAAGTAGAAGACCTAACATAGTTAAATGGGACAAGGTATCTTGATAATGACTTAGTTATTTCATTCGATCGGTCGATTGTTAGATGATTAAATCTTGATTCGTCTAGTAATTGACTTTCGATCCGCTCGATTTGTGTAAGTAATGGTTTCAAGTCAATTAAACCTTTAGCCTTGTTGTGCCATTGCATGAGTCCATCTTTAATATCTTGGATCGCTGCTACTTGATCAATTGGAATATACTTATTAACTAATAGTTGGTGGATTGAACGAACGTATACTTGGCAATCACGTGTTAAGTTTTTAGGCTCAATCTTATCCACTAGATCTTCAGTGGTATGCCACCACCAACCAAAACCGGTCGATTTCCCAGATTGACCGAACATTTCTTGGTGAGCATCCATTTTCGAATGATCAGCTGGTGGCTGTTCAGACAGTCCCATATATAATGAAGGTATTCCAACGCCCCAAAATGATTGATCACCTGCTTTACCGTAACGTTTCCCCTCGAAGGCCTGTCCTGTAAGTTCCCCGACTGATTGAGTTGCGATTTGTTTGGTCTCAGCCATGCAATTGGCTTGAGTGAGGACTGTCGCGTTTTGACCACCAACTGAGTCAATATTAACGTGAGCTATGCAGTTGTCATACAGGTCGAACCAATATTGGTCAGCATAGTAAGCACTGCCGGCATATCGACCATGAGAATGACCAGACCAAAATGCTAATCTCAAGTTGCGATTTAATTGGTTTCTATGATTATTCACAATACGTGCGACTTCAAGCATTGTCGCATTTGCTGTTCCGTTATCCATCGCACCGTAATGCCAAGAATCTACATGGCCACTATATAAAACGAAATCTTTAGTATGTTGATTGGCTTCAATCTCCACAGTAAGTAAGGGAATATGGCGAATACTTGTGTCGACATGTGTTTCCATATAAACAGAGTCGTGGTTCTTAGCTAAAGAAATTAAGTAATCTCCTGTGTCTTTGGTCACTGAAACTGCCGGAATTTCAGGGAAGTCTTTTAATTTATCAGGTGTTGGATTGCCCCAAACAGGTGAGACGATCATTTCATAAGTGAGTGAAGTATTGATGAAGATCGCTCCAAGGAATCCAAGTTCTTGTAGAGTTCTTATTGTTCCAGGTGTTGCAAGGCCATGGATTAATGCGAGATGTCCCGAAGTGTCTGTTGAGTCTAAAAAATTCAAATAATCTTTATCAACAAAATAGAGCGGAGCCTGCATCCCAGGCTCACTTGGTGCCATGGAATGGGTAATACATGATAGATCCTCACCATCTACAGATAATTTGGCATCTAAAGGTAAACTAATTAAAGCTTCATGTTCGATTAATTGAGGACTTAGTCCAAATGAAATAAGAGTTTCATTTATATATTGAAAAGCTTTTCGTTCCTCATCTGTTCCTGATAGACGTTCGTATTGAGCAATCTGTCGTGTATGCTCCATTAAATTTTCTTCGCTGACACATGATACCCAGTCAGAAGCTAGCATAGATCCTCACCCTTTCTTTAAAAAACAAAATAAAAACTAACTATTTTTCAGTATTCTATCATAAAAACTGCATATGATTAATGATTTTGAATAAAATTATTAGATTTTTTATAAAATTTAAAATAAGTAGTTTACATGGCTGAATTTTCTGATTATAATGAAAAACAATTCTTATATAGTCTATTAAACGAGAGGATGAGGCTTCAATGTTAGGTTGGACGTTTACAGCTTGGTTAGTTGTTGTAATTATTCCAGCGATGATTACTGGTTTTTCTATCATTTATTATATGATGGGAGAAAAAAAGCAAGGAGAGGAGGATGAAGCTTAATGGATTGGATGATTATTCTACCGATTATTGTTTATATTTTCATTCTGGTAGGTATTGGTGCTTATTCTTATAAGTTTACAGGAACAAGGGAAGGGTTCCACTTAGGTGGGCGTAAAATCGGTAGTTGGGTAACAGCGATTAGTTATGCCTTCTCTGGAATGAGCGCATTCGTATTAATCGGTTTTGTTGGGATGGTATATACATTAGGTCCGTCATCATTTTATACCTTAATTGGTTATAATATTGGGTTCGCCTTTTCATATATTGTGATTGCCAAGCGTTTGAGAAACTACTCTGAAATATTAGATGCGTATACATATACGGATTATTTCGTTAAACGTGTAAGAGGTAATCCTCACATGATTCGCGCGATTTCTGCAATATCTATTCTAGTCTTTATGTCTGTATATGTAGGATCTCAATTAGCAGCAGGTGGTATGACGATTGAAACGGTATTTGATATTAATCCGACAACTTCTGTCATCATTGCTGGAATAGTTGTTACCGCTTATTGTTTATTCGGTGGCTTTGCTGGTGTGTCCATCACAGACTATTTCCAAGGGATTATAGTAGTTATTGGTACAGCTATTTTGGGTGTTTTCATGATTAATTATGCTGGGGGTTGGTCAGCTGTTGTAGAAGAAGTACGCAACCAAGATCCAGCATTAGTTACGGGAGGCCTAGGAGCAAGTGGCTCGGCACTACTAGGATTAATTTTTGGTTATTTGACACTTGGTGTAGCTATAATTGGTCGTCCTCATGATACGATTCGTTTCTTTGCAATTAGTAGTTCTTCAGAAGTTCGGAAGTCATTCGCCATTACGCTAACAGCTCTAACCATCACTTACTGGGGTGCGTTTCTTGTTGGCTATGCTGGAAGAGTGATCTATCCAAACATTGATAATCCGGAATATATTTTTCCATTTGCACTAGTAGATCTAACACATCCAATTTTCGGTGGATTCATGATTGCGGTATTCTTAGGTTTGTTAATGTCCACATCTGACTCGCAACTTCTGTCTTCGGGTTCAACATTTGGTGAAGACGTTTACCGTAAGTACATTAATATGCATGCTTCGGATCGACAAATCTTGATTGTAACACGCTTGTTCATTGCAATTGTAGGTATTCTATCAACAGTTGTAGCTGTTACTAGTTCTGAATCAATCTTCTGGATTACGGTATATGCTTCTGCTGGACTTGCAGCGACGTTCGCACCCGTACTCGTCTTCTCATTATATTGGGATAAGCTAACTAACGCAGGTGCTGTAGCAGGAATGTTAACAGGTTTCATGACTGTTGTTTTATGGGATAATTTCATGCCTGAATTTTCATTTATCATGACAGAAGCTGTTCCAGCGGTTGTCCTATCGTCAGTTGTTATATATGTTGTGAGTAAGCTAACAGAACAACCAGAATTACAAACGGTTCGAAATGAATTGCAACAAGTGAAGAAAGTATGGAAGAAATAGAAAGAAAGATAGTCGTCTAATAACTATAAATATATAAAGTCTTTGGGGAGTTCGCCCTCAAGAGGCATTTAACAAGATAAGTTGATCATAGAAAGGAAAGGCTTATGGTTTATTGAAGTAAACCATAAGCTTTTTATATTGAAATATAGTTTAATAGATATAAGTTAAGAGAAAGTATTGTTTTAAATATGGAATCAAATAAACTTGGAAAAAATAGGATAACTGATCGTGTTTCAAGCACCATCAACATAAGCTTTTGCACAGATGCATAAGCAGAACCAATATACATAGGAACTTCAGAGTTAAATAATGCGATATAAACAATTGCGCCACCATTTATTCTTCTGTTACTGGAATCATCAAGCTTTTCAACTTATTGTTTTAATAGATTATCCAAACTATAAATTCTATGGATAGTCATTGCAAATGTACAAATAAAACTGTTTATCAATTAGTTACTCTAGCAGGCGAAATTGAAGACTACGTTTTGAGTAATTATCTAGTAGATACAGAATTCTTGAAATAATTAGGAGAGCTGAAATAGATTTCTACAATATTCAACAAATTCTTATACAATAGCCTTCCAACATAACAATTTTTTGTATAAACTAGTAAAAAAGGAGGTGTCAACATGTATTGCCCGAATTGCGCTGCCTCGATTTCGGATAAAGCAGAATTATGTCCGAATTGTGGTGTGCGCCCGTTTCGTGAAGTGAATTATTGCTTTAATTGTAGTGAATCGATCAATGCTAATCAGGAAATGTGTATCAGCTGTGGGGTTCGAGTACATAAAAAAGTGTCTACATCTGTTTCAACTGGTGACGATAGTAAGCCACCATGGTTAATGGCTTTGGTGTCTTTTTTTGTCTCTGGCCTAGGCCAAATGGTGATTGGTCAACTTAAAAAAGGTTTTGCTATTTTAGCTATTAGCATGGTATTAGGTTTTATGACGTTTGGAGCATCAGCTATTATTACGACGCCGTTTGCAGTTATTGATGCGTATTTAGTGTCGAAGAAAGTAGCTGATGGTAGGAGTATTGATGAATGGGAATTTTTCTAATAAGGAGATAGGTTTATGCATTGTCGAGAATGTGGACATCACGTATCGGAAAAGACAGAGATTTGCCCGAATTGTGGTGTGCGTCCGTTAAATAGTCATCATTATTGTCAAAGTTGTGGATCAGAGACTTCTGAAAAACAGGAAATGTGTGTTCAGTGTGGCGTGCGCTTACAACAGGTGGGGTCAGGAAGTCAGTATTATGCAGGTTTTTGGTTAAGAGCTGTCGCGTATTTATTAGATGGTATTATTTTAGCGATTCCGTTAACTTTTATAGGAACTTTTATGGCTACTATCTTTATCGCAAGTGACCCTTATGCTTTTCAAACTGAGGGAAGTGCTGCTGCTTTTGAAATGGGAGCATTTTTGATAGGCTTTGTGTTTAATGCATTATATACAGGCATTTTCCACGCGTCTAAGTGGCAAGCGACTCCAGGTAAGAAAATGATTGGAATTAAAGTCACCGACATGAATGGAAATCGAATTTCATTTGCGCGCGGTTTTGGTCGTGGATTAGCGGTCAATTTATCAGCTTTTATTCTATATATTGGCTTTATCATGGCTGGCTTGACTTCGAAAAAACAAGCGCTGCATGATATGATCGCGAGAACTCTAGTGATCAGATCAAGATAATGATGAACGTCTGCTCTTTTATTAATAGGGCAGGCGTTTTGTTTTTGAGCCTAAACCTAAGTCGCCGATAAAATGTTCAAGGTCGCCGATATATATCAGCGAGCGCCGTTATATTTCAGATGGCGGCGATAAATCTCGGGAGTCGCTGATATGATGAAAATATCGGCGCCTATCTTAAATAATCCATCTTGCAGTCACTCAGAATTGAACATTTCGCTGTTGTGTGTTGTTTGATATTTAAATAGTCAAAAATTTAGTATAAAAATTTTCAAAAATCTCTTGTAAAACGCTTTCATATATTTTAAGATACAACTAAATCGTTTTAGTAAATCGGTTTAGTAATCATCGAAAAGGTTGAAGCTTAATGAATTCCAATAAAGTTGTAACGATTTCAGACGTTGCTGATAAAGCAGGTGTTTCTAAAAGCACGGTTTCTCAATACTTGAACAATCGTTTTGAGTATATGGGGGAACAAACGAAGCTTCGTGTAGCGGAAGCGGTTGAGGAATTAGGGTATCAACCAAACATTGTCGCGAGGTCGTTAAAACAAAAGACATCGACGACGATTGGTGTGATTGTCGCGAATATTTCACACGAGTTTTCCACTGAAATTGTTCGGTCCGTTGAAAAGTATTGCAATGAATCTAATTTCCATATCATTGTCTGTAATGCGGAGGATGATCCTGAGAAAGAAAAAAAGTACATTGAAATGTTGCGGGCGAAACAAGTGGACGGGATTATTGTTTTTCCGACAAGCACGAACAAAGAGCTTTATCAAAGTTTGAACCTCGAGAATTATCCGATGGTCTTTATTGACCGTTATGTGCCAGATGTCAATGTCAGTGCGATTATGTTAGATAATGCTAAGGCATCATCACTGGCTGTTGAAGAATTCACACGCTTGGGGTACGAGCGTTTAGGCATTGTCACAAATTCAACCGTGAATAATGTGACGCCAAGAATTGAAAGAATTGATGGTTTTTCTGAAGCGCTAGCTGAGAATCAATTAGAAATCTATGAATCTTAT
Source organism: Alkalibacillus salilacus (assembly GCF_030812915.1). Taxonomy (GTDB): domain Bacteria; phylum Bacillota; class Bacilli; order Bacillales; family Alkalibacillaceae; genus Alkalibacillus; species Alkalibacillus salilacus. Next base: position 26,699 of record NZ_JAUSTQ010000012.1, read on the forward strand.
ATTAAAGGTGTAAATATTGAGGATTTTCCTAGAGAACTAGAAAACATGATGACCTCAAGGGACCGTCCAGATGCTTTGTTAGCGGGTAATGATTTAGCATTAATAGAAGTATTAAAATATGCCAAAAACAATCAAATCAGTATTCCAGAGGATTTAGGTGTTATTGGAATTGATGATGTGTCATTCGCGTCTTTCTATAATCCTGAAATTACGACAATTGCTCAGCCAACTGAGGAGATGGGTGAAAAAGCAGCTAAGCTCTTATTAGATCAAATTATGAATCGCGCTGAATCTTCTCCACAAATTCATCGATTTGAACCGACTTTAATTAAACGCTTATCTTGCACTGAGCAAGGAGGTAAAGAATATGAAGGAACATTTTAAATCAATTATTCAAGAATTAGATACCGTCTTAGAAGGCGTAACTGATCATCAAACTGAAGCATTAGCCAAAAATCTCCATCATGCAAGAAGAATTTTCATCGCTGGAAATGGCCGTTCAGGTTTAGCTGGGAAAATGTTTGCGATGCGCTTGATGCATATAGGTTATGAAGCTTATGTCGTTGGTGAAACGATCACGCCAAGCATTACTGAAGATGATACGTTATTGATCATCTCTGGTTCAGGCAACACGAAAACGTTAGTTCACTATGCTACTAAGGCTAAAGAAGTAAGCGCTACCATTGCGCTTCTAACAACAAATGGTGAATCGAGCATTGCCGAGCTAAGTGATACAGTGGTTGAAATTCCAGCAGTCACGAAGGCAACGATGGGGGAACGAACAACGATTCAGCCATTAGGTAGTCAATTTGATCAATCTGCTCATCTTTTATTAGATGGTTTGATTGTTTATTTCATGGAGCATTACGTAGATCAGAATCACGAAGACTTGTCGAAAAAACATGCGAACTTGGAGTAGGTGATGACATTGGTGACCATTAATGATATTAAAGAAAATCCAATTGTCGCTGTGATCAGACATGCGACGCCGGAAAGTATAGTCTCAATCGTTGGTGCATTAGAAGCAGGTGGCATTCGATCGATTGAATTAACCGCTGAGACAAAAGGGGTTACTCAAATGATCGAAAAGGTTGATGCCGAATTTGATGATCGAATACTCATCGGAGCTGGAACAGTGCTTGATCCTGAAACAGCTCAATCCGTTATTCAGGCGGGGGCCGATTTTGTGGTATCACCAACGTTGAATGTAGATACGATCAAAATGACGAAACGCTACGGAAAATTAGCGATTCCAGGTGCTTTTACACCGACTGAAATTCTACAAGCCTATGAACATGGGGCTGATATTGTAAAAGTATTTCCTGCAAGTTCGGTGGGGCCAAGCTTTATTAAAAATGTACAAGGTCCATTGCCACAGATTCCATTAATGGTAACAGGTGGTATTTCCCAAGATAATATGAATGATTATTTGGCTAAGGGAAGTATAGCTGTTGGAATTGGTAGCGCTTTAGTGGATCCAAGGAAGTTAAATAGTGAGCAAGATTACGAGAAACTGACTGAACAAGCAAGGTTATTTACTAACCAAATTAACGGTTAGTTATAATAAATTTATTAAAAAGGAGTTATTAATCATGAGGAAGGTTTTACTTTTAGCAGTGGCGATTCTAGTTTTAGGAATTCTAGCAGCATGTGGCGGAAGCGATGAAGGCTCTGGTGATTCTGGTTCTGAAGGGGAAGGATCATCTGATTCTATCAAGATTGTAGCGGCACACAACCAGACTAATGAGGAAAATCCTTATCAAGATGGTTTATTAAAGTTTAAAGAAGTTGCTGAATCTGAATCAGATGGCAATATTGAAGTTGAAGTTCACGCGGGAACAATTGGTACATCTGAATCAGAGCTTGTTGAGAAACTTAAGACAGGTGCGGCAGATGTAGTCTTAGTATCACCTGGTTTCATGACATCAACAGGTATTGATGAAGTCAATCTTTTCGCATTCCCTTATTTATTTGATAGTTATGATCATTGGGAGAGCGTCGTTCAAGGTGAAGTTGGCGATGAAATGGGTCAAATCATTAACGAAGAATCTAATAATGATTTCAAATTACTAGGATATTGGACAGCAGGTGTACGCCATTATTATGGTAAGGAACCAATCAATTCTATGGATGATTTAGAAGGTAAAACACTTCGTACACAGACATCAGGTGTAATCTCTGATTTCTGGGAGCAGACAGGTGCAGTACCAACATCTGTAGCATGGGGTGAATTATATCAAGCCTTACAACAAGATACAGTAGACTCTGCTGAAAACGCTTATCCTTATTTCGTTCAGCAAGACCATCATAATACAGATAATGGTCAATATATTACAGAAACAGGTCACGATTATACAACACGTTTCTTATTAACTAACGGCAATAAGTTTGATGAGTATACAGAGGAACAACAAGAAATTATCAATCAAGCAGCTGAGGCTTCAGTTGAAGCTGAGTGGGAATCATTATATAGCCAAGAAGATGAATATAAAGAAATCGCTCAAGAAGATGGAGCAGAAATCAATCAAATCGATCGTCAACCATTCATCGATCTTGCTAAGCCTCTTCAAGATGAATATGCAGAAGAATATGGTGTGACAGACTTATTAGAGAAAGTTCGTGAAGCAAAATAGAAACTAAACTTATAAGGGGCACACATTAAGGTGTCCCTTAATTTTTTAGGAGGAAAACCATGGATAAAGCAGTTAAATTTGTCGAACGCATCCAGATCGCATTAGGCCTCTTCTTTTTAACTGTCTTTTTCGTCGTCATATTATTCCAAATTGCTACGAGACATTTGGGTATTTCGATTATTTGGACGGAAGAAGTCGCCACCTATTCATTTATATGGTCTGTTTTAATGGGGGCAGCCATTATGGTGAATAGACGAGAACATTTTAATTTCGACGTGATTCAGAAGAAATTAAAAGGCAAGATGAAATTAGGATTAAATTTATTTAATGATGCGGTATTGATTGTATTTAATATAGCATTGTTATCATACGGGATCGATGTTGTGAACCAGTTTTGGGATTATACGTGGACATCACTTCCGGATATGAAAATGGGATATATCTGGATTGCTGTTCCAATTATGGCAGCGACAATGATTCTATATTCTACTAACCATTTGATTAGGCATGTGAAAGAATTCTTAGGGAAAGGAGTGCAGTCATAATGGGTATTTTCTTAGTAGCTACCTTTATTCTCTTATTGTTAATCGGAATCCCGATTGCTTTTGTGATCGGCATTGTTGCACTCCTGGGTATTACGAATATTGAATACATCCCTGAGGTTACAGTACCGATGAAAATGGTAAATGGCTTGGATTCCTTTGTGTTATTAGCTGTTCCGTTGTTTATTCTAGCAGCTAATTTGATGAACTCGGGTAAAATTTCTGAGCGACTTGTTCAGTTTGCCTTAGCGATCGTCGGCTCGATCAAAGGTGGATTGGCTCAGGCCAACGTCTTAGTTTCCATGATGTTCGCTGGTGTATCTGGTGCATCCCAAGCAGATACAGCAGGTGTTGGTAAAATTCTTATTCCAAGCATGAAGGAAAATGGTTATGACACTGAAACATCAGTTGGGGTAACAGCCGCTTCATCAACAGTTGGTGTCATTATTCCACCGAGTATTCCAATGGTCATCTTCGCTGGAATTACGAACGCTTCGGTCGGTGCTTTATTCTTAGCTGGGATCATCCCAGGTATTCTTGTCGCAGTCGCGATGATGATTTTCGTTTATATTATTGCGAAAAAGAAAGACTTCCGAAGCTATGAGCGGGTTTCAGCAAAGACATTTTTTAAATTACTAGCTGATTCTATTCCAGCTTTATTAACGCCAATTATTATCGTTGGTGGTATCGTAACTGGTGTATTTACAGCGACGGAATCGGCAGCCATTGCGTCGGTTTATACGTTGTTGATCAGCATGTTCTATTATAGAACGCTGAAGATTAAGGAATTGCCGAAAATTTTATTTGATACATTAGCTTTAAGTTCTTTATCCCTATTTGCTTTAGCGGCAGCTAGTGGTTTGGGCGAGTTAATGAGTTATTATCAATTAGGTGTTCAAGCACAAGAGTTCTTTACTAATTATGTAGATGCAAAATGGGTGTTTATCCTAATTACGATTGCGTTCTTCTTATTTATTGGTACATTTATGGATGCCATTCCAGCCATGATCTTGTTTGTGCCTGTGATTATGCCAACTGCTGCAGAATTTGGTGTTGATCCAGTGCAATTAGGTCTGATTGTGGTTATGACATTAGCGATTGGTCTGATTACACCTCCTTATGGCTTGTGTTTATTATTAGCAGCTAAGATTGGTGAATTACCGGTTGAACGTTCGTTTAGAGCAGTGTTACCGTTCATGGCTATTATCATTGCGGTACTAGTCTTTATTGCGTTCTTTCCTGATGTAGCGATGCATATCCCTAAATTAATTAACCCGAGCTTATTTTAGATGAGGAGGTAACAGCATGAAAGATGTCATTACACTAGGCGAAGCTATGATCGCTTTTAACCCTGAAAGAACAGGTCCGATGAAATTTGTGAATTCGTTTGAACGAAATATAGGTGGCGCTGAATTAAATGTCATGATTGGCTGTGCTCGTTTAGGGTTAGACACGGGTTATATCAGTCGATTAGGGCATGATGAATTTGGCAAGTATATCTTAAATTTTGCGCGTGGTGAAGGTATTGATGTGAGTGAAACGGAACTCGTTGACGGCTATCCTACGTCTTTAAATTTTAAAGAGATATCCGAAGATGGTAGTGTTCGCACGTTTTATTATCGCAATCAGTCGCCGACACTTAGTATGACTCAGAGTGACTTAAACGAAGAGTATATTAAACAAGCGAAAATTCTTCATATTACGGGCATTTTTCCAGCGATTCATGATCAAAACTTAGAGATTACGCGGGAAGCTATTCGATTAGCTAAAAAACATGATGTAAAAGTCGCTTTCGATCCAAACATTCGCTTGAAACTTTGGACGAAGCAACAAGCAAGCGACATAATCAAATCCATTTTACCTGATGTTGATTTGTTGTTAGCTGGTGATGAAGAAATGGAAATTGTGTTGGGTGAACGTGATCCGAAGAAAGTACTTGAGTTATGCGAACCATATGGAATTGACTATATCGTGTTGAAAAAAGGCGCTGACGGATCCGTTGGTTATGCGAACGGTGAATACGTTGAAGCTGATCCAGTAAAACCGAGTAAAGTCGTGGATACGGTCGGAGCTGGTGATGGTTTTGACGCTGGTTTCCTTTATAGTTATTTACACGGATGGTCGCTAGAGAAGTCGCTTGATTTTGCCAATACGATCGGGTCGATGGTCGTGAGTGTGAAGGGCGACAATGAAGGGTTACCTGAATTGGAAGATGTCCAAATGAAACTAGGTGAAATCGAGCGAATTGAGCGATAGGAGGAATTGGATGAAGTTACAACTAGCTTTAGATCGATTGACGTGGGATGAATGTTTTAACGTAGTCGGTCAAACACAGGATTCGATTGATATTATTGAGATTGGAACTGGTGTGATTAAGGAATACGGTATGCCGATTGTGAGAGAGATGCGTAAACAGTATCCTGATCATACGATTTTATCAGATATGAAAATATGTGATGCTGGCGGCCATGAAGCGAAACAAGCTTTCAGTTCAGGCTCAGATGTGACGACAGTGATGGCTTTCTCCTCCCATCTAACGATTCAAGATTGCTTAGAAGTAGCCCGTGAGTATGATGGACGTATGATGATTGATTTACTTGAGGTTAATGAACGCTCGACGATTCAGAAGTTGGCAGATTTGGATGTTGATTTAGTTAGTCTGCATATTGGTAAAGATAAACAGACGGAGAACGGATTTAGCTCGAACTTGTTTGATTTACTCGAAGGCTATTCATTTGAAGTAGCTGTCGCTGGTGGAATTAATGAGCAGACAATTGACGACGTTGTTAGCCATCACCCAGATATTATTATTGTCGGTAGCGCGATTACGAAAGCTGACAATCCAGCTGAAGTGGCGAAAAGGTTTAAGGAAAAGTTGGTCTCATGATGAAAATCGGGACTATTGGTACGAGTGATATCACCCGTAAGTTCATTGAGGCTTCACTATATGTTGACCAGGCGACGGTGACATCGGTGTTTTCGCGTGATGAGGAACGTGGTCGTGCATTTGCCGAGCAACATGGGGTTAGTCAGGTGTTTTCGGATTTGGATGAGATGCTTTTGACTTCCCTTGATGTTGTCTATATTGCATCGCCTAATGTGTTGCATTTTGACCATATCATGAAGGCTTTAGATTATGGTGTGCATGTCATTTGTGAGAAGCCATTGTTAACATCGGTTGAACAATTTGAAGCGGCTTATGCTAAAGCTGATGAAAAAGGGTTGTTCTTATTTGAAGCCATGCGAAATCTGCATACGCCGAATTTTGAGCGATTGGTGACTTCGCTTGAACGTGTTGATTATATACAAAGTGCCTATTTTCATCGGATGCGTTACTCGTCTAAGTATGAAGATTATTTACAGGGTTATGTTCATAATGTATTTAAGAAAGAAATGGCGGGCGGCGCTTTACTAGACTTAGGCGTTTATCCCCTTAGCTTAGCCATCGCACTTTTTGGAGAGCCAATCACATCTAGATATGAACCTAATCAATTGGAAACAGGTGTCGATGCGACTGGTATTTTGACACTTCAATACGACAAATTTAACTGCGTGATTATGTGTTCTAAAGTTGCTACGTCCTATAATGCAAGTGAAATCCATGGTGAAAACGGAACGATTCGAATCGATAATGTCGCTCCCATTAGTGACATTGAATGGTTGCCTCATAAAGGGCAGGATCGACTGCAACTGGCCGAAGAGGAAAAACGTCCGAATATGAGTTATGAATTAGAACAGTTTATAGGTATGATAGAAAATAATGATCATGAGCTTTATCATAAGTATCGACGGATTAGTCGAGATGTTGTGTCGGTTGTCGAAAAGAGTTTATCTTGAGAGTGGAAGTGAAAGCACTTAGGCGCGTGATGCCTAAGTGTTTTTCTATGATAAAATAGTATTATCTGAAGGAGGCGATCGTGATGAACGCGAAAATGGAGGCAGCTCGTAAAGCAGTGGAGTATGTTGAAGATGGGATGGTCTTGGGATTAGGCTCTGGATCAACGATTAATATTCTACTTGAGAAGTTGGGAGACCGAGTTCAAGAAGGACTGAACATTAAAGGTGTATCATCGTCAGTCAAAACGGAGAAACTGGCGCGAGGGCATGGGATTGAGGTAACGGATTTTTCGCAGGTTTCTAGGTTAGATTTAGCCATTGATGGGGCAGATGAAGTGGATCCTAATTTTCAGCTGTTGAAAGGTGGTGGCGGTTCTTTATTGCGGGAAAAGATTGTGGATGTCGCTGCTGATCAGTTTATCGTGGTAGCTGACGAGTCAAAACAAGTGGAACAATTAGGAGCTTTCCCGTTGCCAGTGGAAGTCGTGCCGTTTGGTTGGGAACAGACGCAGGCTAGGATTGAAGCGTTTGGCTGTGAAGCGGTGTTACGAGATTCGGGTGGTAAGCCTTTTGTGACGGATAATGGGCTTTATATATTGGATTGTCATTTTGGGAAAATTGATCGTCCTGAGTGGTTGCACAATCAGTTGAAATCATTAGTCGGTGTTGTTGAAACAGGTTTATTTTTGGATATGACGGATTTGGTGATCGTTGGGCGTGATGATGGAGCTGATGTGTTGGATAAGCATTCGTGACCTTATTCGACAGCACTTAGCATTGCAAATCCTTTCACATCATGTTGCAATTAAAAGAGGTTTATTTTAATGATCAGCGTGGGAAAGGGGCGGTGCTTTGAAAAGAATTAGTTTAGATATCGGCATATTATTGATTGGGTCGGTTATTTTTTCATTAGGTATTAACTATTTCGCGATTCCAAACACATTGTCAGAAGGTGGCGTCATCGGCATCACCGTTGTTCTTTACTATCTATTCGATTGGTCGCCTGGTGTGATGAACTTCATTCTGAACATGAGTTTGGTCGCGATTGGTTATAAATTTTTCTCGTTGAAAACGACGATTTATACGTTGCTCACGATCGTATTTATGTCCGTCGCGCTTGAAGTGACGTATCCATTTGGTCGCGTGTTAGGGGATACGTTATTAGCAGCGCTATTTTCGGGTTTGCTTGTCGGCGTTGGTTTAGGTATTATTTTCCGTGCAGGTGGAACTTCAGGTGGTGCGACGACTTTGGCGCGATTGCTTAATCAGCTACTCGGTTGGAGCGTAGGTAAAGCCATGCTCGTTATTGATATTACCGTTGTAACGTTATCGTCTTTTGTGATCGGAATGGAAAAAGCGATGTACACACTGATTGCGGTGTATGTCGGAGCGAAGATTATCGATAAAATTGTCGAAGGCGCAGATGAACGCACCGCCGTCATGATTATCTCGAAAAATTCAGATGAGTTGCTTGATGATTTAATGGGCCGACTAGGACGCGGCGTGACGATTCTGAACGGAAAAGGCGGCTTCGTCCGCGATGACCGTGATATTCTATATGTCGTGATCAACAAACGAGAAATCGTTCAACTGCGTCGGATTATCGAACAAATCGACGAAGAAGCATACGTGACGACAAGCAATGTGCAAGAAATATTTAAGCGCGGTTATAAAGAAGGCCAGCCCGAGAGCTTGTTGTAGGAATTGGTTACGTATGGCGCCGTGGTGGCACGGGTCGCCGATATTGGAGTGGGTCGCCGATATAATTGATATAACGTCGCCCGCCGTAATATATCAGCGAGCGCCGATAAAATTGAGATCGCGCCGATATATTTCAGATGGCGCTGATAAAATTGCTGAGTCGCCGAAATAATTTGTATGACGCTGATATCGGAAAAATAACGTTCACTTAGGTGAGTGTAGGCGCTGATATATTGAAAATATCGGCGACATTGATCGAAGCGCATAGGCATAATTGAAGCAGCTTTATTTATTTCGATGTCGCACGTACGAAATGATCTAAATTATCAAATACTATCATGAAAAAAGCTGGCTGAAGCCAGCTTTTACTATATTTTAAATATAAAATTCCTTTCGTTTACCACTTCTCTTAGGAAAATGTTACCATAAAAGAAGGATAATCATTTTAAGAAACGAATTTTACCAATGAGGTGATGATAAATGATGAAATTCGGTATTATCAGTACAGCCAATATTGCGCAAAAGGCTTTGATTCCAGCAATGAAGCGGGCAGAAAATGCTGAGGTTGTCGCGATTGCGAGTGGGTCAGGTCAAGCAGAAGAAGTCGCGGCAGAGCTCGATATCCCAACAGCGTACACACGTTATGAAGATGTACTCGCTGACTCAGAAGTTGAGGCAGTTTATATTCCACTTCCAAATCATTTACATAAGGAATGGGTTTTTAAAGCAGCTGAATCTGGGAAGCATATTTTGTGTGAAAAGCCAGCTGGATTAAAAGCGCAAGAGATGATTGAAATGGAAGGGGTCTGCCAAAAGCATGGTGTGACGTTTATGGAAGCTTTTATGTATCAGTTTCATAAGCAGCACGACCGCGTGAAAGAATTGATTCAAAGCGGAGAAATTGGCTATGTAACATTAATGCGTGCGAGCTTTTCGTTCCCGCTGCGTAATCCAGAAGGTAATATTCGCGTGGATGCTTCAAAAGGTGGCGGCAGTCTATATGATGTCGGCAGTTATTGTTTACATACGTTTCAAAATATTTTAGATGACAAAATTGCGAATGTATTTGTGCAAGGTGATGTGAGCTCAACATTTGATGTGGATATGTCAGCTCGAGGTTTGGTGAACATGGCAAATGGTGTGCCAGCTATGTTTGATTGTGGTTTTGAGACGGAAATGCGCCACGAATATGAAGTGGTTGGTACACATGGTTCGATCAAAGTACCGAGCGCTTATCGTCCCGATGCGTTTGGTCATGAAGGGCATGTCATCGTTGAAAAAGGTGGTGTGACGCGTGACGAGCGAATCATGACTGATCAATATAAAGAAGAGGTTGAGCATTTTGTAGAGGCTGTGATTAAAGGTGAAACACCGCGTAATACGTATGAGCGATCGAAGCATACGATGGCAGTAATTGATGCTTGTTATGAATCGATGAACAGTCAGAAAGTGGTTGAAGTGGATCAGTAACTGACGCGTTTGAGGAGGGTGACATTGAAACCATTATATAAATGGCTGATTGGTATTGGGATTGTATTAGGAATAGGTGTTGGAATTTTTCTCGGGACGGACCGTTTTATTGATCAGTATTTTGGCGGAGGCGATTCAGAAGGCCAAGTTAATAATGAGAAGCAAGTCGGTGAATTATCGGAAGAAAAATTTGAGAACAGCGAGAATCCGTCTGAACTGAATCCCTTTGGTGACGAAATTGATCAGGCGCAATTAACGGATCACGATGTTCAAGTTTATATTCATAAGATGTCGCACCAGAAAGTTGAAGCGAGTGAGAAGTGGGGATTCTACCTGATTACGGATGAGCGGATTGAATGGTTGCAAAGTGGTGTGGAGGTCTCGAGCGAGAATCTCGATCATGCAGACACGTACCAATCTATTTTGAATGCCTGGGCTGAAGGTGACTTTTCTCAAGCTGATGATCATCATAATACAGTGTGGGAGCTTCAAGATGGCACAGTCGGTTATGCGAGAGATGTGCTCACACCGGAGGAAGAGGAAGCGTATATTGATCAAGCACAGTAATTGAAGGTCGCTGATAAATTATAGCGAGTCGCTGATAAAATTGAAATGGCGCCGATAAATTTAAAATGGCGCTGATATATTTGTTGAGTCGCCGATAAAATGAACAGGTCGCTGATATCGCATAAATAACGGCAAAAAAGTGAAGCAGTCCGCTGATATAATGGAAATATCGGCGAACTCAGTCGAGACGCACCTCCGTAATTGAGGGTCGCTGATAAATTATAGCAAGTCGCTGATAAAATTGAAATGGCGCCGATAAATTTAAAATGGCGCTGATATATTTGTTGAGTCGCCGATAAAATGAGCAGGTTGCTGATATCGCATAAATAACGGCAACAAAGTGAAGCAAGCCGCTGATATAATGGAAATATCGGCGAACTCAGTCGAGATGCACGCTCATAATCTAATCGTACTGATCAATCTCAATCCTCGCCCATTTATCGATCAACTTAATATGCCCCTACATACAGAAAAGGAAGCACTCATAACAAGTGCTTCCTTCTTTTTACATTTTAATCACAATATCTTTCGTCAGACGTCGGTTAACTAAAGCTAGGATCAGAATTAATCCGACTGCAATAGCTGTTACGATTGGGAGGGAGAGTTCGCTGCTTTCAGTGGCTAAACCGAACAGGATATATTTTTCGTCATCCCATAAAGCTTCTGTCATCATGCCTGCGTAAATGACGACTCCGATAAAGATGAGGCCAATCATCCAATTGTAACGATAAAAGCCAATCGTGATAAACCAGCCGAGCATAAAGTGGATCATGAGTGTTAAGATGTATTCTAAGCTTAGCATGGCGGCGCTTCCAAGTGATAAAGTAGCGACATCAATGGTTAGAGGCACCCACGGAATGACGAGCATTTCCACTAGATTTAATAGAATGAAAGCGATAGGCAACGTCAAGGCTAGGCCAATACTCGAGATCAATGTTCCGAAAAAGTACTCCCATCTGGTAATACCGTTTTGACCGAAATAGGTGAGGAAGACGTAAACGGACATCAGCCCGATCACGAGCATAAATACCGTTGATGCTTCCGACATGAATTCCAATAATGTCATTTCAGCAACTTCATTTAGTTGATCATCCACTCGATCTGCGACTACAAGTAAAGTCCCGCGCACGAGCACGCCACCAATGATGATAAACCACAGCGCCCATTTCATTTGTTCGACATATTGACCGCCTGCGACCGTCCATTTTCTATCGGTTGTTTGCATGACTGTCCACCTCTTTCGTTAAATGTATAAATAGATCTTGTAATGCTGGTTGTTGCGTTTCAAGGCCAATTTCGCGTGCCTTTTGTCCTAATGATTCGGCTTGTTCCGTTAAGATTAGAGCTGATTTTGTTCGGCCGAGCTTTTCTTCATTTAGAACCTGATCATTCGCCGTAAGATCATCAACCTCATCCGTTGCTCCAGTAATCTGTACAGCTCTGGACATTAACGATTCATAGTCATCTGCCAGTAACATTTCGCCGTTTTGAATCATCACGACTTCATCGAATAAATGATCCATTTCTGAGACGAGATGCGTGGATAAAATGAAAATTCTTGGATGCTCTGTTTGTTCGTTTAAAATTTCGCGGTAAAATAAATCGCGCGTCGGGGCGTCCATCCCTAAATAAGACTCATCAAAAATAGTGATTGGACAACGGCTTGCTAAACCAACCGTGACGTTAAAAGCGGATTGCATCCCTGTTGATAGTTTTTGAAGCGGTTTTTTCAGTGGTAAGTTAAACCGATTAACTAGTTCCATCGCGTAATCATAATCAAAATTCGGTCGGAAAAAAGGCAGGTCTTTTAATAGGCTCTCAACTTTCTCTGTTTCGTCACTGTAGTCCTTATCATAAGAAAAACAAATTTGTTGCATGGCATTTGGATTTTCAAAAATAGTTTCCTCATTTAATTCGATTTGGCCACTTGTAACAGGGCGGAAAGCAGCTAATAACGATAATAATGACGTTTTCCCAGCGCCATTTCGGCCTAAAAGTCCATATATTTTGCTATCTTCCAAATTGAGATCTATATTTTTTAAAATCGAATCACCCTTAATCGTGAGTGACACATCATTGAATTGTACGTGGTTAGACATTATTGTCCCCTCCTTTTTGTGTCTTGAATGATTTGCGTCAGTTCTTCTTCTGACATGTTTAATTTCTCAGCTTCTGCCAATAAATCGCGGACGTAGCGCTCGACGAATGATGCCTTGCGCTGTTCGATTAATTTGGCTTTGGCACCCTCTGCAACAAACATTCCAACACCTCGCTTTTTGTATAAAATGCCTTCTTCGACTAGCTGATTAATCCCTTTTGAGACGGTTAAATGATTGACTTTATAAAAATTAACTAATTGATTCGTTGAAGGAGCTTGCTCGCCTTCAGGTAATTGATCGTTTAATATTTGGTCTTCGATGATTTCGCGTATCTGTTGAAAAATCGGACGATCATCTCGAAAGGATCCCGTCATTTGGCTGTCACCACCTTTAGTTTTGTGTGGATTGAGTTATGGTTATATAGTTATGTATATAAGTATATGTGATGAATTTAAAAATTGCAAGGGCATTTGCTTAAAGACTTGCTAAATAAAGCGATATTCAAATATAAATCCCCTACTTCTTATCAGCAAGTGGGGGATAACCAAATGATTTTCATTCAAGAGATTCGATAATTTTCGGGCGCATAATAGGAGCAAGGGAGAGGTGAGCAGTCATGAAAATCACGTCATTAATCACCTATGTCGTGCCACCAAGGTGGTTATTTTTAAAAATCAAAACAGATGACGGGTTGATTGGCTGGGGTGAGCCTGTTGTTGAAGGTCGTGCAGAAACGGTTAAAGCGGCTGTTCATGAGTTGGAAGATTACTTAATCGGCAAAAATCCGCTTCATATTGAAGATCATTGGAACGTGATGTACCGTGGTGGTTTTTATCACGGTGGACCAATCCGTATGAGTGCGATTGCTGGTATTGACCAAGCATTATGGGATATTAAAGGGAAATACTATGATGCCCCAGTTTATGAACTCATGGGTGGTGCTTGTTACGATTCGATTAAAGTGTACTCTTGGACCAGCGGCGACCAACCGTCAGACGTTGGTCAAGCGGCGAAAGATGTCGTCGATAAAGAATTTCGTGCTGTCAAAATGAACGAAACTGAAGAGTTGCAGTACATCGATACCTATGCCAAGATTGATCAAGTTGCAGAATGTGTAGCTGTGGTTCGTGAAGCAGTGGGTCCAGATATTGGCATCGGCATTGACTTTCAAGGCCGTGACCACAAACCAATGGCAAAAGTGTTAGCAAAATAGCTAGAACGATATCGATTAATGTTTATTGAGGAGCCAGTTTTACCAGAACATAACGAAGCGTTACGTGATATCGCAACTCATACAGCTACACCTATCGCGACAGGTGAGAGAATGTACAGTCGTTGGGATTTTAAATCGTTATTTGAAGACGGCTATGTTGATATTATTCAACATTATTTATCCCACGCGTGTGGTATTAACGAAGTGAAGAATATTGCGAGTATGGCAGAGGCTTATGATGTAGCAGTTGCCCCACATTGTCCACTCGGTCCAATTGCATTAGCTGCTTGCCTGCAAGTCGATGCAACGAGTCATAGCGTGTTTATCTAGGAGCAATCGCTGGGTATCATTTATAATAAAGGGAGTGATATATTAGATTATATTCACGATCGTTCAGTCTTTGGTTATCAAAACGGTCACATCGCTTTACCTAAACAACCTGGTTTGGGTATTTCGATTAATGAAGAATACGTGAAGGAAAAAGCAGAACAAGGTCATCGCTGGCGTAATCCGATTTGGCGTCACGAAGGTGGCACGTTTGCTGAATGGTAATTTAAATGATAGAGGAGGCTAACTCATGGCTAATCAAGTCGAAAAAACGATTCGGATTCAATTAAACGATGCTCAAACGATTATGGAACTCAGTCAGCTAATCCAGAAATATAACGCCGAAATTTTTCTCCAAAAAAATGTCCTCGGCAGTATGGTGGAAGCCAATTTGAAAAGTATCTTAGGGCTAATTAATTTACAGCTCCAAGGCGAAGACCAAGTGAAGGTAATCTGCGAAGGACCTGATGCAGAAACAGCACTTGAAGCGATTGAATCATTTCTTAAAGCTGGGTAAAAAGGTGTAAGTCGCTTCCCGCTAAATGTTTGCGGGAAGCGTAAGCTATTTGATTAAAGATAAGTAAATCAACTAAGTTAAACAACAAGAGGGTATGAGGAAGGTGAGTTTATGGGAGTATTTTTAGAAGTTGTGCTACCAATTATTAGCGTGTTCATCATTGGTTATGTATTACAGAAATGGCGCCACCTTGATGTCAAACCAGTATCCGCAGTTACAATTTATGTTTTCATCCCGTTTCTCGTCTTCGATGCATTTTATTATGAAGAATTCAGTAGCGATTTTGGAATCGTTGTCGTTAGTTGTTTTGCGTTGTTATTTGCCACAATCACCCTTATTAAGCTATTAAAATGGGTGTTGAAATGGGATCAGGCTGAAGAAAGTGGCATGATTTTATCGACAGCCTTCATGAATGCAGGAAATTATGGCACGCCGATTATTATGTTTGCGCTTAATGAAGAAGCGTTTAATTACGCGATTATTTTTATGTCGATTCAAACGATTATTATGAATGTGTTTGGCGTTTATTATGCCTCTCGAGGTGGTTATGAGATTCGTTACGCGATTTCTGCCGTGTTTAAAATGCCAGCAACTTATGCTATATTGCTCGGGATTGGTTTAAATTTACTGGATATTAATTTACATACTAGTGTGCTCGATATGGTCGAATTCATGTCCGCTGTTGCTTTACCGCTTATGATGATTGTTTTAGGGATGCAATTGGCGAATATTACATTTGATAAGTTTGAAATAGGTAAGGTCATGACAGGTACCGTCATAAAACTTCTAGTCATGCCGATCATGGCTTGGGGCTTAGTGATGTTGCTCCCTGTTTCAGATTTATTAGGAAAAGTTATAATCTTACAAGCAGCTATGCCAGCAGCAGCCACAACGACTATGTTTGCACTTGAGTTCAAAGCAAGGCCAGATTTAGTCTCAAGCGTCACACTAGTCACTACGGTGCTAAGCGTGGTTACGATTTCGGTATTGCTATATGTTTTAGTGTAATTAATAAATTAATTCGAATCTATCAATGAATGTTTATGATCGGGAGGTTTTGTTAACATGACACAGCATGATGTGTTTACGTTAGGTGAAACGATGGTAGTTTTTCAACCTGATCAGTATGCTCCATTAGATTATGTGCACCAATTTCCGAAAAAAATTGGTGGCGCTGAGTCGAATGTGGAAATTGGACTCGCGCGGTTAGAGTGTCGAGTGGCTTGGTTTAGCCAATTAGGTGAAGTGGAGCGACCCAGGTCATTTTATGTGGTCTAAATGGAAATCTCGAAGTTGTATGGATCCATAATGAAATTGTTCGGTGATAAGTTTTTGGATAATGTTTGGAAATTCTCTGTATAGCAGGTAGGCTATAAATAGAAATCATATTATTCTTAATAAATTTGGCATGAATCAAATTACCATTTAACGACTAAATCCGTTATAATTATTTTTAGGAGTTGTAATAAAGGAGCGATTCGAGTGAATTGGCAAGATCAATATCAGCGATGGAAAAACGATCAAGATTTAGAACCTCAATTAAAAGAAGCGTTACATAATATGAATGAAAACGAGATAGAAGCGGCCTTTAGTGGCACGCTTGAATTCGGAACGGGTGGCATGCGTGGTGTGCTTGGGCCTGGGACGAATCGGATGAATGTCTATACGGTGCGCAAGGCGGCGAAAGGACTGGCGCTTTATTTAGAAGAACAAGGCATGGCTGATCGTGGCGTGGCGGTCGCGTATGATTCGCGCTATCAGTCACGAGAGTTTGCGGTTGAAACGGCGAAGGTTCTTGGCGTGCACGGCATTAAAACGTATGTCTTTACGGGTGTGCGTCCGACGCCGACGCTATCGTTTGCGGTTCGGCATCTGGAAGCAGGCGCGGGTGTCATGATCACGGCGAGTCACAATCCACCTGAATATAACGGATATAAAGTGTATAACGAACAAGGCGCGCAGTTGCCGCCAGCTCAGGCAGATCAAATGATTGAACAAGTGAATACTGTGGCCGATGAACTAGCGATCGCAGTGAAAGATCAATCAGAGATCGAAGCAGAAGGGTTGATAAATTGGATTGATGAAGCAGTGGACGAGGCTTATTTACGTGAGCTAAAATCTATTACTTATCGTGATGACGTGAAGCGGGATCTATCGATCGTATTCACGTCATTACATGGTACAGCGCATAATTTGGCGACGAGAAGTCTAGCTCAGGCCGGATTTGATCATGTTTTTGCTGTGTCGGAACAGGTCGAGGAAGATCCTGAGTTTTCAACGGTTAAATCACCGAATCCTGAAGAGCATCAAGCGTTTGAGTATGCGATTGCGAAAGGTCAGGATGTTGACGCGGATGTGTTGGTCGCGACAGACCCCGATGCTGACCGATTAGGCGTGGCTGCGAAGAAAGCGGATGGTGAGTATCATGTGTTAACGGGAAATCAGCTCGGAGCACTCATGCTTGATTATAAATTGGCGAATATGGATGACGTGCCTAGAAATAGCGTGATGATCAACACGATTGTAACGTCTCAGTTAGGTAAGGCCGTTGCGGATCACTATAATGTGACGACGGAGCATACGTTAACAGGATTTAAGTTTATCGCTGAGAAGATTGAAGAATATAATCAGTCTGGTGCGCATGAGTTTGTCTTTGGCTATGAAGAAAGCTACGGTTATTTAGTTGAGGATTTCGCACGTGATAAAGACGCGATTCAGTCGACGTTATTGGCGTGTGAAATGGCTGCTTATTACCGTGAACAGGGCATGACCTTATTCGACGCGTTGGAGCAATTTTTTGAGCGTCATGGTTATTATTTTGAAGACTTGCATTCGCTGAAATTGGAAGGAACAGACGGACCTGAGCAAATTAATGCGATTATGGAAGATTTCCGTTTTAATCCGGTTGAAGGTGCGATTGCAGTTGAGGATTATTTAACTGGCAAACGGACTTATTTAGAGTCCGGCGAATCGGTTGATTTGAACTTGCCTGCGTCGAACGTGGTGAAGTTTTGGCTCGATGATGATACTTGGTGCTGCCTGCGTCCATCAGGCACGGAACCTAAGATGAAGTTTTATTTTGCGGTGAAAGGTGAAACGCGTGAAGCTGCAGATGAGCGATTGAAGCAGTTGAAGGATCGTGTCTTAGAACGCCTTTAATCAAGATTGTTTAATAATCTGACTCGATTGTTAGACAATTCTTATTAATAGTTAGATAACCTCATTAGATTGTTAAATACTCCTCTAAGATTGTTAAACAATCTTAGGTAATTGTCTAACAATCAGAGGACTTTGTGAAATAACCTTCTTCAGTTGCAGAAATATAGGTACATGAATAGCCATCGCGCTAAGACGCGATGGCTTTTTATTATTTCTTGATGAAGATTTTGTAGACGCCTATTGTTAAGAGTGGCAGCATGAATACCGCAATCATTGCGTAGGCCATGGCAGTGTAGCCTGTTGCGATTAAGTCGATGATGCCGACTTGTGCTAAGACGAGCGCTAAAACAAGAGCTCCGACTGCAATAATCCCTTTTTGAGCTTGGCTTAAAGCTTTATTCGAGACTTCTTGTAATTGCGTGTCGACTCGGTCGACGAAGGCGTGAATCATGCCTGATGATGTTTCGACTAATGTCCAACCAACGACAACGCCGAATAAAATAATGACGATCACTGGGAATCCGTCTAGCATGACGAGCCAAGGTACTGATGCGTCAAACACAGCTGAATCAGGATAATGACCGAGTAAACTGAAATAAGTCAAGAACCATGGCACAGTCATGAGGACACCTGCAACAAGGCCAGCGACGACTGATTCTTTGCGTGATGTTTGGCGTTCAATTGAAAATAAGGTCGCCGGATAAACGGCAAGATTATAGCCGACATATAAAAGACCTGTCCAGATGACTGTGCCGAGAGCGATGTCATTTCCTGCAAAACTTGTGTCGCCTGCTTGAAGGGTCGCAACTGCTTCATCCCAAGTTGTTGAAATGACGAGAATCGCAAACAATAAATAGCCTAGCATCAAAGAGAGGGTACCGAATGTTTTAAATCGTTCGATAAGCCCTTTCCCGTAAAAGTTTAGGGCACCGACGATGATAATGATGAGTCCGACGCCGACCCAGTAGTTCAAGTTAAGCGTGCTTTGTAAAATTTCACCTGTAGCTGAGGCCATAATCGAAATGATTAAAATGGCTAAGAAAATATAAACGATATCAAATAAGAACCATAGCGGGCCGATCAATTCTTTTAGAAAATGACGGTAATTGTACGTTTTGAACTTCCTGGCGAATTCGAACGTTAATATCGACGCGATCGTAAATCCAAGGAAAATGGCGATGCCTGCCATCCACCCCATGGAACCAAATGCGGCACCGAATTCCACGATTTCTCGTCCGGTCGCAAAGCCGCCGCCGATTAAGACTGATTGCAAGATGATACCAGGTAAAATATAGCGACCGAACTTACCTTCTAATAACTTTTGCACGGTAACCCTCCTAAGTTTGTAATGAAAATTCTTCTTGTTCGACGGTGAATTTCTCAAGTGCTAAGACGTCAATATCGAAGCCGATGCCAGGTTTGGTTGGCACGTGGATGACGCCATTTTGAACAGTGACTTCGGGTGAAATAATGTCTTGATGCCAATATAAACTGGAGGCGGCTGTGTCACCTGGCAATGTGAAATTCGGCAAGGTGGTGAGGGCGATGTTATGCGCGCGTCCAACGCCAGCTTCTAGCATACCGCCGCACCACACGTCGATGCCTTGCTCCATGCAGTAATCATGGATCCGTTTAGCTTCAGTTAAACCGCCGACGCGGCCGATTTTAATATTGATAATTCGGCAACTACCGAGTTCGATCGCTTTTCGTGTGTCTTCGAGCGAATGAATGCTTTCGTCCAAACAAACGGGAGTGTTAATCGCTTTTTGCAGAGTCGCGTGATCGATAATATCGTCGTGCGCGAGTGGTTGTTCGATCATGGTTAAATTTAAGTCGTCCAATTGTTTTAACGTGTCGATTTGATCGAGTGTATAGGCTGAATTGGCATCCGCCATCATGTCGATGTCAGGAAATTCTTCGCGCACACGGGATAAAGGCGTGATATCCCAACCGGGTTTGATTTTAATTTTAATGCGCTTATAGCCTTGTTCGACGCTTTTGCGGACGGTGTTAACGAGGTCTTCGATGGATGGTTTAATGCCAATACTGACGCCGACGTCAATCGTACGCATTTGGCCGCCGAGTGCCGCCGAGAGTGGGATATTTTGTTGCTTGGCGAATAAATCCCAAATGGCACCTTCTACAGCCGCTTTTGCCATCAAGTTTCGTCTGAACGGTTTGAAAAGTTCACCGACATCAGCTGGATGCTTAATCGTTGTATTTTGTAAGGCTGGAATGAGGAAGTCTTTGATAATGTGCCGGTTCGTTTCCACGGTTTCTTCGTTATACCATGGACTCGTAAAGGCAACAGACTCCCCATAACCGACGTGGCCTTGTTCATCTTCTGCTTCGATGATATAAAATTGTTTATCGTTAAAAGTCCCAAAACTGGTTGTGAATGGGTTGATGAGAGCCATGTTTAATTTGCGTAAGCGGATCTTTTTAATTGGGATCATGGGCGGATCACTCCTTTGTGAAATAATAATAAGTGAGTTGATTTGCTGTGTCTGGAATGGCTGCACGGGCTTCGTATCCGTTTTTGAATAGCGTTTCAAATGCTTGGCGCGTTTCTTGTCGCCATTGTTTAGCGAGTTCGAGATCATCGGTTTTGATTTGGTGAAAATCACGCGGGATCGGAATGGTGAACGCGTCATGCTTGTCGTCGAAACGGTCAAGTCGGGTTTCAGGTTGATTGTCTTGGACGTCAACGAGCGCTGGTAAATTGCTAATGTCAGGCTGTGGGAGTGGTTTGTCTTGATTAAAGTACCACTCAATCACGATGCGGTCTGTTTCAAGGCCTTGGTTAAGACGATCATTCATCGCGCCGTAATGATTAACTTTGTAATGCGCCCCGCGCGCACCGAGCTTCGTTAAGTTTAAGTAGGCGTTCATGCTTTGAAGCGGGTCGAACGTCCATGTCATCATGTCATAACCCATGTCTGAGGCGTGGCGCGCTTGTTCGTACTTCATTTCTTCGCCAAGTCCTGCTTGTTGATAGTCAGGTAAAATACCGAGCATATGCGAGCAGAGGTATAGTTTTTTACCGTCAAATCCAGGAAATCCGTAGCTGAAGGCGATAATCGTGTCACCGTCAAATGCACCCAAAATCAAGCCGCCATGATTGACTGTCGTATAAAGCTGATGAACGGGAATCGGGCTCATTTGCCAAACGGCTTCTTCGACTTGTTGCATGAGCGGCATGTCATCGATGGTAGTCAACCTTCTAATTTCGTACGTGCTCATCACGCATCATCTCCTTGAGCTAAAGTCTGTTTAATAGTCGCTGTTAAAATGTCGACTGCTTTCGGAATCGCGTCAAAGTTGAACGTCATATCGGGATGGTGCAAGCCAGGTGCGAGGTCACAACCAATCGCAAGCATCGTCGCTTTCACGTTTGGGCGTTTGAGCGTGTAAAAGTGAAAATCATCGCCGCCTGTGGTCGTGATTGGATTGCGTTTGCTATCAGGGTCAATAGTTTGGATACCCTCTGCAAGTAGGGCGGTCGCTTCTTCATTGTAGACTGCAGCAGCCATATGGGCGCCCGTTTCAAGATCGATTTTGATATCATGATAGGAAGCGAGATGTTCAGCAATGCGCTCGACTTGTTGCGAAAGTTGATCCATCATCTCATTCGTTTGTGCGCGCAGGTCGATCGCAAAATGAGCTTTCCCTGGAATAATATTCGTGTTTTTGCCGCCCGCATGAAGCTCAGTCATTTTCATCGAATGCGGAATCATCGGGTCGACATGCGTATGGCGCATATGATGAATGATATCTGAAGCCACTTCGATCGCGTTAACACCAAGATGCGGGCGGGCACCGTGCGTATCTGCTGACTTGATCGTTCCTTTAATAAATTTGGCTGAGCCATGCTTAATCGCTGGCGCAAATTCACCACTATTTAGCTCCTGAACAGGCCGTAAATGCATGCCGAATAAATAATCGAGATCATCCGCGACCCCTTTATCGACCATGGCGAGGGCACCGTTTCCTTTTTCTTCGGCAGGTTGGAAAATGAAGCGGACCGTGCCGTTCAAATCGGTTTCCGCTAGTTTTTGGAAAACGCCGATGACGGTCGTCATATGTGCGTCGTGGCCACATGAGTGATTCGCTTGTTCTTGACCGTTCACCTCTTGCCAAAGCGCGTCAATATCAGCGCGGATGCCGACGACAGGCTTTCCACTACCAATTTCAATGACTGCACCTGGCATATCATCGAAGGTTTGGATTTTTTGGGGATTGTAAGATTTGAGCTGTTCGACGATATATTGCGTTGTGTTGTATTCCTCCCAACTAATTTCCGCGTTGTGGTGTAAATGTGTCCATATCTCTTTAAGTGTTTGTGTCATTTTGCATGCCTCCTATTTATAAAAGAAATCGTTCAACTGCACACTTTCGAATTTTTGTGTACGTTCTTGAAATGTTTCGCCTTGTTTAAGAGATAAATCAGTTAATACGCCATTTAGGAACGAAAACGTCACCGGCGCTGCGTCTAATGTTGAGCGGACAGGGAGTTGAATCGGAATTAACACATCCGCATGTTGATTAATCGGTGCCACTTCACTATCTGTAACTGCGAGGACGTGCATGCCCTGCTTCTTCGCTTCTTGAGCTAAGTGAAGCGTTGACTTCGCATAACGATGGAATGAAAACACAACGAGTACAGTGTTGGGCTTCATATCAGTCACGATCGAGATAAAATCGCTATGTTGTTGATCATACAAATGTGCTTTCCCCGTTACCAAATTTAAGCCAAAAGTAAACCAATGAGCCAAACTAGCCGAAGTTCGCGTTCCTGCAACATAAATTTGATTGGCATGTTCTAATTGACTGACAAAAGATTCGACGAGTGATGCTGGTAATTGATTGCGTATCAGATTAATATGTTCTTGGTCACGCCACATCGTGTCATGAACGAGATTGTTGGATTGTTCCGCGGTCGGCTTACCATAAGTGAAGGAGGATAAACTTTTTTCATTTTCGAAAATTTCCTCTTGGACAGCCTGCTGAAAGTCCTTAAATCCTTTGAACCCCAATTCTTGAGCGAATCTGATGATGGTTGATTCGCTAACGTCGATTAGTTTGCCTAATTTTTCAGCCGAATGCATCGCGAAAGCTTGCGGTTGGCGTTGGTAATAGTCCACTACATATTGCAGTTTCTTCGATAATGATTGCGTGTTCAGACGTCCAATCATAACTTTAATGAGTCTCCTTTATAGGTTTTGCAGGAAAAACTTTATTTTTTGTTCAGTTGCAGGAAAAATATTAATCTATAACTTATCATAGTTTTGGAATTTTCTCAATATTTAGATTGGAATTATTACGTTTGATTAATAATATGATTTTTTGGATGTAGTTATGGTAGTGTGAGCGGTTATCCTCTTTGATGAGAGCGAGTCGCCGATAAAAATTCAGTATCAGCGCCTCACAAAATTTATCGACGAGATTGAAAAAATAACGGCGACTTCTAAAATATATCGGCGCGATTGCAATTTTATCGGCACTCGCTGATATATAACGGCGCCCGCCGAAACCAAGCAAATAACGGCGACTCAATTAGAGAAAGATCAACAATATAAATTCATAAACAAACAAAATTCAACAAATTTTCTGTCAAATTGTAGACAGAGAAAACTTATTAATCTATAATACGATTAACGGAAAATGTCCGTAATGATTCCGAAATTAGCTAAGAAGGTGTGAATCAATATATGGCACGGTTTGAAGACATCATGACGGAAGTGGTTGAGTTTCGGCGAGACTTGCATCGTGAGCCGGAGTTGAGTGGTGAGGAGTATAACACCTCAAAGAAGATTCAACAGAAATTAGATGAATATGGGATTCCTTATAAAACGGGCTATGCGGAAACAGGTGTGCTCGGCATAATTGAAGGCTCGAAGCCTGGTAAGACAGTGGGTTTGCGCGCGGATATTGATGCGCTTCCGATTCAAGAAAAAGCGGATGAGGATTTTAAATCGGAAGTAGACGGCAAAATGCATGCGTGTGGGCATGATGCGCATACGGCGATGCTTTTAGGGACGGCACGCAATTTGCAGGCTCGAAAAGATGAAATCGAGGGCACTGTATTATTAATTTTCCAACCCGCTGAAGAGAATTCCCCGACGGGTGGTTCGCAGCAGATGATGGATGATGGTGTATTTGATGAAATCGAACCGGATGTCTTGGTCGCTCAACATGTTTGGCCAGGTCTTCCAGTCGGGCAGTTCGGTGTTGTGGCTGGACCGATGATGGGGAATTCTGATCGGTTTAAAATCACGATTAGTGGATCTGGCGGACATGCGTCAATGCCGCACGACACGGTTGATGCGATTGTGGCGGCGAATCAAGTGATAAATTCGGTGCAAACAATTGTTAGTCGTAATGCGAACCCGTTTGATCCAGCTGTGATTACGTTTGGCAAGATTGAAGGTGGCTATCGTTATAATGTGATTGCTGATGAAGTCACGCTTGAAGGCACGATTCGTACGCAGTCGAATGATATGAAGGATAAAGTGAAGCAACGATTTCATGATGTGGTGAATGGCGTTGCTGAATCGATGGGTGCTTCAGCCGACATCGAATATTTAGATGGCTATCCGGCAACGATTAATACGCCAAAATGGGCAGAACGCGTGCATGAAACGGTGATTAACGAGTACGGAGAAGAAGCTGCACCGCATGTGACGCCGAGTTTAGGTGGCGAAGATTTCGGTCGCTTTCTATTAAAATATCCTGGCGTTTATTACTGGTTAGGAACATCAATAGGGGAAGGTCAGAAGCCGTTGCACGATCCGAATTTCCGTCTAAATGAAGATGGTTTAAGCTATGGTGTGAACATGATGACACAAGTAGCGATTGACGTGTTAAATGACTTAAAGGAGGCGTAACAGATGGATGTAAATCAATTTACGGAATCGCTTTCGACCTATTTGCAGGAAAAAAGGCGCTTATTTCACCAAACGCCCGAACTTGGGTTTACGGAATATGTCACGAGTTATCGAGTGATGGAAGAACTTGAAGCGCTAGGTTTTACGACATATGTTGGGACAGATGCCCTTGTACCAGGTGAGCGTTATGGAGTGCCGTCTCAAGTGGAAATAGATGAAGCGGAAGAGCGTGCGCGTGAATATGGTGTTCCGGAAAGTTTTCTTAAACAAGTAAAAGGTGGTCTAACAGGTGTGGTCGCTGTTTTAGACACAGGACGCACAGGTCCTCACACAGCGATGCGTTTTGATATTGATGCCTTACCAATCCTTGAGAGTGATGATCAACATCATCTACCAGTGCGTGAAGGTTTTCGGTCAAAGCAGGAAGGTCGCATGCATGCCTGTGGTCATGATGGACACACAACAATCGGATTAGGTGTCGCACGATTTTTACATGATTATCAAAATGAATTAAATGGACGCTATACGTTATTGTTCCAGCCTGCTGAAGAAGGTGGGCGCGGTGCGAAATCAATGGTTGCTAAAGGTTGGCTTGATGATGTTGATTACTTTTTAAGTGGTCATTTAGGAATTGGTGATCAAGCGGCCGGCCATGTGGCGATGACGTCGACTCGATTTTTAGCGAGTGCTAAATTCGATGTTCACTATCAAGGCAAATCAGCGCATGCAGGTGTCGAGCCGAATGCAGGTAAAAATGCGTTACTTGCAGCGGCATCAGCTAGTGTAAATTTAAATGCGATTCCACGTCATAAAGACGGGGCAACGCGTGTGAATGTGGGTCGTTTGGACGCAGGAAGCGGACGAAATGTGATTGCAGAAGAAGCACGTATGGAAATGGAAATTCGCGGTGAAACGACGGAGCTTAATCAATATATGATGGAGCAAGCGAAACGGATTTTACAGGCCAGCGGCGACATGTATGACGTGGAAACAACGATTGATTTCATGGGTGAAGCGTTAAATGGCGTGTGCGATCAAGAATGGTTGACGATTTTACCTGAAGCCAATAAAGATAACCCATTTATCACAAATTTTCTCGACACAATCGAATTAGGCGCGTCTGAAGATGTGACATTCATGATGAATCGCGTGCAGGAAAATGGCGGTAAAGCGACGTTCATGATTTTCCCAAGTTCGATTCCATATGGTCATCATCACCCAGGATTTGATTTTGATGAATATTCGTTAAAGACTGCTGTATCAACGTTTGCAAACACGATTCAGTATTTAAACAATCAGGAGACGATGTAGATGAAGCAGTGGTTGAAGGAGACTTTAGACGATTTAAATTTAGTTGACGATATGGCTTCAGCTCAAGGTTTTACACGATTGAGCTATACGGCCGAAGAAGATGATTCGATTGCTGTTTTTAAAAGAAAAGCGGAAGAATTAGGATTGTCGATTCGTGAAGACGAAGCGGGTAATGTGATTGCTAGTTGGGAAGGGTCAAAACCAGACTTGCCCACAGTCGCATCTGGTTCACATTTAGATACCGTCGTCAATGGCGGTGGCTATGATGGGGTAGCTGGTGTGTTAACAGCGCTCGGTGCGATTAAACAATTGAAAGATGATGGTTTTACCCCTGAGCATTCCTTAGAAGTGATTGTGTTTCGGTCAGAAGAATCAGCGCGATTCGGCGTTTCAACAGTTGGCAGTAAAGCGATGACAGGCTTATTAGATGAGTCGATTGGTGACGTCCGTGATCTTGAAAACGTTACCGTTAAGGAGGCGGTTCAAGCTTGTGGCTACAATTGGTCTGAATTTGCCAAAGCTGAACGCGGTCCAAATGATTTCAAGTCATTCGTTGAACTGCATATTGAGCAGGGGACTCAAATTGAAGATAACGGCTATGATGTTGGCGTCGTTAATGGAATCGCGACACCGATTCGTCTCAAAGTTAAAGCGCAAGGAAAGGCCGGACATACGGGAACAACGCCAATGGATAAACGAAACGATGCTTTTGTTGCGATCGCACCACTTGTGCCGTATGTTCAATCGTTTACGAAGCAATTAAACGAAGAGCAGAAAACCCCAGTAGTCGCCACTGTTAGTACGGTTGATTTGAGTCCTAATGTGATGAACGTGATTCCGGACACAGTTGAAATCGGAATCGATATTAGAAGTGTGGACGACGATTTGAAAAAACGAGTCGCTGATGCTATTCGAGGTTATGTGGCAAAACTTGAAGAAACATCGACAACTCAGTTTGAGATTCAAGAACTCGTTAATAACACATCGATTTTATTGGATAAAGACTTAAGGGAGTTGCTCGTTCAATTAGGAGAGGATCTAGATTTGCAACCGCTTGTCATGGATAGTGGCGCAGGACATGATGTCATGAATATGAGTACGAAATGGCCATCCGGTTTGCTTTTCATACCTTGTCGAGATGGTTTGAGTCATCATCCAGATGAATATGCCACGTTAGACGATTTGGAAAAAGGTGTGCAGATGCTTGCAACATACTATAAGAATATGAGTCAAAGTGAGTAGGTGCATATGAAAGAAGTGGTTATTGGTGTTCTTGGACCTGAAGATTCAGTAGAACGATCATTAGAAGTTATTGATAAGTTAGAAGGCATCCGTGCTTATCCTTATTCATATGAAAACACTGAAGATGTTAAATCAATCATAGAACAGCATCGATATAAGGTTGATCAATGGTTGTTTTCTGGCCCTTACCCTTACTCATATGCCATAGATACAGGCGTGATCACGAGTGAAGAAGGGGCATATGCGACGTTACACGGATCGAGTTTATTGTCGGTTTTGCTTAATATTTTCATAGATTTTGGTTACATGGTTGACCAAATCAGTCTCGATACGATTGGTGAAGAACATTTAAATTCGGAGCAATTGCAAGTGATTCAATTTCATCAAGTGAGTCAAGGTCAATACTACGAGCCTCACGAAAAGATAGTCGAATTTCATCAGCAAAAATATGACCAGGGAGACACGGCTGTCGCTGTTACGTGTATTCATGCGGTTTACAGAAAATTAAAAGCACGTGGCGTGCCTGTCTACCGAGTTGTTCCATCAGAAATTTCGATTCAATTAGCACTTGATTATTTGAAACAGCGGGCATATACCCACTCTTATCAGAAAAAGCAATTCGTCATCTTAGGAGTGGATGTGATCTATCCATCGGCCGTCGCTGAAGGTTTCGTCCCTTATCAAACTCAGCACCAAGAGCTTGATTTACACCGAGCGATTTTGAAAATGTCTGAACAAGTGAACGGGTCAATGGTGAAAATTGGTGGCGGTAAATACTTTATTTATTCCACAAGGGGGGATGTGGACATATTTTTGCAAGAACATTCGATTAGAGAGCGTATTGATCAAATGGCTGCTCAAAGTGGATTAGACATTCGAGTTGGCATTGGCTATGGTCATACGGTTTTAGAAGCAGATGAGCATTTGCAAGTCGCTTTTGGTTACGCAGGTGAGCCAGAGTACGACCGGATTGTCTTAGTGAACGAAGAAAAGGAAGTATTATCGGTTAGTCAGCAAAATTTTCCGATG
Source organism: Alkalibacillus salilacus (assembly GCF_030812915.1). Lineage (GTDB taxonomy): Bacteria > Bacillota > Bacilli > Bacillales > Alkalibacillaceae > Alkalibacillus > Alkalibacillus salilacus. The sequence continues at coordinate 55,233 of NZ_JAUSTQ010000012.1, forward strand.
TTAACGCAACAGCGCATTGCCGATGAGGATTGGTTAGAGCGTTTAAATGAATTATCAATTAATCCAACACAGTTATCACGCATTTATGCCTTAATTCATCATTATGAAAAAGACGAACTAACAGCACAAGAATTAGCCCATTGGTTACAGCGATCTGAACGAAATGCGCGGCGAATTTTAGTTGATTTAGAAGAGGTCGGGTTAGCTAAGATTGTCGGTGAAGAGTCCGGACAACGCGGGCGCCCGAAGAAAGTCTATCAAATATTAAACCCATCTTAGAGGTAAGGGAGTGTGAAGAATGGAAAACGAGCAAAAAGGGTTCCTGAACAAGGTTGAAAAGTGGGGGAATAAACTACCAGACCCGTTCTTTATATTTATATATTTAGCCGTCTTCGTGATGCTATTATCACTAGTATTTAGCCTTGTTGGAGCGACAGTTGAGCACCCAGGTAGTGGGGAAGTTTTAGAGATTAAAAGTTTAATATCGGGTGAAGGCCTGCAATATATTTTAGGGTCGATGCTCGATAACTTTACCGGATTCGCACCGCTCGGTCTAGTGTTAGCGATGATGCTTGGTATCGGTCTAGCACAACGAGTTGGTTTATTAGAAACAGCGATCAAAAAATCGATTTTAAACGCACCGCCAGCCTTAGTGACTTATGCGGTTATTTTCACAGGTATTATCGGTAACCTAGCGTCAGATGCGGCGTTCGTCCTCGTTCCACCATTGGCAGCGATGGTCTTCTATACGGTTGGACGTCACCCGCTTGCAGGTTTAGCGGCCGGTTTCGCAGGTACAGGTGCTGGTTTTACGGCAAACGTGATTATCGCAGGAACGGACGCGCTTTTATCTGGAATTACGACTGAAGCGGCTAAAGCCGTCAATGATTCAGTTAACGTAACCCCCGTTGATAACTATTACTTCATGATTGCGTCAGTTGTGATTTTGGCATTTGTTGGTGCGCAAATTACTGAGCGGATTATCGAACCGAAATTAGGAGAATACACCGGTGATTTCGAGGACTCATTTGAAGAAGTGACTGCTGAAGAATCTCGTGGTCTACGCAATACTGTCATTGCAGGTCTTATTTACTTAGGATTAGTTGCCTTAACATTATTCTGGCCAAATTCACCCCTTAGAGGTGAAGATGGAAGCATGATTCCGTCGCCATTTTTAGATAATATTGTTCCGATTCTCTTATTATTCTTCATCACACTTGGTGTAACTTACGGTGTGACAGTGAAGAAGATCACGACATCAGGCGATATTCCGAAATATATGGCTGAAGCAATGAAGGACATGTCGAGCTATATTGTGTTAATTTTCGCAGCTGCTCAGTTCATTAACTACTTTAACTGGAGTAACTTAGGGACTTGGTTAGCAGTTAACAGTGCAGAATTTTTGACGAGCATTGATATGACAGGACTTCCGGTTATTATTGGCTTTGTGCTTTTAACAGCTGTGTTAAACTTAATCGTATTCAGTGGCTCTGCACAGTGGGCGCTGATGGCACCGATTTTCGTGCCGATGTTTATGTTACTTGATTACGACCCAGCCTTTATTCAAGCAGCCTATCGTATTGCTGATTCATCGACGAACATTATTACACCGCTGAACCCGTATATCTTGATCGTGTTAGCATTTATGCAACAGTATGATAAGAAAGCCGGTATGGGGACGCTCATATCCCTCATGTTGCCATACAGCTTGATCTTCCTAGGTATCTGGATTGTCCTGTTAATTATTTTCGCATTAACAGGTATCCCACTCGGCCCAGGTGTAAATATGATGATGTAATTTTGACTAGCCAGCTCTATACTTATGATAGAGTTGGCTTTTTTATGGGCTGATTTAATGATGTGAGAGTAGTGCTCTTCATAATAATTATTTTAAATTTTATAATAGAAAAGATTGTTGTTCAGTAAAACTGAATTGGATTCGGTCGCCGATAAAATTCCGATATCAGCGACCATGATGGTTAAACTTTAATTTTGATCAGGTAAGTCGCCGATAAAAACTAGATATCAGCGCCTCACAGATTTTATCGACGCGCTTGAAAAAATAACGGCGACTTTTGGAATATAACGGCGCCATCTCAAATATATCGGCATTCGCTGATATATAACGGCGCGCGCCGAAATTCATAAGATAACGGCGCCTTGCTGAAATAATCTTAATCAAAATTCACACGTTAAATAAGTAAGACATCATGTTATATTAGATATAAACATTATTAAAGGAGCTCAGCCATGCGCCAGTGGACATCGTGGTTACTCGTCATTTTGTGGATGGCGTTAATTTTTTATTTTTCCCATCAACCAGGGACTGAATCTAGTGATTTAAGTGGTAGCGTTATGCAGATCGTACTAAATCTATTACCATTTGTGACAGAAGATACAGCCTTTATACATTTGCTCGTAAGGAAAGGTGCGCATGTATTTGTTTATTTCGTATTAGTGATTTTACTCATGAATGCAATTCGCTCACCAAATTCGCGGACGGTGAATCGAGTCGTGATCGCATTAGGTGTGTCCGTCTTTTATGCAGCCTCTGATGAGTATCACCAAACATTTATCGATGGACGAGCTGGACAAATGAGTGATGTGTTAATCGATTCGGCAGGAGCTGTGCTTGGTTTAAGCGTTTATTTATTGTGGTCAAAATTTAGACACTGAAGACCACCCATATAAATTGAAAAAATCACGTTTATAGCTTATTCTGAAAGATAATATAGATGACAGCTTATTCGACCAAATTTGCACGAGTAAATATGACAAAACCAAGTGGATTAGATAATCGAGGAGGATGCACGATGAAACCAGTGAAAAAGGCAATTATTCCAGCAGCTGGACTAGGGACACGATTTTTACCAGCGACGAAAGCGTTACCTAAGGAAATGCTGCCAATTGTAGATAAACCGACGATTCAATATATCGTTGAAGAAGCGATTGCATCAGGTATTGAAGATATTATGATTGTAACTGGAAAAGGCAAGCGCGCGATCGAGGACCATTTTGACCGAGCGTATGAACTGGAAGATGCTTTGTTAGAGAAGCAAAAATTCGACCTATTAAATGAAGTGACCGAAACGTCAAAAGTGGATATCCATTATATTCGCCAAAAAGAACCTAAAGGCCTAGGACATGCTGTTTGGTGCGCCCGTAAATTTATCGGTGATGAACCGTTTGCCGTCTTACTTGGCGATGATATCGTGCGTTCAGACAAGCCAGCTTTAAGACAATTAATGGATGACTATGAATCAACTGGCCATTCTGTGATTGGTGTGCAAACGGTGCCTGAAGAAGAGACGGATCGTTATGGCATCATTGATCCCATGGCACAAGAAGGGCGCCGCTATCGCGTCAATTCATTTGTAGAGAAGCCATCTGTTGATGAAGCGCCTTCGAATTTAGCGATCATGGGACGTTATATCTTGAATCCAGATATTATGACGTATCTCGATCAACAAAAGCTCGGTGCAGGAAATGAAGTGCAATTAACCGATGCGATTCAAGAATTGAACCATAAAGAACCCGTTTTTGCCTATAACTTTGAAGGCCGCCGCTATGATGTTGGTGAGATTAAAGGTTTCCTTAAAACGACGATCGAAATGTCGCTAGAACGCGATGATGTACGAGATGAACTATTAGAGTTTATGCAAGGCTTATTGGAAACGTATAAGACGAAGCAGTGAAGTCCTAACTTGGTTAGGGCTTTTTTTTATGACGTTTATGAGATTTTAGCAAAAAATAGGGACGCTCCAATCAGGAACGCCCCAATGTAATAGGAAGCTTTTAAAATCCGCCTAATACGTTTTCTAAGTTGTAGATTAAATTTTCGAGATAAATTGAGAACAAGATATACAAGATAATGGCTGTCATAAAGAAACTAGCGATACTTGCATAAACTAATGGTTGGTTTTCATTAAATTTATTAATATTATACGTTGTTATCACGGCTGGTGCTACAAAAATAAATGGGAAAAGTGTTGCTACTAATAAAATGCTCGTAAATTGAATTGATGTACTTAAACCTGTAATGATTGTTAGAGCACTTAAAAATAAAAATGGAACCGCAAACGCTCCGTATTGGGATACAGTTGCTTGAATCGACATCTCTACTTTACCGATTTTAAGCGCAATAAAGGTAGAAATAAGACCAGATAATAGAACTAAAATAAATCCGAACGCAAGTCGACTAACTAGCTGGAAGAAAGGTAAGGATTCACTTGAAGCCCCTTCAAAACCAGCCATCATGTCACCATACATATTTTGATAGAACGTATTGGCTAAAAAGTAAACGCCTAATGATAGAAAAATAGGGATTAAGACGAGTGTTAAAATACTGTGCCACATAGTCGATTCATCTTGTTTTAAAGCAAGATCAGGTTTTTTAACAGTTGACGTTAAGTAGTTCCAGAAATCTTTTGCAAAGGATTTGGCTTGGTCACCTTTGCTTGGGCCAGTAGCTGTCGCTGTTGCCGTTGTGGCAGCTGCTTGATTATGTACAGGTTGTTGATATTCTGGTTGTGGCTGTGCTTGATGCGTTTGCGCTGGTTGTTCGTATGTTTGCTGTGATTCCGAAGTTTGAGTTGCAAGCGGGCTTCCGCAATTCTCACAAAACTTTCCATCATCCTGTTGATGGTTACAATTCTGACAAATTAAGTTTGCCATGTCATACACTCCTTTTTATTTAAATCAAATTTAGGATAAATTATACCAAACTTCTCCAATCATTGATATAATATGAGCATATTTTATCATAAAAGGTGTAGGTTTATTGACAAAAAATGAGGGGGAGTTGAATGTTTTGTAAGGAATGTGGCAAGCAAGCGAAAGAGGGAGCCAGATTTTGTGCGAATTGTGGCCAACCGTTTGCTTTGAACCAAGATCAAGGGGGAAGTGAGCAAGTAACGTATGGCGAAAAAAATAAAGTGAACCAAACTAATGAGGAAGTGACTCATTATGATAATCATTCGGTGGAACAAGAAGTTACTAGTGAAAATGAATATCATAATGGTGAGACTTTAGATGTAGATGTATCATTGGGCGAAAATCATGAATCATCAAATGAAACTAATGAAGAGTCACTTAATGCTTCAAACACATCAGGGCCCCAATCACAAGTTGAGGCGAAACCTCAGCAATCAAAGCCGAAGACTAGAAAACTGAAAAAGTCTAAAGGGAAAGTAGCCTTATGGGTGTCAATTCCGTTATTTTTAGTGGTATTAGTCGTAGGCGCTTATTTTGGAGGAAACTACTTATATGGTGATGAGGCTCAAATTGATCAGTTAGAGCAAGCCGTGACAAACGGTGACGCAGATTATTTAAGCGAAAGATTGGTTCATAATCGTAGCGAAGCAGTCCCTGATGGTTACGTTGATCAGTTTGCATCATATTTTAATAATCATCCTGATCAATTAGACCAATTGTTAAATCAATTACATAAGCAAATGCAAGGGGAAGATGCATCTAATCAATTAATCTATGCGAATGAATCAGATCGTCAATTCTTCGTCTATCCTCAATATCAGTTTGAGTTGAGCCAAGTTGAAATTGAAGCGGGAGCTAATTTTGATCAGACAACGATTGAATTGGTCGGTCATGATCAAGTCACGACCTCTGTTCAAAATGAAACGGTTGAATTCGATAGCTTATTACCAGGTCAGTATACCGTTCAAATTTATCACGATGGTGTTTACGGCCAATTTGAAGATGAATTTGAAATCGATTTTTGGGAAGAAAATGTAGTTAATGCTTCAGTACAAGCTAAATTTGAAGGCGAATCAGTGGCATTAGATGTCGATATGGATGAAGCGACGGTCTTGTTAAATGATGAGGAAGTTGGCGTTGCTAGTGAATTGGAAAGCGTTGGTCCTGTGAAGTTTGATGGAACCACAACTCTACAAGCCGTCTATGAATATCCGTGGGGCGAATCTCAATCAGAAGCAGTTAGTGTAACAGAAGGGATGGAAACCGTAGAATTATCAGTAGATAGTTCAAATCAGGAATCTGTCCGAGAAGACGTGTTTGATCGTGTCGTTCAACATGCTAACGAATGGATCGACGCTTATCATGACCGCGACATCAGCCATTTTAGTGTGATGGAAAGTGAAGAATATTTGAGTAATATCGCAAATAACTTTGATAGTCTACGCTCCGATTCATTGTTTTATGAAGGTGAAGTTAGCGACGTTAGGGTTGACCAAGGTTACTTCGACATTTATGAAGAAGACGGAACTTACCAAGTTGATGTTTTAACAGAATTATCGTTTTACGCTGGTTTTTATCCTGAAGGTGATAAAGGTGAACTAAACAAAGAGTCTTCATCATATATCTGGCAATACGAATTATACTATGATGAAAACGAAGGCGATTGGTTTATCCAAGATAGCGAAGAGATGGATCAGTTTGAAACAGATGATGTTGTGGGTTGGTATTGATGATAAAACCTCTTATCCTATTTGTAGGATAAGAGGTTTTTTGTGTTGTAAGAGATTTTTCATCGAGTGGAGAGAGAATATCATCGAGTTCAAGAGTTTTTCCATCGAGTTCAGAAGCGTTACCATCGAGTGGAAAGAGGATATCAGCAAGTTGCGAGGTATTTCCATCGCCTGAGATAAAATATCATCGAGTTGTTTTGCAATATCATCGAGTCTCGTTTACACATCTATTAAGACGATCATAAAGCTCAATTAATCTGAATTTTTTATAAAAATGTCTTTACAAATTAATTACTCTTATAATAGAATGCATGTAACGGGTTACACAAAACGTAATCCATTTTATTAAACATAATGTGTAACCGTTTACATATGAATGTAGTGAAAATGAATAAGGTGATCAATGTGACGACAATTCGAGATGTGGCAAAGGATGCGAATGTCTCTGTTGCAACAGTCTCGCGTGTGATGAATGATAATGGTTATGTGAATCCAGAGACGCGTGAGAAAGTGAAAGAGACGATTGCTCGGTTGAATTATCAACCGAATTCGGTTGCTCGAAGTTTATATAAGAAAGAGTCGAAAACGATTGGTATTATGGTGCCGGATATTATGAACCCTTATTTCCCTGAACTTGTTCGGGGTGTAGAAGATTATTTGATTGAAAAAGGGTTTACAACGATTTTATGTAATACAGATGAGGATCCAGAAAAGGAACGACTATACTTAGATGTTATGAAACAGCGTTATGTTGATGGTGCAATTATTGTTTCAAATACGTTAAAACGGGATCTAATTGATGAATATGATATGCCGATTGTTGCGTTGGACCGTTCGATACATGAAAATGTACCGACATTTATGGTGGATAATACGGTGGGGGCTGAGCAGGCGACACAACATTTAATTGACATTGGGTGTAAGCGTATTGCTCATGTTAGAGGTCCTGAGCATGTTGAAAACGCTACGGCACGTTACGAAGGTTATTACAAGATCATGCAACAAACTAACGGATTTCAGGAACATTGTGTTGTTCAAGGTGATTTTGACCAAAAACAATCAGCTAAAGCAGTTAAGCAATTGTTGCAAGAACAACCAGAGATAGACGGTATTTTTGCTGGTAACGATATTATGGCACTCGGGGCTTTGAAAGGAGCAGAATCATTAGGGATTAAAGTTCCTCAAGAATTAGCGATTATCGGATTTGACGGGATTGATTTAAGTAGTATGACGATCCCGGAATTATCAACCATGTCGCAGCCCATCTACGAGATGAGCACACAGGCAGCTGATGCGTTGATGTCGCTTATTTCTGGTCAAACTGCTGATGAAACAGAGCATATTTACCAGCCAACGTTAGAATGGCGACAATCTACTGATCGAATAAGAAAGGAAGATAATTAATGGCAGCAAAAGTGACGGTCATCGGAAGTATTAATATGGATTTAGTAGCCCAAGCAGAGCGTTTTCCGAATAAGGGTGAAACGTTATTGGGTCAAGATTTCCAAACGATTCCTGGTGGTAAAGGTGCGAATCAGGCAGTTGCTGCAGCTAAGCTAGGTGCAGACGTAACGATGATTGGCTGTGTGGGTGATGATCCATTTGGTCAGCCGTTAATTAATAACTTGAAAGAGCAAGGCGTGAATCATTGTCAGGTCGAGACAATTGAAGGTGTTCCAACAGGGATTGCTCATATTACCGTGGCAGATCACGATAATACGATCATCGTTGTTCCGGGCGCAAATAATCATGTAACACCTGAAATGGTTCGCCAATACGAAGAGGATATTAAAGCAAGTGATATTGTGCTGTTACAATTTGAAATTCCGTTAGAAAGTGTGAAAGAAGTCGTTAACCTAGCGAATCAACATGGTGTGAAAGTGGTTATGAACCCAGCACCGATTCGGTCAATAAATCTCAACTTGTTAGAGAAGGTGGACTTTTTAACACCAAATGAACATGAGTTGAAGATTTTAATTGATGATGAGGAAAAAGATACTTTTTATAAAGACAATCGAGACCGCTTTTTCGTGACTTATGGATCTGAAGGCGTGCACATGGTTGAAGACGGTGAAGCTTCGATCGTTCCAGGTTATAAAGTTGATGTCGTTGATACAACAGGTGCAGGCGATACCTTTAACGGAGGCTTTGCGGTCGCGATTGCAGAGGGTCAATCATATGCTGAAGCAGCTCGTTTCGGCAATGCGGCTGGTGCATTATCGGTGAGCCAATTCGGTGCACAAACTGGGATGCCTAACCGAGAAGACGTGATGAAATTATTGAATGGAGAGCTTGGATAATATGAAAAAACAGGGTGTACTCAACAGTGATATTGCAACAGTGCTTGCATCACTTGGTCATACAGATACGATTGTCATTTCAGATTGTGGTTTACCTGTTCCAGATCATGTTCCGAGAATTGATTTGGCTTTAAAGAAAGGTCAACCACGCTTTACTGACACGTTAGAGGTCGTATTATCAGATATGGAAGTGGAACATATCACGCTAGCAGAAGAGATTAAAACGAGCAACGCAGATGTCCAAAAAGAAATTTTTAATCAATATAGTGGTGAAGTCGATTATGTCTCGCATGAACGGTTTAAAGAGCTTACTCAGGATGCCAAAGTGGTGATTAGAACGGGTGAGGTCACACCGTTTGCCAATGTCATATTACGAGCTGGGGTGATTTTTTAATGACGCAACCAATTGTGGAAATGAAGGGAATCTCCAAGTCCTTTGTTGGTAATAAAGTATTAAACAATGTTGATTTTGAAGTCTTGCCAGGAGAAGTTCACGCATTATTAGGTGAAAATGGAGCAGGGAAATCGACACTAATGAAAATTTTGACTGGGATTCACAGCCGTGATGAAGGTGAAATTTATGTAAAAGGTGAGGCAGTTGAATTTAATAATCCGAAAGAATCGGAGAAAGCAGGCATTGCTGTCATTCACCAGGAATTGAACATCATTCCGTATTTAACGGTCATGGAGAATATGTTTTTAGGGCGTGAATTGAAGTACGGAAAAACAGGCGTAACTAATACGAAAAAGATGAAACAGTTAACTAAGGAGTATCTCCAACAGCTAGGCATTGACCTTGATCCATTAGCGCTAGCGGGCAATCTTTCGGTTGGTCAGCAACAAATGGTTGAAATTGCTAAAGCGATTTCGGTTAATGCGGAAATGATTGTGATGGATGAACCTACGGCTGCATTAACGGACCGTGAAATCGAGCGGTTATTTGAGGTGGTTGATAGACTTCGTGAGCAGGAAGTTGGTATTGTTTATATTTCACACAGGATGGAAGAAATTTATCGGATCTGTGATCGCGTTTCGATTTTACGTGATGGTGAGTATATCGGCACGCGCGATACTAAAACGGTTGAATATGAAGAGATTATTCAAATGCTAGTGGGCCGTGAATTAGGCACGCTTTATCCGGAGCGGGATGCTGAAATTGGTGAAGTCAAAATGAAAGTTGAGGGTCTAACGTCTGATGCCTTTCATGATATTAATTTTGATCTAAGAGAAGGCGAAATCCTCGGTGTAGCTGGCCTGATGGGTGCAGGACGTTCAGAGATCATGCAGTCCTTATTTGGTTACCGTGCAATTGAAAGCGGTTCAATTTCGATAGAAGGAAAACCAGTTAATATCAAAAAGCCGACTGATGCAATTGATGCTGGAATTGGTTTCGTGACAGAAGACCGCAAAGAACAGGGACTTGTATTGTCTATGTCAGTAAAAGAAAATTTATCGTTGCCTAATTTGAAAGGGGTTTCACATCAAACCGTTTTATCTGAAAAGAGTGAAAAAGAACTCGTTGATGATTTAGTTAAGCGTTTGAATGTGAAGATGGCTGGTCAAAATCAAGAAGTTAGGATGCTTAGTGGTGGCAATCAGCAAAAAGTGGTTATTGGAAAATGGCTCGGAATTAATCCAAAGATTTTAATTTTAGATGAACCGACAAGAGGTGTTGATGTCGGGGCAAAGAAAGAAATTTATCACATTATGAATGAATTAACGAAGCAAGGAGTCAGCATCGTTATGATTTCTTCAGAATTGCCGGAAGTCTTAGGTATGAGTGATCGGATTTTAGTAATTCATGAAGGGCGAATCGGAGCCGAATTAAAACGTGAAGATGCTACTCAAGAGAAAATTATGTACGCAGCGACTGGAGGGGAGTAACGTGAAAAATCAATCAGTAGGACAAATCCTGCAAAAGATCGGACCGTTGCTTGGTTTAATCGTGATTATGATTGGACTAAGTATTATGAGTCCACAGTTTCTTAGTTTAGATAACTTATTAACCATGCTTAGACAGGTTACCATTGTCGGTTTATTAGCATTTGGTATGACATTCGTTATTTTGACGGGTGGAATTGATCTGTCTGTTGGTTCAACTCTTGCTTTAGCAGGAGCCTTAACAGCTGGAATGATGGCAAGTGGATTAGATCCGATTTTGGCTGTATTGCTAGGTGTTTTAGCAGGTGCGGTCTTGGGTGCCTTTAACGGCCTTGTCATTTCGAAAGGGAAAGTGGCGCCGTTTATTGCAACGCTTGCGACCATGACCATGTTCCGAGGTTTAGCCCTTGTTTATACGGAGGGCCGACCTGTAACGGGTTTCACAGATAGTCAGTTTTTCGATTTAATTGGTCGTGGTTACTTATTTGGTATTCCGATTCCGGTTATTATCATGTTCGTGATTTTCTTTATCTTATTATTTATCTTGAAGAAAACTGTATTCGGACGCCATGTATATGCATTGGGCGGTAATGAAGAAGCTTCTATTTTATCTGGAATAAAAGTTAATCGTGTGAAAATCGGTGTTTATTCTTTAACTGGTGCATTGTCTGCATTAGCAGGGATTATTTTGACATCACGATTAGGCTCTGCATCACCGAACGCAGGTTTTACTTATGAATTAGATGCCATTGCGGCCGTCGTACTAGGTGGTACTAGTTTATCAGGAGGTCGTGGTTGGATATTTGGAACCTTGATTGGTGCGCTAATTATCGGCGTGCTGAACAATGGTTTGAATTTATTAGGTGTTTCATCTAATTATCAGCAAATCGTAAAGGGGGCGGTCATTCTTCTAGCAGTCTTATTGGATCGTCAAAAGTCGTAGTAACTTAGCTGATGGGTAAAAATACTATTCTATGATTGGGGAGGAAAACACAATGTTTTCAAAGTTTAAATTAGGTTTATTGGCATTTTTAGTAATTGGTTTATTAGCAGCATGTTCCACAGAGTCACCAACTTCAGATAATAATGATGAAGGTGACAGTGATGCTGAAAGTGATGACGGTATGCATATTGGCTTAGCTGTTTCAACACAAAATAACCCGTTCTTCGTGACACTTAAAGAAGGTGCAGAAGCGAAAGCTGAAGAAGAGGGAGTGGATTTAACAGTCGTTGATGCTCAAGATGACTCAGCTCAACAGTTAAGTAGTATTGAAGATTTAATTCAACAAGAAGTAGATGTTTTAGTTATTAATCCTACTGACTCTGAAGCGGTTGTTTCTGCTGTTGAAGCAGCAAACGATGCGGATATTCCAGTTGTGACAATTGACCGCAGTGCTGATGGTGGCGAAGTCGTAGCTCACGTTGCTTCTGATAACGTTGTCGGCGGTGAAATGGCAGCTGATTACATTGTCGAACAACTTGGCGGTGAAGGTAACGTCGTAGAACTTGAAGGAATTCCAGGTTCATCAGCCGCCCGTGAACGTGGTGAAGGTTTCCACAATGTTGTAGATGAGGAAGATAGCATTGAAGTAGTAGCGCAACAACCAGCAGGCTTCGAGCGAGCTGAAGGCTTAAGCGTTATGGAAAATATCCTACAAACAGGCGATGAAATTGACGCTGTATTTGCTCACAACGATGAAATGGCACTAGGTGCTGTGCGTGCGTTAGAGGCAGCAGGTCAAGAAGATGTTACTGTTGTTGGTTTTGATGCAATCGATGATGCTGTAGAAGCAATTGAAAATGGAGAAATGGATGCAACTGTCGCGCAACAACCAACTGTCATTGGTGAACGCGGTGTTGAAATCGCAATGGCGATTGCTAACGGCGAAGAAGTAGACGATTTCGAAGCAGTTGATTTAGAGATGGTAACAGCTGAATAATGGAGTAATAGATGGAGAACCCCAGCGTTAGCTGGGGTTTATCTAGTTGGGTAAGTAGTTCGCTTTTTTACTTAAGATGGGTATTGTCGGGGGCTGGGCATATATCATACGGGGTTGTAGGATTTCCCATCGAGTGATGCGCGGTTATCATCGAGTTTGAGAGGCTTTTCATCGAGTGATGAGCGGATATCATCGAATTCAACTCATTTTCCATCGCGCATTGAAATTGAGTTAATGAAATGATTGGGAATTAATGATGATAGATTGTATTTCGTACCTTTGTATGATCCGATTTTAGGAAAAAGGTTTAGCAGACGCCTGCATGTATGTTCAGATTCTAAATTAAGCCAATCTCTTACTTGTTGATTCGAAAAATATATCTCTTGTTTTAAATAAATTAGGTCTTGCAGAGCAGCAATGTGCGCTTGATTTTGCTGCTTATGACATTTAAAACATTCCCAGTTGGCATAAATTCTCTTCATACCCGCTGCACCACATTCACTACAAAACACACCCCGAATAAAATCGCGTTCACTTAGTTTATAATAATCAGCTAAATGACGGTTGCGGGGGGTATGATGATGTCTTAATTTCAAACCGATTTTCCGTGCTAACTGCTCCGAAATAATAGGTGTAGAATGGGATTCGATTAAATCATAAATATGTTGAAGTAGATAGTGGTGTGTGAATAAATTATCAGGTTGATCCTGCATATCTAAGATCACTTCGGGGTGCGTGAAGGTGCTACATATGAAAATCGGTAAATGATTGAGCTCGTGTGTGATGAGGAAATTTTCGAGTTGTCTGCGTTGAATCTCAGCTTGATGGAGAGGGTGTTGCAAAGCTTTGGATTCACCATTTACATGTTGAATCATTTGTTTCGCATTATTTTGAGTGATGACACCTTTTGTATGTTTGCTTTCGACAATGAGTATAAATTGGCGGGTGATGAGGAGAGCATCAATCTGAAAATAATGGGTGTTGGCTTTTGCTCGGAGGTCGAAGAGTGTGAAGGATGAATCGTGTTTTAATAGATTGAAATAATATTGTAACGCTTTTTCACCTAAATAGCCTGCTTTTTCACGATGGTAGTTGTTTTCGATTTTTTCATAAAATTCATCTCGTTGGCGGTAGCGACGGGTGAGAGCTTCAAGTTGTAATAGTTCTGGTGGAGATTGAAGAGGTAATAGGTTCACGTGGGTAACTCCTTTTTATTAAAAGTATATCTGAATTATTTTTAAAAGGCTAGTGATCAATTATTAAGATTGTAAATGGTTATTAAGTTTATCTTTCAATAAATTTCTCTATAGATCAATATTAGCTCATAAAATTTTGATAAATTATAATTAGTGAAAATTTATTTTTATTTAAAATTAGTAGCATAGCGATACGGCAAATACCATCGACTTAGCACAGGTTATCATCGAGTCGGAGGCAGATATCATCATTTGCGCTGAGTTTTCCATCGAGTCGGAGGCATATATCATCGCCAGCGCCGTGCATACCATCGAGTTGCAAGCAAATATCATCTGCCACCAAAAATTTCATAGTTCATTTGTTTGCTTCTAGTCACGAAATTTTGTAAAGTGGTAGAATCATAGTTAAAAGGTGACGGCTTATGTGGAAAATTTACAGTTTATTATTTTTAGTGATGTTCATGTGGGGGATGAACTTATCTTCTATTAAAGTATTAGTAGAAGCGGTCGATCCCCTTTTATTGAATAGTTTTCGTGTGTTTACTGCAGGTGTTGCGGTTTTAATTATTTGTATGTTTCTCGGCATTTTTCGGTTTCCGAAGAAATCTGAATGGACCGTGATGGCTTACATAGGCGCGTTTAATGTGGTGCTACACCATGCGTTTATCGCAATCGGATTAGAAGGGACATCAGGTGTGAATGGGTCACTTATTCTAGGGCTAGTGCCGCTTATTACGGTGTTAATGTCGGTGATTTTTCTTAAACAAAAGGTGAATGTTTTAAGAATGATTGGGTTCTTGCTCGGCTTCTCAGGTGTTGCGCTTACGACGTTAACGGGTGACGGTGGACTTGGATCGCTTTCATATGGTGATGTGTTTGTCTTTTTAGGGGTTGTCGTTCAAGGCTTTAGCTTTGTTTTAATTAGTAAGTTGAAGGCTGATTTCGATCCTCGATTAATCACGGGTTATATGATGGTTTTTGGCTCGTTTTTCATATTCATCATTAGTCAGGTGCTAGGTGCAAATATCGGCGAAATGACGCGTGTAATTGACTGGCATCTCGGTAGCGTCTTTCTGTTTAGTGCGATTTGTGCGACAGCATTTGGCCATATGACTTATAATTTAGCGATTAAAAAAGTCGGCCCTGCTGAAACAGCGATTTTTACAAATTTAAACACATTATTTGCGATTATTGGTTCTGCTGTCTTCTTAGGAGAAGTGATTATGGCGGAGCATATTATTGGTTTTGTCTTAATTATTATCGGTATTTTCTTCGGTACAGGCGCCATGGAGTATTTTCTTAAAAAACGGCGTGGCAAACTTGTTTAATCATGAGGTGATGAGAATGCATGTGTTAGTGGTCGGTGGAGGTATTCTAGGTGCTTCGGCGGCGTATGAATTAGTGAAAAAAGGGAAGGATGTCACGCTAGTTGACTCCAAAATGGAAGGGCAGGCAACTTATGCTGGAGCTGGAATTGTCTGTCCTTGGGTCAGTGCGCGTAAAGATCCTGATTTGTATGAGTTAGCTCGCGCTAGTGCGATTCGTTATCCAGATTTAGTGGAGTCGTTGAAGGAAAATGGCGCTAGTGATACGGGTTATCGATTGTGCGGAGCTTTGGCACTTGCAGAAGATGAAGCGACTTTGCAGGAACTTTATCAGGAAGCGGTAACGAAACGGGAAGAGACCTCATTTGTAGGTGACATAAAAACGTTATTGAATCAGGAGGCGCAAGCCATGTTTCCGCCTCTTAAAGATAATGTGCAAGCGGTTTATGTTTCGGGTGGTGCCCGAGTAGATGGTGCGAAATTGAACCGGGCATTATTGCAAGCGTTTCAAAATTGTGATGGTAAATATTTGGAAGAAAGCGTATCATTAGAGGTGAGTAGTGATCAAGTGGTCGCTTACATAAACCAAGAACGTGTTGAGGCGGATGAGGTGATCGTCGCGGCGGGTGCTTGGACGAATGACTTGTTGAAACCACTTGGAATAGAGTTGCCACTCGAACCACAGCGTGGACAAATCGCTCATTTAACGTTATCTCAAGAAACCGCCGAATGGCCTGTTGTATTACCACAATCCAGTCATTATATGCTCGCATTTGAAGGTGGACGTGTCGTGATGGGAGCGACGCGTGAAGCGGGTAGTGGTTTTGATTATCGATTAACAGCAGGTGGCGTGCATGATGTGTTACATGAAGGATTGGATGTCGCGCCTGGCTTAGTCGAAGCAACTTTAGAAGACGTGCGGATTGGTTTTCGTCCGATGGGGCCTGATGGGAAGCCGTTGCTTGGTAGGGTTAATGCTTTTTCAAACTTAACGGTCGCAACAGGACTGGGCCCTTCAGGCTTAACGATCGGCCCGTATGTTGGGAAGTTAGCAGCTCAATTAGCGACAGGAAACAAAATAGATCAAACGATTGATCATTTAAATCCACTTAGACAAACTTAACGAGGTGATTTTATGGCAAAAAAACCAGTTATTATTGATTGCGATCCAGGTATCGATGACGTGATGATGCTGTTATTAGGCTTGCGTCATGAAGATATTGATGTGAAATTGATTACGACTAGTGCAGGTAACCAGACGCAAGAAAAGGTGATCGACAATGCGCTTAGGTTCGTAAGCTACTTAGGCCGTAATGTCGAAATTGCGCGCGGTTCTGAGAAACCTTTTATCCGTGATTTAATGATCGCGGGTGACATCCATGGTGAGTCCGGACTTGGAGGTGTCACATTTCCTGAGCCAACGTTAAAAGAAAGTGATCAACCAGCCATTCAAGCGATGGTCAATGTCTTACGTGAAGCTGATGAACCTGTGACGATCGTTGCGACAGGACCGATGACGAATGTGGGTGCGTTGTTACTCGCTCACCCAGAGCTAAAACATAAAATTAAACAAATCTCGATTATGGGTGGCGCTGTCTTAGGTGGCAATGTGACACCGCAAGCAGAATTCAATATTTATGTCGATCCTGAAGCGGCTGAAGTGGTCATGCAAAGTGGGCTGCCGATTATCATGAGTGGCTTGGATGTCACACATAAAGCATACTTAACACAGTCAGAAGTCGCTGCGATGAAAGAGATTGGCACCCCTTTGACCGAAAAATTACACGGTATGCTAACTCATTATATGGATGCTCAAGGAGATTCACCATTCTTAGAGAGCTACCACGGAGATGTTCTGCGCCTGCATGATTTATGTGCGGTGGCTTATGTGATTGACCCGACGTTATTTGAAGGTGATGACTACTACGTCACGGTTGAGACTAGTGGAAGTGAAACGGCTGGTGCAACTGTAGTAGACCACTTACGGAATACTGATCACGAGCCAAATGTTCACGTGTTATATGATGTCGATCGCGAACGCTTTGTGGAGTTGTTTTTTGAGTATTTAAGAGGTTAAAAGCTATGTCGCCGAATGCATTCAGATTAGATGCATTCGGCGTTTTTGATTGATGAGATCTTTGTTATCGTCAAATGGACATTTTCCGTCGAGGTTACGACGTTTTCCATCGAACTGAAGGGAAATACCATCGACTATTTGAAGTTTACCAGCGAGTCTATCGCAAATACCATCGAGTGTGCTCGTCATACCATCGAGTAAATTGGCTTTACCATCGACTTGACTCAAAATACAGTCAAGTCCATAATTATGTGTAAAATACATGGCAATGAAATTCAACTCTTGTCATTGATTATTTATGTGTTATCGCGATGAAGTGGGGATGGCG
>NZ_JAUSTQ010000013.1 GCF_030812915.1 Alkalibacillus salilacus
TACTCTCCTCCTGGTAATCGTTTTTGTGGTTGAAAACATTGTACCATGTGGAGAGGAAAATGACCCTTTTTACACAATTATATGGACTCTATCCCCCGATGGGAGATTTGCCATCAAGTTAAGGTGCAATACCATCGAGTTGGGCAAGTTTACCATCGAGTTAGGTTGAAATACCATCGAGTGCAAGCAGCATACCATCGAGTTCAGCACAAATACCATCGACCTACAGCTGAATACCATCGACCCGGTTCAAATCCACTCAAAATAATCATCGCCACTTAATTAAATTCACTATCCGAGTCATCCGAGTTACCTGAACCACAGACCAACATGGACCCATTAGCATAATCCCATAAATGCGTGAATAAAATGTACCATCAACACCTTAAGTGTCAACATCTCAGGAGGCGAGTGATGTGCATGATTACATCAAAGAACGAACGATCAAGATCGCTGAGCATTTATTGGAAACACGTCAAACGGTCAGAGTCATTGCGAAATCATTTGGCGTGTCAAAGAGCACCGTCCATAAAGATCTGACTGAGCGTTTACCTACGATTAATCCCGTCCTAGCCAAAGAAGTTGAATACGTGTTGCATTACCATAAGTCAATCAGGCATTTGCGGGGTGGTGAAGCGACGAAAAAGAAGTACAGCGAGAAAAGTAGTGTCTAGTTTCTTGAGCCTGCCATAGTTAGACGAGGCAGGCTCGTTTTATGTTTCATTTTAGGACAACTAGTTTTCGGAAAAATGATTGAGCTTCACGTTAACGTCAATGTTAAACTTTAAATATAAGAATATTTTGAAAACAAAAAGGGAGGGTGATAAACATGACTCGCTATTCGATCTCGGAACTTGCTAACTACTTTAATGTAACGACTAGAACGATTCGCTATTATGAAGAAATCGGTCTACTGAAACCAGAACGGAATGACAGTGGTTACCGGCAATTTACGAAAAAGGAAGTGACCCAGCTTCAGCTCATTTTTCGCGGTAAGAAATATGGTTTCAATCTAGATGAAATCAAAGAAATGGTGCTTTTATTCGACGAAGACCCGACTGGACATGAACAGTTAAAACGCACGATCGAATATGGCGAGGGGAAGATTAGCGAGGTCGACCAACGCATTCATGAACTGCAAGTGATGAAAGGTGAAATGGAATCCTTAATGCAAGTGTTTTACGACGAATTAAATCAATTGGAGGAGGATGAATTATGAATCTATCTGAACTATTGGCGTATCAAGCGCGCAAATATCCGGAGCACGAGGCTTTGGTCACGCAACAGGCTCGTTTTTCTTATGCACAGTGGGATGATTCGGTGAATGCGATTGCGAACACATTATCACAATTAGGGTTTCAATCAGGTGACAAATTAATGATTCATATGCCGAATGTTCCTGAATTTATGATGCTATACATGGCAGTTGTCCGTTTGAAAGGTATTGTGATTCCGGTTAATGCCAAACTCACCCAGCCCGAAATGCAGTATATTATCGACCATAGTGAAGCGACGTATTTTGCGACGCATGAATTATTATTTGATGAAGCGAAAGGCCTTGCGGATGATAATTCGTTAACGTGGATTAAAACGGGTGAAGCGCAAGACGAATGGATGAGTTTTGCCGAATTATTAGAAGGTGATCCAACGCCGGTAACCTGTGATGCGATGGAAGATGATCAAGCATCGATTTTGTACACTTCAGGTACCACAGGGAATCCAAAAGGGGTTGTGTTTACGCATCGTAGCATTTTAACAGTCGCAACAATGATTTGTATTGAGATGCCGATGAATAAAGACAGTCGCGTGTTGCACATGATGCCACTTAGTCATTCTGCGCCTCTTCATCTATTTATGGCGGCTGGTTTATATGTTGGAGCGACGCATGTTTTAGCGCCGACGTTTACACCAGATTTACTCTTGCAAACGGTTTCACAAGAGAAGGTGACCCATTTCTTTGGTGCGCCAGTGGCTTATCTGATGACGGCGAAACATCCTGACGTGAATCAATACGATTTATCCTCGATGGAATACTGGGTTTACGGCGGAGCGCCTCTTGGAGCAAATGAAGTACGATTCGTGCAAAAGGCGTTTGATACCGACCGGCTCATGTGCGTTTATGGCTTAACTGAAGCGGGACCGAATGGCACTTTATTATTACCTGAAGAACATGCTGAAAAATCCGGAAGTATTGGCTCGCGCGCAGCGTTAAACTGCGAGATTCGTTTAGTTGATGAAAATGGCCAAGACGTTCAGAGAGGTGAGCCAGGTGAAATTATTTTGCGCGGAGAAGGGACGATGCAGGCTTATTATAAAGCACCTGAGAAAACAGCTGAAACGCTAGTTGACGGTTGGCTTTATACAGGTGATATTGGCATGCAAGATGAGGACGGTTATTTCTGGGTGATTGACCGTAAGAAAGACGTGATTATATCAGGTGGTGTGAACGTTTTCCCAACTGAAATTGAAAAGGTGATCATGCAACATCCGAATGTCGATGATGTTGCGGTAATCGGCGTGCCTCATGCTGAATGGGGCGAAACGGTCAAAGCATTTGTCGTGACGAAGGAAGATGATCCAGCGATCGAAACGAGTCTAACCGAATTTTTACAAGCTCAAGTCGCAAGCTATAAAATACCAAAACTCTATCAAGTAGTCGAAGCAGTGCCACGTAATGCAACAGGTAAACTACTTAGACAACATTTGCGCGAGGAGGTTTCAACATCATGACCCAACCGAATTTTTACCATGACGACCCTGTCTTACAATCGATTTTACGAAAACAACTACCAGAAAAATTCTATCAATACGCAGATGAAGCGTTAGCGGAATTTGGTGAACGGGTCGCGACCGATATTGACGAACGCGCAGCACATACCGATAGAACCGGGCAGCCACAATTAATCAAATATGACAAATGGGGGAATGACGTTAGTCGGATCTGGGTGAATGAAGGCTATCGTCAAACCGTTGATGAAACTTACAGAACAGGAATCGTCGGTTATGTGCATAAACCGATTCCTGAGATTGGTCAAAATGGAAATTACGCTTATTCGTTTGCGCAAGGCTACTTGTTATCACAGGCCGAACCTGGTTTTTATTGTCCAGTCACTTTAACGCAAGCGACCGCTTATTTAATCGATCAATATGCAGATGATGACGTACGTGAGCGCTTTTTACCGCATGTGATTGCAACAAGTGACACAGAACTTTATGAGGGCGCGACATTTTTAACTGAACGTCAGGGTGGGTCGGATGTTGGCGCGAATGTCGTTGAAGCGGTTCGAGAAGGCGATCATTATCGAATTACCGGTGAAAAATATTTTGCTAGTAACGCGGGCATGTGTGGTGTGGCCATGGTGCTCGCCCGAATCGAAGGCGCTGAATATGGGACGAAGGGATTAAGTTTGTTTTGCGTGCCTTGGGAAGAAAATCGTGAAGCGGGCAGGCTGTCTGTGCGCCGCTTAAAAGACAAACTCGGTGTACGCGCGGTACCGTCAGCGGAAGTGGAATTCGACGGGGCGACAGCTTATCTGGTCGGCGATGCCTCGCAAGGTTTTAAATATATGATGGAGGCCCTAAATTTATCGCGCGTTTGTAATATGGTGGCTTCACTTGGCATCATGCGCCGTGCATACCGTGAAGCGCGAGATTATGCGTTTTCCCGAGAAGCGTTTGGCGGTAGACTCGTGGATTATCCAATGGTCCAAGAAACCCTCGTGAATTTAGCGGCAAAATGGGAAGTCGAGATGCGCGCGTCATTCGAAATGATCCAGTTATTCGACCGAGTGATGCCAAAAGGATCTGATCCGAGTGAACATGACCAAGCGATGCTCCGCCTGTATATTGCTTTATTGAAAAAAGAAACCGCTGATCAATCAATTGCTTTTGCTCATGAAGCGATTGAGATGCACGGCGGAAACGGCTATATAGAAGACTTTGTCACACCAAGATTACTGCGCGATGCCCAAGTGTTAACGGTTTGGGAAGGAACAGCGAATATTTTAGGATTAGAAGTCTTGCGTTTAATGAAAAAATACCGTGTGCACGAGACATTTTTGCGAGAGATGAGTGAACGATTAACTGCTATGACAGGTGATGTGGCAGAGGTTGCTGAACCTGTCATCAAAGCGGTAGAGCAGCTTCAAGCAAAACTTGGAACGCTTGCAGAGAGTGATGACACGCTGATGCTTAAATATCCGAAGCAAATAGCAGATGAGATGACGCGGATTTATGAAGCCGTTGTCGCGCTTGAAGCGGCGGGCGATGCGCGTGGTTTGGCTGTTGCGGAAGTTTATGTGCATAACACGTTCCAGCCTGATGACGTGACGGATCTCCATTTGCGTCATTTTAAAACAATTGTAGGTGAATGATACAGCGAATTTGACGCTCTTACAGCAATTTTCTGCTCGATTAGGCGATTAGAACAAGTATCATACAGCGAAATATTGTGCTTATACAGCGATTTAGAACCATGATACAGCGAAAATCTGTCAATATACAGCGATTTCTTTACTTCATACAGCGAAAAAGTGCCTCGATACAGCGAAAATGCGTCTCGATACAGCGAAACACGACCATCATACGGCGCAATCCCAATTTCGATTTTGATCAGAAGCACCTCCTAATCAGAGGTGCTTCTGATTATTTAATGACTGAAACGATCACCGCCAAGTAAATTGTCACAATGATACGAAAAAGGGCATGACATGATAGGAAAATAGTGATAAAATGATAAAATAGAATTATTGTATATAAAACGTGAATATATAGGATAAAAGCAGGGGGAGCGAGGTTACATGTTTGCAAGAGATATCGGGATTGACTTAGGAACGGCGAACGTATTGATTCATGTCAAAGGTAAAGGGATCGTGTTAGACGAGCCATCTGTTGTCGCAATGGACAGAAACACGGGTAAAGTCTTAGAAGTCGGTGAAGAGGCGCGTAAAATGGTCGGTCGTACACCGGGTAATATTGAAGCGATTCGTCCACTCAAAGATGGGGTGATCGCTGATTTTGACGTAACTGAAGCGATGTTACGCCACTTTATCGAAAAGATTAATGTACGCGGTATGTTCTCAAAACCGCGCATTTTAGTGTGCTGCCCAACGAACATAACGAAAGTCGAACAAAAAGCGATTAAAGAAGCTGCTGAGAAATCAGGCGGTAAGAAGATCTACTTAGAAGAAGAACCGAAAGTTGCGGCAGTTGGCTCTGGTATGGATATTTTCCAACCAAGCGGAAACATGGTCGTCGATATCGGTGGCGGTACGACGGATGTTGCAGTCCTCAGTATGGGTGATATTGTCACATCTCAGTCAATTAAGATGGCTGGTGACACATTTGACCATGAAATTTTACAGTATATCAAACGCAAATATAAATTATTAATCGGTGACCGAACTGCTGAAGATATTAAGATCAATGTAGGCACGGTTTTCCCAGGTAATCGTAATGAATCCATGGACATTCGCGGACGTGATTTAGTCTCAGGCTTACCGAGAACAATTACGGTTCACTCCGAAGAAATCGAAGAAGCGTTACGTGAATCTGTATCCATGATTGTCCAAGCAACGAAAACCGTACTTGAAACAACTCCACCAGAATTGTCAGCTGATATTATTGATCGCGGTGTCATTATTACAGGTGGTGGTGCGTTAACAGACGGTATTGACCAGCTACTAGCAGAAGAATTAAAAGTTCCTGTTTTTGTTGCGGAAGAACCAATGAACTGTGTCGCACAAGGAACAGGCATTATGCTTGAGAATATTGATAAGTTACCGAAAGACAAAATTGTTTAATCTTAATCAAGATTTTCTTAGAGGAGGAACACCATGCTAAGAGGGTTTAATGCAGCCGGAGCTGGTATGATGGCTAACCAACGTCATCAAGATTCACTAAGTAATAATATGTCAAACGCCTTGACACCTGGTTTCAAACAAGACCGCTCAACGTTTAGAGCGTTTCCAGAAATGTTAATTCAAAATGTAGAATCTCGTGATGTTCCGACTGAAAATGGCTTACAACTACCATTTCAGAATACGGTCGGCAATATTAACTCTGGCGTTTATATGCAGGAAGATGTTCCACTACAGACGCAAGGTGACATTCGTGAGACAGGTCTATCAACGGATTTAGCGATTCAAAATGGTGATATGCCAGATGAAAACGGGTCAGTCTTTTTTGAAATTCAAAACGAGGAAGGCGATGTTCGTTATACACGAAATGGTAATTTCACAGTTGATGGCGAAGGCTTTTTGACGACGAACCAAGGTCATTATGTCTTAGATGAAGATGGCGATACCATTCAAACAGGGACGGATCAATTCGAGGTAACAGAAGATGGTGAAGTGGTTTCACCTTTTGATAACACATTAATCGGTATGGCTTACCATGAGAATACGAATGATTTTGTGAAAGAAGGCGATAACCTGTTTGCCAATGAAGGTGATGTAGCAGCCGTGGAAGCTCGTGGGGCTGGAGGTGTCGGCTTTCAAATTCAACAAAACCATTTAGAAGAGTCGAATGTGGATGAACAACAAGTCATGGCTGATATGACACGAGCTCATCGTATGTTTGATATGAACCAACAAGTTGTGAAAACTTTCGATCAAAGTATGGAGTTAGCAGCGAACCAAATCGGTCGTTTACGCTAATCGCCAGTAGAGGAGGCGTTTTCAACCATGCGTAACATGTATAATGCAGCATCAACAATGAATCAGCTGCAACAACGAATGGATTTAACATCGAATAACTTAGCTAATATGGATAATACAGGTTATAAAGCACGCCAAGCCGAATTTTCATCACTCTTACATAATCAAGTTGATAACATCGCGGGTCACGATGCTGATTCACCTCGATTAACACCAGATGGCATACGTGTT
Source organism: Alkalibacillus salilacus (assembly GCF_030812915.1). GTDB lineage: Bacteria > Bacillota > Bacilli > Bacillales > Alkalibacillaceae > Alkalibacillus > Alkalibacillus salilacus. The sequence continues at coordinate 6,888 of NZ_JAUSTQ010000013.1, forward strand.
GGCTCTGGTGCAGGTCTAGGCAATATCAATATGAACATGGATTCGAGTTCGATTGAAGATAGTGGTCGAGCGTTAGACGTCGCGATTCAAGACGATAACCGTTTTTTCGTTATTAACGGTCCTGGTGAAGAAGGCGGCGTGGAAGAACGCTTTACACGCGCGGGTAATTTTTATTTGTCTGAACAAGAAAACGGTGATATGATGTTAACGACAAATGCAGGTTACCCTGCGAATGGTGAAGATGGCGCCGTCGTTCTCGATGGTGGTTTTGATGATGTTTCAATTAACGAAAATGGCGAAGTTGAAGTCACACGTGATGGTGATACAGCTGTAGAAGACACAATTGAAGTAGTCGATATTGCTAATTCACGTGTGTTAGAACCTGTTGATGAGAACTCGTTTTCCATTAATGAAGCAGAACTTGGCCAACCGATTGAAGATGTCGTCGCAGCAGTCGCACCAGATGAAGCGAACTTGATGACCCGTTCTTTAGAAACATCAAATGTCAATATGGGTCAGGAAATGACACAAATGCTTGAGGCGCAGCGAGCTTATCAGTTTAACGCAAAATCACTGACGATTGGTGATCAAATGATGAGTTCGATTAGTAATATGAGATAGAGTGAGAATTGAGGTAGGCTTATGGCTTCAGAAGAAAAAGATCAACAACAGTCCAGGCAAATTAAAGGGACTAAAAAGTATAATCCTAAACCTAAACAGACGAATGAAGATCAGCATGTGAAAGAAGATCAAACGAATAATCAAGAAAAGTCACAACGCAAAGCAGCCAAAGAAGAAAAAAAGAAAAACAAGAAGAAACGTAAAGGCCGTGTACGTTACTTACCTGTCTGGCTTCGCTTTTTACTTGTGATTATCTTAGCGATTGTTGCGACGATTTTAGGCCTTATGGTAGGTTATGGCGTAGTTGGTGAAGGTGATGACCCAAGCAGCGTCCTAGATCCAGACTTATGGCAGAACATGTATGATTACATTCGCGGAAAGTAAGAGGAGGCCATTATGTTAGATATTGAACAAATTAAACGTATTCTCCCGCATCGTTACCCTTTTTTATTAGTCGACCAAGTGACTGAACTGTCTGAAGGTGAACGAGCTGTTGGGTATAAAAATGTGACTGCAAACGAACCATTTTTCCAAGGACATTTTCCGAATTACATGGTCATGCCAGGTGTGTTAGTCGTTGAAGCACTAGCCCAAGTTGGTGCTGTTGCGATTTTAAATCTTGAGCAAAACCAAGGTAAACTCGGTATGTTTACAGGCATCGATAAATGCCGTTTTAAGCGTCAAGTTAAACCAGGTGATACGCTGAAATTGGAAGTTGATCTTGTGAAATTGAAAGGCCCAGTCGGAAAAGGAAAAGCCGTCGCATCAGTTGACGGTGAAGTCGCTTGTGAAGCGGAAATTATGTTTGCGATTGTCGATCCAGAAGAAGAATCGTAATTTTAATGACTTAAACCACCATGATGAGCATGGTGGTTTTTAATTTAACAAAAATCCTTATTTTATAAATAATTTCCTATCGTTTACACATACTACCCTTAAAATGTTTATGGGAGGTTTATGTATGGAAAAACAATGGAAGCTATTATTGGTTTGTATCATGTCGATTTTTCTATTTACGGCGTGTGGAGAGTCAGAAGATGAACAAAATGGTGGAACAGATGCACCTGAAGAAGAGTCAGACATGCAGCAAGAAGGCGAAAATGATGACGAGAATAAGGATCAAAATGAAAATGGAAACGGAAATGGTCAGGATAACCAAAATGGTGGACAAGATGAATCTGATCAAATGCAAGACGAGATGGATGGAGAAGACGAAGAAGAATAAACGAAAAGGTCCGAAGCTAATGCTCCGGACCTTTTCTACTTCATTAACCTTTTAAGTCAATACTCTGACCTAAATTAGGGTGAGAAGGGACTTGGCTTGACTCAACCAGCTTGTTGAACGCTTCACCTTGTTGTTCCATCTGGTCTTTCATTTTACCAGCCAATCCAACGTCAAATTGTTGTTTTGCTTGCATCGTGCTCATTGCAATTGATGCTCCAGCTACATCCATAAACTCACCTCACATTTCTTATACATAATATCGGACAATTTGTAGAAAAATTGAAGTCGACAAAATAATTGTTTTATTTTGACAACTTTCGTCGAAAAACTTCATTTTTTAAAATAGTATAGTAATATAAGGTTGTTTTTACCATTTGTTATCGTTTTTTGCTTAACAAGTCGAAATAAACCATGAAGGGAACAAGCATGATGAATAATATCAAAAAATTGAATCAATACATTATTAACGAAAATACTATGGTTATAAAACATTTCGCTGACCAAACTTATAAAAGTTGGATATACGAGAGCAATGCCGAATACCTATGTCAGCAATCGCCTGAGGATATCTTAGATGAATCGTGCATACGTAAAGGTCTTACAACCTATGAAGGTCGCAAAAGAGCAGTCGCAGAGCTCTTACATAAGAAGACCCGCCTTCCCATTCCAATTGAAACCGATTTACGTAGCATTTTTGTACCAACAACGATGAAGAAACGGGAACGCGCTGATTGGTTTTCTTATCATTACGCCTTAGACATCAAATCAAGCGCAAAAGGTGACTTTTTCAAGACCATCACCCTAACTAACCGAAAGCAAGTCGACTTAGAAATCACACCAGCCATCTATCACAAACAAATGCTTTATGCCAGCTTTTTAATCGGTTATTTTATCAAAAAAGACGACATTAACTAATATTAATTTAAGACGAATTAAACAAAAACGATAACAATATTATGAAATGCGACGGATTGTAGAGCAACCGTCGCGTTTTTAATTGTTGATACTTTTATGAATAGAGTAAGCCGAAATAAATGATCGAGTCACAGCATAAATGAGCGCTCTCCAAACTAATTGAGCGAGCACCCACCCAATTAAATGAATGCCATCCCAAACAACAACTCTCGTTCAATTGTCATAATTTAATCAAGACTTTAGTCTTGTTTCTATATCATGTATTTGGTAAAGTGAAGAGGTGACTGACTGGTCATTCTATAGTAAAAGGGATGATAGGATGCAAGAGAAAAAGAGGTTGATTATTGAGGCGAGTATTGATCTGTTCGCGGAACGTGGCTTTCATGAGACGTCTGTGCAGCAGATTGTTGACGAGGCTCAGGTTGCGAAAGGTTCGTTTTATAATTATTTCACATCCAAAAATGATTTATTACGTGCGATTTATGATTATTATTATACTCAAATTGAGGAAGCTATGGCTGAGGAAACAAGGCAAGCTCAGACGGCAATGGATTCTTTTACATACCAATTGGACGTTGTGTTTCACTTTTTGCTGAATCATAAAGCGTTGATTCAAATGGTCCTAAAAGAACAGGTCCCAATTGATCGTGATATGGAATGGTTTATGACGGAGATGAAACAACAGCATTATCACTGGCTCGAACAAAATATTTCAGCCATTAATGGTGAAGCGATTAAACCATATTTATACGATGTTGTTGTCATGACGGACGGATTAATTCATAGTTATATGAATTGGTTGCTCATTGACGAGGACGCGATTGATCTGAAGCAACTCCCAAGCTATTTGACGAAACGGATCTATAAAATTTGCCAAGATGTTATGAGTGAAGGGGAGCCGACGCCGATTAAGCAGACACCGCAGTTTTTAACTGACGAATCTCTACTGGTCGCAACGGTTCGGCAATACATTTTAAACCTTGATCCAAAAGACCGGCCAGAAGCGTCACGTGTTTTAACAGCTATTGAAAATGAACTAAGCAAACCAGAACCAGAATCAGTCGTCATTGATTCGTTATTAATTAATCTGGAACAATACGACGTGATTCGTGATAATATTCAAGAACTTCGAGATCAACGAAAGGGATAGAGGTGTTCAATATGAAAAAATGGATGATGATGCTTGTCGCGGCGCTTATGGTGTTGGCGGCATGTAATGGCGAAAGCCAAGATGAAGAAGAAAATGTTGAAACAGAAACGCCAGTTGAAACGGTGGCGGTGAAACAAGAAGATTTTACAGAAACCCGTTCGTTCTCAAGCCGTATCATGCCAAATGACCAATCACCAGTTATGGCTCAGGCAGCTGGTGAAGTAGAAGAAGTCATGGCAGAGCGCGGCGAAACAGTGGAAGAAGACGATGTGTTATTAGAATACCAAACACAACGAGGATTACTGGAGTTAGTAGCGCCAATGGACGGTTTACTAACGGATTTTAATTATGCAGAAGGTGACATGCTGACAACGGAAGAACCTGCAGGAATGGTGATCGATCGTGATCCGATGATTTTCCAATTCCAGGTCACCCAATCAAACCGTAATCTCTTCTCTGAAGGGGACACGGTAACTTATGACGTGTCACAAGCTAATGCCACAGGTGAAGCGGAAGTCACATATGTAGCGAGTAGTACAAGTGATAACGGCATGTTCAGTGTTGAAGCAGAAGCTGATCAACCCGATGACACAATTCCGTCTGGCTTAACTGGACAAATTCAACTCGATCATGTTGTAGCGGAAAATGCTTTAGTTGTCCCGACTGAAGCGGTGATTGAACGTAGTGGGCAAACATTTGTCTTTATTATGGAAGATGGGCAAGCAAAAGAAGTTAACGTTTCAATTATTCAAAAACAATCTGCCGAAACAGCGATTGAAGTAGAAGATGAACAACTCGCAGCAGACGATGCGGTTATTTCAAGTGGTCAATTAACGATTGAAGATGGCTCGAATGTCCGTGTCGTTGAGGAGGAATAACGTATGCGATTAGTTAATACATCGATTAAACGACCAGTCGGCGTCATTATGATCGTCTTGGCGATTTTAGCGATGGGTTTTATTTCATTCCGGAGTTTACCTGTTGATTTGTATCCAGATATTGAATTACCAATCGCTGTGGTCGCGACATCATATGACGATGCGGCTCCTCAAGAAGTAGAAGAACTCGTGACGAAACCAGTGGAAGACTCTGTCGGCACGATTGAAGGTGTCGAAACATTACAAGCTCAATCTCAACAAGGATCATCTATGGTTATGATCCAGTTCTCGATGGATACCGACCTGGATCAGGCAATGCTAGATGTCCGTGAGTCGGTCGACCAAGTCCGAGGCTTTTTACCTGACGGAGCGAATGATCCGAGCGTGCTTCGTTTTGACCCGCAACAAATGCCTGTTATGTGGGTAGGTCTAACAGGGTCTGACCAAGCGACACTGAATGATTTAGCTGAAAATGAATTGGAACCACTCTTAAGTCGTCAATCTGGCGTTGGTTCCGTCAACATTGAAGGTGGTCAATCAGAAGAAGTGCAAGTCGTCTTAGATGATGCACGCCTCAGTCAATTTGGCTTAACGACACAAGATGTGATGGAAAGTGTGCAAGGAGCTAATCAATCAGCTTCACTTGGCGTGGTTGACCGTGGTACGCAAGAATTACAGTTACGAATGCCAGGTGATTATGGGTCGATTGATGAAATTCGTGAAACCTTGATCCAAACGGGCGAAGGCGATTTCCTACAACTATCAGATGTCGCCACTATTGAACGAACTACGACGGATCAAAATCAGCGCACACTCGTTAATGGTGATCAAGCTGTCGTGACGAATATTTTAAAACAGACAGATGCGAATACGGTTTCGGTTTCAGATGAAGTGATCGCATCACTAGACGATGTTAGATCAAATTTACCTGAAGCGGTTGATGTTAGCGTCGTGTTCGATACGGCTGAATTCATTCGCCAGTCGATTGACTCTGTTTTCCAGAATATCATTATTGGTGCAGCATTTGCCGTCATGATTCTCTTATTATTCCTGAAGAGTTTCCGTGCAACGCTAGTCATTGGTTTATCGATTCCGATTGCGGTCATTACCGCGTTTTCACTCATGTACTTCTCCGGTGAAACGGTGAATATCTTAACGATGGGTGGACTCGCGCTCGGAATCGGTATGATGGTCGACTCCTCGATTGTCATACTGGAGCATATTTACACCTACAGGGAGAGGGGCTACCCGATTAAGGAAGCGGCCCGGCTCGGTGCATCCGAAATCGCATCTGCCGTTGTAGCTTCGACGACCACAACCTTAGTAGTGTTCTTACCGATTGTGTTCGTTGAAGGAATTGCATCCGAAATATTTACGCCGCTCGCCTTAACGGTAGCTTTTGCTCTGATTGCGTCACTCGCAGCTTCCGTGACCTTGATTCCGATGCTTTCGTCGAAATTACTGACGAAAGCCGTTGATCAAGGCGGTCGCCGTTACTGGTTTGATCGTTTCTTAGATGGCGTTGTAAGCGTCTATCAAAAAGCCTTACGCGGTGTGCTACGCTTCCGTAAGACGACGATTTTTGGTACTCTCGCGATTATTATTGGTAGTTTACTACTCGTGCCACAGCTCGGTGCGGCCTTTATTCCTGAAGCCGACCAAGGTCAAATTGAGATTTCAGTAGAAACCCCAAGTGGCACGAACTTTGATACAACGAATGAGGTCGTTGATCGCGTGAATAACGTCTTAGATCAAGATCAAGACGTGATTGAGTCCAACTTCGTCACAGTTGGTGGCGGTGGTGGCGCTGCTGGTGGTATGGGCATGGGAGGCTCGAATAATACAGCTTCCTACATGGTTCAATTAATCCCATCAGGTGAACGCGACCGAACGACACAACAAGTGATGCAAGACTGGAATGACCAGACTGAAGACATTGCTGGTGCTGATATTACTGTTAATGCCATGGGTGCTAGTATTAGTGGTGGCAGTCCTGTCCAAATTCAAATCACAGGCGATGACTATGATACCCTACAACAACTAGGTGATCAGTTTATCAATATCATTTCTGAAGTTGACGGCGTGCATAATCCAACGACATCAGCTGAAGAAAGTCGTCCAGAGATGCAAATTACGTTAAATGACAATGTAGCTAGTGAATATGGCCTGACTCAGCAACAAGTCATGGGCCAACTTCAGTCAGAAATGATGGGGCAAGTTGCCACTCAATACAGAAGTGGTGGTGAAGAATTAGATGTTCGCATCATGACACCTGAAGATAGTCGTGATTCGATTGAGGATATTCGTAATATGTCACTTCAAGCGCCAACCGGAGCGCAATTGACGCTTCAAGAGATTGCGGAGTTAGAACAAGTGCAAGGCCCGACGACATTAACGCGTCAAAACCAAGAACGCCAAATTAACGTCACTAGCGACGTAGTAGACCGTGACTTAGGTAGTGTGACAAGTGATATTCAAGCAGAGCTTTCAAACCTTGAAATGCCTGACGGTTATGACTATTCCATGGGCGGTGAAGCGCAAGATATGCAAGACGCATTTGGCGACTTAGCCGTAGCGCTCATCTTCTCGATTTTCCTTGTTTACGCCGTCATGGCTGTTCAGTTTGAGAACTTCTTACATCCATTTACGATCATGTTCTCATTACCTGCGACAGTAGTCGGGATTATCGGCGGTCTATTTATCACTGGTTTACCGTTCAGTATCCCAGCCTTTATCGGGGTCATCATGCTCGCCGGGATTGTCGTGAACAATGCGATCGTGCTGGTTGACTATATTAATATTTTACGTGAGAAAGGTAAAGAGCGCTTTGAAGCGGTACTCGAAGCCGGCGCCAATCGTCTTCGTCCGATTCTAATGACGACATTGACGACCGTGCTCGGTATGATCCCGCTTTCAATCGGACTCGGTCAAGGTGCAGAAGCACAACAGCCACTTGCTGTGGTCATCATCTTCGGCCTAACCGTCTCGATGCTCTTTACGCTACTCTTAATTCCAGTTGTCTACACGTTGTTTGATGACTTATCGGCTAAATTTACGAAACGTCGTAAGAAGGAATAGTGTTCTTGAAAAAAGAATTCTAAGATCATGAAAAATGCGCTACCGAGATTGAGGTAGCGCATTTTTTATTATTTGTAAGTCAAGGAAAGAGCGAAAAAAGAATTTACTTAGACAGGATTACTTTTTGGTTATATTTAGTATAATGGGAATAAAAGTGTTAAACATGAATGCTGACCATAATTATTCCATCAACAAGTCATAAATGATGGTTAACTGGAGTGAAAAACGTGAATCGAAAAATTAAAGTAATGACAGTATTTGGCACTAGGCCAGAAGCCATTAAGATGGCTCCACTAGTCCTTGAACTTAACAAGCGAAACGAGCAGTTTGAAACAATCGTAACCGTCACGGCCCAGCATCGTGAAATGCTCGATCAAGTATTGTCGATTTTCGATATTGAGCCAGACTATGACCTCAATATTATGAAAGCTAAACAAACGTTAGCTCAAGTGACGAATCGTGCACTAGAAGGACTTGATCAAGTGATTAAAGAAGCCCAGCCTGATATCGTCCTTGTACATGGTGATACGACAACGACTTTTGCGGCCTCTCTTGCAGCCTACTATAACCAGACGGCTGTAGGACATGTTGAAGCGGGTCTGCGTACGTGGAATAAGCATTCACCATTTCCAGAAGAATTGAATCGTCAACTAACAGGCGTGATGGCTGATATGCACTTCGCTCCAACAGATCAAGCAAAAGCCAATCTACTAAATGAAAACAAAGATGAAAATTCGATTGTGATAACAGGGAACACAGCGATTGATGCGTTAAAAACGACTGTCGATCACAATTACAGCAGTCCAATACTAGATGAAGTAGGTGATAAACGCTTAGTGTTGGTAACAGCTCATCGTCGTGAGAACTTAGGTCAGAATATGGAGCAAATGTTTCGCGCAATCAAACGAATGGTTGAAACGCATGATGATTTGCATGTTGTTTATCCTGTTCACTTAAATCCAGTCGTTCAAGAGACGGCAAACGCAATTTTAGGTGATGATGAACGCATTAACTTAATCGAACCACTTGGTGTGATTGACTTTCATAATTTTGCGGCCCAATCACATCTTATTTTAACGGATTCAGGTGGTGTGCAAGAAGAAGCACCTTCGCTTGGTGTGCCAGTCCTTGTATTACGCGACACAACTGAACGACCAGAAGGCGTGGCAGCTGGAACATTAAAACTAGCTGGTACTGATGAAGATGAAATTGTGCAATTAGCTAATGAATTATTGTCGGATGATACAAAATATGCCGAAATGGCCAGAGCTTCCAACCCATATGGAGATGGAACTGCTTCACAACAAATTGCAGATGCTATTGTCGATTACTTTAAAAATGATAACAATTCTAATTCATAGAAAAAGCAGCCACATTATATGGCTGCTTTTTCTCTATGAGGCTTCATCGTCATGAATTTCCTCATCATCTTCATTTTTAACGGTTTCGACTTGATCATCTACCTGACCTAAGAAGTCGTTCAATTCTCTTGTGTTTTCAGCAAAGTCAACTTCTAATGCTAAGCCAGCATGACTATAGCGTTCATTGGAATAACTGCCTTCAACAGGAATTCTTAGCGTTTCGATTTCGCCAGGTGTGTTTCGAAGGTAACTTGTCATGGTCGAAATCATTTTTCCTGTATCCATGTTTGTATCGACATAAGGCTCAAGTGTTCCAACAGCACGTGGTAATTTCGAAACACCAGTAAATGACATCATTTGATCTTTTAATACTGACATGACTTGTTGCTGGCGGCGAACACGACCGAAATCATTTTCGTTGTCAGCTCGGAAACGCGCATACTCTAACACTTCTTCACCAGTTAAGTCCTGGACGCCTTCCTGTAAATCGATATCAACTAGGCCATCGCCACTTTCATATTGCATGTCTTTCTCTACATCAATGGTTAGTCCGTCAGGCGCAATCGTGTTAACAATGCCTTCGAATCCATCAAAGTTAACCATGGCATAATAATCAATATCAACATCAAAATTCTCTTTAATCGTCTGGCGTAAGAGTTCAGGTCCGCCTAAAGCAAATGCAGCATTGATCTTATTGTTGCTATGTCCAGGAATTTCAACATACATGTCTCGCATAACCGAAACGAGCTTTGCTGATTCTTCCTCGGGATCATACTGTCCAATCATGATTGTATCAGTATTCTCAGATTTTCCACCGCTTGAATCTTTACCAATTAGTAAAACGTTAGTTATGGAATCTTCTGTGTTATCCCCTTGGAATTCCTCTTTATATTGTTCACTTTGTTCTTCATTTTGAGCATCTGCCATTTCTTCTTCAGCTGCTTGTTGACCAGCTTGGTACTCGAAGTAAGTATATGCAGTTCCACTAATCACAGCAATCGCAATCACCGTAAAAAATATTAATATCCGACGCTTTAAACGTTTGCGTCGTCTTTCTTTTCTTTCTTGTATTCTAACCATAATGAAATCCATCCTACTTATATATTTTTACTCTATACCATTAGACGTCATAAGATAATTTTAGGTGACGCAATTCTATAAAATTCTACTTTATAAATTATACTGATTTTCACATCATTTGTACATGAATTTAACGAAAAATAGATGGAAATTTTTATCTCATTGAATTCATCAATATTAAACTCGAAATATTTCATTTGTAAAAGCAATAAGGTATAATAAAAATTATAGGTTTATTATTGAAAGGAATTTGTATATGGAATCCCGTAAAGAAAGACGAGAACAAAAACAAGGTAAAAGAAGTAAAAAGAAAATAATCTGGACCATAGTAATCCTATTATTGGTCGGGATTATTAGTTACGGTGTTTATCTGTACATGAAATTAAATGATACAGTTGATACAATGTACACGCCATTAGAATCCGATACGGAGAAAAAGGAAGAAGTTCAAACACGATTGGATGATAAGGATACAGTCAATGTTTTATTGCTTGGGGTAGACGAACGTGAGAACGATGTCGGACGTTCGGATACGATGATTTTGTTATCACTTAATCCCGATACTGAAGAGATGTTAATGTTTAATATCCCACGTGATACGCGAGTGAGTATTCCAGGACACGATAAAGATAAAATCAATCACGCCTATGCCTTTGGGGGTTCAGAATTAGCTGTACAAACGGCAGAGAATTTCTTGGATACCACAGTACATTTTTATGCACGAATTAATATGGAAGGCTTAAAGGATGGCGTTGATGCCATTGGTGGTGTAACTGTTAATAACGATCAAGCATTCAGTCATGGTGGCCACGACTTCCCGACAGGTGAAATCACTTTAAACGGTGAAGAAGCCTTAATTTATTCTCGGATGCGTAAAGAAGACCCTCGTGGTGATTTAGGTCGTAATACAAGACAACAACAAATCATTAATCAATTGATTAATGAGGCGATGTCCTTTGAATCATTTACAAGAGTAGACAATATTCTAGGTGCAGTTGGTTCCAATGTCCAGACGAATACGGACATGGAAGAAATGCGTCAGTTATTCCTTGATTACCGGGGGACAAGAGAAGAAACAATTCAGGTTGAAATTGATGGCACTGGGCAACGTTTATGGTCACCTAATGTGCAACAAGAGCTTTACTATTATGTAGTTTCTGATCAGGAAAAAAGTCGGATTCGGAATTTGTTAGAAGAGCATATGAATGAGGAATAAGTCAGCGGGCATCCGCTGGCTTTTTTCTTAATTATAGAATATCCATCTGTCGGTTAGTTAACAATGTTTTTAGGTGATCACATGAAAAATTTAATATATGTTGTAGTAAAATGGCTTTGTTCCATGAAATCGATTAATAAAGGAACGATTCTAATCATTGAGTCCTCATTTCCCTCGGGATCAAATACGAGACCGCTTGTTCAACCATTGCAACAAGATTACGTCGTTGATGTTTACCCATCAGAAGAGATCTATTTCGATAGACATACAATCATAGACTATATCAAATATATATCGGCGTTATTGAACATGTCGTCTTACGAATTAATAATTTCTAGTCATGGAGTAAAAAAACTAAATCCTAAGCAAACATTGATCCAATTATGGCACGGGATTCCACTTAAGAGCATGATGTATATGGAAAATGATTCTCGAATATACGATGCTGATGGGTTTAATATAGATTATCTGATTACATCGTCCAAGCTTGAATCAACATTATTAGCTGCCTGCATGCACATTCCTTTTGCAAATCATCAAATATTGGGGAGCCCTCGAACGGATTATTTGTTTCAACAAAAAGACAATGACATAACTGATCAATTTCATGACTTTGATAAAGTGCTGCTATACGTTCCCACTTACAGATCAGGCTATCAGAATCGAGTGGAAGGAGAAGATGCACTAGATCTAATACTGAATGAGCAATTCATTCAATTTCTCGAGGAGAACTCGTACTTACTTATTGTTAAATTACACCCACTTGCGGAAAAAGAAATTCAAACAATCCATACGCGACATATTATGTTTTTGACAAACGAAAAGTTACAAGAATCTGATTTGGATTTTTACCAAGTACTTCCCCACACTAATTTGTTAATAACAGATTACTCGAGTATCTATTTTGATTACTTATTAACAAATAACCCAATAGTGTTTATTAACCAGGATTTAGAGCATTACAGTAAGGTAAGAGGTTTTCTGTTAGAACCTTATGAAGATTGGACACCAGGTGACCATGTTGCATCTACAGAGGAAGTTATACAAGCTATTCAACAGGCATTTGATCAAGATGATTATACATCCGAGCGAGAAAGATTGAAGGAAATGTTTATCTATCATCAAGATGGTCGATCGGTGCAGAGAGTAGTTAATTTAGTAGAAGAGATAATGAAGAAGTAAAGCGATGGTGGATTTTCTAATAAGTTATTTTATAAGCTAAAAAATAATGAGGTGTTGAAGTAACTTCAACACCTCAATTACTTAAATATATTAAATGTTAACTGTCATTTGAGACAGGCTGATAACTTGGATCTTCCTGTTCACCCGAAGGAATAAGAGAATCGATTTCATAGATTGAATTAACGAGTTTTTGAGTTGCGAACCCATCATTATACTTGTTCCAGATTTGAGAAAACTCACGAACCTGAGATAAGTTAAATTGATTGTCTTTAATTAGCTGAGCAATATCCTGCGTATCAATAGCAATAGGCCCAGGTACTAGTTTTTCATAAGCTTCCCAAAAACCACGTTCTTGCCGATATGATTCAAGGTCATAAGGGTAGAAAATCATCGGCTTTTCTAGTAATGAGAACTCAAAAGGGATCGATGAATAATCACTGATCAGAATATCCGTCACTAATAATAAATGATTTAAGTCACTGTAATCAGATACATCAATGACAAAACCCGAATATTTACCATCATATTGATGCTTAACTGCCGGGTGTAATCGTAACAATAAGATATAATTATCACTTAGTGTTTGATATAAATGATCAAGATCTAGATGTATATCTGGATCATTTAATTCTTGTTCTCGGTAAGTTGGCGCATACATGATGACTTGTTTATCGTTAATTTGTGGATATAAATCTTCTAATTTAGCTTTAATAGATTCTACATTCGCTTCATCAAAAAATAAATCCGTTCTGGGCACACCTGTCTTAAGCACGACTTCATTATTAGTGTTAAATGCCTCTTTAAAGATATCTGCCATTTCATTTGATCCAACAGTTATATGAGTGAAGCGGTTATAGACTGTTTGGAAACGTTCATTGGCGCGATTTGATCGATGTGAAATACTAGGATCACGCATGCCGAATTGTTTAATGGCTCCATTCGCATGCCATAACTGAACGCACTCGACATTGCTGTGAAAAGGTGTTCCTGCAAGCAAACCAACATAATTATCAACAAAAACGACCTTAGACGTTGCAAGATGATAGATTCCTTTCACAAATCCAATATATGACTTGCTGAGATCAAATGAAATAATGGTCGTTTGTTCATCTTCATAGAATTCGCCTTGACTGTTAGGGATTTGTAAAATGATCGTATCCTGATCAGTTTCTTGTCTTACTTTATTCCACACAAAAAAAATATTTTCCCCAAAAGTACTGATGAAAACAGTTTTTTTCTTTTGAGGAAATTGTTTGAAGAGGGAAAACCAGAACTTAACATGAAGTAGGTAAAGAGAAACGAAAAACTCTCTTAACATCATTATATCTGGTTCAAATCCTCTTTAATTTTTGTTGTGGAAATCCCTTCAGTACGAGGGAGGTAGACAACTTCACAATGGTCTTTTAGAAAATCAAACTCGCCTTCCCAGTCATGCCCCATGACAAAGGTATCAACATTGTGTGTTACAACATCATCAATTTTCTGTTCCCATTGATTCTCAGGTATGACCTCATCGACATATTCAATTGCTTCTAATATAACTTTTCGATCCTCATAGCAATAATAAGCTTGCTTTCCTTTTAGATCGTTAAACTCATCAGTTGAAATCGCAACGATTAAATAATCGCCTAATTCTTTCGCGCGTCTTAATATATTTATATGGCCTACATGTAACAAATCAAATGTTCCGTAGGTAATTATTTTTTTCATGGTTGTTCCTCCTAAAACTATCTAAAACTATCTCCTATAATGCATATAGACAATTTATATTGTAAACTGTTAGTTAGAAATAATCAATTATAACAAGATTAAAATGAAGTTACAATTAGATGAGTGATTATAGAGAAATAGTGAGAGGAGTACTTTTAAATGGATCAGAATGTTGTTATTTCAGAGGATTTTTGTCAGTTAATTGACATATATATGGAAGAAATTGATCAAGTTACAGTGAAACTCCAGGGGTCTAGAGAAGATTTACATAAATCAAGTTTAACGTTTTTAGAAGAACGAACAGAAAAGGAAATTACTCTATCTTCATTATATATGATAAAAGAGAATGAATATAAAGCCACTTTCTTATTAAGCGAACTAAAGAAAAAAGGGACTTTTTATATTAAAACGGAAAATAATAATTACCATATCCAAATTAGTAATAGTTTAAATGACAGGATTCAAGGATTCCAGTTTAAAAAAGTTCAAAAATCAACTCTTTTAGAATTAACTTCAAAGAGTAATGCTCTCAAAGCGATTACGAATAAATTTATTAAAAATAATACTCTAGAAATATTACCGAGTTATGTTTATGCAAATGAAGTGATTAACGGGATGTTGCAACTGCATGGTTATATAAGTGAAGAATTAATATCATCTAACTACTTTAGATTATTAGCAACAGAAAGAGGCAGTGATAATGACTATTTCTATACAGAAATAGAACAACTTGAAAACAATGAATGGACTTCTTATCTAGAATTAGAAAAACTTACTGAGGGAGTATGGGATCTATATATTGAACTGGATGATGGTAATAGTTATCGACTGAAATCTTGGCATAGTGCAATTAAAATGGATCATGGTTTATTGAATGGTTCCAATGATTTTATAAATGTAGGACCATACCAAACAGTAAAAGGTTCGTATTCATTAGAAGTCTTAAGTCAAACCATTACACTACAAGATATTAATTTCCACCATAGCGATATTAATTTTGGGGTTGAAATGCAAGGTAAGTTGGTTACGAATCTACAAAAAGACCAGATTGATTCTTTAATAGTAAAAGAAAACGGGCAAGAAGTACACTATGAAATACCAGTTAAAGTTTTAGAAATGGCTGCTGATACCCTTAAAATAACTGCAAGTATAAAGTATGACGAAATTGACGATGAGAACTTAAACATGAATAAGTGGCATTGTTACATAAAAACAAATCAATCAGATGATTTATTAAGAATTAAAATCAATAAAGAACTTGAACCTAAAGAATCTATAATTAATTTTGATGATGAGCCTTACAAAACGTATATGTATCAAACAATTAATGGTAACTTATCTATAATTAAAGATCGAATTTCATTAGAAAGAGATGTTTCTTATGGAGGTTTTGAAGGGAAGAGTTTATTACTGATTGGTTATTTAAACATCCCAGATTTCAAAAACATTGAGAACTTTACTAAACAGATTATTATAAGAACTCGCAGCGGCAATAATGAAATTTTTAGAGAGTTAAATATAAATAGAGATGGCTCATTTCGACAAAAAATTAATTTAAAAGAATTATTATCTGATGACCTGCAAAGGCATAACACGATTGACTTTTATATTCAGCTTCATAACGGGCATTTCACGTTAGAAAGGAAGTTAGGGAAAGAAGATTTTGACTTTAAAAAAGATAGTGTTATGACTCGAAAAATAATTTATGATGGTGATTTTAAGTATTATTATTTATCCATCACCCCGTATGGAAATCTTAAAATTGATATCTTCAAAGTACCAGTAATTAAGCATTTGTATTTAAAGTATTTTCAGTATTTCGATAGATTGCTATTTAAATCAAAGGATATATGGCTAGTTGGAGAAAGAGAAGATACAGCACAAGACACAGGTTATCATTTTTTTAAATACTGTAGAGAACAATACCCAGAAAAGGCTGTTTACTATGTCATTCATCCTAACTCAAAGGATAGAAAGAATTTAGAGGGATATGAAAATATTGTCGAGCTCGGTTCTTTAAAACACTATCGATTGAGTGCAATTGCGAACAAATTCATTGCATCTCATGAAGTTGAATATTTCTTACCGACGAAAGCGGTTGATTATCCTTCATATAAACAAGGAAAGAGAGTATTCTTACAGCATGGGATTCTAGGAAGAAGAAAAGTGGAGTATTACAAAGAAGATTATCAATATCCTTACCATTTATTCTGTGTAAGTTCAGAAGATGAAAAGAGTTTGGTAATTAATGAAATGGGATATTCAGAAAGTGAGGTAAAAGTAACTGGATTATCAAGGTTTGATGGGTTAATTGATCAATCGGAGCAAAATTGTCAAATATTATTGATCCCTACATGGAGACCATGGCTTACTAATGACGATAATTTCCTGCAATCTGAATTTTACCAAAAATATTCTAGCTTGTTAGATAATAAATCATTGCATAATTTGTTGAATGATTACAATGTTCAACTTAATGTTTATCTTCACTATCGATTACAGCCATATATAAAATATTTTAATCAATTGAACCATTCAAAAATTAATATCATTTCATTAGGTACAAAGAACATACAAGACTTAATAACGGAACATAACTTAATGATTACTGATTATTCATCAGTATCAATGGATTTTAACTATTTGAATAAACCAGTTATCTTTTATCATTTTGATTATAACAAGTTCTTTCAAAATGGTATTTTAAGACATCCAAATAAAACTTTTATTGGTGATATATCAAGTGATGAAGAAGAGATCATTCACTACATTAGAAAATATACTTATAATAATTTTGAAGTATCAGAAACACAAGGACAAAACTTAAATTATTTATTCAAATATCAAGATCAAAATAATAGTAAACGTATCTTTGATGAAGTAGAGAAATTATGAATGAAAAACTCCGAAGCAAAAAATTGCTTCGGAGTTTATTAATACTATTTGATTTCTTTGATATAGTCTCCACTTACCCAACCTGTTTCTGAACTGTCCGGTAGATGAACTTTATACCAACCATTGTCTTTAACTAATGAACCATTATCAATGACTGCGTTCGCATAAGATTCTCTAGGTAAAGAACCTATTTTATCACCATTCGGTTCATTTCTAACGTTTAGAGGATCTTCCTCTGTTTGTACTTGTAATAAATTATCTAACTCTACGTGATTACTATGAACCCATCCTGTGTTTCCGTTGTGTTTAATTTGATACCATATATCGTTACCACTTACTTCTTGTCCTGAAGCAAAACCTAATACATCAATAGATGTACCGTTTGATAACTGGCCGATGACAGAATCGGATGTAGATGGACCGCTACGGAAGTTTAGAGAACTAGCAGTCGTTTCTCCAGTTGTCTGATTAGGATATTTCGCTACTTCTCCAGTTGAACTGCTAGGGTCACCTGTGTATTCTGGTATATCGAAGAATAAAGTATAATTATCAACTAAATCATACAATTCTGCGATGCGATGTGTTTGTCCTAGCGCCCAGTTAACGTCAGTAGCATATTGATGTACGCCGGGATCTGCAGGGTTCCATCTCATCTTGTAAAGTGTATCCTGTCCTCGATCGATGAAATCCTCCCTAATATATTGTGCACCTCCGATGATGGCTTTCTCTGGTGTAGTCCAACCATTTTCATATGCATGTTCAGCACCACATTCTACTGCACAATCATCATAGGCTCCAATACCGTATACGTTATAGACGGTTTCACCATTATATTCTACACCTTTTGCAAGAGTTGAATCACCGTTACCAGTTTCATGCAAAGCATGAGCTAATAAATAGATTTCATTGATGTCATATCTATTTGCTGCATCGACAAACGATTGACCAGTACCTGTTAATGTTCCTTTATTATAAAGGATTTTGTTATTCAGTTCTTTGGCGTTTAATCCAGCTGGTTTTGATAATGATAAGTACTGATAGAAGCTACTAGCATTGTGATCATCAAAGTTATCTGGATTTGCATAATAGATAACTTCTTCACGTGTTGCATCTTTAAAGCCGCCATCTGCCCAAATTTGTGGGTTTTTACTCATCCATTTGTCAACAGCGGCGTTAAAGTCTTGGTCATAGTTAGTTGTTTCTTCAATACGTTTGCTCGTATCAACATCATTGGCGTGAATATATCCAGTTCGACGCTCACCGTTCACATATACAATTGCTTCATACCACGAGTCAGAGAAGGTCTTGAATAGTAAAGTTGTATTTTTAGAATAGGATTTTAATGTTTTAGCATCTCTAGAAGCTCTACTATATATATTAGTAGGCTTTTTGGTAGCTGCACCTTGCAGACTTTCTTGTGAACTGTAAGCATTTTCAACGTCATTGACATGGATGTAACCAGTTTGTCGTTGTCCATCGTTGAATACAATAGCCTCATGCCAATTTTCAGATAAAGTTCGATACATTAATACAGATCCTGATGCATAAGACTTCAAAGTACTAGATTCTTTAGAAAGGCCTGAGTGTATAGCAGTACGATTTTTAGTCGCAATACCTCTTAAACTAGTTTGTTCATCAAGCTTAGTATCGACATCACTATGGTGGATATAACCAGTTTTCCGTTGTCCGTTAACAAACACGATAGCTTCATACCACTTGGAGGAGAAAGTTTTATAGATTAGTGCGGATCCTGTACCATAGGATTTGAGTGCACTAGAATTTCTTGAAGCACGACTATAAACACGAGTAGTCTCCTTGGCAATACCTTCTTTAGTTACTTGATTATTTACTAAATTGTCAACATCATCACGATGGATGTAGACGGTTTGACGCTCACCATTTCTGTAAATAAAGGCTTCATACCAATTGGAAGTAAACGTCTTGTAGTAGAGAACCTTACCTTGAGCGTATGAGCGTAAAGAATTCGAATCCCGACTAGCCCTACTGTACACGTGAGTTCGATCTGCTAATGCTACACCTTGTAGTGAGTTTTGGTCATTAACTTTTGTTTCAATATCATTTGCATGTATGTAGACTGTCTCACGTTTTCCATTATTAATAATAAAGGCTTTATACCATTCAGAAGTATATTCCTTGTAATAGAGTAATGACCCTTTAGCATAAGACCTTGGTGAGCTAGAATCTCTAGATGCTTCTTTATAGACATGAGTTCTATCCTTTAAAGCAATACCTTTAAGAGATGCTGGATTGTTGGTAGCTGTTTCAACATCATTAGCGTTAATGTATCCTGTTTGACTATCCCCATTTTTAATGACAATGGCTTTATACCAATTATCTGAATGAGGTTTATACAAAAGGATGCTTCCCTCTTCGTAACTTTTCAAGGAATTTGAATTCTTGCTCGTAGACTCATAGACATGGGTTCGGTCTTTTTGAGCCACACCTTCTAGTAATGAGCTATCAGCATTAACTGTATTTTGACCATATTCACCAAAGTTAATCACAGAGATTAATAAGGCTATGATGGCTACTTGCATAATGCGATTATTAAGTTTATACAAATCGCGTTCCCTCCAATAATATTTTATTGGATGGACATAGTGTAGAGTTATTTAATTCAAATATAAGACTTCTAAAACCGCTCCTTTCTACTAAAATATGAAACATAGACATCTAACTTTGCTAGAATTATAACATAAAATGTCGAAATTCCGACTTTTTTTTGGTATGAATTTCAATTTAATTCTTTATGATTAGTTCTCTTGTCTGATTCAGTAAATGTAATTCCGATACAGATAATCAGCCATTGGATGATACTATACCACGGATTATTAATAAAAAGACTGTGTTCTAACGACTGATAAATTAAAATGCCAATAAAAAAGCTCATAGACCATTTAGTAACGTAATTATTAGCGTTTGATATCAATAGTTTCCAAAGAGTATATAAGAGAGCGCATAAAAGAACTAAGCCAATCAACCCAGTTTCTAACATGAACTGTAAATATTGATTATGAGCGGGAAGAGAAAATGGTGTAACCTCACTGGCACTTGTCCCTATTCCGTGCCCCCATATTAAAGAAGTTTGGATAGCGCCCCAGAGTTCTGACCACAACTCACTTCTCCCAGAAAAGAAATTTTTAGAAAATAGACTATGAGATAGACTATTTAACCAATTTCCAAGCGTGGTATTGTACAATTGAGTGTAAAGAAAAACAGACACGAATATTAACCCTAAAGCTATTGGGAAGATATACTTAATATGTTTAGGGAAAGTTTTGATACAAACCCAAGTAATCATGACGATAAAGAGAGAAAGCCATACCGCTCTAGAAGTGGTAGCATAAAGCATTATTATGTTAAGAATAATGGTTAAACCCAAAAGTAATTTATAAATTAAATCAACATATTTTAAGGCAATTATTTGGAAGTATAATAGACAGAATGTAATAATTCCTAATCCATTAGGGTTCCAGAATACACTTTGAAATCGATTAGTTGGTTGATCAAGTATTTGCCAATGTATAACGAGTACCATTATAATCATGCTTGCACCATAGCCAATGAATGTAATCATTTTTGGATTCCATCTGACTTTAGCAAAAGTTAATAACGTTGTGAGTGTTAAAATAAAAGTTAATAGCGTTGAGAATTGGGTTTGATCTTGATGGTTTAGATAGCTAATCGTGTATAATACGATTAATGAACCAATGACAGCGTATAAAAACCCATATTTTTGAGTGATTGATTTAATAGACTGTTTTTGTAAAAAGAAAAATGTCACTAAGAAAATTACACTTAGATAAAAAGTTAAGTCAGTTGTGGTCTCACCAATTTTTTGAATATCATTAGCAAGGTCTGTAACACTCAATAAGTTTATAGGCATAAAAGTTAGAATTAATATTAAAACTAGTTTATTTAAATGTTGTATATGTAAGTTGACGTTCATCATAAATCTTCCTCTTAAATATAATGTATAGATATCTAATTTTATATTATAAATTCTAATTGATATTATAGAAAGAAGAAAGTGAATAAATATGGGCATGTGATGGGAAATGGAGGATTAAAAGTTGAAGATTTTAAGGCGAATCGTAAATAGTAAGCATACTTTAAGGATATTTCGATTGATATTTAAATTATTAAGTTTATTACCAAAAAAATCAAATACTATTATATTTGAGAGTTTCCATGGTAAACAATATAGTGATAACCCAAGAGCAATTTATGAATATATCATTAACAATGATTTAGGATATAAGGTTTATTGGAGTGTTGATAGACGTTACGAACACGTCTTTGAAGGGAGAGGAGTACTTTACTTAAAACGTTTTTCACTTAAGTGGTTTATTCTGATGGCTAGGGCAGAATATTGGGTAGTAAATACTCGTTTACCCTTATGGTTACCCAAACCTAATCACACTAAATATGTTCAAACTTGGCACGGGACTCCTTTGAAACGTCTCGCTATGGACATGGAAGATGTCCATATGCCAAATACTAACATTGAGAAATATAAGCGCAATTTTTTAAAGGAATCTAGTAAGTGGGATTATTTATTATCACCTAACCAATATTCAACTAACATTTTCAAAAGAGCGTTTGGTTTTCATGGTGAGGTTGTTGAAACTGGATATCCTCGGAATGATTTTTTAACAAATAGTAATGAACTTAACACTATAAATGAAATTAAGTCTAAATGTGGTGTCCCAAATGATAAGAAAGTTATCCTATACGCACCAACTTGGAGAGATAATCAATATTATTCTGTAGGTAGATATAAGTTTAAACTTGAACTGGATTTAAAACAAATGGAGCAAGAACTAGGTGATGATTATGTCATTATATTGCGATTACATTATTTAATTGCTGAACAAATGGACTTATCTGAATACAATCAATTTATAATTAATCTTTCTAACCATGAAGATATTAGAGAGTTGTATTTAATATCTGATATGTTGATTACTGATTACTCATCTGTCTTTTTTGATTATGCCATTCTAAAGCGACCGATTATTTTCTTCACTTATGACTTAGAAGAATATCAAGATGTACTGCGTGGTTTTTATCTAGATTTAGAGGAAGACGCGCCTGGTCCTGTTGTGAGAACTACAGAACAAGTAATTCAAGAAATTATTGAACTCAGCCATAACCCTGCTAAAACAGATCATTATTTATCTGATTTTCATCACCGTTTTTGTTATTTAGAAGATGGAAATGCGAGTAAACGAGTCATTGAATCAGTTTTAAACAATGAAAAGTAATGAAGTTATATTTATCAGCTACTATAAATCTCTAAAATAGTTCTAGCACTAGCTAAATGAGAGTGGTTTCTCTCGACATAGTGCTGGGCGTTTTTTGCTAGAGCATGGCTGAGCTCTGAATTATTTAATAGAGATAAGACTTGTTCTGCTAAATCATGCTCGTTTTTGTTTTCAAACAACAACCCATTCTCTTGGTGCTGGATCAGTTCTTTTAAGCCTCCAACAGCACCAGCGATGACAGGTTTTCCTGCCGTCATCCCTTCTAATGCAGCGATGGATGTTGCTTCTTCAACACCTTTTGCGTGAATGCTCGGGATTAATACTATATCAGTTAACTTATATAAACCAATCATATCTGAATGCGGAACAGAGCCAAGAAAAGCAATATGAGAGCTTGCGTTTAATTTACTAGCGACTTGTTTTAATGTGTCGATTAGCTCGCCACTTCCGGCGTAAACCAATAATGTGTTCGGAAATTGTTTTAAAATTTTAGGTAATGCGAGAATGGGGTAAATCACCCCATTCTTTTCTGTTAAACGACGTGGAACTAAAAGAATCGACTGATCTTTAGGTAATTGATAGGTTTGTCGTACTTGGTCGATCTCCTCAGAACTGATATTAAACAAGCTAGAGTCCACAGAGTTATGAATCATATGGGCTTCTCTACCTGATTCAGCTCGAACATATTCTTTTAGGCGTTGGTCGACACAGACAATGTCATCAGCGCTTGTGTAGGCTTCTTGTTCGTATCGTTTCGCTTGATGAGCTTCAGGTGATTGGTTTTGTATGGCCCCTCGACTCGTTGCTTCGTAGGTATAGTATCCATGAACAGTTTGTACGGTTTTGATGTTGAGATCTTTAGCAGCAAGTGTTGCGAAGATATCTTGTGTATTAACAACATCATATTCCTGATATATTTTTGCAAGTTTTCTTTTTAACCAGTTCATACGTTGTCGGTCACCAAATAATTGTCCTTTGCCTTTGTTCATTCGTTTGATTGAAAAAGTTAATCCCCGAATGAATAACCTATGCCTCTTCGAACAGTCAGACCAAGATAAGATATCTACTTCATGACCATGTTCAATCAAGCCTTTTTTGAGCGTTGTTATATGCGTTGAAAGGCCACCTTCATGTGGATAATCGAAAATCGTTGAAATTAATATTTTCATATTTATAACCCTTTCAAGTAATGCCAAGTTTTGTGGATTGTTTGTTTCATCACGCCATAAAACAAAGCAAAAGTAATTACAGATGTAATGGAAATTGTGATAAAGTCGCCATTTTGATAGTAAGGTCTAGTCAAATAAATAACAAAAGTTATGATAATAAAGCTTAAAACCACTCGTATTAGTATAGGCCAATTCAATAAGCCATAACCTCTTGAAATTAAATAATAAAAATAACTAGCCTGAAACAACATCGAAAGCGTTGTTGCCAAAGCAATTCCATTAATCGATAGAATCGGTGCTAAACAGATACTTCCTAAGATATTAATCAGCACGCCTATGACACTGACTTGAGCGATGGTCTTATAATCCTTCACAATATAAAAATGCTGAGTAAAGTATTCTCTTAAAGCAATAAATAATAACCCTAACGTGTAAAAGATAAAAGCATAGCTTGTTCGCTCAGTAGCTTTGGCATCAAAAGCCCCTCGTTCGTAAACCATACTCACAAGATGAGATGCATCGAATAGCATCACAATCATAAATGGTATTGAAGTAAGTAAAATGAGTTTGAAACCTGTTGCTATAAATGTCTCGTAGTTGGCCTGATTATGCTGAAATGCCTGTGTTAGTTTTGGGAAAATGATTGTGGTAATTGGGATCAATAAAATGCTTAATGGAATCCAAAGTAAACGGTAACTATAGTTTAAAGCCGCTATGCTTCCTTCTTCTAAAAATGAAGCGACTAAACGGTCAATTAAGGTATTCAGTTGTAATGCCAAGGTCGCGATTAATATTGGAACCATCGGCTTTAATAATTTGAAGCTACTAACTAATTGTTGCTTGTCCCACTTTCTAAAATATAAACGTTTGTTTGGAATGTTGATCCATTGGATGGCGAACTGTGAAATGCCTCCGATTAGAACGGAAACCGCAAGACTATATAAACCTAGGTAGGGATGTAAAAGCATAATCATTAAGATGACTAAAAAATTATTAACGACAGGGCCGACCGCCGGAATCGTGAATGATTCGTGCGCATGGTAGATAATTTGTGAAATAGAAGCCATTGTTAAAATAATGACTAATGGTGATAAGATTGATGTAAGATAAGTTGCTGACCTTATTTCACTATTACTAAAACCAGGTGCAATAATCTGAATCAGCGGCTGACTACCAACTAAAATAAACACAGTGATGATACAGGCGATAATCAGAAATAGCTGGATAAACCCTTGAAGTATTTTGTGTGCTTGATCAGGTGATTGTTGCATGTTCTCAATCGTTAAGGGTAGGACTCGTCCTCTGGCTGTTGAACCAATAACCGTAAAGGCAATCGTTGGAATTATGAAAGCTACATAGAATAGATCAGCAGCAATTGATGTTCCAAAGTAATTGGCGATGATTGCTTCACGGACGAAACCGAGTAGCTTGCTCACAATGGACAATGAAGCCACTAACCCAAAAGCCTGAAATAATGAATGACGTCTAAACATAATGCATCACTCGTATACGCGACAACATAATTCCTAACAGACTGTAAAAGTACAGCATAAAGGACTTGTCTTCTAATAAATTGTAATAAAGGCAGCCTGTTAATAGTGTTGCTACCATTGAAATCATCAATGCTTTCTCGTTTTTACTTAAGTTAGGCAAAGTCTGTCTTAATAAGCTGATGATAAACCATAACAATAATAGGGTCCCAACAATCCCAGTTGCGACTAAAATATGAATATATTGATTATCTGTATAAATATCGTCTGGAATATCATAGTCATCATATATTGGCGATGAATAGAGAAGAGTTGCGGCATCGCCGAAAGTCCCAAGTCCTGTGCCAAACAGATGTTGATCTTTAAAAATTTCTAATCCCTTTATCACAATATAAATCCGCCCCCATTCAGTACTTGCCTCGACCGTTTCACTTGAAAACATGGATTTAAAACGACTGATAAAACTTAAACCATCTTGATTACCTTCTTCAATTTCTTCTGTGCCTTGCTCATGGGTCGTCTCATTTTCGTAATTTAATTGTTGGTCTACATAAGACATGATTGGACCAAATAAGAAAAGACTTAGCAAAACGGCTAACCCTACTCGTTTAATAAATTGAAGGTTTCTTGATATGATGACATAAATTAGGAAACCAATGATCATAGCAAGAAATGCCCCACGAGATCCAGTCAAGGTTCCTGTATAGAATATAATTACTTGAGCGCTTACTAAACTGATTTTCCCTGTTTTGGTTTGAGGTTTAACTAAAAATGATAAGAAAAACACAATTAATAAGTAATTAGCTAAGACATTTGGATTTGCCAATGTTCCATATACACGATCAATATTCACACTAGACAAATTCCATTCTTGCCATTCGGATGGAATTAAGATTGTTCTTGAATACAATTTTTCAATAATTCCGTGGAGACTAATTAAGACCGACGTGATAATTGACCATGTTATAATGGAATGGAAATCTTCGCGTTTCCATATTTGTATGGCGAATATCGCGACTAATAAGGTAAGCACACCCAGTGCTCTTAATTCAATGGCAATAGCAGTATATGTAACGTTATGTATTAAAGCTACTATACTTCCCAATAACAGAAATACGAAGAAGTAGATGAATGGTTGTAATGGTTTTAACTTCCGCCATATATGATCCCTGTTAACCACTAGAACCTTTATGAATGCCGTGATGATAATCGCATCACCCAATAACATTAGCCCTGAATTGAACATGGTTAAAAGTGGTCGCAATGGATAATAAATGAATAGGAAGGCGATCATGATTTTGTCACGAAAAATCGTTGCAATTACAGCAATCGACGTATAAACTACGCCTAAGATAGGATTAGATACGAAATAGCTGAGTGAAAGAAGAATTATAAATATAATATAGTAGTTAAACCGCATATTAAACACTCCACTGCACAATACATGAAAGGAAATGACTATGAGTACAGACCAATATGTCCATATATTAGACATTCCGTTTATAAACACAACAAAAGAACAGTTTATTGCTCAACAAGTATTGCCGGCATTAAGCCAAAATATACCTTTACATATTGTGACGGCCAACCCTGAGATTGTGATGGAAGCACATCAGAATCCGCGCTACCATCAGATTGTTAAGGAAGCGGATTATGTGGTTCCAGATGGTATTGGAGTCATTATGGCTTCAAAACTGGTTAATAATCGTTTGAGTGAAAGAATACCAGGTATTGAATTATTCGAGCGAATGTTGGAAATTGCTCACGATCATAATAAGTCAGTTTATTTTTTAGGGGCAAAAGAAGAGGTCGTTGAACAAGCCGTGACCAATATTCAATATCAGTATCCAGGATTAGATGTAGCGGGATATCATCATGGCTATATTGATATCCATGATCAGGCTGTTTTCGATGAGATACAAACTGAAGAACCAGATTTTATTTTCGTAGCACTTGGTTTTCCGAAACAAGATGAATGGATTCATCACTATAAGGGAATAGTAGGGAAAGGTATACTAATGGGAGTTGGAGGCAGCTTTGATGTCATGGCTGGTGAATCAAAGCGAGCGCCTAAAGCATGGATCAAGTTAAATCTCGAATGGTTATATCGCTTAATCAAACAACCATCGAGGTTGATTAGAGTGCTTAAGTTACCGTTATTTCTAATCAAGGTCTTATGGGGGAAATATATCAAAAAAGGTTGATCCCCATTGCGTATCCTTCATTTAAATGCAGGGAATGAAACAGGTGGAGGCATGCATCATATCTTATCCCTTTTATCACAATTTAACCGAGGTGAAGTCGTGTTAGGTGTGTTTGAAGAGGGGGAGATGTTAAGACGTGCCCAAGAATTAAATATTGAAACGGTGCTGTTTAAGCAAAGCAAGCAACATGATTTTAAAGTATTGCCTGATTTAGTGAAATTCATTAATCGTAATAGCTTCTCCTTCGTGCACACTCACGGACCGCGGGCAACGTTTTTAATGGCTTTAATTAAGTGGGCCATTAAGTCACCAATCTTAACAACGATCCATAGTGATCCTCGTCACGACTTTTTAGCGCAAGGCTTAAAAGGGAGAATATGTTACTACTTGAATCGACTGTCATTTAAAGTAGTCGATCATTTTGTCGTGGTCTCGTCCAAATTTTCTGAGCTTATGCAGAATCAATATAAAATCCCCAAAACAAAAATTTCCACCATCCTAAACGGCATAAATTTCAACGTTCAATACGAACCTTATAGTAAAGAGGAAATGGGTTTTGATAAAAAGTCTATTTTAATCGCGATGGTGGCAAGGATTGAGCCTGTTAAACAGCCATTATTAGCCATTAAAATGATTGAAGAGGTTATTAAAGAACATTCTAATGTACGTTTAATGATGATTGGAACGGGTATATACAAAGGAAAAGTCGAACATTACATTAAGCAACACAATTTGACAGAGCATGTTCATTTATTAGGCCATCGAGATGATGTGCAACGATTGATTGTTTCATCTGATTTACTATTGCTCACGTCTAAAAGCGAAAGTTTTCCATTAGTTTTATTAGAAGCGGCTCGCGCAAAAGTGCCGATTATCACAACAGATGTTGGCGATGTAAAAAAATTAATTCCTAGTTCGGAATATGGTTGGGTTGTCAATCAAGATAATCAAGCGATTACTGACATAGTGCAACAAGCTATTAAGTCAACAACAGATGGTACAGGTAAGAAGAAAGCGAAACAATTGTATCAATTTGCTTCGTCCAAATATTCATTGAAACAATTCAGTGACTCCGTACGTCAAATATATGAAAACGTTAAGATTTTATAGACCCAAAAACATTTCTAACGAATGACTTGCAAAAAATGTTATAATAAGGACTATTAGTCAAACGTACAAATATGTTAAAATGATGTTCGGTATTTTTATGTTAAAGACAAGAAGGTGACCACAGTGACGCAAGAATTAATAATTATATTCCTATCAACGTTTGTATTAGCGGTGATAGTGACACCTTTAATTATAAAATTAGCTAAGAAATATAATCTCGTCGATTGCCCGAATGATCGGAAGAAACACAATGGTTCAATTCCATTAATGGGTGGGTTGGCGATTATTATCCCTGTCTTAATTATGGGGATCATATTGCAACCTGAAAGTGAACACATGTTAGGAATCGTTATAGGTGGCTCGCTAATTATCATAGCTGGTGTCTTAGATGACCTATTATCATTAAAACCACTCACGAAGCTAGTCATCCAAGTTGCAGCTGCTGTCATTGTCATGTCTTCTGGATTAATGATTGAAGCATTGACAGTTCCATTTATGGGCCACGTCGATCTAGGAATTCTAAGTTATGCAGTAACATTGTTATGGATTATCGGTGTAACAAATGCGCTTAATTTAATTGACGGATTAGACGGTTTAGCTAGTGGGGTTGCCGCCATTGCTTTTGGCAGCATTTTAGTCATGGCTATTAGTGATGGGACAACAGTTGTGATTTACCTGAGCATCTTATATGTCGCAAGTTTGTTAGGTTTTTTAGTTTACAACTTTTACCCAGCGAAGATCTTCTTAGGAGACACAGGTTCACTATTTATTGGTTATTCACTAGCCGTTATTTCAATGCTCGGTTTATTTAAGAATGTAACAGTATTCAGTTTTATCGTACCAATTATGGTATTGATGATTCCGATATTTGATACATTATTTGCGATTATTAGACGGACAATTAATAAGCAACACATTATGACCGCTGACCGTATGCATATTCACTATGTATTGTTGGGGTTAGGTTTCGGGCATCGGAATACCGTTTTAATCATTTATGCATTTAGCATCATGTTTGGTGCTTTAGCGATTGTCTTTACGAACGCAACCATGATTTTGTCGTTAATCATTATGGCATTCTTAGTTATTGCATTACACTTTTTGGCTGAACTGACAGGACTCGTTTATGGTGGACGAATGCCGATTATTCGACGGCTTAAGAAATTGGTGAATTTAAAATAATGTGTTATGAACTTCGTGCTTTAAGAAAGATGGTACACTAGTATCATCTTTTTTATGTGTAATACGACATTTAAAATTGTGGGTTGAGCAGTATGATTCTAAAAACATATTGCGTTACATGCGAATTTATAAGATAATACACATTGTTTGTAGTACTTTGTGATGTAGGAAAGTGGGAATCGTTATGCGATCGGCAATCACTGTTTTATTTGAACAGATAAAATATTTTTATTTAGTGCGTCGACTATCATTATATGAAATAAAGAGTAATACATCTTCAAATTATTTGGGGATGGCATGGGAACTCATTCAACCAGCGATCCAAATCACAATCTTTTGGTTTGTGTTTGGTTTTGGAATTAGAGGACGAGCACCAATAGGAGATGTTCCTTTCTTCCATTGGATGTTAGCTGGAATTGTCGTTTGGTTCATGATAAGCCAAAGTATTCTCAAAGGAACGAAATCGATCTATTCCAATGTACGGATCCTGTCCAAAATGAACTTCCCGATGAGTGTGATTCCAAATTATCACATCTTTGCGCAGTTATATCCACATCTTGTGTTACTAGGGTGTGTGTTAGTGCTCATGCAATTTTTAGGTTATGGGGCTAGTCTTCATTATCTCCAATTGCCTTATTATTTATTTGGCACATTAGCGATTTTGTTTAGTTTAACCTTAATCACGTCGACACTCGCTACCATTGCGCAGGATGTTCATAAGTTTATTCAATCAATCATGAGAATGTTATTATATTTATCACCAATCTTGTGGCCGCCACAAACGCTTGACCAAGATTGGATCGTTACAATTATGAAGTTAAATCCGTTTTACTATATCATTGAAGGTTATCGTCAAGCGATATTAGGTAATGGTTGGTATTTCATTGACCAATGGGAGTATACACTTTATTTTTGGGCTATAACAATCATCCTATTTATTATGGGATCCTACTTGCATGTGAAATTCAGAAGACATTTCGTAGACTTTATTTAAAATTGGATGTGTCAATATGAGTAAAACCGTAAAGGTGAATAATGTATCAAAACGTTATAAATTATATGGTCGTAAATTAGATAGGCTGCGCGACTTAATCGTCCCAGGCAAATCTTACGGGAAAGACTTTTACGCCTTGAATGGTGTTAGCTTTGAGGCGGAACATGGCGATATCATTGGATTTGTTGGGGTAAACGGCTCAGGGAAATCAACGCTCTCGAATATTATTGCAGGTGTAATCCCACAAACGTCTGGTGAAGTAGAAGTCAATGGCCAAGCAGCTTTAATCGCCGTTAATATTGGCTTAGACCGTAAGCTGACAGGTCGAGAAAACATCGAGTTGAAATTGTTAATGTTAGGATTTAATAAGAAACAAATCAGAGAGCTTGAACCTGATATCATTGAATTCTCTGAATTAGGTCAGTTCATCGACCAGCCTGTTAAATCTTATTCCAGTGGTATGAAATCACGGTTAGGCTTCTCAATTTCGGTTAATATTGATCCAGATATTCTTATCATTGATGAGGCACTTTCAGTCGGAGATAAAGCATTCGCAGAAAAAAGCTTAGCGAAGATGAAAGAATTCAAAGAAGCAGGGAAGACGATGTTCTTTGTCAGTCACTCAATCGGACAAATGCGCTCTTTTTGTGAGAAAGTATTATGGTTAGAATATGGACAAGTGAAGAGATATGGGCCTGTTGATGAAGTGTTGAATGAATATGAACAGTTTTTGGATCAGTATAAACACATGACCAAGAAAGAGAAAAATAAACACCGAAAAGCAGCATTAAAACGACAAAATCTGGTTGAATAATTGTAGAATCCTGTTGTTTATATTCGATTCTCTTATGTTATAATTTATAAGAGTGTATGCATCAAAATCAATTCGGTAACTAAGTAGGAGGTAACTATGACACAATTAATTGCAGCCCATGGGGGCGAATTAGTGAATCGAGAATTACCAGCTAATGAGCGCGAACAAGCGTTGAAGGAAGCTGCTGATTTGAAGGTTTTAGAAGTGAATGATTGGGAAGTATCGGATATTGAATTAATTGGTATTGGTGGTTTTAGTCCATTAACTGGATTTATGGGCAAAGAAGACTACGAAAATGTTGTGCGTCAGACGCGTTTAGCTGATGGCACAGTATGGAGTATTCCAATTACTTTATCTGTCACAACTGAAGAAGCTGATAAATATTCAATTGGAGAAACTGTTGCGCTTAAAGGTGCAGACGGTGTGATTTACGGAACATTAACAGTTGAAGAAAAGTATGAAGCTGATAAACAAGTAGAAGCACAGAATGTTTATGGGACAACTGACGATGGCCATCCAGGCGTTAAGAAATTATTCGAACGTGGTGATGTATACATAGGTGGTCCGATTACGTTATTAAATCGACCAGATCACGGCGAGTTTGAAAAGTTTTATATGGATCCAGCTGAAACGCGTCAAATGTTCAAGGATTTGGGTTGGAAGACGATTGTAGGATTCCAAACACGTAATCCAGTTCACCGTGCGCATGAACATATTCAGAAAACGGCTTTAGAAGCTGTTGATGGACTTCTATTAAATCCATTAGTTGGTGAAACGAAGTCAGATGATATTCCAGCAGATGTTCGAATGGAAAGCTATCAAGTCATTCTAGATAACTATTATGTAGATGAGCGTGTGCGGTTAGTTATTTATCCAGCTGCCATGCGCTATGCTGGACCGAAAGAAGCGATTTTACACGCGATTGTACGTAAGAACTTTGGTTGCACGCACTTTATTGTGGGCCGTGATCATGCTGGTGTCGGCGACTACTATGGCACATACGATGCTCAACGATTCATTGAACAATTCGAAGACGAATTAGGCATGACGATTTTTAAATTTGAACATGCTTTCTATTGCACGGTTTGTGAGAACATGGCTTCAGCTAAGACATGCCCTCATGATAAAGAAAACCATGTGCATTTAAGTGGTACAAAAGTTCGCGAGTTACTCCGTAATGGCGAGCGGCCACCAAAAGAATTTTCAAGACCAGAAGTAGCAGATGTACTTATTAAAGGTATGAAGCAAGTATAAAAGGGGAACTATCCCAATGACTTTGGAAATGGTCTTAGTATTAATGATCACTATAGCCATGTTTGTCGGGTTACTATTTGAAGTAGCCCGACCAGACATGGTTGTTTTTACAGCATTAGGTATTTTATTGTTAACAGGGATTTTAACACCTGACGAAGCTCTTAAAGGGTTTTCAAACGAAGGCATGTTAACGATTGCCTTATTGTTTATTGTGGCTGGGGCTGTGCAGAAAAGTGGCGTCACAGATCGACTGGTGAGTAAGTGGCTGCAAAACACACGATCCATGGCAGGTGTCACGGGTAAATTTTTCGCACCGTTATCGTTGTTTTCGGCATTCTTGAACAATACACCAATCGTAGTTACATTCACGCCTGTGTTACGTAAATGGTGTCATGATAAGGGGATTGCCCCGTCTAAATTGTTGATACCATTGTCTTATGTGACGATTCTTGGTGGTACGATTACCTTGATGGGGACATCAACAAACTTAGTGGTTCACGGGATGTTGAAGGATTACGGATTTGGAGGGTTTTCATTTTTCCAATTAGCGATTGTTGGTGTGCCAGTGACAGTGATTGGTTTGGTATATGTGACTTTAATCGCGCCCAAGATTTTGCCGTCATATAAGAGTTTTCAAGATAAGATGCGGGAAAATACGCGGGAATACATAGCTGAATTAACTGTGGGCAGTGATTTCCCTTATACGAATCAATCAGTTGTTGAGGCTGGCTTGCGTGATTTGGAAGGATTGTTTTTAATCGAGATCCTGCGTGATAATGAGATTATCTCCCCTGTTAGTTCACATACTGTGATTCGTGCTAACGACCGTTTGATTTTCACAGGCTTAATTTCAACGATTGCTGACTTAGAGAAAATAAAAGGGCTGTATCTGGAGACAGGGACGGATCTGAAGTTAGAGGATCTTAAAAATGGTGATGGTCAGACGCAGCTGTTAGAAGCTGTGGTATCACATGATTCATCATTACTGAATAAAACGATTAAACAATCACAATTTCGCTCACGGTATGATGCTGGTGTCATTGCTGTTCACCGCAATAATGAGCGAATTCAAAGTAAAATTGGTGATATTGTCTTAAAGCCTGGGGATACGTTGTTGTTACTCACAGGCGATCATTTTATCGATAATCATCAGCATTCCGATGATTTTTATGTCATCTCAAGTTTAGGAACGCCGAAGAAATTAAATGAAGACCCAGTCAAAGGCTGGTTCTCGATCATCGTGTTAATTGCGATGGTAATGTTAGTGGCGGTAGGCTTATTAAGTATGTTTAAGGCGATGTTGTTGGCCGTGTTATTATTATTGATTGGACGAGTAGTAACACCTAATGAAGCGGCGGGGTATATGCAATTCCATGTGCTTCTATTAATAGCAAGTGCCATAGGAGTTGGAACCGCCATGACTAAGACAGGTCTAGCGGATTACATAGCACAACAAACGTTGAGTTTAGTTGAACCATTAGGGCTATTGGCTATTGTTGTGTTAGTCTATCTATTAACGAATCTATTTACTGAATTGATCACCAATGCTGCGGCAGCTGTATTAATGCTTCCAATTGCGATTGAAATGGCTGGGCAGTTGAACATTGACCCGATTGGATTAGCTGTTACTGTAGCGATTGCAGCTTCTGCTAGTTTTGTCACGCCAATTGGCTATCAAACGAATTTAATTGTTTATGGACCAGGTGGCTATAAGTTTAGCGATTATATTAAAGTAGGATTACCATTATCATTAATCGTCATGATTGTTACAACAATGATTATTTCACAAGTATGGATTTAGGAGGATTATAATGACAAAATCAGAGAATATCGTTTGGCATGATTCAAAAGTAGTTAAAGAAGAACGCCAAAAACAAAAAGGTCAGAAAAGTGCTGTTGTGTGGTTCACAGGTTTATCTGGAGCAGGGAAATCAACTATTTCAGTTGAGGTTGAGAATGAGCTCTATCGCCAAGGCTTACACACGTTCCGTTTAGACGGTGATAATGTCCGTCATGGATTGAATAACAACTTAGGATTCAGCGCTGAGGACCGTGCTGAAAACATTCGTCGTGTCGGTGAAGTAGCTAAATTAATGTCTGATGCTGGCTTATTAACGTTAACAGCTTTTATTTCTCCATATCGAGAAGACCGTGATAAAGTTCGCGAAATTATGGATGACGACGAATTCATCGAAGTCTATGTGGCTTGTGATTTAGAAGTTTGTGAATCACGCGACCCTAAAGGCTTGTATCAAAAGGCAAGAGCTGGTGAAATTAAAGGATTTACAGGTATCGATGACCCGTATGAAGAACCTAAGAATCCTGAGTTAGTGGTTCATTCTGATCAGAACTCATTAGAAGAATGTGTTCAGCAAGTTGTTGATTACTTAAGACAAAATGGTTATTTTGAGGCGTAAATGATGATTAAGGAATTAGCGAACATTGCACTTGATGCTGGTAGGGAGATTATGGAGATTTACAAGAAAGACTTTGATGTCGCATATAAAGAAGATGAATCCCCATTAACGATTGCGGATGAACAGGCTCATGCTGTTATTGAAAAAGGATTACGCCACCATTTTCCGATGACGCCTATTTTAAGTGAAGAAGGCGATGACATTACTTATAGTGAACGAAAGGAATGGGATCAATTCTTTCTAGTTGATCCACTTGATGGCACAAAAGAATTCATCAAGAAAAACGGTGAGTTCACGGTTAATATCGCGCTTGTTGATGGCGATTACCCTTCTGTTGGCGTTATTTATGCGCCTGCGTTAGACATTTTATACGTAGGGATTATTGGTGAAGGAACTTATAAATTAAGCCAAGCTTCAGAAGCCAATATTGAAACAAAAGATGATATGAAGAATCTTAGTCAAACGCTTCCGTTAGAACTAACAAGAGATTCGGTTCGTGTTGTGGCGAGTCGTTCGCATATGTCTGAAGAAACAGAGGCGTTTATCGAGGAGCTCAAAGCAGAAAATGGCGAAGTTGAGACTGTTTCATCAGGTAGTTCATTGAAGTTCTGTTTAGTGGCTGAAGGTGAAGCGGATTATTATCCACGATATGCACCAACGATGGAATGGGATACAGGTGCAGGGCAAGCGATTGTCGAAGCTGTTGGTAAGACGGTTGTGAGATATGAAGACGATGAGCGGTTTTATTATAATCGAGAAAATTTAACTAATGGTTGGTTTTTGGTGAAATAGAAGAAGAGCTTATTCCTTTAGGTAGGAATAAGCTCTTTTTGTTTAATAAAGGTAGTTACTTGGTAAACTAACGTTCTCGCGTTCGCTTAATTTAATATTATCTTCTTTGTATCGCTCTTGTAATTGCCGTTGCATCTCTTCAGGTAGAGTGTAGCGTTTGTAATGTATCTTATAACTTATTTTATTTTGTAAAAAGGTTCGTGGCCAAAGTAACCCGAAACGTTTGGTTTTTTTGGGTTCAAATTTACCCTCAGGGTTTTGCTTTGTTTTAAAGAAATAATTTAATCGTCTTGCTAAACGGGCCTGTAAAACACCATAGCTTTTATTTGTTGGATAATCATCATATTCTGGTATTTTCTTAACACCTAGGTAATTTAATAATTTTAATAAATAACCATCAGGATCTTTTTTCAGATTCTCGTAAATGAATAAGTAATAATCATCTCCGAAAATGTCTTCGACCAAATTAAGATACTCATTGTATTTATATTGATCTAAGACATCGTGATCTTCTAATTTTTGTAAGTAATCGTCTGCTTGTTTGTACCCACCCATATGTAAGTATTGGATGTACAAAGAAGTCATCATTTGTACTTGTTCACGAATACCGATAATTAATTTAACATCATATTGATCTTCCGGGAAAACACGTCTTAGATCTTTTAGTATACTAGTGTGTTTTTTAGGCTTTTTTTGCTTAAATGGACTGCCAGATAGACCTTCATAAGAAATTAAAGTAGGTTTTCCTTCTTTTCCTAATTCATCAAAACGATTTCTGATTTCTAGAATATCTTCATCATTTAACTTACGGACACGTAAGCGGTACAGTTCATCTTTGATTTTCTTATTTTTGATATGTCTTACCTTTTTCAAATTGGGGAATATATTTTTTTGAAGAAAGGTGGTAGCCGTTTTATGATATCCAATATGTAAATAAATTGTTTTTCTCAT
Organism: Alkalibacillus salilacus; assembly: GCF_030812915.1. Lineage (GTDB taxonomy): Bacteria > Bacillota > Bacilli > Bacillales > Alkalibacillaceae > Alkalibacillus > Alkalibacillus salilacus. The sequence continues at coordinate 43,864 of NZ_JAUSTQ010000013.1, forward strand.
TTTTAATTTACACCCACTTTTTATTGATTACATGCAATTAAATTTTAAAGCAAAAATTTTTAAGTAGCAAGGTTATAATACAAGTTATAGTTAATCATGCTATAACTATTTAATTTAAAATGGAGTATGACTGAGAATTTTAATTAATTCGATATTTTAAATAAGAATCATGAAACCAATTAATCATAATAATCGTCTAATAAGTGAATGACTGATTCAAATTGATTAAGCGCCACTTATCATAATATGTTAAAATACATATTAGTAAAAATTTATTTGTTGAAATTTGTTTAAGCTTAGTAAGGGAATTAGAATACAAAAATGTGAAGCACTCAGTTAGGATTATACTTAAATATTGATTTATAAGTAAGGTGTGAAGTGTCATGAAAGTATCAGTCATCGTACCTGTTTTTAATACAGAAGATTATGTAAAAGATTGTATAAAATCAATCCAAGACCAATCACATTATGACATAGAGATTATTGTTGTAGATGATGGTTCGGTTGATAAAAGCATGGTTTATGTAAAAGAATTAGCAAATGAGGATCCTAGAATTAAAATTGTAGAGTTATCAGAACAAAGCGGAGTTGGTTACGCTAGAAATGTTGGAATTGAGCATGCCGCTGGTGCGTATTTATATTTTGTAGACAGTGACGATGTCATTCATCATCATGCGATCAAAACATTAATAGACCATGTTGATGAGAATGATGCCATTATTTCTGGCAGTATTTCTACTATACGATCATTGGATGAGATGGACCAATTTGTACAAAATGAAGTCCCAAAAATAAAAGTACGAAAAACTTCGAGTATTTATACAAGTAGAACGGTTCAAAAAGTATTATACTCGAGAACATTTGTTGAAGACAATGACATCAAGTTCTTAGAAAACACTAAAATGTATTCTGATTATGCATTTGTATACGATGTTATCTCATTACAACCCTACACGAAATATACAAGAGATAGTCGGTATTTTAGACGTAAACGGAATGACTTAATACAAAATCCCAACATTGAAGAAACGAGTTACTATGAAAAATGCTTAAACTATTTTGATATGTATTTAACCCTAGAGCCAAGATATCGTGAAAATGATGCCATGAAATATCGATTAGATGTCGATTTAATGAATTTCTATCGTAAGACATTTTTGAATTATATGCGAGAACAAGATGATTTCGATCAGGTTTTTCGTAGGTTATCTGAAGTGTTCAATCAACTTTCACATAGAGTTTATAAAAAGCAGAACCCATTAGTGAAACGAGAAATAAAGGCCATTCAAGAATTAAATCAATATCGATTTGTAAAACTTATTCGGTCTCATCACTTACTAAGTGATTTGAAAAGAAGTGTCACTAAACGAACCAATCTAAAAAAATTCATATACAATCGAGTTTTTCAACGAATGTCTGTTAAACCAGATTATATTGTGTTCGAAAGCTTTATGGGGAAAGGCTACTCTTGTAACCCGAAAGCCATTTATGAGTATATGTACAAACTTCACCCCGAGTATAAATTCATTTGGGTGAATAATGGTAATCACTTATCAATCCCGGATAATCCTAAGCAAGTTAAAAGATATTCATTAGCTTATTATTACTATATGGCACGTTCGAAATATTGGGTGTTTAACACAAGGCTGCCGAAACATGTAAAGAAACGAGATGAAACCGTTTATCTCCAAACATGGCATGGTACACCTTTAAAGCGATTAGGTTTGGACATTGAAGAGGTTCAAATGCCAGGTACTGATACTGGACGTTATAAGAAGAACTTCACCCAAGAAAGCAGTCGTTGGGATTATTTGATTTCACCCAATCAATATTCTTCTGAAATATTCAAACGTGCGTTTGATTTCAATAATCAATTATTGGAGTTTGGTTATCCACGAAATGATATCTTGTATCAAGCGAGTCAATCCTACATTGATCAAATTAAAAAGAAAGCTGGAATTCCTGTCAATAAAAAGGTGGTTTTGTATGCCCCTACTTGGCGTGACAATCAATTTATTGAGAAGGGTAAATACTCGTTTGAATTACCATTAAACTTGGATCATTTTAGAGAAGAACTATCAGATGAATATGTTCTTGTATTACGACTTCATTATCTAGTAGCCAATCAGTTAGACCTAACTGGTTATGAAGATTTTGCGTATGATTTATCAGCGTTTGATGACATTGCCGAGCTATATTTAATTTCTGATATCTTAGTAACCGATTATTCCTCAGTATTCTTTGATTACGCTAATCTTAAGCGCCCAATTCTGTTCTATACTTATGACTTAGACGATTATAAAGGCAAAATTCGCGGATTGTACTTTGATATTGAATCAGAAGTGCCAAGTCCGTTGTTGATGACATCCGAAGAAGTGATTGATGCCATTCAAAATATTGAAGACATTAATGAGAGATATCAAGCCAAATATGATGAGTTTTATCAACGGTTTTGTAGTTGGGAAGATGGTGAAGCTGCAGAAAATGTTGTTAAGACAGTGTTTGGGAAAGAAGCTTAGAGGCTTAATATTATTAAGCCTCTTGATAAAATTTGATAAGCAATTTAAATATATGGTTTGCAATGGCTAATCGCTCTATTTCTCGATAAATATTCCCATTTATCGAAACTATTGATATAATGTCGATTATGAAATTATAAATTCAGATAATAGAATAAAGGGTGAATGTGTTGGAAGAAGAAATTAGTTTGAGAGAAATTATAAATCGATTATGGGAAGGTAAGTGGATTATTGCAGGTGTTACAGTTGTCGCTATTTTAATTAGTTTTATTGTTAGTTATTTTATTATGAGTCCAACATATCAAGCTGACACAACCGTAAGAGTGAGTCAACCAAATTATCAACTCGGAACGGCATCTGATTATGTTAGTGGAGTGGTTGGAACTGATATATTTGTTCGAACGGCAGAATCGCCAGAAGTGTTATCGGCAGTCCTTGAAGAAGAAACTCAAGGAAATCGTTCAGTTAATAGTTTGAACAGTAGTCTGACATTTGAAGTGGGGGAAGCTGAAAATCCATCGATTATTGATATTAAGATATCAGGTGGCGACAAACAGCAAATCACAAATCTATTACATAGCGTGATCACAAAAACAACTAATAACTTATCAACTTCAGTTCAAGATCAATTAAGTCGATTAGAAGAACAATATAGTCAACAAGCTGAAGAAAAAGGAAAAGAGTTACAAACTAAAATCAATGAGTATAGTGATATGCAAACCGGAAGTGGACTTCCGTCATTAGTTTTATTTGAAGATATCGCAAGCAGTTCACAATTCTTATTAGAAGCAAACGAAGAAATGATGAGTGAGCTACGAGATCTTGATAAAGTCGCGCAAATAGAGTTTGAACAAATTAACGATGAGATTGATCGGTTATATGAAGATCACAACACGTATGTTCAATATCTCGAAGACGTGCAATCGGCTCAATCACTTAATGTTGTGGAAGAATCAATTCATATGATATCTGAACCGTATGCAGGTGATGCTCCGGTTAGTCCTAACAAAATACTTAATTTAGCTATTAGTTTAGTTCTAGGACTAATGGTTGGTGTATTCGTGGTGTTTATCAGAGCTTATATGAAAGAAACAAAATAATGATTAAGGTGGCACGTTAAATGTGCTGCCTTTTTAATACGGGTGTTAGCTATTGTCAGATGCGGTTGGAAATTGTTAATTCTTGTGTTATATTTAAATAGGTAAATAATCTAGTAGATTAATGGTTTATCGTTCGGAGGGACGATTATGACGTACAGAAATCGAATAGCAATATTAATGCTTTTAGATTCATTAATTGTATTATCGGCAATTTTCCTTAGTTCCTATATTCTTTATGATACATTCGCGATGAGAGAAGATGTGCTGTTAATTTCAGCTATTGTATTATTTGTGGCACATCATGTGTTTGCAGTATTTTATGGACTTTATCAGAAAGCATGGGAATATGCGAGTATTGGTGAACTTTTCATCATTTTTAATACCGTAACATTGTCAATTTTATTTGCAGCGCTTACTCAATATGTTCTACAAGGCAGTATTATGCTGCGCGCATTACTTGTTACATGGATGTTGCATATGTTGATGATAGGTGGTTCACGATTTGCTTGGCGAATGTTTCGTGATAATTGGTTCCAAACTATTAAAGGTAAGAGACGAACTTTAATTGTTGGAGCTGGTTCTGCTGGGACTATGGTAGCTAGACAGTTATTGTCGAGTCATGAAACTGAACTTCACCCTGTGGTTTTTCTTGATGACGATCCTAAAAAGGAAAAGATACAATTCCTAGGGATTCCTGTAAAAGGTACAGTAAAAGATGTAGTAGACATAGTTAAACAAGAAAAAATCGAACATATAATTATTGCAGCGCCTTCAATGCCACAAAGTAATTTAAATACAGTGTTTGAACAGTGTTCTGAAACTAAAGTGCACACTCAAATCATGCCCAAAATGGAAGATATCTTAACTGGTAAAGTATCCATTAACCAATTCCGTGATGTAGAAGTAGAAGATCTACTCGGGCGTGAACCAGTAGAATTAGACACGGTTAGTGTATCCAGTTACATAACAAATAAAACAGCCCTAATCACAGGAGCTGGCGGGTCCATTGGATCAGAAATATGTCGACAAATCGCTGAGTTTTCCCCTGAAAAACTTATCTTATTAGGTCACGGTGAAAACAGTATATACAAAATAGAACGTGAGCTACAAAACCAGAAAAAAGGCAATATCGAAATCATACCTTTAATTGCTGATATTAAAGATCGCGCCCGAATGTTTGAGATTATGTCGTTTTACCAACCTGATGTAATCTATCATGCGGCTGCTCATAAACATGTACCGTTAATGGAAAGCAATCCATTTGAAGCTGTAAAAAATAATGTTTTCGGAACTAAAAACGTAGCTGATGCAGCAAATGAAGCAAAAATTGGCACCTTCGTGCTTGTTTCTTCAGATAAAGCGGTAAAACCAACTAATGTGATGGGATCGACTAAACGGATAGCCGAAATGGTTGTGCAGCAATTAAATGAAAAAAGCAACACTAATTTTGTTGCAGTTCGATTTGGAAATGTGTTAGGCAGTCGAGGTAGTGTGATCCCATTATTTAAAGAACAGATATCTCAAGGTGGTCCGGTTACTGTGACGGATCCGGAAATGACACGATATTTCATGACCATTCCAGAGGCTAGTCGTCTAGTAATTCAAGCTGGAGCCCTAGCAAGAGGTGGAGAAATATTCGTGCTAGACATGGGTCAGCCTGTTAAGATTGTGGATTTGGCTAAGAACCTTATCAAACTTTCAGGTTTTACTGAGGAGGAAATTGGCATTGTCTTTTCAGGGATACGACCAGGTGAAAAAATGTATGAAGAATTACTAAATAAAACCGAAAAAACAGAACGACAGGTATTCCCGAAAATTTACATCGGAAGAAGTGTGATGGATGATCAACCATCTATTAATCTCATAACCAAAGATTTAGAAACTATCAATCAAAATGATGTTTCAAACTATGTGATAAAACTAGCAAACGGTCAGTATGATGAAGTGAAAAAGTTTTCATATTTGAAAACATTATCCTAAGGAGAATTTGATGTGAGTAGAGTCAAAAAAGCCATTATTCCTGCAGCTGGTCTCGGAACTCGTTTCCTGCCAGCAACTAAAGCTTTACCTAAAGAAATGCTACCAATTGTAGATAAGCCGACAATACAGTATATCGTTGAGGAAGCGATTGATTCAGGTATTGAAGATATTATTATCGTAACAGGTAAAGGTAAACGCGCGATTGAAGACCATTTTGATAATTCATATGAATTAGAAGATACATTGATTGAAAAAGAAAAGTACGATTTACTAGAAAAGGTAAGGAAGTCTTCTAATGTAGACCTGCACTACATAAGACAAAAAGAACCTAAAGGTTTAGGGCATGCAGTATGGTGCGCCCGTAAGTTTATCGGTGACGATCCATTTGCAGTTTTATTAGGCGATGATATCGTCCGCGCTGAAACACCTGGATTAAAGCAACTAATAAACGAATACGATCGAACTGATAGATCTATTATTGGGGTTCAATCTATGCCTGATGGTGAAACCAATCGTTATGGCATAATTGATCCATTAGAGCAGAATGGTCGTTTATACGGTGTTAATAATTTCGTAGAAAAGCCTGATTTGGGCCAAGAACCTTCTAATCTAGCCATCATGGGTCGTTATGTTCTGAACCCTGAAGTGATGGATTATTTAGGTGAACACAAAGTTGGAGCTGGTAATGAGATTCAATTAACAGATGCGATTCAAGCATTAAATGAAAAAGAATCTGTTTATGCTTATGACTTCGAAGGTCGACGTTATGATGTTGGTGAAATTAAAGGCTTTTTAAAGACAACGATCGAGATGTCGTTAGAGCGTGATGATGTGAAAGAAGAAATGCTAGATTTTATGGATGAAATCACTAATTTTTATAAAATGAATTAATATGAACAAAATTGCTCCGACCTTCTATAATTTAATGGACAGATGAATCAGAAGGAATGATAAGTGAAATTTTATATGATTAGATCCACCTAGTTCACGTCAATTATAAAAACTAATTAGCATCTATTAAAAATTAAATTTTAATAGAACCACAGCGTTTTGAATAAATTGTGATTTGCAGTAATTCTTTCATCACAGAAGCAATATATTGTAAATCGACTGTTTATTAAAATAATTATTATAATGGACTTCTAAATCTTTACGTTCGTTAAAGGTACTAGAAATGAAATTGATTGGATAGGTAGAATTTTAACATAATTCAATTATTGTTTATGACTAAAAGGATGATTCAAATAATGAATAGAATAAATGTTTTAGTATTAAGCTCTGGCAGAAGAGTTGAGTTAGTAGAACAATTCAAAAAAGCAGGCAAAGCCCTAGGGATAAACTGTGAAATTATAGCAGGAGATAACTCTGAATTAGCTCCGGCCCTGTATTATGCAGATAAATCTATTATAACTCCCAGAATTGATGAACCAAACTATATCTCATTTTTAATTGAAGTTTCAAAAAAAGAAAACATCTCGCTGATTGTACCTACAATAGATACCGATTTATTACTTTTAGCAAAAAATAAAGAATGGATAGAAAAAAGTGCTGGTGTAAAAGTGTTAATTTCTGATTACAACGTAATCGATATTTGTAGGGATAAGTTTAACACCCACAATTTTTTATTATCCAATGGATTTAAAGTCCCTAAAATGTATTCTGAAGTAGAAATCAATGATAAAGTTTATCCATTATTTATTAAACCAAAATCAGGCAGTTCAAGCATTAACACATTTAAAGTTAGTAGTGAGAAAGAACTAAAAAATTATAAACCAATGATTGATGAACCAATCATTCAAGAGTGTTTGGCTGGAGATGAATACACTGTTGATGTTTTTTTAGATTTTGAAAGTAATGTGATCTCTATCGTGCCTCGATTGAGAATAGCTACTAGAAGTGGTGAAATATCTAAGGGAAAAATTGTAAAGGATCAAGACATAATTAGAGATGTCCATTCATTAATGAAGACTTTAAAACCTATTGGCCATATTACAGTGCAACTGTTCAAAACAAAAGATGGTATCAAGTATATTGAAATAAATCCGAGGTTTGGTGGTGGCGCGCCAATGAGTATTCAAAGCGGAGCTGATTCATGCGAATACCTATTTAAGTTGTTGAGTGGTCAAGAACTTAAATATACAGAAGATTATAAAAACGGAATGATCTTTTTAAGATTTGACAGAAGTATTGCACTTGACGAAAACTTAAACATTTATAATGATTAGGGATTTTAAAGGGTGGGGCTTTTTTATAATGGATAATATAAAAGTTGTAATATTTGATTTAGACGATACGCTTATATCTGAAAAGCAGTTTGTGAGAAGTGGGTTTAAACATGTTTCTAAAATAATAAGTAACGAATATAATTTGGATAACGAATATGTATATTCATACCTTTTAGAGTTATTTAATCATAATTCTAAGAATATTTTTAATAGGCTATTAGATAAAATAGGATTTTCATACTCTGATGAGCTCATTTCTTTTTTAGTATATGAATACAGAACACATAAACCTGATATCTATTTTTATGAAGATGTGGTTCATAATATAAAAAAATTAAGAAACAATAATGTGAAAGTTGGAATGATTACAGACGGTTTTCACGAAACGCAAAGACAGAAAATTGAAGTAATCAACGCTAAAACGTATTTCGATGAGATAATTGTTACAGATGAGTTGGGTGAAGGTTTCTGGAAGCCTCACCCAAAAGCCTTTGAAATAATGAAAGAATTATTTGAAGTTGATTTTGAAGAAATGTTATACGTCGGTGATAACCCTGACAAAGATTTCTTTATATCTAAAATTCACCCAATTACTACTATGCGAATTCTGAGATCAGAGGGGGTTTATATGGATGATAATTATTTAAAAAATGTCAGGGAAGATGTCAGAATAAAAAACTTAAATGAGCTTACAAGCTGTATTATAAAAGAATAAGGAGTATCTTTTTATGGAAAAAAAAAGAGTTGCTATGACTGGTCCTTTTGCTGATGTAAATTTTGGTGACTATGCTATGCTCGTAAATAATCTATTTGATCTATATGTTGAAGATGTATTGTTATTTACATATGATGATAAATTTCTTAACAAGATAAAAGAAGACTATTTAATGGATTTTAATTTAGAAATTAGAAGTGTTTTACTAGCCGAGGAGTTTAAAAATTATACTAATACAAATTATGCATTCACTCCAATTGAAATTATTTCAATGATTAATAATTACGATGAATTACTAAATGAGATGAGGAATGTAGATGTTTTAATAGTTAATGGCGGGGGCTATTTTAATAGTTTATGGAGTAAGCCGCATAGGTTGGAACGTTTAGTGAAGATTATTGCACCAATACTAATTGCTAATCAATTAGGAAAAGAAATCGCCTTTACTGGTAATAGTTATGGGCCTTTTGAAGATGATGTTAATTTCTTTTCTTCCATATTAGGATCTTTGAATAACGTTACTTTCGGTTGTCGAGATGATTTATATTCTCCTATCTGGGCTCGTCAAGCAGGCATAGTGGATAAGAATATAAAAAAAATACCTGATGATTTATTGTTTATAAATAATAACTTAAAAAAGTGGCCTAAGAATTATAACATTGAATGTGACAATTATATTGTTATGGAAACATATTTACCTTTGGATTATCTTGAAGAAAATATTGAAAAGTTTAGAACCTTCACCACATTAATGTACAATAAATATGGTGTAAAAACCGTATTTTTGCCTCTTCATCTAGGAAATGGTGGATTGGAGCAAGCCGAATTTCTTAGTAAGCATCTTGATTACTTCGAATATGTAGATATTAGCGAAAAAGGATATCTCCCTATACAGGATTCTATAGAAATAATACAAAACGCGACATTCTTAGTTTGTTCACGTTACCATTCCTTTGTTCTTGCTTTAGAAAATGAAACTCCAACAATGAGTGTCTTAAAAGAAGTGATGGGAGATAAGCGATACTATTATAATAAGAATGCAGGTGTATTAAATCTTGTTCTTAATAATACTGGGTTTGATGAAAGATATTATTTAGGAACCGACTTTATTAGAACGTTAAAATATATTGAGAAAGACTTTATTCAAATTGTTAACGAACAAAAATCCAAGTATAATTTACAATATCTTAATAATAAAAAAAACTTGTATAGCATAAGAGAAAATTATTTAAGTCAAATAGTAAATTGATAGGTGAGTTAAAAATGATTTATAGAAGGTATTTTAAGCGTTTAATAGATATTGTTTGTAGTATGATAGCTTTAGTTCTTTTATCCCCACTTTTTCTAATTATTGGCCTAATAATAAAGATAGAATCTAAAGGAAAAACCTATTTTACTCAAACAAGAATCGGTATGAATAAAAAACCATTTAAAATTTATAAATTTCGAACTATGTTAAGGTTTGAAGATAGTTATTATTTAGATGGAAGACCAATTGAGAATTACGATCGGATAACTAAATTTGGTAACTTTTTAAGAAAAACTAGTTTAGATGAGTTACCACAAATTATTAATATATTTAAAGGTGATATGTCATTAGTTGGACCCAGACCCACATTGTTGTACCAGGTAGAGAAATATGATAAAACGCAAGAAAAGAGATTGAATGTAAAGCCTGGACTTACAGGATTAGCGCAAGTGAGTGGGCGAAACAGTCTATCCTGGGAAGAAAAGATAAAGTGTGATTTAGATTATGTTAACCGCTTAACTTTCTTTAGAGATATTGGTATTATTTTTAAAACATTTCTAGTGGTTTTAAAATCGGAAAAAGTAGAATTTACTAATCATGATGAAATAAGTAGTCATTCTAACGATGTAAGGAAAGACGTTGAAGGGTGACTACATCTTTAATTTACAGATAATCGAACTTATTATTTCTATTAATTACTTTATAAAAATTATGATATGGGTGTCTATTATGCAATATAATATACTTTTCTTAACTTTAGGAAACATTGATTTGAATGAAAGGAATCTTTATACAGAATTTATTAATGCTATTTCAAAAAATAACATTAATATTTTCATTGTTTCTCCTAATGAAAAACGCAAAGGTTTACCTGATGATTTGATAGAACATAAAAACATTAAAATTCTTAAGGTGAAAACAGGTAATATTACGAAATCCTCTAATATTATTGAAAAAGGGATATCAACACTTAAGTTACAAAGACAATATATAAAAGCAATCAAAAAATATTTTAGTGATATTGATTTTGATATGGTTGTCTATTCGACACCCCCAATAACATTCGATAAAGTAATTAAGTACATGAAAAGAAAACATAATAGCTCTTCATATCTCATGCTAAAAGACATTTTTCCACAAAATGCTGTGGATTTAGGTATGTTTAGTAAGAAGTCTTTAGTCTATAAATATTTCCGTAAAAAAGAAAAAATACTCTATGAACACTCAGACTTTATAGGTTGTATGTCACAAGGTAACATCAATTACTTACTTGAAAACAATAATATTAATCCTAATAAAGTGGAGTTATTTCCGAATGCTATTATTCCTAAAGACATCTGCAAAACTAGTGGTCGATCTTATCTATTAAAATATGGCGTCCCAGAAGGAAAAACGCTGTTTGTTTATGGTGGTAATATTGGAGTACCTCAGGGGATTGAATATATTAAAGAGGTTGTTTCTAAATTTAATCAAGTACATAGTTCATTCTTATTAATTGTTGGCTCAGGTGCGAAATTTAATGAACTTAAAGACACTATTGAAATGAACGATATTAGAAATGTAAAGGTGTTAAACCGTCTTCCAAAGGATGAATATGATGAACTACTCAAAGTTGCAGATGTCGGCCTTGTTTTCCTTGATTACAGATTTACAATACCGAATATTCCATCAAGGCTTACTGCTTACATGGAGCACTCTTTACCTACATTAGCAGCAACTGATCCAAACACAGATTTAAAAGATATATTATATGAATCTGGTAGTGGATATTGGACAGAAAGTAATAATGTTGAAAAGTTTATAACGCTAGCAAATACATTAGCTTCTGATAAACAAAAAAGAATAGAGATGGGTAAGCTAGGTAGATCATATCTAGAGAAAAATTATGATGTTAGAAAAAATGTAAAAACTATACTAGCTCATCTTAAAAAGGACGATTAATATGTTTCATAATAAAACAATCTTAATAACAGGTGGTACTGGTTCCTTTGGTAATGCCGTTATGCAACGCTTTTTAGATACGGACATTAAAGAAATTCGTATTTTATCACGAGATGAAAAAAAACAAGATGATATGCGAAAGCAGTACCGCAATAACAAATTAAAATTTTACATAGGTGATGTGCGTGATAAGCAAAGTGTTAAAGATGCTATGTATGGTGTTGATTACATTTTCCATGCTGCGGCTTTAAAGCAAGTCCCGTCATGTGAGTTTTTCCCGATGGAAGCTGTGAAAACAAACGTACAAGGTACAGAAAATGTGTTGCAGGCAGCAATTGAAACCGGCATTAAAAAAGTCGTTTGTTTATCTACGGATAAAGCCGCTTACCCAATTAATGCGATGGGCATTTCGAAAGCAATGATGGAGAAAGTGTTCGTCGCAAAATCGAAAACCGTTGATCCCAATCAGACGTTAATCAGTGGTACACGATATGGTAATGTCATGGCTTCACGGGGTTCGGTAATTCCGCTGTTTATTGATCAAATAATGAATGGAAAACCGATAACTATAACTGACCCCAATATGACTAGATTCCTTATGACACTTGAGGAAGCTGTTGAACTTGTAGTTTTTGCCTATGAAAATGCTGAAGCCGGGGATATTATGGTTCAAAAAGCTCCTGCTTCAACGATTGGAGACTTAGCACAAGCATTAAAAGAACTCTTTAATGTCGATAACGAAATAAAAGTAATTGGGACAAGACATGGCGAGAAGTTATATGAAACACTTCTTACCAAGGAAGAGCATGTTGTAGCAGATGATTTAGGTGGATTTTACCGTGTACCAGCAGACACGAGAGACCTCAATTATGATAAATACTTTGTCGAAGGTAACGAACAATTATCAACAGAAGACGAGTATAATTCGCATAATACTGAGCGGTTAACGATCGAACAGGTTAAACAGAAATTATTGACTTTGGATGTGGTCCAAGAAGCACTGAAAGGTTGGCAATCATAATGAAAATCTTGATAACAGGATCAAATGGTTTTATTGCCAAAAATTTAATAGCTGAATTACAAAGCCAAGGTTATGATGATTTATTATTATTTAATCGTTGCAATACACTTAATGAACTAGATAACTATTGTAAAGATGCTGATTTTGTATTTCATTTAGCTGGTGTAAACAGGCCAAAGCGTGATGAAGAGTTCATGGAGGGTAACTACAACTTAACTAAAGAATTGCTTGATAGATTAGAGTTTTATAATAATCGAAGCCCAATATTAATTACATCATCTATACAAGCTGAACAAGATAATCCCTATGGTAAAAGTAAAAAAGCTGGGGAAGATATAGTATTTGATTATGGTGAAATAAATAATATCGAAACATACATTTATCGGCTACCTAATGTGTTCGGTAAATGGTGTAAACCTAATTACAATAGTGTTGTCGCTACATTTTGCTATAATATCGCCAATAATTTACCCATTCAAGTGAATGATTCAACTGTTGAAATGGAACTTGTTTACATTGATGATGTGATAAGGGAATTTATACAAGCTTTAAAAGGTACCCCTAATGTAATCAATCAATTTTGCGAAGTGCCAACTGTTCATTACGTTACATTAGGTCATATCGTGGAATTAATTCAATCGTTTAAAGACGGTCGAGAGGATAAGAGGATTCCTGATATGTCTGATGAATTCACGAAGAAACTATATAGTACATATTTAAGCTATTTAGACAGAGATAACTTTAGCTATCCATTAAAAATGAATGTTGATCACCGTGGTTCATTCACTGAAATTCTAAAAACACCTGACCGCGGGCAAGTATCTGTCAATGTTAGCAAACCAGGAATTACAAAAGGTAACCATTGGCATCATACAAAAAATGAAAAATTCATAGTGGTTTCAGGTGAAGGTGTGATACGTTTCCGCCGTTATGGATGCGACGAAATAATAGAATACTACGTTTCTGGTGAAAAACTTGAAGTAATCGATATTCCTGTGGGATATACACATAACATTGAAAACCTAGGTGATACGGATATGGTGACACTTATGTGGGCAAATGAATTGTTCGACCCTGACAACCCTGACACGCACTATTTGGAGGTTTAATAGCATGGAAAAGTTAAAAGTCATGACAGTAGTTGGAACACGGCCAGAAATTATACGCTTGTCGGCTGTTATTAATAAATTAGAACAATCAGATGCCATTGAGCATACACTTGTTCACACAGGTCAAAACTATGATTATGAATTAAATGAAGTCTTTTTTAATGATTTTCATTTGAGAAAACCGGATTATTTCCTGGATGCTGCACAAGGTTCAGCAATAGAAACTATTGGTAATATCTTTATTGCCATTGACCCCATTTTAGATGAAGTAAAACCAGATGCACTGCTGGTGTTAGGTGATACAAATAGTTGCTTAACTGCAATAGCAGCCAAACGCAAAAAGGTTCCTATTTTCCATATGGAAGCAGGAAACCGTTGTTTTGATCAACGAGTACCTGAAGAAACAAATCGGAAAATTGTAGATCACACCGCTGATATTAATCTCACTTATAGTAGTATTGCTAGGGAGTATTTAATTAATGAAGGATTATCAGCAGATCGAATTATTAAAACAGGTAGTCCAATGAATGAAGTATTAAATTCAAGAAAAGAAGATATAAAGAATTCTAATGTATTAACGGATCTCAATCTTGAAAAGAATAACTATTTTCTTGTTTCAGCTCATAGAGAAGAAAATATTAATTCGGATAAAAATTTTAATGATTTAATGGAAAGTTTAAACTACATTGCCGAACGATTTAACTTACCAGTAATAATTAGCACTCACCCACGTACAAAGAATATGATTGAATCTAACAGTGTTGAATTACACCCATTAATTCAAACTTTGAAGCCTTTAGGGTTTAACGATTATAACAAATTACAAATAAGTTCACGAGCGGTCTTAAGTGATAGTGGTACAATTAGTGAAGAATCTTCTATATTAGGGTTTAGGGCATTAAATATTAGAGAGGCTCATGAACGTCCGGAAGCAATGGAAGAAGCATCAGTAATGATGGTAGGCTTAAAAAAAGAGAGAATTCTACAAGGGCTAACAGTATTAGAAACTCAGGGTGAAGGTACTTTAAAGTTGGTAAATGATTATAGTATGCATAATGTTTCTGAAAAAATATTACGAATTTTAATTTCTTATACTAACTATGTCAATAGTGCGGTGTGGAGGAAATAGTAATGAAAAAACCATTAGTTAGTGTAGTAATCCCTTTTTATTCTGAATTAAATTGGCTTGATGAAGCATTACATAGTGTCAAAAATCAAACATACGATAATCTTGAGGTTCTTGTAGTCAATGATGGTTCTCCAGAAGATCCAACTTCAGTTATGGAAAAGTATAATAATTTTGCGTTTTTAATTAATAAGGAAAATGGCGGTCCATCCTCTGCCCGAAATCTAGGGATAGAAAAAAGTGCAGGAAAGTATATAGCATTTTTAGATTCTGATGACATCTGGATGCCTAAAAAGGTAGAAATGCAAGTAAAACTAATGGAAGAAACAAAAAATGCTTGGAGTCAACATTCTTATGAATACTTCTGGGATCAAGAAAATAAAACAAAAGTTACTAATACAAGTATTTATCAAGGGGATGTATACGTTGATTGTTTTATCTCCTTAAAGATTCAAACTTCATGTGTAATGGTGAGAAAAGATGTTCTATTAAATGAAGATATTATTTTTCCATTAGATAAAAGATATGGACAAGATGGTGCATTCTATAAACAGATTGCAAAAAACCATAATTTAGGTTATCTCGATGGAGTGTTTTCTAAGTTTAGAATAAGAGGATCTAATGCAGGTTTTCGTGCTGAAGTTCAATTGAAAAGTAGAGCAGATACTTGGAAAGAAATAAAAAAAGATAATGAGATATTAAAAAGGTTGCCATTTTTAGCTAAAGTGGCTTACAGAGTATCATATTTTAATAATTTATTAGCAAGTAAAGTTACGGTAAACGCTAATCGTAGATATAAAGAAAGCATATACAAGATATTCTATTCAATTCCATATTTGTTATTTAAAACAACATCAATAAGATATAAATGATCTAAGTGTTAAAGGAAGTAAACAATGTTAAAAAAGTTTAATAAAAATATAAATCAAATAGAATGGATTCTATATTTTGTAGTTTTGGTTTTATTGTTCCAAATCACTAGAAATATAAGCACTGTTGTTTATGTTGGAGTGTTATTTTCTCTATATATCTTGCTATATATAATTTATTTATTAGTTGTTAGTAAAAATTACAAATATGAAATTTCAGCTAAACCAAGAAACTTAATCTTCTTATTCACTTTGTTATTTATACCAATTACTAGCATTGTATACTTAGACTTTAACGAGTGGATCTTAGCTTTTCCACGCTATCTGGTTACACTTCCATTTATAATCTTTTTGGTATTCTATAACGATTTTTCAAAAGATTTCATAAAATTATTCTTACAAACATTATGCATATATATGGCCATTGTTGCTGTGAGTGTTTTTTATCAGATTATTTTTGGTTCAATATCTTTTTTTGCTGAACCATCTTATAGAGAAGGGCTCGTAAGATATGCATCTTTGGCGGGTAGCTTAACCGCCTTAGGAACCCTAGGAGCATTAGCTTTAGCTATACTATCATTAGATAAAAATAAATCTTTATTTAATAATAAATTTAAAGTACTATTAATTTCCATTATTTCAATTGGAATGTTGGCTTCGCTCCAAAAAGCTGCAGTAGTAAATATTATGATTGTCATTTCGCTTTATTTAATATTCAACTTAAATATCAAACGATTAATATTGAGCCTATCCTCACTTATGTTTTTAGGATTAACAGGATATATAATTTTTCTATTTAATAGTGAATCTCTGTTAGCTATCTATACAGAAACAATTATTAATTATACCCTAAACACTGGTGGTATTGAAAATACACAAGAAGATCTACTTAATAGACTTGTTGGTATGCCACTAAAGGTTATAGAATTTCATGACATAAAATTACATGAATTAATATTGGGGATAGGGTTTGCTCCATTAGCTGGTGTGATGGGATTAAGCCATTATCCGATGCCTCATAATACGTATTTTGATTTGTTATTATCAGGTGGGATCATCCATTTAATATCTTATGTTTTCTTATTAACTAGGATAACTTTTGTTACATTGAGGAAAAAATTAAGAAATAGGAAACTTAATATTATCGATAGATCTTTCACTGCTATATCAGTAATTTTATTGATCAATATGGTTATTGGTGCTGGAACCTTTTATCAACCAATTCAGGCAGTTTTTGTGTTCTTGATTATTTTAAATTACGATAAAATAAGTGAATTATTTGCTACCTGATATTTTCGGAGCTATTTTAGATTGGATGTTAAAGAGATTAGGTTAAAGAAGAGTAATTAGATTTATTGAAAAATGATATGTTTTAATGGGATGATGTGAAGTAATGAAATGGGTTAGTGATTATTTGTTAAATTATGTTTAAAATACAAGTGACAATTAAAACATTTATCCTTAATAAGGGTTGTTTATTCTATATATTTATTCAAGTATGTAAAATACCACATTAAGAAGAATATATATTTTGAATGGCTTCTAGTTTAAATACTACAGCCCAAAACTAAGGTGAAGAATATTTTTTTTGGTATTAATGCTAAAAAACATTTATTTATTTTCTAAATATAATTATCAGTCTAAATTCTTTTCAAATAATTAATGAAGTGGTTTACTAAAAGCAAAAATACGTTTTTACATTAGAGATGTTAGTATTTTTAATTTGTTGCTCAAAATGTGATTTCAAATTATAGATAGAAATGCGTGAATTTTCATCTAAAAATTGGAAACTAAGTTATACGATAAAAACTTTAATATCAAATGTTTTTTTAATGAAATGGAGTCTTTATATTGAAAGATATTACAAGAAAAGCGATACATGGTTTTAAATGGACAGGTATTAAAACATTAACTAATTCTTTGCTACAACCAATTTTTAGAATAAGTTTAGCTATTTTGTTAACACCATCAGAGTATGCTTATGTTGCAGTAATCCTTTTGATTGTTTCATTAACTGAAATGATTAGTAATTTTGGTTTTGGTGAATTTATTGTTCAGAAAATGAGATTTAATGACAAAGTTTTTTCTTCAACTATTTATGCAATATTACTAGTTAATTTGGTGATTATTAGTATTTTATATTTTATTAGAGGATTCATATCTGATTATTTTAGTTTAAGTGAACTGGATAAAATAATTAGTTTATTATTAATAGTTATAATAATAAACAGTTTAGCAAAAATAAGTGCTTTTGTGCTTAACCGAGAGTTTTTGTTTAAAATTGAAGTAATAGGGAAAATGAGTAAGTATATTATAGAAACTCTTATCTCATTAGTATTAATTTCAGTAGGTTTAGGGATTTGGGGGTTTGTATATGGTCTGTTAATTTCTAATAGTGTAAACTTATTAATAAATTTACACGGAATCATAAAATATGCAAGTTTAAAGCTAACCCCTATATTATCCTTAAAACATTTTGAAAATTATCGTCTGTTCATTTCTCAAATTGGCTTCAAAAAGATACTTACGTTTTCAGGTCAGAAAATTGATGAAGTTATAATTGGTGGAATTCTTACACCCGATATTTTAGGTGTTTATTCATTTGTGAAAACATTGTTAATTCAGATCCAAAGTTTAATAACATCCTCTATAGGTCAAGTTATGTTACCATTGTATTCTAATTTTCAAAATGATAATGGAGAATTACAGAAATATTATTTGATAATTAGTTATCTACTATTTTTAATAGCATTCCCATTGTTTTTATTGTGTTCTTTAACTGCAAAATATCTTGTGCCATTGCTGTTTGATGAAAGCTGGTACAAGAGTATAGTTATTTTTGAAGGTCTAGCAATACCTATTGCTTTAATAGTATTGACATCGAGTGTCGGTACTTCTTTGATATATGCTAAAAATAAACCTGGGTTACTTTTATCCTTAGAGTTGATAATGATACCACTATACATATTGTCATTGGTGCTATTAGGAAATAGTCTTAATATGATAATAGTACTATACAGTATCTTTTTAATATTAAGGTTTGTTATTATACAATACTTCATAAACAAGTTAATTGGACTGAATATGAGGAGGTATGTTGTAAATATTAAGTTTCCATGCTTAGGTCTACTAACTATGTTGATTATTTATAAATTGATAAATCATCTAACAATAAACCCTCCACTAATAATCATGTTAATAATCACAATATTATTATTAGGCTTCAGTTATGTTGTAGTAGTCTTATTATTTGAGAGAAATAGAATTTTAAATTACTTAAAATTAATTAGAAAGGGTGTTTAGATGCCAAGATTAAAAAAGGGATTGAAGTTTCTGTTAAGAGTTAGAAATAATATTATAGACTTTTTTATCAATAAACCAATTTCCAATGAAAGTCCTATTTTTATTGTCGGTTGTGGTCATAGTGGCACTACATTAATGGCTTCAATTTTAAATGCACATTCCAATTTGGATGTTATTAATTATGAAACAAATTTATTTCGAGATCTTTTCACGCGTTTTAAAATAAAAAAAGAGTATGAAAAGTATCAATCTAATAAGAATAATAGGCTTGTAGAAAAAACGCCTAAACACATAATGAAAGTTAATAGAATTTTAAAATATTATCCTAACGCTCAAATAATTGCATTAGTTCGGGATGGCAGAGATGTTAGTTTATCATTAAAAAAACGCTATGAAGATTTTAATAAAAGTATGAACCGGTGGATAAATGATAATGAGGCACTGATCCCTTTTTTAGATGATAAAAGAGTCAAGGTAGTTAAGTATGAATCAATAATCACAGATTTTGATGATACCTTATTAGAAGTTACAGAATTTTTGAATGAAGAGTATGAAGATGCTTTGAAGAACTTTTATAAACAAACGTATTCTTATGGTAATACGTCCGAATTGAAGGAGCCGACTAATCAATATAACAAAGATAATCATATTGAATACCGTGCATGGCAGGCTAATCAGCCGATTTATGATAATAGAGGGAAATGGAGAAAAGAACTTAGTGATTCGGAAATAGCGGACTTTAATAAAAAAGGTTATAAATTATTACAATTTTATGGATATGATACTAATTAGTAGTTTTAAAAGAGATCTTATCAAAATGTTTTGTATATAAATGTGCCGTTTATATGTGAATACAAAATATGAAATATCTAGTCATACCTTATGAACATGTTAATTAAATATACTTAAATTCACATACTAAATACGATGAATAAAAGGCATTTCTTCAAATAAGGACTCCTATAAACCTTTTTGGATGAGATTTATCTTTCGAAAATTAAGTACATACAAATGCAGAGCATAAGGTGAATGCAATGATATTATTAGAGTATAATATGTACTAGTTTTCTGATAGTTAAGCTGTAGTCTTGTTGTTATAGTACTAGGAAAATAATGTTTAATCCGGATTTAATTTTTACGTAGAAATGAGGCAAACAATGAGTAAAGTCTATTTGTCAAGCCCGCATATGTCAGGGAATGAACAACCATACATACAAGAAGCTTTTGATCTGAACTGGGTCGCACCTCTCGGTAATAATGTGAACGGATTTGAACAAGAATTGTCGAGCTATAATGGTGTTGCACATACAACAGTCCTGTCATCTGGCACTGCAGCAATTCATTTAGCATTACGGATACTGGAAGTTGAGCCAGACGATCACGTATTTGTATCGTCATTAACATTCGTGGCAACTGCAAATCCAGTTCTGTATGAACATGCCAACCCTGTCTTTATTGATTCTGAACCTGACACTTGGAATATGTCTCCTGTTGCTTTGGAAAGAGCATTGCAAGATTTCGATAAGGCGGGGCAATTACCTAAGGCCGTAATTGTTGTGAATTTATATGGTCAGAGCGCCAAGATGGATGAAATTATGTCGGTTTGTAATTCTTATGGTGTCCCAGTTATTGAAGATGCTGCTGAGTCACTAGGTAGTGAATACAAAGGTCAGAAAAGTGGTACGTTTGGCCATTTTGGTATTTATTCGTTTAATGGAAACAAAATTATCACAACTTCAGGTGGTGGGGCATTAGTTTCTAATGATGAAGCTGCTATTCAAAAGGCTCGCTTTTTATCGACTCAAGCTCGTGATCCAGCTGTCCATTATGAGCATAGCCAAGTGGGGTATAACTACCGTATGAGCAATATTGTCGCAGGTGTTGGAAGGGGTCAACTGGAAGTGTTAGATCAACGTGTCCAACAACGACGTGCGGTGTTTAAGCGGTATTATGATGCTTTCCATCAAATTGATGGCATCTCTTTTCAACCAGAGCTCGAAGGAACTTACTCGAATAAATGGTTAACAGCATTAACGATTGACCCTAAGCAAACTGGTGTTTCTCGTGATCATATTATTGAATCCCTAAGTGAAAACAATATAGAAGCTCGTCCTGTTTGGAAACCAATGCATTTACAACCTCTGTTTGAGGGTTCTATCTATTACCCTCATCAAATAGATGATAGTGTGTCTGAAAAGCTGTTTAAGGACGGCATTTGTTTACCTTCAGGATCGAATTTGGCTATAGAGGATCAGGAAAGAGTCATCAAAATTATATTAGTTGTATTAAACTAGATTTATAGCATCCAGAATTTCTCATAGAAATTGAGAGGTGAAAGGTATGTACAACATTACAATTGCAGGCACAGGTTATGTCGGTTTATCAAATGCAGTTCTGTTAGCGCAATATAACACTGTTACAGCACTTGACATTGTCCAAGATAAAGTTGATTTAATAAATAATCAGAAATCCCCAATCGCAGATTCTGAAATTGAAGAGTTTTTAATAACCAAAGATTTGAATTTAAATGCGACAACTGATCAACATGAAGCCATTCAAGATGCTGATTTTGTTGTTATTTCGACACCAACCAATTATGATCCTGAACAGAATTATTTTGACACTTCTACGGTTGAAACAGTTGTTGAAACCGTATTATCGATTAATGAACAGGCATTAATGATTATTAAATCTACTATTCCTGTCGGTTATACCGAAGAGTTACGACAGAAATATAATACCAATAATATTATTTTCTCACCCGAGTTTTTACGAGAAGGGAAGGCGTTGTATGATAACCTTTACCCATCTCGAATTATTGTAGGTGAGCAGTCTAAAAGAGCTGAAACATTTGCAAGCTTGCTTGTTCAAGGTGCTGAGAAAGTAGACATTCCAACACTGTTCACTAACTCAACTGAAGCTGAAGCAATCAAATTATTTGCGAATACATATTTAGCCATGCGTGTGTCATTTTTTAATGAACTCGACAACTACGCGGAAATTAATGGTTTGGACACAGGACAGATTATTGAAGGTGTCAGTCTTGATCCGCGTATTGGGAATCATTATAATAATCCATCATTTGGGTATGGGGGCTATTGTTTACCTAAAGATACGAAGCAATTGCTTGCTAATTTTGAAGATGTACCGAATAGTTTAATTACGGCAATCGTAGAATCTAACCGTACACGTAAAGAACATATTGCTGATCGTATCATGCTTAATGAACCAAGTGTGGTTGGTATATATCGTTTAACGATGAAAACAGATTCTGATAACTTCAGACAATCAGCAATTCAAGGCGTGATTAGTCGCCTAAGGGCTAGAGGTGTTGAGATAGTCGTACACGAACCATCTCTTGAACAACGTGAATTTGAAGGGCTTAAAGTTATGAACAATTTTGACCAATTCAAGAATTATGCTGATGTTATCGTTGCTAATCGACTATCAGATGAACTGAATGAGGTATTTGATAAAGTGTATACGCGTGATATTTTTATTCGTGACTAATGAATTATCGAGCCTCGCGACCAGTAGTATTAACACTCTGGTCGCGAGGCTTTTATATGCTTTAGTCTAGGGATTTCAGAAGATGTCCGTACCAATTTCTTTATTGGTACGGACATTATGACTTCATTGAACTTTGTCGAAAGAAGTCATTATAATTACGCCATGATATTTTTAAATTTATAGTAATAGATGTTGAAAGGTGTTGTAAGCATGTCTTGGTATTTAATATGGTTAATAGTCTTTATAACAGGTATTATGGCGTTAGGTTTCTATTATTCTCGTAAAATCAAAAGTAGTGATGATTATACAATGGCGAACTTCAGCTTAGGATTTTTCCCTATTAGTGGTAGTATTATTGCGACTTCTATGGGGTCTGCTGCAGTCATTGGTGCAGCTGGGGAAGGATTCCAGGTCGGTACGGCTTGGTTTTTAACAACTTTACCTGTAGCTGGATTCTCTATTTTACTCGTATTCTTACTTGGTAAAACGATTCGAAAGTTGAAGTTGTATACGATTCCTGATCTATTCGTAAGACGTTTCGGTAAAGCAGCAGGATTAATCCCAGCGTTGGTTATCAGTATACTTTACATGACACCAACATTTGGTATGCAGATTGTTGGGATGGGTTCTATTTTTACGACAATTGTCGATATCCCGTTATTCTGGGCCATGATTATTGGCTTTCTAGTATGTGTGTCCTTCACTTTAATGGGTGGTCTACCTAGTGTTGCATGGACTGATGCGGTACAGTCTGTCTTAATCATTGTCGGTTTAATTTTGATGTTTGTCGTTGGTCTAAATTACGTAGGTGGATTTGATACGGTTGTACAAAATACGCCAAGCGAATTACTTAACTTTACAGGATTAAGTGGAACAGAATTGCTTAACTATCTAATTATCTTCGGGCCGTTCTATCTCGTGTGGCAAACATCTTGGCAACGTATTTCAGCTGCTAAATCAGAGAAAACAGCTGTTAGTGCTGTAACAGTTGGTTTTATTTTAACGTCAGTCGTTGGCTTCTTTGCAGTTGGGATTGGTGTGATTGCTCGTCAATCTATTCCTTTAGATACGCACCCAGATTCTGTTTATACAGATTTTCTAGCGACGGTCTTTCACCCTGCTATAGGTGGTTTCTTTATGGTTTCATTATTTGCTGCTGTTTTAACAGGGGCAACCTCATTCTTGTTAAGTGGTGCAATGAATATCTCGAAAGACATTTATGAAAAATGGATGAATCCTGATGCTAGTGGTGAGAAAATCTTAAAAGTCTCACGTCTCTCTGTAGCTGTCATGGCTGTGGGTGGTTTATTAATTGCTCTATTAATTTCTGACATTATCGCAATTTACACGTACGCTTTATCACTTTCGGCGGTTTCAATGGTGTTCCCTGTTTTGGCAGCGATGTATTGGCATGGTGCAACGAAGATAGGCATGATCACAAGTGTAGTTGGTTCCTTAATCTTTGCGATGATTTGGAATCTAGCAGGAAAACCATTTGGCTTGCATGAGATCGTTCCTGGTTTAGTAGTTTCTTTAATAATATTAGTAGTTGTCAGTTTACTCACTGATCATTCAGACGATGAGGATCCTACAGCCTATTATTTTGCTTATAAGAATGAAAAAAATGAATAAAACGATGTTCAAGAAGGTGATTATATGGTGAAAGTAGATACAATTTATAAGAATGGTAGAATTTATTCATTTGATGCGTCTAATCATGTGTATGGTTCGCTTACAGTAGCTGATGGTGTGATAACAGGCGTTTGGGAAAGTACTGAGCCTCC
Source organism: Alkalibacillus salilacus (assembly GCF_030812915.1). GTDB lineage: Bacteria > Bacillota > Bacilli > Bacillales > Alkalibacillaceae > Alkalibacillus > Alkalibacillus salilacus. The sequence continues at coordinate 68,315 of NZ_JAUSTQ010000013.1, forward strand.
ACAAGATGAAGTGGAGTCTAATAACGAAACATCTTTTGTTGATTTAGATCAAGCGACGATGATTCCAGGGTTTATCGATACACATAACCATATCTTGATGTATGCAAAAACGAAGGAACAAATAGATTGTAATGTACCTCCAAATGAAGCTGTTAGTGATGTCTTAAATGCGATCAGTGAACAAACTAATAAAGTTGAATCAGGTTCATGGATTGAAGGGTTCGGGTATGATGATACGATGATTGCCGAGAAACGTCATTTGAATCGTAAAGAGTTAGATGATGTTGCGCCTCATCACCCGCTTTATATCCGACATATCTCGGGGCATTTAGCTTATGTTAATTCGAAGGCGATTGAAATGGCAGGGTTAGATGATTATGTAGAAGATTTTCCGGGAGGACATTTTGGTCGGAATGAAGATGGTAATTTGAATGGTGTGTTATATGAACCAGGAGCTATGCAACCATTTTTAGATTCGTTACCTAAAAAGAGCACAGATGAATTGGTACAGATTCTAAAACGAGCCTCAGATGAATATTTGACTAAGGGCATTACAACAAACTCAGATGCTGCTATTTTTAATATGGAAGAATTAGACGTTCACCTACGAGCAGCGAAAGAAAGGGCGAACCCGATTAAAACAAGGGTTATGATGATGCACTATTTAGTAGAAGAGGGAGCACCTTTTGGAAATTATACACCTGAAGAGTTAAACCGCTACCTATTAGATGAATCAGATGGTTTAGTATCATTAGACAGTATTAAAATGTTCCAGGATGGCTCAATTCAAGGGATGACAGGTGCCCTAAGAGAGCCTTACTACAATGATCCGACGGTGATGGGTGAATTTATACATGAAGAAGAAGATTTTAAGCAGGAAGTATTGCATTTCCATAAACGTGGATTTCGTATCACGACGCATGGAAATGGTGATCGTGCTATTCGTTCTATTATAGATGCATATGAATATGCTCTGAATGAATATCCTCGCCAGGATCATCGACATCGAATAGAACATGTGCAAACGGCACTACCAGAAGATTTAGAAAGAATGAAGCGATTAGGGATTGCTGCGTCATTCTTTATTAATCATGTGTATTACTGGGGCGATCGTCACCGTGATATTTTCTTAGGACCAGAACGCGCTGAACGGATTAATCCACTTAAAGAAGCTTCGGACAACGGATTATTGTATACATTGCATTCTGATTGTCCAATTACTCCGATTTCTCCAATTTTTTCGATTTGGGCTGCTGTTAACCGGTTAACGAGAAATGGTTACGTCTTGGGGAATGAGCAAAAGATTGACTTGGATACAGCGATAAGGACAATGACAATTGAGGGGGCCAAACTCAATTTTGAAGAAGGTCTAACTGGTTCTATAGAAGAAGGAAAGCAAGCTGATCTAATTACATTGTCTCATAATCCATACGAGGTAGATTTACAAGATCTTAAAGATATAAAGGTCGCACAAACTATTATTGATGGTAAGGTTGTCTATTCTAAATAAAGAAGGTCGTCTCAATGAACTGTACCCTTAAAAGTGGACAATTTAATAAAAAACTAGGCGGCTAAAAGGTGACCTCGATATTGATTCGGGGTCATCTTTTTTAGTGTC
>NZ_JAUSTQ010000014.1 GCF_030812915.1 Alkalibacillus salilacus
AATACTCTCCTCCTGGTAATCGTTTTTGTGGTTGAAAACATTGTACCATGTGGAGAGGAAAATGACCCTTTTTACACAATTATATGGACTCTATCTCCTTCTATTTCCTTTATCCATTATAAATAATATCCCACAATTCAATACGAAATAAACATTTATAAATAGAAACGCAATACCCGAGCCAGGCACTTTTTGATATGAAACACCAAAGCATTAGGTGTTTTAAACCAAGCATCGTACAAGGGCATAGCGGCTCGAAGATCACGATTAAAATATCCTTGTACTGTTTTAACAGCGGTTTCATCCTTAATCAACATATTAACTTCTTCATTTAAATAAAGACTGCGTAAGTCAAAATTGGCTGTACCAACATCTGCTACTTTACCGTCAATAATCAAAGACTTCGCATGATAAAATCCTCGATAAAATAAATAAACGCTAGCTCCATATTTGGCCATTTCACGAAGATAAGGAGCGGATGCTTCTTTGACAAAGGGATGATCAGAATCGTGTGGGTACAAGATGTCGATATGGACGCCTGCTTTCAACTTCTCAATTAATAAAGCCTTAAGCTGTTTGCTTGGAATAAAATAAGGGCTACCAATCTGGATGGTCTCTTGGGCGGAATTAATTAGGTCTAGAAATGTAGATTCTAATGTTCCACCACTTGATGCAATTAGTTGCATTTGAGTATTTCCTCGATCTAGCTCGGTCTTAGGTAAGGTAATCGATTCTGAAGTATTATGACGCCAATCAAATATGAATTGATCCGATAAGTCCTCAATAATTTCTCCCGTCAATCGCATATGGTAATCACGCCAACGTGAGAATTGATCGCCTTGGTTAATATATTGATTACCTACATTAAATCCCCCTAAATAGCCTATATGTCCATCAATAACGGTAATTTTTCGGTGATTTCGCTCATTTATTGATTGAATAGGGTGTTTAATCGAAACCCGATTGCTATAAACGACTTGAACGCCAGCTTGTTTTAACGTTTCGATTTTATCTTTGGCTATTGTTCGTGACCCCATTTGATCAATGAGTAAATATACAGGGACACCAGAAGAGGCCTTCTCCTGCAAAACTGTTAAGATGTGGTGGCCGAATAAATCATTTTTTATAATGAAAAATTGCACACAAATCCAACTCTTAGCATTGCGAATATCTTCTATATAATGTTGGAATAAGCGATGACCATTGACGAAAAATGTCATATCACTATGTCGAACGGGATAGGTAGGTTCAGATTTAGATGAGTGACTGGTTTGAAGCCAAAGTGTGACTAATATAATGATAGCAATCGCGATTAACACCCACATAAACAGTTTCCTCCTTCTTGACTAGTTTTCGAAAAGGGTAGTGAATTATGCAAAAAGTCATTGACTGAATGCTCATTCAGTGTATAATAAATTATAAGAAAACTTGTTCAATTCTGACGCTCTCGTGTTAAAATGTTTATTATGAAAGCGGTCACAGGTAATACTACTAGGGGGGAGACAGATGGAAATGTTGTTATGGGTGAATTGGGTTGCATTTCTAGCGATTACAGTATATGCATTATTCTTGTTCGTCAAAGTGGTACGAACACGAATTGCTTACATTAAATTGGGTCGAAAAACAGAATTTGACCATGACGTGAAACAACGGCTAAAAGATATTGGTGTTTATGTATTTGGGCAGAAGAAACTGTTAAAAGATGCTAAATCAGGCGCCATTCACGTGATGATGTTTTACGGCTTTTTACTCGTGCAATTTGGGGCGATTGATTACATATGGAAAGGGCTAAATCCAGGATCGCATTTACCGTTTGGGATATTTTATCCAGGGTTCGTCTTTTTCCAAGAGCTTGTCACATTAACGATTTTGGTGGCTGTTGTATGGGCGTTCTACCGCCGTTACATCGAGAAGCTCGTTCGCTTAAAGCGCGGTTTTAAAGCTGGATTGGTCTTGATTTTCATCGGTACACTGATGGTCACGGTATTAGCAGGTAATGGTTTTGGCATGATTTGGCATGGTCATGAAGCGGCATGGACTGAGCCAGTTGCATCCGTTATAGCACTGGCCTTCTCTTGGGTGAGTCCGACTGTGGCCACTGTTTTATTCTATATTATGTGGTGGATTCACTTAGTGGCGTTACTTGCCTTTTTAGTTTATGTACCACAATCAAAACACGCTCACTTACTAGCAGGTCCAGCGAATGTTTACTTCAATCGCGATAAGAACCATGGTAAGCTTGAGCCGATTAATTTCGACATGGATGAAATGGAAGAATCGGATGAGGAACCATCATTCGGTGTCGGTAAAGTTGAAGATTTAAGTGATTTACAACTACTAGATTTATACGCCTGTGTTGAGTGTGGTCGTTGTACAGACGTTTGTCCATCATCAGTTTCAGGTAAAATGTTATCGCCAATGGATGTTTTAGTGAAAATCCGCGATCATTTAACTGAAAAAGGTGCTGCTGTAACAGGTCAAACACCGTGGGTTCCGTCTTATGCGTTTTCTGATGCGACAGGAAACCAAGTCGTCGACCCAAACAGCCCACTATCTAGTCAGGTGACAAGCAAAGAATTAATTGGTGATGTTGTCACAGAAGAAGAGCTTTGGGCGTGTACGACATGCCGTAACTGTGAAGACGCTTGTCCGGTAATGAACCAACACGTTGACACGATTATTGACCTTCGTCGTTACTTGGTGATGACAGAAGGTAAAATGGATCCTGAGGCGCAGCGAGCTATGACAAACATTGAACGCCAAGGTAATCCGTGGGGCTTATCGAAGAAAGACCGCGAAAATTGGCGTGAAGAAGACGAAACGTTAAACGTTCCAACAGTTAAAGAACTAGAAAAAGAAGGAGAAGAATTCGAATACTTATTCTGGGTTAGTTCAATGGGCTCTTACGATAATCGTAGCCAAAAAATTGCGATGGCCTTTGCCCGCTTGATGAACAAAGCAGGCATTAAATTTGCGATTTTAGGTAACAAAGAACGTAACTCTGGTGATACACCACGTCGTATGGGTAATGAGTTCTTATTCCAAGAATTAGCTGAGAAGAATATTAAAGAATTCGAGAAGAATGACATTAAGAAGATCGTAACTATCGATCCGCATGCTTATAATATTTTCAAAAATGAGTATCCAGATTTCGGTTTTGAAGCTGAAGTTTATCACCATACTGAACTTTTAGCAGAACTTATTAATGAAGGCCGCCTTGAACCGAAAGAAGCGGTCAATGAGAAGATCACCTTCCACGACTCTTGTTACTTAGGGCGTTATAATGAAGTTTATAACCCACCGCGTGATATTCTACAGTCCATTCCGGGAGTAGAATATGTCGAAATGAAACGAAACAAAGAGAATGGTATGTGCTGTGGCGCTGGTGGGGGTATGATGTGGATGGAAGAAACATCAGGTAACCGAATTAATGAGGCCCGTACAGAACAAGCGTTAGAAGTGAATCCAAATACTATTTCCAGTGGTTGCCCGTTCTGTTTAATGATGTTAACAGACGGAACAAAGGCCAAAGAAGTCGAAGAAGAAGTCACCACACAAGACGTAGCAGAAGTATTAGAACGCTCGATCTTTGGTGAAGAAGCAAAAGTAGAACAACCAGCATAATTCAATAAACCCTATATGGTTTTTTATATCCATATAGGGTTTTTTATACAAAGCTGTGAATGGTTATTCAAATGTCGTTAATTGTCGTGAAATTATTATACTAATTTAATAATTCTTCTACAAAAAATGGCTTGATTAATTAATAAACCATGATAAAATAAACGAATAAGAATTCAGAAAATAGAGTCAAATGACAATAAACTATATTTTTAGAAAATTAAAAAACATCTTGCTTTTCTAAAATTCATTCATTACAATAACAGTTATAAATTCAATTAACAGAATGATGACAATATTAAAGTTTTTTTAAGTTTAATTTTCAGAATTTACTATCAATAACAATCAGCAAGAAAATAATGATCAAGGGTGATGGTGTTGAGTCAGGAACTATTAAAGATTAATAATTTATCAACGTCGTTTCAGATCGACGAAGAATATTACGCGGCTGTTGATGACGTTTCATTAACGGTTCGAGAAAATGAAGTGCTAGCGATTGTAGGAGAATCAGGGTCAGGTAAAAGTGCCACAGCCTTCTCGATTATGGGTTTACACAATCGAGGGAAAATCGAAGGTGAAATGTTATTCCAAGGTCAAGACCTTGCTAAATTATCAACATCAGAAATGAATAAGATTCGTGGTAAAGACATGTCAATGATCTTCCAAGATCCTTTGACAGCTCTTAACCCACTGATGGAAATCGGCGTGCAAATCGGAGAAGTTTTATTATTACATAATAAGAACATGTCTAAGACAGAACGACGAAATTATGCAATCGAACTACTTGGTCGAGTAGGAATCCCGAGACCTGAACGTGTTGTTGACCAATTTCCACACGAATTATCTGGCGGTATGAGACAGCGTGTGATTATCGCGATTGCGATCGCTAATCAACCTAAGTTATTAATAGCAGACGAGCCGACAACGGCATTGGATGTGACCATTCAAGCTCAGATTCTTGACTTGATTCAAGAGCTAAAAGATGACCTGAATTCAGGGGTTATTTTAATCACCCACGACTTAGGGGTTGTTGCTGAAATGGCTGACCGTGTGGCTGTTATGTACGCGGGTCAAATCGTTGAAGAATCAGATGTTGAATCGGTTTTCGTTAATCCGCAGCATCCTTATACGCGATCGCTACTCAGTTCCATTCCAGCAACAGATTATGCACAAGATCGTTTACATGTGATTCAAGGAATTGTGCCATCACTTAAGCATTTACCACGTACTGGTTGCAGGTTTAAAGGACGAATACCTTGGATTGATGATGATGCCCATGAAGATCATCCAGTCTTACATGAAGTGAGCGAAGGCCACTTTGTGCGTTGTACGTGTTATCAGCATTTTTACTTCCCAGATGAGAACAAGGAGGACCAAGCAAATGGCGTTACTGAAGGTTGATGATCTAAAAATACACTTTCCTATTCATGGGGGAATATTAAACAGAAAAATTGATGAAGTTAAAGCCGTCGATGGCGTTTCATTTGAAGTGCGAGAAGGCGAAACATACGGCCTTGTTGGTGAGTCAGGTTCAGGTAAGACGACGACAGGGAAAGCGGTTATGGGATTGAATAATATTACGGATGGCGATATTTACTTTGAAGATAGTCATTTGAATGCTAAGAAAGGTAAAAAGGTTGATGTCCGTAATGATATTCAAATGATTTTCCAAGACCCGTATTCAAGTTTGAACCCAAGAAAACGGGTAATTGATATCGTTGCTGAACCGATTCGAAATTACGAAAAACTATCGAAGGATGAAGAGAAAAAACGGGTACAAGAGTTACTTGAACGCGTTGGAATCAGTTCAGACAGTATTATGAAATATCCACACGAATTCTCAGGTGGTCAACGGCAACGTATAGGTGTTGCCCGTGCGATTGCATTAAATCCAAAACTCATTATTGCAGATGAGCCTGTATCAGCCTTAGACGTTTCTGTTCAAGCTCAAGTGCTGAACTTCTTACAAGATATTCAAAAAGAAATGGATTTAACTTTATTCTTCATTGCTCACGACTTAGGCGTTATTAAACATATGTGTGACCGCATCGGCATTATGTATCAGGGCCGTTTGGTTGAAGAAGGATTAACAGAAGAAATTTTCAACAATCCGCAACACATTTACACGAAACGTCTAGTCGCGGCTATTCCAGACGTGGATCCACGAAACCGGGAGAAACATCGAGAATTTCGTGCGCAAATTAAAGAAGAATATCAGCAATCATTTTATGACTACTTTAATGAAGAAGGCTTGGCGTTTAACCTCAAGCAAATTACAGACACACACAAAGTAGCTTTACCAGAAAGAGGTTGATCGATTATGTGGAAATTTATCGTACGAAGATTAATCATAACATTGCCGCAGCTATTATTATTGAGTTTACTCGTGTTCTTTATGGCTTCGCTCATGCCAGGGGATGCCTTTACTAGCCAAATTGACCCAAGTCTTTCACAAGATGCGATTGAAGAACAACGTGAGCGTTTAGGTCTAAATGACCCATGGTATCAGCAATATGGCAGATGGGTTTCTGGTGTAGCTGAAGGTGACTTCGGGACATCAACAGCGCATTACCGACCAGTAACTGATTTGATTTGGGAGCGAATGATTAATACGATTTGGTTATCCTTATTATCTGTTATATTCATTTATGCGATTGGAATTCCTTTAGGTATTATTAGTGGTCGTTGGAATGATCGTTTAGTCGATCAAATCATAACAGGCTATACATACTTAGGGTTTGCGACACCAATCTTTATTTTCGCATTAGTTGTCCTGTTTTTCTTCGGATTTACACTAGGATGGTTCCCAACAGGTGGCTCTGTCGCCTCAGGACTAGAACCAGGATCGTTTGAATACATTGTTAGTAAGTTGCATCACTTATTATTACCAGCTTTATCGATTGCGTTAATCGGTGTGGTTGGTACAGTGCAATATTTACGTAGTGAGATTATAGACACGAAGCAAAAAGACTTTATTATTACAGCTAGAGCAAAAGGTGCACCAGAGTCTCGTGTATACAACCGTCATATCTTCCGTAACTCTGTTTTACCGATTGCAGCGTTTTTCGGTTATGAGATTACGATGCTTATTACTGGATCAGTCTTTGTTGAACAAATTTTCAGCTATCCAGGGATGGGTAACTTGTTTATCGAGTCAATTTTAATCCGTGACTTCCCAGTTGTAACGGCAGTCGTACTGCTATTCGGACTCGCGGCCATACTCGGTGCATTATTATCCGACATTATTTTAAGTATTGTTGATCCACGTATCCGTATTAAATAACAGAGTTGCAGGGGGTGAAACGAGTGAGTAATCAACAAACAGAGAAAGTCATTGAACAAAAAGTAGAAAAAAGTCCTTCTGGTTTATCGATTTTCTGGAAGGAAATTTTGAGGGATAAATTAGCGTTAGTATCATTATTATTTCTTGTATTAACGACGATTGCAGTATTCGGTGTATCAATATTACTAGATAAAGACGAAATTGTTCGAGTTGATCCGTTTGCGATTTATGAACCACCATCAGAACTATTTCTTTTAGGTACAGACCAAGGTGGTCGTGATATATTTGGTCAGTTAATTATCGGTACCCGTAACTCGTTATCAGTTGGTATCTTGGTAACGATCATGTCAGGGTTTATTGGAATTGTTTTTGGAGTCGTTTCAGGCTACTTTGGTGGTCATGTGGATAACGTCATGATGCGTATTGTTGACTTTTTCATGGTACTTCCAAACATTATGATTATTATCGTATTCGTTACGATTGTTCCAAAGTATAGTGTTATGACCTTCTCACTTGTGATGACAGCATTCTTATGGATGGGAATAGCGAGATTGATTAGGTCGAGGGCTTTACAGGAGAAAGAACTTGATTATGTCCAAGCATCCAGGACATTAGGTTCATCACATATGAAAATCATTTTTACACAAGTATTACCGAATATTATGTCACTGATTGTGGTGACGATGACGCTTAACTTAGCGGCAAACATCGGAATTGAATCGGGCCTATCATTCTTAGGTTTCGGATTCCCGCAAGATACTCCGAGTTTAGGAACATTACTGAGTTATGCGACTAACCCAACCACTTTAGAGCAACGCTGGTGGATTTGGGTACCAGCTGCCATTTTAATCTTAGTCTTAATGTTAGCCGTTCGTAACGTCGGTGAAGCATTAAAGCGTGCGGCAGATGCAAGACAACGCCGTGCATCCTAATTTTGATACAGTCGTTCGTCTCTTAATTGAGATGACGATTAGTATATATTTCATGTCAGTTAACCTGACAAACTACTTTAAGAAAAAAGGGGAGGTATTTACATGAGCAAATCTATTACGGGCAAACTGTTTTTTGTCCTAATGCTCGCTCTGTTCCTTGTTCTAGCTGCATGTGGCGGCGATGATGAAGGAAATGAAGAAGCCGGTGGTGGCTCAGAAGAAGGTTCAGAAGAATCAGAAGGAAGTGAAGGTGGCGAGGAAGATTCGGAAGGAAGCAGTGAAGAAGAGACTGATCCGGAAGATAAAATCTATGACATCGAGAATTTTCCAAACCAAACTTCAAATGAAGAAGATCCGATTGACGGTGGCCATTTAAACTTCGGACTTGTTTCCGATACAGTGTTTGAAGGTACGCTACAATATAACTTCTATTCAGGTGACCCTGACTCACAGATCCTGCAATTCATTGATGAAGCAATGCTAGGTATGGACACAGACCATACGTATAACAATGAAGGTCCAGCGACATTTGAAGCAAATGAAGAAGAAGGTTCAATTACGTTTGAAATTAAAGATGGCGTTAACTGGCACGATGGTGAACCAGTAACAGCTGAAGACTGGGTATATTCTTATGAAGTAATCGGACATCCTGATTATACAGGTGTTCGTTACGGTACAGTTGGTTTCACATTAATTGAAGGTATGGAAGAATATCATAATGGTGAAGCGGATGAAATCTCTGGAATCGAGATTCATGACGAAAAATCATTCACTATTAATTATGAGCGTCTAACACCATCATTAACTTCAGGTGGTATTTGGACATATGCAATGCCGAAACACGTATTTGAAGATATTCCTGTAGCTGATATGGCTGAAAGTGATCCAGTTCGCGAAAACCCAATCGGCATGGGACCATTCAAAGTTGATTCAATCGTACCAGGTGAATCAGTTGAGCTAACAGCGAATGAAGATTATTGGGACGGTGAACCGAACTTAGACGGTGTAACTGTTAAAGTTGTTAACCCGAACGTCGTTGCTCAAGAACTTGAAACTGGTGGGGTAGATGTTGTTGATGCATTCCCTGCAGACCAGTATCCAGAAAATTCAAACATGGAAAATGTTGAGTGGTTAGGTGATGTTGCTGGTTCTTACAGTTACATTGGCTTTAAACTAGGTGACTGGAATGCTGAAGAAAATAGAGTTAATTATAAGCCAGACGAAATGAAGATGGGAGACGTTGAACTACGTCGTGCAATGTGGTACGCAGTAGATAACAACGGTGTCGGTGAAAACTTCTATAATGGCTTGCGTTGGAATGCAACAACATTAATTACGCCATGGCATGAAAACTTCCATGACGAATCCATTGAAACACCGACTTATGATGCTGATGAAGCTAATCGCATTTTAGATGAAGCAGGTTATGAGGACACGAATGGTGATGGTATGCGTGAAACACCAGATGGTGAAGAATTAACAATTAACTTTGCTTCTATGTCAGGTGGCGAATCAGCTGAACCGATTGCAAACTACTACATGCAACAATGGGAACAAGTTGGTCTAGACGTACAATTAGTTGATGGTCGACTTCTTGAATTCAACCAGTTCTATGATCGCGTAGGTCAAACAGGTGAAGATGACCCTGCAATCGATATCTATGCAGGTGCATGGAGTGTTGGTTCTGACGTTGACCCAACAGGTCTATATGGACCTACACAAATCTTTAACTTCCCTCGTTATGAGAGCGAAGAAAATACTGAGCTTCTAGAGGATGGTATTTCTGAAGAAGCATTTGATCAAGAATATCGTAAAGAAGTTTACAGCGACTGGCAAGAACTAATGGTAGAGGAAATTCCAGTATTCCCTACACTATATCGTTCTGAAATCTATCCAGCTAACGAGCGTGTAACAAACTACGATATTACAAGATATGCGATTGAATGGCAAGATGTAGGCGTAACACAAGAAGAACCTGTTACAGCTGAATAATTAAGATGAATAAAAGCCGAGAGACTCAGTCTCTCGGCTTTTTCTTATGATGTATTTAAGTTTTAAATAATTGCACTGACTTAACTCAAAACTCCCCGAAGTTTTGAGTTAAGTCAGCTCATTTTTGAAATAAATAAGAGGATTTATTTCAAAAGTGAAGAACCAAAACCTTATTGAACAAAAATTATAAAAAATCTGCAAAATTGAACGAACGCTCAATCAATATATGTTATAATACATGATAGCGGTTACATAACGATAGAGGAGGTTTATTATGACAAAAACAGTCATTGTTGCAGGTGCTCGTACGCCGTTCGGTAAGTTCGGTGGCGCCTTAGCACCTTTAACAGCAGCTCAACTCGGAGGTATAGCGATTAAAGAGTCGCTGAAACGAGCGAATGTCGATGCAGCTGATGTGCAAGAAGTCATCATGGGATCAGTGCTTCAAGGTGGTCAAGGACAGCTACCATCACGGCAAGCGTTACGTGAAGCTGGTCTGCCGTGGGGTACGAAAACAGAGACGATTAACAAAGTTTGTGCATCAGGCATGCGCAGTGTCGCTTTAGGTGACATGCTCATTCGCCTCGGTGAAGAGGAGGTCATTGTCGCAGGTGGTATGGAAAGCATGAGCCAAGCGCCATATTTCATACCGAATGCACGATGGGGCTTCCGTATGGGGGATCAGAAAGTGAAAGACATGATGATTCATGATGGCCTAACATGCTCATTTGAAAATGTTCATATGGGAAGCTACGGTAATCGAACAGCTGATAAATTTAATCTATCACGTGAACAACAAGATGAATGGGCAGCGCGCAGTCATGAACGCGCAGTTCAAGCAACAAAAGACGGTAAATTAGCTGATGAAATCGCGACTGTCGAAGTTCCACAACGGAAAAAAGATCCGATTCAAGTGACGGAAGATGAAGCACCACGTGAAGATACCACAGCCGAGAGCTTAGCTAAACTAAAACCTGCTTTCGATAAAGATGGCACGATCACAGCAGGGAATGCACCTGGTGTTAACGATGGTGCCGCTTCAATGGTCTTAATGTCAGAAGACAAAGCCAATCAAACTGGGCAAACGCCTCTTGCAACGATTTTAGGTCATGAAGAAGTGGCAGTTGAAGCTGAGCGTTTTCCAGAGACCCCAGGTATTGTGATTAACAACTTACTTGAAAAGACAGGTTATTCTAAAGACGATATCGACCTATTTGAAGTGAACGAAGCATTTGCGGCTGTATCACTTGCGAGTAGTGAGATCGCGGGACTTGATCCAGCAAAAGTTAACGTTAACGGTGGTGCCGTTGCCTTAGGTCACCCGATCGGCGCAAGTGGCGCGCGTATTATTCTAACTTTAGCCTACGAATTAAAACGTCGCGGAGGCGGATTAGGTATTGCGTCCATCTGCTCAGGAGGCGGCCAAGGTGACGCCTTATTAATCGAAGTACCGAAGCAATAATTGAAGGAGGAATCGGCATGGCAGTTCAAAACATTATGGTCGTTGGAGCTGGCCAAATGGGGGCAGGGATTGCTCAAGTTTTTGCCCAAGCTGGCTTCGACGTGAAACTAAATGATATCTCAGAAGAATCATTAACAAAAGGCTATCAAGGCATCGAAAAGCGACTTGATCGACAAATCGAAAAAGAACGCATCACAGCTGATGATAAGACGAACACGTTGAACCAAATTCAGACAACGTCAGATATCAATGCTGCGAGTGATCGGGATTTAATTATTGAAGCGGTCGTCGAGACGATGGAAGTCAAAACAAAGGTTTTTCAAAAACTTGATGAAGTCGCACCACAACACGCGATTTTAGCGACGAATACATCATCTTTACCCATTACGGATATCGCAGCGGTAACTAATCGTCCTGAACAAGTAATCGGCATGCACTTTATGAATCCGGTGCCAGTGATGAAGCTCGTTGAAGTGATTCGTGCGATTCAGACAAGTGACGCATCTTATCAAACGATTCAAGAAGCAACTGAAAAGCTCGGTAAAACACCAGTTGAAGTGAATGACTATCCTGGTTTTATTTCTAACCGTGTCTTGATGCCAATGATTAACGAAGCGATTTATACAGTCTTTGAAGGTGTTGCGAAACCTGAAGATGTTGATAGTGTCATGAAGCTTGGTATGAATCATCCCATGGGACCGCTTCAACTCGCTGATTTCATTGGATTAGATACATGTCTCTACATTATGGAAATTTTACACGAAGGCTTCGGCGACAGTAAGTATCGTCCGTGCCCACTGTTGCGTAAATACGTGAGTGCGGGGTGGTTAGGCAAGAAGTCAGGTCGTGGTTTTTACGTCTATGATTAAGGTGAGCAGGAGGAACCCCTCATGAATTTGCAGTTTACAGAAGAACAAATGATGATGCGCAAGATGGTGCGAGATTTCGCTCAGCAAGAAGTCGCGCCAGCTGTCGAACAGATGGAAAGAGAAGACCGTTTTCCTCAAGAATTACTCGCAAAAATGAGCGAACTAGGACTACTTGGGATTCCGATCAGTGAAGAACGTGGTGGAGCAGGTATGGATTACACGTCTTATATAATCGCGATTCACGAATTGTCGAAAGTGAGTGCGACGCTAGGCGTGATTTTATCCGTGCACACGTCAGTTGGGACTTTTCCGATTTTGAAATTTGGTACAGAAAAACAAATTAATCACTATATCCCGAAATTAGCTTCGGGCGAATATCTTGGTGCTTTTGCTTTAACCGAACCTCAGGCTGGTAGTGATGCTAGTAATTTGAAAACAAAAGCCGTTAAAGATGGCGATGATTACATCCTAAGCGGCTCAAAAGTGTTTATGACAAATGGTGGATTTGCGACGACCTATATCGTGTTTGCTAATACGAACCCAGAACTCGGGCATAAAGGGGTATCCGCATTTATCGTTGAAGATGGAACTCCAGGCTTTGAAATCGGAAAAGCCGAGGAAAAAATGGGCTTACATGGATCGAGTACTGTTTCATTAGCATTTGATCAGTGTCGCGTCCATCAATCACAAATGCTCGGCGAAGAGGGAGAAGGCTTTAAGATCGCGATGGCGAACTTAAATATCGGTCGAATCGGGATTGCGGCTCAAGCTCTCGGTATTGCAGAAGCGTCATTTGAAGCAGCGACGGACTATGCGAAAGAACGTGAACAATTCGGTAAGCCGATCGCGAAACATCAAGGTGTGTCATTTAAACTGGCAGACATGGCGACAGCGGTTGAATCTGCGAAACTATTAGTCTATAACGCTGCTTCAACGTATGAAGCTGGAGAAGATGCGAGTATGCAAGCGTCGATGGCGAAGAAATTCGCATCACAAACAGCAATGGACACAGCGATCGAAGCTGTTCAAGTCTTCGGTGGCTATGGTTACACGAAAGACTATCCTGTTGAGCGTTATTTCCGTGACTCAAAAATTACTCAAATCTACGAAGGAACGACCGAAGTCCAGAACATGGTCATCAGTCGTCAGTTGCTGAAATAAAAGGAGGAAACAATAGATGAATTTTCAACTATCTGAAGAACAACAAATGTTACGAAAAATGGTCCGCGATTTTGCAGTCAATGAAGTTGAACCAACGGCGGCAGAACGAGACGAAGAAGAACGCTTTGACCGCGGCATTTTTGATCAAATGGCCGAACTTGGTCTAACTGGGATTCCGTGGCCAGAAGAATACGGCGGTATTGGCTCAGATTTCGTCAGTTATGCGATTGCTGTTGAAGAACTATCACGCGTTTGTGCATCAACGGGTGTAACTCTATCAGCCCATATTTCCCTAGCGAGCTGGCCAATCTACACATACGGTAACGAAGAACAAAAACAAAACTTCCTGCAACGTCTAGCAACTGGTGAAGCTTTAGGGGCTTACGCCTTATCTGAGCCTGGCGCAGGTAGTGACGTGTCATCCATGAAGACAACGGCGAAACTTGATGGCGATGAATACGTGCTTAACGGTTCAAAAGTATGGATCACCAATGGTGGTGTTGCTGATATTTATGTCGTGTTTGCGAAAACAGACATGGATGCGAAACATAAAGGCATTTCCGCATTTATCGTTGAAAAAGGAACAGAAGGCTTTAGTTTTGGTAAAAAAGAAGAGAAACTGGGAATCCGTTCGTCACCAACAACTGAACTAATCTTCGAAAATTGCCGTATTCCAAAAGAGAATATGCTAGGCGCTGAAGGTGACGGCTTCAAGATTGCGATGACAACACTAGATGGTGGTCGTAACGGCATCGCAGCTCAAGCGGTCGGGATTGCTCAAGGCGCGCTTGATAAAGCGACGGATTATGCGAAAGAGCGCGAACAGTTTGGTAAACCGATTGCGAAAAATCAAGGGATTTCGTTTAAGCTTGCTGATATGGCAACCAATATCGAAGCATCTCGTCTATTGACCTATCAAGCGGCTTATAACGAATCAGAAGGTTTGCCGTATCAGAAAGAATCTGCGATGGCGAAATTATTTGCTGGTGATACAGCGATGAACGTCACAGTTGAAGCTGTTCAAGTTTATGGTGGTTATGGTTACACGAAAGATTATCCGGTTGAGCGTTATATGCGCGATGCGAAAATTACGCAAATTTATGAAGGCACACAAGAAATTCAACGTCTTGTCGTTGGCCGCATGGTAACGAAAGACTAATAGATCGAAAGGAAGGACTCATATGGAGCAACTGGCAGAACGAATCGCAAAACAAGATCAGCGCGCATTAGCCCGAGCGATTACCATGGTGGAAAATGATCACCCAGAGAAATTGGCGCTCTTAAGTGCGATTAATCAGCGTAAGCAAGGGTCTCATTACGTTGGAATCACGGGCTCACCTGGCGCTGGGAAAAGCTCGCTGCTTGATCATCTTGTGACCCATTTACGTGAGCAAGACAAAACAGTTGCGATTATCGCCGTTGATCCGACGAGTCCCTTTAGTGGTGGTGCGCTTCTTGGCGATCGAGTCCGCATGCATAAACATTTCACTGATGAACAAGTGTTTATTCGAAGTATGGCAACGCGTGGTAGTCTTGGCGGCTTGGCACGTGCAACAAAGGACGCGATCCGGGCGTGTGATGCGTATGGGTTTGATTATATTTTTGTTGAAACAGTCGGCGTTGGCCAATCAGAACTCGATATTATGAAAGTGGTTGATACAACTGCTGTTGTGCTAACGCCGAATTCAGGCGATGTGATGCAAGTGTTTAAAGCAGGCATTATGGAAATTGCCGATTTATTTATTATTAACAAAGCTGACTTGCCTGGTGTTCGTCAATTGAAAAATCAGCTGTATGACATGATTCATATGGTCGGTTACGAACAGTTTGAACCACGAGTGATCGAAGCTGTTTCGACGAATGAGCCTAAAGGTTTTGATAAAATGGTGCGTGCTTTCGAGCAGCACAGAGATTATTTAGAAACTTCTGAAGCAGGTATCAAGAAACGCCAAGAACAATTGAAGCATGAAGTTTACGATTTAATTCATGATGCTGTGTATAAAGATGTGGTTCACATGGTTGAAAATGATGAGAAGCTATTGTATGAATTAGACAACGTAACAGACCCTTATCAACTAGCTGATCAATGGCTAAGAGCGTGGAAGGGGGCAGGTGATGGTTAAAGAAATAAGTTCATCCATTAAAGACGAAACATTGATTCAAAAACGGCGAGCTCAACTGCAAAAAGGTGCAGTGACGCTATTTAAAGATAAAGGATTTCACCGGGCGACGACACGGGAGATCGCTAAAGCGGCCGGTTTTAGTATCGGCACGCTCTATGAATATATTCGGACGAAAGAAGACGTGCTATTTCTCGTCTGTGATGCGATTTACGATGAAGTGAAGTCGCGTATGGAATCGGTCATTGATACCAATGAAACGTCAGAAGATGCGCTTTATCAAGCGGTCAAGTCGTATTTCCATGTGATGGATGATCTACAAGATGAAGTGTTGATTTTGTATCAAGAATTAAAGGCCTTACCAAAAGATGCACAAGATTATGTTTTGAATAAAGAAATCGAAATGATGCAGTTGTTTGAACGAATTTTAACTAATAATTATCCATCAGTTTTAAGTGAACGAGACATAGTGCTAATGGCGAATAACATTTTTATTCAAGGACAAATGTGGGGCTTTCGACGTTGGACTCTACAGAAGACTTTTACATTAGAGGACTATACGAATCTTCAATTTAAATGGTTAACAAACCAATTGTCGTATGAAGCTTATAATCAAAAGCAAGGAGGCGTGTCATAATGCAGCAAGTGGAAGCATATCAAGTCAAAAATCCTGTAAGGTTTGTAACAGCATCAAGTTTATTCGACGGGCATGATGCATCGATTAATATTATGCGACGAATATTGCAAGCGAGCGGTGCAGAGGTTATTCATTTAGGGCATAATCGCTCAGTCGAAGCAGTGGTGAACGCGGCGATTCAAGAAGACGCACAAGGAATAGCGATTTCGTCTTATCAGGGAGGTCATGTCGAATATTTCAAATACATGGTCGACTTATTAAATGAAAAAGGCGCGGGTCATATCCGTGTTTACGGCGGTGGTGGCGGTGTTATTTTGCCACGTGAAATTAAAGAACTTCATGAATATGGTGTCGCACGTATCTTTTCGCCTGAAGATGGTCGTGAAACAGGGCTTCAGGGCATGATTAATACGATGTTAGAAGAGTGCGATCACCCAACGCCGATTGAATTAGAAGCAGATGCGAAAGCTGCGAAAGATGGCGACAATCAAGCAGTTGCTAGGTTAATTACCCATGTGGAAAATGGATCGGTTTCAAGTGAAGAGTTAGATCGACTGCTAGCGATTGACGGGTCAAGTGTACCTGTTATGGGGATTACCGGAACAGGTGGTGCTGGTAAAAGTTCCCTAACCGATGAATTAATTCGTCGCTTTTTAAACGAAGTTCCTGATAAGAAAATTGCGGTTATTTCAGTCGACCCAACGAAGAAGAAAACGGGCGGCGCATTGCTTGGTGATCGAATTCGCATGAATGCGATTTTTGATTCGCGTGTTTACATGCGTTCACTTGCCACGCGTGATTCGAAAAGTGAGTTGTCGAAAGCAATTACCGATGCGATTAATGTCACGAAAGCGGCGCATTTTGATTTTATTATTGTTGAGACGAGCGGTATCGGGCAAGGTGACGCCGAAATCACCGAAATTACGGACTTGTCGATGTATGTGATGACAGCTGAATTCGGTGCACCTTCACAGCTTGAGAAGATCGACATGATCGATTTTGCTGACTTTATTGTCATTAATAAATTCGAACAAAAAGGCTCTGATGATGCACTTAAACAAGTCCGCAAACAGTACGAGCGTAGTCATATGTTATTTCATGAAGACCATGCGACATTCCCGGTTTTTGGAACGATCGCGAGCCAGTTTAACGATGCGGGCACGAACACCTTATTTGCTGCCATGATTGAAACATTAAATGAGCGTTATGATTGGAATGTTGAAGTGCCGTTTGATACGAGTGTGAAAATTGCTGAGAAGCAAAACTTAATCATTCCACCTGAGCGTCGTCAGTACTTACGTGATATTGCTGAAACGGTTCGTGGTTATAAAGAACATGCGCGTCGTCAAAGTGAGCTCGCAAGTAAAGTCTATCAGTTGAAGGGGACAAAAGATGAACTCGCGGGTCACGAAATTGATGCGCTTGATCAGCTGATTGCCGATTATGAACAACAATTAGATTTAGAAAGTACGAAAAAGTTAGCTGATTATGATCAATTCCAAGAAACGTATTCTCAGGACGAAATGAGTTATGAAGTACGCGGTAAAGAATTCAAAGTCGAGATGAACACAGAAAGTTTGTCAGGTATTAAGATTCCTAAAGTCGCACTTCCGAATTATCAAGACTGGGGCGATCGCTTGCAGTTTATGATGCTTGAGAATCTACCAGGCTATTTCCCTTATACGGCTGGTGTGTTCCCGTTCAAGCGTCGCGGTGAAGATCCGACTCGTCAGTTCGCGGGTGAAGGAACGCCAGAGCGGACAAATCGTCGTTTTCATTACTTATCCGAGAATGAACCAGCGAAACGTTTGAGTACAGCGTTTGACTCGGTCACACTTTACGGTGAAGATCCGGATGAGCGTCCAGATATTTACGGTAAAGTCGGCGAATCAGGTGTCAGTATTTGTACAGTTGAGGATATGAAGAAACTGTATGACGGTTTTGATTTAAGTGATCCGAAGACCTCGGTATCGATGACCATTAATGGACCAGCGCCGATCATTTTAGCGATGTTCTTTAATGCAGCTGTGGATCAGCAAGTCGAGAAGTTTAAAGAAGAAAATGGTCGTGAGCCGAGCGCGGAAGAACATGAGCATTTGAAGGCAGAAACAATTTCAGTTGTACGCGGAACAGTTCAGGCTGATATTTTGAAAGAAGATCAAGGTCAAAACACATGTATCTTCTCAACCGAGTTTGCCCTGCGGATGATGGGTGATATTCAAGAATATTTTATCGAGCAAGATGTGAAGAACTACTATTCCGTGTCTATCTCGGGCTATCATATTGCTGAAGCGGGTGCGAATCCAATTAGTCAGCTGGCGTTCACATTGGCGAACGGCTTTACGTATGTCGAATATTACTTAAGTCGCGGCATGGATATTAATAAATTTGCACCAAACCTGTCGTTCTTCTTCTCGAATGGTCTGGATCCTGAGTATACCGTGATTGGTCGTGTCGCTCGCAGGATTTGGGCTGTCGCGATGCGTGATAAATATGGCGCAGACGACCGTAGCCAGAAATTGAAGTACCATATTCAAACATCTGGCCGTTCACTGCACGCACAAGAAGTCGACTTTAATGATATTCGCACGACGCTTCAAGCGTTACTTGCGATTCAAGATAATACAAACTCGCTACACACGAATGCGTATGACGAAGCGATCACGACACCGACAGAAGAATCAGTGCGTCGTGCGATGGCAATTCAGATGATTATTAGCAAAGAATTCGGCTTGACGAAGACGGAAAACTCCCTGCAAGGTTCGTATATTTTAGAAGAACTAACGGACCTTGTTGAAGAAGCTGTTTTAGCTGAATTCGAAAGTCTGAATGAACGTGGTGGCGTGCTCGGCGCTATGGAACGTCAATATCAACGCGGTAAAATCCAAGAAGAGTCACTCTATTATGAAGGAAAGAAGCACTCGGGCGAACTACCGATCGTTGGCGTTAACACGTATCAAAATCCAAACCCGCCATCTGAAGATGACATCAACTCGATGGAAGTCGCTCGTGCGTCACAAGAAGAAAAGCAAGGACAAATCAAAAACTTACGCGATTTCCAAGCCCGAAATGCGGCGGAAGCTGAAGTGGCTTTAGCACGATTGAAAGAAGTCGCTGCATCAGGCGGCAATATATTTGCGGAACTAATGGATACCGTCAAAGTCGCAAGCCTTGGTCAAATTACCAACGCCCTATACGAAGTCGGTGGCCAATATCGTCGCAATATGTAAAAGCTTTTAACTAAGTCGTGGGATTCGACCAGGGTCGAATCCTACGATTTTTTAATTTAATGGAGATTTAGTGTGGGAATGGGGATCAGCGAGTTCAGCGATGAGTAGGAAGAAGTGAGTCGCCGATATTTTTGGTATATCAGCGATTTCGTATATAATAGCGCCGATAATTAAGCGGTAACGGCGCCTTTAAAATTTTATCGGCGCCCTCGGAAATATAACGGCGCCTCAGCAAATATATCGGCGTTCGCTGAAATACAACGGCTGGCGCCGAAAACTTTCCACAGCCAATACTCCATATCAATCATTATAATTTGTTCTTGAATTGACGATGATATATGATATTCTGTAAACTAGGAAAGTAGCTAAAGTTACTGCTAACTGGATAAAGGAGTGCTGGTTGTGAGCTTAGAAAAGTATACACAAGAAGAAATTCAAGAAATGTCGATGATTGATATTGCTTATGAAATCATGCTTGGCGATCATCAAGCGAAAAATTTCCAAGATATGTACCAGCTTGTTGCTGAAGCGAAAGAGTTCAGTCAGAAAGAAAAAGAACAATACATTTCACAGTTTTATACCGACCTTAATATTGACGGTCGTTTCCTATCAGTCGGTTCCAATCTATGGGGCTTAAAGCATTGGTACCCGTTTGATCAAACGGTAGAAGATGCGTTTGTTGCTGAGGAGAAACCGAAGAAGAAGCAGAAGAAAAAGAAAAAAGATAAAGCAGAAGAACCAGCAGCTGAAGATGAAACCCTGCTTGAAGATGATATTGACACATCGGGTGAGGAGTCTGAATCAGAAGAACTCTTTGAAGATGAAGTCGATGATCTCGAGAAGAACTTAGATAAAGGCGACGAAGAAGAAGACTTATAAAGTATGCTTGACTTTCCCTTAGTTCAGGCGTATTATTCTATGTGGGCTCTCTAAAAAACGTAATTAAAGCTCCCGAAATTAGTTTCGGGAGCTTTTTTTGTTTTTATAGACGAATTTGAAACTAAACTCCAATTAATTAACACATCATAAATGGAAATACAGAAAGTGAGGCTGTGAACATGACGAAGTATATTTTTGTTACGGGCGGAGTT
Source organism: Alkalibacillus salilacus (assembly GCF_030812915.1). Taxonomy (GTDB): domain Bacteria; phylum Bacillota; class Bacilli; order Bacillales; family Alkalibacillaceae; genus Alkalibacillus; species Alkalibacillus salilacus. The sequence goes on from NZ_JAUSTQ010000014.1 coordinate 20,399, forward strand.
GTTTCTTCATTAGGAAAAGGGATTACCGCTGCATCATTAGGCCGTTTGCTCAAAAACCGAGGATTAAATGTCACGATTCAGAAGTTTGATCCGTATTTAAACGTGGATCCTGGAACAATGAGTCCATATCAACATGGTGAAGTATTTGTGACTGAGGATGGGGCTGAGACGGACCTTGATCTTGGGCATTATGAACGTTTTATTGATATTAATTTAAATAAATACTCCAATATCACCACGGGTAAAGTATATTCGACAGTTATTCGAAAAGAACGTCGGGGTGATTATTTAGGCGGAACAGTCCAAGTGATTCCGCATATTACGAATGAAATTAAGGATAAAGTTTATCAAGCTGGAAATGAAACGAATGCAGATGTCGTTATTACAGAGATCGGCGGGACAGTCGGCGATATTGAAAGTTTGCCGTTCCTAGAAGCGATTCGTCAGTTAAAGAGTGATGTCGGGCGTGACAATGTCATGTATATTCACTGTACTTTAGTGCCGTATTTAGAAGCAGCAGGTGAAATGAAAACGAAGCCGACCCAGCACTCTGTCAAAGAATTGCGCTCACTTGGGATCCAGCCAGATGTAGTCGTGCTTAGAACTGAATTGGCGATTAGCCAGAGTATGAAAGATAAAATCGCTCTCTTTTGCGATATCAATGAGAAAGCAGTAATTGAAGCGCGTAACTGTGAAGTCCTATATGAAGTCGCGCTTGAAATGCAACAGCAAGGCTTAGATGATTTAGCTTGTCAGCACTTCGGATTATCAACTCCTGCAGCGGATATGACGGAATGGCATGAGCTGATCGACCGTGTGAAAAATTTATCGAAAACGACGACAATCGCGCTTGTCGGCAAATACGTCCAATTACAAGATGCGTATATTTCCGTAGTCGAAGCCTTGAAACATAGCGGTTTTGCGTTTGATTCAGATATTAAAGTCAAATGGGTAAGCTCAGAAACCTTAACAAGAGACAATGTTGATGCTGAATTAAGCGATGTAGACGGCATACTCGTCCCAGGTGGATTCGGTGATCGTGCGATTGATGGCAAAATCGAAGCGATTCGTTATGCACGCGAAGAAAAGATTCCTTTCTTGGGTATATGTCTCGGCATGCAGCTCGCGACGGTTGAATATGCGCGTAACGTTTTAGGTTTAGAAGGCGCACACTCTGCAGAGATTGATCCTTCAACACCACATCCAGTCATTGACCTATTACCTGAACAGAAGGAAGTAGAAGATTTAGGTGGTACACTGCGTCTTGGTGTTTATGCATGCCGCTTGCAAGAAGATACATTTGCGTATGAGGCGTATCAGGATGAAATTGTTTACGAACGTCATCGTCACCGTTACGAGTTTAATAATACGTACCGCGAACAAATGGAAGCAGCTGGATTTAAATTCTCTGGTTTAAGCCCAGATGGTCGTCTAGCAGAAATTATTGAAATCAGTGATCACCCTTGGTTTGTCGCGTCACAATTCCACCCAGAATTCAAATCAAGACCGACACGACCACAGCCATTATTCAAGAAATTTGTCGAGCATTGCGTAAATTGAGCTAATTGTGTACAAAATTGTGAAATGGATTGATTTTCCTATTACAATCATGTAAAGTGAGATTGAAGAAGTCGAACTGGAAACAGGTGATGGTATGGGAAAGTATCAAGCTGTTGTCGTAGATGACGAAGAAGCTATTGCAACATTAATGGCTGCTTTTTTAAAACAAGAAGGGCTAGAGGTTAAACAGTTTACAAACTGTCACGAAGCATTAGAGGCGATGAAAGATATTCGGACAGACCTTTACTTTGTTGATTATTTATTACCTTCAATGAAAGGTGATCAATTTATGGCGAAACTTCGAGATGAAGGTGAAACAGCACCCGCGATTCTAATGACAGGCATGGGAAGAGGCCATTTGGAACAAGAAACAGCTGAGTTTTTTCAAGACGTATTGGAAAAGCCGTTCACATTAGAGGACGTCTCACAAGTCGTGCACTATTTTTTAAAATAACTAAAAAGCCCTGAAGTTATCTTGCGAAAAATCGACACACTTGGTATTCTAGTAAGAGAATAGATGTAGAATAACATTAGGGGAGGAAACCGTCGTGTCCACACTATTATCTAAGGTTAGTCACAACTCACGAGTAGATGTAGACGGTTTTCTGACGATAGACATGTGATGAAATTGGCTGACTCAGCACGACTGGGTTAGCCTTTTCGTGTATCAACAGATATTAAAAGGAGACGGATTGACATGAAATTTTTTATTGATACAGCGAATTTAGATGAAATTAAAGAAGCAAATGCATTAGGCATTTTATCAGGTGTCACAACAAACCCTTCACTTGTTGCAAAGGAAGGTGTGTCTTTTCACGACCGATTAAAAGAAATTACGCAAGAAGTGACGGAAGGATCTGTTAGTGCTGAGGTGATTTCTGAAGACGCAGAAGGTATGCTGAAAGAAGCAGAAGAACTGGTCAAGATTGCTCCGAATATCACGGTGAAATTACCGATGACATTAGAAGGCCTAAAAGCGTGTAAAGCGTTAACAGATATTGGAGTCAAAACTAACGTAACACTTGTTTTCTCTGCGAACCAAGCACTACTCGCTGCACGTGCAGGCGCAACTTATGTGTCACCTTTCTTAGGGCGCCTGGATGATATGGGGCAAAATGGCCTACATTTAATTAACGAGATCGCAACGATTTTTGATACACATGGTATTGATACAGAGATTATTGCAGCAAGCGTACGCCATTCGATGCACGTTTCAGAAGCAGCGATTAATGGCGCGCATATTGCAACGGTTCCATTTAAAGTCATTCAGCAACTAGTTAAACATCCATTAACTGACCAAGGCATTGAAAAATTCTTAAATGATTGGGAGCAAGCGAATAAATAATTCATCATAAGCTAGGGTACGCTAACAGTTAAAGGATGAATGAACCTAATAAGGAGCATGGCATATGGATAAATTGCTAATTGAAGGCGGCCATCAATTAAACGGTGAAGTGCGGGTTAGCGGGGCTAAAAATAGTGCGGTAGCTTTGTTGCCAGCGACTATTTTAGCTGAATCTGAGGTCACCATTGAAGGCCTTCCGAATATTTCCGACATTCAAATATTAAAAGAATTATTACGCGACATCGGCGGTGACGTGGAACAAAACGGTGAGGATATCACGATTGATCCGACGCATATGGTCTCAATGCCTTTACCGAACGGACGTGTGAAGAAGTTACGTGCCTCTTATTACTTCATGGGTGCAATGCTTGGCCGTTTTAAGAAGGCTGTGATTGGTTTGCCTGGTGGTTGCAATTTAGGTCCACGTCCGATTGACCAGCATATTAAAGGATTTGAAGCCTTAGGTGCTCAAGTAACGAATGAACAAGGTGCTATTTATTTGCAAGCTGATGAACTAATCGGTGCGAAAATATATTTAGACGTTGTTAGTGTTGGTGCCACGATTAATATTATGCTAGCGGCCGTTAGAGCAAAAGGAAAGACGACGATCGAAAATGCGGCCAAAGAGCCAGAAATTATCGATGTAGCTACATTATTAAATAGTATGGGTGCCAATATTAAAGGTGCTGGGACTGACGTGATTCGGATTGAAGGCGTCGATGAGTTAAAAGGATGCCAGCACACGATTATCCCAGACCGGATTGAAGCGGGGACTTATACGATTTTGGCTGCTTCAAAAGGTGAAGAAGTAACCATTGATAATGTCATCCCGACTCACCTCGAATCGTTAACGGCTAAATTACGTGAAATGGGCGTTGAAATCGAAGAAGGAACAGATTATCTCGTCGTCCGCGGTAACCGGAAATTAAATAGTGTCGATATTAAAACACTCGTCTATCCAGGTTTCCCAACTGATTTGCAACAACCTTTTACATCGTTGTTAACCCAGGCGCACGGAACGAGTATTGTGACCGACACCATTTATCAAGCGCGGTTTAAGCATATTGATGAATTGAGACGGATGAATGCGAATATTAAAGTTGAAAGCAATTCTGCTGTCATATCTGGACAATCCCCACTTGAAGGTGCGAAAGTTAAAGCGAGTGATTTGCGTGCTGGTGCGGCCTTAGTTATCGCGGGATTAATGGCAGATGGCGTAACTGAAGTCGTAGGCCTTGATCATATTGAAAGAGGTTACGACCAAATTACAGAAAAACTTAAAAGCCTCGGAGCTGTTGTATGGCGCGAGCAAATGTCTGAAGAAGATAAAAAGTTGTTCCAAAATGCGTGAAACGTTGACTAGAGCATTTTAAAAAGGGGAGTCATAACCATGGAAAGAAGTTTATCGATGGAAGTTGTTCGTGTGACTGAAGCGGCTGCGCTAGCGTCTGCTCGTTGGATGGGACGTGGTGAGAAAGAAGAAGCTGATGGCGCTGCAACAGAAGCGATGCGAACGGTCTTCGATACCGTTCCGATGCAAGGAACTGTCGTGATCGGCGAAGGGGAAAAAGACGAAGCACCGATGCTATACATAGGCGAAGAAGTAGGACAAGGCCAAGGACCTGAAGTCGATATTGCTGTTGACCCTGTTGAGGGAACGAATATTGTCGCACTTGGTACTTGGAATGCATTGTGTGTTGTAGGCATTGCTGACCGTGGCGAGTTACTCCATGCACCAGATATGTATATGGAGAAAATCGCAGTCGGACCTGAAGCAGTTGGAAAAGTTGATTTAAACGCTTCAACAGCTGATAACTTGAAAGCTGTCGCTGATGCAAAAGGAAAAGACGTTGAAGACGTGGTTGTTGTCGTTTTAAATCGACCACGCCATGACCAATTGATTCAAGAAATTCGTGAAGCAGGTGCTCGAATTAAACTGATTCCTGATGGTGACGTAGCAGCTTCTATTAATGCTGCCTTTGACCATACAGGTGTGGATATGTTGATGGGGACAGGTGGTGCCCCAGAAGGTGTGTTATCTGCAATTGGTTTAATGTGTTTAGGTGGCGAAATTCAAGGCCGTTTAAAACCAGTTGATGATGAACAAACAGAACGCTGCCGAGGTATGGGTATTGAAGATGTCAACCGCGTCTTAACGATGAAAGACCTATGCGGTGGCGACGATGCCATTTTCGCTGCGACTGGTATTACGGACGGAGAACTCTTACAAGGCGTGCAATTCAAAGGCGATAAAGCAACAACAGAAACAGTTGTTATGCGCGCCAAATCAGGCACAGTCCGCTTCATCGACGGCACTCATAGTTTAGCTAAGAAACCTGATTTAGTGATGAAAGATTAATAACTACACAAAGTGGCTGGTACAGAGGCTTATTTGTTTTACAAATGACGAATGTTAGAAAACAACGTTAGTTAAGTAGTTATAAAGCGGAATCAAAATGCGAAGACTCCTGGTCGACTAAAAGCGGTCACGTCCTGTGACCAACGCCGACATTAGACCGTCCGGGTCGTCACGGGAACAGCACGAGACTCAAGACCCCGCAGGAAGTGCTTTTCTTCCGAGGAGGCTTGAGCCGTGCCCGCGGAAAGCGGAGCGTTTTGATGGAGCGTCATTCAAGCAGAAGGCCCGAACGGTTAATTTTTATTATAATTGTTCGGGTTTTACTTTGCCTTATAAGGTATTGTCTCAAGCTCTTCCTTTTTACACCAACCGAACACCTTGCCTAAAACGTAAAAACACGATACAATATAACAGTTATACCTCATATAACTATTTCTTCTCACATATAATTGACAACCCAAACAAACTTATTTCCAAATATAAACAAATAAAATTTCATAAAAGTGTGGTGTTTTTGTGTCAAATCATATGACAATCGCACAATTAGAAACGAAAAATTTAAAAGAACTGTACGAGCTAGCTCGTGAATTCGGCGTTTCTTATTATGCGAAACTAAACAAAAAGGAATTAATTTTTGCGATCCTAAAAGCGCAAACTGAACAAGACGGTAAACTGTTTGTTGACGGCGTCTTAGAGATTATCCAGTCAGAAGGCTTTGGTTTCTTACGTCCGATTAACTATGCGCCAAGCCCAGAAGACATTTATATCTCCGCTTCACAAATTCGCCGTTTTGACTTAAGAAATGGTGATCTTGTTTCAGGTAAAGCTCGCCCGCCGAAAGAAAACGAACGTTACTTCGGCTTACTACATGTCGATGCGGTAAATGGGGACAATCCTGAAAGCGCCAAAGAACGGATTCACTTCCCGGGCTTAACGGCTTTATACCCAGATCGTAAAATGAATCTCGAGACAAAATCGAACGTTTTAGCAACCCGAATTATGGACATGATGGCGCCCGTCGGTTTTGGCCAGCGTGGACTAATCGTTGCGCCACCTAAAGCAGGTAAAACGATGATTTTAAAACAAGTAGCCAATAGCATTAAACAAAATCATCCCGACTCAAAATTAATTATCTTGCTGATCGATGAACGTCCGGAAGAAGTGACGGATATTGAACGGTCAGTTGATGAAGACGTCGATGTCGTCAGTTCGACCTTCGATGAAGTGCCCGAAAATCATATTAAAGTGTCCGAGCTTGTATTAGACCGCGCGATGCGTTTAGTCGAGCATAAACAAGACGTGATTATTTTAATGGACAGTATTACACGCTTAGCCCGTGCGTATAACTTAGTGATTCCACCAAGTGGTCGGACGTTATCTGGTGGTATCGACCCTGCTTCATTCCACCGTCCAAAGCGTTTCTTCGGTGCGGCTCGTAATATTGAAGAAGGCGGTAGTTTGACTGTACTAGCAACTGCATTAGTCGATACAGGCTCACGCATGGATGACGTCATTTATGAAGAATTTAAAGGAACAGGCAATATGGAATTACATCTTGATCGTCGTATGGCTGAACGCCGCATCTTCCCGGCGATTGACGTGCTTAAATCAGGTACCCGCAAAGAAGAGCTCCTTTTATCAAAAGAACATCTTGATAAGACATGGGCGATTCGAAAAACGATGCAAGATCAACATGATTTCTTAGACCGCTTCTTACGTCGTCTACGTAACTCGAAGAATAACGACGAATTCTTTAAGATTATGGATGATGAAATGAAAGGTAAACAATAAGAATTGATTGGAGACCTTGCAATCTAAAACCTGAGTTGATATAATCTCTCTGTATGACTTGGAAGTTAACAATCGGTTAACGAACGGTTTAAATCAACTCTGTTTCCACAGGATTCAGGGCAAGAAGGAGTGTTAAGCATGAGACAAGATATCCATCCGGAATATCGTCAGGTTGTATTTTTAGATACAAGCTCTGATTTCAAATTTCTAAGTGGTTCAACACTAGAATCTGATGAAACGATTGAATGGGAAGACGGTAATGAGTACCCATTAATTCGTGTTGAAATCAGTTCAGCTTCCCATCCGTTCTACACTGGTAAGCAAAAAGCCGACAAAGTTGGTGGCCGTGTAGACCGCTTCAAGAAGAAATACAACTTGTCATAATAACAAAGATTCAATTAAAGGAGCTGACCGTATCTTTCAGCTAAACACCATACGAGATGATCTAACAAACTTTATTTCACCGTGTGGACATTTAGCCAAGACGGTCAGCTTTTTTATTTTGTTTTGAAGAATAATATATTGTTTATGCATTATTAGTAAAATACCTAGTTGTTGAATTGTGAGAAGCGAAGGTGGCGACTCCTGTGGGAACAGCACGAGTCTCGAGACCCCGCAGGCCACGTCTTTTGGCCGAGGAGACTCGAGCCGTGCCCACGGAAAGCGTCCACCGAAAGCGGATCACAATATCAACAACGTACTAGGGTAAACTTTTTATTCAGTGAAATAGCAATCATATTTCGGCAGTCAGCGACAAGGTTGGCCGCCCTTTTTAATCATCATCTTGCGAAAAATGTAAAAGTTTGTATAAATGAGGTGCGAAAATCATGATGTATGTAATGAAACACAGTGGCTGGCTTGAAGTCATTTGTGGCAGTATGTTTTCCGGTAAATCAGAAGAGTTAATCCGCCGCGTGCGCCGAGCGACATACGGCAATTTGAATGTACGCGTATTTAAACCAGCAATCGATAATCGCTATGATGACGAATCAATCGTTTCTCACAACGGCAATTCGATTATCGCTCGACCAATTGATGATGTCCAAGATATTTACGATAATATCGACGACAGTGTGGATATGGTCGGGATCGATGAAGTGCAATTTTTTGATAATCAAGTGATTGAAGTCGCTCAGTACTTAGCAGATCAAGGTGTACGCGTCATAGTGGCTGGATTAGATCAAGATTTCCGCGGCGAACCATTTGGTGCACTACCGCAACTTCTTGCGATGGCAGAAAACGTAACGAAATTAAATGCGATTTGCCCTTACTGTGGTTCTCCAGCAAGTCGGACTCAACGCTTAATTGATGGGAAACCCGCATCTTATGATGATCCGGTTATTTTAGTCGGTGCATCTGAATCGTACGAGCCTCGTTGTCGTCATCATCACGAAGTGCCGAATCACCCTCGTTCAGCCAACGATCAGCTTAAAACACGCTCGTCACAAAATTAAATCTGACGCTTGAAAACCAGTCTTGATTGAAGTCAATCTCGACTGGTTTTCAATTGTTATTCGAAAAACGGTGTAATGGACGAAATTTTTTCATATTCTATGGTATGATATAATGTGGAATAATTAACGAAATGTTAGAGGTGGACGTCGTATGCTCGAAAAATTACAACATATCGAGGATCGTTATAATCAACTGACGGATTTATTGATGGATCCTGAAGTCATTAACGATTCTAATAAGCTACGTAAATATTCAAAAGAACAGGCCGATATTCAACCAATCGTTGAAAAATACCGGAAATATAAAGATCTCCAACAACAAATCGCAGATGCCAAAACAATGATCTCAGAAGAATCAGATAAAGATGTCATTGATATGGCAAAAGAAGAATTAGAAGAATTAGAACCACAAGTAGAACCAATGGAAGAAGAGCTTAAGTTCTTATTGATTCCGAAAGATCCAAACGATGATAAGAACGTCATCATGGAAATTCGCGGTGCTGCTGGTGGTGACGAGGCTGCTTTATTTGCCGGCGACTTGTACCGCTTGTATTCACGTTATGCGGAATCACAAGGTTGGCGCATTGAAGTGATTGAGTCTCACGAAGCTGAAGTTGGCGGCTTTAAAGAAATTATTTTTATGATTAACGGAACAGGGGCATTTTCTCGTTTCAAATTTGAAAACGGTGCTCACCGCGTTCAGCGTGTTCCTGATACGGAATCTGGCGGCCGAATTCATACATCAACATCGACTGTTGCTGTTTTACCAGAAGCAGAAGAAGTTGAGGTTAATATTCAGGATAATGATATCCGCGTCGACACATTTACTTCAAGTGGTCCAGGTGGTCAAAGTGTTAATACGACGATGTCAGCCGTCCGTTTAACACATGAGCCGACTGGTGTTGTGGTGTCATGTCAGGACGAAAAATCACAAATTAAAAACAAAGAAAAAGCCATGAAAGTTCTTCGTGCGCGTATTTATGAGATGGAGCAAGCGAAGGCGCAAGAAGAATATGATGAAAACCGTAAATCAGCGGTCGGTACAGGTGACCGTTCAGAACGCATCCGTACGTACAATTACCCACAAAACCGAGTAACAGACCATCGCATTAACTTAACGATTAATAAATTAGATCAAGTGATGGAAGGAAAAATCGATGAAATTATCGATTCCCTTCTCATTCAAGAACAAACAGAGAAATTAGAAGAACTTGGTGAGTAATATGACTTTTAATACGGTGCAAGAAGCCCGAGTTTGGGCTTCTTCTTTTTTAGAGCAGCATGATCGTGAACCGCGTGTTGGCGAGTTGTTGTTACGGTATTTGTTGGGGGTTAGTCATAGTCAGTGGCTAGCAATGGGTCGTGATTCACTTGATCAAGGTTTGGCTGACACCTTTGTTGCTTGGATTCATGAGCATGCAGAAACAGGCAAGCCTATAGAACATTTCACGAAAGAAGTGGACTTTTTTGATGATACGTTTTATGTAGATGAGCGTGTCTTAATCCCTCGCCCAGAAACAGAAGAGTTAGTGTTAGCTGTTTTAAATGAATTAGACGACGGTGAGATGGTCGTTGATGTCGGGACAGGAAGTGGAGTTATCGCCCTTTCGTTAAAAGGTCGATTGAAGGACGCAACGGTAATCGGAACGGATTTGTCAGAAGATGCGTTGGCTGTAGCGCGTTCAAATGGTGAGCAACTAGAGCGAGATGTTTTGTGGAAGTCGGGTGATTTTTTGAGGCCTGTGTTGGATGAGGGGATTACGCCTGATGTCATTGTGTCGAATCCGCCTTATATCCCGCATGCTGAACGTGATTCGTTATCGGAAACTGTTTCGCTACATGACCCAGCTGAAGCATTATTTGCTGAAAAGAATGGACTCGCTTCTTATGACACGATCATGAAGCAAGTTATGCAATTTGATACTAGGCCGAAATTAATCGCCTTTGAAATTGGCTATGACCAAGGCGAAAGCGTCCCTGACTTGATCCAATCCTATGATCCTGCAGCAAACGTTCGAGTGCTACAAGATATAAACGGAAAAGATCGTATTGTTTTATGGAATTGATTAAAAAGAGAGCGCATTCCCTATTTGAAAGGGGATGCGCTCTCTTAATTTTTGAATAAACTGCTAAATTGTGAGACAATCCATCTCAATTATGAGACAATCCTACTTAATTATGAGACAATCCATCCCAATTATGAGACAATCCCAACTCATTATTTAATAAACTAAGTGGCGAGCCATTCGTCTTGGAGCATGCCATAAACCGTATGGTCGACGACGCCACTGCTTAAGCGTTCAACGGCGCGTAATGTTCCTTCCTCTGTAAAGCCAAGTCGTTCAGGGATTGCGCGACTTCTTGTGTTCCCGCTCGCTGCACGGATTTCCACTTTATTCATATTAAGTTGGTCGAATGCGTGTGCCATTAAGGTGGATGTCGCTTTCGTCATGATACCGAAGCCTTGATAAGACTCTGCTAACCAGTAGCCAATATGCGCAACGCCATTTTTCCAATCCAATAAATTATAACCAACGACACCCGCGATATGCCCTCGGAACACGATCACAGCATTCATCCCTTTGCTGTCGGCATAAAGCTGTTTAGAGGCTTTAATATACTGAGCAGTATCCTCAGGTTTAGTCGTTTGATCAACCCAAGCCAACCATTCCCTCAAATGTTCACGATTGTTATCGGTTAAAGCAAAAAGCTCCCCCAAATCGCTATCGTCAACTAATTTTAAATAAAGCTCATCATCGATTGTGTATGTAAACATTGAAACCCCTCCTCTTATAATATGAGATGACTATTTTTGATCGGCTCAATTAATGAAGTATTTGAGCGCAAGTTAAATTAAATGTGCGGCAATTAAAATAAATGAGCGATTTCCTACCAGAATAGTGCGCCTAACAAAATAAATGAGCGCCATTCGAAATAATCGGGCGACTTCAAAAATAAATGAGCGACCTTCACTATTAATTGTGCGACTCCGACTCCAACCCCGCCCCAATATGAGCGACCCTCTTAATCATCCTAATCAATTTTCAATCATTCTACCATAAATCTAGATGTATATCTTCAAGAAATCTCGGAAATGATGAGATTACAAGATTACGAGAAAGGGTTGAGTGGGGATGCGAGTTATTATTTTAATATTAATTGGACTTATATTGATGCCGATATTTTGGGTAGATGCAGTGGCTGAGGAAGAATCGGAATCTGAATTTGTGGTGATTCCAGATGAAGCGATTAGACTTCGGATTTTAGCTGATTCAAATAGTGAAAAGGATCAAGCAGAGAAACGCATGATCCGAGATGAGGTAAATGAACAAATTACGGAGTGGGTCGAAACACTAACTTCAATAGACGAAGCGCGAGCAACTATTAAACAAAACTTACCAGAAATCGAAGCGATTGTGGACCAAAATACAGACGACTCCTTTTCAGTAGAATTTGGAGAGGTGATGTTTCCTGATAAAGTTTACGACCGTTTTGTTTATCCTGCAGGTGAATATGAAGCCATTTTAATCACGATTGGAGAAGGTGAAGGCGATAATTGGTGGTGTGTCTTGTTTCCACCGTTATGCTTTGTAGAGTTTTCTGATGGTGGTGCGGTTTTAGAGCATGATGAAGATGAGGAAGTTGAACAAAAAGAATCCGAGCCCAATGAAGAAGAGAAGCGGGAAACCGCATTTTTCATCTGGGAATGGTTAAAAAATCTATTTAATTGGGCATAATTTGTGAGAACGTCTCATAGCTTAATAGAAAAAGGCGAGGAGGCGTTCGAAATGATGACAATTGAACCGATCCAAGATGTATCTGAAGACGTATTAAATCATTTTTTTACTGAGGAACAAAAGCCAACCCACCAATGGGAGTGGGATTATGGTTATCTAACGTTAATTGATAATGAAGCGATAGCTTTCTTCGTATTAGATCCTGTTAGTCAAGAAGATGCTTGGCTGAGACGTCTGTGGGTAAAAGGTGGCTCCAATCCAGCGCTGATGTTGATGATGTTTGAATGGATTGGGGATTATGCTGTTAAAGCTAATTTTCATAACCTTTACACGCACCTCGATGATCCGAGTAAGCAAGTGTTACTAGAAATGAATCAATTTAAACCATCTGTCGAGGCGCCTGTTGAAAATAAAGAGAAGCGCGGTCATTGGTATGTGAAATCTTTAAACGTTCAAACCACGTCATGACGATTGCACTTTCGGCGCATTCCTTCCATAATATAAACTAGCGATGGACGAGAGAAAAGGAGTACGACGATGGAAACAAAACATTGGACAAGTCATGATGAACTTAATAATCAGGCGATACAAGAAGCGGCTGATCGTTTAAAACAAGGTGAAACTATTGCGTTTCCAACTGAAACGGTTTACGGCTTAGGAGCAGATGCGACGAATGATCAAGCTGTTTCGCAAATTTTTCAAGCAAAAGGTCGCCCAGCTGATAATCCGCTCATTGCGCATGTTGGCTCGAGCGATTTAATATATGATTATGTGACGGACGTATCAAAGGATGCTCAAGCTTTAATTAAAGCGTTTTGGCCAGGGCCTTTAACACTCATTTTACCTGCTAAGTCGAAACTTGCAGAAAAAGTAACAGCTGGTTTGACGACAGTTGGTTTTCGCATGCCGGATCATCCCGTTGCTTTGGCGTTGCTTCAGGCAGCAAACATACCAGTTGCGGCCCCGAGCGCCAATCGTTCTGGAAAACCGAGTCCAACTGCGGCTGACCATGTATTGCATGATTTAGACGGAAAAATCCATGGTGTATTAGATGGTGGAACGACCGGCGTTGGCGTTGAATCAACAGTTATTGATATGACACTCGATCCGCCGATGATTTTGCGACCAGGCGGTGTGACACAGACGGAAATTGAAGCCGTAATTGGCCCCGTCAACCTAGCCCCCTCTTTACAAGCAGAGGATGATGCACCACGTTCTCCGGGCATGAAGTATAAACATTATGCGCCTGACTGTCCGATTTGGATTGTAAAGGGTGGAGCCGAGCGCATGAAACAAGTGACTCATGACTTACAACAACAAGGCAAACGAATTGGCTTTATGGTTAGTGATGAGCGCGCGATAGAGTTGGATCAAGATCACATATATAGACTTGGATCACAAAAAGATTTACTAGCCATCACGCGTCATTTATACGACCGCCTACGTCAGATTGATGACTCAGATTATGAGATTATTCTGGCTGAAGCATTCCCGAAAGAAGGAATCGGCGAAGCTTTAATGAATCGACTTGAAAAAGCAGCGAGCGAAACAATTGAATGATTCATCACACGCGTTCTTCTAAACAGAGATAGACGAGCATAGATTAAACTAGAATGCTCGACGTTTAGGAGGATCCGCGTGTGATGTTTTTTTATGAGAGTGTAGTTCCTTATGTGTTAATAGCTTTTGCAATCGGAATGGATGCATTTTCCGTCAGTTTAACTGTTGGCATGACGCACAGACGTTTAAGATGGTGGCTGTACTTTGTTGTGCTTGTCGGGGCATTTCACGTGATGATGCCCTTGGCTGGTATTGGATTCGGTGAATTTTTGTCGGAACAGTTTGGTCAAATGGCTCAGGTCATTGGCGGTTGGATGCTTGTAGTGATTGGCATCCAAATGGTAATCTCAACGTTTTGGCAACATGATCTGAACAAGTCTTTATCCGTTTTTGGCTTAATGGTACTTGCCTTTACGGTTAGTTTAGATAGCTTTTCAGTAGGCGTATCGATCGGAATGATTGGTGCACATGTTTTTGTAATCGCGGTTATGTTTGGTCTTGTGAGTATGGTGTTAAGTTGGTTCGGCTTAATGTTAGCACGTCATAGTCGGAAATGGTTTGGTGTTTACTCTGAAGCGTTCGGTGGGCTCGTCCTGACAGTTTTAGGTTTACAGATGGTGTGGTAAATGACATGACAAAGCACGCGTTTTCAAGTAAAATAGAATTGATGTTAAGTAGGAGTCAGGAGGGAAGCGCGTTGCATCGTGTATTATTTGTTTGTACAGGCAACACGTGTCGCAGTCCAATGGCTGAGGCGATTATGAAAGAGAAATATCCAGAAATTGATGTACAATCAGCCGGCATGATGGCGTCACATGGTCAACATGCCAATGGCAAAGCAGTCGAAGCAATGGACGGAAGAGGCATGATTCAAGAACATATATCACAGCCTGTTACCCGTGAATTATTAAGTTGGGCTGATCTAGTTTTAACCATGACAAGCCAACATAAAGAAGCGTTAAAACTAGAGTACACGCACTTTGATGATAAGTTGTTTACGTTAAAAGAATTCCTCGATGAGCCCGAACATGATATTGCTGATCCAATTGGGTTTGATATTGAAACATATGAAAACACACGCGAACAATTAGAATACTATATTGATTTATTAGTACAAAAAATGGAGGAAGAAACATGAGAGTCATTTTAGCATCAGACCACGGCGGTCAAAATTTACGTGAAGACATTGCGAATCTATTAGAAGAAATGAATGTTGAATTTGAAGATATAGGTTGCGACTGTGAAGGATCCGTTGATTATCCTGATTACGGGATTCCAGCAGCTGAGCGCGTAGCAAGTGGCGAATTCGATTACGGCATCGTCATTTGCGGGACAGGCATTGGCATGTCCATTTCAGCAAATAAAGTAAAAGGTGCGCGTTGTGCCCTTGTCCACGACGTCTTTAGCGCAAAAGCAACCCGTCAACATAATGACGCCAATATTCTTGCGATGGGCGAGCGCGTCATTGGCCCAGGCCTAGCACGCGAGATCGTGACCACGTTCTTATCAGAATCCTATGAAGGCGGTCGTCATGCGAATCGTGTTGAAAAAATGATGGCATACGAAAACCAATAATGGATGAGAAATCGAGGCGCTCTGATGAGTGCCTCGATTTTTTGTCCTCTGAACTTATTAAATTAATCCGCTAATTTTTGAAATAACTAGGTTGAATTATGAGATAAACCCACCCAATAATGAGATAACTTCAAAAATCCAAGCCAACTCGCTGAAGTATTTAAATAAATAAGCTCATTTATGAAATAACAACACGAAGTTATCTCATAAATTCAAGCAAAAATCTAATAAATGAATGGCTAACATAGTCGAATAAAAAACATATACCTATTCAGAATTTTTTGTTATACTTTGAAGTAGAAGAGTGCTCAGGTGAGGAGGGATTCGCATGACATTAGAGACGTTTAAATCCGACGTAAAATCTGTGATGGATGAATGGCGACAATCCTATACAGTTAGACCTGGCAAGATCATGATTATCGGTTGTTCGACCAGTGAAATTAAAGGTGAAGCAATCGGTTCAGCTGGAAGCTCAGACTTCGCTGAAATTTTGTTCAAAGAACTGAAAGCGTTTCAACAAGATACGGGCGTTCATATTGTTTTTCAATGTTGTGAGCACCTAAACCGTGCGATCGTATTAGAACGATCGCTACAACAAACGCTTGGGATTCCCGAAGTAAGTGCCGTCCCTCATGCGAAGGCAGGAGGCTCCATGGCTACTTATGCTTACCATCATATGGACGAGCCTGTTTTAATCGAATCGATCCAAGCCGACCTAGGCATGGACATCGGTGACACTTTGATCGGAATGCATTTGAAACCCGTCGCTGTCCCGATTAGATTTCCTATTAAAACGCTTGGCGACGCCCATGTGACGTACGCTTATACACGGCCGAAATTAATCGGCGGTGAACGTGCGATTTATCACGCGTAATCTATGTCAGCACTCAGTTGCTGACATTATATACATAAGGAGGCTTTACTCATGACACATTTACACAATCAGTTAAACGAAGTAGACCCAGACATGCTTAAAGCGATTAACCAGGAGAAAAACCGTCAACACGACAAAATTGAATTAATTGCGTCCGAAAACTTTGTCTCTGAAGCGGTAATGGAAGCAGCAGGCTCTGTTTTAACCAACAAATATGCAGAAGGCTATCCACATCGCCGTTATTACGGTGGCTGTGAATACGTGGATATCGCAGAAGACCTAGCGCGCGACCGTGCTAAAGAATTATTCGGTGCTGATCACGCCAACGTCCAGCCACATTCCGGTGCTCAGGCGAATATGGCCGTCTATTTTGCCGCGCTAAAACCAGGCGATACGATTCTAGGCATGAATTTAAATCACGGTGGGCACCTCACGCACGGAAGTCCTGTTAACTTCAGTGGTAAACTGTATAATGTCGTCGATTATGGCGTCGATGAAGATAGTGAAACGATCGACTATGACGCACTGTTAGAAAAGGCGAAAGAAGTTGAACCGAAGATGATTGTCGCAGGTGCTTCAGCTTATCCACGCCAAATTGACTTCAAAAAGTTCCGTGAAATCGCTGATGAAGTCGGTGCCTACTTACTCGTCGACATGGCCCATATTGCTGGCTTAGTTGCTGCTGGCCTACATCCAAGCCCAGTTCCGCATGCTCACTTTGTGACATCAACGACGCATAAAACATTACGCGGCCCTCGTGGTGGCTTAATTTTATGTCAAGAAGATTTCAAGAAGAAGATTGATAGTAATGTGTTCCCTGGTATGCAAGGTGGACCACTTATGCATATTATTGCAGCGAAAGGGGTAGCCTTTAAAGAAGCGCTCGATCCATCTTTTAAAGACTACTCTAAGCAAATTATTAACAATGCGAAACGCCTTGGTGAAGCCTTGAAACAAGAAGGTATTCGTTTGGTTTCTGACGGCACAGATAACCATCTGCTATTACTAGATGTTCGCCCACTTAACTTAACTGGAAAAGTTGCTGAAGCAGCGCTTGATGAAATCGGCGTCACAACGAATAAGAACACGATTCCATTTGACCCAGAAAGTCCGTTTGTCACAAGTGGTGTTCGTATTGGAACAGCAGCTGTCACAACACGTGGATTTGGCGAAGAAGAAATGGATGAGATTGCATCGATTATCGCGTTTACGCTAAATAATCATGAAGATGAAACAAAATTAGAAGAAGCGAAAGCTCGCGTTCAAAAACTAGCTGATCGTTTTCCAATGTATTCATAAACTAAAAGTGGTGAGTGATTCTCGCCACTTTTTTCTGTGTGAACGTTGCATCTATCGACAGTTTTAGGTAAAATTCAAGAGATATTGTTTAAAGGAGTTGTTTGTTTTGGGTAAAGTTTACGTATTTGACCATCCATTGATTCAGCATAAGATAACTTTCATCCGTGATAAAGAGACGGGCACAAAAGCTTTTCGTGAGCTTGTCGATGAAGTTTCCGCACTGATGATGTTTGAAATTACACGCGAATTGCCTCTCGAAGAAGTTGAAGTTGAAACCCCTGTCGCCACCGCAAAATCGAACGTCTTAGCTGGTAAAAAAGTGGGCATTATCCCAATCCTCCGAGCTGGCTTAGGCATGGTCGATGGCATTGTTGATTTAATCCCAGCCGCTAAAATTGGCCACGTCGGCTTATACCGTGATCCCGAGACACTTAAACCAGTTGAATATTATATTAAGTTACCATCTGATATTCATGAACGTGAACTGATTGTGACAGACCCAATGCTAGCAACAGGTGGTTCAGCGATTGAAGCCATTCATTCTCTTAAGAAACGTGGTGCGACGCATATTCGTTTAATGTGCTTAATCGCAGCGCCTGAAGGGGTTGAAGCCGTACAGGAAGCACATCCTGATATTGATATTTATGTCGCTGGCTTAGACGAAAAACTCAATGAAAAAGGTTACATTATTCCAGGCCTAGGCGACGCTGGAGATCGCTTGTTTGGAACGAAATAAAGACAAAACGACAGCCATGTGCTGTCGTTTTTTACATTCTCGCACGATTGTTAAACAAACGCTCAACATTGTTAAATATTCTGCCGGAATTATTTCACAATCCCACAAAATTATGAAACAATGTGCGGCGATTGTTAAATAACATGAATTGTGGCCCCAATATATTTTACTAAAAAACGCATTTCCCAATTTAAGTTTGCGCATAACCCCATCACCTTTCGCTAACCCTAACAAGCGAAGGAGTGGTCGTATGCGTTTTTTATTTGCTCTTACATTAACAATCATTATGACAACATCAACTGTTTTAGCTGAAGACATGACATGGATTGTCGAAATAGACGGTGACCCCGATCAAATAGCCGAGAAGATTAAGCGAGATTATCCTTTTCTTGAGGTACTTTATACATACGATACATTGTTACAAGCAGTAGCGATTAAAGGAGCACAGGACGATATTAAAGACCTACATCAAGAGACATGGGTGAATGATTATGATCGCGCGCAATCCTATGAATCGCCTGCTATTCAAAATCAGTCCTCATCACTCCCCGATGATCTTCCTAATTACCAAGTTGAATCGACTGATGCGACTGGAGAAGGCATTAAAGTCGGAGTGATCGACACAGGGATTGATTATACTCACCCTGATTTAAGTGCCCAGTATCAAGGTGGCTTTGATGTTATTGATTTTGACGAGGACCCAATGGAATCAACGACGAAAGACGGCATGCCAACGAATCATGGGACACATGTAGCGGGGATCATTGCGGCTAATGGAGATATGGAGGGGGTTGCGCCTAATGCTTCAATTTATGGTTATCGGGCGCTCGGGCCAGGTGGCGTTGGAACCTCGGCTCATGTCTTAGCAGCTCTTGAACAAGCAGTGAAAGATGACATGAATATTATTAACTTATCACTTGGAACGAACATCAATTCACCTGATACCCCTCTTTCAAAAGCTGTTAATCAAGCATTTGATTTAGGTCATCTAATCGTCGTTGCATCAGGTAATAGTGGACCGGAGGATTGGACTGTTTCGACACCCGCTACTGCTCAAAAAGCAATCACAGTTGGTGCGGGTTATACTGATCAATCACAAGCGACCATCGAAGTCTTTGATGGTAAATCCATACCAGTTAGACAAATGCCGCAAAGTGGGCCGTGGCCGATAGAAGAGCGCTTTCCTTATCAATATAAAATGGAAACAAACGGCACTACTAATCTACAGGGAAAAATTTTAATGGCAAACAAAAAAGATAAATCTTATACTAAACTCATCACTGAAGCGATTAAGACTGAAGCAGAAGCGTTAATGATTGTAACGAATGAGGATCCGAATGATTGGACGGCGACCCCAACCACAATGCCAGTCATTGTCATCACGCAAGAAGAAGCAGACCGACTTCGCAAGCATGAAACATGGATTGAAACATCAACACAACCTATTGAAGATGGAATTGCTGAATTTAGCGCACGTGGACCTGTGACAAGTGATTGGACGATTAAACCAGATCTATTAGCACCTGGTGTTAATGTTATGAGCACTATTCCAGGTGGGTACGCCAATTTTCAAGGGACAAGCATGGCTGCTCCGTATGTGACAGGCGTATTAGCCCTTTTGAAACAGAATCAGCCGAACGCAACGCCAGAAGAATTAAAACAACAATTGCTATCACATGCGACCCCATTTAACCAAGATAGTCGTCCTAGTGAAGCAGGGAGTGGGTGGTTAGATGTCCAATCGTTGTTTGATTCAACTTATTACATCGAGTCTAATAAGCTCCAATTTGGTTATCATCAAGCTGATCAGCCATCAAAAACGCAGTCTATCACCGTTCATAATACGGGTGAAGAACCACTAGATATCTCTTGGAATATTCCAAAACGTCATGAGCACATCAATTGGGAACTACCACTTTCAGAAACAATTCCAGCTCATTCAGAAAAAACTTTTCCGATTCAAGCGCATTTTCACAAAAAATTCAAGAAGAAGGGTGTTCATGAAGGTTATCTTTCATTAGAATTGGATAGTGAGAGCGTCAATTTACCCTATTTAATTGTCGGTCAAGCTGCAGATTATCCTCGGATTAATGCCGAAATAGCTGTCGAACCTTTCGCTGAAGATGAAGCCATGTTAACCTATTATGTAGCTGATTCTTTGAAAGCCCTTTCAATAGACGTCTATGACGCATCGTTTAATCATGTCCAAACCATTACAAAACAGCCAGATGTGTCATCAGGAAAACATGAAGAAAAAGTCGATATATCCCAGTGGTCGAGCGGTTTGTACTATGTCATGGTCCAAGCAAATGATGGCGAACAAACCTTTGATCAAAGCATAGAATTTCATCGACCATAAGTCACAAGAATGTCAAAAAAACGAACTAATTTCGTCATAATATCAATTGACTTATAAAGGGTGCTATTGTATGCTAATCTAGTGTGGAATGATTAGGCTTAAAGACGAAAAATGCTAACGAATGTTAGCTAACTCGTCTGATATGAACTGGTCTAATTCAACATATCGTTGTCTGATTTTATGTGATTGGTAGGTTACGCTTATGAAGTACCCTGTGAAAGGGATGGCCATCACAACTGTTATTCTCAGTCATTTGTCCGGATCAACCATCGTGGGGATCTTTGCGGGGCGATGGCTTGATAGCGTCACTCAGACAAGCCCTCTTTTTTTAATTATCGGGTTGTTCATTGGCTTAGCCGCAGGTGTCTACGGCACGATCAAGCTAGCTAATCAGTATTTAGGAGACGACACATCATGACAGATTACGCCACTATGGCAAACCGTCAACGAAGTTGGATGCTTTACACGTTAGCGATTTCAGTTGCCGGCTGGGGTTTTACAGACTATGAAACAGTTTTTGCAGGATTAATATTAGGACTAGTAATAGGATTATTCAATCTCTTTTTATTGCAAAAGCGTGTCGATGTGATTGGTGAAAAGGCGGCGAACAACCAAACAGCGAAGTCTTTCGGGACATTATCACGTTTTGCTGCGGCCATTCTAGTGGTCGTTGTCATTATGCGATTCCCCGAACATTTCAATTTACTCGCAGGAATTATAGGTTTAATGACACCTTATTTTGTCATTATGATAGATTTTATATTCCATCACAAAGAGACTACCACTACGAAAAGGGGTGAATGATGTGGATCACGGTTCTCCTACAATCGAAAATGTCTTTGGAATCGGTTGGCTGGATTTCAACTTGTCAAACATTATCATGACATTTGTTGCGTCTCTTATCGTCTTCATTATAGCAGTCATCGGTAGTCGCAACTTACAACGTAAGCCGACGGGATTCCAGAACTTCATGGAATGGATTGTCGATTTCGTGAAAGGCATGATCTCGAGTACTATGGATTGGAAGACGGGTAGACGATTCCTTCCATTAGGCTTAACGCTTCTCATGTACATATTTATCGCCAACATTCTTGGTATTATGTTCATGGTTGTTTACGATGGCGAACTCTGGTGGAAATCACCAACAGCTGACCCAGGCGTTACATTGACACTAGCCGTTATGGTTGTGGCACTAACGCATTATTATGGGGTTAGACTGAAAGGGACAAAAGGTTACATTAAGGAATTCTTCTCACCAATTCCGATTTTGTTCCCACTAAAAATTATTGAAGAGTTCGCGAACACGTTGACGCTAGGTATGCGTCTTTACGGTAACATCTATGCAGGTGAGGTATTATTAACACTACTTGTCGGCTTTATGGCGACAGGTGCTATGGAAACAGTCGCTGGTGTTGTACCAGCCTTATTATGGCAAGGATTCAAACTATTCATTAGTGGTATCCAAGCATTTATTTTCGTGATGTTAACGATGGTATATATGTCTCACAAAGTGAGCGAAGACCATTAACATTATAAAATAATACTAACTTTTTAATATCCAAGAGGAGGAATTTTCAATGTCAGGAGCATTAGCAGCTGCAATTGCAGTAGGTTTAGCGGCACTTGGTGCTGGTGTAGGTAACGGTTTAATCGTAAGTCGTACAGTAGAGGGTATTTCACGTCAACCAGAATTACGTGGTGCCTTACAAACAACAATGTTTATCGGTGTTGCCCTAGTAGAAGCGGTACCGATCATTGCCGTAGTTATTGCATTCATGGTTATGTAATAAGTCTTTATTGCATGACGTTGACATAATGGCGAAGTGATCTTTGAAGCTTCGCCATTCCTTTATGTTAGGTTGTAACAAGATGACTAAAAGGAAACCGAACTTTCGCATAATTGCGGTTGGAGACGTTTTTCCTTTTAAGCCTTAAATGAATGATTAGGCGAAAGGAGTGAAGGCTGTGCTAGACCCACGTTTGTTTATTTTAAACGCAGAAATGGGATTTAACCCTGGTAGTATGATCATCCAGTTTGTTATGTTCATCATCCTTTTAGCATTGATCACGAAGTTTGCTTGGCGCCCATTAATGAACGTCATGCAAGAACGTGAAGAACATGTCGCAAACGAGATCGATACTGCAGAGAAAAATAGACAAGAAGCTGAGCGTCTCATGAACGAAGCGCAAGACGAGCTACAAGGCACACGTCAAAACGCGCAGAAAATCATCGAAGACGCGAAAGAAACAGCAAAGTCTGAACAACAGACGATGATTGCTGAAGCAAAAGATGAAGCACAACGCATTAAAGATAATGCACGCCAAGAAATCGAACAAGAGAAAGAGCGTGCTGTTCAAGCATTACAAGAGCAAGTTGGTACATTATCTGTTCAAATCGCAAGCAAAGTTATTGAAAAAGAATTAACGGTGGATGAACAACAAAAGCTGATTAACGAATACTTAGAACAAGTAGGCGAGGACAAATGAGCCAATCAGCAGTAGCAAATCGTTATGCCGTTGCTTTGTTTGAATTAGGAAAAGAACAGACTAACTTACCTCAATTAGAAGAAGAATTAGCATCCGTTCGTTATGTTTTCGAACATGATGAAACGTTATTAGCTTTTTTTGATAATCCACGTATATCTAAAGACGACCAGAAACAATTTGTGAATGATGTATTTAAAGATGCATCTCAAGCGGTTAAAAACTTCTTGTTCATTTTAATTGATAAAGGTCGAATTAGCGAAATTAGTGATATTATTGCGTCTTTTGTGGAAATGAAGAATGAAGCAGAAGGCATTGCAGAGGCGGTAGTTTATTCTGTTCATGCGCTATCAGACGAAGAACAAGAGCGAATCCGAGAAACGTTTGCGAAAAAGTTAAACAAAAACACCCTTCGCATCCGTAATATTGTCGATGAGAGTATTATCGGCGGCTTAAAAGTACGTGTCGGAAATCAAATCTACGACGGTACAGTTGCTCGTAAACTTCAACGCATTGAGCAGAGCGTTGTATCTGCAAACAAGTAAAGATAGGGGTGAAATGGATGAGCATCAAAGCTGAAGAAATCAGTGCGCTGATCAAGCAGCAAATTGAAAATTATGATTCAGATATAGAAGTCAATGATGTCGGCACAGTTATCGAGATTGGTGACGGTATCGCTCGTGCCCACGGTCTTGACAACGTTATGTCTGGTGAACTAGTTGAATTCTCTAACGGTGTTATGGGTATGGCTCAGAACCTTGAAGAGAACAACGTTGGTATCGTCATCCTAGGTCCATTCACAGAAATTCGTGAAGGAGACGAAGTTCGCCGTACAGGACGTATTATGCAAGTTCCAGTAGGTGAAGATCTAATCGGACGTGTTGTTAACTCACTTGGTCAACCTGTCGATGGTAATGGCCCAATTGAAACAACGAAAACTCGTCCAATTGAATCAAAAGCACCTGGCGTAATGGACCGTCAATCAGTTGAAGAACCATTACAAACAGGTATTAAAGTTATCGACTCCATGGTACCGATTGGTCGTGGTCAGCGTGAGCTAATCATTGGTGACCGCCAAACAGGTAAAACATCTGTTGCCGTGGACACAATCTTAAACCAAAAAGACGAAGACGTAATCTGTATTTACGTTGCGATTGGACAGAAAGACTCAACCGTTAGTGGTGTTGTCGAAACATTCCGTCAAAACGGCGCATTAGACTACACAATCGTTGTCAATGCGGGTGCATCAGAACCAGCTCCACTTCTATACCTAGCGCCATATGCTGGTGTATCAATGGGAGAAGAGTTCATGTACAACGGTAAACATGTCCTAATCGTTTATGATGACTTAACGAAGCAAGCGGCAGCTTACCGTGAACTTTCACTATTACTACGTCGCCCACCAGGACGTGAAGCATTCCCAGGTGACGTTTTCTTCCTTCACTCTCGTCTACTTGAGCGTGCAGCGAAGTTAAGTGATGAAAAAGGTGGCGGTTCGATTACGGCCCTACCATTCGTTGAAACACAAGCAGGTGACATTGGTGCATACATTCCGACAAACGTCATCTCCATTACAGACGGACAAATCTTCTTACAGTCTGACTTATTCCACTCCGGTGTACGTCCAGCGATCAACCCTGGTCTATCCGTATCCCGTGTTGGTGGTTCTGCACAGATCAAAGCGATGAAGAAGGTTGCAGGTACACTACGTCTTGACTTAGCGTCATTCCGTGAGCTTGAGTCATTCGCACAGTTCGGTTCTGATCTTGATAAAGCGACACAAGCGAAGCTAGATCGTGGTCAGCGTACAGTTGAAATCCTTAAACAAGGACTTAACAAACCACAACGTGTTGAATACCAAGTTGCGATTATTTATGCCCTAGTTAACGGATTCTTAGATAGCATTCCAGTTGAGGATGTTGTTCGTTTTGAAGAAGAACTTCATGCTTACATGAAACAACATGGTCAAGAAGTCCTAAGCCATATCCGTGAAACAGGTCAATTGCCAGATAAAGATGCGTTCGACAAAGTTATTAGCGACTTTAAGGACACATTTGTCGTATCTAAATAATAAGGAGCAAGTCTCTAAATAAAGGTGGTGAGACGTTGTGGCATCGTTACGAGAAATAAAAACACGCATAGGCTCAACCAAGAAAACGAAGCAAATTACCCAAGCAATGGAAATGGTTTCAACTTCTAAGTTAAGAAAAGCTGAAGAAAATGCGAAAAATTTCGTTCCATACATGGAAAAAATTCAGGAAGTCGTCTCAAGCATTGCTTCAGGTAATATTGAAGTCAGCCATCCCATGTTAACCTCAAGACCGATTAAGAAAACGGGTTATATTGTGATTGCTTCAGACCGTGGTTTAGCTGGACCATATAACACAAACGTATTACGTAAACTGAATGAAGCGATTCAAGAGCGCCATCAGTCAAAAGACGAATACACGATTATTCCAATTGGTAAAGTTGCGCGTGATTTTTGTAGAAAACTTGATCATCCAATCGCACACGAAGTCACAGGCTTACCAGATCAACCGACATTCGCAGAGATCAAAGAAATTGCGAATTATGCCGTGGGTCTATTCGCTGATGAAGAAATAGATGAGTTGAACTTAATCTATAACCACTTCATTAGTGCGATTAGTCAAGAGGTAACAGAAACGAAAGTATTGCCATTGACTGATATCGAAGCTGGTGAGTCACAGACGAGCATGTACGAGTATGAACCAGATCAAGAACAAATATTAGAAGTCTTATTGCCACAATATGCTGAAAGCCTTGTGTATGGCGCCTTATTAGATGGTAAGGCAAGTGAGCACGCGTCTCGGATGACCGCTATGCGTAATGCAACTGATAACGCAGAAGAGATCATTGATGAACTCACGTTATCCTATAACCGTGCAAGACAAGCAGCCATCACACAAGAAATCTCAGAAATTGTTAGTGGTGCAGCAGCACAAGAATAGATCGTTTTTGTATATGAGCAGTTAGGAGGGAAAAGGATGAGTAACGGACGTATAACACAGGTACTAGGCCCGGTCGTCGACGTTAAGTTCGATAACGGTGAACTACCTGAAATTTATAACGCCCTAATCGTCAAAGGTGAAGGCGAAAAAGATTTAACATTAG
The DNA here is from genome assembly GCF_030812915.1 of Alkalibacillus salilacus. Lineage (GTDB taxonomy): Bacteria > Bacillota > Bacilli > Bacillales > Alkalibacillaceae > Alkalibacillus > Alkalibacillus salilacus. Next base: position 46,664 of record NZ_JAUSTQ010000014.1, read on the forward strand.
AAGTAGCCCTACACCTTGGTGATGATGCAGTTCGTACAATTGCAATGGACTCAACAGATGGTTTAGTTCGTGGTACTGCAGTTGAGAACACAGGTTCAGCAATTAGCGTACCTGTAGGTGAAGCGACACTAGGTCGTGTGTTTAACGTAACAGGTGAACACATTGACTTAGAAGAGCCTGTTTCTAAAGAAAACCGTCATGATTCCATTCACCGTCAAGCACCATCATTTGATGAGTTAGCGACGGAGACACAAATTCTTGAAACAGGTATTAAAGTTGTAGACTTACTTGCTCCTTATATTAAGGGTGGTAAAGTTGGTCTATTCGGTGGTGCCGGAGTAGGTAAAACCGTCCTAATCCAGGAATTAATCAACAACATCGCCCAAGAGCACAGTGGTATTTCAGTTTTCGCCGGAGTTGGTGAACGTACACGTGAAGGTAACGACCTTTACTATGAAATGAGTGACTCAGGTGTTATCAAGCAGACAGCCATGGTTTTTGGTCAGATGAACGAACCACCTGGAGCACGTATGCGTGTAGCACTTACAGGTCTAACAATGGCTGAATACTTCCGTGATGAACAAGGACAAGACGTTCTACTATTCATCGACAACATTTTCCGTTTTACACAGGCGGGTACAGAAGTATCAGCATTACTTGGCCGTATGCCATCAGCCGTTGGTTATCAGCCAACTCTATCAACAGAGATGGGTCAGTTGCAGGAGCGAATTACATCAACGAAGACTGGTTCGATCACATCGATCCAAGCTGTATACGTTCCAGCCGACGACTATACAGACCCAGCACCAGCAACAACTTTCGCACACTTAGACGCGACAACAAACTTAGAGCGTAAGTTGACAGAGCAAGGTATCTACCCAGCGGTGGATCCACTTTCTTCAACATCACGTGCGCTTGACCCGAATATTGTTGGTGAAGAACATTATAACGTAGCGCGTGAAGTGCAAAAGACACTACAACGTTATAAAGAACTACAAGATATCATCGCTATCCTAGGTATGGATGAGCTTTCTGATGAAGACAAACAAGTCGTATCTCGTGCACGTCGTATTCAGTTCTTCTTATCACAGAACTTCCACGTTGCCGAGCAGTTTACAGGTCAACCAGGTTCTTATGTACCAGTTGAAGAAACAGTTAAAGGATTCCAAGAAATCCTTGACGGTAAATATGACGACTTACCAGAAGATGCGTTCCGTTTAGTTGGACGTATTGAAGACGTTGTCGAAAAAGCAAACAACATGGAACAATAATGGGACTTTAAGCGGCATTTAGTTGCCGCTTAATTCGAGCCCAAGGAGGGGTAAGATTGAAAACACTAACTGTGAGTGTTGTCACTCCTGACGGCCCTGTACTAGAAGATTCATATGATATGGTAAGTGTTAGAGCAGAAAGTGGCGAGCTTGGTATTTTACCAGGTCACATTCCATTAGTTGCTCCTCTAACCATTAGTGCAGTTCGACTAAAAAAAGAAGGCAATACTGACCTTGTAGCAGTGAGCGGAGGCTTCTTAGAAGTCCGCCCTGATAAAGTGACGATCTTAGCGCAAGCGGCTGAAAAACCTTCTGAAATTGATGTTGATCGTGCTAAATCTGCCAAACAACGTGCAGAACAACGATTAAACGTAACTAAATCAGATGAAGTTGACTTCAACCGTGCGAAACTAGCGCTTAACCGTGCGATTAACCGAATAGACATCGCCGATCAATAAAAAAGATCTGACCCAGATGGTCAGATCTTTTTTATACCCGTACATCAGTGAAACTGTTTAACAATCCGGACGAATTGTTAAACAGTTTATATGTAATGTTAAACAATCTAATAAGAATGTTTAACAAACTAGTGGGATTGTCTAACAATCTTATAGGATTATTTAACAATCGAGTTGAACTGGTAAATAAGGTGAGCAAAATGTTCAATAACAGCCGTGTGTTCATTTTAAATAGAACGATCCACAACACTAGCCAAACGCATCAAAATATGAGAAAATATGACATTGTATGCTATTTAATAGGAATACTCGATTGAAATTTCCCGGGAAATACATAGAAATGTCGAATATTACCTACGAAAAAACTTGAAGAGGTGTTATAATGTTAATGGAGCAAGGTATAGATGCGTTAATTGGCATCACTTCACACATTATTTTTATCATATTCGCTTGGAAAGCACTTGAAGCGATCAATATCCAAGCATTATTTAAAAAGAACAAGGAAATCGAAAGCAAATTATTATGGATTTTATTATCAATCGCATTAGGTACTACAGTTAGCAACTTCTTTTTAGACTTCATTAATTGGTCACAACGTTTACCATATTTACTATAATATTAACGTTTAAAAAGGAGCAGCATGGACAACCCTTAAGATAAAAGGGGGAATTGTCCATGCGATTTATTTTAGTATTGCTGACATTTGTATTAATGACAACGCCAACGGAAGGTTATTCTGAAGCTCAACTTGATGTATCAAATCTATCAAACTATGTAACAAGTTGGGAAGCTGACGAAACAACTTTTGGCTTAACAATGAAGTTGGTTTCTAGTGAAAAAGAACTAGATTCGTATAAAAATGTCTTAAATGCTCAAATCCAGGGTAATGACCACCATAAACGTTCTATAATTGACGAATCGTTATCCGTAGTTGAGATAACACCTAACCGAAGTCAATTAATCTATCAAGTCAATACATCAAAATGGAATCAAGAAATTCATGAAGATGTACAACAATTGTTGGAATCAAGAAATTTATCAAAATTTCTTGAAAATGGGACTCATTTCACTTTCTTTCAATCAACATTTGATAGTAAAATCGATAAGAATTTGTTTTTAGAAAAAGTTATAGAAGATTTTGAAGTAGATTTAAAAACGCAAATAGAAGAAGAATTATTGAGTGTGATCAGTGGATACTCGCCTAACTTACAACAACGTATTCCACATGAACAAGAGCATATTAATATTCAGTTAGCAATTCGCGAAGAGGGCGACCGAAAAAATACAGTCACAATCGGCACACCAATCCTCGTAATTGAATATTAAATAATATACGGACTATCGACACGGAGGGAAAGATATTGGATAAAATCATCGTATCTGGAGGTAATCGTTTAAATGGCACAGTTAAAGTAGAAGGTGCTAAAAACGCAGTATTACCTGTAATTACAGCAAGTATAATGGCAAGTGAAGGGAAAACAGTACTTGAAGATGTTCCCCCTTTAGCGGATGTAGATACAATTGGTGAAGTTTTACGATACATGGACGTTGATGTAAAACGTGATGATCGTACATTATATATTGATGCTGAACAAGAACTTAAGACGGTTACACCGTTTGAATATGTTAGAAAGATGCGGGCTTCAGTCCTTGTTTTAGGACCTTTACTAGCACGTTACGGGCATGCAAAAGTCGCAATGCCTGGTGGTTGCGCGATTGGTTCTCGACCGATTGACCAACACTTAAAAGGCCTTGAAGCAATGGGTGCTAAGGTTGAAGTTGGCAATGGTTATGTGGAAGCATTCGCATCAGATCGCTTGCAAGGCGCTCGTATTTATTTAGATTTTCCAAGCGTCGGTGCTACAGAAAATCTTATGATGGCAGCAGCCTTAGCTGAAGGAACGACTGTCATGGAAAACTGTGCACGCGAACCAGAAATTGTAGATCTCGCTAATTTCATTAATAAAATGGGCGGTAAAGTGATTGGTGCAGGTACAGAGACGATTAAGATTGAAGGTGTTGAAACGTTAAAAGGCGTAACACACAACATCATTCCTGACCGTATTGAAGCAGGTACCTTTATGGTTGCTGGTGCTATTACAAATGGCGATATCATCGTTGAAGGCGCGATTCCAGCTCATTTACGTTCTTTAATTGCGAAAATGAAAGAAATGGGCGTTCAAATTGAAGAGTTTGATAACTCAGTACGTGTGATCGGTACGGATTTATTAAAACCAATTGATATTAAGACATTGCCTTATCCAGGCTTTCCAACAGATTTGCAAGCACAACTCATGACGTTAACAATGCGTGCGCATGGTACGAGTGTTATTTCAGAAACAGTCTTCGAAAATCGTTTCATGCATGTTGATGAATTTAGACGAATGAGTGGCAATGCAAAAATTGAAGGACGTAGCGCGATTGTGGATGGCCCAACCCAATTACAAGGAGCCGAAGTTTCAGCTACGGACCTTCGTGCAGCAGCATCTCTTATACTTGCTGGATTAATTGCAGACGGTCATACGACGGTGACTGAACTTCAACATCTTGACCGTGGTTATGTTGAATTCGTTGAAAAACTACAAGGATTAGGTGCTGACATTGAGCGAGTAAATGATCCATTCGTTATGAGTGAAGATTCTATGGTACAGTCGAACTAATCTATTATAATTTATTCGGTTGATTAAAGAGGGGCTCACGTGAGTCCTTCTTTTTTTTATGTTCTAGTAACTTCCGTAATTGAATAGGCTAATGATAGAGCCCGTAATTAAAGGAGGTTATATGGTTGCAAAAACAAAGCATGATGATTGCTATGATCCTAGTTGCTGTCATTGTAATGATTCCGACGATGATTGTGTTACCTTTTCATGATACGCCGACCGAAGCCGCACCGCCGTCAAACGACACTAATGAACAAACACAAGCCAACGGAGAAAGCGTTACTGTCAAAATTAAACGTACCGAATCAGAACAAATCGATGAGTTACCACTTGATCAATATGTAACACAAGTGGTGGCTTCAGAAATTCCTGCTGAGTTCGAAATGGAAGCTTTGAAAGCTCAAGCGCTAGCTGCGAGGACTTATATTGCCAATAAAATGGCACATACTGAATCCGACCAAGCTTTTCATGTTAAAGATACAGTCGATGATCAAGTCTTCCATTCTGAAAATGAATTACGCGACATGTGGGGCGTCGATTACTCAGACCACATGCAAAAAATAGAATCAGCCGTTCAAGCAACAGAAGGCGAAATTATCACTTATGACGGCGAACCCATTACTGCTGCTTTCTTTTCGACGAGCAATGGCTTTACCGAAAATGCCGAAGATTACTGGCAAAATGAAATTCCCTATTTAAAGAGTGTTTCAAGTCCATGGGATGAAGCTTCACCTGTGTTTAATGATCAAGCTATATTTACTTACGCCGAAGTTGCTCAAAATTTAGGTTTACAAGAATCCATGGTAAATATATCGGATCTCACTCGTACAGAAAGTGGTCGAGTGGATACCGTAACGATTAATGACGAAACATTTTCAGGTCGTGAAGTGCGAGAACAACTAGGTTTACGATCAAACGACTTTGAAGTTGAAACAACAGCTGAGCATATCATCTTTAAAACAAATGGATACGGCCACGGTGTTGGCATGAGTCAATACGGTGCGAACGGGATGGCAAAAGAAGGCTCCACCTATAAAGAAATTGTTCATCATTACTATCAGGGTGTTTCTGTTGAACCGTTACAAACATTTGTCGCCACAAAATAGAAAATTTTTCATTTAACAGGTATATTCATCACCTTTTCCGGTCAGAATGGTTGCTGAGGTGATGAAAATGAAGGAAAGAAACATGTTCCGTGAGTCGAAGTGGAAGAAACTCACACGTCAACGCTGGTTTTACCCGACCTTGTACGTCACGCTCGTCGCGGTTGTTTTAGCAGGTGTACTCACGTTTCAATTTGTCGGAAATGACGAAGCTGAACGAGACGATGAGTTCAACTGGAGTGTCGAGCAAAACGATTTAGAAAATCAGGAAGCACAAGGTGACGATGAAACGGCAGAACCAGTCGTAGCAGAATCCGAAGATATTGTCATGCCAGTGTTACTTGGTGACGATGCAGAAATCATGACACCATTCTACGACACAGAAGCTTCAGCAGAAGAACAAGAAGACGCGCTCATTTTTTACAATAATCAGTATTACCAAAGCCAAGGCGTTGACATTACATCTCAAAACAATGAATCATTCGACGTTATTTCAGCTCTGAGCGGAACCGTCGTCTCAGTTGAAGAGGATGAACTTCTCGGCCAAACAATTGAGATTGAACACGACGAAGAACGCTCAACATTCTACGCAAGTCTTTCAGAAGTCTCAGTAGAAGAAGGCGCTGACGTAAGCCAAGGTGATGTCATTGGACAATCAGGATCCAACGTTTATTCTGATGAAGACGTGACAAAAGTCCACTTCCGACTACTCGAAAACGGAGAACCCGTTAATCCACAATTCAAATAATGGAAGAGAAAGCCCTGCATTTGCAGGGCTTTTTCTTGTTTAACTGGCAATCTACCGGCAGGATACTATTGAAAAAGTACGCTCTCGTACTTGATAAGATGTGTTACCAACGAGTTTTGTGGAGATATCATCTAGTTTGAGTAGAATATCATCCTGATTGTTCGGTTTCCATCTAGTTGAGGTACAGTATCATCGAGTTCAACAAGAATACCATCGAGTTGGAGTACAATATCATCGACACCTAGTGAAATACCATCGAGTCTAGTACATAACCACTGTGACACATGAAAATATATATTTAGTCTAGGTGTTCCAATCGAATCTGTTAAAAATATCATGATGACTAAGTGCGATATCATCGAGTTTAGTTTGAATACCACCCCGATGGAGTCAAGTCCATAATTATGTGTAAAATACATGGCAATGAAATTCAACTCTTGTCATTGATTATTTATGTGTTATCGCGATGAGGTGGGGATGGC
>NZ_JAUSTQ010000015.1 GCF_030812915.1 Alkalibacillus salilacus
CACCTGTTCCCATGCCGAACACAGCAGTTAAGCTCTCTAGCGCCGATGGTAGTTGGGGTTCTTCCCCTGCGAGAGTAGGACGCCGCCGGGCTTGAAATATTTCATGTATGTAAGATCTGCAAAATATTAATTATTCATTTTAAGCTGAGGTCTTTTTAGAAGGCTGACAGTCAATATCGCGGGGTGGAGCAGTCTGGTAGCTCGTCGGGCTCATAACCCGGAGGTCGTAGGTTCAAATCCTACCCCCGCAACCAAATTAAATTTCAATAAAATGGTCCGGTAGTTCAGATGGTTAGAATGCCTGCCTGTCACGCAGGAGGTCGCGGGTTCGAGTCCCGTCCGGACCGCCATTTTATTTCAGACCATTTACACCTTGTGACATTGATCGCAAGGTTTTTTTATGTCTTTTATCGCATTTATATTATGATTAATCAAAGCTGAAAAGATTTTCTTTATGGAGCGATTTTTGCTATGATACGTATATAATCATTCGAATGAGGGATTTGTATGAAGGAGCGAGAATGGCTTCAAGCGATTAAACCAAAGTCTTATAGGCAACCCTCTGTTATTAAAGGGTTTGGTGATGATGGTGCAGTGATTAAGCCACCTGTTGGTCATGAATTAGTGATCGTAACAGATGCTATGGTGGAAGATGTTCATTTTTCTTTAGATTATATGTCGTTATATGAAGTGGGGTATCGTGTATTAGCAGCCAATATAAGTGACTTAATTGCTATGGGTAGTCGACCACTTTATTATTTGGTTAGCTTAACTGTTCCTTCTCATTATCAAGTTCAAGATATGACTTTACTTTATGAAGGTATGGGTGAGTTGGCTAAAGAAGCACATATGGACTTAATTGGTGGTGACACGACTGGTGGGTCCCAATTAATGATTTCAATTACGGCATATGGATCTGTATTACCTCAATATAAGCGATTACGTCAGCATGCCAAACCAAAGGATATCGTGTTTACAACTGGTTACTTGGGTGAAGCTGGTTATGGGTTTGATTTATTACAAAAGAACCCTAGTCATTCTAATCGCTTTGCGAATCAGCATAAACAGCCAAAACTAAGATTAGCCTTTACATATGTAAGCGAAAACTTAACTCGTTTAGCTTTAAACGATATAAGTGATGGGATCGCGACAGAATTAAATGAATTAGCAGAAGCTTCACAGGTTAATATCACGATTGAAGCAGATGCTTTGCCGATTCATCCAGATATGCAGCATCTGTCAAAAAACAAGCAATTAAAATATGCTTTAACAGCAGGCGAAGACTTCGAATTAGTCGGGACTTGTTCAAACGAAGAATGGAACAAGCTTGAAGATTTATGTAATACATACTCCATTCCAGTAAAAAGAATTGGAACCGTGAGTTCGATGACTTCATCTACGCCTCAAGTATTTCTGTATCAAAATAATCAAGCTCATCTTCTCACGTCCAGTGGATATGAGCATCAGTAATAGGTGGTTAAAATGTTTCAGTTTACAATGTCATCGGAAGAGTCGACTAAACAATTGGCAGAACGAATTGGACAACGGCTACAAGCTAATGATGTTCTGACCCTTGATGGTGATTTAGGGGCTGGTAAGACGACATTCACAAAAGGCTTAGCGTTAGGGTTAGATGTGAAACGGACTGTAAACAGCCCAACCTTTACAATCGTGAAACAGTATCGAGGGCGTTTACCTTTGTTTCATATGGATGTTTACCGATTAGAAGATAGTGAAGAGGATATTGGATTTGATGATTATTTTGATGCTGACGGCGTGACTGTGATTGAATGGTCACAGTTTATAGAAGAATTTTTACCGTCTGAGCGCTTAGGAATTTATATTGAAAAAACAGGTGATGACAAACGTTTAATCACTTTAACACCATATGGTGATCGGTTTGAAAGACTATGTGAGGAGATCAAATTATGAATGTACTAGCAATTGATACCTCGAATCAGCCCATGAGTGTGGCTGTACTTAAAGAAGGCATATTGGCGGCAGAACTTACGATTAATATGAAACGAAATCATTCGATTCAAGTGATGCCAGCGGTCGATTATGTGATGAATCAAGCAGACTTGAAACCTAAGGATCTACAGCTAATCGCTATTGCAGAAGGACCTGGCTCGTATACAGGTCTTCGTATTGGAATGTCTTCTGCAAAATCTTTAGCATGGTCACTCGATATCCCGATCGTAGCCCTATCGAGTTTGAAAGTATTAGCAGCACAAGTGACCGATCAACATAAACTCATCGCGCCTTTCTTTGATGCACGTCGTGGGAATGTCTATGCTGGTTTATATGAACGGACTAATACAGGAATTGAGACTATTCAATTCGACCGCAATGTTGAGATGACTGATTGGTTAAAGACTCTAAAAGAGATGAATCGTGATGTCATTATAACGAGTTCAACAAGTCATCAATTTACAGATGAAATTTATGATACTTTAGGAAAAAATGTTCGGTTGATTGATTCTGTCTTGCAATATCCGAAAGCGAGTATGCTTGCTTATTTAGCGATGTCAGAAGAGCCAATATCTGTTCATGCGCTGGCCCCGCAATATCATCGCATGGTCGAGGCAGAATCGAAATGGTTGGAAAAGCGCCAAAAGGAACGATAAATCATGTCAGAAGTACGTGTACGTAAAATGGAAGTCACAGATTTAGATGATGTCATGGCTGTAGAACATGCGTCGTTTGCTTCACCGTGGAAACGAGATGCCTTTGAAGTTGATTTGGTCAAAAATCGCTTTTCATACTATCTTGTTTTAGAGAAAGATGATCGGATCATTGGATACTGTGGAGTTTGGATTGTTTTAGAAACAGCACAAATAACGAATATCGCTATTTTGCCGAGTGAACGAGGGCATAGATATGGGGAAAAATTATTTCGCCATGTCCTTAAATTAGCCAGACAAACGGGTGCAGAAGAATTGTCTTTAGAAGTCAGGCAATCAAATCATGTTGCCCAAAACATGTATCAAAAGTTTGGCTTAAAAATTGTTGGTCGACGTGAAAATTATTATCCAGATCAAGAAGATGCTTATGTAATGTGGGTGAACTTATAATGACTGAACACAATGAAATCATATTAGCTATTGAAACGAGTTGTGATGAGACAGCGGCAGCAGTTGTTCAAGGTGGAACAGAGTTATTATCAAATGTTGTGGCTACACAAATGGATATCCATCAGAAATTCGGTGGGGTAGTGCCTGAAGTGGCTTCTCGACATCATATTGAACAAATGACTGCTGTGCTTGAACAAGCAATGGATGAAGCAGATGTAACATTTGATGATATAGATGCTGTCGCTGTCACGCAAGGACCAGGATTAGTTGGTGCATTATTAGTCGGAGTTAATGCGGCCAAAGCGGTTGCTTATGCACATGATTTGCCGTTAATTGGTGTTCACCATATTGCGGGCCATATTTATGCCAATCGACTACAGCAGCCATTTGAATTTCCGCTTTTATCCCTCGTCGTTTCTGGAGGTCATACTGAACTAATTTATATGAATGAACATGGTGATTATCAATTGATTGGTGAGACACGTGATGATGCAGCAGGGGAAGCGTATGATAAAGTCGCAAAAGCCTTAGAACTTCCTTATCCAGGTGGACCTCAAATTGATCAGCTTGCTCAATCAGGCGAGGATACTTATCAGTTTCCACGTTCTTATTTAGAAGAAGGGTCTTATGATTTTAGTTTTAGTGGCTTGAAAACAGCGGTCATTAATAAACTCCATCAGAAACGCCAAAAGAATGAACCAATTGATCGCGAAAATGTTGCGGCATCCTTTCAAGCAAGCGTCATTGATGTCTTAGTTAACAAAACGTATCAAGCTGCCTTAGAACATAATGTGAAGCAATTAATTGTTGCTGGTGGTGTGTCCGCCAATCAATCACTGCGAGCACGATTACAGGAAAAATTCGAAGGTAGTGGCATTGAATTATATATTCCGCCGCTTTATTTATGCACTGATAATGCAGCAATGATTGGAGCGGCTGCTTCGATTCAGTATCACCAAGGTGATTTTGCAGGGTTAGATCTTAATGCCAATCCAGGATTAATGATGGAATAATTCTTCCACAGCTTTTACACCAAGCTGTGGAATTTTTTTATTAAAGATGGACAAAACAGGCTGTGAGCAAGTGGATAATTCTGTGGATAAATAGCCCACAAGTTGTTGATAATGTGCATAACTCTGTTGAAAACCCAGTTTATCAAGAAAATTGCCTGTTGATAAATAAAACCCGTTCAATCTAAGACGAAGCAAAACTTCATCTTGATTGGACGGGTTTTAATTAATGACTTGATTCGTACATGTCCCATTGTTCTTGCAGTGTTTCCCATTCTTCCATCAGGTCATCAATAGCTTGTTGATTTTCTTGGATGGTATCATTGATCTCTTGTAAAGTTGAATAATCACCAGCTAAATCTGGATCGTTCATACGTGATTGTTCATTTTCAATGACTTGTTCATGTTCCTGAATGGATGACTCAATCGTTTCAATTCGACGTTCTAACTTTCTAAGATCACGTTTAACTTGTTTATCTTGCTCGAATTGTGATTTCGTGGTGTTTACAGATGACTGTTGTTCCTGTTTAACTTCTTCCATGGCTTGGATTTCAGCTTCTTCTTGTTTCTTCTCTAAATAGTAATCATAATCACCAAGATACGTTTTCACACCGTCGTGATTCATTTCGAGCACTTGTGTTGCGATGCGATTGATGAAGTAACGATCGTGTGAGACGAATATAATCGTGCCAGGAAAATCAGCTAATGCCGCTTCCAGTACTTCTTTACTATCCAAGTCTAAGTGGTTCGTCGGCTCGTCCATAATGAGTACGTTGGCTTGTTGAAGCATGAGTTTGGCTAATAATACTCGCGCTTTTTCACCGCCACTTAGCATACTGACTGTTTTTAAAACTTCCTCACCTGTGAATAAGAAGTTTCCGAGTACAGTCCGAACATCTTTCTCATTCATCAGTGGGTAATCATCCCATAACTCATCTAAGGCCGTTTTGGAACGATTGAGTGTCGTTTGTTCCTGGTCGTAATAGCCGAATTCGACGTTAGTCCCGACTTGAATAACACCATCGACAAACTCCATTCGTTTTAAAATAGCCTTTAATAATGTTGTTTTACCGACACCATTCGGACCAACAATTGCAATGCGGTCACCACGATTTACATTAAAGGTCACATTTTGAAAAATCGGTTCGTCGACTGCTCCGTAACGCGCTTCTAATTGATTGACCTTAAGCACGTCGTTTCCACTCTTTTGTTTGATATCGAAACTAAACTTAGCGGATGCATCGTCTAAATCAGGCCGTTCGATCCGCTCCATCTTCTCTAATTGTTTCCGTCTTGCTTGCGCACGCTTACTCGTTGAATCTCGCGCAATATTACGCTGGACGAAATCTTCTAGTCGTTTAATTTCACTTTGTTGCTTCTCGTAATGCTTGAGTTGCAACTCATAATCTTCTTGTCGCTTTTGTAAATAATAGCTATAATTCCCGTTATATCGCTTAGATGATTGAAACGCGACTTCATACACCACATTAACAGTCTGGTCTAAGAAGTAACGGTCGTGTGAGACTATCACGACAGCACCTTCATAACTATTTAAATAGTTTTCAAGCCAGTTTAATGTATTGATATCCAAATGGTTCGTCGGCTCGTCTAAGATTAAGACATCAGGCTTGGCGAGTAACAATTTACCGAGCGCAAGCCGCGTCTTTTGTCCGCCACTTAAGTCATTAATCGGTGTTTGATAATCAAAAGTCCCGAAATTCAAGCCTTGTAAAATGGACTTGATATCAGCTTCGTAGTCAAAGCCACCCATAGCTTGGAATTCGTTTTGTTTTTGATCATAAGTGGCCAATAATTGCTGATAGGACTCATCATCGTCAAAGCCCTCTGGATTAGCCATTTGCATCTCTAATTCGCGTAATTCAGACTCAAGCTTTACGATTTCACTGAAAACTGAAAGCATTTCATTCCAAATCGTTTCGGATGAATCGAGTCCAGAGTGCTGCGCTAAGTAGCCAATCGAGACGTCTTTTGGTTTATATATATCCCCTTCATCGTATGATGCTTCGCCTGCCATAATTTGAAGTATGGTAGATTTTCCTGCTCCATTGCGGCCGACGATTGCGATTCGGTCACGATGATGTACTTCTAATTTAATTTTCGATAAAATAGTATCAGCACCAAACGATTTGCCGATATTATCTAATTGCATTACGATCATGATATTCACCTCAACGTGACCTAGTTTATCTTATAGTCTTACTATAAAGCAATGCATGACGATTTTAAATCGTTTTTATAAAGGAGATACCTAAACGATGGTTGATCAAAAAATACCAAAAGCAACGGCCAAACGCTTGCCGTTATATTACCGCCACTTAAATTCCATGCAACAACAAGGGAAACAACGTATTTCATCCAAGGAACTGAGTGATGCTGTCAAAGTCGACTCTGCCACTATTCGAAAAGATTTTTCTTATTTTGGTGAGCTTGGGCGTAAAGGCTATGGCTATGACATAGAGCATTTGATTTATGTTTTCCGTAAAGTACTCGACCAAGATGAAATTGCGCACGTCGCCTTGGTTGGCGTGGGGAATTTAGGAACGGCACTGCTTAACTATAATTTTATTAAAAATAATAACACCAAAATCGAAATTGCCTTCGATACAAATGACGATAAAATTGGGACAACCATCGGAGGTGTGCCGATTTACAGTGTGAATGACCTTGAAAAGGAGCTCAGTCGTACGAATATTAATGTTGCAATTTTAACTGTTCCGATGCATGCAGCTGAAGAAGTGACCGAACGATTGGTCGAAACAGGAATTGAAGGGATCTTGAACTTCACACCTGCTCGGTTGTCTGTCCCGGATGATGTTCGTGTCCGTCACATTGATTTATCCGTTGAACTACAGTCACTCATTTATTTCTTAAAAAATGAGCAATAAACTGATCATATTACCTTTCAATTAACCTAGTAAAACAGTACAATAGTTCGTGAGACGAAAAATCAAAGGAGATACCAATATGTCGAACGTGTCGAATAAATGGCTAGTTGTATTAGCCGTGCTGTTCGGAACCTTTACGGTTATTTTAAACAATAGTATGTTGAATCCAGTTTTGCCGGAATTTATGAAGATTTTTGATTCCGATGCAGTCGGCGTCAGTTGGATCTTAACCATCTTTATGATCGCGATGGGTATGACGATGCCGTTAACTGGTTATTTAGGTGACCGTTTTGGTCGTAAAAAGGTCTATATTATTGGTGTGTGTCTGTTCATTGTGGGCTCGATTTTAGGTGCTATGTCACAAACTTTGACCATGGTTATTATCGCGCGTTCCGTTCAAGGAATTGCGGGTGGCTTAATGTTGCCGAACGCGATGGCACTGATTTTCAATGCCTTTCCTAAAAATGAACGCGGATTTGCGGTCGGTACATACGGCATTTCGGTGATGATTGCACCGGCGATCGGACCGACAATCGGCGGTTTAATTGCTGAAAATCTAAATTGGATTTATTTATTCTTATTTAATATTCCGTTTGCTTTGTTAAGTTTATTCTTCTCAACAAAATATTTAAAACCAACCGAATCAGACCCGTCACTGAAATTCGATGGACTCGGTTTTTTAATGGTCACGCTTGGTGTTGGACCTGTACTGTATGTTCTTGGTCAAGGACGTGAAATCGAAGGATTAGTTAATCTGACTAATGGGCTATTGCTCGCAGTAGGGATTATCTTTATTGCCCTGTTCATTCGCCATGAATTGAGACAGCAACAGCCACTTCTTGACTTGCGAGTATTTAAAATTAAAACCTATCGCTATTCAATTTTAGTCACATCTGCTGCTTCAATTGGGTTATTTTCAACATTGTTCCTTGTCCCGTACTTGATCCAGGAGGCATTCATGCTCGGGATTGTCATGACCGGCTTAATTTTCTTACCGAGCTCACTGCTAAGTGGAATATTTATGAATGTCGGCGGAAAAATTCTCGATAAAAAAGGGCCTAAACTCGTTATTCCAACAGGCTTAATTATTTTGTCATTAGCGAGTTTTGCCTATGGTTTTGTGGAGTTATCTACAGCTGTTTGGGTTATTTTCGTCATTCAGGCAATTCATGGAGCTGGACTTGGCTTTGGTAATATGCCTGCGACAACTGCTGGCATGAACAAAATTCCAGAAAACTTGGTAGCCCAAGGGTCAGCGATGAATAACTTGATTCGCCAATTTTCATCATCGCTCGGGATCGTATTTTTCTCAGTCTATTATGAAATAAGACGCGGTCATATGATGTTATTAGACGACTTCTCAACACAAGAAGCAACACTACAAGCGTTAAATGAAGCATTTATCGTAGCAGGTGTTATTATTGCTCTAGCGATTCCAGCGGCTTATAAAATGAAAGGTGTCGATGAGGAGGAGACTTAATATGTGTGGACGTTTTACATTAACAGTTGGACCAGATATGTTGGCGAAGCGATTCGAACCAGATGGGACCATTGCATGGGAACCAAGCTATAATGTGGCACCGACACAAGATGTGATCGCTGTGGTTAACGATGGTGAGCAAAATCGAATCGGACAGATGAGTTGGGGGCTTATTCCATCATGGGCAAAAGACGAATCCATGCGACACAACATGATTAACGCCCGACTCGAAACCGCTGATCAAAAACCAAGTTACAAAAAGTTATTGGCGAAACGACGCTGTTTAATTGTAGCGGATAGCTTCTATGAATGGATGAAGATTGATGGGCAAAAGCAACCTGTTCGAATTTACTCACCTGATCAGGAACTATTCACCTTTGCTGGATTGTGGGATCGCTGGCAGACTGAAGCGGGAGAAAAGGTAACGTGCACGATCTTAACAAAGGAAGCAAATGATGATATGGCTGAAATTCATCACCGCATGCCTGTTATGTTGCGAGCTGATCAAGAGCAAGAATGGATCAATTTTGCGCAACAAGATGCTAGTGACATGAAAGATTGGCTTTATACTCAAAAAGATTTACCGCTGACGTACGACGTCGTGAGCACGTATGTGAACAATCCGAAGCACAATGATCCTAGTTGTATTGATCCTGTTAATTTGTAGTGGAGAATTGAGTCAAGTGATCCGAAATATGATTCAAGACTTCTCAAATTTGAGTCAAGCAAACTCAAAAGTGACGCAACGTCTTTTAATTTTGAAGCAACACTTGTACAAAATGACGCAAGAGCTTTAAAATTTGACGCAAGTATAACTAAGAACATATCGAAGAAGGAAAATTCCTGATCAAAAGTAGTTCAGTTTTGGAATGCAATAGCGTAATTTGTCCCCTTATCGTGCAGATTAGTTGGTTAATCGACAAATGGAGTGTGAAGATGAAGAGCTTAAATCAATATAAAATTTATGGTTTGTTCTTAATGATTTCTGTCTTTTTAGTTGGATGCTCAAATAGTGAGGACAGTATTGAGGTTGAGGGGTATGTTGTAGAGATTGAAGAGGATCGAATCTTTAGTTGTTGATAATATAACAGAAGATCGTTATGAACAATTGCAGGATCAAAGTGTTGAAGAGTTAAAGGAACAAGAAGAGGATTTAATCTATTTGGAGACTAATAGCTCAAATTTCACTATAGGAGATAAAGTTAAAGCCATAGTATCAGACATAGATACATCCTATCCAGCACAAGCTAATCCAGATCATATTAACAAAGAATGAAAGACATGCCTTGCTTAACAAACGTCCCAGTTAATTGACTAGAGGCTAAAGTGTTTCGTTCAGAAGTGCAAACAGACAAACACACATAATTGTCATAAACATTGTTGAAGTAGAACATTCCATGCTAAAGGGACTTAGAAATAATCTAAGTAGTTCAGTTCTGGAGTACAGAATTGCAATTTTTACCCTTAATTGAACTACTTTCTACATATTAAATTGTTATTTAAAATGTATGGTAATTTGTAATGCATATTGTTTACATATTCGATGGTAATTTAGGATAATTAACATTTATATGGTAAAATAAGTTAAATAATGTTACTTAACTAACTGGTAGCAATGTTTATAAAGAAAATTTTAAATGGAAGGTGAATATTGTGGGGAAAGGAATTTGGTATTTATTAGTTCTAATAATTGTATCTACTATACTTTTTTTAATTGTAGCTAATATATTTAATACAAATAACCCAACGGTAGCGTATCTTCTTTCAATGATTGTAAGTCACCTAATATTAGATAAAAATGAATGGCTTATTGACTCTATAATAAGAGGATTAATATGGGGTTCCAGACAATAAAATATTGTAATTAATGGGGCGTTAGTTCAATAAAAGCAATGGAGAATTTGAAAAAGTATGAGCATTTTCCAATTAGGAATTTGCTCTTTATTTTTGTTGTTGAAATTGCATCAGTTTTTGCACGTGGTTTTGCAGGACAACAATAATTATTGTAGGTTTTCAAATTAGGTTCTATTTCCCTCTGTAAATAACTATTCAAAATCAAATGAACATTGATATAACAATGAAAAATGAGCGTTGAATTACTATGCAATTCAACGCTCATTTTATAATGGATTTTTA
This sequence comes from Alkalibacillus salilacus, assembly GCF_030812915.1. GTDB lineage: Bacteria > Bacillota > Bacilli > Bacillales > Alkalibacillaceae > Alkalibacillus > Alkalibacillus salilacus. Next base: position 10,607 of record NZ_JAUSTQ010000015.1, read on the forward strand.
TTGTTTGTACTCCAAAACTGAACTACTTAGAAAAAATCTAAGCCCTTTTTTGTAATTTCTAAGGATCGCTCAATCAAGATTACCAAGTAACATTTGAGCTGAGTAGTATCCAGAAAAGACAATCATAGTGCTAATGATGACAAGAAAACAATATTTTAAAAACGGTCTATGATCCATTAAATCAAGCATATTTTTCTTCAACCTTCCTTATATAGATATTCTAATCATTAACCCATCTTCTTTAACTTATTTTACCATATAAAATTTCCTTTTCTAGTCCTGATTGCTTCCTTACTTAAAATAAAAAGGCGCTGACGAATCAGCGCCTTCGAATCATTATGATTGTTCGTTTGCTTCTTCTTCCTGTTTAACTTTAATAAATCTCCGTGTCTCATTAACAACGACACCAGAAAGGAGCAGGAGACCGATTAAGTTCGGTACAGCCATTAGACCATTCATGACGTCAGCGAATGCCCATACAACATCAAGTTGTACGACAGCCCCAACGAAGATTAATGCAATAAAGGCAATGCGATAACCCGTTAAGCCTTTATGCTTCGTTAAGTAACCGAAACATTTCTCACCATAGTAAGACCAACCGAGAATCGTTGAGAAGGCGAAGAATACTAGACCGAGTGATACAATCATAGATCCAGTTGAACCTAAGAACGTTTCAAATGATCTTGCTGTTAAACTTGCACCTTCTTCGCCACCCATATACATATCAGCCATAACAATAGTAATACCTGTGATCGAACAAACGACAATCGTATCGATAAAGACTTGCGTCATGGACACAAGCGCTTGACGACCTGGATAGTCTGTACGTGCAGCTGCTGCAGCAATTGGTGCAGAACCGAGACCAGCTTCGTTTGAGAACACGCCTCGAGCAACACCCCAACGAATGACAGCACCGATTGCACCACCAGCTACTGCTTCACCTGTAAAGGCATCTGTGAAAATAAGTGCAACTGCTTCACCAGCCATGCCTAAGTTAGAGAATAAGATGATTAAGCCACCAATTACATAAAATAAAGCCATAAAAGGTACGATATAAGCCGTTACACGGCCGATACTCTTAATTCCACCTACAATCACAAGTGCAGCTAGTACGGTTAAGATCACACCTGTTGCAATCACAGGCACGTTAAACGTTGATTCTAATGCATCTGATACTGAGTTAGATTGAACCATGTTACCGATACCAAACGCGGCAACGGCACCGAAGATGGCAAATAAGACCGCTAGCCATTTCATGTTTAAACCTTTCTCAATATAATACATTGGGCCACCAGACATATTACCGTTTGGATCTTTCACACGGTATTTAACTGCCAAAATTGCCTCAGCGTATTTCGTTGCCATCCCGAATAAGGCTGAGATCCACATCCATAGGACCGCACCAGGACCACCTAATACAACGGCTGTAGCAACACCGGCAATGTTACCCGTACCAATTGTCGCAGCTAATGCTGTCGTTAAGGATTGAAAGTGGGAAATATCCCCTTCTGAGGTCTTGTCTTGCTTTTTAGGACTAAAAGATAATTTCAATGCATATGGTAGTGTCTTAAACTGTAAGAAACCAAGACGCACAGTTAGTAACACACCAGTAAAGACTAGGAGTATGAGCAACCAAGGTCCCCATACGATACCGCTTACTGCTTCTAAAAAGCTAATCACTTGCTCTTGCATCGTATTCCTCCCTATAAATAAAATTTACAACCTATAACAACATCATATATAAAAATAGTTATTTCGACAATAGTATTTTGAAAATTTAGATTAATGGGACGTGTTAGGTTGATAAATTATATGAATAGAAGAGAAAGAATATGCGAGCTTATCCATTAAAAAAACCGTCATGTGATCGATACATGACGGTTGAATCTTATTTACTTTTCTTCATAGCTTGTTTGACTGTGAATAGGCGAATCGCAACACCAAAGTCAACCGCTGCAATAAAAGCGAAGACCATGGTTCCAAAATTCCATATCGTTGTTTCAGCTGTTTCTACTGCTAAATAGACAAATAAAACGCCCATCAGTACATAAATCCAAGCTAAAGCTGTTTGTGAAATCTTCATGTCTTATCCTCCAAAGAAAATCATTAACGCATTTTCCATATCTTCTAGTTGTCGTTCAAGGTCTTCAACATCCACACTTAATTGAATGATAACGACAAACGCGTTCATAGCCATATGCGCAATAATCGGTACTATAATGCGTTTTGTTTTGACATATAAATACGCAAAGGCAAAGCCCATCGCCGTGTACGTTAAGATAAACGTAAAGTCCATATGCAACGCCGCAAAAATTAAGGCTGATAGTAGACCCGCAATGATAAAGTTCGTCCGTTTATAAATTTCGCCGAATATAATTTTACGGAAAATAATCTCTTCCAAGATTGGTGCGAATATAATCGGTAATAGAATAAACCATATATTCGCTTCGATAATCTGAATAATTTCTTGCGTATTTTGTGAGCCCTGATCAATTCCAAGTACATAAATATTGATTAAGTTAGCGACTATTTGTGTACCGTAAGCTAAGAATACACCAATAATTGACCATTTGACAATCTCACCGGTTGAAAGCCCGCTGCGGTGATTAAGTTCCGCCATATCTTTTCGTAATAAAGTGAAAATCCAAACTGTTGCAAGCGCTAAACTTACAATCGTCCAAAGCACACCCACATCTTGAGGTGGAAGCTCAGGTTGGTATATAAACCCTAAAATAACACCTGGTAGCAGTTGAGCTGCAATGTATATAATTAGTATTCCCCAATAACGTCTTGGCAAAATGATCGTCCCTTTCTCGCTTATTCTGTAAATTACAATCTATCTAAACGTTATTCTATACTAATTAATACTTAGAAACAAAAATTTTAATGTTTTTACTTGCAAAATTTTTTCTGATTGATTATTATAATAAGTGGATTTAGCACTCGACTAACTTGAGTGCTAATAAACTGATTCAACATATCAATTAAGAGGAGGTCTTGATCATGTTAAAACCACTAGGAGATCGCGTTATTGTCGAATTAGTTGAGGAAGAATCAACAACAGCAGGGGGCATTGTCCTACCAGACTCAGCTAAGGAAAAACCGCAGGAAGGTAAAGTCGTTGCTGTCGGCTCTGGCCGCGTAACAGATAACGGCGAAAAGATTGCACTAGAAGTTAGCGAAGGAGACCGCGTTGTCTATTCTAAATTTGCCGGAACTGAAATCGAAAAAGACGGCAAAGAATACTTAGTTTTACGCGAAAATGACATTCTAGCAGTCGTTCAATAAAGCAAACGCTTAAATCGGTAAAATCTTAAGGAGGTTATGATCATGGCTAAAGAAATTAAGTTTAGTGAAAACGCACGTAACTCAATGCTTAACGGTGTTGATACATTAGCAAACGCTGTGAAAGTGACATTAGGACCAAAAGGACGTAATGTTGTACTCGACAAACAATTCGGTTCACCACTTATTACTAACGATGGTGTCACAATCGCTAAAGAAATTGAATTAGAAGATCACTTCGAAAACATGGGTGCACAACTCGTTTCAGAAGTAGCTTCGAAAACAAACGAAATCGCAGGTGACGGTACAACAACTGCGACCGTTCTTGCGCAAGCAATGATCCGTGAAGGTCTGAAAAACGTAACATCAGGTGCGAACCCAGTTGGCATTCGTCGTGGTATCGAAAAAGCGACTGAACTAGCGACGGCTGAACTAGCGAAAATTTCAAACCCAATCGAAGGTCGCGAGTCAATTTCACAAGTTGCTTCGATTTCAGCTAGTGACGAAGAAGTCGGTTCACTCATTGCTGAAGCAATGGAACGTGTGGGTAACGACGGTGTTATTACGATCGAAGAATCAAAAGGTTTTAATACAGAATTAGAAGTCGTTGAAGGTATGCAGTTCGATCGTGGTTATGCATCTCCTTACATGGTGACTGATCAAGATAAAATGGAAGCGGAATTAGAAGATCCGTACATCCTCATCACAGATAAGAAAATCCAAAACATTCAAGAAGTACTTCCAGTCTTAGAACAAGTGGTTCAACAAAGCAAGCCAGTACTTATCATTGCAGATGACGTTGAAGGTGAAGCACTTGCGACATTGGTTGTGAACAAACTACGTGGCACATTTAATGCCGTTGCTGTAAAAGCACCAGGATTCGGTGACCGCCGTAAGGCAATGCTTGAAGACATTGCAACCCTAACAGGCGCTGAAGTCATCACAGAAGACTTAGGTTTCGATCTGAAGAGCGCAACAATCGATCAATTGGGTCGTGCTTCGAAAGTCGTTATTACGAAAGATAATACGACAATCGTTGAAGGTGCTGGTGATAACGATAAACTAGCAGCTCGTGTTAACCAATTACGCGCTCAATTAGAAGAAACAACTTCTGATTTCGATAAAGAAAAACTACAAGAACGCCTAGCAAAACTAGCAGGTGGCGTTGCAGTCGTTAAAGTCGGTTCTGCAACTGAAACAGAAATGAAAGAGAAGAAACTACGTATTGAAGACGCGCTTAACTCAACACGTGCAGCTGTTGAAGAAGGCATCGTAGCTGGTGGTGGAACAGCCTTTGTTAACATCCACAGCAAAGTCGCTGATCTTGACTTAGAAGGTGACGAAGCAACAGGCGCAAGCATCGTACTTCGTGCACTAGAAGAACCAGTTCGCCAAATTGCACACAACGCAGGTCTAGAAGGTTCAATCGTCGTTGAACGTCTGAAAGGTCAAGACATTGGCGTCGGGTTCAACGCTGCAACAGGCGAATGGATGAACATGGTTGATAACGGCGTCGTTGACCCAACGAAGGTAACCCGTTCAGCCCTACAAAATGCATCATCCGTAGCCGCTATGTTCCTATCAACTGAAGCGGTCGTAGCTGACATTCCAAGCGAGAATGACGGTGGCGGCGCACCAGACATGAGCGGCATGGGGGGCGGCATGCCAGGCATGATGTAAGGAAGACGAATAAACCTATACAAACCAAGGTTTATGACCTAATAATTAAAAGTAAGAGAAAAGTAAAAAATACTGTAGGTAAGTAGTTCAGTTTAGGGGTGCAAATTGTAATTTTGCACCCCTAATTGAACTACTTTTTGCGTATGAAAATGTATGATGATTTGATATGTGAGTTGTATAATTACTTGAGAAATTTTTATGATAATAACATATATAGTAAAATAAGTTGAGGAACGTCTTTCAATTAACTAGAGAGTAGAATTGAAGGAGAGGTGAGAACCGGAAGTGGGGGATAAAGTGAAGGTAATTAAAATACTACTGTTATTTTCATTTGTTATTTTCGGTGCATGTAGCGGGGATCAACATCTTACATTTGAAAAGAAGGAAGATGCAGAACAAGAAATTGGTGAATTTAAAACGCCTGCAATGCCAAAGGGATATGTAATTAAAAAAATAACGTATGATCATGATGGCTTTACACACCCAGAAACTAAAGTGTTTTACGAAAAGGAAAGTCATAGCATTACGTTTATGATTGCATCATCATGGTTTGATAATAGACCTTCGGAGAAGATTGAAAACGATAAAATAGCTGACATGGTTTGGATTTCAAAAGATAAAGATTATGTATTAAAGTGGAGAAGTTCCGACAAGCAAAGTTATAAATATCTATTCACAAAAAATGAAAAAGACAAAGAATGGTTGATTTCTATTGCAGAAGGCTATTCAACTAACGCCCACGTTACTTGAATAAATCTAATTTGTTTACATACCTTTACCGTTGTTCACACCTGTAATTTTTAGCGCTTGTACGAATTCATTTATGTTACTTAACATTTGATCTGGTTGAACACCAAACTCTAATGTCTGATAGTTTGGTAACCACTGTACTCCGATAGTATGTATGTTAGCTTGTTTACCAGCCAAAATATCAGCGTCACTATCTCCTAAAAATATAGTATCGGTGTTATCTATATTAAGCTGTGCCAATGCCTTTTCCAATCCTTCTGGATGAGGTTTAGGTGTAGAAACATCATCACCAGTGATTATCACATCAAATAAGTTTTTCATATTAAGGCAATCTAAAGAGATAAATAAACTTCTGCAAGCTTTTCCTGTTACAATCCCCAATTTATAACCTTCTCTTTTTAAAAACAGGAGTAAATCGTTAATCTCCTCATTCTTAGGAACAAGTTCTTGGTGTTTTTCACTATACTTCTCATAATATAATTCAATTGCTTTGTCATGATTTGAATCCATAAGATTTTCTCTGATGATTTCAGTCTCAGATGGTCCGAACATAGCCTTTATTTCATTTGGTGTTACCTCTTTGTTGTCAAAGTCCTTAAATACAGATTGAAATGCATAAAAACAAACTGGCAAAGTATCAGCAAGTGTACCATCAAAATCAAAAATAATCGCTTTAATATCTACACAACCTTTATCAAAATAATGTATCTTCGAATTAAAAATTGCCTCGGATAATTAATGATCTGTACTTGTATATATTGAATCTTCTACACCTGGGAGAAGTTTGTATATGCTTTTATTGAGTAGCCCTTCTAGTTCATTTTTAATTTTGTAAAATCCTTTCCAGTGAAGCGAAGTATGTATAGTTGTTCCATGCCGTAATCCAACCGATATTAATCTTTTCTCAAGTGTAGTAAAGCCCTCGGAATCAGCAAGAGCATCGCACAAAGTGATTACTTTATTATAAATATCATATGTGCTGTTCTCATTAAGAATCTCAACCAACTTTAACTTCATATGTTCAGGGACAAGGCCCCAATCAGCTGCTTCTTCTATATGTTCATTCATACAAGGAAATGAATGAGTAACACAAACAATTGCATTGCCAGTAAAGCCTAAATCCTTGAAAAAAATGTAGCCATCGAATGAATAACAGATTTGGTAAATCCTTTATACCTACCTATATCGTGTAAGAGAGCCGCATTGTAACCTAAATCAACGTCAAAATCATATCCGTTTTTATTTAATTCAATTAAAATATTTTCAGTCGCTTTTGCAACATTCACCGAATGTTTAAACCACGGTCCTGGGTTTTGGTTATATGCCCACTCAATAAGCTCATATGCATAACTTCTGTCCAATATATATTTCACGGGATCACATTCCTTTTCTAATTGAAAATCTGTAAATTATCCCTTCTCTACTAAAGTATAATTTTCCTTCTTAAACTAAACTGCTTTGTAAGTTGAATAACACTCTTTAACTTATTTTACCATATAAATGTTAATCATCTTGAAATTCCCTTATTATATTTATACTATTTGTATTACAAATAGCCTTACATTTTAGAAATCGGGTAAGACAAGACTTAACAATGCTTGTTTTAGTAATTTTCATTATATTGAAGATGAGTGGAAAATAATTAATTATAATCAAACTTCTTATCTAGAATAGAATTTTGAAGGTGACTTAATATAGAAGAATGGTGCATATTATTTTCATGACTTGTTACATTAGTTAACAAAAAATAGACAAAAACGCTACAGTTTTTGACTTGAACTCTGTAGGTGTTAAGTAATCCATCGATTCAAGGTGTCCCCCGACAAAGGCTATTAGGATTACTTAAACGTGTACTGAGCAACGGTTTTGTCATAGAGATCATCTTTGTTGCCGATAGACCGTCCAACTTCGAACGACTTAAGAGCCTCAATAATGAGCACATTCTAAGGTTAATCGATGAATTTCAAATCTAGTTATATAAGTTGTATTGATTACTTTAGATATATTTGGTAATATTTATAATCAAATATTGAAAATTTCATATTTATGCAATGAAGAGGACAGTAGGTATTTAAATTCTTCACAGAGAGCTCCGTTTGCTGAAAAGGAGTAAGAATTGATTATTGAATCAAACCTTAGAGCATCACGTTGGATCAGGTTATGTGATAGCGTGACGGTAGCTTCCGTTATAAAGTAGATACATTTAATTGTATCAGTAAAGGTTAATTATAATTAATTAATAAACTGGGGTGGCACCGCGATGACTCGTCCCTAAGACATGAGAATGTCTTAGGGACGAGTTTTTTATTTTATAAAGAAGAAATAATTAAGTTATTGAAGAAGGAGTTTAGTTATGAAACCCAAAAGTCTATTAGAGAGCTGGAAATACCCTTCAATTTTATTATTTGGAATAGGTGTTTCCAATGTGGGTGATTGGATTTACTTAATTGCATTAAATCTTATTGTACTTGATATGACTGGTTCTCCACTTGCTGTGTCAATCCTTTATATTTTAAAGCCATTGGCAACACTTTTTACAAATGGGTGGGCTGGTAGTGTAATAGATAGGTTGAATAAAAGAAACTTAATGATAGGACTTGATGTGTTCCGAGCATTTTTTATAGCCATATTGCCTATACTTCCGACAGTGTGGGCAATATACAGTTTAGTTTTTATTATTAACATGGCCAGTTCAATGTTTGAACCAACCTCAATGACTTACATAACTAAACTTATTCCTAGAGACCAAAGGAGACGTTTTAATTCATTAAGAAGCTTGATAGACTCTGGAGGTTTTTTAATTGGTCCGGCGATAGCAGGATTAATGTTTATGAATGGTACTCCTTTTTTCGCAATATATATGACTGCCATTGCGATATTTATATCGGGATTAATAACTACCATAATGCCGAACTTAGAAAAAGGTAGAGCAGCAGATATTGAGGAAAGTAAATTTAGTTTAAATTTGCTAAAAAGAGATTGGCAAGTTGTATCCAGCTTCAGTAAGGCCCATGTATTTACTATGACTATATACTTGCTTTTTGGCTGTATGATGGTAATGGCAACCGCCATTGATTCCCTAGAGGCGGCTTTTGCTAAAGAAGTACTTTCATTAACGGATAGCAAATACGGGTTTTTAGTTAGTATAGCTGGTGCAGGCATTGCTGTAGGAGCCTCAGTTAATGCTGTTTTCGCAAAAAAATTCACGACTTCTATGCTTTTAGGTTTTGGAACTTTACTTGTGTCAGTGGGATATATTATTTACGCATTCTCTAGTACATTTATAGTTGCTGCTATAGGTTTTTTCGTATTATCGTTCTTCCTTGCATTTGCCAATGCTGGTTTCCATACTTTCTATCAGAATAATATTCCTGTTGAAGTTATGGGGAGGGTTGGAAGTGTTTATGGTTTAATCGAGGCTTTTCTTATAATTGTTGTGACTGCTCTATTTGGGTTTGCAGCTCAATTAATTTCAATAAAATTAGTTGTTATTATTGGAACATTAATGATGCTAGTAGTTACATTAGTGATGTTTGTATTCAACCTGCAGTCCTCAAAGTTCAAGTTTACTTCTACAGAACCCTAAAGTGCCCCTATTTATTCCTTATCTGGAAGATGAAATTATACAGATGAAGGAGTATCTAATCTAGCCCAAGATAACTTAGGGAGGGTATATTATCCGATTAAAACTTATTTAAGATTGGAACATAATGTGAATAGAATTACTTGAAATACCATTCGAACGCGTTAGTGTAAAAAATCTTTTCAGTAGCACGTTCGTCAAATGATCGTTGAATTAGTTCAATATCAGCATATTCGAAAGGTCTCTTTGCTCTTGTTGATGGCAAATCTGTACCAAACATAAGTGAATCGGGATTTACTTTATATATAGCTTTTAGAGCATTTTCAACATTTAGATCTACTCGCCCAAAACCTGTTGCTTTGACACGTACACCTTTATCAACTAATTTCAACAGAGGTGTTAACCCTTCTTCTGATAACCCTAAATGGTCAATAGAAATAGCAGGTAATCTTTCAATAGTCGATGCAATACTAGGTAACTCTTTTGCATCAATATAAAGCTCACTATGCCAACCAACTAAGTCATAAACCCTTCTTGCAAAATAGTCGAGTTTTGATAAATCCTCTGAACCACCTCGTTTAATGTTAAATCGTAGTGCTCTGACTCCTTTGTTATGTAGGTCTATGATTTCTTCATCTGTCACATCAAACGGTAATTGCGTTACACCACAATATGTCGGACCCATTTGTTTAAGTGCATTCAACAAGTAGTCTTGGTCAAACCCTTGGAAAGAACCAGATACAATTGCCCCGCCCTGCACATTTAAATTAGTAGTTTCATGTTGATAATCTGATACAACATAGCTCGGGGGAGTATACCCTTGGTTTTCTATAATTGGAAAGTCAAAATCAATAATATGAAAATGTGCATCAAAAATTTTCACCATAATTCCCCATTTCATAATATAATTCAAAGGTTAATACGCTGTTAATGTTTGTCTCATTCAAGCCAGATTGTTTGATTAAACAAACACCTCAGTTAGTTGAAAAAGCAGAATGAAATATTAAATTCAGTTACAATTAAATACTACCTTAAATTTGCAATTGTGTGATAGAAATTTCAAAAAATCATTGTATAAATACGATATCTTTCGTCACCGATTATCCCTAAACAAAGGGCAGTTGTAGATCCTGTATTTTTCATAAAAACATAATTTATAAACCATGGAAACTAGCAGAAAATATAAGAGATAGTATGGAAGGAATTGGTGGAAATTTGTAGAATGATACAATGAGGAGGTGGTTAGATGCCCAAAGTGGAAATTAATCAATTTTTATTAGAATCCATAATGTATATTTTAAAAATTGTTACTGATTATTTATGGTTTCTAATACCTATCGTTATTTTTGTTATTTGTGTTAATAGGAAAAGTTTATTTTCTATGTTAGATTTTTAAAATAAAAATTCTGTTGTTAGATTGTATAAATTACACTGACTATAAAATATGGTTAAAAAGGGAGGGGGGGACTTTGTCCGAATACGAAAAATTTCTCAATGGAATGGATGAGGAATTGGTTAGAGAGGAAGAAGACCAAGAGCAAGACACTTGTGCAATGCAAAATAAAAGTGCAAAAGTGTGCAACTGAAAGTAAATAAATTTAAGTTAAAAAGCTGTCAGTTCAATCAATCCGTGCTACTTTTATTGGTAACTGTTCAATTAAAGTAAACTTCTTCTTTAAGTGCTATTCCCCATTTAAATGGGAGGGAACAAATGCATGAAACAACTGTTTATAACTTTTTTCCTCATGTTAAGTACATCTTTATTGTTTGCTTGTACAAATGATACAGGTGAAGCGGACGAAATGGCAAATGATCAAGTGAGTGACCGACAAGAAACAGGGCATGAAGAGTTTGAGACATTAACGTACGAGCATGAAGTAGAAGACAAATACCGTGATTTTCTTAATGATGAACAGCTAAAAGCATTAGACGAATTACAAAAAACAATCCTCAGTTTGTTTGTAGAACAAGAAGATCAAACGATTGTCGCTGATTATATTAGCGAAGAATCGATTGAGATGTATTTAGATTCATATTCCAATGACGCCGAAACGAAGGAAGAGGTGTATGAACAAATTGGAAAACATTTGAATGAGGCCTCATCTCAAGCTATTGAAGATCAAGAGCTTGAAACGGTTAATATAGATGAAGCTATTGCATACAGTGACGAGGGTGAAAATGGCCAAGAAGAACTTTTTGCGACAACTATTTACTACGAATTTAGTTTCCGTAACGGCAGCACTCAATTAACTGAATTGACTTTAGACTTTATCGATGGTGTGTTTAAAGTTCGCGATTTTACTCGGGTTGATGAAGAATAAAATACTAGCTTTGACGATTAAAACGATAAAGAACGAAATTTTCCGGGATAAACAGAAAAGATCTTAGTTATTTGATAAGTAGTTCAGTTTTGGAGTGAAAATTGCAATTTGCCCTCTTAAATGGACTATTTTTTTGCATATGAAATTTTAGACTGAAATGAAAAAACTAAATTAATTAAGTGGGTGCGGTTATGGAGGTAAGGTTAGAGAAAGCAACTGATAAAGATGCACAGTCTATTTTTGACATTCAAGTTAAAGCTTTTATGCCACTTTTGCATAAGTATAAAGACTATGAAACTAACCCAGCATATGAACCTGTTGAAAGAGTGATTACGAGAATAAATAATCCTGATGGTGGTTTTTATAAGATATTAGCTGATAACAAACTTGTAGGTGCTATCTGCATTTTATGGAGGGAAAACTTACAATTCTGGATAAGCCCGATGTTTATTCTACCTTCTTATCAAGGGAAAGGAGTAGCCCAGAAGGCTATAACATTAATCGAAGAACTGTTTCCTCAAGCAATTACTTGGGAGTTAGCTACAATTTTAGAAGATGATAGAAATTGTTATTTATATGAAAAAATGGGCTATAACAAAACGGGAGTTAGTAAAAAGATAAACGATAATGCAACACTTATTTATTATAAAAAAACTTGTTAACGTTCTTATTCTAAATGGTGGCAGTACTTGAGGAAAAGTGAGCGATTTCCAATAAGGAATTTTCTTTTTTGTAGGTCTTCGTTAATTATTTTGACTTTGCTAATTTGGCTACATTTCCTGTATAAATAACAAATCAAAATATAAACGAACATTGATATAACAATGAAAATGAACATCAAATTGTTATGTAATTTAATGCTCATTTAATAATACATTTTCATTATTTGTACTCTAGAACTGGACTACTTAAGTTATTTTTCTCCGCTTTTAATCCCGTTTTTCAGACTTCTCGTCATATTTTTTATTCAAGCAATGTTCTTAGTTAAAACGTTTTACTTTTATTCTTTTTATACAATATCCATAAATAAGGTAATAACATTAATGTAGCAGGGACTATCTAAAAAATCCAAACTCCATACACACCTAATGCAATTCCAGATACAATCAGAAACCCATTTCCATTTCCGTTGTTTTGTGTTTTAAAAGAACCCACAATTCCCAAGATGCTTCCCAATATAGCTAGTATACCAAAATTACCAAACGTATAAGAATCATCCACAATAGCTAACAGTATTGCTGTTATTGAAATTAACACTTCTGATAATCCACCGATCCTAATTATATTCTTCAATAATCACCCTCCTTTTGAATTGAAAAATATTGATGTTTAAAAGTAGTGTAGATAGCTTAAATCAAAAGCATCGTCTTTTGCTTTTTATGACCTAAGCCGGTTAATAATGCAGATCCAGTTGCATTTTATATGTAACATGTTTTGGCTCTTTCAACATTATTAGATATTATTGGAGGGTTTCCTGTTAAATGTTGAAAACTAGGGATGATGGAGGAGGTTGGTTGTGTTCTGTGCTTGTAGCTGGATCATTGTTAGGTTTGTTAGTTTTTGGGTTCTTTTTATTATTGCGAAATTTAAGGAGCAATATTACTAGGCCCACTGCTGACATTCATCACATCTTTAGCCGTAATTATATATAGTTTTTTCTTTGTAAAAGGATGCTCTATGCGAATTCTGCTTAAGCCTGATGGTAAAGTTCTTACAAAGGGACTTTATCACATCCAAAACGTCAACAATTACGATCGTAGGCTTAAAGGGTGGATACAACGATTTAACGGAGTTCCCACCAAATATTTGAACAAATACCTTACTTGGTTTCAAGAATTAAAAGCATTCGCCATCAGAGAAAAGAAGTCTCTATAAATGACTTGATGATTAAAGGGAATTTGATACAAAACTTAGAAAAGCATGATACACTTAGGTTATCTTAGTTCACTATATAAAAATTATTCCTTATTTAAAGGGAACTTGCTAGCACAACAATCATAAATATTATTTCTCATAGGGGGGGGGGAATAATGGAGAAAGCACTTCTAATTATAGACGTTCAAAATGGAATGTTTCAAGAAGGTAATGTTGTATATCAAGGGGATAGGTTACTTCAAAATTTAAATGATTTAATCTCTCAAGCACGCTCTACTAAGACACCAATTTTTTATATACAGCATAATGCACCTGCTGGGAAACCTTTAGAGTATGACACAAAGGGTTGGGAGATTCATCCTAAAATTACTCCAAACACTCAAGATGTAATCATTCAAAAAACTACTCCTGATTCATTTTTTAATACTTCTTTAGATGACGAACTGAAAAAACAAGGGATTGAACATTTAGTAATTGCGGGGATTCAAACAGAAGCGTGCGTTGATACAACTTGTAGGAGAGCTTTTAGCATGGAATATAAGGTCACTTTAGCATCAGATACACACAGCACTTGGGATTCACAAGATATTACTGCCCAACAAATTATAAACCATCATAATGGTGTATTACGTTGGTTTGCCAATGTTTACCCAAGTAAAAAAATCACATTTGATAGTCCATACTGAAAAATAGGGGTTTCCAATTTGGGTAAACCCCTATTAATTAAGTAATATCAACATTAAACTTTAACAGAACCAATTTAATAGTAGACATTCGTTCAAAACTATTAGCATATCATTCAACAAAAGGTTCACAGCCGCTAACAAGGTGGTTGTGAACCTTTTTATTTTTCAACAACTTAAGGACGTAAAATAGTGCGAACAATAAGTTTGTTTTAATAAGGTGGCTAATAGAGTTTACAACCTCCTCAGAGTGTGTTAAATTAAAATTGTTAAATTCGTTAAAAAATAATTTAACAAAATTAACGTAACGATGGGTGAATCATTTTTTCATTAAAACAACTCCCCTTTAGTGATATTAAATGTCATTCATCGTTACTCTGATGTTAGTTAAATAATCTAGGAGGTTTTCATATGACAGAAAGATATGATTACGTCGTAGTTGGAGCTGGTAGTGCTGGCTCGATTATGGCAAACCGTCTGAGTGAAGATGATAAGAATAGTGTTTTGGTATTAGAAGCAGGTCGTAGTGACTATGCGTGGGACCTATTAATTCAAATGCCGGCTGCGTTACCATTCCCGGCTGGTAAGAGTCTATATGATTGGAAGTATGAATCAGATCCAGAGCCTTACATGGGTGGTCGTCGTATTTCGCACGCTCGTGGTAAAGTATTAGGTGGATCAAGTTCAATTAATGGTATGATCTATCAACGTGGTAACCCAATGGACTATGAGCGTTGGGGTTCTGATGAAGGAATGGATGAATGGGATTATGCTCATTGCCTTCCTTATTTCAAACGTTTAGAAAATACGGTAGCAGCGGATAAAGATGATCCGTATCGTGGCCATGATGGTCCGTTCACCCTAACGCGCGGCCCGGCGAAAAATCCATTGTTTAAAGCGTTTTTCGATTCAGCAGTTGAAGCGGGTTATAACCGGACACCAGACGTTAACGGGTATCGCCAAGAAGGGTTCGGCCCGTTTGATAAACACGTCAGTAACGGCCGCCGTATGTCAGCGTCACGTGCGTATTTACGTCCAGCAATGAAACGCAAAAACTTAACGGTTAAAACGCGGTCGTTCGTGCAACATATTGACTTCAGTGGCCGTCGTGCGCAAGGGTTAACGTATAAGCGAAACGGGAAAACGCATTATGTTGAAGCAGGTGAAGTGATTTTATCAGGTGGTGCGATTAATACACCGCAGTTACTTCAACTATCAGGTGTCGGCGATGCAGAGCATTTACGCTCAGTTGGTGTTGATCCAATTGTTCACTTGCCAGGTGTCGGTGAAAACTTACAAGACCACTTAGAAGCGTATATTCAATATGAATGTCCAGAGCCTGTTTCAGAGCAGCCGAATTTAAATAAAGCGAAAATGCCTTGGATTGGCTTGCAGTGGATTTTCGGTCGTAAAGGACCAGCTGCAACGAACCACTTTGAAGGTGGCGGCTTTATTCGTTCGAACGAAGAAGTAGATTATCCGAACTTGATGTATCATTTCCTACCGCTTGCGGTTCGTTATGATGGTCAAAAGGCTGAAGCGGATCATGGTTTTCAAGTTCACGTTGGTCCGATGTATTCGGATGCACGCGGTTCACTTAAGATCCGTTCGAAAGATCCGAAACAACATCCAAGCATGGTTTACAATTATCTTTCAACAGAGCAGGATCGTCGTGAGTGGATTGAAGCGGTCCGTATAACACGTAAGATTATGTCACAACCAGCGATGGCTAAGTATAATGGTGGTGAAATTTCACCTGGACCAGATGTACAAACAGACGACGAAATTTTAGATTGGGTGGCAAAAGATGCGGAAACAGCTTTACACCCATCATGTACAGCAAAAATGGGTCCTGAATCAGATCCAATGGCCGTTGTCGATCCGAAAACGATGAAAGTTCATGGCTTAGACAATCTACGTGTCGTGGACGCATCAGCTATGCCATACGTCACAAATGGTAATATCCACGCACCAGTGTTAATGTTGGCAGAGAAAGCAGCTGACTTAATCCGTGGTAAGAAACCGTTAGAAGCTGAAAATCTACCATATTACCGTCACGGTGTCGATCCGAAAGATGCAGGGGCAGTTGAAGCTTAAAATTTTGACAAGACGCTGTTAATTGATTGACAGCGTCTTGATGTTATATTAAACCTTAACCAATAGGAGTTGATCATAATGACGTTAAAACAGAAACAATACATTAACGGGGAATGGGTCGACGCGAAGTCTGGTAAAACGCGTGACATCATTAACCCGTATAACCAAGAAGTCGTCGCAACTGTTCCAGAAGGCGATGAAACCGATGCACAAGCAGCGATCGCAGCTGCACGTGAAGCGTTCGACCAAGGTGATTGGGCGACAATGCCAGCGACAGAACGTGGTAAGATCGTGCGTGAAATCGCTGACTTCATCGAGCGTGACCGTGAAGAACTAGCGCGCTTAGAATCATTAGATACAGGAAAAACAGTAGAAGAAAGCCGTGGCGACATGGATGACATCGCAGGCGTATTTCACTATTACGCGGAAATCGCGGACAAAAACGGTGGCGAAATCATCGAATCACCACTACCGAACTCGATTAGTAAAGTTGTTCATGAACCAGTCGGTGTCTGTGGTCAGATTACGCCGTGGAATTACCCATTACTTCAAGCGTCATGGAAGCTAGCACCAGCCTTAGTAGCGGGTAATACACTGATCATGAAGCCAAGTGAAATTACACCACTGACAACGCTTAAAACATTTGAATTGATGGAAGAAGCGGGTGTACCGAAAGGCGTTGTTAACCTTATCCTTGGTGCTGGTCATGATGCAGGTGCTGAGCTATCAACGAATCATGATGTCGACTTGATTTCATTTACAGGCGGTATTGTGACAGGTAAGAAGATTATGCAAGCTGCAAGCACGAATGCGAAGAACTTAGCGCTTGAACTAGGCGGGAAAAATCCGAATGTTATTTTTGCTGATGCTGATTTTGAACTAGCGGTTGATCAAGCATTAAACGGCGTCTTTTTCCACGCGGGTCAAATTTGTTCAGCGGGTACGCGCCTGATTGTCGAAGAAAGCATTCACGACGATCTAGTCGAAGCCCTTGTAGAACGCGTGAAGCAATTCAAACTCGGAAGCGGTTTTGATGAAAATACACAAATGGGACCACTGATCTCAGCAGAACATCTTGCAAAAGTCGAGAAATACGTTGAGACAGGCATTAAAGAAGGTGCAACATTAGCTGTTGGCGGTAGTCGTCCAGACGATCCTGAATTACAAGACGGCTTCTTCTACTTGCCGACGATTTTCACGGACTGCACAACAGATATGGAAATCGTTCAAGAAGAAGCGTTCGGTCCGATTATTACTGTTGAGAAATTCACACGAGAAGAAGAAGCCGTACAACTCGCAAATGACTCGATTTACGGCCTTGCGGGTGGCGTATTCACAAATGATGTCGCCAAAGCTGAACGCTGTGCTGCCAAAATGCGCATGGGTACCGTTTGGATTAACGAATTCAACGTTTACTTCCCACACGCACCATGGGGTGGCTATAAACAATCAGGTATTGGTCGTGAACTAGGTAAGCTCGGTTTAGAAGAATATACTGAAACAAAACACATCCTCCAAAATACGAAACCAGAACCACTTAACTGGTTCTAAAATGCAACCCCTCTCACTTGTTCATCTTTGAATAGAGTGAAAGGGGTTTTTGTTATTCTCTTATAAATTCATACTCATTTTCCATAGCTAAATTTATATTCATATAAAATTTTTGAAAATGGCTTACTTCATTATCATCTGGCGGTTGAAAATCAAGATTATTAATTTCTGCAGAATACTTACTAAAGTCTTTTTTGCTTTCTTCCAAGTTAAAACCAATTTCTAAGTGTTCATTGTTGTTTTCAAAACGAATTGTAAATTCCTTATCATCACGATCCAATTCATATGTGCCTTTTCCAAGTTGAGTACTTGTGAATTCATTTTCATTCAAAAATTCTAATGTCAGAAAAGTTTTATACCAATCATCATCATCAATCTCTTCTCTAGATACATCTGGTGGGATCAGACTTATTGCTTTGTGACTAATCGCAAACGTTTTTCCAGATAAATCATTTTTACCATCACAAGCTGGTAAAATAAACAAAGTCAAGATTGATAGGAATATTAATCCTTTTTTCATAACCAATCCCTCCTTTCTCAATAGATATTACTTTGACCGAATTTCAATGTACCACTGAATGTAGTGTTAGTTACTCCAATCCTAAGAGTAAAACCAATTAAAGTCAAATAATTCAAAAAATTAACTATATTTATTTTTAGTATCCAGAAATCCAGTCCATGCAACATAATCACGGCTTAATTATTCTTAGATTTCCATATTGCATTTTTAATTTAATGAAACTCAAGTGATTCGACATGAGTTGATTAATGGAATATTTTTGAGTATGATTATGATAATTGTATGATAGACTACATTCATAATTCGAAACACCTATCCTCAAGGTCTCACTTCATAAGTATTAAAAAGTCTGTTAATTAGTTAGCTCACCATTGTTCCAAAATTAATAAAAAAGTACAGAACCATGTTTTCGATCTCACATGATTCTGTACATCATAATAAAATGAATCAACTGGTAAATTCATAAATGTTTCCTGTTATTCGGTACTGAAAAATTGTGACTATGACTTCATGCTAATCAATAGTACCTAAATCATCTTCAATTTCTCCGCTGGTCGTAACGTAGTTGTCACCCAAGCTTGTTGAATCACTAGCTGATAAGTCACCAGCTGAGTACGTTGAAGAAAATGAAACGATTAAAGAAAGACTGAATAAGAGATAAAAAACTTTTTTCATGGTAAACCCTCCTTGTCATATATAAATAAATTATATAACATTATAAAAATATCAGTATTAACTAAATATAAGCAATAGTCAAATAATTTAGTGTATTTAATACGATTATCTAACACAGATATCACAAAATATAAAAATAGTTATATTTTAATACTGAGGAGGAAACACGGATGGACGAACAACGGATTGGGGAAAAAATTAAAGATCTTAGAAACTATTATGGCCTATCACAAAAGGAATTATCAGAAGGGATCTGTACACAGGCTTACATTAGCCAAGTTGAATCAGGGAATAAAAATGTAGCTTCGTATATTTTATATCAGCTAGCAGAGAGACTCGGTGTTGATGTGGACTATATTTTGTTTGCATCTAATAATGAGAGATTTGATTATATAATGGAAGTTGAACGGCAAGCCAGAGTGCTAGTTGAAACTAAAGATTTTCAGTCACTTATGAATTTGGTTAAAGCGGAGGAGAATAGTCCATTGATGGAGGTGGCACATTTTCATCAATTCTTACTTTGGCATAAAGCGATTGCGATTCGTTACGTCGAAAATAATCTTGACCAAGCCTTGTCGGTGCTACAAGATGCGTTGAAATTAGCCAAAACGACCAATAAAACAGCTTCTGAAAGAGAAGTGCATATATTATCTAATATAGGTAATATATATGCTGAAAAAGAAGAGTATTTATTGGCGATTGATTCATATGAAACAGCCTTAAGCAACTTAAGGCTAATGCCATTGTATGAAACTAAATTAGAGACAGGTTTATTATATAATTTAGGAAGAGTCTACTTTATACAAAATCAGATTAATAAAAGTTTAGCATGTTGTGATGAAGCTATTCGATTGTGCAAGAGACATTACACTTTTCATGGATTAGGTGAGTCTTATTTTATTCAGGGGCATTGTTATAAATCGTTGAATAATCTTGAGGAAGCGCGGACGTGTTTTATGAATGCTAAAAGTTTGTTCGGTGTGATTGACCACGAGAAGTTTGTGGAAAAAGTAGATAACCAATTGAATAAATTACAAGAGTGTTAGTAGTTTCGACATAACTTGACAAAAAAAGACATAAATTATTACTATTTTTATATTTAATTAGTTTATGAAAGCAATTAGTAGGATTTCAAATATAATTGAGTGACATGATGCGTGATTCTAAACGCATCATTTTTTTGTCTGTGATAGTGTAACTTTAACACTCATTAACTTCTTCATAACTCATTGTTGATCAATTTAAATCTCAGCTAACAAGTTATCAATCAAGTAACCAAACGTAGTCTACTATTTTGTAATTGAAAAAGCAAGCCATCGAATAATCAAGTTATACATGCAGATGTTGTGTAGGAGTTAGTGGTGCGAATCAAAGTTATGATGTAAAAGTCATAACAAAAAATTTGGAAAGGGGACATGATTGTGAAGAAGTTAATTGTTGTCGTAAGTATGCTGGTGTTATTTTTAGTGCCAATGCATACGGTGTTCGCTGAAGAAGGTAATGGTCAAAGCACTGACGAATACTTGGTGCAGTTTGATGGCCCGGCTAAGAAAGGTTTGCTTAATGCTTTCGGTGTTGATGAGGATAAGGTCTTGCATGAATTTGATTTGTTACCAGTCTATCATTTGGAACTAACTGAAGGACAAGCAAATGGATTAAGTAATCATCCCCAGATTAAATTTGTTGAAGAAAATGCAGAAGCAGAAGCATACGCTCAAGATACACCTTGGGGAGTACCTCATGTAGAAGGTGATACATCACAAAATAATGGTTACACAGGAGCAGGTGTTGATGTTGCGGTTCTAGATACTGGAATCGATCGGTCACATGAAGATTTAAATGTATCAAGTGGCCATTCAGTGTTTGGTGATTCACCTTATGCTGATGGACAAGGACACGGCACTCATGTCGCAGGAACGATTGGTGCGAACGATAACAATACAGGTGTTGTTGGCGTTGCTCCAGATGCATCATTACATGCTGTTAAGGTGTTAGATGATGATGGAAGTGGCTCCTATGCTGGGATTGCAGAAGGAATTGAGTGGGCTATTCAAAACGATATGGACGTTATCAATATGAGTTTAGGTGGTTCTTCAAGCTCATCAATTCTAGAAGAGTACTCAGATATGGCATACTCAGAAGGTTTATTAGTTGTAGCTGCAGCTGGTAATAGTGGTAACTCATGGGGCTGGGGTGACACAGTTGGTTACCCAGCAAAATATGATTCGGTTATTGCCGTAGCAGCTGTTGATCAGAATAATAATCGTGCAAGCTTCTCTAGTCATGGTCCAGACGTTGAATTAGCGGCTCCAGGCGTTGGCGTGCAAAGTACTGTTCCAGGTAATGGTTATGATTCATTAGATGGTACATCAATGGCTTCACCACATGTTGCTGGTGTTGCAGCACAAGTTTGGGAAGCAAAACCAGGTCTGACGAATGTTGAATTACGCTCGTTACTACAAACAACAGCAGAAGATTTAGGTAACTCAGATTACTATGGTAATGGTTTAGTTCAATCATACGACGCGATCAGTCAGTAATAGGTTGATAGAATGAGATATTCACTCTTTTAAACATTTAATAAAAAACTGGCTGGGGTAGTAAAGTTCGCAAAGTAGGAGTTAGAAATTTTATTTCTAACTCCTATTTTTATGTTAATTCGAGTTTAGTAGGTTATTAAGACGTTGGAAATGTTGTATTAGTTCTAATCTTGAAAATATTTGATGATGAGGCGCTGTATTTTTGGTTTTTTATGGTAATATAGATTTAAATTATTATTCTACATTTAGAGTAATAATGAGTTTTGATAGGGGGGGTTAGGATGTTAAAGCGTGTCATTCATCAATTTGATTTGAACGTTTTATCGATTAATGAAGTTGAAGATTCCCGTAGCTCAACAGTCTATAAATGCAATTTGTCTAATGGTAACAATGTTTATTTGAAAATTCCTTTTACAAAATTGAAGTTTCAGCGAGAGTTAGATGCTTATGAGCTATTAAAAGGTGAGGTCTCGATTCCGGAAATGAAGGATTATTGGTCAGGTGATGCAGAATGTCCAGGTGCTTTTGTATTATCTGAATTAAAGGGGAGGCCATTAACATCTAATGCTACACCAAAAATAGCATATCAAGTGGGAGTTCTTCAGGCTAGAATGCATTCACTTCGTCCACCAATAGACCAAAAGTTAGTTGGTATGCAAAATCAATTCTCGAACTGGTCTCATTTTGTCGAACAACAATTTTATAGTTTCGCTGAAGATGTTAGAGAGATTCTGGATGAACGTTTATATAAACTGGCTGTTGAGAGATTTGAAGATATGAAACACGGTCTTCCCCTTCCTGATGGACCAAGTTTCATACATATGGATTTTCGTCCAGCAAATATAATTTTTGATCAAGATGAAGTCACAGGTGTGATCGATTTCGAAAGTGCAAGGTTTGGTTCCACAGAAATTGATTTTACAAAGCTTTATCGTGATTTTTTAAGTTATGATGAAAGCTTATATAGTGCATTCCAGGAAGGTTATAAGAGCATTAGACCATTGGTTGACTTAGATCAAGTTTTACCTTTCTATCGGTTTACGGATGCTTTTAATAGCATTGGATGGTGTAAGCGGCGGGGGATTGAAGAAAATGCTTCATTTTTAGAAAAAAATTTAACACGATTAAAAACGTGGTTGTTATGAGATGGTTTTATCTAATGATTGTGAACTTACTTTTATCTATAGATCTTTAGAATACTGAGCTATTATTTTAATAAATTATTGTGAAGGAAGGTTACATGAACCGTACGTATGAATTTTTTATTTTGTTTTTAAAAGAAAATGTTTATAATAAGATGATTTTATTTTGGGTCGTCTTCATTCCGTTAATTTTTTTCTTTATTAATTATAATGATTGGTTTGTTAATCGACCTCAAGAGCAAGAAGCCTACTTGGTATTGGCCTTTTTTTGGAGCCTCATGATTTTAATTTCCGCGGTGATTAATACAGCTGTTTCCCTTTTTATGATGCGTGAAGAGGGGTTTATGAAGATGTTTAGTTTTATTGCAGGGTCAAAGCGTTCAATTATTTTCGGAAAAGGTTTAGCGAACTTGTTGTTTCTGATTGTATCGATGATCGTGTTCAATTTAGTCGTTGCTTTGCTATTTCAAATGAATCCATTCATGTTGATTATGAATAGTTTACTCTTGATTGCTGTGACCTTTATTCCAGTAGTGCTGTTCTTTTCGTGGATCATGACCTTACCATTTAAGGAGGATTCGATTGCGCCGGCGTTTAGTTTGCTTACCATCGTTTTAATGTATCTAACGAGCGATATGGTTGGGGTGCAATCTCCGTTGTTTCTAATTAATCCGGCTGAGTTTATTTTGCGCGTAGCTGAAGCGGTTATTATTTCTGATGTTGTGGATGTAACGAATGTGTTGACCCTGGTCATCGTAGGTTGCATATATATGATCATTGGCCTAGTAACTATTAAACTTGCGAATTTAGAATCCAGGACGATTCGACAATAGGAGGTGTTGGTGTGGAAATCGTAAATATGGATTTTCGGTATCAAGAGGGCGGGAGAAAGATTCTAGACAATGTAAATGTGAAATTAAAACCTGATCAATTAAATGTCGTGCTAGGTTTGAATGGTTCGGGTAAGACGACGTTGTTTAATATTATGGCTGGTTCGCTAAAACCAAATGCTGGTGAATTGAGCGAATGGGTGAAGAAGTCTGAAATAGCTTATCAAGTCCAAGGTGTGCCGTTCCTGAATGCATTGAAAGGCAAAGATTTGGTGCGATTATTTTTGAAGACGGCCTCGAGACCATTTGACGTGCAGAATCCTGTCTTCTTCAATGGGATGAATGAAAGAGAGCGATCACTTTCTGAACACTTATGGCATTTGAAGCTTGGTGATATGTCACTCGGCGAAAGAAGATGGTTGATGGTGACGGCGATGTGTGCACTAGATCGGAAGCTATACATATTTGATGAACCGACATCAGGTGTTGATCCCGACTCGCGGTTAAACGTGTTAAATCGGTTGGAATCTGTTGCTAGAAGTTCTGGTCAATACGTTGTCATGTCAACACATACGTTACAAGAACTAGGGCATGTCGACTGCCGTGTCTTCTTACTACATGATGGAAAAATCGTTTTTGAAGGATCTTATAGTGATTTAACGTCGGTGCATCAGAATCCTGATGAGGCGTTTCGTGAGTTAGTTCGGGGTTGATCGTTAATACAATTTAGATCGGAATATAAGTAGAACTTTGGTATATGTTCGACATAGATATAGAAAATCGCACCTAGGATCAAGTCCTCAGTGCGATTTTGTTTATTTATCCGGCGTGTTGTGCGTCTTTTGTTTGCTGATTGAGGTAATGTGCAAGTGTGTTGGCAATTTCTTGCATACCGAATTGTTCGACTTTAGCTTCAGCGTCTGAATTGTAGTTGGTATTTGTGTTGACGTCATATGTGTACAGGTATCCAGCTTCATCACGAATGAATTCAATTCCGGCAAATGTAATGTTATTTTGCTTTAAAAACTGCTCGTATTGCGTAATGATTGGATCATCAAAGTCTGTGATGATTTGAAATTTATCCCGCGTATTCTCGGTTGTCATGCAAAATTGGTCTTCAATCGAGCAAGCATCAGCTGGGCATAATTCGAAGCCTTCTGATGTGTCGACATTGACCGCGTAGAAAAACTGGCCATTAATAAATTCACACCGTGTGATCGATGAATCCGGTGATTCAATATATTGTTGCAGTAATGTGATGCCATCGATTGGCTCTTCGAAATCGTCTGAGTATACGTATTGTTTTAAGCCTTCGATGCTATAAAATAGTTGCACACCAAGCCCTTTTCCAGCACGATTATGTTTCGTAATGAACGGCGCTTCCATCTGTTTCGCTGATTCGATCAATTGATCTTTGCCAGTAGTAACGATCGTTTTCGGTGTGCGAATGCCTGCTTTTTGCAAAGCGCTATATTGTCTTGCTTTGTTAATTTCTAAGTCGAGTGCGTGGCTACCATTTAAGACGACACGATCATGTTCTTCTAGCCAAGCGAGCACTGCTGAAGTGAATTCGGGTGCATATCGGTGTGAGCGGGTATGTGATGATGCGCTCATACGATTATAGAAAATGCCTTCAGGTGGCGCTTCGGACAAATCAATTGATCCTTGGTCTATGAACCAATCTTCATAAGGCACGCCTAATGCGTCGAGTGCTTCGAAGAGGGGTTCTGACCATTCTGCGTTTTCATGGATGACGTATATTTTTTGAGCCATATTGAAAAACTCCCTTAATTCTGATGTGTTTACTAGTATATTCAATTTTTAATGAAATGCCAATTAAAAAGTTTTGTCTCTTGGTTATTTGGTTTTGGATAAAAGAGTGATTTGTATCTTTAAAGAGGCGCTTTATCTATGAAAATGTAGTTTAAACTATGTGAATAATAGAAAAGAATACAATAGGATTAATATTTATATAGTAAAATAAGTTAAATAAAGTTGTTTGAAAATTTAGCAGTAATGGTGGAGAAGCACTAATTTTAAATAGGACCTTTCAAGATTAAAGTGATAATTATGGAGTGGTAATGTTGATAAGGGAAGATGTTGTTATTCGACAAGCAAAAATAGAAGATGCCTCAGGGATATTACACATACAAGAAGAAGTGGTTTTGGAAGGAAAGTTTTTAACAACTGTATCAGAGGAATTTAATAAGACAGTAGAACAGCAAAGAGACTGGGTAGAAAAGGTTTTAAAAAACGATAAAGAAACAATGTTGGTTGCAGTATATCAAGGTACGATATTAGGTTGGATCGTGTTTTTTTCATCAAACAGAGTAAGGCTTTCCCACACTGGATCAATTGGAATGATGGTGAAGAAAGATTTTAGAAGTATGGGGGTTGGAAAATTATTGATAAAACATTTGTTGGATTGGGCTGAACAACATCAATCTATCGAGAAAGTTTCCTTGGGTGTTTTTTTAACAAATCAAAAAGCAATTGCGTTATATAAAGATATGGGCTTTATTGAGGAAGGCAGAAAAGTTAAAGAATTCAAGCTCAATGAGGATGAATATGTGGATGATATTTTAATGTGTAAATTTGTCTAAATTGATCTTGCTAATATAGAGTGCTAGTTGAAAAGGGGAGAGAGTTATTCGATATTGCATTTCTTATTGTCTAGTCCTTTGAATAACTGGAGTAATTATTTGTTGATTATGCTCTCATTTTACTGTGTAAGTGGGATAAGCTATAATAAAAGATCAAAGGTAAAAAGAAAGTTAGGTCGTGACTATGAGTAAACGTAAAAAGCAACAAAATCATAAAAAGCAACAGAAACAATCGGGTTATAATCAAACGAAACCCAAAGATGCTAAGCATGGGAATGTAAAACCGCGTGACAAATCACCGCAAAAAGGACAAACGGCGAAAGTGACGTGCACTGGCTTTACGAATGATGGAAAAGGAATCGCTGAATGGGAAGGTAAGCAGTTGGAAGTGCCTTATTTACTCCCTGGCGAAACGGCTGAAATTTATGTCACGAAAAAGGATCGGTTCGTGAATGCTAGTGTTAAACGTATTCTTGAATCCGCTGATAGTCGGGTGAAACCATCTTGTCCCTATTATTATGATTGTGGTGGTTGCCAGCTTCAGCATATGAGTAACCGTGCGCAAGGGCACTTTAAGCAAGATGTGGTTAATGCGCTTATGAAGCCGTTTGGTAAGCCGAACGCTATTATGACCATGGATCACCCGTATGATTATCGTAATAAGAGTCATACAACATTCGGTATGAACCGGAAACGCCAGATTATTGGTGGCTTGTACGCCCAAAACAGTCACCAGATTATCCCGATGGAAGAGTGTTTGATTCACGATCCGAAAGCCGATGAGATCGTGGGCACGATCAAAGGCATGATGAAGTCATTTAAGATGGAGCCTTATAATGAGGACACGGGACGCGGGTTTTTACGCCACGTTTTAGTGAAAGTCGGTAAGAAGACAGGCGAAATCATGGTCGTTCTAATCGCAGGAACACAAATGTTTAAAGGTAAAAACAATTTCGTTAAAGCTCTACGCAAAGAACACCCTGAGATATCGACGATTTTGTTAAACGTAAATGATAAAAACACGAGTATGGTCCTTGGTGATCAAGAGAAAGTCTTGTTTGGTAAAGGAACGATTACCGACGAATTGTGCGGTTTGAAGTTTGAGATTTCATCGAAGTCATTCTATCAAATTAATCCGGAGCAAACGGAAAAACTATACGGCAAAGCGATCGAAATGGCTGGATTAACAGGCGAAGAAACGGTGATTGATGCTTACTGCGGTATCGGGACAATTGGCCTCGTCGCAAGTCAGCAGGCCGGTCGTGTCATCGGTGTGGAGTCAAATAAAGACGCCGTGCGTGATGCGATTCGGAACTCCAAGCGTAACGGCATCCAAAACGCACGTTTTTACCAAGGAGACGCAGGCGAATTCATGACTCAAATGGCTGCACATGGTGACCAAGCAGACGTCGTTATCCTAGACCCACCACGAACAGGAAGTGACGAAGCATTTTTATCAAGCGTCGTTAAACTAAAGCCGAGTCGAGTTATTTACGTCTCGTGCAACCCAGAAACCCAAGCCCGAGACATGAAATACCTTACTAAAAACGGCTACCAAGTCGAAGAAATGCAACCTGTTGATATGTTTCCGCAAACTTATCATGTTGAGTCTGTGGCGAAGTTGACGTTGAAAATGTAACCCAACAATAAAGTTGTAACATTTATAAAAAAGTCATAACAAATCGGCTAATTCGTGAGAATAAAGTTGAAACAGACGTCTGAGAGATAAGGGATAAAAGGTTGATGTCCTGCGTTTCTCAGGCGTTTTTGTGTTACGAGTTTATTGTGTGTGTGAATAAAGTCATGACACATTTTTTGAAACAAAATCGGTAAAAATCGGGGTTTGTGTTACGACTTTATTATGAAAGGCGACGGTGGAAAGCGGGTTGAAGGGGTGGAAAGTGTTACGAGTTTATTGTGAATGCACATAGTAGAGACATAAAAACGGTGTTTTTATTAGGAAATAGGAAGTAAGGGGTTTAGGGTTCATTCAACTAACGATTATTGGGTATTAACACTTGAGTTATTACACAAATTCACAAAGCAAATAGCACAATGTTAATAGCTGTTGTCAATGTACTATTTCCTATGTGGATTTAAATCTTATTTGCGATGCTGATTTTTTAAAAACAAGAAGGTAATTGTATTTTTTATGTTAAAATAAATGTAAAATTTGTGGAAGAACGCATTTAAACTAATGGGCAGGTCCTTTAAATCCCATAGTTGTTATTGGAGTAGCGGGTGGTGTTACTTCATGCAATTTTTAAGTATAGGGGAGGTTGCGTAATGATAAATGAGTGTGCAATTTGTCCGTGTTTTAATAAGATGAACAATGCGATGAAAGTCTTGATTACTACTTTAACTGTTATTATTTTTGGAGTATTATATTATTTTTTAATACCTCAAGTAATGCCAGGTGATTCTGGTTTTGTGATTTTAATATTCACGCCTTACTTAATTGGAGGTCTTTTATTTGGTTTGGGATTGTTTGGTCTTGCTTTTGGGATAAGCAAGTTTTGCGAATGGATAAAAAGAAAGTGATTTGATTTAAATTAACGGGAACGTTAGTTGAAGAAGGGTGAGCATTTTCCGAAATGGAATTTGCTCTTTTTTTGTTGGTGAAATTGCATTAGTTTTTGCACGTGATTTTGCAATTCTTCATTAATTATTTGGGCTTTGGAAATCGGGTTGCATTTTCCTGTGTAAATAACTACTCAAAAAGTAAGAAAACATTGGTATAGCAATGAAAATGAGCACCAAATTGCTATGCAATTCAACCCTCGTTTTATACAATTTATCTATTGTTTGTATACTAAAACTGAACTACGTATATGAACTTTTTTCAAATATATCAACCGTGATTGGATTTAACGTTTACATCCATCGTTAACATCACCCTTCATTCCATAAAAATCAACCAATGATGTCTATGTATCCTTTTTTAAACCAAAAGGATTATGTTACGTTAAGATAAACATAACACTAAAACTGGAGGTGATTTAGATGGACAATGCTTATCTTCCATTAACGATGCTCGGTCTTATGTTAGTCATGATCGCTTTAGGCTTTCTTGATGGAGTCGGTCTTATTCAATATCTTGTAGCAGGCGCGGGTGTCGTTTTATCTGCAGTGGGCACTTTTAAGTTACTCCGTCATGAGAGAAAGGAAAAAGAAACGTAATGCAATAGTATCGTCATGTTAGGGATAGTATCCTTTCGATGAAATAAAACGCTTGGGTAATCCAAATACCCAAGCGTACTATTTTATATTTTCTTGTAGAACAAAAGCACACGATAGTTGAATATGTATGAAGTATTATTAACCTTGAAATGTATAAGGAGATGATGCTTTAAGTAGGCTATTAACACCATTAGGATGATAAGGCATTAAATCATTAGCTCTTTGTATGTTTACCCATTCAATTTCTGAAATTTCATCTTTATCTATAATTGAAATTTCTCCTTCGATGACTTTTGCTTTAAATGTTATAAATAAAGCGTGATGACCGTTTTCTTTAAACATTGCTTCATTGACAGCTATAATTTCACCAACCTCAATTGTTAAATTTGTTTCTTCCTTAACCTCTCGAATAACTGCTTCTTCTAAAGTTTCCCCTTGTTCCACTGCACCACCA
Organism: Alkalibacillus salilacus; assembly: GCF_030812915.1. Lineage (GTDB taxonomy): Bacteria > Bacillota > Bacilli > Bacillales > Alkalibacillaceae > Alkalibacillus > Alkalibacillus salilacus. The sequence goes on from NZ_JAUSTQ010000015.1 coordinate 40,376, forward strand.
GGAAGAGACCAACTTCCACCCTTGTTATTAACCATAAGGATATTATTCTCATCTTCCTTATAAATAAACGCATATGCTACATCCACTCTAATCATTTCTTACTCGCTCCTATCTATTTCAGGGTTAAATTATCAAAATTATAACAGTCTGTTATTCAACTATATTGCGCCGTTAGTTTAAGCACGTTCTTTCACAAATTCGATATTTATTTTAACATAAAATAAATATTATCCTCTGGGTTTAAAAGATCAACATTGGAAATAACATACAGGTTCACATAGGAAAAAGCACATTGACAACAGTTATTGACATTATGCTATTTCGAATGTTTCACCACCGAAACGGAACTACTTAATGTTATCCCTGGTTTTTTTCATATAGGTAAGGCCAGCAACGGTTGTTACAGCATTCCTATGGTTATGTAAACAAAAAACTACCTTGCTCGGCCAAGCAAGGTAGTTCAAAGAAAGACAGTCAAGAGTAACAACAACCTACGCCTTGTGACGTATAGATTGCTTAGCAGGATGTTCAACGCATCTCTGCTTGCTCTTAATATAATGCTTCTGATTCAGTAATGTCAACCCACATTATAATTATATTGGTTTAGGGTAAGGCTGTGCAACATAGTTGTTTAGACTTAAATAGTCAGAAGAATATGTTGAAAAAATTAGGAAAAATAGCAGATAACAGGAGGGGGTAAAGCATATTTTAGGGGGATTATATTGACTTGTGATAATTGTGATTATAAGAATAAGAAAGGGAGTAAGTTTTGTAATAAATGTGGTCAGGAGTTAAACACTGCTTCCAATGAATCGAAATATGAAACGATTAGACAGCGTAAGCCAATGATTCTGATGGCCTCTATTGTTGTTATTGTTATAGGGCTTTTCGTATCGTTTGCTGTAATATTGAATAATCCGTTAAATGCTTTTGAAAGCCATTTAGAGAACCGTGAGTTTTAAGAAGCACATGTCGTGTTAGAAGAAGAACTCGAAGGTGAAGAGGATATGAGTGAAGCTGAAAGCATTGTCCTTAATGAAAGTGAGAACATTGAAAAGCGTTATATATCGAAAGACTTTGAATTTGAAGATGCTGAATCTTGGCTTAATGAATTAAAAGAATTCGATATGAATGCCTCAACGATTGATGATTCATTGACTCATGTTCAAACGATTGAGGATTCGCGACAAGCATTTAGTGAAGGTGAAACGTTCATGAATGATGGTGAAATACATAGTGCGATATCGCAATTTCAGGACGTTAATGAAAAGGATGAGGGAAATTATGAACAAGCACAGGAACATATTAATGAGTTAAGCCAAGAATTAGAGAGCGATTCACTGAATGAAGCGAAACAATTAGCAAATGAGGAAGACTTTGAAGAGGCTGTTAATGTATTAGAAAAAGCGGATCGTGTATTAGATGATAACGATGATATTGCTACTTTGTTGGACGAGTATGATAAACGTTTAGCAGAAAATAAAGAGCAAGAACGTATTGAGGAAATGAAGAAAGCTAAATCAGATCAGTTAGTTGTGGTTCAAGAATCGAATATCGTTGAACAATCGGCAGAACATAAAGCACTTTATCCTGATATGTTACAAATGATATTGCGAAATGAATCTGATAAAACCATTGAAAATATGGAAGTGCGATTTTTAGTGTATGATGAAGATGGTTATCCCGTAAAAACAAGACCGAGCATGAGTGTATCCGGGAAGGTCCACGAATTTAGAGGTAATGCTGAATCCATTAATGTTCAACCAGGTGAAACATTCGGAAGAGAAAATGGTTGGGAAATCGAATCACCACATGATGCGGAAGAAGTACTTTCAGTCGTCAAAACAGTTGATTTTTATGACGGAACGACGTGGGATAACCCATATTATGACTATTGGATTGAAGAGTACAAAGATGAACCTTTGGGAGATTAATAGCTGTAGGTCATATTACCTGAAGGTTAAGTGATGAATCTTGATGAAATATCCGTGGATACATCTTTATTTTGAAAGTAACATCAATCAATATCAATCCTCTTGTGGTTGAGTTTCATCAATTGTTATATCAACCGGATTAAACTTTCTGTATCGCAACTCTTTCTCTAATAGATTAATAAATTCTTGTTCTGCTTTGGCTATTTTAGCTCCTTGATAGGCCCTGATTAAAGCGTGATCGTCTAATTGAAACATGGTTTGTGACCTCCTGTTGTGTTGTTTAATATTTAAATACCCTATATGGTTATAGCTCAAAAAGTTTCTGGGTTCAATAGATGCATGTATATAGTCACAAAATCGTAATAAATTAGATGTGAAAGATCAAAAAGGAAGTTAAAACAGGCACAAGGTGTATGTGGATGGTGTTGATTTAGGAAGTAGTGATAGGAAGAGGATGAGCGGTAGTTTTGGTAGATTGTTTTAGCTAAGTTTTAAAGCACATAATTATGAAGCAAAGCACCCACCTCAAACAATGATGTTAGGTAAGTGCTTTGATGAAGATTATAGTTAAAGTTTAGCCACGCGGAGGGTAGGGATCGTTACCGTAACTACGTCTCTCGCGAATACGGCCATCCTTACCATGTATGATAAGTTCTGATTTATAATTTTTGGCTAAGTCTTCGCCATAATTTATTGCTTCTTGTTGTGTTTGTGTGATTTTACTTGCCCTTGTATTACCTGCTCTCTTCACCTGCCAACCGTCATCATGAGGTAATACATGTATATTATTTTGGTTAGACATAATAATCAATAGCTCCCCTTTTTTTAATTTTGGATGGATGCATTTCACATTATCATTATTTTGTAATACAATAAGACAACAATATTTTTTCATGCCCCTTGTTTATGCCGTTACATAGACAAGGGTTTTTTTATCTTGTTTGGCGATTAATCCGTCTAATCTCTCGTTCCAAGTCTCTTGTAGTACGGTCAATCTTTCGCTCCTGTTGCTTCAATTTATTTTTTATTTGTGCTTTGCTCATTCTCGTCATCTTTCCACCTCCTTTGATCATAGATTCTCAACCTTTGTCACCTCCTTTTCATTTCCAGTTTATATTATACATAGAGGAGCAGTGTATATCAATATATAGTGTTTTTAAATATTAATTATTTCTACATATAGTATATAAGGTCAAACGGTTAGTTGTTTGTCAAATGTTTTGTTCCCTTCATTTGTATAATGTGGTGAGATGATAATATGACGTATTTTAGTCAATCGAAAACGAGATGGTGATTGGAACGTGATTTAGAGGTTTGAGATGTTATTAGGTTTGCTATGTTCGGTGATGATATTGATTTGGTGGGGATTGCGGTTATGTATAGGGGTGACCACCCCATCTTGGTTAACGAAGCGTTTCTAAATCGATGTCGAGAATTCGAGCTGTTCTCTCTCGATGATTAAACGCATTATTGGCCCACATACGTTTAATGGCCTTTTCTAAAGCAAAGCGATTCTTATAAAATTTTGGGTGCTGTTTCTTGTAGTAAAAGCGAACCCCAAAATCAGTTGAGCCAGTTGCTTTGCCAATTTTGAGCAGGGTTTCATCGCTTAATCCCTTAACAAGATCCGGAAAATCAATGTACGATTGGTTCATGATTTGCCTCCTTCAATATGTGATGATTCGATTATAGTTTATGGCTTTGGGTGATACAATGCTTTAGATGTTTGAGGGTGTTGGAGGTTTGAGTAGTCGTATCAAGCAACCCAACATTTTCTTTTAGTGCGTCTGCGTGATAAGGTGATGGTAAGCTAACTTTCAATAACCTGATTCATGCTATAACGAGCATGGGTCAGGTTATTTGTGTGTATAGTGTGGGCAGGTGTTGACTTATCATGGTCGATTGACGATGTTCCCATGAGCGCGGGAACAGATGAATCATTTAGTGTAGAGATTAACCCTGAACCACGCGTCTTAGATGAAGTTCATGAAGATATGGCTAATCCATATGCGGATAACACAGCTGAAACATCGGTTGAGGTTCGTGAAAATACAGAACCATTTGTATGTGAGACACGTAACACGGATAACCAATGGACAACCGATCATGAGATTTATGAGTATGAAGGCGAGTGGGGAAAATAGAGGGAGAGAAAAAAGGTATAAGGGTTGATGGTGTTAGGAAGATAACATGAAGGGATTGTATAATAATCAATACATATATATAATTGACAGGTCCTTATAGGATATTAATCAATTCGCATTCGAAAATCGTATGACTAAACAATGTTTTAAAATGATTGAATATGGGAATGAAACGTTAGTCTTAGTTATATTAGCATGAAGGAGGGTTAATATGAGTGATCAAGATGAAATAGTGCCGGAAACGTTATCGTTAGAGGCATATCGATCTATTGTGGCGTATAATCCTGATTCCGTATTAGTTGTATCAATTGATAAAACAATAATAGAGGTTAATAACCGCGCGACAGAACTGCTTGGCTATTCTAAAGAGTCATTAGTTAACCAGAGCTTTCACAGTTTATTTGAAAATGAGGACCGTATCAATCAGCTGTTTGGTGATGTTCGACAAGGATATTCAGGTGAAGAGGAACTTGTCGTCCATTTAAAGAACGGAGGCGCAACACATTTAAGCATCAAGTACATGCCTATGTTCCAACAAGATGCTTTAATAGGTGTTTTTATTGTTTTACGTGATATTTCGACCCTGTATCAGACGCATGAATCGTTACAATATACGAAAAACATGTTTGAATCGTTATTTCATCATACGTCAAATGCGATTGAGTCTTTTGATATGCAGGGCATTGTAGTAGACATTAACCCTGCATTTGAACGCATTTTTGGCTGGCAAAGGCAAGAAGTCATCGGAAAGCCGTCGCTATTTCAAGCGTGGTTACATGACATGAGTGATGAATTTGACGCTTTAACGGACTATAACGCAACAATCACAACTAAACATGATGAAAAAATAACCGTTAACCTTGCGATATCTCCTATTATCGACAGACATGATAACATAACAGGTTATACAGTGGTTGCACGCGATGTTACTAAACAAAAACAATTGCAAGAGCAATTATCTGAAAGTGAAGAACGTTATCGCTTAGTAGCAGAAAACACCTTAGATGT
>NZ_JAUSTQ010000016.1 GCF_030812915.1 Alkalibacillus salilacus
GATTCATTCCATTATAACAGGGGGGGATGTCCATAACATAACAAACCCCAGCTAGGGACTTTTTTTATTAAGTCCACTAACTGGGGTATAGTTCATAAGAGGAAATGGCTTTTTTTTAGCTGATATATTGGTTAAACCAATCAATAATATGCTGTAGTCTTTCGATTCTTAAGTTTGGTTTACCAGTGCGGGATAGGTTATGATCTGCTTCTGGAAAACGAACAAATTCTGTTTCATTGCGCTGGTATTTTAAAGCAATGTAAAGTTGTTCAGCTTGTTCCATTGGGCACCTGAAATCATTCTCATTATGAATAATTTTAAGTGGTGTTTGAACTTGGTCAACATACGCAATCGGTGAATGCTTCCACATTGTTTCAATATCATAGAATGAAGCTTGGATTTGCCAATCCGAAAAGTAGTAACCGATATCACTAACACCACGGAAGCTTGTCCAGTTGGAAATACTTCGTTGAGTAACCGCTGCTTTAAAACGATTCGTATGGCCGACAATCCAATTCGTCATAAAGCCGCCATAACTTCCACCAGTGACAGCTAACCGATTCTCATCAATCCAAGCATAGTTTGTTAAGACATGTTCGACACCTGCCATAATATCTTGGTAATCACCATTACCATAATCCCCACGTACGGCGTCTACAAACTCTTGACCATAACTATGACTGCCGCGAGGATTTACATAAAGAACGCCATAACCCTGGCCAGCAAAATATTGCATCTCATGGAAGAATGTATTTCCATAAAACGCATGCGGGCCGCCATGGATATTAACAATCAATGGATATGATTCGGCTTCATCGAACTTAGCTGGTTTCATCAACCAACCATGTACTGTCCAATCATCATAGCTTTGGAATTGAATGGATTCTGGTTCAACCAATTCCGTATCATCAATAAATGTTTGATGCACATTTGTTATTTGTGTTAATCGCCCATCAGTTAAAGATAATTCATATAACTCACTCGGGCTTGTTGGATAACTAATAGTCACTAAGGCAGTTTGTTTATTCGGATCTATATCATAGCCTACGACATGTAGGTTTTCGTTGATAGCTGGATATAATGATCCATCGACATGTCCAAAATATAATAGAACATTGCCATAATTCGATACTGGGAAATAAAACGTTTCATTACTCGCCCAAACAGCAGGTCTTAAAACTGGCTGTTGCTGTGTATCTGCAACAATAAAATCACCAATAGGTGCATCAAAATATTCTGTTAAACAAGCTGTCACTCCTGAAGAGATGTGATAAGCATATAGTTCAACATGTGTTGCATTTTCATAGTTTCGTCCCATATGAGCGAATAATAGATGTTCTCCATTTGGCGAAACACTAAACCCTGAAGGCGTTCCTTCTTCTGTGAATAATGGATGTTCAGTTTTAGCTGTTAGATGGTACAAATAAGCTTCTTGATTGAAATTAAAATCTTCGTCTTCAGAATAATCCGTGGTATAAACAATCTGAGATTGATTAACCCATGTTTGAAAAGTGAAGTTCTGCTCCCCTTCTTTAATAGTTTCAATATCTTCTGTTTCAAGGTTTAATCGTTTTATCACTTGATATTTCCTCTTTAAAAGTCCTGCTCCATCTGCTTTATATTTCATTCGATTAATCACCACAGGTTTTGGTAAATCATCATCTTGATCATCTGTTTCTTCGTTCTCTTCTTCTCGTTGATTTAAATCTTCTGCTTTAACAGAGGTTTGTAGCATGATGAATTGGCCATCTGGTGAGAACTCAGCCTTCGAGACTCCCTCTTTCTCATCTGTTATCTTCTTGGCCTCACCACCGTAACGAGACATCCAATAGACTTGGTTCTGATCATCACGATTCGAAATAAAAATGATTGAATCGCCCTTAGGTGACCAACGCGGATGACTTACCCGTGATTCTCCAAATGTGAATTGAGTGAGTCGATCTTCCTTCACATTGTAATGGAACAAATTAGATTCATATTGATTTCGTTTTTCATTCAAAGTTGTTTTAACAAATAAAGCTTCCTTGTGATCCGGAGAATACCTCGGGTCTGTTAAAGATGCTAGATTAAAAATATCATTCGCTTGTACTGCTTTTTTTGTTGTCATAATTCCCTCCGACTATTAAGATTCTATGATCGAAATATAACTAGATTTATAAGGTGATTATCTAGCTAAGTAAAATATTAATACCTTCATATTATAATTTTTTTCAGAATATGTCGAATAAAATTAAAACTTTTAAATGATTTCATGATGTAATTCTCTTAATTGATTCGCTTGGTTTGCATCATGATACAATTGGGCTTTAGAGTCAATCATATGACGTATATTGGTTAAATAGCGGTTTGTCTCTGTTTGATATGTGAGTTCAATTTGATTTTGATAATGTGCTTTAAATGATAAGAGAAATTGATCTTGAATTTCATTTAAATTGGATTGTACATGCGTTTTGAGTTCTTCAAATAAAGTTTTGACATGTTGTTCAACAAAAAATTGTTTTTGATCTTTATACATGGAAACAAAATAATCAAGTGAATTCATATTAACAATGGAATAAAACATTTCATGCGTACCATCTTCCAAGGCCTGCTCAGCAATATTTAATCGTTCAAAATCTGTCTCCGAATCAACGAATCGATTAATATCTTGGCTGATTGATTGAAGCACTTGTTGAAAATGGCGATCTAAAACCATATTTGTTGAATGAAATTCTGTTTCTAATCGGTTTTCAGCATTGATCGCAAGTTGTTTTATCGCTTGTTTTAATTGTGTTTGACCACGCTTACCTTTTTGAGTGATGGTAGTCGGATTAATAACCTCCTTCATCATTTCATTTAATTGAATCATAACGCGATCATTTAAGTAATGAATGAGTTCGTCTATTTGTTGATTGATTTGTTGTTCATAAATGGTCTTATCCATTGATGATAAAAATTGTTTTAGGCTCTTGAATTGCTCTTCGTATTGCTGGATTCGTTGTTCTTGTTCGATTTGGTTTTCTTGTAATTCTTGAACAGTTTGTGCAATAAACGCTTCGAGGTTTCCAATTTCTTGTGATAATGTTTGAGCAGTTAATAGCTTAGCGTCTGTCTCAATAAATTGTTGAAAACGTTCAAAAAATGCGACAGCATAAGAATCGGAATACTTTTGACTTACATCTTCATTTAATCTTTTACTAGATAACGCGAAAATCTGAGGTGATTCAATACCGTATTGTTGTAATTGTTCAGATAAATATTGTTTCACATCATTTAATTCTTGATTGTCTTTTGCTAAATCAGCTGCGTTTAAAATAAAGAACATCTTATCCAATGAAAAGGATGATTTAACACGTCCTAACTGAGATAAGAATTCACGGTCCGCTCGTGCAAAAGCATGATTATAGTAATTAACATAAACAATCAGATCAGAATGGCGCACATAATGCATCGATACATTTGTGTGTCTTGCATGAATAGAGTCTGCACCAGGAGTATCAACTAAAGTGACGCCTTGTTGTGTCAAATCACAATTATAATAAACCGTTATCTCTTCAACATAACAAGATAATGTCTCATCTGTAACATAGGGCTCAAACGCTTGCACAGATGAAGTGATGGATTCACCTAAATATTGTCTTGACTGCTGTTTCCCTATAAAGAATGCTTCTACAAATGACCAATCTGTCTTAGAAAGTAGTGCTTGTAAGTTATGTTGTTGTTTATCTATGAATGAATATAACTGCTCGATGGAATTAAACTGTTTATCTGTTATAGGTTCTAGCACTTTTGAAACTTGATGTAACAATGTATTTTCTGTCTTGAATTGTACAATAACATCTCCATGTTCCCTAGTACGATTAGGCGGAGCAATTTTATTAATGGCCGCTGTTGTTGGATTTGGTGAAACCGGAAGTATCGCTTCGCCTACCCAAGCGTTGGCAAATGATGATTTACCGGCACTAAAGGCACCAAACAAAGCAACAGTATACTGCTGTTGTTCCAATTGCGTAAGGTTTTTCTGAATCGAGTCATAAAATTCCGTTAACATAGGCATCGTTTCTATACGAGATAATATCGTTTTGGCCTCAGTTTGAATCTTCTCTATCTCTATAGTTGATTGATTTTGAGGTGCTTCAGATTCAGAACTTGTTACGGAATCTATTATTGAATCAGATATAATATCATCAATTAACACTTTAGTTTGATTAGCTTCTTTGTGTTTAATTGCATCTTCTAGAAGACTATGATCACTAGTAGTCATCCAAGTCTCCCGTTTTAGTTGATCAATAAATTGTTTCTTCTCTAATGTTTCCTGATTAGACCTTTTTGCATTTTCCAAGTGTTCTTCAATCTCTTTAAGTTGCTCATTCAATTGTTCTTGCTTATCCTCAGTTGATTTCGCTATCTCAGTGAACAATTGTTCTAACAAAGGGGTCACATGTTCTTTAATAGCTTGATTTAACTTTGATTGCAGACCATCTGTGTAATTAAGTACATAATGACCCGTAATTTCTGCGGAGGAATTGTGAGATTCTAATAAAATAGCTTCATTAATTTGAAAATCATATTGTTGAAGGGCCTGTTTTAATTCAATGTTGCTTAGAGATTGTTGATTGTATGTCTCAATTAACTCATGACGAATATGCCAGCTTATTTCAGTCGTGACTTTTTCTTGTAATTGGTTAATAAACTGATCTCGACGTCTTTCCTTTTCTTCATCAGTTTTCTTTTTAGAAAACAAACCACCAACTTTAAATTTTGGCTGTAATGATTCAAGATAGGCCTTTGCAAGTTCCCGCGTATCTGATGTCATGACGTAAGCTTCATTCACTATTTTTCCAATCGTTTGTTTATACTGTGTGATAAATTGTCGTTGATCTAAATTTAATAAGCTAAGTTGCTCTTTTAGTTCGTCATATTGTCTTTGATAGGTTTGCTCATTTGCAGCATTTAAGGTTTGATTTGCCTCATCATAGTATCGGTTTGCTAACTGATCAATCACCGTTTCAACTTCTACCTTTATGCGTGAATCAAGCTGATCTTGCATGGTATCAGTCAAACGATCGACATAAGACTTTAGTTCATCCAATTGATTATATTCATGACCAATATCAATTAAAGACGTTGTGAAAATCGCGTCTGGATTAAGTCCCCAAACGTCGCAACTTTCGCGTAAAGCGTTCAAATAATTGGTCATCGTCATTTCTTCAGCATTATGCTTGTCTACTTGGTTCACGACAATAATATATGGAACTGATTTTTTCTCTAATTCATATAAAAACTGAAAATTAATCTCTGACTGTACGTGATTATAATCGACAACATATACGAAATAATCAATTAAATGAACACGAGATAGAGTTCTAGCAAATTCTTGATCGTCTGCAGAATCAATACCTGGAGTGTCCATTAATGTTGTTCCTTTTAGAGATGGTAAGTCTGTTTCAATTGTTAAAGACTGAACTTCTTCTCCATTTTTTGAAAGACGATGTACTTCTTCCATATCAATAGATGATGACGTAGCATACCGATTTTGATTCAAATTATATGTTACATGTTCATCTCCGTGCTTAATTTCTACAATATTAGCACTTGTTGGTATCGGACTTGATGGTAATATGGATTGATTTAATATATGATTAATCATGGAAGACTTTCCTGCTGAAAAATGTCCAGTAAAGCCAATGACTGTTTCAACATTTAACCACTTTTGATATAAATCCATAATTTTTTGTTGCTCTATTTTCTCATCATTACGTTTAGCCACTTCAAATAACGTGTCTAGATTTAATGCCATCTGTGTTCCTGTTGTCATTCTCTAACTCCCCATCTTCACTTATACGATTCTATTGAAATGTCTCATCAAAAACAGCTCGATTTTTACCTGTAGCCTTTGCTTGTTGCATGCAACGATCCACTCTCCGTAAGAACTCATTATGATCGTCTTTTTCCATTAGCGTCCCAACGCCATAGCTTAATGTGACATTTTCACCTTGCAAAGGTTCAAGCATTTGAACATGTTCGTAGATATAGTTATTCCATCTTTCAATCTCTTGTTCTAAATGAGAACGTTTTTGATCGAATAGAATCACTGTAAATTCATCCCCATTATATCTAAAACTATAACCTTTCTGTGGTTCGACCCAAAAGTCTAGTGTAGAGCCGATAACAGCTAGTACTCGATCACCCCACTCATAACCCAAGCGATCGTTTAACGTTTGAAAATCATCGATATTGAATTTAATTAAAGTGATAGGTTTCCTTTGATTGACGAGCTTCATTAGAGTGTTTTGGAATGTGCGGTGATTATAGAGGCCTGAAACATAATCTTTCATTGCCTCTTCCTTGTAATCGATGTGATCAAATGAGCTAGCTTCTTTTCGAATAGTCATTGAACTAGTTAAAATTCCAATTAATAATATAAATACTAGATTCATAATAAACGGAATCGTAATAAAATCATTTATCCCATTAATATAATAACTAATAACACTATAACTTGCCATAACTAGCACGGTCATCAACATTGAGACCTTCATACTCCAAACAAGTGTAATATGTAGCAACCATATGAAAAGTAGTGGCAAGACTAACGAATATTGAACCCCTGCCATTAGTAATATAATCGTATAAAAAACAAAATCCAAGATTAATCCTATATGAACAATAATCAACTTCAATTTGGAGTATGTCGCCAAGGCTTTCAAACTAATATGAACAACCAAAGTATAAAGTGCAGCAATGCCTATACTATACCAAAAAATTGGTTGATCAATTGTGAAAATCTCTTCTCCTTGTTGTAGCATAAAAATTAAGGCTAAACTAACTAATAATAACCAACGTGCATATGAAAAAATATTTTCGATGTACTCATCTTTTTTATTGAACATATTTTTAATCTCCTAATAAATTGAATTCAGTCAGTGTAAAAAAAAGAGACTAGATACGATATCCAGTCTCTTCCTAATGTATCTGTTAACCTTGGAAAAATTTCCGATTGATTTCGATGTATTCCCGTTCTTCTTGTGGAAGCTCGTCCTCATGATAAATTGCTTCAACCGGGCATACGGCCTCACATGCTCCGCAATCAATACAAATATCTGGATCTATATAGAACATGTCTTTACCTTCTTCAATACAATCAACTGGACATACATCCACACACTCTGCTGCCTTTTCATCTTTACATGGTGATGAAATAACAAATGCCAAGATAAATCCTCCTTTAACTGTTGTGTATAAATCCATCATATCATTTATTAACGCTGTTAACTACGTCTTAATAGAAATTTTCCCTTTCATTATAAGGAGTTTTCAAATTTTGTGCAAATTTAAACCTTAACATACATATTATGAACCGATTAGGAGGTTTTAATCAATGCGGGCCAGACAACTAATTCAAGATCAATCTCTTTACACTTATTCGAGGTTAGAGCATGATTTAATGGCGTTACACACTGAACACCCCATCTTTTCAATTGATAAAATTGGGACGTCAATTCAAGGGAAGACTATTTATGAAATCGTAATTGGAGCAGGTGACAAGTCCATCCATTTAAATGGTTCAATGCACGCTCATGAATCGATTACAACCAATGTCTTAATGCGGTTTCTTGCTGATTATATTGATGCCTATGAGAATAATGAGTCGATTAACCATATAGATGTACGGTCTATGTATAATCAGATTAAGTTATCCATTGTACCTCTTGTTAATCCTGATGGTGTCGATTTAATTAATCAAGGTTTACCTCAATCAGAACCACTCAAAAGTGACGTATTATCGATTAACCAACAATCACACCATTTTGCAGGTTGGAAAGCCAACATTCGAGGTGTTGACCTTAATAATCAGTTCCCAGCTCATTGGAAAATCGAACAACAACGAAAACCTAAACAACCATCCCCTCGAGATTTTCCAGGCTTTGAACCTCTAACAGAACCTGAAGCGATAGCTATTTATGAGTTGACGATTAATAAACAATTTGATCGTGTCCTAGCGTTTCACACTCAAGGTGAAGTGATTTACTGGGGTTATGAAGGATTAGAACCATCTGAATCCAAACGAATCGCTGAACATTACGGTGATGTTAGTGGTTATGAACCCATCCAATACGTTGATAGTCATGCAGGTTATAAAGACTGGTTTATTCAAACTTTTAATAAACCCGGATTTACAGTAGAACTTGGTAGCGGCATAAATCCATTACCTATAAGTGATTTAAATCAGCTCTATCCTCAAGCCTTAAGTATTATTTTAGCCAACATGAAGGTATAATTAAGAGGCTGAATCAAAAGTTAGTAACGCAAAGTAAAACCCTAACGATTTAATTGAAAAAATAAATCGTTAGGGTTTTTGCTTGAATGACGCTCCATCAAAACACTTCGCTTGGTTCTACGTGACATAAGCTCAACATCGGCTCTGCTAACGCAATCGCCGCGTTTCCTTTACCGGGGCACTGCTCGAGCCAGGCAACTACATCGAGTATGCTTCTTTGCTACTTGCACCGAGGAAGCCTACTTCGAAGCGTTGACTTGCAGACGCAGGTGCATCCCTCGGCCTAAAAGCGTGGCCTGCGGGGTCTCGAGACACGTGCTGTTCCCGCAGGCGTCTACGTGTTTTGAATCCGCTTCGTAAGTGATTAACTTTTATGATATTTAAACAATCGTATTTTACACAATTGAATGTTCTTTTGTCCCAATTTATTGATTTTAAACCTCTTGAAAATAATCTTTGTAAAAGCCACCCATTTTACCACTATCATCAATGACAAAATAAAATTCTTCGGATTCATTTTTTACGTCATATGTTTTACCCGTTGTTAATACATTTTCAACTGTAAATTTTTCAGCATTGGTATGAATACATTTAATTTGTTTAATAGGATTATTTTGCTCCCATGTTTTATGAATCACTGTTATCACTCCTGTTAATTAATCGAATAATACTTTATATTTTCCGTAACCTTGTTCATCTAGCTGTTCTTTCGGTATGAATTTAAGCGCTGCCGAATTAATACAATAACGCATACCACCTGCCTCTTGAGGTCCATCGTCAAACACATGGCCTAAATGACTATCTGCATGCTGACTACGAACTTCTATTCGGCGCATGCCTAAAGACGTATCAAGGTCTTCTTCCAAAGGCGCAATTGGTTTCGTGAAGCTTGGCCAACCACAGCCCGCATCATACTTATCATTTGAAGAAAATAATGGTTCGCCACTGACAATGTCAACATAAATACCGTCTTCTTCGTGATCCCAGTACTCATTTTGATATGGAGGTTCTGTTGCATCCTCTTGCGTTACTTTATACTGTATATCAGTTAATCGATTTTTTAAATCGTCCATTTCTTGCTGATTTGACCAATGTTCTTTAATAAACCCTTGGCGACCCGATCCTTTTTTATACATTTTATAATGGAAAGGATGTTTTTTATAGTAATCTTGGTGTTCTTCTTCAGCAGGATAAAATGTTTTAGCTTCAAGGATATCAACGACAATTGGATCTTTGAATTTGCCACTTTCAACTAAGGCTTGCTTAGATTGTTCAGCTAATTGTTTTTGTTCCTCATCATGATAAAAAATAGCTGGCTTGTACGACTCGCCTCGATCATTAAATTGACCACCAGCATCAGTTGGATCGATTTGTTGCCAAAAGACCTCTAATAAATCTTCATAAGGAAATACAGAAGGGTTATATGTGATTTGTACAGCTTCCCTATGGCCGGTCGTCTCAGAACATACTTCTTCATAAGTTGGATTTTCCGTATGCCCTCCTGTGTAACCTGACACAATGGATTCAATTCCTGGACGGCGGTCGAATGGTTCAACCATACACCAAAAACAACCGCCAGCAAATGTTGCTAGTTTTAAATTATTAGACAAAATCATCACCCCATAAATTACAAATTAGATATACAATTTAGGTTCTGGAAGTTGATCGTGTTGGCTTCCTTTAGTTTGCTTTACTTTAGTCACACCTAGATCATTATATTTAGTTTTACCTAAATCATGATCATCGAGTGAATGCTTAGATTCATCATGCTTTTCATCTTCCATCATTAATTTTATCATATCAACCATAAAAGGTGCATGCTTTAAAAGCGGACCATATTGTTTCCAAACAGGTATTAATTGTTGCACAAGTGCTAACCCTTTTTGAACCATATAAAGCGTTTCATGCAATGAATGTTCATTCGACTTAACTTGCATCAGCAAGGGCTTACGACTATGAGATGAACCAAATAATTTTTCTAAAAAATTCGGTTTTCTGCGATTCATAAAGCCACCGTGCACAGGATCATGCCAATTATACATTGGTTCCATTCCATCTCACTCCTTTATCAGCTACTATACTTATACGGGATTATGACCCTTATTGTATAGGCTAATGTGTCAAACACCAATCAATAGGCGTTTGTTGGTGTATTTTTAAAGCATGATTAACTTGTGAGAATGGTTGGCTTCCAAAGAAACCACGGTAAGCTGATAAAGGACTGGGATGCGGCGCATGCACAATTGTGTGACGCGCTTGAATAAGCTGAGCTTTTTGATAAGCTTGTTTTCCCCATAAAACGAAGACTAAATGGGGATGACTTTCACTTAATTGTGTAATGACGTAGTTAGTGAAAGAATGCCAACCTAAACCTCGGTGACTATTCGCTTCGCCTTGTTTGACTGTTAGAGATGTATTTAGCATTAACACACCTTCTTCAGCCCATTGAGTTAAATCGCCATGTGGTAACTCACAACCTAAATCATTCCACAACTCTTTATTAATATTTCGAAGCGAAGGTGGAAAAGCTTGCCCTTTAGGAACAGAAAAACTAAGTCCATTCGCTTGATTCGGTTGGTGGTAAGGATCTTGACCAAGTAAGACCACTTTTACATTGGCAAAGGGTGTTAATTCAAAAGCACGAAATATTTGAAGATATGGAGGGTAAATAACGTTCTTTGCATATTCCTGCTCTACCGTCTTTAATAAATTTTGAAAATAAGTCTTATGTATTTCTGGTTTTAAAATTTGTTCCCAATCTTCAGGTAATATCATTAAATATCCTCCCTTTATTTCCCGGGTAAGCGCAAAATACGACGTTTACATACAAGATAACTAAGTTTTTTCATTGTTACAACAGCCTATACACAATGGGTGAAAGCTGCATAGGTTAGGAGTGAAACCAATGAAGGAGGCATGCATCATGGGTAAAGGATATGATAATAACGGCTTCACACTAATTGTTGTGCTTTTCATTTTACTAATCATTGTTGGTAGCGCATACGTTTGCTAATGGAATTCAAGATGATAAAGGCTTCACCACTAGTGGTGAAGCCTGTTATCATGTTTCGATATGTTGTTCGTATTCTTCCCAAAGCTGATCAAAAGTTTGGATAGCCTCCGGAAACGGACTATTCATCTCTAAATATTCGCTTAGTTCATTGTAATTTACAGATTGTTTAGGGAATCCATGGTCACGAAATATTGCTTCAGCAAGTTGTTTTCGCGCATCTTGTTTATTTTGGATTCCTCTAAATTGCATGGCAAAATGATAAAATGATCTCAAACATAAACACCTGCTTTTATTCGTTATCTAATTGATCTTGAATAGCGGCTAATTTTTCCAACCTTCGTTTATAAACAATTCTCGATGTCATGATAGCTAACTCATAAAGCAATATCAAAGGCGCAGCGACAATGAGTTGTAATATAAAGTCAGGTGGCGATAACATGGTCCCCAATACGATAAGAATTAAATAAGCATACTTTCTTGTCCGTTTCATATAGTCAGGTGTTAATACACCTAAACTCGTCAAGAACATAGCAACAAGCGGTACTTCAAAGAAAAATGCGAACGGTACAGTAATTTGCATAATAAAACGGAAATATTTATTAACCGTAAACATTTCATTCACGACACCGTCACTTAAACCAAGTAAAAAATTCAAGACTAAATCTTTAATAATAAAATAACCAAAACCTAAGCCTAAAGCAAATAAGATGAAAATAGCTGGAACATATAACAAGCTAACGCGTGCTTCATGTTTTGTCAGACCAGGTTTTATAAATAACCATAACTGTAATGCTAAAAACGGAATCGTAATTAGAAAGCCAACAATCGTTCCAATGATGACATAAACCCATATAATATCGAACGGACTAAGAACCGTCAGTTGAAAGGGCACATCATTCGCTACATAGTTATAAACCTCTTCGCGGAAATAAAAACCCACACCGAATGACAAAGCAAATACAATAAAACTCCAGAAAAAACGGCGCCTTAGTTCGCCTAAATGACTTGTCCAATCCATTTCTTCTTGATCTATTTCTTCCTCATGCGTCAAAAGTTTCACCTCTTACTACCAATCTCACCATAACATTTATCATAAAAGAAGATGTAAGGAACTCCTTACACCTCAGTGAAACGATCATTATTGTTTATTAGAATCTGAATTTTGTTCCTTCGAGTTAGAGGAATTTGACGAATTTGAATCGTCTGACATTAAATCATTCGTTGCTTTTTTAAATTCCTTTAACGAAGAACCAAATGCTTTCCCGATCTCTGGTAACTTCGATGGGCCAAAAACAAGCAATAACACTAACACGATTAAAATCAATCCCGGTAAACCGATGCTACCGATGCCCATAATATCACTCCATTTATAGTTTATTGACGATCAGTCGTCTTGTTCGAATCCGAATCATCTTCATCAGTTATGCCACGTGTAGAATTTTTAAATTCTCTTAATGATTGGCCAAGCGATTGACCCAATTCAGGTAATTTCTTCGGTCCAAATATAATGAGAAGGATAATTAAAATTAAAATTAATCCTGGTACACCGACTGTCATACATACACCTACCTGTCCCATACTATTACTATCTACATTGTCGCTTATTTCAGCTCATTTTGCAAACATATCGAGAAGACTGTTACAAAATGTTCACTTATTGTCGTTTATAAACAGAAAAAGTATGTGCATGTTGATTATTTTCGTCCGTCTCCCCTTCTGTTCTTTCAACTAATTCCCACTTGGACCAATCAATTTCCGGGAAGTAAGTATCACCATCAAAAGTCGAATGGATATGCGTTATATACATGTAATCCGCAAATGATAATGCCTCAGCAAAAAGTACTGCTCCACCAATAATAAATACATGTTCATTGGATGAAACAACTTCTTGTAACTCTTCCCAACTATGAATAACTGTACAACCTTCTGGGTTGAAATCCTTTTGCCTTGTCAAAATAATATTATGACGTTTTGGAAGTGGTCTGCCAATCGATTCAAATGTTCTTCTTCCCATAACAATCGTCGACTGCGAGGTAACCGATTTAAAATACTTTAGATCATTAGGTAAGTGCCATGGCATTGTTTGGTTCAAACCAATCACATGATTTTCGTCCATCGCCACAATCAATGAATAAGTCATGAAGAACCTCCTTATACAGCTACTGGTGCCTTAATACTAGGATGTGGTTCATAACCTGAAATCGATAAATCTTCTAGTTCAATATCAAAAATTGATTGTTTATCTTGGTTAATTTGTAATGTTGGTAGCGCTAGCATGTCACGCTCTAATTGTGTCCGTACTTGTGTAAAATGATTGTGATAAATATGAGCATCACCAAATGTTTGGATGAACTCACCAACCTCAAGTCCACATTCATGTGCCACGAGATGTGTCAGTAAAGCGTAACTGGCTATATTGAATGGTACACCAAGAAAGATATCACCACTTCGTTGATAAAGTTGACAAGATAATCGGCCATCTTCTACGTAAAATTGAAATAATGTGTGACATGGCGGTAAAGCCATAGATGGAATATCTTCAGGATTCCAAGCAGATACAATTAATCGTCTGGAATTAGGATTCGTTTTAATATCATGAATCACTTGCTTTAATTGATCAATCGTCTCGCCTTGAGAACTCTGCCAGTTTCTCCATTGCTTACCATACACTTCGCCTAAGTGTCCAAACCGTTCCGCGAAGTCATCATCTTCTAATATGTATTGTTTAAACAATTGCATTTGTTCTTGATAAATTTTATTAAATTCCTCATCTTGTTGAGCACGCACGCCAAAATCATCCATGTTTGGACCTGTGTAAGCATCACTTTCAACCCAATTCTTAAAAGCCCATTCATTCCAAATATTATTGTTATGCTGAAGCAAATATCGAATATTTGTATCCCCTTTAATAAACCACAACAATTCACTGGCAATTAATTTAAATGGCACTTTTTTAGTCGTAAGCAAAGGGAAACCATCTTGAAGATTAAAACGCATTTGATAGCCGAAGATTGAACGCGTCCCTACTCCTGTTCGATCATGACGGTCTTGACCATGATTAAGCGTATACTCACTTAATTTCAAATAGGCTTCCTCGTTTTTAATAGTCATTGTTACCCCTCCGTTCATTTCGTTACAAAACTGTAATGTATACCCCTCAATCTCTGACATATAGTCATATTAGAGTACTTGAAAGGTGTGATTATTATGGTGAATGCAACACCTACTAAAAAAATGATACTAGGTGCAATAGCAGGAAATTTAGCTTTAGCGTCTCCATTTGCTTTTTATTCGCCAGTGCACGCAAGCGAAACAGCTTCCATACAGTCAACGCCTTTAAGTTACGGTGACCATGGTGAAGCAGTTTTAACCTTGCATCGAAAATTAAAAACAATAGAATATTATCCTAAAAAGGAGACCGCTCAATATAATGCTTTAACCGAATATGCTGTGAAGCAATTCCAAACAGATCATCACTTAGATGCTAATGGTGAGCTGAATCAGGAAACAGCTAATATGTTAGACCAAGTTTTTTACGACCATTATATCACATCTATCACGGATGTAGCTGAGGAAATTAAATTCGGCGAGCAATCAAAACGAGTTGAACGACTGCAAAACGCACTTAAAGCATTACGGTTATACGATGAAGAAGTCGACAGCGTTGCTGGACCTAACACGAAAGAAGCACTTGAAAAATTTAATCAGTTTAGAGAAGATAAATTAGATTTAAGTCAATTAGAACCACCAACCATTGTACACCGTGAAGAAACACAACAAGTCAGTCATATGTCTAAATCACAATCAAATACAAAACAAAAATCCGAAACTGTTCAAACACAATCTAACCGCTCCGTTACTTCTACAGCACGTTCATTAGTAGGAACTCCATATCGTTGGGGCGGAACATCAAGAAGCGGGTTTGATTGTAGTGGATTTTTGCAGTATGTATATGGTCAGCAAGGAAGTTATTTACCACGTACGGTTAGCGATATTTGGAATGCTACCACTCCTGCTTCAAAACCGAGCGTCGGAAATTTAGTGTTTTTTGAAACTTATCAACCTGGTCCATCTCATGCCGGCATTTACATCGGAAATAATCAATTTATCCATGCTGGGACATCTTCAGGTGTAACCATTAGTAATTTATCCGACAGTTACTGGCAGCAACGATATTTAGGTGCAAGGATTGTTCATTGATCCGAAAATAAGTCGATTTGTCTTGAATTCAAACCCGTGTAGTTGATACCTAATAAGTGTTGAAACCGTTTTGCATTGGCATAAGCATGATGTCCCGAATTGTTATTAAACAAGATGGTTAATTGCTCTACTTGTTGAGATAAATTTTGTACACGATCACGCCATGACTTCAATTCGTCATCATTATAATTGTATAAAAACCGGACTTCACGCCAATTGTCTTGGCCACTTTGGTTCCAACCGTAGACGTTACGACCATGAAATCGTATTAAGGATTGTTTTCCATGAGTAATTTCTGGGACAACTGGAACCGAAGCTTGACCTGCTTGAGGTTCGTCACAAATAGTATGGATCCATTTATCTTCTTTTAAGTAATTGATTGTGTCTGCTTTTATTTGTTCATGAAACCACGTGCGATTTCGAAATTCAATCGCAGTTGGGTAAGATTGGAATTGCTCTCGGATAAATCTCAACCGTTTTATATGGCTTTGACGGAGATCAAACCAAGGTGGAAATTGAAATAAAATTGCATTTAATTTACCTGATTCGATTAAAGGGTCAATTTGCTGTTGAAATGAATGAAACATCGCTTTAATTTCTTTTCGTGTATATGGTTGACGATCATGCCCAGTGAACGCCTGATATGCCTTAACAACAAATGAAAAATTACTTGGTGTTTGGAGATCCCAATGCCTTATTTTCTCAGGAGTCATGATGCTATAGAAACAACTATCTAACTCAACGACTGGAAAATAAGCGGCATAAGAAGCCAATTTGTGTCTAGAACCGACGTCTTGTTCATGAATATCAGGGTGGTCTCCCCACCCAGTTAAACCAATATTGATTGTCACACGATCACTCCTCAACTTTACATACACTTATCTCTTGACTTTGTATTTTATATCGGATATACTGAAAGTGCAATTGAGACGTGAAGTATCATAAAGAAATTCGGGTAACTTCTATAGAAGTGAGAGATGCATTTGTGATCCTTCATTTCTATAGGAGTTACCCTTTTTTTTACTGATCGTCGGTTGTGAATAATCCATTCATAAAAAATCAAGTTTGGATGGAAAGTTTTTAGGAGGCTTTTTAAAATGCAAAACGGTACAGTAAAATGGTTTAACGCAGAAAAAGGATATGGCTTTATCCAAGTAGAAGGTGGCGACGATGTATTCGTACACTACTCTGCAATTAACGAAGATGGTTTCAAAACATTAGACGAAGGTCAAGACGTTGAATTCGAAATTGTTGAAGGCGACCGTGGCCCGCAAGCTTCTAACGTTAATAAAAAATAACTAGAATCATCATATACTAACGGCAATCATTCATTTGAATGATTGCCGTTTTTTGTCTATTATGGTTGATCCCCAGTTTTTATTTGATTATTGTCATTCGTAATCCAGTCACTAAAACTACCGACATACAACTGCACATTGGTAAATCCAGCCTGCCAAAGTGCTATAACATTAGGTGCTGCTGTGACCCCAGAACCACAATAAACAACAATTTGAGAATTATCATTGAGTAATTCAAAATGTTTTTGTAGTTTGTCGGTATGTTTAAAAAATCCATTTTCAAATAAATCTGTCCAATCAAAATTTATGGCTGTCGGTATATGACCTGCTTTTTTGTCAATTGGTTCATGCTGTCCTGTATAGCGATCGTGGCTTCTGGAGTCAATTAGTACAACTTCTCGTTTTGAAATGTAATGTTGAACATCGGTTTGTGTCGCTATTAACGATTGTTCTAATTCCCAGCTTTGCTCTATCATAATTTTATTACTAACAGTAACTTCTTCTGTTGTTGAAAGCCCGGCTTCTTTCCAAGCCGAGAGCCCACCATCTAATACATAAGCTTCTTTATGACCTATTGCTTTTAATAACCAGACGAAACGTGAGGCAAATGCATGGTTCTCATCATAAGCAATCACAATTGATTGATCGTTAATTCCGGATTGTTTCAGTATATCAATAAAATGATTAAGGTCTGGTAGTGGGTGTCTACCTCCTGTTTCTTTAACTTTACCACTCAAATCCTTCTCCAAATCCATATATACTGCGCCTGGTATATGTTCTTGTGTGTAAGATACCTTTCCTTTTTCAGGATCTTGTAAATCGAAACGACAGTCTACAAAGATTAGATCTTGGTTTAAATTCCATTCATATGCTGATTGCACTGAAATAATCAATTTAACCCCTCCCTTTTACTTTTCATCATACAAACTTAACGCACGATTTTCTAACGGAATTCTTTTTGTCATCAGCGCAACATGTAATAAAGGAAATATAACAGCAGTCATATAAGCATGAAACATCAGTGACAAGCAAATAAATTCAAAAAATACGATCCAATAATTAGGATGCTTAATCCAACGAAATAAACCATTTGTAACCCGTTCACCGTTTGTAGGGTTAATAATAACTTTTGTATTCCATAATCGGCCTAAAGTTTTAATGACATATACACGACATAATTGTAAAACTATAAATATAGCGAACAATAGCCAAGGGGTTGATTGTTGCCACTGATGCGAGGTATAACTTTCAACAATTAAACTAATTAGAAATAACAAATGGATAAATACAATCCAATGGTAATAAGGGTCACTAATCAAAATTCCTCCATGCTTCAACTGATAAGCTTCATTTTTGCGGGCCAATCCTAATTCATATAACCTTACTACGATCAGATAAATGAATATACTCACATAAAACAATTATATGACCTCCAACAGTAATATTTCTGAAGAAAATCCTGGCCCTAGAGCAGTTAAGAGGCCCTTCTCACCTTGTTTTATCTCCTGATTGAGATAGGTTTGTAATACAAATAATACAGTGGGTGAAGACATATTACCAAATTGTCTTAAGACGGATTTTGCTGTATCTAGTTTAAGTGAATCATGTATTATACCTTCTAATTGTTCAATGATTTTCTTGCCACCTGGATGCGCAATAACAAAATTCAAATCATCCTGGGTTAAATTATTTCGTTCCAAAAATTCTTGAACCTGAGGTGCCCAAAAAGAATTCACCAACCTCGGAATCTTTTGACTAAACACCACATGAAAACCATCATCCTTAACGTCCCAACCCATAACATCAAGAGATTTTGGTAGTAACTTTGAGTCAGTCGTGTTGATTTGAACATTACAGCCATCAGATTGTTTTACGAGCTCATGATTAGCACCTAATAATAGTACAGCGGCTGCCCCGTCACTAAAGATTGCAGCCCCGACTATATCCTTTTTCGTTAAATCTCTTGGATGAAATGCAGTCGATGCTAACTCACAACACACTAATAAAAGCGATTCATCTGGATGAGCTTTTAGATAATCATAAGCTCTTGCTAAACCAATAGCCCCTCCTGCACAACCTAATCCAAACATAGGCATGCGCTTTATAGACGATGAAAGTTGTAGTTCATTAATGAGATGAGCATCAAATGAAGGCGTTAATATGCCTGTGCTAGTCACACTAATTATGGCGTCAATTTCATAGGGATGTTCATAATGACGAAGGCAATTCTCAACTGCTTCTTGAGCAAGATTCAAACCTTCTTCAATCCATAATTGATGCCGATCACTCAATTTATTCTCACTATGAAGCCATTCTCGACCAGCTGCAAAATAACGTGTATCAATCTCTGCTTGATCAAACACAGCTAGATATTTTTGTAATGATTCATTCGTATATTGTGAGACGAATTGTTTTGCTTCTGATTGATTAAATCGGTGACGCGGGAAACTTGTACCAACTGATGAAATTATAGCCATAAGTGTAACCACCTTTTTATTCTTATAATCCCCTTTATTCGCTCCCTCTAATCATCTCTGATTATGAAAAACCATCTAGCGCTCGCACTAGATGGTTAATGTTTATTAAGATTTTTTACCAAAAAATTGATAATAGTCTGCTTTTATAAAGCCGTTAAATAATTTTCGTTTCTTTGAAGCTTGTATTCCATAATGCTTTTCGAACTTTTCATGAGCGGTTAAGATATAAACATTCCATTTAGGGAAATCCTTCATGATACCCCCTAAACTGCTGTAAAGGGATTCAACTTCATCACGATCATTTAGTCGTTCGCCGTATGGTGGGTTACCTATAAGATAGCCTACATCAGATTTGGGACGAAGATCTTTAACATTCATTTGCTTCCATTCAATTAAATCAGCTAACCCTGCTTCAAGTGCATTATTGGTCGCTATTTCAATCGCATTATGATCGATATCTGAACCCGTTATGGATAATGGTTGATCATAATTGGCTATGTCCTCCGCTTCTTCTAAAGCCTCATCCCAGATGGATTGTGGTAGGAAGTCCCATTCTTGTGCAGAAAAATCACGATTAAACCCAGGTGCAATGTTCTGACCAATTAACGCGGCTTCGATTGGTATAGTACCAGAACCTGTGAACGGGTCGACCAATGTCTTATCGGGTGTCCAATTCGTCAACTTGACTAATGCTGCAGCTAGGGTTTCTTTCAGAGGTGCCTCTACTTGATCTATTCGATAGCCACGTTTGTGTAAACCAGCCCCTGTTGTATCAAGTGAAAGTGTCACGCGATCTTTAAGTATAGCGACTTCCACTTTATAACGCACACCTGATTCTTCTAGACGTGAATGAATGTGATATTGCTCTTGCAAACGAGAAACAATTGCTTTCTTTACGATCGATTGGCAATCAGGCACTGAATAGAGTTTAGACTTATGTGATTTACCAACAACATGAATAAAAGCATCTTCTGGTAGCCAATCTTCCCAGGGACAAGCTTTTGTCTGTTCAAATAATTCATCAAAGCTATAGGCATTGAACTCCTCGATTAGAACTTTGACGCGATCAGCCGTTCTTAACCAAAGATTGGTGCGTGCAATTCCCGAAAAGTCTGACTTAAAAATAACTTTCCCATTTTCAGTTTGTAAGTCATGATAGCCTAAATCTTGTAATTCTTGCTTAACAAGACCTTCTAAGCCCATAGCCGCTGTCGCTATTAAAGTGAGTTGATTTGTCACGAGAGTCATTCCTTTCACAAACCATTAAATATCTTACTATATTATGTACGATTTATTAAAATTAAATGAAATAAAGGCATAAATAAGGTGACCAATCAATGTTTAGTAAGCCATGTTCTGTCTCTTAGTACTGCTAACGGTGGTCAACCTCGTACGCCGAGTGTAATCATCTATCTACAAGCAATAAATGCTTGTCTTCTTGCTAAGTTGAATTCCTTGCAAGAAGTGCCCCTACCATTGTTTGGGTTGCTCACTCGCGGGGTTTACCGCGTTCCACCTCGATTGTTTCCAATCGAGCTCGTCTCTGTGGCACTTTAAAGGTATTGTAACCCTATCGTAATGACGTAGGTTACAGCCCTGCCGTTAGCTACCTATAAGGTAACTACCTTGACTTATGGTTTCGTCAAGCACGAACACTACTAGCATCTCAGCTAGTGTGAGCATGGACTTTCCTCTCAAGCTGTACTTGAGCAATTACTTTAACATTGATCTTCCTTATTTATGCCTGAACAAAACATTTTAACACATCATACTAAATAATTCGACTGTAAATATTAACAAAATTATTCTTACTCACTTCGCCCACCACGACCAAATACAGCTTTTTCTAAATTAGATAACCTTTGTAGAACATCAGCATTGACTTGAGAACGGCTTTGGTTTGTTGTTGTTTCAAATTGTGGTGAACCACTTGAAGCGTTTGTAATCCGTTCCATCTCTTCTTTTAAGCGACTGATCTCTTTTTCGAAGTAATCATAATCCTTAATCACAATATCTAAAAACTCGTCGACTTCATCCTGATTGTATCCGCGCATCGATGTTTTGAATTCCTTATCTAAAATGTCTTGATTAGTAAGCTGTGGTTTATACATAAATAAATACCCTCCTACGATTGATCATATTCGAATTGTCCAGATTCTTGCATATCACGGGCTATTTCTTCTAAATCAAACGCATTGATCTGGAACATCTCATAATCTTTTTTTTCTTGATACTGTAATACAAGTTGATGAAAATATTTAGGAGAACCGCCATATTCATCTTCATAGACAATCAAACAACCATCCGTCTTATTAAGCATCCATTTGTCTCGGGTTTGGTATTGTGAAGGCCCTTCATAAGATTTTTGGGTTAATGGTTGTGAGAAGTCAGCCTTTAACAGCATTGTTTGATATTTTTGCTGTTTTTCTTCATTCCATACTTGATCTTGGTTCTGAAATGGCGGAATTACCGCTATTTTTAGGTCGTAGTCATTTTTAAGTTGCTGAACAACATCAAATGCCCACATTTCTACCCCTGGTTGGCCTGAGATCACAATCCATTCTAATCCTTGTTCAACTAGAGGCACTAGTTGGCGTTTAATCGCCTCTTGAATGACAGTGATTTTTTGGTCTTGTTCATTAAATATATTCAGTTCATGTGGTTTATATCCTATAATTGCAATTGAATTCATAATACTAGTATATCAAAAAAAGAGCTAGTGTTAACTAGCTCTTTCAAAAAAACATTAAAGTTATATTAACTTTGACCAGACTCTAAATCCGCTGGTGTAAATGAGAACGGTAACAATTCTTGAACTGTCGTTTCTTTCACTTCTAGATCCTTATTCGTAATATAAACAGGCATTGACGGTTCAAAGAATTCACTCATGACCTGACGACAAGCGCCACAAGGTGGTACTGGACGGTCTGTATTAGCCATAACAGCTAAAGCTTCAAAATCACGCACGCCTTGAGATACAGCTTTAAAAATAGCGACGCGCTCGCCACAACATGTTACTGGATAGGAAGCGTTTTCAATATTACAGCCTTGAAAAACTTCCCCGTCCTTTGTTAACAATGCCGCACCCACTGGGAATTTAGAATACGGCACATACGCTTTTGATAACATTTCTTGCGCTGCATTTACTAGTTGCTCTTTCTCCATCTTGACCTCTCCTCTTTATGCATCTATATCTTTATTTTTAGGAAAACGACTTAAGAATGATCTGTAATACTAACGTCATTTAAAACTAAATCTAAGTTATACATAACCGATTGATAGAGTTCCATAAATCGTTTCTTCCGTACATCATGAAAATAGCTATGCAATATCATAATTTCTAAGTTATCTTTTGTATTTTTGATCTGGTTAGGAAATAACGGGATTTGATGAACGATCGCGTTTGCATCCTCTTCCCATTGTTCAATCTTTTCAAATTGTGTAAGTGATTCATTTTTAACCTGGTAAAACTCATCGTATATTTTACGATTGAATTTATAACCGTTTTCATATCGATCTAAACAATTTTCTAACAACTGATGTCTTAATTCTTTCGTCAAATCGAAAAACGCTTGCATAATATCCACCTTTCTTGTTCTAATGTATCATGAAATATAAGTAAATTCTATTATTCAGTTCCTTTTTTCTGAATTTTATCCTCTATTTGATTTGTTAATTGATCTAATGCTTGTTCTAATTCATCTAGTGACAATAATAGCTCACCTTTATCAACATATGGATTCGTGATTAACTGTTCCATACCTTTTCCCCCTTTCTACTTTATCATGTTATTCATGATTACAAACGGGAAATCCTTGTTGTTTGACGATAATCGAACCTAATAGACAAAACTAGAAGTAAAACATTCTTAATTGACAATATGTGTCTTTTGAGGTTCTGAGATATTCGCCACTTGAGCCAATAGCTGTCTTTTATGGACAAACTGTTTATAGAAAGGTTTAATATTAACTTTCTTTTCTTCTTTCCACCATTTACGTTTAATTTTCGTATTTTTTACCCAATCACTCATGTCATATGTTATAGAATGTTCAATTCGGGTATAACAATCACGTAGTGGTTCACTCACTGTTTCTTCATCGAATAATATAAATTGTTCATAGGCCTTACGACTGCCTATAATTCCAACTTGGTTAGAGAAATCATAAAACAATGGATATAAATAAGGATAGAATAAGATATTCGCTACTTGTTTTCCGAATCGAATGCGATTTGTTACATTTTGAAACGGTGGAACATTAAGTCCATATACTTTTCCTTGCATAGTAGGAATTAAAATCGAATTAAGATGTAAGATTGATTGTATATAGTATGGTAATTGTTTAAATACTTTACGTTGATAAGGGTTGTTTTTTATAATCGGCTGTTGAATTAATTGTTGCTCATTAATAATTTGAGCAGTTAATAGTCTTTCAGTATCTTTAGTTTGGTAAAAGTGATACCACTCTTGTTCCATAAATGAAGAAACACCAAAGTATTTTAGTAAAAAGAATAAGGGTCTCCCTTGTAGTTTTGATTGTTCATAAATTAGAAGCTGAGGATAAGCATCACGAAAGATAAACCAATTAATACTTTCGTAGGTCAAAAATAACGCTTTACGATCTTGGTCCGACAGTAATGTTTTATAAACTGGTAATGTTAAATCCGTCATATTCCAACCAGCATTGCGAGATACAATAGATGCTAAGAATGACCATTTTATTTCGGGATGATTCACATAAAACTGCCAATATGCATAGGTTCGAGCTATATTATCAATGTTAGAGTTAGCTGTCTGTTCCTCGAGGTCATAAACGACTAAAGGTCGCATATCATCATTCCTTTATCAGTATTCAACATATTCACAGTATATCCAATTCTTTTTACTTTAAAATTTGGTATAATAAATGCTGAGGAGGAATTAAGTTTGAAATATCCTAAGGGCAGTCGTCAGTCATCTCAAATTAAACGGAAAAGAAATCATAATCAAAAACGCCAAACTAAAGACGCTTATGCCAACCGAGGGATGACCCTCGAAAAAGATATTAATGAAACGAATAAATATTATTTAGAGTCCGAAAAAGCTGTCATCCATAAAAAACCAACACCAATCCAAGTCGTGGATGTTGATTACCCTAAACGCAGCGCAGCTGTTATTAAAGAGGCTTATTACCGTAAACCATCCACAACAGACTTCAACGGACTCTATAAAGGACGTCATATTGACTTTGAGGCTAAAGAAACTAAAAATAAACAATCATTACCTTTAAGTAATATTCATAACCACCAAGTTGAACACATGAAACGTATTCATGATCATGGCGGAATTTCTTTTTTAATTGTTCGCTTTTCAAATATGAACGAGACGTATTTATTACCTTTATCTCCTTTTTTATCTATTTGGAATGAACAAGGAAATGGTGGTCGAAAATCAATCCCATATCACTACATTGCTGAGCATGGTTTCGTCATCCCATTCCGCCTACAAGCCAAAGTTGATTATTTACAAATAATTGATGACGTTTATATTTACGGAGGAGAATAATTATGAGTGATCAAGTCAAGAGTCGGAAAGCCAATAAACAAAAGAAAAAACAAAATAGAAAAATCAATTGGAAAAAAGTCTTTTTAACATTATTAATCATTGGACTAGTCATGACCTTAGTTGGTGCTGGTGTCGTTTATTCATATATTAGCGATGCACCTGAGCTTAATGAAGAAGAATTACAAGTACCAGCAGGAACATCGATTTTAGACCGTAATGGTGAAGAAATTGCGAACTTAGCAACTGAAAACCGTACCGTTATTGAATATAGCGACCTGTCCCCTGTTGTTGAAGATGCAGTAATAGCAACAGAAGACGCTCGCTTTTATGAGCATAGTGGCATTGACTTGCGACGAATCGGAGGTGCTGTCATTGCAAATATTACTGAAGGATTTGGAGCAGAAGGGGCTAGTACGATTACCCAACAAGTCATTAAAAACTTTTTGCTGTCGAACGAAAAAGTTCTTGAGCGGAAGGTACAAGAACAATATTTAGCGCTCAAATTAGAGCAAGAATATTCTAAAGAACAAATCTTAATGATGTATTTGAATAAAATTTATTATGGTAACGGAATTTATGGCATTCAACAAGCATCAGAATTTTATTATGGCAAAGAGGACTTAAATAATTTAACTCTTTCTGAAGCGGCTTTATTAGCAGGTTTACCTCAAAGACCTAATGGTTATGATCCGTTAGAGAATCCTGAGTATGCAGAGGAACGCCGAAACACAGTACTGGATTTAATGGTTCACCACGATAAAATTACTGAACAAGAAGCGGAAGAAGCGAAACAAGTAAATGTATCAGACATGGTTCAAGAGAATAATGAATCAAGTGAAATAAATTATCCTGCCTTTGTTGAAACAGTTTATGAAGAAGCTGAAAAATTAATTGATCAAGAAGATTTAAATATTCACACAGCAGGATTAACAATTCACACGAGTTTAGATCAAGATGCTCAGCAACAAGTTGAAGAATTGTTAAGTCATGATAGCTCTGCCTTTCCAAACAATGAATTAGAAGCAGGTGTAACTGCTCTTGATACAAAAACAGGTCAAGTGCTTGCCATTGGTGGCGGTCGTAATCGAACACAACCATTCAACCATAATTATGCAACGGATAGTGAGCGTGGCCCTGGTTCAGCGATCAAGCCAATCGTTAGTTACGGTCCTGTTATAGAACAAAACCAGTTTTCTACCTATCATCAATATAATGACAGTAAGTCTGAAACTTACTATTCATGGTCAGACGGCGATGGCGCCTTTCAAAACTATGGTGATGGTGATGGATACTATTACGGTTGGGTGACGATGCGTGAAGCTTTATATCGCTCGTTAAACGTTCCAGCTGTTATGAATGCTCGTGAAGAATTTGATAAAAGTGCTGCTGGAGAGTTTGCTCGTAACTTAGGCATTTCCTCCATTGAAAATGAAGTTACAGAATCAATGCCACTTGGCGGTGTTAACGAAGTACAAACAAATTCTTATGAAATGGCAGGTGCATTTGCAGCATTCGGTAATCAGGGGATGTACAATGAGCCACATACCATCACGAAAATAGAATTTCCTGATGGCCGGACAATGGAACCAGATCGTGAAAGCACACCAGCGATGGAAGATTACACTGCTTATATGATATCTGACATGCTTAAAGACACGATTGAACATCCTAACGGAACAGCCGCAGGAAGACTCAATTTAGGTTCTCTTCCAGTTGCTGGTAAGACAGGTACAACTAATGATACGTCTGATTCTTGGTTTGTTGGGTATTCGACAAACTATACGATTTCTGTTTGGACTGGATATGACGAACAGAATACTATTGATAACACTAATCCACGTTTCACAATTTTTGAAACGTTAATGACTCAATTATCAGAAGGCGAAGATACAGCAGACTTTACAAAACCTAATTCAGTCAAAGAGATTGGGGTTGAAGAAGGATCTCGTCCTGCTAAGTTACCAAGTGAATACACACCAGAAAGCGAGATTATCACTGAACTCTTCGTCGAAGGTAATGAACCATCAGAAACATCTGATGAGTACGAACAAATCGATCCAATTGAGTCATTAGAAGTTGACTTTAACGCTGAAGAAGAAAACATTGAAGCTTCTTGGTCCCACCCATCAAGCGGTGATGTCCAGTTTGATATTAGTATTTCAGCTAACGATCAAGAGGTTGATTCGATTAGTGGCTACGGCGATACAAGTTATACTTTCAATGATATTGAAATGGGTCAAACGTATACCTTTGAAATTACAGCATACGATGAATCAAATTCTGATAATCAAAGTGACCCAGTAACAGGATCAGTCGAAGTACCTGCAGAAGATTCAGATTTCTGGGAAGAGTTCTTGGATGAAGAAGAAGACAACGAAGATGAAGACGAAAGCGATGAGGACAACGAAAATAACGAAGAATCAAATGATCAATCTGATGGTGATAATAACGAGTCTGACAATGCCGATGATTCAGAAGGTAATAACGATGGTGAATCTGGCAGTAACGAAGGTGATGACGGTCAAACTGATGATGATGGCCAAAACAGTAATAACAATGACGACAGTACAGATGACTCAAATAATACGAATGATAATCAAGATACATCAGACTCTGATGACAACAACCAAGACTCCAACTAAATAAAATCATAAAAAAACAGGATGTCTAAATTTAGACATCCTGTTTTTTCATTCTTTTTTGACCTTCTCGGCAAACGGATAACAGCGGACATTCTGGACAATGAGGTGTTTTAGCCTGACAATGATAGCGGCCAAAAAAGATCATGCGATGATGGGTCGCACTCCATTCCTCTTCTGGTATTTTTCGCATGAGTGTCTTCTCTACTTCTAATACAGAATCTTTCCATCTGCATAGACCTAAGCGTTTAGACACGCGCTCGACATGGGTATCGACAGCAATGGCTGGCATACCAAACGCAACAGACATAACAACGTTGGCTGTTTTTCGCCCTACCCCTGCTAAGTTAATAAGCGACTCATAATTGTTTGGGACTTCACCATCATGTTTTTCAATTAAATCCGCGCATAGTTTACGAATATTTTTCGCTTTATTACGATATAAGCCAATTCGCTTGATGTCGTGTTGTAATTCTTCAAGTGAGACATTAATATAGTCTTCTGGTGTTTTATATTTTGCAAATAAATCAGGTGTTACTTTATTGACTAAAGCATCAGTTGCTTGAGCTGATAGGACAACAGCTATGAGTAATTCTAACTCATTCTCATGATCTAACTCACAATCAGCATCTGGATACATGTCTTGCAATGTATCTAATACATATCGAATGTCTTTTTTGGTTAACACCAGTTCTCTCCTCCCCTACTCTTCTAACCAATTATAGTAAACAGAAGTATCTCTTTTTTCTTTCGGTGCCTGACGATTTTGTTGCGGTGATTCCTGTTTAGCATCTTGTGCTGACTTGATGCCTTTTTTCTTCCATTCATTTAAAATGCGATCAATGTAACGGAAGTTTAATTTCCCCATTAAGACAGCTTCTCTTAAAGCTGCTTTAATCAGTGCTGGTTTAAACTGGTCATCATCTAACCAATGACTCACCGTATCAATTTCAATTGGTGATAATGTACGAGCAAATTCTTGCTCAAATAATTGAAACAGTTTCCCCTCTTCCTCTCTTGATGACGGTTCCCCTTGTTCATATAAGTTGGAAAATAAAGGGGATAATGAGTACCATTCTTGTTCTTGGCCGTCTTCATCTTTAACATGTTCAATATTTAAAAGGGATTGATTGCGTAGTTTTTTTAGGACATTAGCTACTTCATTCGCATTAATCGTCATACGTTGGGCAATTTGATCAAATGTGGGCAATAGCGTTCCAGTTTGTTGAATATGAATGATTTGCATAATGACAATCACGTCAGTTTCGTTCAATGATAATGATTTATAATCAACTAGCAACTGGGACGGAATGCTAAGTTGATCAGCTAATAATTTCT
Organism: Alkalibacillus salilacus; assembly: GCF_030812915.1. Taxonomy (GTDB): domain Bacteria; phylum Bacillota; class Bacilli; order Bacillales; family Alkalibacillaceae; genus Alkalibacillus; species Alkalibacillus salilacus. Next base: position 28,768 of record NZ_JAUSTQ010000016.1, read on the forward strand.
GATAAGAAAACGGTACTTCCATTTTATCCACTCCCTTCATAACAAGAATAGAAAAGATGACCCACTGAATGAGTCATCTATTTCCTATGGGTATAAACGATTTAATAAGCGTGGAAATGGTATTGTCTCACGAATATGTTCAATTCCTGTAATCCAAGCAACAGTTCTCTCTAAGCCTAAGCCGAAACCGGAATGAGGAACAGAACCATATTGGCGTAACTGTAAATACCACTGATAAGCAGGTCCTTCTAAATCATGTTCTTTATAACGTTGAGCCATTAATTCATAGTCATCAATACGTTCAGAACCGCCAATAATTTCACCATATCCCTCTGGTGCAATTAAATCAGCACATAAAGCAACATCAGGATTATCAGGATCAGGTTTCATATAAAATGCCTTAATGTGTAATGGGAAGTGTGTAATAAATACAGGTTTATCAAATGATTCGGCAATAGCTGTTTCATGTGGTGCACCGAAATCATCTCCCCAATCGATATCATCAAAGCCTTGGTCTTTTAATAATTGAATCGCATCGGTATATGTTATACGCGGAAATGGAGCCGTGATTTTTTCAAGTTGAGATCTGTCACGTTCTAGTGTGTCTAGTTCAACTTGGCAGTTCTTTAAGACGGATTGAACGACAAATGCGACGTACTCTTCTTGCATTTGTAAGCTTTCTTCGTGGTCCATAAATGCCATTTCTGGCTCAATCATCCAAAATTCAATCAAATGACGACGTGTTTTTGATTTTTCAGCTCGGAATGTCGGACCAAATGAAAAGACTCGTCCTAAAGCCATAGCTGCTGCTTCCATATATAATTGCCCACTTTGTGAGAGATAAGCATCTTCGTCAAAGTATTTAGTGTGGAATAATTCAGTCGTTCCTTCAGCTGATGCCCCTGTTAAGATTGGCGGGTCAATTTTAACGAATCCTTCATTATTGAAGAATTCATAAGTTGAGCGAATGATTTCATTACGGACTTTCATGATCGCATGTTGCTTCTTACTACGTAACCATAAATGGCGATGATCCATTAAGAACTCAGTACCATGTTCCTTCGGTGTGATTGGATAATCAACAGCTTCTTGAATAAGTTCAAGACCAGTAACCTGTAATTCATAACCAAGTGGGCTGCGACTATCTTCTACAACTGTACCCGTCACATAAAGAGATGATTCCTGTGATATTTCTTTTGATAGCTCAAACTCTTCCTCAGATACTGCAGCCTTTGCAACAACACCTTGGATAAATCCTGAGCCATCACGTAGTTGTAAAAATGAGATCTTGCCACTTGAACGTTTATTATGTAGCCACGCTCCAATTGTGACTGTTTCATTTAAATGCTTGTGTACATTTGCTATAGTTGTTTTCACGTTTGTTGCCTCCTAACTATACTTCTCAACAAAACGTTTTAATCGTTTCGTTGCTTCTTCTAAATCGTCTAAAGATGTTGCATATGATAATCGTACATTATCTTCAGCCCCAAAACCTGAACCTGGAACAATCGCTAACTTTTCTTCTTCAAGTAATTGTTTGACCCATTCATCAACAGAATCGAAAGGTGAATCATCTACGATTTGTCGAACATTAGGGAATAAATAGAAAGCTCCATCAGGTTTAACACATGTTAACTTGGGAATGTCCAATAACCAATTATACAATGTCTCTAGACGTTCTTCAAAAGCTTGATTCATTTTGATGACTTCTTTTTCATCGTGAGTATAAGCCGCTATTGCAGCATATTGCGCAATAGAAGTTGGGTTCGAAGTAGCATGGGATGCTAAATTAGACATTGCCTGAATGATTTGTTTATTCCCAGCTGCATAACCTATGCGCCAACCTGTCATGGCATGAGATTTACTGACACCATTGATGACAACCGTATGATCTTTCAATTGATCAGACAATTGAGCCATCGATACATGTTCTTTAGCACCGTATATCAGTTTTTCATAAATTTCATCAGATACAACTAAAAGATTGTGCTTCAAAGCAACTTCACCTAGTGCTTTTAATTCATCTTCTGAATAAAGCACACCAGTCGGATTACTAGGGGAGTTAATAATCACAGCTTTAGTATAGTCTGTGACAGCCTCTTCTAATTGTTCTGGTGTCATTTTAAATTGATTGGATTCTTTAGTTGCTACAAAGACAGGCTGACCCTCTGCCAACTTAATTTGTTCTGGATAACTCACCCAATAAGGACTTGGTACAACCACTTCGTCACCACGATTCAATATCACTTGAAATAAAGCATATAAAGCGTGTTTAGCACCAGTTGTAACAATAACTTGGTCTAAGTCATATGATAAGTTTTGGTCACGTTTGAACTTATCACTGATCACCTGTTTTAGTTCTGGTAAACCACCAGCTGGTGTATAATTCGTCTTTCCTTCGTCCATTGCTTGCTTAGCAGCATCTAATATATATGATGGTGTATTAAAATCAGGTTCACCTGCTCCTAATCCTACGACATCATGACCTTCTGCTTTTAGCGCTTTAGCTTTAGAAGTAATGGCCAAAGTACTAGATGGCGTTAATGATTGAACTCGATCGGCTAATTCCATATGTATCGCTCCTATCTTAGTTTTGACTAAAGGATATTGAATCGTACACGTCTCCTTCTTCAAACGTATAGGTTCTGAAGACCATACTGTCATTTTCCTCATAAATAAGTTCCCAAATATAACGGCCATTCATCATGCCGGGTGTGATGCTTAACAAATCACAATTAGAGCAAGATTGTTGCCATTTATTGCGAATTTCTTCTTTTGACATAACATCATTGGCTGAAGTCCAGGAAACATCATCTGGGTTAAGTGAATCCTTTTGAGGTACAAAGACATACAAAGATTCTTCTTCAGATTGTCCTAACACTACTGTATAGGCTTCATCCCCGTGATAAACGTAATCAGTTTCAACTTGTTCGATTGGCGCAGTCTCTAACGCGATATCTATATAAGTTTGTTGTTGCTCTCCTTGCCCACCTTGAATATCATAATATAAAAAAGATGAAACAACAATAAACACTATTAACACAGTCATCATGATTGACAGGGAGAGCAACACCCATTTTTGTTGGAACCATTCTTTTAATGACACATTCTCAGCTCCTACATACAATTCATCCCATACATGCTTTATATTATAACAAGTTTTCACCTGCATGAGGGAACCATTTACAAAAAATTTATGAATCATTTTGTTTTAACTTTTCTAATTTCACCGAAAAATCTTGATTATCATCTAATACATGGATTGCTATATCATCTGATAAAAAATACGTATCAACCCAAAGCTCTTGAAGGTGTTGATAAATAGATGAATTGGGCTGAATATCATTGTTTTCATTAATAATAGCAACCTCAGGTTCAATTTTATATAACGTCTTTAAATCAATATCCTCTTTTTCCAAGTATGAAGGAAAATAAGAAATGTCTGCATGTGTAATGTCGTAATCGTCTGCTGATTCATACCAATACATAGAAATAGCACCATTTGAAATATACACATTCCCTTGGTTATGATCCAACGTTCGATATTGTATATATAAACGTCGACTTAAAGTGAAAGTTGATTCTTGTTGCAATGTAATGTCGTTTACATTTTCAATTTCATCTAAACATTTATCATCAAAAGTCGGAACCATATAAACATATTGCACCTCATATTTGTCAATTAACTGAGTTAAATTATCACAACTGTTCGCTTCTGCAGAGGTCATCACAACACTCTTGATCGTATCATGATTTGTTAGCTCAATTGATTTATTCAATTCTTCAAATTCCTGAGGATTTCCTGTATTAATTAAAGCCATTGTTTCGTCTGTTTGTAACAACACAGTATCACCAGCTTCAGTGGAAGTAAACACCCACTCACTTTTTTCACTGTCAGAGATACTCGTTGGTAGCATAAGCAACAAAGCCATAAATATCGAAGTCATTTTCATTGATACTCAACACCTAACCGTTATGTAATCTAACGCTTAGGTTGTTACAAAGTGTTAGCGTTTATGTTAGCCATATTTTTGCATCATTAATCACTTGTTCAGGCGTTGCATGAATCGACTCGACATGTGGTAATCCATTTAAAAATGTATGGCCATACCGTTTTGTATAAATTCGTTGATCAAGCACTAAAAAAACACCTCGATCTTGTTCACTTCTAATCATACGCCCAAAAGCTTGGCGAAAACGTTGTACGGCAATAGGCAATGCTAATTGATAAAATGTGTTTGTATTTTGATCGGAAAGGGATTTTCGTTTAGCTTGCATCATAGGACTAGACGGTGTTTCAAACGGAAGTCTCACCATACAAACTGTCTTACAAGATTGATCATTAACATCAAATCCTTCCCAAAACGAATGAGTACCAAGTAATATGATAAGATCTGTTGTTTCAAACATTTTCTTTAACTTTTCTCTACTACCAGTTGTGACACCTTGTCCAATTACTGTGACATGTTCTAATGTATTAGATCGTTTGAGTTGCTTATAAACTAATCGCAACATATCAAATGACGTAAATAGGATCAGCATTTTTTGCTGAATAGTATCCATGTATTGAATGATAAAATCAGAAACGCCAGATGTATAAGTTGTTAAATCTGTTTTAGTAACATCTGGTAAATGATTAGGCGTTAGCACTCTTACTTGTGCTTGATAATCAAAGGGTGCACTAAATTCAACACATGCTGTTTGCTCAGGCAAACCAGTTTGTACTAAAAAAGGTTTAAAGTCATGATTGATTTGTAACGTCGAACTTGTTAATACAACAGGTTGTTTATTGAATAACAACGATTGAAGTGTTTCACTAACTGAAACTGGTTCAATGTGAAGAGTTGCAGCATTCTTAGCTCCATATTGATTGGTTTCAACCCATTTTATATGGCTTTCAGCTCTTTCAAAAAATTGTTTAAGTGTCTGTTTGAACCGTGTGATTTGTTGGATTGCTTCGTGTATTAGCAGTTGATGCCAATCCTTCTGTAGGGCATGTTGATTTGTAAAATCAATAATTTGGCCGAGAATTGTTGATAAATGATGAAACTGTTCTTTAATATCACCTTCAGTTAATAGCATCTCATTTGATTCATCTAAGATTAGCTGAGCTTTTCCAGTATCCGTTAACATGTCGTCTTCGTGCAAGAAATCAACAGCAAGATAGATTGCTCTAAAGAATGTGTCTGCACTCTGTCTAGCTTGTTCGATTAAATCGAAGGGCAAGATTGGTTGTAAATCTTGCAATAAGTGAACAATATGAACATAATTTAATTGTCTTGCTAATTGGTGACGTGTTGTATTCTCTAATTGATGAGCTTCATCGATTATGATTGAATCATGTTTAGGAAGCTGTTGACTTTGAATCGCATCACGAATTAGAAAAGCATGATTAACTATAATTAATTCAGCCTGTTCACAATTTCTCAAGGCATCATGGAAATAAGAACCTTCTTTTGATGTATGAGGATTCTCACAATTAATATAATGCCATATTTGTTGTCCGTTAGTAGGAAGATTTAATTCATCAACATCGCCTGTTTGAGTTTCAGTTAGCCATACAACCAACATCGACGCAGTTAAAACCGCATCATAATTAGAATAATCTTCAAAATGATCTAGATAGGTTTGAAAACGTTTATTATGAATATAATGTTTAGGACTTTTTAGCAAAACCGTTTTTAATGGTAATTCAAGCTGTTGAGTCATTAAGTTAGCTTCATGGACAACTTGTTGTTGTAATTGGATGGTGCTTGTTGAAATCAGCGTTTTGTACCCATTAAGACCATTGTAAATAATTGGTAATAAATAGGACCGAGTTTTTCCTAATCCTGAACCCGCTTCAGCAACCAAATGAGACGCTTCATGAACATGTGAATAGATGGTCTTAGCCATCTCTCTCTGTTGGTTTCTTAACTCATAAGGTAAGGTTCTTTCTTTAGCTTCTAACCAGTCATTAAAATTTGAGTTTATTATCCTTTTTTCCTGTTTTTGATCATACAAATGATAGTCATTAAAAGAATCGTTTGTGTAATTATAGCGTCGTTCTTCCAATAAGTTATCAAACCAAGATTCTAGTCGACTATGCAATGATGGAATAAAAGGCTTTAGTTGCTGTAAAGTGTAATAAGGTAATGTTTCTAATTTTTCTCGTATATTTAGCCATAATTGCCCAGTTACATAGGCATCTGATAAAGCTCGGTGAGGTGAATAATGTTCAATCCCCAAATAATCAACTATTTCCGATAATTTGTAACTTGGAGCTTTCGGAAAACATATCCTTGCCAATTCAACAGTATCAATAGTATGGCAAGTTAAAGGTTCCATCCCAACTTGTTCAAATGATTCATTAAGAAAGGCGAAATCGAAAGGAACATGGTGCGCAACAAAATAACCATTTTGTAACATTTTATGCAGTTTTGGAGCTATATTTTCAAAAGTGGGCGCATCAACTAGATCCTCGTTAGAAATACCAGTTAGATGTGAAATGAAGGATGGTACATTGTCATTTGGCTTTACTTTTGACTTAAATTCATCAACAATTTCTTTCCCTTCAAAAATCACAATTCCTATTTCGATAATCTCTGCGCCTTTACTCACAGCATGCCCTGTTGTTTCTAAGTCAACAACGATATAACGTTCTACCACATTCGCTCACCTTTCTTTATCGCTTCAGTTCAATTAAGACCAAAAAGAACCCCCTTTTGTTTAATAAGGGAGTTACATTAGAGACATCGGCGATTCCTTCGTCACGATTTCTTGAACAGCATTATTTTCATCCATAAATGCTATTTTAGGATGATGATGGGATAACTCATTTTCTGATAGAGTCACATAAGACATAATAATCACGATATCACCTTGTTGAACACGTCTAGCAGCCGCCCCATTCAAACAAATGACACCACTATTAGCTTCTCCTGCAATCACATATGTTTCAAAACGTTCACCATTATTATTGTTAACGATATGTACTTGTTCGTGTGGTAGAATATTGACTTCTTCTAAGATTTTCTTATCAATTGTAATACTTCCCACATAATTTAAATTCGCCTCTGTAACTGTTGCACAATGTATCTTACTATTTAGCATTCTCCGTTGCATTCATTTCGCCTCCATATTTAAACTTTCCATCAGGCCTCAAAATAACATTATCGATCAATCTTGCATCTTGATACTGAACTGCAACCGCTATAATTATATCATGTTCTGCTTGAATGTCACTTGATAGTCCAGGATAAGACAAACAGTCAATATAATCAATCGTTCCTTGGATATCTTGAAGATAATCATTTATCAGATGCAGTATATCGTCCCGCTTCCAATCCTGATGATTCACGATTAAAGATTGTCCAGCTTGTAAGGCTTGATAAATGATTGGCGCCTCTAACCGTTCATCCTCAGTTAATCGGACGTTTCGACTACTTAAAGCTAGTCCATCAGATTCTCTAGTCGTTGGAACTGGAACTAGTTCTGTAGAGAAGTTAAAATCTTCAATCAATCCGTCAACAACTGCAACTTGCTGAGCATCCTTTAGTCCAAAATAGACACGATGAGGTGAAATAATATTAAATAATTTAGTTAGGACGACCAATACCCCCTCAAAATGGCCAGGTCTTGTCGCACCACAGAGTACATCGCCACGTTTTGCTAAACTAAGTTCGGTTGATAATTCTTTAGGATACATTTCCTCAACATTAGGATAAAATATATAATCGACTGCTTCAGCTTTTAGTAATCTTTCATCACGATCAAAATCTCTTGGATAATGGTTTAAATCTGTTGATTGGTTAAACTGTAATGGATTGACAAAAACACTAGCAACGACAATATCATTTTGTTTTCTAGCCTCTTTAACCAAAGCTAAATGCCCATCATGCAAATACCCCATTGTTGGTACAAAACCAATAGTCTGATTCTGATGATGATAATCATTTGCTACTTCTCGCATAGCTTGGATCGTCTTAATTGTTTTCATTTGCCTCCATACACCCCTTTTAAAACCTCATCTTTTATTTGGAAGGTGTGTTCTTCGGCTGGAAAGGTCTTGTTTTTAACATCTCGAACATAGCGACTAACAGCTTCAGATGCATCTTGATTAAAATTGGCATAGGACTGAACGAATTTGGGTAATCTTGATACCCCATATTGTAGTAAGTCATGATAGACGAGAACTTGACCGTCACATTCAACACCTGCACCAATTCCTATAGTTGGTATAGACAATTCCTCTGTTAGTTTAGCAGCTAGTCTAGCTGGTACACATTCTAAGACTACAGCAATAGCCCCTGCTTCTTCTAATGCTTTAGCATCTTCAACAAGTTGTTTGGCTTCTGCCTCAGTACGTCCTTGCACTCGGTAACCACCTAAGACGTTGACGTTTTGGGGTGTTAGACCAACATGGCCAACAACTGGAATTCCAGCTTTTGTGATTCGTTCAACTGTTGGTGCCACGTCCACACCACCTTCAATTTTTAACGCATCAGGTTCAATTGCTTGAAATAATTCTTTAGCGTTCATGATTGCATCCCGTTCTGAGACATTAAAAGACATAAAAGGCATATCTACCACTGTATATGTACCAGGAGCCCCTCTTTTTACAGCTTTCCCATGATGAATCATATCCTCAATGGTTACTTTAATCGTAGAAGAGTAGCCTAATACAACCATTCCTAATGAATCACCGACTAAAATAATATCTGTATTAGCTGATTCACACATTTGAGCTGAAGGAAAATCATACGCTGTCACCATTGCAATTGGCTCTTGATTATTCATTTTATCCATTAACATGCGTTTGATCGTCATCGAATCGCCTCCTAATAAGGTTTATGAGCGCCACAGGATTTCTGCTGAATATAATATATGCTGCTCACCTAATACGTCCTCAACAATTAAAGCTCCATCATCATTTAAGCTAATTAACTTCCCAGACCATTCAGTGTTGGTTCGAATGGTTAACCATTCACCAATTTTGTACCCTAATTGTTCCCAGTCTTCCTTAATGGACTGAAAACCATTGTTTAGGAAGTGATCATATTCTGTTTCAAAATTCGAAGCCATATCTCTAAAGAGAGCATTCAAGTCAACAGTTTTATTTAAAAATTGCTTAAGTGAAGTCGCTGTATGTTGAACTGATGGATGAAAGTCGTCGGTTGTATGATTAACATTAATCCCCGTTCCTAAGACGATATAGTCAATTTCATCTTGTTCAGCTTGCATTTCTGTTAAGATTCCGGCTAGCTTTTGATCACCAATATATAAATCATTCGGCCATTTAATTTTAACTGGAATTGACCATTTCTTAAGCGCTTTAGCATAAGCTACAGCTGCTACTAATGTTAATTGAGTCGCAGCTTTAGGTGTCAATTCTGTAGGGCGCAAGACAACACTAAACCATAGACCTAAACCTGCAGGTGAATCCCAATATCGTTTCAAACGCCCTTTACCAGCTGTTTGTTCGCCAGCAATTACTACTGTGCCATGGTCACATCCTTCTCGAGCTAGATCATGAGCATGATATTGTGTTGACGTTACGGATGGTAAATAATTAATCTCTTTGCCATACCAAGTCGTATCTAGCCCCCATCTTAACGAAGCTTCAGACATTTCATGGGGTACACTGACAATTCTATACCCTCGATTTGTAATAGCTTCAATTTGATAGCCCGCTTTCTTCAGCTCATTCATATGCTTCCAAATAGCTGAGCGTGATATGTTAAGCTGTTTAGACAGCTCTTGACCTGATATATAATCACCTGTTTGATTATAGAGTAGTTCAATTAGTCGTTTTCTTGTGTCTTCCATTGTTTCACCTGTCTCTCAATTGCCTCGTATTGATTTAATAGTTCTCCACTCAAAATCATTCGTTCAATTAATTGTAAATATTCACCAATCCACGGACCTTTTTGTTTATCTGGTCGTAAATTCAATAATTGATTACCCTCGATTGCCATATCTTTTCTTGAATGAATAGGCAATTGATTGTACATAGACTCTAGCCCCTTTAATGACCATTCATAGAATTCGAATTGTTGTAGTAGTTCTAAAAATTGCGAGAAACGATTCCGTCCTAATTGATATAATAACTGATTTGTTATTCCGTTTATTTGATAGATCTTAAATGCTTTAACCAACTCATTTGCTTCGCGCTTCTGCTGATTGGAACAACGATAAGCTTTGACCCAATCTGATAACGTCCAAGAATCTGATAGTAGAGATAATAAAGCTAAAACAACTTCCGGGTGTTTAATAGAAGATTTGACATGATCACTTAATCGCTGAATAACGTTATGCTCGTCCTTTAATAATGGTAATGATTCATACATTTTCGTTTCGAGCAACATATCTAAACCTTGCTTCACATTTTTACCAGCAAATAGTTTAAACCATTCAACTTGAATGCGTTCAACTGCAATATTTTGAAGTAAATGGTGATACGTTTTAATAGCTTGTTTTACAGTTTCAGTCACCGTGAAGTCTAGTTGACTACAAAAACGAACCGCCCGCATCATCCGAAGTGCATCTTCACTAAAGCGCTCCTCTGCAAGCCCCACTGTACTTATCAATTGATTATGTAAGTCTGCTTGTCCATTGAAAGGATCAATGAGTTGTTCAGATGGATGCATAGCGATCGCATTAATTGTAAAATCTCGACGTGCTAAATCTTCCGTTAAACTTCGAACAAATGTCACAGATTCAGGTCTACGAAAATCAGAATAATCACTTTCAACCCGATAAGTTGTCACTTCATATCCTTCATTTCCATGCAATACTAAAACTGTTCCATGTTCAATCCCTACAGGCACTGTTTTTTCGAATATGGACAGGGTTTCAGTTGGTGTCGCATTCGTGGCAATATCAATATCGCCAATCGGTTCACCTAATAAATAGTCGCGTACAGCCCCACCAACAAAATAAGCCTCATAGCCGTACTTTTCAAATGTATCAATAATGGGCTTTGCCTTCATAAACGCCTGATTAATCATATCATGTCATTCCTTATTCAAAACGTGATCATAAAGTTCTTCATACTGCTTAACAATATGTTTCGTTTGAAAATGGTTTTCTACTGTTTGTTGAGCGTGTAAAGATTGCGCTTCCCATAAGGCGTCATTTTGTAGAAGCGCTATTGCATTAGTCGCAACACATTCTAAGTCACCTAATGGACAGAGAAAACCATTCTTGCCATCTTCTATGACTTCAGGAATTCCACCAACATTCGTTCCGATACAGGGGACACCTTGACTCATAGCTTCAAGCAGCACTAGTCCAAAGCTTTCTTTTTCGGATAACAGTATCTTCAAATCACTAACCTTAATTAAATCTTGGATGTTATCTTGTCGACCAAGAAAAATAACATCTTGATCTAAGTTGTAATCAACGACCTTTTGACGTACTCGACTATATTCAGGGCCATCTCCAACTAATAATAGCTTAGATGGCACTTGTTCTTTTATATAATAATAGGCTTCAATGACTTGCTCTACTCGTTTGACTTTTCGAAAGTTAGAAATATGAATGATGACTTTTTCATGTTCTGGAATATTTAATTCTTCTTTAAGATTGTCGCTCGTTTGAGACAAACGATCTCCTAGGTCTATAAAATTATGAATAACTTGTATATTGGCCTTCGTTTGAAAAGCTTCTTCTGTTTGCTGTTTCAAACTATTGGAAACAGCTGTTACTGCATCAGATTGTTCAATCGCAAAACGAATCATATTCTGTAGGCTATCATCAATTCCTAATACCGTAATATCAGTTCCATGTAATGTCGTCACAATCTTCACGTCACGGCTCATCATCTGTTTAGCAAATAATGCACAAATCGCATGAGGTACAGCATAATGAGCATGAATGATATCTAATTCTTCACGATCAGCCACTTCGGCTATTTTGTTAGCTAATGATAAATCATAAGGTGGATGCTTAAACACTGGATAATTAGCTACTTCTACTTCATGAAAATAAATATTAGGATATAACCGTTTTAAGCGAAATGGCATCGTCGTCGATATAAAATGAACTTCATAACCTTGTTCAGCCAAATAAATTCCTAATTCTGTTGCGACAACACCAGAACCACCAATCGTTGGATAACAAACAATACCAATACGCCTAGTCATGGTATTCCCCTACCGAATCTCGAAGCGTACGCCAGTCTAACCAACCATTTGATAAACCTCTAACTATAATTTCTGCTGTTGCCGCATTTGTAGCGACTGGTATTTGGTATACATCACACAAACGTAACAAAGCTGTTACATCGGGTTCATGTGGTTGAGCCGTTAAAGGGTCACGGAAAAAGATAATTAAATCTAAATCATTGGTTGCAATCTTTGCACCGATTTGCTGATCGCCTCCTAATGGACCTGACTGCAATCGATAAACATCCAACCCGACTTCATCAATGATTCTTTGTCCAGTTGTCCCTGTAGCAAACAACGAGTGCTCTTTAAAAATAGGTTCATATGCCGTAACAAAGTTTAATAAGTTTTGTTTTTTCTTATCATGCGCAATTAGTGCGATGTTCAATCTTTCTCCCCCACTATTCCATTAAATTTTCTAAGCCATAAATATACTCATCATGCTCGATTACTTGTTCAACTGCAAAATGGACCCCACTCATAAATGAATAACGATCAGTAGATGAATGCGTTACTTTAAGTGTTTGTCCAGCTTGACCAAATGTAACTTCTTGTTCAGCCACATATCCTGGTAAGCGAACACTGTGAATCTTAAAGCCATCATAATCGGCTCCACGAGCACCTGACATCGTTTCTTTTTCCTCTGGGTGACCTTGTTTTTGTGACTCTCGTGCTTCTTCAATCATTTGAGCCGTTTTAACAGCAGTACCAGATGGTGCATCTAATTTTTGATCATGGTGCTTTTCAATGATCTCGACATTTGGAAAATATTTTGCAGCCATTTGTGAAAATCGCATCATTAATACAGCGCCCATTGCGAAATTAGGTGCAATCACAACACCTGTTTGGTAATCTTCGCTTAACCGTTTAATTTCATTTAGTTGCTCAGTGGTAAAACCTGATGTACCTACCACAGGACGTACACGGTGTAATAAGGCTAAGCGTGTATGTTCATATCCTACTTCAGGATTGGTTAAGTCAATTAACACATCAGCATTCACCTCATCAAACGCTTGATTAGCATCTGTATAAATCGGGGCATCCAAATTAGGCAATCCATCAATATCATTAATATTCATCCCGTCATGCTTTCGGTCAAGACAAGCAACTAACTGAAAATGATCTGTTCTTTCTACTAATTTCAGTGCTTCACTTCCCATTTTTCCGCGTGGTCCAGCTAACATAAGATTGATCGTATTAGTCATGATTTATTCTCCTTTTTTGTCCAACGATTTTGGTCACGTGTTTCTATTTTTGACATACTTTGTTCAAATGCGTCATTTATATCAATGTCTAGTGAATTAGCAAACGTCATGATAACAAAAAGAAGGTCTCCTAACTCTTCCTCTAATGCTTTATCTGCCTCAGATGACTTCTTAGGTTTTTCTCCGTAAACATGATTAACTTCTCGTGATAATTCACCGAGCTCCTCTGTCAGTCTTGCCATCATAGTAAGTGGTGAAAAATAACCTTCTTCAAATTGGCTAATAAACTTATGTACTCTATCTTGCATCTCTTGTGTTGTATTAGAATGACTCATTTTTAGCACACACCTTCTTTATAATCTAACATAATGTTAGCTAACAATTCATGTTTTGACAAATGATTTATACCAATTTTCAGACTGAGTACCGTTTATAGAATTGTTTATTTGTAGAAAATTAACTATAATGAATGCGTGTCAAATTATATAGGCATAGAGGGGGTCATAACTGTGCAAGGAGTTAAGTTGAAAAATATACTGTTTATCCTAATTGGTTCGGCGATATTTTCCTTTGGGATCGTTAATTTTAATATGCAAAACAATTTAACTGAAGGTGGGTTCACTGGGATTACATTATTATTATATTTTTTATTCTCATGGGACCCAGGAGTCATGAATATTGTATTAAATATCCCAGTCTTTTTAATTGGATTAAAATTATTAGGTCGTCAAACATTTATATATACGGTAATTGGAACTTTCGCTGTATCTATATATTTATGGATATTTCAAGCTTACCCTGCCTTTGCATTACAAGAAGATATGACTTTGGCTGCGTTATTTGCGGGTACCTTTATCGGGGTCGGTTTAGGCATCATCTTTCGTTTCGGTGGAACCACTGGTGGAGTCGATATTATCGCTCGATTGGTTAATCGATACATAGGTTGGAGTATGGGGCGAACGATGTTTTTATTTGATGCGATTGTCATTATCTCTTCTGTTATTTTTTATTTAGACGAAGTTGAGGGTATGTACACATTAGTGGCAGTCTTCGTAGGAGCCAGAATCATCGACTTTATTCAAGAAGGGGCCTATGCTGCACGAGGTGCTACTATTATTACTAATCATAGTGATCAACTCGCACAAAATATCACGACTAAAATGGACCGCGGTGTAACCTTACTACATGCAACAGGTTACTATTCTAATGAGCAGAGGCTTGTATTATATTGTGTTGTAGGAAGAAATGAAATCGTTAAATTAAAATCCATTGTACAAGAAGTTGACCCCCATGCCTTCGTATCCATTTCCTCAGTACATGATGTGCATGGCGAAGGCTTTACATTAGATGAAAATAAAAAACCAATTGATTAAAAAAATCCTCCGAACGTTAGAGTTTCATTAATGAACTGACCCAGGGAAATGAGACAAGAAAAAACACCTATGCTGCCGCAGTCCTATATTCAACAGGGCTGTGGCAATTTAATTTGGAAAATG
>NZ_JAUSTQ010000017.1 GCF_030812915.1 Alkalibacillus salilacus
ACGACTACTCAAACCTCCAACACCCTCAAACATCTAAAGCATTGTATCACCCAAAGCCATAAACTATAATCGAATCATCACATATTGAAGGAGGCTAATTATGAACCAATCGTACATTGATTTTCCGGATCTTGTTAAGGAATTAAGCGATGAAACCCTGCTCAAAATTGGCAAAGCGACTGGCTCAACTGATTTTGGGGTTCGCTTTTACTACAAAAAACAGCACCCAAAATTTTATAAGAATCGCTTTGCTTTAGAAAAGGCCATTAAACGTATGTGGGCCCATAATGCGTTTAATCATCGAGAGAGAACAGCTCGAATTCTCGACATCGATTTAGAAACGCTTCGTTAACCAACATGGGGGGAATCGCCCCTATACATAACCTCAATCCCCACCAAATCAATATCATCACAGAAGATAGCAAACCTAATAACATCTCAACCCTCTAAATCACGTTCCAATCACCATTTCGTTTTCGATTGACTAAAATACGTCATATTATCATCTCACCACATTATACAAATGAAGGGAACAAAATATTTGACAAACAACTAATTATTCGACCTTGTATACTATATATAGAAATAATAAATATTTAACAACACTATATATTGATATATACTGCTCCTCTATTTATAATATAAACTGGAAATGAAAAGGAGGTGACAAAGGTTAAGAATCTATGATCAAAGGAGGTGGAAAGATGGCGAGAATGAGCAAAGCACAACTAAAAAATAAATTGAAGCAACAGGAGCGAAAGATTAACCGTGCTAAAAGAGACTTGGAACGAGAGATTAGACGGATTAATCGCCAAACAAGATAAAAAAGCCCTTGTCTATGTAACGGCATAAACAAGGGGCATGAAAAAATATTGTTGTCTTATTGTATTACAAAATAATGATAATGTGAAATGCATTCAAAAATAAAAAAGGGGAGCTATTGATTATTATGTCTCACCAAAATAATATACATGTATTACCTCATGATGACGGTTGGCAGGTGAAGAGAGCAGGTAATACAAGGGCAAGTAAAATCACACAAACACAACAAGAAGCGATAAATTATGGCGAAGACTTAGCCAAAAATTATAAATCAGAACTTATCATACATGGTAAGGATGGCCGTATTCGCGAGAGACGTAGTTACGGTAACGATCCCTACCCTCCACGTGGCTAAACTTTAACTATAATCTTCATCAAAGCACTTACCTAACATCATTGTTTGAGGTGGGTGCTTTGCTTCATAATTATGTGCTTTAAAACTTAGCTAAAACAATCTACCAAAACTACCGCTCATCCTCTTCCTATCACTACTTCCTAAATCAACACCATCCACACCTTGTGCCTGTTTTAACTTCCTTTTTGGTCTTTCACATCTAATTTATTACGATTTTGTGACTATATACATACATCTATTGAACCCAGAAACTTTTTGAGCTATAACCATATAGGGTATTTAAATATTAAACAACACAACAGGAGGTCACAAACCATGTTTCAATTAGACGATCACGCTTTAATCAGGGCCTATAAAGGAGCTAAAATAGCCAAAGCAGAACAAGAATTTATTAATCTATTAGAGAAAGAGTTGCGATACAGAAAGTTTAATCCGGTTGATATAACAATTGATGAAACTCAACCACAAGAGGATTGATATTGATTGATGTTCCTCTAAAAATATAGATATATTTACATATATTTCAATAAGACCCACCACTTAACCTCTCAGTGATATGACCTACAGCCATTAGTCCTCTAAAGGCTCATCTTTGTATTCTTCAATCCAATAGTCATAATATGAGTTATCCCATGTCGAGCCGTCATAAAAATCAACTGTTTTGACGACTGAAAGTGCTTGTTCCGCATCATGTGGTGATTCGATTTCCCAACCATTGTCTCTTCCGAATGTTTCACCTGGTTGAACATTAATGGATTCAGCATTGCCTCTAAATTCGTGGACCTTCCCAGACACACTCATGCTCGGTCTTGTTTTTACGGGATAACCATCTTCATCATACACTAAAAATCGCACTTCCATATTTTCAATGGTTTTATCAGATTCATTTCGCAATATCATTTGTAACATATCAGGATAAAGTGCTTTATGTTCTGCCGATTGTTCAACGATATTCGATTCTTGAACCACAACTAACTGATCTGATTTAGCTTTCTTTATTTCCTCAATACGTTCTTGCTCTTTAATTTCTGCTAAACGTTTATCATACTCGTCCAACAAAGTAGCAATATCATCGTTATCATCTAATACACGATCCGCTTTTTCTAATACATTAACAGCCTCTTCAAAGTCTTCCTCATTTGCTAATTGTTTCGCTTCATTCAGTGAATCGCTCTCTAATTCTTGGCTTAACTCATTAATATGTTCCTGTGCTTGTTCATAATTTCCCTCATCCTTTTCATTAACGTCCTGAAATTGCGATATCGCACTATGTATTTCACCATCATTCATGAACGTTTCACCTTCACTAAATGCTTGTCGCGAATCCTCAATCGTTTGAACATGAGTCAATGAATCATCAATCGTTGAGGCATTCATATCGAATTCTTTTAATTCATTAAGCCAAGATTCAGCATCTTCAAAGTCAAAGTCTTTCGATATATAACGCTTTTCAATGTTCTCACTTTCATTAAGGACAATGCTTTCAGCTTCATTCATATCCTCTTCACCTTCGAGTTCTTCTTCAAACACCACATGTGCTTCTTCAAACTCACGACTCTTTAAATGACTTTCAAAAGCATTTAACGGATTATTCAATATTACAGCAAACGATACGACAAGCCCTATAACAATAACAACAATAGAGGCCATCAGAATCATTGGCTTACGCTGTCTGATCGTTTCATATTTCGATTCATTGGAAGCAGTGTTTAACTCCTGACCACATTTATTACAAAACTTACTCCCTTTCTTATTCTTATAATCACAAGTCAATATAATCCGCCTAAAATATGCCTTACCCCCTCCTATTATCTGCTATTTTTCCTAATTTTTCAACATATTCTTCTGATCACTTGAGTCTAAATAACTATCTTGAAAGACTCTATTTCATACCAAGGTGATTATATTAATGGGTTGACATTACTAAATCAGAAGCATTATATTAAGAGCAAGCAGGATGCTGTTAACATCCTGCTTAGTAACCAAAACGTCACAAGACGTAGGTTGTTGTTATTCTTGAGTGTTTTTCTTTGAACTATCTTGCCCCGCCGAGCAAGGTAGTTTTTTTGTCTACATAACCATAGGAAGGCAATAACAACTATTGCTAACCTTACCTATATGAAAAAATCCAGGGATAACATTAAGTAGTTCCGTTTCGGTGGAGAAACATACGAAATAGCATAATGTCAACAACTGTTGTCAATGTGCTTCTTCCTATGTGAATTTGTATGTTATTTTCAATGCTGATTTTTTAAACCCAGAGGATAATTGTTATTTTATGTTAAAATAAATATAGAATTGGTGAAAGAACGTGCTTAAACTAACGGGCAGATTACTTGAAGAAGGGATTATAAAGGCGAGAGAAAATATGGGATGGTTATTGATTTCAGCCATAGTATTCATGGTCGGTTCATATTTCGTAATTATTGGTCTATGGGAAATTAAAGAAGGTAAAGACAGAACAAAATATATAATTTATATGTTAATTGGATTATTTTTGATATTCGTTCTTCCACACATAATGCAATTACAAAAGTTTATAGGATAGTATGTTCTTTATTTTTATAACGGGTGCTTTTGTTCAACAAGAAAATATAAAATAGTACGCTTGGGTAATAAAAATACCCAAGCGTACTATTTTATATCCCTAACATGACGATACTATTGCATTACGCCTCTTTTTCCTGTCTTTCATGACGGAGTAACTTTAAAGTGCCCACTGCAGATAAAACGACTCCCGCGCCTGCTACGAGGTATTGAAAAAGGCCGATTCCATCAAGAAAGGCTAAAGCCATCATGACTAACATAAGACCGATCATCGTTAATGTAAGATGAGCATTGTCCATCTAAATCACCTCCAGTTTTAGCGTTATGTTTATTTTAACGTAACATAATCTTTTTGGTAAAAAAAGGATACACAGACATCATTGGTTGATTTTTATGGTATGAAGGGCGATGTTGTCTATGGATGTAAACGTTAAAGCCAATAATGGTTGATATATTTAATAAAAGTTCATATACGTAGTTCAGTTTTAGTATACAAACAATAGAGATATTGTATAAAACGAGGGTTGAATTGCATAGCAATTTGACGTGAATTTTCATCGCTATACCAACGTTTCTTACATTTTAAGTAGTTATTTACACAGGAAAATGCAACCCGATTTCCAAAGCCCAAATAATTAATGAAGAATTGCAAAATCACGTGCAAAACTATTGCAACTTTGAACTCAAAAAAGATTAATTTTCTTAATAGAAAGTGCTCACTCTTCTTCGATTAATACATCCATTAGTACAATATAGATGAGTTATCCTTCTCTTAATCCTAAATATCTAATTTCTTTATTATTGACTTTCACGATATAGATATCACTTTTTTCTACCGTTTCGTATATGGTAGTTCCTACTTCTAATTTAGTTGCAGTGTGGTTTTCAAAATCAGCGCTACTTTCAGTCTGCTTTTTAATCTCGCCAATTTCATCACCTAAAGTTAATTCTTTATCATTAACCCATTCAATATCTTCTGCATTACTATATACAATATCATTTAAGACAAATATATCGGCATTTTCATTCTCTGTTAAAATTTCTTCGGGAGTTGGATTATCAATAACTGTCTTTTCTGATGTTGCTTGATTACTACAGGCCACCATTACCACTGATAACATTAAGACCACGGAAACAATTCTTTTTAACATATCACATGCCCCCATTTTAGAAATTAGACGTTGAACAAAAGGTTTTTGTTTCAGCTTATTAAACGCTATTGTTGAGATAGTTAAACAACATTTGATCTTGCTTTTACCTGCAGGCCTCTTTTCTTTTTTGGTAAGTTTGAGTTTTGAGGTGACAACTATATGCCTTTTGCAGCCTATCTATCGCTCTACCGTCAAACGATTCACTGAATTACATAAGTCTTCCACGCTGGTTTAAAAACGTCGTTAGTAGAATGAAACCTAACTCCCCTTACCACCTATATCCTTATAAAAACACCGTTTTTATGTCTCTACTATGTGCATTCACAATAAACTCGTAACACAAACCCCGATTTTTACCGATTTTGTTTCAAAAAAATTGTCATGACTTTATTCAAACGCACAATAAACTCGTAACACAAAAACGCCTGAGAAACGCAGGACAGCAACCTTTTATCCCTTATCTCTCAGACGTCTGTTCTATCTTTATTCTCACGAATTAGCTGATTTGTTATGACTTTTTTATGAATGGTACAACTTTATTGTTGGGTTACATAGTAGAGAAAAGGATTAGGAGTACAGGAGTAAATGCGTCAGTTAAGATTCTCTTTAGAAACCTCAACACATTATCCTTTCAAGGTAAATGAGTCCAAGTTGAAAAAGATCTCTTACTACCTAATAGTCTCGAGCTTATTGAGTATGGTATCAGTATCTCAATAAACTCTCTCGGGCATTTCATCCCAAAAATGCTTAGTTGAAGCAACATATGAATAAAGTTCATCTTATTTGATCTGTAATGAATATCCATCAGTTAAAACAGAAACATTGTAACTAATGGTATCTAACCCTGAAATACTAAAAAATCAGGGCGCATTTTACTAAGTAGTTTAGTTTTGGAGTACAAACAATAAAAGTGTATTATAAAATGAGCATTGAATTGTATAGCAATTTGATGTTCATTTGTATTTTAAGTCGTTATTTACACAGGAAAATGCTCATTCTTGTTAAACTAACGCCCTCTTTAGTTGAATAACTAAATATCATCTAACCCCTATATAAAGGTCTAACATTTTAATCAGACAACGGTATCAATATTGATTAAGTATCATACTTCTTTTATTAGTTTCCAATCAAGTTTAACTTTTTCAAATAAATCTTCAATATCTTCTCCTATAATCTCACTGGCCGAATCATAGAACTTCCAAAACATAAATTTACCGGTTCCATGACCTATATAATAATTCTCGTCTCTATAAATAAAATGAACTTCACTTCCCAAATTTAAAACTTCAATAAATTCCTTATAACTGTAATCCATACTTATGAACTCCTTTATGCTTTGCTTCTTCAACTATTGCCCCCGTTTGTTCAAGAACAATTTATTTAGTTTCCTTTTCTTGTAGCCATAGAAACAGGTTTGTAATAAGTTTCGATACAATGAAAAGTGCCACAAATAATAGAAATAAATGAACATAATTTACTCCCTTAAACATATGGAGCAAGTGGAGTTTTACCATAATTGGTTCTAATACAAAGGCAATTATTGCTGATAATATTACAGCGTATAGATAGATATCCTTCTTATGAATTAACGTCCATTGATATAACAACATAAAACACACTGGTATCAATGAAGCACTAAAGGAAAATCCCGGTAAAAAGGGGGCGATTTGATAAGGGTATTCCCACAAACCCAGGCTAACAGCGATAGAAGTAGCGTAAGAAAACCATACATGATAATTAAGTCCAAAAAAACCAAGAAGTAACATTTTATTTTTATCAATTAAAATGAATAACACGATTAGGGGTACGATTAATAATAGAGTGTCTAACCAAAATTGCCATACACCAAAGTTCGAAAATGATGTCCAATACTCGTTTTCAAGTTGATTTACCTCTTCAGTCATAGACCTGATTTTATTTAATTGTTTTAACTGTTCTTCCTTCACTTACTATCCCTCCCGATAATGCATAACTATCGGGTATTTTAACCATTTGTTTGTTAAACTATTCTGCCCATTAGTTGAATAACGTCCTTTAACTCATTTCACCATAAAAATACCAAATACTTTTAGATTTCCACATTTTGTTGTTCAATTATAATCACAATTAGCCCCACAAATTAGTCTACAATTCCATATGAAAAAAAGTAGTCCAATTAAGGGTGCAAATTACAATTTTGTACTCGAAAACTGAACTAATTATTGGATTACCCAAGCGTTTTATTTCATCGAAAGGATACTATCCCTAACATGACGATACTATTGTATTACGTTTCTTTTTCCTTTCTCTCATGACGGAGTAACTTAAAAGTGCCCACTGCAGATAAAACGACTCCCGCGCCTGCTACAAGGTATTGAATAAGGCCGATTCCATCAAGAAAGGCTGAAGCGATCATAACTAACATAAGACCGATCATCGTTAATGTAAGATGAGCATTGTCCATCTAAATCACCTCCAGTTTTAGTGTTATGTTTATCTTAACGTAACATAATCCTTTCGGTTTAAAAAAGATACATAGACATCATTGGTTGATTTTTATGGCATGAAGGGCGATGTTATCGATGGATGTAAACGTTAAAGCCAATAATGGTTGATATATTTAAAAAAAGTTCATATGCGTATTCATGTTTAGGATCAAATATTATGACCATGTTTGCTTGCATATCAATCGACTGATAGCTCACCATCTTTAAGATCCTTGACTCACCTATGCCTTACCTTCCCCCTCTTATAACCTTCTACTTTCATTTCTACTATGTGCCTTTGAAACTCAAACTTACCACGCCTCAATTACCCTTAACCCCTCACCACAACAGCCCTCAACCCTTTTTTGTCTAATTTCCGATTTAACTCAAACTTACCACAAAATCACCGATTTTCCATGTCGAAACCTGTCGATTGCATAGCCTGAAATGGAACTCAAAGTTACCAAGAATAGAAGAGAAAAGGACAGAGGGAAAAGGAAGTAAGGGATGACAAGGAATAGATGATAGGGAAGCCGTAGGGCTTATGAGGTCGAAGGAGAAAAGGCCGCTTAAGGGTTAATTGAATAAGGATTGAGATTAGGCATGACATGGGATGAAGCGGTTGAGATGATCTCTTGAGATGAAGCGGGATAGAACACAAAAAAAGAACTGACATCGTCTGTTACAACGACATCAGCTCTTCCTGTTTTCCTTCTCTATTCCTGTTCTTACCTGCAACTCTCTACTCTCTTCTGGTAAGTTTCAGTTTCAAAAAGTAAATTTGAGTTCCAAATGGTAAGTTTGAGTTTTGGGGAGACAGTCATGCGCCTTTTACAACCTATCTATTACTCTACCGTCACACGCTTCACTAAGTTACTTGGGACTTCCACGCTGATTTAAAATAATCGTTAGTTGAATGACCCCTAACCCCCCCTTACTTCCTATTTCCTAATAAAAACACCGTTTTTATATCTCTACTATGTGAATTCACAATAAACTCGTAACACTTTTCACCCCTTCAACCTGCTTTCCACCGTCGCCTTTCATAATAAAGTCGTAACACAACCCCCGATTTTTACCGATTTTGTTTCAAAAATAGTGTCATGACTTTATTCACACACACAATAAACTCGTAACACAAAAACGCCTGAGAAACGCAGGACATCAACCTTTTATCCCTTATCTCTCAGACGTCTATTCTAACTTTATTCTCACGAATTAGCCGATTTGTTATGACTTTTTTATAAATGTTACGACTTTATTGTTGGGTTACATTTTCTGTGCATTCACAATAAACTCGTAACACTTTCCACCCCTTCAACCCGCTTTCCACCGTCGCCTTTCATAATAAAGTCGTAACACAAACCCCGATTTTTACCGATTTTGTTTCAAAAAATGTGTCATGACTTTATTCACACACACAATAAACTCGTAACACAAAAACGCCTGAGAAACGCAGGACATCAACCTTTTATCCCTTATCTCTCAGACGTCTGTTTCAACTTTATTCTCACGAATTAGCCGATTTGTTATGACTTTTTTATAAATGTTACAACTTTATTGTTGGGTTACATAGTAGAAAAAAGGGGATTAGGAGAACAGGAGTAAATACGTCATTTAAGGTTCTCAAGATAAACCTTCACGCATTATCTTTTAAGGAAAAAATCCTACTTACACCAGATCCTCTACTATTTATTAGTATTGAGTTTATTGATTATGGTATCAACATCTGAATAAGCTCTCTCGGGCATTTCATCCCAAAAATGTTTAGTTGAGGCAACATACGAATAAAGTTCATCTTCTGTGATCTGTAATGAATATCCATCAGTTAAAACAGAAACATTGTAACTCATGGTTTCTAACCCCGAAAAACTAAAAAAATCGGGGCGCATTTTACGAAGCCTCCTTGATGATTGTCCTTCACCATGTTTAATAGTGTTAACTAAGCACTTTAGCTCTTTAATTTTTTGCCAAGAATTAGTTTTTTCAATATCAACTTCATGTGCTTCAAAAATAGCTTTTGCTTCCCTGTACTCTAATGATCTACCTTGATAATCAATGCGTCCATCAGTCTCTTTCAATGCGAATTTAACTACTTGCTGTTCCCACATATGGTAGAGCATTGAAATAGTCATTAATAGGTGATCCACCTTCATAATGTTAAGTCTATTATATTGATCCAGACCAATCTCCCAAGACTGTTCAGCCACTA
Organism: Alkalibacillus salilacus; assembly: GCF_030812915.1. GTDB lineage: Bacteria > Bacillota > Bacilli > Bacillales > Alkalibacillaceae > Alkalibacillus > Alkalibacillus salilacus. Next base: position 9,553 of record NZ_JAUSTQ010000017.1, read on the forward strand.
CACTCGGGTCTGTATCTTCATCGGCAAAGGATGAACTATATACATGGTCAGCATAACGTTGTGCCTCACCCTCGATATCACTAAATTGGACACGAGTCCTATCATAATACGTTTCCACCAATGAAAGCTCACTTTTAAACTTTTCCATTAAGGGTTTCCAAAAATACAATTGTGTTTCCATACACATTATCTCCTTAATCAAATCCCATTCTTTAAAATTGACTTAGAATGACACATAACACCGCATTTTACGATAAACGAAAATGGATCAACTTATGGCTCGAAAACATATTAGTTTATTTTTCAAACAAATTTAACTCAGGCTCTGCCTCACTTAGATTTAATGTACCTTGCTCTAAGTGGCATAACATTTCAATTTGATCTTGAGGTACTCCGATTTCTTGTATGATTTCTAATTCATTTTTGACGTTATTTTCTAAGAGCATGTGGATACTCTTGTTTAAAACCACCGGATGTTGAACAGGAAAAACATCATCAAGAGGCTCCTTTTTTCTCATCTTTTTCATTGAAATCTGTTTTTGAAGTGACGTATACCTGCTTTCATCTATCAGTCCTATATCATAACTACGATAAATCATGGCGGCCATAGAGACATACCAATATTTTTTTAGTTCAATAAAATGTAACAAAGAATCCGAGGTGACAGTCTTAATAAATGCTTCTGATGGCAATAAAAATGCAGAAGCAAATTTATTCGCCTGTTCCTCCATTCTCTTAAATTCGCTTTTAGATAAAACCTCTTGATTATCAACTGTTTTGTGCATAAGAATATGCCCTAACTCATGTGCTGCATCAAACTGTCTTCTAAAAGAGGAATCTTTATCGTTTCCTAAGAAAATAAATGGCTTCCCTTTTCGGTGTTGAGCAAACGCATCTACTTTTAATGAATCAGTGTCTACTGAAAAAATCATGATTCCATTCTTCTCAAAAAGGTGTACAACGTTCGATATAGGTTTATTACCAATTTCCCAAAATTCTCTTAGACGCAATGCCAAATCCTCAATCTCCTCGTCGGACCAGTCGCCATTAAATTCTGATACATCTGGAAGATTTAGCTTTGGTAATTCAACGTACTCAGACAAATAATCATAAATGTAACCAGCTAATAAGGTTTTTGTGTATTGTCTCTCTTTATTTTTTTTCGTAGCAGTAGCATTGGCACGGAAAAAGGTGTTGCCAACAAACTGCTCATTATATTCTTTAAAGAAAAAGCTCTTAGGGAAATTAAGAGTATTTATTATGTTCATGATTGTTTCTTGTTTCGGAACACTTTCTCCAAGTTCAAATTGTGAAATCGCTTGTCGTGAAACATCAATTTCCATAGCTAATTCACTAATAGTTAGTCCTCTGGTTAACCTCGCTTCTTTTAATCTTTTTGCATTGAAGTTCTCATCTTTAACTCTTACCATTTTACTTTTCTCCTATCGATTTGATTCATCACATCAGCTCTTTTTTAACTTCAGCGGTATTTCTTCATCTGCATCAGTCTTCAGTGATAACTCAATCTCATTTGGACTATGAGGATTCAAACGCTCAATTGTTTCAGTATTAAGTTGTGCAAACTCATTAATCTCTTCTTTATATAACCAATCTTGCTGATCAGGTCTTAATGCTCCTTCATAAATATCATCCTTTTTGGCATCATAGCCAACTATAATGCCAAATGGTTGCATACCTTCACCTAAGTCTAATGAAAATTGATGTTCATAATCTTCTGGTAGATCGTTCTCCTCTAAGCCCATCTCCATTAAATAATCCACATTGGATGATGCAAACTCACCTCTATAACGGCTTGGTTTAAATATGTCTTTACCTGGCGGCAATTTTAAAACTAATACAAATATATTCCGCACAGTATCATAACATACTATATAAGGGTGGTGTCCTGCCTTTTTAACATCCACAATCATATTTAACCCTGGGTTTTCGTCGATATTTTTCTTAACCTCATCGTTAATTAAATCGTACAGTAAAAAAGGATTACTTTTATTTGTAATTGTTTTTCCTATAGCGGTGGATACTTCCTTGTACCTTTCTTTACCTTGCAAGACCCCCTCCACGATAGCCTTTTTCTGTTCGCCTAACAACATACACTTTTTGATTATTTCTTCCATTAAGATACGCTCCTTTTATTTATCTTTTCTCTATTATTTACTATTAAATATCATTTGTCAAGTATCAAAGAATATATTGCACAAATAGTAATGTATGGATGAATATTTATGATATAAAGTAAGTATCGAACCATGCAGAAAAAGGTGGCTCAAAATTGTATGAACCACCCTTTTTTCTTATATCATTATTTCATTCATTGTTTTCTGGATCAGACGCTTCACTTCTTGCTCACCACCAAACCCTATATGACGTCTAACTTTATATACCGATATCGACAACCCATTAGCCTTCATGTCATTAATAGCCCATTTTATTTTTCGTTTACGATAATGTTCAAGGTCTTCAGTAAGTTGAGTTAGGTGTTCTTGAGTCTTAACCAGCTTAGGACTTCGAACAGAATGGCGATTTAGCCCAACCTCCTGAAATACTCTATTTGGTGTTACTCGTTCAGGCTTTCCAGCTTTATTCATCAAAGCCTTTTCACCTTGTATGATTAATTTTAGGTAATAATCGTCCTTTTCCTGCCAGTCAATTGATTCGGACCTTGTTCCTCGCCTCTGTTGTCTCGGAGTCACTTGATCATACCATGCAAAATCATGCTTACAAATCCAAGTATGTAAACCTTTTGCTTTCTCTTTTAGTTCAAGACGGTTAGCGCCAGGGTTCGCCTCTATTAGATTTAACCACTCCCGCTTTCTTTGCTCCATAGAAAATTTGGGTTCGTGGTAGTGGGTGGATGATGAGCGCCCTTGAACTGATCCTGTTTCAAACAGATTATGAACAGATAATTTAAGAAATTGGTGAATCAAAAGATGTCTTAAAGGGCTTTTATGTTTATAATTATTTCGAAAAAATCGACCCAGCCACCCAGCACCGTCTTTTTCATCAATTGAACTTTGCATTATGTCGAGGTAATCAGCAGCAAAGTAATCCATAAATGCTTCAGCAAATTCTTTCATATAGATATTGCCATTTGATGAAGCAAACCCTTTTTGACGTAATTGATCAACATAATAGTTAACAATAAACGAAGATGGTTTTCTTTCAGGTGTTGCGTTCAACAATGATTCAGCATACCTCACATACTCTAAGTTCAATCGCGTCCATTTATTCGAAAACCAAGCATTGTCGATTTCTTCATTAAGACTCTCTTCATTTGGGACTACATAACTCAAGCGCCCATCATGCATTATGACTGAGCTTCTTTTATAAAAGACTTTATGTTTAGGACAAATAAAAACTCCAGGTAGCTGCGGTAATCTACGCCAGTAACTTTCTCCGAGCGTGTTGTAATCATCATGGACACAAGTCGGGCAATACTTCAAAAATTGACTGGGTTTAATCCCACTCGCCGTAATTCCTACCATATTCTCGATATTAGTTCGTGAACCCTTTTTCATTGCCTCTAAAACTTGCTTTGCTTTTTCATCAGACAAATATGCTGTGTAAAATGGATACAATGTATGATTTTGAATTAACTCATCGCTTGTGATTTTTGAGTTAGGCGGTAAATTGGCACACAATCCATCAATATCAATTGGGAGAAAGGCGGATTTTGTCATTCGTTTCTGACCAAACACATGATATTCTAATGATTTAACACTCCTGATACCACTACGCATCCTGTATCGACTTATAGCACTAACTAAAAGCTCATCATCATAAAAAGTAGGGATGAAATTCATCATAGACTTTCACCAGCCTTTACCCAATACGTCATATCATCTATTAAGCCATGCTGTTTCAAAACATCATACGGATCTTGGTTTGGTTCAGACTTTAATAATCGTCTTATATCGTTATCAACAGATACTTCATTTTGATGTCGTTGTGTTGCTAACACTTTCGAGTTCTCATGTGGCTTATCATTCGATTCTTCATTTGTTGATGATGTTTTCTTCTTAACACTATCAATCTGTCTATTTGATGGTTTCGATGACCTCAAATCATCCTTAACTTGTTCTTGATGCATAATGTCTTCATACTTCGCAATTTTATGAGGGTTACCAGACTCAATAGCATCGAGCATTGGCTTTAATGATTTAAACCGTTTTTGCGCTACTTTTTTAATCAGTTCCGGTGTTATAAATTCCTTACCTGTTTCAATAGCATATTGTTGAACATAGATAAACAACTTAACCATCAAATCAGAAATACCCTGAGTTTGTTTATAAAACATCACTGAGATATCATCTTCGAGCGGTGTGAATTCTTTAGTCCATTGAAATGACCACATTGATTCCAATAAAAATCTAAACTCATCACCATATTCCATATTATTATAGATAATCTCGTGGTTAGCAGTTAAGCGTCTGGCAATCCTTAATTCGCCTTCAAATAAACGATATGCACCAGGTGTACCAACTAAAACGACATTAATGCCTGAATTAATCAGGTTAACGAAGAAGTTAAGGATTTGTGTTGCTCCGCGATTTCTAACGTTTTGAATTTCATCTATAACGAGAACACCCAATCCAACATTGTGTGCCAACTGAGCCATCACAGGCATTAATGAGTCGACTGAGGAATTACGTGACACGTATGTTTTATAGTTATCAGTGCCTAATATTTCATCGATTTTAGTGAAAAATTGCAGGCACAACGCTTTTAAACTTGAGTTGGATGGAGCATCTAATTTCAACCAAACCAGTTGTATTTGACTGAAATGAACGCCTTGATATTCGTTATGAACAATGACTTGAGGTAGGTGTTTGAGCACTTGATACACTGATGTTGTTTTCCCCATCCCTGAAAAGCCAATAAGTGTTCCCGAATTAGCAGTTGATTGATACTTGGAATTATCGTATACAGGTTTAGACTGATTGATAATGCTATTACCTGATTCAGTTAAGTAAGCAACATAGTCTTTATCAAAAGGGTTCCTTGATACATAACCCTCCATAATTAATCTATTAAGCATATTCCATATTTCAATGTGGATTGGCATTGGCTGAAAAAAATGATTCAGTCTTTGAATCATAAATTGGCGATATGTTGAATTGAGTTTCCTCTCTTCCTGATCAAAATCGGGAAAATGCGTTAATGCTTGTATAATCTCCGCCTTACTCTTAGGATAAGGTAAGGCTTGAATGAAGGGATTATTATTGAACTCATTTAATGGTGATTCATGGTATTCAGCTTCAACAGCTTCAGTGCCGTTTTCTAAATATATCTTCATTATTCCTCCTCCTGTCTTAGACGTTTAAACAATTCTAAATCGGTCTCATCTTCAACACTTGATACTCCTCGGTCACTCTCTGGTTCTGTATGTCTATTATTCTTGCGATTGAGTTCTCTTTCAAAGCGGCGATTTTCTTGTATGTCATTCACTTTTTGTGATTTCGATACTTCTTCATTGAGTTCTTTCGATGTTTTCCCTGCCCCATCACGAACAATTTCCTCAATCTGATCCAACAATTGCATTTTAGCTTGTAGCTCATCTTCTTTTGCTGATTTATCCTTTTCATTTTCGGCTTGTAGCATCACATTCACCTCATCAATGCTCTTACTTTTATATTTTTCTAAATGATCTACTAACGAAAAGGTGATAAATGATTGTTCCTCTCTATTAAATATAAAAATGTGCGTTAGGTCAGTTGGATCGTACCAGATTTTTTCTTTCCAAGTCTTATCTCGTGCCTGTTGAAACCAGTTTTGTTGCAAACCATACGATGAAACATAAAACATTTTCTTAAACTTAATCCCTTTTGCTGTAACCGTAGCTTCTGTTGTTGGTAACAAATGCATCTTAATAACGTCAGACGGAAGTTTTCTGATAGTGCCTTTTACATGACTAACCCCATATTGCCAAATATCCATCGGTATTTTTTTGACACCTTGATTCATCATATCTTCACTTAATTCGTAATCGCTCATGAGATGGTGATTATTGTAAAAGATAATGCAACGAATAAGGATCTTAGTTAAATCATGAACCGTAAGATTCGCATATAGACGATAATCCTTTTCGCCCCTTTCTTTAACACGATTACCACTTACGACAGCACCATCAACATGAGGTGTAATACGTTGCATCATTTGATGAAAGGCTTGTTCAATTATTGCTTTTGTTTCTGGTCGATAGCCGGGGCTGTTTTGTATAGAAATGCCTAAATTAGTAATGGCATTCTCAATCTGCTTACCGCTTAACTCACCCCTATCAGTAAAAATCCTTTGAGGAACGCAATCAATATCCCATTCGCCTTCCAATTCAATGCCGAATCGCTTACAAAACTCATCTTTAGGTGTCATCGAATTATAAAGAGCATTCATGGCACCACTATACGCATTTAACGACTCGAAGCTTAAACTAAAACCTACAATCACACGTGAATAAACATCAATCACTAAATGAAGCAATGGTTTGCCCACAATTGCATTGCGATCAACACTTGATACACAATAAACATCTAATGGTGTTGAATCCGTTTGCCATAGGTTGCCTGGCCCAAAACCAGCATCTTGCGTTGAATCACCAACTATTGGACGATATTGTTGGTAGTAGACTCTTGACCCAAAACGCTTGGATATCTCATGCTTGGGATCGTTATATTTTTTGAACCAATATCGAAATTGATTGTATGTTGGTATTTCATTCTTAACAACTCTACTTTCTTGACCATATGAATCCTTGATAACCTCAGTAAAAAAATCTCGAATAGTTAACTCATAAGCTGTCATCAGGGTGTTTTGTTTATCCGTATAATAATGTCGATTTAACCCAGCCTTAATCTTCTTTTTAACTGTTTCATCTATATTAACTCCCTTTTTACCGTTAGAGCGCGGTCGACCCCTCTTGATGTTGCTATGTTTTCTTTCATGACCAGGCATTCCACATTTGAAATAATCGGGCAAAAGTGCATTCAATGTCATCCCACGCTGCCAATACTTAATCAGATACTTTTTGACAGTGCTATAACCAACGCCAAATCTTTCGTTCGTTTGCTTAATAGCTTTCTGTCGGTATTTCGAATCATAAATACGGTGTTCATCTACTTGACTGATAGTATATTGAACAATTTCCCACGCGTGATCACGCTTCGCCTTCTGTTTTGATGTTATTTGGCTATCGTCAACCGCAATCGTAAAGTAATCCTCTTTTATGATTTCTAAGTTACTCTGAGCGTATTGATGTTTTACTTCAGATTGATTTAAGACATATGGCAGTCGCTGAGAATGAAGTTCAATAACAATAAGTGTTTTATCAAAATGATTGACATCAAGAACCCTCCATACTTCTCCGTCTTTATTCCGAAAGATCATATTTTGGTAATAATTCAACATAATCACCCTTATTTTATTAATGAAATAAGTGGTTGATTTAATTTAATAGGTTCTGTTAAATCAACTGTTAGCTTATGTGTTGCAATCAGATAGCGAAACAAGAATAAGCCTGTTCCATATGAAATTGATTCACGTTCTTCAAATTCTGTTAAAAGAACATCTACATTTCGTTCAGATTTAAGGTACAAATGATCTAAAAGATGATCTGCATGTTCAAGATAATCCAACTCATCATGTTGATATAATAGCGTCTCCCTTATCCATTCAATATTTTGGGTTAACTTTTTAGGTAGTTGTTTATTTGTTATCACCTTCCAATCAACACCTTTTGCTTCCCAATAAAGGCGTTCAATCTCAAGCTTTTCCCAAGTTAACTTCCGCTTTAATTCCGAAGCATTTTTTACTGTTCTCGCAACATGACGAACATCACCTTTTTCATCTTTAACTGTTAGAAGAAAGTTGGTTGTAATAACATATTGTTCCCCTGTTTCTTTATCTCGAAATTTCTCAAAACGAAGGTCGTCTTTTTGATCAATCGTTTCATCTATGTCCAATAAGGGATATGACTCTCTGATATCAATGACGTTTATGTTAAACTCAAACATCAAAAACGCACGATATTGGTTATCAGACTGAAAATGATGAATTCGATTTGTCTTTACACCTAAGATTCGCGTTGCTCGCCCTTTAGATGAAAACTCATGTGTGTACATTTTTGTCCAAGGCATATAGTCACTTCCTGTACCTTGTCCTCGACCTTCTTTGATGAACCGTTTAGTCTCGTTTGAGTATTTTCGATTTGAATCTTTTTGTGTCAAAATCAACACCTCCAAAATAGGCAAAATAAAAACTGCATTTCTTATAGGCAAAATACCTCGTTTTTTTTTGAGGTCCTAAAAGAAATGCAGTCATTCCGCATCATGATTATTGAGTTGTTTCAATTTGTTTCTCATCCTCCATTTCTTTAACTTTTCGATAAAATGATGATTTTGAAATACCTAAATTTCTAAAGGATTGAGCAGCCGTTTGCTTGCCTGACACCCATTTTTGATACTCTCGTTTGAACTTGTCGTCCACTTCAATTGGTGGCCTTCCAAATTGAATCCCTTTTATTTTTGCCGTTTCAATGCCTTCTCGTTGTCTTTCTTTTATGCTCTCACGTTCGAGCTCGTACAACGCACCAAAGATTGTACAGATAAATCGACCTTGGACAGTTGATGTATCAATTTGTTCTTTCAAACTAATCACTTCGACTCCTGATTCAGTTAGGTTGTTAACGATTTCGAGGAAGTCTTTTGTGTTGCGTGCTAATCTCGATATCGATTCAACGACAACCGTATCACCTTCTCGGACAAAATCGATCATTTCATTTAATTGATCACGATTTCTGTTTCGGCCACTCACTTTCTCAATGTAATACTTATCAATCTCTACTTTTTCTAAAAGTTGTTTTTGACGATCGACACTTTGACTCTCCGATGAAACACGGATGTATCCAATTCGAATAATAACCACTCCAATCAGAATATGTGTTCTATTCAAATTATATTACGTTTCAAATCGTATGAGAAGGGCCTAAAACGTACCAAAAATGATTCTTAGGCTTTTTGATACACATTTTTTATTATGTTTCAAAACCTGTAGAAATTAACACGCTTATAGCAATTAGTCTATTTGAAAAAATATAGTGTGCAGGATTATTGTTAAAGATAATATGCTTAAAGTCAGGTTGGGGGTTCGGGGATATGTATTATGCGACATGTTAAAGTCGCATTTGAAGCTTCTTTCAATTGAATTGTTTATAACACTGTTAACTCTATTAATAACACTTATGCTGCATCTGTTTGCTTCCTAAAATGTGCGTTAGTCAGCTTAATTACATGCGATTTCAGATTTTCTAAATCATCATCATGTTGACTGTCGAGTTGTTCTAAATAATGTTTCAATTCATTAAGCTTTTTGTATTTCACTTTCATATTTTGCGTCGTCAATGCTCGAGTAGCACACCTTAAAACGCTAACCGCATGCTTAATCAACGTCACATCATTGTATGATTTTAATACGTACTCAGTTAAATCAACGCTACGCTCATATAAAGCAGCTTCTCGAAAATCATAGTTCATAAACTCCCTCCTCTTTTATGACTCAGACAACTTTTTGATAAGCGCTGTTAGCATTCTTCTTATCTCCCAAAGTGCCTGATCAAATTCTTCAAACGAATCGTTGGATACATAATGGAGTCTACTACTTAAATGAAGTAAAGCTTGTACTTCGCACGCGCTTCCTACTGCGATATCATAAAAGTCCTTTTCTTTTTTAGGGTATTGGACGCCATTCCCCTCTGCGATATTTGCAACAATAGAGGTGGAAGCCCGTCTAATTTGGTCAATCAGGTTGTATTTCTGTTTAGCCGGAAATGTATCAAGCGTTGCTTCTACTGCTACACATAAGTCTTCTGCTTTCTGATAAACTTTCAAATCTCGTGCATCTTTCAAATAATCAACTCCTTAGACTATAATTAAATCTCTTCTTGCAATACCCCGTAATGCGGTCGCACGTTAATGAAAGTCTTCATCTCTCTATCGCTATGGATGGAACTGAGTGTTGCAACTTTACCTGAGGAAGGTTTCTTAGTGTTCAGTTCAGGACTATTAAAAGACAAGTCTGTTCTGCGTTTGAAAAAATTAACGACTTTAGGATCATCCGGTAAATAATAAGCCACCACAACTGTTACTGCATACTCTTCATAGAATTCATTCAATAGATCAATTAATGAAGGAGAAAGCTGATCTAACGTTAAGTCTAAAATTAACCAATCAATCGATTCACCCTCTATATGACGTTCCAAACGTTTAAGAATTCCCTTTGAATCAAATGATGTTAAATCGATATACTGCACATCTTTCAACACTGATATAGGATTATCCGCTTTACCTAAAAACTGGTGTCTTGATTGCGAGAATCGATCAATTTCCCTTGCCTCTTTTTTGGGAGAACCTAAATATATACCCATATCTTCTGCTTCCAATTCGGAAATCAATTGAGATATTAGGATGTTTTTGAATTGAACGTCATTATAAGAAACAAACTCAAATGAATCTTGGCACATTTCTCTAAATATTGGGAGATTACTAACATCGCTTTCCAGTAAATCTGTCAACATAATCTGTCACCTCATTTTTATTATTAGTTTGGTTTAATTAACCTGCCTGAGTAATATAAAGATATCTTATAGACAAACCGTCAACAACAGGTATTGTGTTCGAGGGTGTTTAACCTAACCCTTAACGTTTGAATGGCACTGAATAGATAATAAATCTATCTTTCAATTAAAGAGGCCTCAAACGTCTACTATCAATTTAAACTAATATTTGTTTATACAAAACAGATTATACGTCGGACCCTGTTTGACGTTATTGCCTTCATTATCAATAAACCGTTTCACCATAATTAACCCTCTTACCCAAGAGGATGCCACCAAACCTTTTGATATCATCAATTACGTTATCCATTGCTCAACATGTTATAAAAATATAACTGCTAACCGTTAATAGGATTGTAGATAAGAAGTTAACCCTTGGTCACTATTTAAACAACCCTTGACGATGGATATCACACGCTATTCTGAGGGATATTAATGTAATCCCGTAAAGACCGTTTAATTGAAAGACCATATGACATGGGCATAAACTCGTAATTATATATTTATATACAAGGGAGATGATATAATACGAGTTTGTCGCTATATTCATATGGTTAAATGGCAATATAAATAACATGATATTAATGGTGTCCTATAACATCACCATATGAAATTGAATAACATGTCATATATGGAGTGATATCAACAACGCCAGATGTTCAAACTATCATAGTTAGATGTTCCATCTTCACGTTGTTGATTTATTGAAAACTGCTTACCAATATTGAAAAAGGGGTTTACGAGCAAATGAATCCATCACATTAAAATTTGGTTGATGCCAACCCGCCATTTGCTCAATATTTTTACCATTACCGTATGTTCTCGGAACACCACCACATCAGTTTTTTTGGAGTTGACGATTCACTATATTCAGCAATATATGATGTGGTGTATTAATATGAGCAACAAGAAAATCACCACTATCATGATGGAAGATGCCACTAACCTGTTGCTCATTGTTAGCAAACCTATCCATTAACTTTATTCAACCGTTGCAAATGGTTATATAGTTTATGACTTATGACCATATGTATCTCACCATATCATTTGCTCTGGTGTGATAGATTCCATTTAATGTATAGTGCTTACCCATAGATTGTTTGACACATAACTCAATACACTGCCACTCAATTTTCAATAAACAGTCAATACGATATCAATGTTGTAGTGCACTACGTTATAAGTCGCTTTAAACGTTGACCATAACAAATGCGAGCTATACAAACAAAAAAGCAACCCTTATTCCAGGATTGCTGTAAACGTTAAACTAAAGTGCACTGTTATAATAACCTGACATCTTACTGACTTCATTAAATAGAATAATCCCGATTTGATTTCCACGATCATCCGACACCCTGTTTTTTGTAAGCTTTCGGAACCTTCTGGCTGTGCTCGTTGTCATTAAACTCATAAAAAAGATAGTTCCAACACATCATGCTGGAACTACCTCTTGGCGTAAGCATTAAATCCATTTTTAAACTACAATTCTCTCACAACTTCTTCATCTAATATCACTTTACGTTTCTCCCAATCTGGCATCAGAGCGTACAACATTTGATAAAATTGATCGCTATGATCGTTGTATTTAAAGTGAATCAATTCATGTAACACCACATACTCGATACAATGTTTGGGTGCCTTAATCAATTCAACATTTAATAAGATGGTTTCTGAATCCTTTAAACACGATCCCCAACGGGCTCTCATCGTTCTAATCTGAATAGTTGGTTTCGGGACCTCATACTTTTCAAGCTTGGAGTAAGCTTTGTCCAATGCTTCTTGAAAAATAACACGAGCTCGCTTGCGATACCATTCCGTCATTAAAGCTTCTTTCTTCTCATATTGATCGGGGTCTGTCACATAAAGATAAAGAAAGCCTCGTAAATATTTTACGTGTTCATCTTCTTTTTGTTGAACCTTCTTGACGCGTAATCGATATTGTTTACCTAAATACTTATATGACTCCCCACTTACATATTCACGTTCACTTTTTTTCTCTGGTTGCACCTTTTCAAACTTCCCAAGATGTTTAAGAATCCACGATGCTTTTTTCTGCACAAACCTTTGTATAAAATCAAGCGGAACATCCTGGTGAGCTGATACAACGACGGTCATATTGGGTTTAATATTTAAATTGACATGCTTTACATTTTTTCGTTCAATTTCATATTGGATGATGTGACTGCCGTATTCTAATTGATGTTGTTCTGTCATATACTCACCCTTAATATCGTCTTAGTGCAACAGTCTTAATGTGTTCAATCAATTTATCAATTTGATCATAATTCAGGTTCAAGGCATGTTGATCCACAAAATCACACAACAAATCATCTAATTCCTGTTCAATCCCATTGTGTACATCTTGATTGTCGTGCCAATCCACCTTAGTCAGTTCATCAATAATTTGATCTATATCTAAAGCTAATTCACCAACAATTTCGTATGATGCAGACGGTTCCTTAACTTCATCAAAAAAGTCTTTTGCTATTCCATAAAAGGCTTGTGCATTGCCTTTTCCTTTAATATTATCCGGATATTGATCTTCAGAAGCCCCTCTTCGGTATTCTTCTTTCATCTCATTCATGCGCTGCCAGTATTCTGCTTCACTGATCCGTTTTTCTTTGTAATCTTCTAATGTTTCTTGGATTCGTTCTGAAAACTTTTTATAGTAAGCGGGGTTTTCATCCCATTTTTGATGGATACTTCTTGTTAACCTTGTTCGAATGGCATCGGCTTTCGCTCGTTTAGAGCCTAATCGGTTCATTTCTTCTTCAAAGCCTTCGCGATCTAAAATATCAACTGGTTTTGTAATTTGCATCATCTCTTCTGACGATATATATTGATCCATTAGTTTCTGCATTTTCGCTTCATACTCTTTATGATCAATGGAATCAGAGTAACGAAGTTTTACACTTTTCCTTAATTCCTGTAAAAATCTTAAGTCATTCTTATATTTATCTAACTCTTCAGCACCTAAACTGTTATATATTTGCTCCGATTCTAATGCAATTCCGACGTTTCTCCCGAATTGACTTAATATATCATAAAAGTCATCTCGTAACTCCTCATCCGCTAACAATACCTCATATTCCTCGGTATCTTGCTTATTTTTCACAGGTGCGAATAGTTGCCATAAATCTGAGTAATGTTGACGTAATTCGCCCACAACTGAAACAACATCATGTAAAGCACCTTTTAAATCCTCAGGGTCAAAATTTTCAAGCCCAGCTCCTGAGTACATTTCCATTGCTTCATCTAACTTATCCAATAAACCTCGATAATCAACAATCACACCAAAGTCTTTTCCTTCATAAAGACGATTGACGCGGGCAATGGCTTGTAAAAGTGTATGTTCTTTCATTAACTTATCAACATATAAAACAGTCGCCTTCGGGGCATCGAACCCTGTTAAAAGCTTGTCTACCACAATTAATATGTCTATGTCATCGCCATTCACAAATTCGTCCTTGATAGTATCTTCATATCTGTCTGGTGTTTGGTATTTATCCATCATTCGTTGCCAAAAGCGTTGAATACGATCTTTTGAAGCAACATCTACAGCTTCATGCCCTTCTCTTTCATCAGGTGGAGAAATCACAACCGCACAATTTAAATCACCTAATTCTTCAAATGCTTCTAAATAACGAATAGCTTCAATTTTACTATTCGTCGCCAACATTGCCTTAAAGTTGGAACCTTGCGTTTTATAGTTATCCATAAAATGATTATTAATATCAAAGGCAATCATACTCAGTCGCTGATCCGATGATGCGATTCGCTCAAAAGTACTCCACTTTTTCATCACTTGATCCTTTTGCTCGTCATTCAAGTGACGCGTAATCATATCTAACTTATGATCAATCGCTTTTTGGTTAACGGTTTGTTCGACCATTCTCCCTTCATATAGGAGTGGCAAAATCGCTTTATCTTCAACACCATCAGCAATCGTATATTGGTGAATCAATTTTCCGAAACGTATCATCGTATTTTTCTCTTTTTTCATGAGTGGTGTTCCTGTGAAACCTAAGTAGCTGGCATTCGGAAATACTTTTTTCATCTTTAGGTTCAGTTCACCATACTGTGTTCGATGACTTTCATCCACCAACACAAATATGTCTTTTGATGTAATCGGTTCTTGATCTTTCGAGACCTTATCAAATTTATGGACGAGAGTCGTCACGACATCAGCATTGTTGTCATTGATTAAATCGATTAAATGATTACTTGTTGTTGCTCGTGTCGCTTTCAGTCTCGTATGGTTAAAAGTTCGGTGAATTTGTTTATCTAAATCAACACGGTCTGTTACGACGACAACTTTCGGGTTTGTATTCCAAAGCTCTGATAAAATATATTTAGCCAACATGACCATCGTTAACGATTTCCCTGATCCTTGTGTATGCCAGATCACACCACTTTGACGATTTCCGTTTTCATCACGTTCTTCAATGGTATTAATGATCTCTTTAATCGCAAAATATTGTTGATAACGAGCAATCTTCTTAACATCTTTATCAAACAACACAAAATATCTTGTAAGATCTAATAGTCTTTCAGGATGAAACAACGAAATAATGTTGCGATCTTGGGTTGTCGGCATACGATCGGATACCGTTTGATTCAGTTGCTTTTCTAACCATTTCGAATTTTGTTCTTTCCAAATCGACCAGAATTTTTGTGGCGTATTGCAAGTCGCATATTGCGTTTCATTTTTATTCGTTGCCATCACGATTTGAACAAACTTAAAAAGCTGTGGAACATAGTCTTTGCCTTGATTTCGTATCATTTGGCTAACACCTTGTGCCATCGATACGGAGGCTTTCTTACATTCAATCACCGAAAACGGAATCCCATTCACAAACAGCACGATATCTGGGCGAACTGTCCCCTTCCCATCTTGACGTTCAACGGTGAACTCTTCCACCACATGAAAATCATTATTTTCAAAGTGCTCCCAATCAATGAACTGGAGAGAAAATGATTTCTTCGATCCATCAGGTAAATTCTCCGTATAACTTCTCCCTAACATGAGTGATTCATAGATTTTTTCATTAGTCTTCACTAAGCCGTCCGTTAACGACTCATCTAAGTCACGAATCGCCTGCTCCACATTGCCGTCACTAAACGCATGCGTTTCCCCTTTATATTCAAAGCCATTCAATTCGTTTAGTTTTTTCTTCAAAATATCTTTGAGTAACACATTATACAGGTTGCCCCGCATTTGTTCGGCTTCTTCTGTGGGTAAGTATTGATAATCCATACCTCTCAATACGTCAATCGCAGGTTGTTGACTCGTTGAAAGCTCATCACTCCTTGGCGAATGCATCCAATCACCTCCGTAATAGTAGATTAAGAAGAAAGGAAGGAAGGAAGTATTAGACCTTCACCCGAACCTTTCCTGTTAAAAGTAACTGCATAAGACCTCTTTTTTGTAACTTTATGTGTCGTAACTCTTCTTCCAAATAAAATATCTCTTTATCGCAAATACCAAGAGTTTCAGCTATTTTATTCTGTTCCTCTAAATCTGAAGGGACAAAGAATTTCATAGATTCTATATCTGAAGGCTTTAAATTATTTATATTAGATCCTGCAATTAAAATTGAAACGTAATAATCATATTTACTTGTCTTGAACAAATACTTGATGAGCCTCGATGAAACATTTTTCTTTGATCGAAAAATTGAACAAAACGCTCCAACTGTATAAGATTGATTTGAAGCATGCTTATACTCTACATTTTTTCCTACTAATTTTTTAGAACCATTCGCCATACTAATGATAATGTCGTTTTCTTTAAGAATTTGTTTTTCTTTTACTTTTACTTTATCAACATATTGAATATCTGAATAAAGAACTTTGTTTTCAAAAATATTATTTGACCTTAATAACCTACAAGTATTTGTGCTCTCTTCTGAATATAAATCACCTGGTTTATAACTCACACCTCGGATACAAAAACCTATATCTCCTAACCTGATCTCCTTCCACTCGCCATCAAATCCTGATACTCTCATTTCACCCGTCAACAACTTCTGCATTAATCCATTTTTTCGTTCTTTTTTCTGCTCTATTAATTGCTCTTTTAATTCAATCGCTTTGTCCCAGGTGGAGAGAATCTCAGCTATTTTTTGTTGTTCCTCAATTGGCGGAAGTGCAATTATTAAATTCTTGAAAAAATTCAAACCTATAGTTTTAATTGTGCTACCAACAGCAAATTTTTCAAATATATAGTCTCTATATAAAAGATTATAGTAAAGATATACATTGTTTAACTTGGGCCCACATATATAATTAATAAAATGTTGGCTCGTAGCCATTTCTTGACCTGCTATGGCCATCTTACCTATTGTAGCATCTCTTGATATCATAATTGTTCCTTTAGGGAGTAGAACTGCCGATGAATTATTGATACCTTCACACGTTGTGTTATCAGTAGTATCATAGACATATTTTTGATTAAATTTATAGATATCTTTCAAGGATACCCAAGGAATGGTTCCATTCCAATATTCCCCTATTTTTTTATTAGGCGTATGACCTGATTTTCGAGTGGCAACATTGTCAATCAAAGTTATTTCCCAGTCTTCAGGTAAATTTTTTAATCCATATCTTTGTTTACTTCTATCTTTAATCAAGCTTCTCACCTACAATCCTAACTCTTTCAGATACTCTTGCAACTTATTCTCAATGCCTTGCAATTCAGACTTAATATTATTAATGTTCTGTTTCACTTCAGCCATATCAACGGGTTCTTCTTCTTCAAACGTATCCACATAACGTGGGATATTTAAGTTATAATCATTCTCTTTGATTTCATCTTTAGTGGCAACATAGGAGTATTTCTCAATTGTTACATAGTTTTCATACGTATCGACAATCTTCTGAATGTCTTGATCACGTAGCTTGTTCTGATTTTTACCTTTTTCATAGTTATCTTCACCCGACGCATCAATGAATAAGACATCTTCACGTGTGCGATTCTTTTGGAAGACCATAATACATGCCGGGATTCCTGTTCCATAGAATAAACCTTCTGGAAGACCAATGACTGCATCTAATAGATTCATGTCAAGGATCTGCTTCCGGATCTTCCCTTCACTTGACCCTCTGAATAACACACCGTGTGGTAAAATCGTCGCCATTTTTCCACCCTCATCTAACGAGTACAACATATGTTGAACAAAAGCATAGTCCCCTTTTGAACTTGGAGGAACACCCCATTCAAATCGACGATAAGGGTCTAAGGAAGCATCCATTTTAAATTTATTATCTGCACTTGTTTCACCTGCAAATCCCATCGCCCATTTATCTAATGAGAAAGGCGGATTGGCAACAATACGTTGAAATTTCATAAGCTTATCATCTTTTAAGTGTAGTGGATTTGATAACGTATCACCCCACTCTAACCTTGCATCATCAATGTCATGAAGGTACATATTCATAATAGCTAAGGCGTGTGTTTGACCATTACGTTCTTGACCGTATATTTGTACCTTTTTACTCGGTACTTGATTCGCTACTTTAATAAGAAGTGAACCAGAACCACACGTCGGGTCATAAATTCGATCGTTTTCTTCAGGTTGAACAAGTCTTGCTAATAGTTCTGACACCATAGTTGGGGTAAAAAACTCTCCACCCTTCTTTCCTGCATCTGAAGCAAAGCGTTCAATCATATATTGATACGAATCGCCAATAACATCTTCTCTTCCAACAACAGAAGGTTTTAAAGTAAGTTTATTGAAATCTTCCAGAACTGAACGAAGCATCGAATTACGCTCTTTCGCTTTCCCCAGCACCGATTCTGAGTTAAAGTCGATGTTACGGAAAACCCCTCGGAGTTTTCCGGTGTTTTCATCTTCAAGTTTTTCTAACGCTTTGTTAATGATTTCACCGATTTTAGGGTCATTGCGTTTACTGTATAAATAGTCAAAAGTTACATCGTCTTCTAATACAAAACGCTCACGGGATAACGCACGTTGTATACGTTTTTCATCCCCATTGTATTTCTTTTTATATTCTTCTAAATGTTCCTTATTAGCATCACTCATATACTTTAAGAACAACATCGTCAATATGTAATCTTTATAGATGCTGGAATCAATCTTCCCTCGAAATGTATCGGCCGCCTGCCATAAAACGGAATTAATCTGTTCTTTAGTCACTTGTTCACTCATACTTATTCCTCCTCATTTAATAACAATTTGTTGGTGATTGCTTCAATGTATTTACCTTTTTCAATCACTAATTGTTCATATAATTGCTTTTCTTGTTGATATAATTCCAAAACCTCTGTAATGGTTTCTTGTCTCACCAGCGGAAGCTCTTTAATCTCCAAACCTTGTAATATATTTTTGTTTGTACTGGCAACCATTGATCCTGATTGAGCTCGTTCTAATTCGTGTTTAATAACGTTAGAATTCAAATACCACGCAACATACTCAGACATGAAGTTTGGATTGACTACTTGAATAATTCCGAAAGATGACGGAATCAACAACCCTTCATGTTGATTATCAATATAAAGAGCCGTATAAGGGTACGTCAATCGAAAAAGGATATCACCTTTTTTAGTTAAATAACGTTCATCTAATATTGACTGACTGCCGAAGGTTTCAAACTGTTTAGCATTAAATATACCTTCTTCATCCAAATTCCCAAGCGAAACTAAAGGATATTTTTTCTTTATATCAAAGTCCATCCTCGCTTTCTTCCGCGAAAGAACTAACCCCATTTTAATTTGAGCTATGTCCCCGAGTTTCATCATACACCCCCCTTTTTTTGTTATAAACAACTTATAACAAAATCATGTTATAAACATATTATAACATGATCTATACTTTGTAAAGAGTTTCAACGAAGAAACTTGAATATATATAAAGACTTAAAATATCAATTTTTAATCACTATACGTTAAAGGCAGTGAACCTACAGCACTGTGACTAATCACAACAAAACAAAATACTTCATAAAAAAACAGCCCTATAAAGGACTGTTTTATTTAGCTTTATTGTCTAAACACAATATGATGATGTTCCGGTTCAATACCATGTTGAGACATAAAGTATTGTAAGTCTTTTAAATACTTACTCAAATTCGAATTATCTTGAAGACCCAAGTTGTCTCTAAGTTCTTTTTTGGTAACTTGCGTGCGACCTTCTTTTTTGCATTGTAATAGATAGTCTCTAATACAATTTCTCCAATTTCTTTGTCTACCAGACTCCGTCTCTTTTTGATTTGTCTTAGGTTTAAAAGCATAATCATACCTATTAATTCCAGGTAACTCGCTCTCGATCATGTCAACTGCCTGTGAATTATCTGTAAATAATACATATTGAGCAGGTAATTGATTATCACGGTTAATACGTTTCAATGCTTGATAAAACTCACCCGCAATCATTGTTAAACGAATTGGTTCAACCCTTTCGTCGTTAAACATTGATATCGAGTCATCATGCTGTTCATTGTCATCAAAGAAATGCGATTGTAAAACATAATCAATATAATCAAAATTCGGTGTTTTTAAAATGACAACCTTATCAAACATCTGATACGTGTTGACCCCAATAATATTACCGAAATAATCAATCGACACAACTTTGTCTATAAGCATCTCAGGATCTTTTAATGGTGAAATAGCACTTAGATGCCCAATTAAGCTCTCTCTTAAATCGTCAAAGTTATTTTTATCAGTAATAAATAACGTTCTTTGCTTTAGATCAATAGGCTCTTTTTCTAACACCTGATAATAAAAATTTACATAATTCGATAATGATTCCTTACTGGTCTTCACATCATAATGTATTAAGGATGAATTCGAATAATTATATTTTTTAGGTTGCTCTTTAACTTGGAATAGCGACGATAAGTTATAGCGGGCATCCAATCCCCCGTTAGCATCGAGTATAATATTATTATCTAACATTTTATATGCTACGTTATCATTAAACGTATGAAACGCTTGATTATTATAAAAACACCCGTTTTTCAACACAAATAATATTCTCTCTACAATACTTGCATCTTCACTCTTCTTATAGGTTGATAAAAAGTCTTCTAAATCATCAACCATATTGCCATTCGATACCTCATGGCTATAATAAGGAACATTTTGAATGTAATACGGATCTTTTTCAAACCTGTGCAATTGATCGCGTAATTCACGCGCCAGCATTTCAATTAATTCACTATTTATAAATTTGTGAGAATTGCTCCAAAGCCATTGAATATCACTCATTTCAACTTTTATACGATCTAAAATATCAGGAAATTCATCTATGATTAAGATTTGTCGCCCAGAGATGATATCTTCATGTTCACTATAACAAACTTGCTCATACATCCGATGCGTGATTACTAATATCTGAGACTTTAACTTCTCCCTTCGCCGCTTTTTGGAACCTTTATTATCTTGGGAATCCAAGTAAGCTGCTACTTCACATTTAGCATATTCATTTATTCTATCAACTGTCGACTGTAATTCACCGTCGCGCGAAAACTTCTGTACATATAGAACAGAATCATCTCTTTTTTGCGTATATAAACCTAATAGTAATTGTGTGATTCGACTTTTTCCTGTTCCAGCCTCATAATTAAAAACCTCAAAATGTTGATTGCTCCACATTTCCTTGTATCTGATTTTGTCTAATAAGTCTTTGAAATTTTCTTCAATTTGTTTAGCTCCTTCAACAGAACTAAGATTATTATTGACGTCGGTTTGACGTTTTTCTATCACAGGACTCTCAGTCACGTTATTACCTCCATAAGTGCATAATACTCTATTTAAATTGCCTAATATCTTACTCATCATTGTATAATGACAAGAATAACATTTTCAATGCTTATAAGCAATAAAATTAAAATAATTTTAAGTTGGACAATAAAGTTACGGAGGTAACAACATCAAAAAAACCAACTACAAAATGTAGTTGGTTAGTCCAATAATGATACGACTTTAATTTGGCGATTGTATTTAACACATAAAACCTTTTTGTCTGGAAGGTCCAGAGTAAATGAATCATCGTGTATGTCAGCAATATCAGCTCTCTCATGGAGTGACGTCGAAATACTTTCTTTCAAATCACGAAGATAATCAATACGCTTGTAAACATCCGAATCTATATCTACATCGTATTCATTACCATTAATGCTGACACTAAAGTGACTTCGTTCATTTAACAGACTTTTGAATTGCTCCGATTCTTCAATCACTTGGTAGATTTGTTCGTATGGTTCGGATATGTAGTGTGTTAGTGCTCTAATAATATGAATTAGTTTCTCTTTCTCGTTATAATGCAATTCTATTTGAAAATCTTCATCCTTCAAAGCTAAATCGTTAACACGGATGATTTCGTCAATTGAAGTAGTTTGATCATCGATATCAATTTCCATATCTGTATACCCTAATGAAAACAGAACTTCTTTCAGATCGATGTTTAACACTCTAATTAGATCCATCGCCAATGTGAAACTTGGATTCCGTTTTTCACCTCGCTCTAAACGGTTCAGGTACGGTGCAGACACATTTCCGATTTGTTTACCTAAATGGCTTAAAGACCAACCCAAGCCTAATCGATGACGTTGCACGATCTTACCGAAAACAAACTCTTCTGATTCCATATTATCCCCTCCTATTATTATGAATTTATAAGAACGTCAAACAATCTCCCGCAAAAAATTATGAAAAATTATTATAAATCAGCTTTGCCAAGTCTATTATACATTAAATCATATATTAAAGGAGTTGATAAAATGAAACCAAACGCACTAATAGGTGTCGATTCAGGTAAATACGCCACAAAAGGCATCTTAGAGGTGAATGGTACACAGTATGTAACATCATTTCGCACCAAAATACAAGCTATCGATGGTATGGGGATTGATTTACAGCCAGGTTCATTCCATGTTAAGCACAACGGTCAAGAATATTTAATAGGTAATATGGTGTCTGAATCGATGATGGACAGTAACCTGAATAAGCACCTGAATATTCATCGAATCGCCATTTATACTGCTGTCATAGCCCTTTTTCAAAAAGCTAATCTTAATCCAGATGACTTCGATATTCATTTAGCCGCGAACGTCCCTGTAAACATGTATAAAGACAAGAATAGCAAAGAATCATACCAGTCTTATATCAAACAAAAAAGTTATCCAGTGAGTATTCGAGTCAACGATATCCCTCAGATGTTTAGCATCAAAAGTGTTACCGTTGCTTTTGAAGGAGTTGGCATGATATATAATAACCCCGAACAATTCACCAATGCTTCTTCAACCATCATCGATATCGGCGGGCTTAATACAAATTATTGCTCATTTTCAGGATTACAACCTGATTTTAATTCAATGATTGTAAACCAATTGGGCATCAACCATTTGAAATCTGACATCGAATCGGAGTTAAAGAGAAAATATAACTTAAACGTGTCAGCTAATGATCTTGAACAAATCATAAAGGAAGGTTTTCTTATTCACTTTGGCGAGGTGCAACAAGAAAGTTCAGATCTGATCAAACAGTTCAAGCAAAACCATCTCGATAAAATCATTAGTTATGCACAAATAAATGGGTACACTTTCAACAACACAACCATCTACTTTATCGGTGGGGGCTCGAACCTTTTAAAAGGTGAAATTCAAGATAGGTTTGCAAATGCCTACGTGGTAGAAAACCCACAGTTTGCAAACCTTCAGAGCTTCATCTCGATTTTAAAGGTGAAAACTGGACATGACAAACAAGTATCCTAAAGCAACCATAAGCTTTCCGCCACGTGATTCAGACGTTTGGGAACACTTACAATCTATTAAAGCAGAGCATAATGTTAGTGACTATATTAGATCACTCATACGACAGGACATGGAAGGGCAAGGCTGTATGGATGAACAAAAGATTATCAACCAAGTGCTTCAGGCTCTCCAAGTGAATCAACAAGCCGAGTCACAGTCTGATGTTGAAAGGACACTCGTACACGATGAGACAAAGCACACAATTGATAACTTGTTTTAAAATAAAATGCTGGCGATCTGCCAGCATTTTTAATCACTATCATAGAGAGATTTTAAAATTTTACCTGTTGCAATTTTTTCCGCAAAGCCTTCTTCAATCCTGGATAACCAATTGCTATTAGCAATTCTTTGTTTCACCTCATTCATTGTCGATTGAATACGGTTACTAATATACTCTTCAAAGACTTCTTTATCATGGCTATCCTCAAAAAACATGACGACTTGTTTAAATTGTTGTTGAGCCATTTCATATTCTAAATGATTATCATTAAAAAAATGATATAACAAGTGATTGAGGTCCCCTTTTATAAAATACTTGTACAATAATGAATCGCCACAGTTATTACTGTCTTCTATATTTCCCCAATCTGGAACAGAAGTTTTAAATCTACCTCCATCCAATATCACAGCTCCAGAACTATAAAGTGTTGTTCCATGATACTTCAAACTAACTGAGCCCCACATCGTAGTTTGGTTTGGCATTAAATAAGAGTAGAATTCAGTCCTATCTGCCTCCCAATTCATGTCTATTTCTATAGTATATTCAGGGGTATATCTGTGATACCAAAAATCGTCACCAGGGCGCTCAACCCAATGATCTTTTTCCTGCAATTTGTATTTAAACTGCTCTAAGGGGGATTGATTTAACCGAAACCTTTTTTTCCACAGATCTTCAACATTTTTAATATCCGCACCTTGATCAATTGGTGTATTGGTATCACCAACACGAGTATAAATATAATTAGCGTTAACCTGCATAAATCGACTTGATAAATAAAATGGCACATCATAGCTATTCTTAACCACTATTACATCCAATTCGCTTTGATTCACAGTCACAGTATGCAATTCAACAATAGGCCTAACCTCACCTGCAAATGGTTTATTTTTCATGAAATCGATCAGGTTTTGTTGATTTTTTCTACTTGGGTCCCCAGTTACACCTTTTAACTCATAATTATCAGTTACCCCAATGATAATATAAGCGTCTCTATCACTTAGAGTATTAGCCATGCAAATGATATCAAACAAAAGGTCGGACTTATTAGAGTAGTGTTTTTCTTTAAAATCCCAGTATTCTCCTTCACGTTCTAAAGAAATCAAATATTCTACTTCATTTTCTATCGAATTACTTTTCTCTATTGGAGCCACCTCCTCTTGAAAAGATTGTGACATTTCACCCTATTGTATCAAAACATCTAAACAATCACATAAAACAACATCAATCCAGCTCGGAATGACTTTTAGTCTATCAAAATTCTTCACCACTTTATTGCCGTTATAGTAACGAATTATTTGGTTATGTTTCCTACCAAACGGTATCCAACTCAAACATTCTATTTAAGACTAAGAAAACAATTATTTAGGCTTTATCATTATAAATCATTAGTGGGTGTCGTAATTGAATAATGACAAATCACGCTCAACACTAAGACCTTCTTCTTTTGCCAATAAAGATGGTCCATTTCTATTGTATTAAGACAAATCAATATACCGATTATGATTACATGTTATGCTTTATGTACGTCATCTCATTATTCCCCTTTCATAATAATGACGATGGCTCAACACAAAAACACAGGTATCCTTAAAATAAGGATACCTGCTCTTCCTTTATGATTGGCTGGCTCTCTTGATGATTTAAAATGGGCTCATAAATGCTATAGAGCCATTCAAATTGATCAATCAGTTCTTCAACGATACTTGAAAAATCATCCGAAAAGGTATAATACATCAATATACGATGATCAACTGACCAGTTCGTTTGCTTCAATCGTTGCGATGCTACATCATTTAGAACTTGTTCAAACATTGCTTTTTCATACTGCTTTGGGTTGGTGATAGAGAATTCTATATAAGGTTGCTCCATACGATTCACTAATGAGAAAGCTAATCGAATAGACGTGCGTCCTGTCCCGAAATTGAGCTGATTAGACTTTAACTTTTTATAGCGATGGACATTCAAAAAATAAGGCATCCGTTTCGATAACCGTCTCATAAAATACTGATTTTTATAATACGTTGAAATCGTTGGATTATCAGGTACCCATATTGAATGGTCGTCTCTCGCTTGGTAATGGTCTGGCATCGTAGACGCACATCCGACAACCGAAAGCTCAGGTAACACGACCAAACCAGCGCTTAAACGTTCCCAAAATGCCATATCTGTTAATTGATTCAGATGCGTTAACTCATCCAAAAAACTGTCATTCAACTCAACGAAATACAACTTTATCGGCTTAATCGTTTGAAAGTGAACCAGCTTTGACAAGGCGCTAATATGCTCTGTTCGAAAACTCGGTGCAAACCAAGCAATGATACCTTCATTCGTCTCATCAATTAAGCGCTTCACTTTTTTAAAATGATTATCATCGCTTTGATTTAATTGGCTTTCAATCATAACGGGCAAACCCGACTGCTGATCCAATCCATTCATATCCATATAGCCATCTTGAACCGGTTTTTCTAAATTATCATGCTGATAATCAACATCCCACAATTGCTTCAGCAATTGTGGGTTCTCCTTCAACATGATATGAAACAAAAACTCCTTTCTTGAGCCTTTTTTACTCAATCAAGATCAACTCCTTCACACAACAAATCGCTCAAGCTGAATGGAATTCTGACACCAATTTCGATAGCGTTGACGCGTCATCAATCGTCACCTTTTCGCTCATCTCATAGACAACAAGCTCGACCATTTTGATGAGCGCCTGTTTAGCTTGTACATTATCGATTTTAGTCTCGCCAATCGTGAACTCATGAGCCATCAATAGTTCCTCTAAGCTCGGCGTTGCGTTCCAATCACCATCCACATCAATAAACAAGTTGAATAGTTGATACGGCGTAAACTCTAACGCCTTCGCCAATAACAACACGACGGTTAACGATGGATTTTGACGTTCCGTCGTTTCAACGCGATGGATGTACGATGCCGACATCCCCGTTAGCTCTCCTAATCTCTGTAAAGACAACCCCTGTCGTTTGCGTTCATGCTTTAACATGACTGCAAATCGCGTTGTGATCTTGCGCTCTTCTTGATCCACATAAAACGTCTGATCCTGCATACAAAATGCCTCCTTTTAAAATTTGTTGATCAACAACAACCTGATTGATTCGGCTGTATTTCATATTAGATATGAACAGACCATTTAATAACAAAATGTTGCTTGGATAGAACGTTTGTTTTGCTATTGATTTTATGATATCAAACGTATGTTCTTAATTTAGATTGTTGCTTTTAAACAATAGAAAAATTTTGTTGACCGATATAAGAGGCGATTCTTGATGATGCAATCAAGGCAACACAGTCTGATTATGTAAAGACCATAACAGAATCAAAGCATGAAAGGGTTAGTACACAACAAAACCTCCCAAGCTATTTAGCTCAGGAGGTTAGAGGGTTCCGTATTTATTTATACGCCTAATAGTGATTCTGCTTATTTAAGTTTAAATTCACGAATCAATCCATTTAGATCCTCTGCTAACCGAGATAACTCATCCGAACTGGACGCGACTTCTTGCATCGAACTTGAGGATTGTTCTGCTGATGCTGATGCCTCTTCAACACCTGCCGCTGATTCTTCTGCAACTGAGGCGATTTCTTGGACATTCGATGTCATCTCTTGCGTGTTTGAAGCCATATCAGATAGATTATCTTTGACGGTTTGAATTTGATCTGACATGTCGGTAACGGCATTAGCGATTTGCTCGAATGTTTCACCTGTCGTTTGAATCTGATTTGAGCCTTTTTCCACTTCACCATAACCAGATTGCAATGAACTAACGACATTAGTTGATTCGTTTTGAATTGAGCTCACAATACCTGTAATTTCATCGACTGAATTTGATACCTGCTCTGCTAATTTTCGGACTTCATCTGCTACAACCGCAAAGCCCTGACCATGCTCACCAGCACGTGCTGCTTCAATAGCTGCGTTTAACGCAAGTAAGTTCGTTTGTTCCGCAATATCTTGAATAACCGAAACGAGTTTTGAAATCTGTTGCGATTGTTGATCTAAACTATTCACTTTCTCAACAGCATCTTTAACAATTTGATCTACTTCAGCCATTTGGTTAACCGATGATTTCATCATATTACGCCCTTCATTCGTTAATGATAGGACATCTTGGGATGACGCATGAATCGCCTCACCTTTATGATTGGATTCCTGAACTTTTCCATCAAATGATGTCATATTTTCTGAAAGCTGACTGGCGTTATTGGCCTGTGTTTCAGCACCTGATGACATCTCTTCCATTGTAGACGAGATTTGCTCGGAGCCTTCTCGAACTTCATTAGCTGATTGTGTTAATTCTTCACTTTGGCTACTTACCGTTTCTGATATGTTAGAAATCTTATTGACCATTGTTCGTAAGTTTTCAACCATCGTATTTGTAGCCGTTGCCATACGCCCAATTTCATCTTTGCCATCATAGGCGATTGGTTCAACA
Source organism: Alkalibacillus salilacus (assembly GCF_030812915.1). Lineage (GTDB taxonomy): Bacteria > Bacillota > Bacilli > Bacillales > Alkalibacillaceae > Alkalibacillus > Alkalibacillus salilacus. The sequence goes on from NZ_JAUSTQ010000017.1 coordinate 37,625, forward strand.
GCTAAATTATTGTCAGCAACTTGATTACTAACGGCTACAACCTCGTCAAGATTTCGTGATACGATCCGACTAATCATAACCATCAATACAATACCAATAACAAGTGCAGCAGCCATAGATATTAGCAACGTCATCATCGTTGTTCCCTGACTATTTTGCGCAGTTGTTACACCCGTTGCCCGTTCTTCGCTCACAGTTGTTTCTAATTCATCTAATAAAGTTACCGTTTCACTTCGCAATTCATCTGCTTCAGATACAATCATTTCCATTTGTGAGTTACTATTTGTATTTACAAGATCTT
>NZ_JAUSTQ010000018.1 GCF_030812915.1 Alkalibacillus salilacus
CGCCATCCCCACCTCATCGCGATAACACATAAATAATCAATGACAAGAGTTGAATTTCATTGCCATGTATTTTACACATAATTATGGACTTGACTTCTGTTACCATCGAGTTAATTAACCAATTATAATTGCTCGAAAGGAGAATGAGTATGTTATCCAACATCTTATGGGGCTTATTCCTAGTCGCAGCCATTGCATTTATGATCATTCTAGATAAACGAAAGCAGAAAAAACGTTACACGAAGCCACAACACCTGAAAACCCAGCAAGAAAAAGAGAACGAAAAAGAAGTCGAACGAGAAGTTGAAAAAGCAAGATCACGTCGAAATGGCCCACCAGCAAGCGGCGGACCTGGAGGCTTGTGATAAGCCCAAATAAAATCAACCATCTTTTTAATGTCCAACGCACCTCATTAGTCAAATGACGCTTGGCTATTTGTTACAGTTTCTATTAAATCCTCAATAGACCCCACACATTGTTCTACCTCAGATAAATGATAAAACGTACTTGTTGTTTCAAAATGATTGACTGATTCGTCTGATGAATAAAGATAAATTCTTTTCCCTTGTCCAAGTGCAATACCGAACTCTATATGACTTCCTTTACCCGCAGGCAATAAAACAATAATGAAATCTGCTTCCATAACAGCCGTTTTTTCTTTTTAACCTATATCCGTCAAACCCTCAAAAGTTGAAGCTCTCTCATTATTCGTCCAATCATAAGTTTGAACAAAGCCTCTATTGATTAATTCATTACTAACTATACGGACTGTATCTTTATTTTTAAAACTTGATGCGACGTAAAACTTCCGCATTAATTTATTCCCCTTTGAATGAATTAAAATGATTGTTGTTATAAACTATTTGTGTAAAGACGTTTCTAAGCACAAAAACATGAATCTGTAATCAAAAAGTGCTCACATAATGACATTACGAATCAATATCAAAATAGTTATCCTTTAAAATTGAATGGATATGAACTTTATGGTCCTGAAGTACAATTTCCTTATCAAAATTCATACCTATCTTATCCGCAACCTTTTTTGAAGCAATATTATTAGGTTGAATTAAAGAAACAAGTCTGTTTTTATCTAGATGATTAAAACCATAATCTTTTAAGGCTTGGGCTGCTTCAGTAGCGTAACCTTTACCCCAATGATCTCGAGAAACCCAATACCCTATTTCAAGTTCTTCAACTCCGTCAACTGTCTGTGGTACCAGTCCTGCATGCCCTATTGGGGAATTATCACCCTTACTTTCTAATACCATTAAACCCATATCAGGCCCCACATTATATGTACTATAGATCCATTTAAAAAAGCGATTGGTCTCTTGCTTATCTTTTATGTTTCCTTCTCCTATGTACCTAACCATTTCTGGATCAGATAATAAAGAATATAGATAATTAAAGTCATCATTTTTGTACTTGCGAAACTTAAGTCTCGGGGTTTCAATTTCCATTTTACTTCTCCCTCTCTTAGGAAATAATTCCAATACGAATCAAGTAGCTTTCAGTTTTCAACCACTATTTTTTCTACCGTCTTATTGTCAATTTGATTATCTTCTCCTACGTTATAAACCCAAACTTTAACGTTATCACCAGTTGCTAACTGTGAAAATCCCTCCGCATCTCCTTCATAAATAGTATCCTCATTTACTTTTACAGTGTACACAGGATAGGACGCATCAGGATTTCTATCTTCCTCAGCAACTACTAATTCAATACTAGTTTCATTTAACCCTGAAATCTCACCTACAAAATGTGCTTCATCGTCACTACACCCCATTAATCCTATTAAAAATAATAGTGCAATCAAAAGAATGCTTTTCTTCATTCAACCACCTTTTCTTCTCTGAAATTTCGTTATCGTAATAAAGAATGTTTTGAGGTTAATTAGTGTTATAAGTTGTAATTAAAACTAATTCAATCTTTTAAAATCAGAAACCATATCCGCAAATTGATCTTTTTCCTCTACAAAAGGAAAATGGTTACTCTTTTCAAAAACATACAAATTTGAATTCTGCAATCCTCTGCTAATGTCTTGAGAAAACACTAACGGACACTGCGCATCATATCTCCCGCAAAACACAATAGAAGGAACTGAAATAGTATGTAACTGATCTTGAATTTCACAATCTGGTAATTCCTTAAATGAAAAGTAATCTAATCTTTGTTGAACCACTTTACCACTACTTGGTTTAGAAAAGTATTCATCCCAGCGATCAGGATTATACAGTGACATCTCACCCCATTCTCGATTAGCCTCTTTTCGTTCTTCTTTAGTCGAATCAGGAGATTTTAATACTGAAAAGATTTGTTTTAATTTTTTATTCAAAGGACTATTGGGGGAATACATACTTTCTTCATGGTCCATATACGTTTTGGTTGCAGTTGCTCCACCAATTAATAACTTAGTTAGAGAATCAGGATAACTTAGAGCATAAACTAATCCTAGCATTCCTCCAGTTGAATGACCCGCAAATCCCCAAGACTTATAATTCAATGCATCTCTAATCGCATCTAAGTCTTTAACCGTTTCTTTCATACTCAATTCTGTATCAGTATTAGCTCTACAAGAATGACCTGCCTCTTTTAAATTTATTAAATAAACCTTGAAATCATTTACAAAAGCATCAGCAAAATAATTTCCAAGTTCATTAAATTCACTATATAAATGCGTAATACAAAGCGGCTCGCCAGTTCCTTGAGTGAAAACTTCAAACTCGCCTCTTTCTGTATGAATAAATTGTTGATCCCACATATTCATATCCCCTTTAGACAAATGAATTAATATTATTTTGATTCAATACATATTAAAAAAACTGCTAATTTATAGATTAACTAACATATTGATAAAAAAGCGAATTAACTCTCGATTCGCAATACAACTTAATATTCGTTTTTCATTATTAAATCAATGTTCAAATCATTTAATAGTCATTTATTCCTTTACATGCATTCTTGCAAATGTAGAAGGTGAAAATGAAACTTTATATTTTCCTTCAAGTTCTTTCTGTACTTCTTCTGTTAGTTTCAACCCTTCTTTATTATGTGTTTTTTCAAGTTCAACCCCATTAGAAACTATTCCATCTTTATCCCAATCAATCCATTTACCATAGTCACCTATCCATTTCATTAACCGCAATTTCAAATTGAGTGAAATTGGAATCTCTTCTACGTCTAGGTTGCAATGACAACGATCACACCAAATAGGATCTGCCCCAACATCTGCTTCAATTTTTAATTCCTTTACTTCCTTTTGTTTACATAGACATCTCATATCATTTTTCAACTCCCATTTTTAAAAATAACCGGCTGCAATAGTTTTAAAATAATCTTCAGCATATTTTCCACGAAAGCCTCAATAACCTATTAATTTTCACATTTGGTTATGTAAGTTTAATGACAATTAGTCCTACAAGTTCTTCTAAGCTTTCATACGGAAAAAGCAGTTCACTCAAAAGTAAGTTTTTCGTTTTGGAGTACGAACAATAAGAGTAGAAACACATAACGAATAGATGATCAAATGCATTTTGAGCAGTCATTTATGCAGGGAAATGCTCGTTTTTGTTAAATTAATGCCACTCTTTAGCTTTCAAAATCAGGTCATTGCATATTGAAATAAAACACAGCCAATAACACTATAATAAAAAGTGAAAATACGAGAATAATAGCTGCAATAAAAATACCTACCAGTTCTGCGGTTTTAAGGGCATACTTAAACCTTAAATAATTACAAAATAATAGGACTGAAACAATCACAAGCAGTCCTGTTGCAATGAAATTTGGACTGGAGCTTATGACTAATATACTTAAGACAAATGCAATGATGCTCAAAATTAAAGAATTTCTTTTAGTAAACAAGATGCTCCACCTTAAAAAAATTCGTTAATCAATTAACTTATTTTACCATATATAATTGAATTATCCTAAAATTCTTTTAACTTGGATTAGTAAAAACTTTACATTTTAACCCATAAATCCATATAAAAAAGTAGTCCAATTATGGTTACAAATAGCACCTTTGTACTCCTAAACTGAACTACTTATTCTCAAGTCCCACCCGCTCACAATCTCTCTACATTATAATGACCCGTTCAATTTGTTCACTTGTTCTTTTAACCGTTCTATTTCAGCCTTCAAATCCTTTAATGCTTCAACCTTCTCCTCTTCTTGTTGTGATGACTCATATTCTTCAAGTAAACCTTGAGAATACCTCGCTTCCAATTCTGTTAATTGATTTAACAGTTGTTGCTCTTCTGATTCAACATTAACGTGGTTCACCCAGTCACCATATGTCCCATTAAAAACTTGCATCGTTTGTTGTTCTAATGAAATAATTTTATTCGAAATCGCTCGCAACAAGTACGGGTCATGAGTCACTAATACGATAGAGCCCGGATAGTTAACTAAAGCATCTTCAATAATTTCTCTCGATGAAATATCAAAATAATTATTAGGCTCATCTAAAATTAACAAATTAGCCTCCGAAAAATACAGCTTCACAAAAGCGACGCGCCCTTTTTCACCTTCGCTCAAGTTACCAATCGTTTTAAAAACCTCTTCTCTTCTAAACAAAAAACATGCCAAGATCGTACGAGCATCAGTTTGATTCATATTAGGAAGCTCCATGATTTCATCTAATATGGTGTTCTGCTCGTTTAATTGTTCGAACTCTTGGAAAAATTGCCCGATTTTCACCTGAGGATTATAATGTATGGCGCCTTGATCGCCTTCGCTAAGACCAGATATTAATTCTAGAAAAGTTGTCTTCCCGCTACCGTTAGCACCTACCACACCTATACGGTCACCTTTCAATATATCTACGTTCACATCTTTTAATATGGCTTTATCGCCATATGACTTAGACACCTGATCTACGTGAACCATACGCTTTCCAGTAAATTCACTCGCATCCATTTGCGCATTTATTCTACCTGGTTTCTTCGGCTTTTGAATCGCTTCTTTTTCCAAATGCTCTAATGCGCTCTCTTTTGCTTTAAGCTTTGATGCTTGTTTAGACGCTTTCTTTTGCGCATATGGGTCGCGGACACTGGCTTTAGCATTAGCGCTTGCATGCCAACCTTTATATTGTTGGATCAAATCTTTGAGTTTCCGTCGTTCTTTTTCCTGATTCTCATATTGCTGTCGTCGCGTTTCTTCTTCGATTTCCTTCTGAGCCTCATATTCCTTGTATCCACCTTCATACCTGGTCAGTCCTTCAGATGTTAATTCAAATATTGCCGTTGCAACCCGATCTATAAATTCACGTTCATGAGAAACAAATAAAACCGTACCTTGAAACGCTTGCAACCATTTAACTAACCAATCGATTGTTTCTAAATCCAAATGATTAGTCGGCTCATCAAGAATAATGAATTGTGCATTTTCAAGCATAAGCTTCACAAGTTTAGCGCGCGTTTTTTGGCCACCACTCAGTTGTTTAAAAGGTATATGCCATGTTTCTTCTATTAATCCCATTTCTAATAAACTGCTTTCAATCTCCATTTCCCATTGATAGCCATCAACTTCTAAATACTGTGATATTGCCTCATTATATTCTTTCAAAATAGCTGCATCTCTCGGATCTTTTTCTAATTGAATAAGCGTTCTTCTTAGTTGTTCTTTAGGGTGCTCTCTTACAACCCAATTCCTGAGTGGTAGATCCGTATGACTTTCTTCCGCTTGAACCATGTAACCAATATTCGACCACTCTACACCATAATAAATGTCACCTTCAGCTATAGGCTCAAGTTCAAGCAGTCCATTAATCAAACTCGTCTTTCCTACACCATTCATGCCTAATAAGGCAACACGTTCATTCGGTAAAATATCAAACGTTACGTCTTCAAATAACTTTCGAACGCCTTTTTCCATTGTTAAATTTTCAGCTTTTATGACAAACATAACATCACTCCAATTTCGCCACAAAAAAAAGCACAGAGGAAGGGTTCCCTGTGCCGTTACAAACTAATCCATCATATAACATCATGACGAAAAGAAATGAATGTTTATATAGTCATCTCAAAATAGACACACGTATCCCCTTCTTTTGCTCGTGGCAAAAGACTTTTTGAATAAATTTAATTACGCAAAAATAAGGGAATTGTCCATTTTGATTGTCGATACCTCCTTGAATTTACCTAACAATACTATATATTAATACATATGTGAAGAGCAATTATTTCAAAAATATGGTTTTTCATTAGATAATGATAAAATGAAAGGATAAATCAAAAACAATAGTACAAATAGTAAAGAACTAAAAACGGGCAAAAATGGAGATGGTAAGAATGTTCCCACTGTTAGAATCAATACTATAACAACAATTGCCATCAAATATGATACTATTCTTGATTTGTTAGAAGTATACTGAATAGCTTTGCAGCTGGGGCAAGTCATTGACTTTGTAATTGTGAATATTTCTTTTACCGTTTCAGTCCAACTCCAATGATGACTACATTTTTTACATACCGGCATTAACAGTCTCCTCACAAAAAGCGTTTTACTTGGTTGTGTCATTTATTTACAAAACCACCTGTGCTAATTGACATTATGACTACAGACAAATAAAGATCTTATGTAAAATGACCACAACGGAACCAGGTAAAATAATTGGTTTATGCCCCACATACTGTCTTAGATATTTGTAGTATTCCATTTACAAACCCTCACTAATTCTATATAGTATTTCAAAGCATTAAAATTCTATATAAAATGGATGAGTATTTTCATCCAAGGAATATTCAATTCTTTGTCTGAAATTACTCACAGTCACCATTTCCAATGCTTCATCAATTGGGTAGAAATCCACTTCCAAACTCTCTGGTGAAGTCGTTGGCTTTCCTCCAATTGGTTTAGCTAAGAACAGCGTGTTGCAAATTGATTTTTCTACATTCTGGAATATTCCACAAAATTTCAAATCTGCAATATCAATTCCTGACTCTTCTTTAGTTTCCCTTATTGCAGCATCCCTTAAAGACTCACCCTCTTCAACTTGTCCACCAGGCATTTCCCAACCTCTCTCGGGTCCCTTGATTAACAGAATTTCACCATTATCATTAGGAACAATAGTAGCAGCTGAAACTATGTGCTTAGGTGGTGTATAAATTTGTGATTTACTTTTCTCCATTAAATTCCTCCCTCTTTTAACGACTAATTATTATATTCTTCTTTTATAGCCTTGGGTCTACGGTTATATAACGTTCTAAATTTAGCTCTTCTTAGAAAATTGAGGTTTTACTCATTATATAAAACTCAATTCGTTATAAATCTTGAGATAGACGAACCATATCCGTACACTGTATGCCATTTTCGAAGATCTCTTCTTGATAATGCCTAGTAAAAAATCCCACATCAATACCAGTAATTCTAAAACCACATTTTTGGTAAAGTAGAAGTTGCCCTACACTCGAATTCGCAGTACCAATTTCTATTGTTTTGTATCCCATTTCTTTTGCTGTTTCTATTGCATTCATCACTAGAAGTTTTCCTATACCTTTACCGTGATATTTTTCTGCAACTGCAAAGTTCACCATTTCCAAGGTCTGAGGTCTTGTAGGAAGTAATACATAAACTCCAATAATACGATTATCTATCTCTGCAACAAAGCATTCTCCCATTTTTAAATAGTCTGCAATCATCTCTTCGGAAGGATCCGCTAATAACAACAAATCCATAGGAGGGTCTTCATCTATATAAAAAAACTAATATCTCTAAAATCCATATTTGTCTGCTCCACTTAAAAAGTAATAATATATCTTGCTATTTTTATGCCTAATACTTTTAGTTATCTGTATACCTAGGTGTGAATTAATTATAAACATTTAGAAATATGAACGATTTTTTTAATTACATCATCAAATTTCTCGTTATATTTAATTACGAATAAATAGTCTGCTTCTCCCACTTCAGGAGCTACAACATCATCTAGTTTAGATTCAGCTTGTTGTTTCAAGAGTACTTCCTTAAAGCTTGAAAAATCTCCTCTTAATACAGTTGTACTTCTTTCACTTTCATTAACGCGTTCATAGAGTATTTCATCAGGAATGTCAAAATGAACCAAGATACGGATAAATTTTTCTTGGTTATATATCTCTTCAAGCAAATATTCTCTTCCTTCTTTGGATCGATTTCCATTGCTAGCAATGATATGTTGATCTGTGTTTGTTTTAGCATAATCAACAATTAGTTTAGATATTGAATACTTGAGGTTATTCGGTCCGGCCTTGGGTTGCAACATAGGGTAAAATTTATTAGTAAATTCTGCATGATTATCTTGATCCAATACAAAGGAGTTATCAAGTTGTCTTTCTAAGGTTCTTGCAAATGTGGTTTTCCCACTGTGAGTTTTACCAACAGTAATAACAGCCAACCTTTTCATTATTATGCAGCTCCCCTTCCATGCGACTAAATCATATTAATTTGCATAAAACTCCTGCTCAATAATCTCATCAATTCGTTCTGAATAGTCACGTTGATTTTCATCAGATTGCTTCGGGTTCTCTGCTATCATACGTTCGTTAATTTTATTTAACAATACACCTTGCGCATAAATATCTCGATCAAATGAATGGTTCAACTCTTCAACACTGATTCCTAAAGCATCAGCATACATCTCCATACTCTCAACAAAGTTTGTGTCAACATTTTCTTCGATGTAATCCGTCACTTCTTCCTGAGTCACTGTCAGATCATAACGTTCCTCTGCTGTGTTAAACATTTTATTAATTGATTCAGCTCTCTCCTGAGCTAGATCTTTTACCTCCTGAGAGGGTTTTCGCTCGTCGTACAGTTCATTTTCCACTAAATAGCGAAACTCAAATTTTGCTTCACTAATTGATGCTACACTAAACACTTCATTTTCGTCATATTGATCCTGATCCTGTACGTCAAATATTTCTTCTACTACCGCTTCGTCTAAAGAATCCCGAACTTCATTAACAGCCTTATCGAAATCTTCTTCATCATATTCTTGAGGATCAGGTATTTCCGCTTCATTATCATTTGGTTCAGATTGCGCCTCAGGAGATTCCGTTTCAAACAAATCACCCGAGTTCCAGATGACCAACCCAATCACCAGAACAACGACAAAACTACCTGTTATGACAGCTTTTTTCACATTGATCATGCCTTTCTCTCAATCATTTGGTACTTTGCTATGATCCTATTCGCAACCCTTATTGCAGCCCGTAATTTAATATCTGATGTCTAATCGTTTCATTACTAAATGTGAACCATAATAAAAGCAATAAAACGATAATGCCCATCACTAGACTAACCCAAGCAAAATATTTATTTTCCCTATTTATTATAGGAAATAGCACGACTAACAATGTCCCAAAAGCAAGTGTAATGACAATATTTAGCTCTGCTGCTGATGTCTCGAAAATGATATGATCACATCCTTTAATAGATTAATAATTTTCATACGATTCTAGTAGAATTTCTATCGTTGAACTCATCTGAATATATCCAAAATATTCAAGATAACTTTTATCTAAAAGCGATAGATCTATGCCGTATTTAATCTTTGGGTACCATCAAATTTCACCATGCTTTATTTCACAACCATATAACTAAACCTTAACCAACAATAAATTAATCCTCTTCATTTTCTGAACATAATAACGGTAATTATATACCGAACAATCAGCATCCCCAAGAAAATTAATATACCAGTGAATGTGATTGCTGCTCCCATTCCAAATGGTTTAAACCAAGATGCGTTCGGCGGAGTTATGAACATCTCCCCCAATATAATGGATAAAATCACGGAAAAGATATTAGCTAAGATTATATAACGAAATTCGATCTTAATTGAAAATAAGCCCGCAACAACAACAAATAATAACGTCACTACAGTCAAATGAGAATAATCATCTAAAAACTGAGTTGTTTCAAAGTAATGAAACAAAAATGGCATAGGTACTAGTAAGGGTAACAAGTAGAATAAAGTCATAATTCCTCCTCATACTTCTCATTTTCTACTAAGTTAATTTCCATCATTCGCGTATTCAGTCGACCTTGATTCATTAAAACTATAAAATCTAAATAACACAATCATCATTAAACTCAATCCAACAAATATGATACCCAACAATAAATTCGGGGATCTTATTGCCCACACTCTCGAAATAAACGGTTCTAACCAAACGACCAGTGAACCACCTAAAATCATTCCTAAGGGCGTGAAACCTAAGGAGAAGAACCGAATAACGCCGCCAACTCTTCCTAATAAATTTTTAGGTGTAATACGTTGCCGATAGGATAAGTTAGCAATATTCCAAATGATGATAAAATAACTTCCTATAAAATATAGTCCGGCCACAATAAACTTATTATAAAATAGTCCAACAGCTCCAAAACATAATCCCATTACAAACAATGAAACGACTAATTGAGTCTTTAACGCGAATTTAGATGAAAATAACGAAATCGTGTTACTAGCTAATAAACTGCCTAGGGTGCTGAAAGAAATTAGAACACCAAATTCAAATGAACTTAGTTCTAAAACTTCTCTCACTAATAACACTTGCGTGGAAAGCGTACTAGAAAACAACAGTATTACAAGGCTGCCTAAAATCACCATTAACATCAGTAAAGAGTGATCCTTGAAAATAAAAGTGAATCCTTCTTTTAACTTTACTTTCTTATAATCATCCTTAATTGTGTCAGGTAATTTCATCTTGAAAATGAATAGGCTTGCTAAACAGAGTAAAATCGTATCCAATAAAAAAGGTGTCCAGATACTTATTGCGATTAGCAACCCGCCGCAAGCTCTACCTAATACATCACTCATCGTTAACCTTGCAGTCACAATCATGCCATTAGCTTTTTCCAAATCTTCTTCTGACACAATATCTGGCGTAACGGTTTGTGCAGAACTATCAAATAATACCTTCGAACAACCAATTAAAAAGCCGCAAATAATTAATAATAGAATAGTGATTGTATTCGTTATGATTAGAACAGTTAAAACAAATAACGTCGTAATTCTCAAATAGATACTGATCCAAATAATCAATTTCCGATCAACTTTATCCAATAATAAACCTGTATGTAAGCTGAATAGTAACCATGGAATAGTCAGTGATGCAGAAACTACTGAGATCATAAAGGCATTGTCGGTCAAATTAGTCGATAGCCACGGGATTGCAATTAACGTAACTCCATCACCGAGTGTTGAAAATAAAACGGCAATTAATAGATACTGAAAATTTTTGTTCTTTCGCACTCGGATCACTCATTTCTATCTCTTAGTGCTGACTCCCGATAAAAAATCAATCTACTAAATGTCCACGGCTTGAAATCATCAAACTAGTTTCGTAAGACTTTCCAATCTTGATAAGTTATTGTATCAATCCCTAAAGTCTCTGAATTTAACCATTCAAAAGTTTTTAAAACAAGTGGTGAAGCATTGTCCAAGGAAACATCATGTTCCGATACCCACGATGCCCCCAATGAATCCTGTCCCTCAAATTGTTCTGGAATATTTAATTGTCCGCCTACCACATTAACTGAATAATATACTGCTATATGGTGCACATCCGTAAAATCTTTCCACGACCAAGGAAGTTTAAAATCAATGACACCAATGTTTTCCTCAATTTCGATTTCTAGACCCGTTTCCTCGAGGAACTCTCTTCTCATTGCTTCGGACAAACCTTCCCCTTCTTCTAAGCTTCCTCCAGGGAGATCATATCTGTTTATATAAGGACCACCGTTCTTATTTATAACCAAGAGTTTTCCATTTCTTATACATATTCCATATACTCCAAATGCTCTATGATATTTTCTCATAGACTCTGACACCTCTCCTCAGATCCATTTAAAAGAATTACTCCTTGAGATAAAACACTTCGAAACCCTTTATTCTTTCTGAAAGGTAATCCAAGTCGGACTTGGGGCAAACGGAAATCGGGTCAAGACTTCCAAAGCATAGCTGTCAGTTGTATCAAATTCTCCAATTATAAATTCGAATCCGTGCCGATATGCATAATTCACTTGCATATGAACCAATTCAGGAATCAATTGTTTTTGTTCCATACCATTAGTACCACACCAGCCTAATTCCACAGTTTTGATTTCATCAGACTCATGAAGAAAGGAATAGGCGATGATGCTCTTCTCCTCAGAATCAATGTAAATATAACTCCAATCTTGTAATACATCATTAGAAACAATTAACTCATACCATTGATCTGCGTCTAAATGTGCTACTGGATTAACCTCATGCGTTTCTTCATAAACCGTTTTCACTTGATGAATGAGTGCCTCTGTTAACTCTTTATTCATTAAGACTTCTTCTAAAGTTTGAATTTGAACACCTTTACCTTTCAGAGATCTATCATTAATAACATCAGATACTGCTAAAGCTGATATATAAGTTCTTCTTATTTCCTTGAACCCATTATGTAAATACAAATTAATCTGTTTATTCGAAGTTTCCCAAGTTGAGGTTTGTAAAGTTAGCCCTTCTTCTTTGATTTCTTCAAGCTTTAAAAGCAGTTGTGTTTCAATATTTAAATGTCGATAAAACGGATCGACTAGAATACGAAAATAAAGGCAATATGGATGAATTCGACTTTTCCAGGTAAGCAGTATCCCAACTAAATCATTTTCAAAATAAGCTGAGAATGCAACATTCAACTGATTTGACTTCACGATGTTAATCAAGTTTTCATACTCAAAACAAAAATTCAATAACCTTATCAACTGAGGTTCGTCTTCATCTTGATATTTCTTCACCTCAATATGCATATCTCAACCTCCAATGAGAACTTCCTAACAGAATCGACACATTTATACAACCTATTTAAAATTTGATATAGATTTCAGCTTGAGCTTCTACACCAAAGGCCTATAAAAACTACTCCCAATTTAGGGCTTTACAAATTTTTTATAAAGGCTGCTCATTACAAAATACGAAAACAGCAAAGTGACTACTAATATAATAATAACTGAGACAAAGTTAGGTTCACCGAGCACTATCTGAAAAATATTAACTAAGGATATATTAAAATTAAACCACTCTAAAACCCCAGTTAAGAAAACACCAGTGAGTATTCCCAAAATCATAAATAGCCAAAATTTATTTTTGCTCATTTTATTCCCTCGAACCAAAAACGAAATCTAAAAATTCAAAATTTTATTCATTCAAGTATATCATGTGTTTCAACTTTTGTAATTAATTTCCATTAAAATAATTTTAAAATGATTTTTCGCTGTCTAATGAAGCCTTTGAACTCCTTTTATAATATCAACAGCTTGTGCACCTTGATTCACAAACAATCTTTATAAGTTACTAAAAACGGAGCAATTAAAGAAACCAATATTATACATACGATAACTATCCCAAAAATTAAAGCAAGGTCGTTAGTAGGTGGCAGAGATATAGCGGAAATACACATTGGAAGAATTGTAAGAATAGCAACAATGGTTCTGCTAAAAGATGTTATCTCATGCACCGTACCGCATTCGTAGCATTTAATAGGGCGATAATTGGCCCAAATTGATTTATAAATTTTACTCCAACTAAATTGTGCATGACAATTCTCACATTTTTGCAATACAGTCACCTCATAACTTATAACCTGATTAAAATATTAACTTCATACTTTGTAACCTGCCATTCAAAAATACCAACGACAAACTTTCACTGATCCAATATCAAAACACAATTAAACTATACACAAACGGAATCACAAGTGCCAAAGCCAAAGATACTATCGCTACTTTTTTGGATTGTTTAACAATACGTTCATCACCCTTATGTAAGTTCTCTACAAAATGAAGAGTATAAGAAAAACACAAAATTAATAACGTAATAGATATAAATCCTATAAAACCTACGACCAATTGAATCCCCTCTCCTTGCCTGACAAATTGCACTTCACCTTATCTGTATCCCTAAATGATTTTATGTAACACTACTATTCAGTCTAATAAGGACTAATATCACAATCCCAATTGAAGTTTGTAAAAAAAGAACTGCTCCTCAGAACAATTCTTTTATGACGTAAAAAGTCTACTCGACCAAATTTTTAAAATAAATCAGATTATCTGTCCATTCTCCAAACTCGAAGATAAATCCTTTTCTTATACATTCATATTCCATACCTACATTTTCAGCTAATTTGATTGAAGCAGGATTATCAATATTGATATGAGCTTCAATACGGTGAAAGCTCAAACACTTGAAAGCCATATGAAGAACTTCGTTTACCGCTTCCCTGCCATACCCTTTTCCCCAATATCGATTATGGAACGAGTATCCTATTCGTCCCCATTGGAATTCCCCTCTCTCTATAGTTGATAAGTCAACCATTCCCACATGTGTACCATCTTCCTGTCTAAACACGCCAAAAATGTAGGCGGTATCCGTTAAAGCTAAGTTTTGATGTTTATCTATAAGTTTATTAAACCATTCCTCTGTACAATCACTCATGTCTGTTCTGCCCGTATCATGTCGATGCTGAGATGGATAACGTCTATTAAATTCATTTAACCAATTCTCGTAATCAGCCTTTTTAAGTGGTCTTAATACTAACCTTTCTGTTTCTGATACATATTCAAATAATTCATTCTCCGTTTTCAAATGTGAATTCCCCTTTGTATAGACTATTTAAAAACATCAACTGATCGTTTAAATGTCATATCGCATCACACCTTTCATGAAATTTTAATTGCTGGCATATCATTCTATTTTAATCAGCTATGGAAAAGTCAATTATAAATACCCTTTCATTCTAATTACCTTTCCATCAAATTCTGAACCCACTTCTTCCATACCGATTTTGTGATAAAACTGACGTGCAGCCATATTTGAAGGAGAAACTCTTAAGTGGTATTCACTAACATCATATTTGCCGAAAAAGTCTTTTGCATAATTGTGCAATGCTGTTCCTTTACCCACTCCACGCATTTCAGGCATTAAATAATACAAATGAACATAGCCAATATCATAACCTTCATATTCGCGAATCGTTAATTCTAATTGTCCTATATAAAGATCATCTTCTTTTGCTAAAACAAATCCCTTAGGAAACTGTTTGATCTTCTCATTTAACCAACTCAAATAATCATCTTCTTCAAATGCCGAAGCATCTCCAAAACTTGTTTTAAAAGAGTCCCTCCGAAATTCGATCACTTTATCCCGATGTTTATTTAAATTAATTTCTTCAAAGACCAATTTCATTCACTCCATTTCAAACAAATAGCTTAAAAGGATCATCCCCATTCTAAGACTGCAAAACCTCAACTACTTCCGCTTCATCACTCGTTTTCATTACCAATTCCTCATGATCAAAAACGAAGAATACAGGCAGTTCCTCACCACCAACATCTAAATCATCCAAGTCGTTGTGAGATTTTGAGAAATAGGTTTGGGATAAGTATATATTGTCATCCGTAAAAGATTCTTTAAAAGCAGGTGTTGAAATAGAGTCCTGAACTGATACTATGCTATATTTCCCTTCTTCTTCCGATAAAAAGTGTTCAGGTGCTTCTGCCCCACCTGTGCAACCTGCCATTAGAGATATAACGAGAATGAACATTATGATAAATAATCGACGTGTCATGTTTAAAAACCCCTTTAACTAAAATAAACTGATACATCTAAAGTTTTCCCTCAATTCAACCTCATAAATCAACCTTCCACTTACACCATCACCCTGCACTTACCGAAAACCAATGATCCTCCAATTTATTCACCGCGAGATAATGGCCATTAAAGTCACCCGTCTGTGGTTCTTCATTCGTTGAGGAATAAACAATCCCCGCAAATGAGTCTAGAAATCTACCATCAGACAGAAATAATAACGAAGTACGGTCTTCTTCAATCTCAATATAAATTTCTCCATCAACTGACAGATGTTTATATTGATCCGGCAATTCAATAATAGACGCAACATGTCCCGAATTTGTAGGTGCCAATTCCTCATTTAAAACCATATCAACAACAGCAGCACGTTGTTCCTCAGTCGAGTGATAATCGGCCTCTAACACGACCTGATCAAACGGAATTAGAAAAAACAACATCACGGCAACCCCTTGAATAACCATGTGCTTCCAATCCTTATGAGAGAATAATACGACTAACGCTATGGCAGCCACAATTAAAAATGCACTATAAGCAAACGTTGAGAAGACGAAAAACAGAAATGGACTCAATAGCTCATTCAGTGTCCAATGGAAAAACTTTAACATTAAGATCATCAAGCTACTTCCAATACTAGCAATCAATAGAAACTTTATACGCAAACGCAAATTCAATTGACCTCCTACATTACAATTCTCTATCAGATGTTTAAATGACTGAGCCATTCATATAACAATAAACGAATACATTATTCTATGACGCATTCACGGTACCACAGACATTTAACCACTTGTGTTTCCAATGACATGTCATTCAAAGAATTGTGAGGATTAATACTTGCTTTTTCCTTCGTTTTCTTAAAAAATATAAAAATAGTTATATTTAGCCTAACCCTACTTTCTACTTACCCTTCTATGTAAAAGTCACTAATAAGACTATCTATTACAGCAACTCCATCTAGTCAGCGATCTCACATAACCCTTTAAATAAAACAAACTACTTACGGTTTCGTTAACTGCTGATCCACTTTTGCCACAAACGATGATGAATCAGCTTAAAATATTTAGCTAAACTAATGTGATCCCTATTATTACTCATTTCAGTAATTAGACAAATTACCAGCCCAATAATTAATCCTTTTCCAAATATTCATACATTTACAAATATGATATCATAGTAAAACACATCTATGGTAAAAATTAGGGTAGTAAGTAATTTTTGATCTATTTACACTTATAATAATTAACAGACAAAATGAAGATTCTACAATCATAGTGGGTGAGCTATGCTTTATACTGATATTTTGTGAGGGAATTAGTTCTTAGAAAAGAAATTGCATGTTAGCATTAAATTAATATACTTTATTCAGAAGGTGATCTAATGAAAAATGGCTTATTATACATATTAACTCTACTACTTCTCTCATGCCTCATTTATTTTCTCGTAACGAATTTATTGGCCAATAGTTTCCCTTCCATTACATTTTTGCTCTCGATGTTAGTTAGTCATTTCATAATTGAAAGAAATGAATGGATGATGACATATTTAGCTAAAGCAGGAAAGTGGGCATTACGCCAATAGCTTGTTTATTTAAATTGCATATTCATGAATTTAAACCATCTTTAGTATTACAGTTCATACTAGAATTTATCCTTATAGGATCCTTAATCTTGTAACTCTCCTAATCGTATATTAATTTCCTCTAACTCAGCTATCCAATTCTCAACGTTATTGCGTTCCTCATCCCATGGAATATCCGCTTGTCTCTCCATCAAGCTATGGAATTCTTCAATCTGTTCAGTGGAAGGATCATCTAAGTTCGAGGAAAGCAATCGCTGTTGCGACTTCTTATTCTCTTCGACTAAATCCATGAGTCTCTGATTTGTATGGTCATTATGTCTAACGTCAGGCCACCAAACAGCAGCCGAATTCATTACGCTTATCATGCTATAATTCTCTTCTTCTAATATCCTATTCAAGCCATCCTCTGTTACCATGGCCAAGCTGTTCGCGTTTTCAATAATATCCTGATTAATTTTTTCTTTTTCAGGCTCTTCTCCATCCAACAGAAAATAAATATTAAGCCCAATTGAAGCCGCCAACAGATACATCAAAACCTTCTTATTCAAGAGTCTGTCCCCCCCTACCTTATGTTTTCTTTATTGAGTGTTGACCAATGAAAACAACTCAATACGAATAAACTAATCGGCTATTTCGTGTTTCGATAAAAATATATCAATCAATTCCATGTGAGCTTACGATTAGGAATAGTTATAAAATTGCTTGTAGATTTTTCACCGCCAAAGTCTGGTGTGACTGAGGTCCCTTCCCCAACATTAGAAAAGGAAAGACTCATATTAGGTATGAATACATCATGTGCATAATAAGTTTGAAACTCGGCATCACTTGTATTTTTAATTTGTGATTCATTATTGGCTTCTAAATTAACTATTGTTGTACCTCTAGATTGCATGGCAGAAGAAACTAGGTCATAGCTCCAACCAACACTATGTAAACGAGATTCATATTGTGGGTCTATTTGTGATGTGTCTTTCCAACTACAAGTCATATTTATTCCGTCCTGACAAATATATTGCTCCTCTGAAAAACTCCATGACTGCGCATTCCATCCGTAACTCCATGTAGTTGCAATAATGTCTTCATAACGGTAAAAAGGCATATTCACCCATTCATAATCGCTTATTAATTGTATTCTAGGAACTCCAGAATTTGTTGTGCCCAAATCTACGACCACTAAGTCTAAGGTTACGTCATCTTTTAACGATTGATTCTCTATGCCTTCCTCATCAATTGAACTCTTAAATCCAATGACTGCTTCAGCATCTTCCTCAGTAGCAATCGCCTTTTTTGTGCTTTCATTTAACTTTTCGATTTGATGACTAGTTAACCCTAACTCATTCAGTTTTTCATTCATTTCTGACACTGTCATTTGATTTTGTTCGCTATTAGCATGAATTGTCCCAGTTGATACAAGCAATGTAGTGACTAGTATGACTAAAAATTGTTTCATAATGGATCCTTTCTATTCAATAACAAGACTAATTTTAATCCTAAAATCACTTCTTAATTAACATATTATTCAGATTATAACATGTTAATATTAACCATCAATGGAATGATTATTTATTCTATCATTTAAAACGCATTCCAATTTTTAATCACAACATCTTGAATAAGTAAAAAGATTCCCCTTAGTAATACCTCCTCAATTATTTGAGCTGGAATAAAACCTGTATAACTGGAATAATGCTCTAATATTTTTCGTGACTTAAAAGACAGGTTTAGTTTTACCTCTTCCGCATAGGGATACCTTGGTTTTATCTTCATTTAAACAGCTCATAATTGCATTATAAATGTAATTTGTTTGCTAATTTGTAGCTTTTTTGTCAACATACATTAGCTATCATACGCTTACATTATTATAGGTGAATTGCACCACAAATAAACCTAATATTGAAGCAGGAAACTCTGTGTGACAATAAAAAATGACTATCAAATCAATCTACATTTTGATAGTCATTTTTGCTTACATTTTTAATGTTTGTGATAGGTAACGAACCCGTTACAATTTAAATCGTCTTTTTTAATATTTGTATCTCTTTATTGTGCTTTGATCTAGCCACTTTATAGTTTTACAAGTGTTCTTCCGCGTACTTTTCCTTCTAAAATATTCCCTAATACTTCTGGTAATTCTTGTAATGATATTTCGTTGACCATGTCTTCATTCAAATTTGTTGGTTTTAAATCATCACTCAGACGATTCCAAACTTCTAATCGCTTATTCATTGGACATTCAACAGAATCTATACCAAGCCAATTGATCCCTCTTGAAATAAAAGGAATAACAGTTGTGGAAACTTCTACCCCACCTGTCAAACCACTTGTAGCCACAGATCCTCCATATTTCAATGTACTTAGTATATATTGAAGAGTTTTTCCACCTACTGGATCAATAGCCCCAGCCCATTTTTCTTCACGCATTGGGATTTGTTCAGTATCTACAATTTCATTACGATCAATAATCTGTTTAGCGCCTAATCCTTTTAAATATGCTTCTTCATTAGATTTTCCTGTACTAGCTACAACATCATAGCCCTTGTTAGCTAACATATTGACGGCAATACTACCGACACCACCAGTAGCACCAGCCACCAAAACAGGTCCCTGACTAGGTTCTAATCCATTGTCTTCAAGTCTTTGAACAGATAATGCTGCGGTAAATCCAGCTGTTCCAAGGATCATAGCTTCTCTTGAAGTCAAACCTTCTGGGAGAGGAACAACCCAATCTGCAGGTACACGAGCTACCTCGCTAAATCCGCCAGAATGCCCTGTTCCTAATTTATAGCTAGTTACGATAACTTCATCACCTTTTTTATACCGGGTATCTGTTGAATCAATGATTGTACCAGCTAAATCGATCCCTGGTACTAAAGGATAGGACTCTACAAGCTGACCTTGATAAGCTACTATACCGTCCTTAAAATTTACACTAGAGTAAGCTACACGGATGGTTACTTCTCCTTCTGGTAAATCATCCATACTTAATTGTTTAATATCTAATTCCATTTGATCATTCACTTTATCTAATACTAATGCTTGAAAATTATTCATTTTTGCATCATATCCCTTCTTATTGTTTAATGTAATTACATCTTCATTTGTATATGCAAAGTATTATATGATCTATTGAGTGTCAAATAGTTTGAACTGTTATCACATTCATCTCAAATGGTGGTTTTTGTAATGTACTATCTTTTCAAAAAATCATTCTACTAGATTAGCAAAGGAGAATTTTATGCAGTCTAGAATACTACTAAGTATAATTTCTTTTATGATTTTATTTATTGCTAATGGTTGTTCATCTGATGAGGAAACAAAGTACCTTGAAGGCGTTACTGGAGAAATTGTAGAGATTGATGATGAATCATTTTTAATTCAAGACTACCCAGGTAAGGTTGACTTGAAATATACAAACGAAACAGTTTTTAAAGGGAAAAGCCGTAATGAATTAGACGTAGGTGACCGAGTGAAAACATGGTATGCTAGTGAAGCTCTAGACTCTAATCCTTTGCAAGCAACAGCTTCAAGAATTGAATTTGTTGAATAGACATTGTAATAATGAAGAGAAATATAACTTCAAAGTAAGTCATCATAACCTATGAAGAAAGCGGCGATACCACAATGGTGAACTCCTTTTTAAAAATACTAAGAAAAAACTTAATCACTACCGCCCTAATTGTCATAATCCTTGCTTTAAGTATTTACTCGTACAATATAACAACCGAGAAATCTAACTACGACAATTATACTTCCGAAATCCTATACAATGACACCCTGAAACTCGCTTCAACCATCGCAATTAATGATTATTATTTAAACCGAATAGTAGATGAAGGAGAAATCACACAAGAACAAATCGTTATTTTACAGGAAAACTATCAAGTCATGCACGAGTCTGGGGATACAGTCGTTGATTTGGCTGTTCAATGGTTAGATAGATTAGATAAACAAGAGATGAGTTACAGCTATAATAACAGTCCTTTTCCAACATTTATGGCTTATGAATTCGCCCGCTACATAGAGAATGATTTAAGTGACTCCGCCAAGAGTAATGATGTAAGAGTATTAACCCAAAATGAACATTCCAAACTTGAACTCATGAACGACATTAATAAAGAATGGAAAGAAGCGGTATTTAATCATATTGAAGGATTGGACGCAGATCGTATTGATGAGGAATATCTTAATAACAGAAGTGTCAATTCAGACCAAACCTGGACTGGAATAACGACACCTGAATACCCACACTATTATTTAAATAAAATGGTTAAGACAGATGATTGGTTAGATATGGTTGAAGCCATGCAAAAAGCATCGATTGGTTATGAGCCAGAAGTAGTGAATACGTTTTAACGCGATGACAAAGAAGAGTGATGCAGTGGACTTCATTTTATTATTGTTAATCTTCTAAAGGAAGGATCTTGCGTATGTTACTGATACACTTGTTCACAACATGAGGGTTCGTTTGTTCAATCACTTTAATATTTCTTGCCTTCCAATCTAAACTTTTAACTTGATCAGTTAACACAACTCCTGTTATCGTTTCTTGATCATCTGGAATAGTGACTTCAAACGGATAACCTTTTTGTTGGTTTGTGATTGGACAGACAATAGCAAAACCTGTTTCTTTGTTGAACGATCTTGGTGATAATACAATGGCTGGCCTTTTCCCAGCTTGTTCATGTCCAGATTGTGGATTGAAATTTATATAAATAAGATCACCTTTACTTGGAGGTTCCATGTTTATAATAATTCCTTCCCTTCATTACCAAAATCAATTTCTTCGTGACGATTAGAATTATTAATTTGGCTTAACATATCTTCTAGTGATAAGTCTTTCTCTACAGGCTCTATAACAATACCAGTTTCAGTCGCTCTTATCGTTACATTTGAACCGTTTGTTAAGCCATGTTCGTGTGCAATATCATGAGGTATACGAACCCCTAAACTATTTCCCCACTTTGTGATTGTCTTAGTCACTTTAAAATCCCCTTTGTTTTGGTTTGGTTTGTTCCCTTCCATTTTAACACACCTCCCACAATAAGTATATTCATTGTATATACAATTTATCCTTATAATCGCCTTTTTAAACTCAATTTAGCTAATCTATGCCTTTAAAAAGTAACAACATAACTTATTGATTGTACCTCTATTGTACAAAAGGGATTTATGTATTGAATTTAATCCGAATTCTTAACACACTAATCATAATTTAAAAAATCCACACATATCCAATCACCTAATATCCATTCCAAAGCACAGCAAGTCGAAGGTTATCTTCGACTCAGTATCAAGATGTTCTTCCCTTATATATTGACAATGAGCCGTAGAAACAGTATATTTTAATTAGATAAGAAAATACGTATACAACGTTCTAGACACGCATACACTAAAAAAGCAGGATGCTGCGAACATCCTGCTGAGCAACCGAAACGTCACAAGGTGTAGGTTGTTATCTATCTATGGTGTTTTTATTCTGACTACCTTGCTTGGCAGAGCAAGGTAGTTTTTCTTTACCATCGCCTCTGATGATCATCAAAGGAATAATGGTAATGTGGGCATCAATGTTTATGGTGATTAGCACAAAGACTAATCCCACTAACATATTAACTCCCATAGGTATCCCCCCTTCCTGCGCCTTAGAAAAGCGCATCGAGGTTCAACCCACTACCTTGCTCCGTTTTCGGTTGCCTATCTCTATTATACTAGCTTTAAAGTTACTTTTGAATAAACATATAGATAGAGGTCAAAATGCCTTATTATACTTATTCTTGGGTAAAAAATTCATAGGAGAACTCTTTAATGCGGATAAATTCATGCGCCAATTATAGAGCCTGAAAATTTAAAACGATTATTACGTCTACTGTAGAGGATAGAGAATATCGAGAGCTTTATCCCGCGATGTTTAAGGAATCAACATTGCTAGGCAAAGAATGTAATAATTACATTCGAATCATGTACACCTATAATGGAGGTGTGTTATATATGATCAATATTTTCATAGGACTCTTCTTTGTCTTCTTCAAAACAAATTTGAGTTTTTTAGATGTCGGAGTGACATATTACATAACTAATTTAATCGGATATGTATCGATATATTTTGGGGTACAAGAATTGGGGAAAACAAATCAAAGACTTTTAAAGCTCAAACCCTATGTCATTGTTATGATGGCTCATAGTATTTTCTTTTTCTTGTTAACTATTACTGATCATTCTCCATTAACGATGGGAATGTCAACTCCTCTTGAGACTTTTATAGCCTGGAGTGGGGCTATTTTAATTTTTGCAGGTATGTTTATGATATTTATTATTATTTTCGAGTTGATGGACGGTTTAACTGGTAATCATAAGCTTTTATATAATTTAGTAAGTATAATGATGTTTCTATTTATTTTAGCTTTTATAAGTGCTATCTTAAATTTCAGTTCAATGTTTTCAACTACTATTATGGGTGCCTTATTATTAGTAGAAGTAATATTTTTGATTAGCTATTACTACGTTTTTTTAGCAAGAAATGAAAAACAAACATAACCTTTATTTAGCTTGTGGTTTATTCTTCTTTAACCTTTTCCTCTTAGTTGGACAGTTTCGTTAATGTCATATACATTTGGTTCAAAAATACAAATCAACTATCTTCCGCTGTCCAATGCAGGGGTCTTATACCTGGTTGACACCATCATGATCTCGCTTTATATTGGTTAATAACAAATTTGGAAAAATAAGGAGATGAGTATGATCTGGAAAGGGTTAGCAGGAGTCGTCTTTATAGCTATATTTGCCTTCATTTCATGGAACAGTTCTAAATATTTATCAGATGAATTTATGTACTTCACCTTGGGGGTAATGGTCTTCGGTTTTGGATTCAAATTTCTAAAAGACAATCATCGCTTCTATGGCTACTCCATGATTGGAATTGCTGTGTTTTTTCTAGTTACGACTGTACTTATATGATGTAAAAATGCAATGATTCTAAATGAATCGAGGGCATTATATCATTCTATATTCACTATCTATTTTAAAAAGCTTACATTATACATTGAGTTCCCTAACAACAAGTTTTCATTCATTAGCTAAATTCGATTTAGCATGAACATACACGGTTAAAGTTACAACTAGGAAAAAAGGTAAAGTAAAATAATTAAACGTTGCTTCTAAGGCATTAAAAAAACTAATACTTTCATATACATACCAATAGAATATAAAATAGAAAACAAAGTTAATGAGCATTGTAGTCAAGGGAGTTAACCACCATATCTTACTTTTTAAATAGACTAGGATCCCTGCTAATAATGAAATAGCCGGAAACACTATAAATACTAATATAATGTACATTGTCCTCCACCTTTATTAAAAATTAAATAACGCTTATTTGCTTGATACTGTACCAAATTGGTTATGAGTTTCTACAATCAAATTATACCGTCAATTACCACTGCAATCAGTCTTAAACCAAGCATTATCGTTCGAATGGAATGTTCAAAATTAATTTCATACATTGATAACGCTGTTAAATTATTTCTATCAAAGTCTTTACTCCAATAAAAATAAGCGAACTCAAACACAACAAAACACCCAACACAATTAACAACCGCTTTTCAAGGGCATTGGCAATCAAAATAGTTCCCAAACCGCAAACAAACGTTACCATCACAGTAACTCCAAATCCATAATCAATAAAAACGTAATAATAGGAAGCCAATCCGCCGATATACAAAAGCCAATAGAATATAAGGTAAGCCAATTTGCTATTCATAGGTATACTCCTTTCCCTCTCGCAGCTCAATCATGTTCGTTTCATTTTTAGAAAACAGATTATAGGATCAGTTTTTGTCTAAAATCTCTTTAAATCTAAAATCAGTTAACGGAAAAGGGTTCTCTTCCCAAAAATTAACACTACCTTCTTCCAAAACAGCAAACCGCGCTTTCTCTTCTAAATTAATTTGATAACGATAAACTAGCTTCCCGTCTTGATCAAATAGTTCTAACTGATGGGTATAGTTATTGGATGCCCGATATTCAAAGTAATTCCAATAAGGATTAGATGGCCTTTTAGGAATCTCTTGTGAAATCTGTTCAGCGACTCGTCTTGACTGTGATTTCGTTAGCTCTTTTGAGGCGTCCTCTTCATAATTATAGACTGAACCACTATTTATTTGATTGGTTTCAATATTTGGTATTGGTCTGTACGTGAATAAATACCAAGTACACAAAATTAATAATATTACTGCAATCATGATAAAAACGATTATCCCAAGCTTTTTAATCAATCTAACAAACCGCCTTTTCCAAAACTTTATAAATTTATCACGATTTATTGGAATCTCTTGAGGAATTCTTCTCAACTGCTTTTTTGTTAAGTCTGTTAACGACCCCTCTTCATAATTATAAAAGGAGCCAGAGCCACTATTTACTCTTTATAAAAGCTCCACTTATGGTACCAAGCCCTATCCCAAATAAACAACTAAGCGTGACAACTCCTATTCCAATTCCTGCCCAACCACCAACAACTTCAATACTGTAAATCAGGATCCCAACACAAATTAAACTCAATACAATTGAAATTAACAATAGAATCTTCTTAGTAACCTTACGTGACATAAAAAATATGATTATAGCCACAACAACACTGACCAGCAATATGGGTGTCCATCCTTCTAACATTAAAGCATCCATTACAACCCAACCCTTCAAGATTTAAACGTCTGAACCACTTGCCCTTCCCCATCACGAACATCTATTTCAGCATACGCCCCATTAACAAATGTAATTTGTGGTGGTAGATGGCCACAATCAACATCGTTAATAATCGGAATTTGCAGCTCTTTAGATAGCTCTTGATAAATATCTTCAACCGTATAATTGGTGACAGGGGTATTCGCTCCACTTCGGCCAAACAGGATACCCTGACAATCATCAAACCATCCGGCTAATTTCATCTGTACCAGTGTCCTGCGCAAATCAGTTGTCGATAGCTCACAATTTTCAAAGAACCAAATAACAGATTCTCCAGGAATATGTTGATCTTTAAACCGCTTCACATCTCCGTATGGCGTCCCGATTAAATGTCTGATCGTATCAACGCAACCGCCTAGCAGTCGCCCTTGAACGTTGACATCGTCGTTAGTCGTTGTTTTCCAGTAAGTGTCCTCTGTCAAATTAAATATATGCGGCGTCGGGTTTTCAAAATCCCATTCTTGTTGATATTTTTTCGATGAATGTTGGAGAACAGATTCACCTTTTTTGGTAGATAAAACAGATTCCCACATCGCTGTTGTCTCGTCAGAATACTCCCCTCGTAAATCAACTAAATTTGTACCGTGAGCCGTTGCAATACCTGTGTTTAGCGTTATAGCTAACAATAACAAACTAATATCAGAATAACCTAAGACCCATTTGTTCTGAATACGGTTAAAATCGATATATTCTAGCGTCTCAACAAGCAATTCCCCACCCCACGGCGGAATAATAATATCCACATCGTCATCAAGCATCATCGCATTAAACTCTTCCGCCCGTTTCTTAGCAGGTGCAGACTTTGCCTGATCTTGAGTCCATGGCGTGTCACCTGATTGAATGTTATACCCCTTCTCTTCCATACGTTTGAAAGCTGAGTGAAGCAATCCATGCAATTCATTCGGCACTCCTGAAGATGGTGCCGTCACGTCAATCGTCATACCTTTATCTAAAAATGGATATCGAATCATATGTATGCCTCCGTTTGGATGTTAGCTTTATCGTTTATTTCTTATGCTCTAATTCAAACAACTTATATTTAATACCTCTTAGTTCAGCATCTACATCTCTTATAAATAACCTGAAAATACCGCCTAATAGTACAAAAGAAAAACCAGCACTTCCAAGAGTCCAAGAAATAACTGTATATTGCATTAGCTCTCTTTCTCTTTCAACCATGCCCCCAGAAGGAGGTATTTGTGAAATGAATAAACCTAAAACGATTAAAACAACACCAAGAGCCAAGATTAAATGGCAATACTTTTTTACTTTTTCCATAAATATCTCTCCGTCTTTAAAGAACTTGTAGTTGAGGTCGCTTTGTTAATGAATTAAATAATTGAATGATGATGTTTTTCTATTTCGGTGCAACCAGTTCTACTTTTATTCTATCCGGATCTTCAAAATAAACAGCATAGTGATCATTGCCACCAGCAAAAGGGTGTTTATCCCAATAGAGAATATTGACTTCTTTTTCTAGTAATTTCTTGGTTACTTCATCCACATGTTGG
Source organism: Alkalibacillus salilacus (assembly GCF_030812915.1). GTDB lineage: Bacteria > Bacillota > Bacilli > Bacillales > Alkalibacillaceae > Alkalibacillus > Alkalibacillus salilacus. The sequence continues at coordinate 27,427 of NZ_JAUSTQ010000018.1, forward strand.
CGCGAAGACGCTTGAAATGCCAGGTGATTAAGTCCAACTCGACATCTATGATATGGAACATCTAAGAATCTATCCTCGGCTTGAACAAAAACAATATAAGTATCATCCAGTTTCCAACTACGACCGTTTTCCCATTCTTGATAAGGAACATAACCTAACCCCTCAAGAAACCATCCCCAAAATTCAATCGTATCTTTTAAATCTGAAACATATATCTCTACATGGTGTAAAATTCCCTTTGGCAACTAAATCCCTCCTAGAATGATCAAATCCAGTTACACTAATGAAAACTATCTACTTTAGATTAATAGGTAAAAACTTCCCCACATGCTTATTGTTATTTAAAAGAATCATGGTAAGAGGAATAATAGCTGCCAGAATGTAAACCGTGACGAAAGTCGAAGTCTCGAAAATAACTATCTCTTCTACAAACGCCATGATTAAAATTAGCGTCCCTAATAGAAAATGTGATAACGCCAATCTTCTCAGATATGAACGTTCATCGCTTACGTACCTCAGATTGTCTTTCACCAAGAATAGCCCTTTATTAAATAAATACAAAAATCCTAAGGTAATCATATAAGTGCCTATAATTAATTGAGCGAACAAAAGTCTCATCCTCATTTCTTCGATACCAAGAATATGATCTAGACTATTTATTACTAAGCCAATCCTCATACGACATCATGTCAAAATCAATATCCTTATCAATACTCAGCGGCGTGATCAATTCTAATGAATTACCATCAGGATCATTAAAGTAAAGAGCAGCATGAGTTTGTGGGTTATTTGGTAGAACAATGGGTTGTTGCTCTGGCTCGAAACCAAAAGCTTTGCGCAACGTTGCACCACGTTCTTCCAACCAATCTTTAGCCTTTAACAGATCATCCAGTTCTACATGAAAGGCAATATGTCTAAGAGATGGGTGATAAGGTGTTTTGACTTGAGGTGATTCCCATAAACCAAGCCAGCTCTTACCCTTTTCAATCCAAAAAAATGTGACCGCTTCTCCTTGATGAGCTAATTCCAACTCTAAATTTTGATAAAACTCAATTGATTTAGCTATATCACTTACAGGTAAATGTGCTTCATAAATTCCTTTGATCATATGTAGACCTCCGTTATGTTTGATAGATGCGAAAGTTTTAATCTAACATTCTATAACCATTTTCCAACGACAACCTCACTCCATAATGGTGGTATTAACTAACAGCATTTCTTCAGGTTTATTTTTTAGCCAAACAATATATATTAGCAAAGTCGTTTACAATAGATTTATCTGGATTCTTGCTTACATCGTACCTCATTTTATCTAAACCTTCTTCGTATTCTTTATCACTTATTAACGTTAATACTGAAATATCTCTGTTCTCAGCATAATTTAAGTAGTCACTAACCAGTATTTCATCCATCCTGTAATCCATTTTCATATTCACTTGAAAACCTCTTGTTGTAAGTTCATTAAAAATAATTTCCTTGCTCCAAAACCTTTTCAAGTCTTCATAATAAGCAGTAGGAAAGTAATGATAAACCCACCAATTAGGCATATCGCGAATGGCTATATTATGTAATTTATAAATACCACCTTTATTTGTCACACGGTATATTTCATTTAATGCTCGTTCCTTATCTCTATAATGGTGAAACGAATAGTTATTAGAAATAAAATCAAATGTATTAGGTGCATATGGCATACCTTCAACATTTCCATGAACCAACTTTACGTTATTCACTTTTTCTTGTGCTTTCTTTAGCATTTCTTCAGATAAATCCAACCCATTCCACTTAATATTAAATCCAGAAAAGTAATTCACCTGTTTTTCAAGATAAAGACCTGTACCACAAGATAAATCCAATACATGATATTCCGATTTACGAGTGTGATCAACGTACTCTTTTAAATCATAATCAAAACTAATTTCACTTACTCTATATTGGTTATGATCGTAATTCTCTGCTATTTCAGAGTAATTAGTGGTTTTCATTATATTGATCCTCCATTTCGCAACGACCTTTTTCACTTATATAACTAAAGAGAAATAATCAAAAGAAATTATGTATATCTAATTACATTATTATAAATTATAAAAAATTGCCTTATATATTCCCATTCAATTCACAGTCGACTCCAGCGCTTCATTTTTAGCTTCCAAAATATACTCGCTAAGTACAAATTCTCTACCACCATGTTGCTCATACCAGTCATTCACACGCTTGGCATGTTCACGATCACTTCTCACTTTATCTTCTATTGCCAGATACTCGTCATAACTATCATATTCCCAAATCGCAAATACTTCGACCGTGTCATCTTCATTCGCTTTCATCCAGCGCCCTACTAACCGAGCACCATGTTTCAATTGATTGGGCAAGTTGGTTCGTTTAAAATGATCGTTAAACGTTTCTACAAAACTACTTTTAACAACATATGACTTCCTTCGATAAAACAAGCCCGCTCACACTCCTCATGCTAAGTCAATTAGCCTCAGATTAATTATTATGGATGTATCAAAAACACTAACAGGTTACTTTTAAATATTATGATATGGGAAATAACGTCAATTTTTGTTTAAACTGATCAATTGATTAGTCCTCTATTTTATCCCAATCAACTTCACCTTCAGGGTCTTCTTCTGGTAAGTCGTATTCCTCAATAAATTTTTCCCGATTCTCTCTCCAAAAACTAATGTCTTCTTCTTGGTTTTCAGTCCAAAGCTCTATCGGAACAGTAATCACATAGTCTCCGTCTTCATCATAAACATCCATTGTATCTTTTTCCGTTTCTTTTCTATTACTGGTTTTCTGAAACTTTCGAGCTTCTTGAACAACTTTTGACCGATTATCGTCACTTACAAATGTGTCTTCTAGTGTGAAGTATCCTATAATAGCAACCAACCCACAGCCCAAAACTAAATAAGCAAAAGATTTTTTCATCTCTAAATCCTTCCTCTAAAAATACTTAAGGCTTTCTCCATATCAACATCCTTATTGATATGCTCTGGTGTCCAAGGAATGTAGACATCAGGTTTTATACCAGGATTATTTAAAGCACCTCGACGCTCTAGTGATTTTAACCTAGAAGTTGGATAACCTAATCCGAATTTATCGTGCCACTTCTGGATCGTTAAATCGGAATAATCATTAACTCCCTTTGTTGGCCTTCCTACTACCGTGACTTTTGGTGATTGCTTACATAAATAAACAAAAATATCACCCGCACTGCCACAGTAGCTGTCCGTTAGCACAACGACATTTTCCGGAAATTCTAGGCCTTTGATATCCATTTCATTTTCTTCTTCATCGTCATCAAAAGAAATAAAACCTTTCCCCTTATTATTCACCCAAGTTTCATCTCTGTATCGTTCCAGCCCATTACGATACTCTTCATGGTCTATGTTTTCTAAAGTCTGGTTTATGATATCAATCATTAATTCTGTATTACGTTCCGTACAATTAAACTCATTTTCATAATCACTAAAGTGAACTTGAGTCGATCCCGCTGGAAAGAGATATTTTTCTAAACCTTCATAGGCAAGTGAACTGCCACCATAATTAGTTCGTACATCAACAATCAGGTTCTTAGTCGACATAAGAGAGTTTTGGTGTTTGTCTATTAGTTGATCGATTACTTCAGCGTCAAAAAAATCAGTTAGTGTCATGAGTAAAGTTTCTGAATCAATTCTCGTTATCGTATGTTTTGGTGTGTAATCTGCTTTTTCATACTGATTTAATTGAATTGACTTATGCTTTCCTTCAGGTGTGAGCACATCCGCAACATTATGTTTTTGAATGATTCTTCTCCAATCTTCTCGTTCTGCCTCTGTTTCCATTAGCTCACGCTGATAATTAACTGCTAATTCTTTCACAGGGGTGTGATCAAGCGAAACAATTGCATCACCTCGATTGAGCTTTTCCTTTTTCAAAACAGATGTAACAAACAATTTATCTCCGAACCTTCGAACTTTGAATCCATTATCGATTGATTTTTGCCCATTAGCTTTAATGACATTAAAGAACATATGAGGATCTTGAAAGTCTAATAAATAATCTTCAACGATTTCCGCAAATAAATGGTCATCTAACTCTCCCTTTTGGTCGAGTTCATTTATCTTTTGTTTGAACATTTGAGGATTGTCCCAACTCCTTTTGTCCTTACAACCTGCATAATCGTGATGCATGATTTCAATTACGTCCTGAAAAATTACTGAATACATGACAATCACCCTATCTAGTAATCTGTGTTCACAACTTCTTAAATTAATTTCAGCTATTCTATTCGTTGTATGTACTTAACAACTATGAATCTCCCTAATTCATATTCATCATGAACAAACTCCATAGAATGAGGACTAATATTAAAAATTATGAGCTATCACTTCAATGAGTCTCTTCTTCCCAGATTAAGTGTTCTATCGTAAATTAATCATTGTTCTACAACTAATGCCCCGATTTAAGCGAACAATAAATTATTTAGAAACAAATCCTTTTATCAATGATTGAAGTATTGCAAAACTAATTTCTGAGTCATTAATAATGTTCTCGTCAATTTTTTTAAGGCACTCTTCAACATTTATTTTATAAACCTCAATCGTTTCATGAGCTTCAAGTTGTTGATTAAACTGTTCTTCAAATTCGTCTGTATAAAACACATGTGTAATTTCATTAGTTCTCCAAGGGGCTACTAGTAATTCGCCAAGGTAATGTATTTTGTCGCACTTAAAGCCAGTCTCTTCCAAAAACTCTCTTTTAGCTGCTTCTTCAAGACTTTCACCTTGTTCAACTCCACCGCCAGGTAATTGAACAATAAATGAGCCAAATGGTTTTCGCCACTGTTTAATAAATACAAAATCATCATCTTTCCTTGCAAGAATGACAACAGATTCATTCCCCGTTATAGAAAAGTATGTACGCCCATGTTTATCTTTGATTATCTTAGTTCCATTTTCATCTAAAATAACTTTGCTATGATCCATATTAACCCCCCTAGAAAGACTCCACTCCTTCTATGACAACAAATTTGTTTGGATAAACAATCTCCGAATTCTTTTGATGAACATTCGACTTTCTAAGTTTCATTTCCTAGTAAATAATGCAAGCGTGTCGATGCTCCGGAAATTTATAGAGTTAAGGCTTCACATATCAGTCTGTTCACTCCAACCCATATAAATCAATCGCAACCACTGTTAGAACGGCTAAGAAACCTACACGGAAGAATATTTTTTCTTTAGTAGAAACGCCTATCTTATTATCCGCAAATTGAACGTAGATACAAAGACATATGTAGCCAAACATAGTCAGAGCATATCCGGCTGTATCCTGTAAGATTGATAAGTGTCTCAATATCGCTAAACCTATAAGTAAAAGACCAAAATAACCAATGACCAAATGAATGTATTTTTTCTGTCGCTCATCCATCCCAAATCCCTCACAATCATTTCCCTTAAAACCCCGTTATTTAGCCTTCGATTACAGAAATACACAAGACTGTATTGTATATTTCTAAATGATAGTAAAATAACTTCTAAAGCAGATTTCTTAACAATTAGAACTATATCTTCCTAATATAAGATTCTCCGTCAAGGGGATTTTTTCCATAAAATGAATTTAACAAAAAATTCCCAAAATAACAATTGAAAATAGCGCCTTTGTTTACTCATACCTTCTCAAAACTTTAATTACATACTTTCACTAATGGTATACACACTTGCTTAAAACTGCTCAAAGACTGGCAGTAAGATTACCACTTCAGTCAAAGTATTACAACGTTACTCATATAGTCATCGAGAACAAAATTTTAATAAATAAGACTGAAACCCAAGTAATCCTCATAAAAGTTGCTATACAATATTTCACTTTTAGAAGAAACGCATAATTAATAGTATATTATGAATTTTTTGACAAATATATGGAATTAGTGTATAAAAAGAGCAATGAAGTAGGTTATATAATGAGAGGCATTACTAAAAGGTGTGGTTTTATTGATTACCAATGTGAAAAGATTGTTCAAAAGTTATAAGGGTCGGCAAATCTTGAACGATATACATATTTCAATAGATGAGCCTCAGATAATTGCTTTGGTTGGGCCGAATGGTTCTGGGAAGACGACATTACTTGATTGTATGACGGGTTTAGTTCGGCCAGATCAAGGATCGATTGAATTACTTGGTAAAGACCCATCAGACCCAACTTTATATTATGATGTGTCTTATCTTCAGGATAACCGTGTATTATATGAAGATTTAACTGGTTATGAGCATTTGTACTTTATATGTCGTATGCAAAAACAACCTCTATCGCAAGTGCAACAAGTTATTGATAAGCTTGATATTGCAACCTATATGGATAAAAAAGTGAAAAATTATTCGTTAGGGATGAAACAACATCTACTATTAGCAATCGCAATCATTAATAATCCAAAACTACTAATATTAGACGAGCCTTTAAACGGGATGGACCCTTCAAATTCTATTAATGTCAGGAATCTATTGCTGGATTTATACGAGAACGGAACAACTATTATCTTGTCATCGCATAATTTAGATGAAATCGATCGGTTAACGAACGATATATTTTTCTTGAAAGATGGTGAACTACTAAAAGAATCTATTGAAGATTTAGCAGCAGAATATTACTTCATATCGGTACAGGATATGAGTAAAGCCAAGGAAGCTTTAAATTCATTTCACCATCAAACCATGACGTTCGAACAAGACAGTATTCAAGTAAAATCAAATGACGTTGATCTTCACTCAGTATTGCAGAGGTTAGTCGAGTTTGAAGTGAATATATTAGATATTAAGAAAAGGAAAACTGGAGCGAAAATACGTTATCAAGAATTGTATGGTGGTGTTTCTTTACCATGACACTACTTAAATTTGAATTGAGAAAAAATATACCTAAACAAAAGCTCTATATACTAATTCTAATATTAATTTGTCTATCGACTTTCTTTTTTGTTAGAAATTTATCATTACAAACGATGATTATTAACGAAGAAGAAACAGAGATTGAATCAACATTACAATCTACTTATCAAATTATAAGCGGTCATCGCAATCAACTCCAAATTACCTCAGATAATGACCAGGAACGTGAGCTGTTGGAAGTTAGCATAGAAATTAAAGATAGGTTATTGGATTTCCGTAGCGCTCATCGCCAAGATGACTGGAGAGCGACATTAGAGTCTGAAAACAAATTTTATGAAATTGTTAAAGACTACGAAGCACAAGGTGGGCATTTTCCGATTTCAGACGAAGAACTAACTGAATCATACGCTATGAATGAAGAATTGTTAGATCGTGATATACCCAAAGAACATGATTCATATAGCATTGCTACACCTAATTACATGATGCAAGTGTTTAATTGGCTTTCTACATATGGGATTTTCATTCTTTTATTAGTTTTTCTAGGAAGCATCTTAACAAGAGAGTATGAAAACAGATCCGCACGATTATTGTTTACTCAGCCTATTAAACGTATTAATTTAATTATTTCAAAAATGGCTGTTAGTTTCTTTGTTTTTCTAATATCAATTGTAGGTATCTTATTATTTACATTTGTGATTAGTACATTTTTCGGTGAAGAGGGTAGCTTTAACTATCCAATTCTGATTCACACAAGTGATGGAATAGCATTTATTAGCATTATATCGTATTTAACTAAAAGTTTATTGTTAGTCACTGTCGCTTTTATATTATTTTTCTCATATTACTTCTTATTAAGCTTATTGTTTAAAAATACTGTTATGGCGATGCTTGCATTACTTATTTCGATTATTTTGGTTAATCTAATAAACGATATTTTATTAGATTATATAAGCGGGTGGTTCAACCCATTTATGAATTTATTTGTACACGAAGCAATCGTTAACCAGTCAACATTCTTATGGTATGAGGGGATTTTTGCAGCTATTCTCCTTTCTTCAATCTTAATTTGGTTGTCTAAGTTGTTGATTAAAAGACAGTAAGCTCTGTGATTGGATTGATTATAATATGAATTTATTGATGTTCGAATTAAGGAAAATAGTTAGAACGAATTTGTTCAAAATGGTGCTACTAAGCATAACAGTCCTCTTGATTTCCTACTTCATAGTTGTTTATTTGAATGCTCAAAATGTAATAGAACAACAGAACATATCAGATCAAAATACCATTAGTTCCAATGAAGAAAGAATAAATGAATTAGAAGCTTTGATTGAAAATGGACAATTGAATGAAGAAGAGGAAAAGCGATTTGAACAAGAAATCACTTTGTTAGAAGAAGCTGTTAACAAAGCTGAAATGCGATTAAGTGGATTTGAAAACGATGACTGGGAACAGGTACTTAGTACGTTTATTGAAAATGACCAGAAACTCATTGAACAAGAAAAACAGTTGAACGGTAACACTCAATTAATCGAAGCTTGTTCACATTGGAAAGTAATTTAGAAAGAAATAAATTAATTCTCGAAAAGGAAGTAAAGCCGATTTTTCCAACAGGATTCTCTACAACTGTTTATGACCAATTCGATAGTGAAAGGTCTCAAGAAGCAGCTGAAATGAAGGCAGAGAAGTTTTCAGCCAGTGCGTTATACTTCCAAAAAAAGTTATCCGACATGGCATTTAATGCATTAGGTGTGTTGTTTTTAATTCTTATAGTAGTTGATATTACAACTAAAGAAGGCTTTCGCAAAGATGGGCCTATCAATCTCCTTTACACACAACCAATTAATCAACTGAGTTTGTTTTTAAATAAATTTATGGCTGGTGTCATAATCATTTTAATCACTTTAAGTAGTGTTATGATCATCTCAACAGCACTTGGGTTTATCTTTGATCGATTTGGTGATTGGAATTTTCCGATCCTAAGGTATGAAGAAGGTGAATTATATAGCTTTATCAATTTAGGCACATATTTAGTACAAGCACTTACCTTATTTGTATGTATTTTGATTTTTAGTTTTACTATTTATTTTCTAATGTCGCTCATGACAAACCATTTATTAGTAGGATTAATGTGCACGCTTGTTATTTATTTATTAGGAAGCGGGATGACAGAGATAGCTTTCTTTGCAGATTATGCACAATGGAATCCATTTAGTTATTATTCAGTAGCTTCAATTGTCACTCAGGAACAAGCAGCTATCAGTGGAAATTGGGAATTAACTTTTAGACATGGGACTTTAACATTGTCATTAAGTTCTCTAGTTATTTTGACAATAATGCTGGCATTCTTACAGTTTAAAAAGAAAATATCCTTATAATTAACAGTATACTGTAAACATAATGTTTAATCGGACTTTTAATCAATTAAAAAACAAATACTTATCGTATGACAACTATGTTATAGAGGCGGCATTATAGCTAATTAAGGGTATGCTTAAAACAAGAAATACAATACAAAGAACAATACTATTGTCCAGATAAAAGCAATATGTACCGTTTTTTCATTTCGTTGATTGAATCTATGATTTTTGTGTTCGATTGAAAATATAAATAAGAAAATTAATAACAGGAAATAAATCATAAATACATATAAAAGAAAACGCCATTGCTCGACCCATGAACTATACCCCAGTTAGTGGACTTAATAAAAAAAGTCCCTAGCTGGGGTTTGTTATGTTATGGACATCCCCCCCTGTTATAATGGAATGAAT
>NZ_JAUSTQ010000019.1 GCF_030812915.1 Alkalibacillus salilacus
ATACTCTCCTCCTGGTAATCGTTTTTGTGGTTGAAAACATTGTACCATGTGGAGAGGAAAATGACCCTTTTTACACAATTATATGGACTCTATCCAAAATACCATCGAGTGCCTCTCATTTATCATCGAGTCACCCGCTTATTTAGGATTGAGAACGCTCATTCTTCCTGTTTCTGTGCTACAAACCTCTGAAACACTTGCGCTGACGTATAACTAGGCACGAAACCAAATTCTTTTTTCATTTTCGTATTATCTAACACAGGACGGTAGCGCAAGAAGTCGAGTTGTTCTGGGCCGTATTGTGTTAGGCGTAATTTTTTGAGTCCAGCTAAGCCAAATCTTAAAAGTGAAGCGGGGAGGCGGATGACGCTTTTACCTAATTGTTCTGCGATTTCGTCAATGGTTAAAGCACCATCACCGGCGATGTTGTAAATCCCGGTTTGATCCGAATCAATAGCTCGAATAAAGCATGATACAACATCTTGATCCCAAATAAATACGAACGGACTTTTTGAACCTTTTACGCCTAGTATGTAAGGTTTCTTAAAAAGGTCGGTAATTTGGTTATCGACATTTTCACCGAGAATGGTCCCGATCCGGAAAATGATTTGTTCAAGTTCTTGATTAGACTCGTGGTAGTCGGCGAGCATTTCTTCGACAAGTCGTTTGTGATAGGCGTAAGCAAAGGCTCCGTTTCCTCGAATCGGTTCATCTTCAGAGATCCAATTCACATTGTCGGCATGATAGCCGTACGCAGCGCCACTTGATGATACAATCAGTCGCTTTACATTTGTTGCGACACAAGCTTCGATTACATTCCGCGTACCTTCGACGTCTACGGAATATTCGAATGAGCGGTCGCTTTTTTTGCCTGGTGTGACAATCGTCGCTAAGTGAATCACCGTATCGACGTGATAGCGTTCGAATAACTGTTGCAATTCAGAAGAGCGAACGTCGACTTGTTCGTACGTAATAGAATCAGTCAACTCAAAGTCAGGCTCTAACTTAATATCTGTCGCAATCACATGGCAGTCATTGCGCTCCGTCATTAAACGTTTCACGATTTGACTACCTAAATAGCCCATTGCTCCTGTGATTAAAATATTCATGCGGCATTACCCTCACTTTCTGCTGCAGGCGGTCTTCGTGACCAAAAACTAGCAATCGTTAAACCAGCAATAATGTGCAAGATGGACCACCAAGCGGCGACGATCGCCATACCACCAAGTCCTCCGAAAAAATTAAAAACTAGAATTAGCCCGAGCCCCGAGTTTTGGATGCTGATTTCTATCGCAATCGCGCGTCGGTCTCGTTCAGGTAAACCAAATGACCGCGCAGAACTGTAACCAATGATAATTGCCAGTAAGTTGTGTAAGAACACCGCAAAGACGACCATACCGACATAATCAATAAAGTACTCGAAGTTATTGGCTAAGGCTCCGATTACGAATAGTATGAAAAAGCCGATCGAAAAGCGCTTCATCCATTTACTAGCTTTCTTTGACCATTCAGGAAACCGTTTATTCACCAGCATCCCTAGTGTCAGCGGGATTCCAAGCAAAATCACGATCGTGGTGATTAAATCAGCCGGACTAATCATAAAAGACCGTAATAAATCGTTCGTCGGCCCATAAAATGACCCCCACATCAATGTATTAAGGGGGGTCATGATAATAGCTAAAAGCGTTGAAACAGCTGACATACTAATCGATAGTGTCGTCCGGCCTTTACTGAGATGAGCGAGGAAATTTGATAGATTCCCGCCTGGACAGGCAGCCACTAAGAACATACCCAGCGCAATGCTTGGTCTTGGTTGTAATAATAAGACGAGTAGGAAGGTGAATGCTGGTAATAGAATAAATTGCGCCGTTAACCCGATAATAAAAGGTCTTGGTGATTTTAACGTTCTTTTAAAATCTTGAACCGTTAAATCGAGTGCCACGCCGAACATGATGAATCCAATTAAGACATTCATAAGAAACAATGTTGATTCATTGAAATTAAGTTGGACTTCATCTATGCCCATGATTTATTTCCCCTTTGGCTCGTCATGCATATCTTTAAAATACTTCAATCCTGGTGCCCACATATGCTTAACTGGGTCGACATCACAGTGAATCACTGTACATTGGTTCAGTTGTTTCGCCCGTTTAAGAGCTTCGCGTAAGGCATGAGGATCTGACACTCGTTCGCCATGCGCACCCATGCTTTGGGCCATTTGATCAAACGCGATTTCCCCTAAATCAGAATTAATATTTTCATGGTCATCGAGCGATTTTTTGACCAGTGTCTTAACAGGTCTGAGCGCAATGTTTTGATTGATTTTCACCATACCCCACTGTTTATCACAGACGACCAAGTAGATCACGTTTAAATTATTACGAACTGCCGTTTCGATTTCCTGTGGATGAAAGCCCATTGCTCCGTCACCGATAACACAGAGTACAGGCTCTTCTGGATTGGTAGCAGCGACACCTAAGGCCTGAGCGACACCGGCGCCGAGCATGCCAAATTTAAAAGTAGAGTAGATGCCGCCGGGTTTTTCAATCGATGTGAAGAAATTCGCCCAAATCGTCGTATTACCACCATCTGCCACGACAGGTACTTGTCTAGAGAAAACGTCTTGAGCCATCGCTGATACATGAGCTGGGTTCATGGGTGCATCGCGTTCTTCTAGTTTTTCATTCAGTTTCTTACGGTATTTTTTACACGCTTGGACGTACTTTTTGATCGTTGATTGACGTCGTTTAAGTGCCGCTTTTGGAATATAATCTTGTAAAGTATCTGATAGCTTTTCTAGAAAAATATTAATGTCTGCCTGAATGCCGAGTTCAACCGGTTTATTTCGGCCAATAGTAGACGGGTCAAGGTCGACTTGAATCATGGTTTGATCGGGGTTCCAATAAGGCGCTTTACCCCACCAATCCGTTTCGCCAACACGGGATCCCAATACTAAAACTAAATCCGCTTCGTTCCGAATTTGGTTGTTCGTCTCGATATGGGTCATCGGCATGGTTAGTGGACTACTTTCACGCATAGCCCCGCGACCAGCCCAGCTTGTTGTCACCATCGCTTGTAGCTGTTTCGCGACCGTTTCTAAAACGTCATACGCTTGAGCATGAATGACACCACTCCCAGCATGAATAATTGGAAATTTCGCTTCGGCTAATAGGTTAGCGGCTTGTTTGACTTGATTGTCTGAAGGTGAAGGATTCTCGGTGAGTCGGTATTGATGTGGTTGTTGGAGATTAAGGGTTGATTTAAAAGATGAGTTCAAAATGTTTTCAGGAATATCTAAGTGAACGACACCTGGGCGCCCGTTGTAACATTCACGTAAGGCTGTTCGCATGAGCTCTGGAATCCGGTCAAACGATGGGACGGCTTCACTCCACTTAGCGATTTGTTTAATCGTTCCTGTTTGGTCGAAGCACTGATACGTCCCGCCACGATCAGGGTACATAATGCCTGTCCGCCTTGAACTCGTAATCACAAGGACACGGTTGCCTTCGCCTTGTTCGACGACTAGTCCTGGTAAAATATTAGCAACGCCTGGGCCATTACTTGCCATACAGACGCCAAGTTTTCCGGAAGATCGTGCATAGGCTCCCGCCATATGGGCGGCGCTCGTCTCATGACGAGGGGTGATGAGTTGAATGCCATTCGGTTCTAAATTTGAATAGAACCCAAAATAGGTCCCGTCAATAATTCCGAAAACGGTTTCAACATTTTCCTGACTGAGCATCTTGGCAACAACTTCGCCACCAGTAAATTCTGCCATAAGAACACTCCCCTAAAAATCTGCAGTTTAAATTAATTCTATTATAACGAAATAATATGTTATGAGATAGTATTTATTCAGAAAAGTTTGATAAAATAGTAGGGAAGATTAGAAAATGTAGTATGATAAATTTGTATCACATTGTACCTATTTCGGCGATGTTCGATTTGTTATCAGCAAAAATGAACAGGCTTTCAGCGAAAACGCTTATTTTATCATCGAAACGGTGATCTTTGAAAAAGAGGATGAAACAAAAAGGAATTTTTGATGCGATAGGTGAAGGTATTAATAACAAGTTAGCTAAGTGAATCCCAAGATCAACAACGGATTGGGGCGGGTTTTCACTTTATTAGTAAAAAACGATCCCGAGTTATCTCGAGATCGTTTTCTCAATAGAAGCTTTATATTGTTGAATTAAAGGGGGTTGTTCAGCATATAAATAGACTTAATTAATAGATTAAATATTGTTCACGAACTTCTTTAAACTCATCTAAATCACCTTGCCATTGTTCAATAATCGAATCAACTGATTCACCATTTTCAATCGATTCTTGTACCCAACCGTTACCGATCAAGTTATCAAAGAATCCATCAGAACGGAAAGAGAAGCCTTCTGGGTATAAATCATGAATGGCTTTTACAATATGCAATCCTGTTTTGATGGATTTATACTCATCTTGGTCTGTTACATGAATTTCTATGCCGTGTGATAAATCACCCGCATGTTTTGAGAAGGTTGGAGTAAAGGACGCTGCTCTAAATGTCACTCCAGGTAAATCTTGTTCGTTTAAGTGTGTTGCTAATTCATTCGAATCAATAAATGGTGCACCAATTAACTCAAATGGTTTTGTCGTACCACGACCTTCAGATACGTTTGTCCCTTCGATTAATGCGGCACCTGGGTAAACGACTGTTGTATCAGTGGTTGGCATGTTTGGTGATGGTGCAACAAAGTCTAGGTTCGTATCATCGTAATACATATAACGTTTCCAACTATCCATTTCAACGACTTTTAAGTCAGCGTTGATATCAAACTCGTTATTAAATAATTTTGCTAGTTCACCAACTGTCATCCCATGGCGCAGTGGAATTTCATATTCGCCAACGAATGAAGAAAATTCTTCATCTAAGACTGGTCCAGCGACATCTTCGCCATTAATTGGGTTAGGACGGTCTAAAACGACGAATTCAACATCATTTTCTGCCGCTGCTTCCATCGCATTAGCCATTGTGTAAATGTAGGTATAGAAGCGTGTTCCAACGTCTTGAATGTCAAAAAGTAACGTATCGACGTCTTCTAACATTTCAGGAGTTGGTTTTCTAGTTTCACCATAAAGACTGTATACAGGAAGGCCTGTTTTCTCATCAATGTAATATTCAACATATTCGCCTGCTTGGGCACTGCCACGAACGCCGTGCTCTGGTCCGTATAAGGCTGTTAAGTTCACATCAGGATCATTGTGTAGTGTATCGACAATACTGTTAAGTTCAGAGTCGACACCTGTTGGATTTGTAATTAAACCAACATCTTTTCCTTCGATTAAATCTTTTTCCTCTTCTAATAATTGCTCAACACCTAGTTCGAATTGTTTGGCATGGCCTTTTGCTTGTCCATTACCATTGCCTGGATCTGCCGTTATAACGGTCACAGTTGTTAATGTTAGCGCAAAAGCCATTAGCCCGATGATCCACTTTCTCATGAAAAATTCCTCCTCTAAATTTTTTTAAGAATCAAATGGATTAGTAATTCAACCCGTGTCCGAACTCATATAAGACACCATCGTCAAGTGTAGGGATCGTCACTGGTAATTGTCCTGTTGGTTCGTTTTCACCGAAGATGGTCGCTGCTGTTGCATCAAAACTTGCTTCGTTAAAGCCATATTGTGTTAAATAACCATCTACATTAGGGTAAGCCATAATGTCGTACGGGTTCCGAATACCGACTGAAATGACAGGGGCATCGGTCATGCTATCCAGTGAATCGATCATGGACATAACAGGATTATCTGGTGATCTGCCATTCACGTTATAGGTGTAAGAGCCAGCAATGACAGCATCTGCATTGGCTATTGTTTCTTGGTTGCTTTCGGATAAATTGCCTGATGTTTCGATCACAGTCGTTTGGTCGTTGTATTTGGAGATTGCATTGCCTAAATCATTAACAAACGTATCACCAACGACAACGATTTCTCCTTGACTGTCCTCACTTAGTGGAAGCGCATCGTTTTCATTTTTAACCATCGTAATGGATTGGTTAGCTACTTCTTGTTCAAGTTGTTGATGCTCATCTGCACCTACGATTTCCGTTGCGTTAGCAATTTTATCCTCAATCGGTGTAGGATTTTCCTGTCTAATAATACCGCGTTCGATTTTCAAACTTAAAATACGTTCAACTGAGGATTCGATCCTTTCTTCGGCAATTTCACCATCATCGATTGCCGTTAATAAACCATCAGCGACTTCTTCTAAGCCTACTGGCATTAACACGATGTCACTACCAGCTTTGACAGCACGAATTGCTGCATCTACTGTGCCGAAATGGTCCGTAATCGCATTCATGTTCATGGCATCTGTCGTAATAATGCCGTCATAGCCCATATCCTCACGCATTAATTCTGTTAAAACTTTGTGAGAAAGTGTAGCTGGTAATGTGACCTCTTCACCCGTTTTTCGAGACGTTACTTTCGTGTTGTCGATCTGTGGGAAGGTTACGTGTGCTGTCATGATCATGTCTACGCCAGCTTCCATCGCTTGTTGGAAAGGTGCTAGCTCAACTTCTTCTAAGCGTTCGCGGTCATGTGGGACTTCTGGTAAGCCTAAATGTGAATCGACATCCGTATCCCCGTGACCTGGGAAGTGTTTAGCCGTGGCTGCAACACCAGTCGATTGTAGCCCTTCTGTATAAGCGATGCCTAAATCAGCGACTAAATCAGGATCTCCACCGAATGAACGCACACCAATAACGGGGTTATCTGGGTTATTATTCACATCCATGACTGGTGCGAAATTTGTATTGATTCCAAGTGATCCGATTTCGCGTCCAATAGCTTGACCGACGTCATAAGCCATATCTTCAGAACGCGTTGCGCCGAGTGCCATATTGCCAGGAAAATCAGTGCCTGACTGTAGACGTGTGACAATGCCACCTTCTTGGTCAATCGTCATCATTAAGCCGAATTTCTCGGAGGCTTGTTGATAATCATGGACCAAGCGTGCCGTTTGTTCTGTCCCTTGCACGTTTTCAGCAAATAAAATCACACCACCTAAATGATACTCTTTTACAAGCTGTTCGATTTCTGGAAGCATTTCCGTTACGGCTTCACCGTCATAGTTACGAAAATCAGGCATTAACATTTGTCCTAACTTTTCTTCGATTGATAGTTCGTCTAAAGCGTGCTGAATCATATCATATCGATCGCCTTGTTCTTTCACTAAAGAAGGCTCTGAGTCAGGTTTTCCAGGACCCTTTTTACCAGACTTAACTTTATAATCGACAGCAATTCGATCTTCATAGTCGCCATTGGTTACTTTAATAAACGTTCTCCCGTTTTGTCCGGTAAGGGTGACCTCGCCATTGTCGTTAACAGTGGCCACATTTTTATTTGTGGACGACCATTCAATACCTTCTGATACTTGCTTGAAATGGCCATCATCATAGACGTTTAAAGCTGATAGTTGAAATTGGTCAGAGTTAATTGTGGCATTTGCTTCAGGAACATTTTCTAAGAGGATGAGATCTTGAGGAGTAGGTTGATCTTGTGCTTTGACCGTTTGACTTTGCATACTTAATCCAACATTCGATAAGACAAACATGACGATAACAGTTGCAATTAACCATTTCCGCGCATGGTTCACGTTAGCACCACCTCAAAATATGTTTTGTGTTACAAATGTAGCTTATGTGTTTTTCTGCGAGGATAAACAAGTGTAGATATAGGCGAGAGATAGAAAGCGCTTTCAAAATTGATATAAAATTTTGTTTCACCACCTTTCAATAATGATGAACTTAAAATTCAGAATAAGATTAACATTGTGACAATTTAGTGTCAAATAGAAGTGCGGTGGCTGTAAATTAGTATTTTGAGTATAAAGTTATAGGTTAGGCGGATGTTTTCTACAGTAATTTAGGACAAAATGAATGGAAATAAGAAGATGTTTTGAAATTTTGTTATTAGAAATATTGAAAAATAGATAATATGTCATGTTTTTAATCGGTGACATTAACGAATTGGTTTGAAGGGGGTGGGAGAGGTGAAGTGAATCTATTAAAGGATTAATCTAAATTAATTCGGATTGTGATTTTAGAAAAAAGGTGTGTGTCTTTTAAATGTGTTTTATCAGTGTTTAAGTCAATTTTCCATTGTGAATCGATGATTTTACTATTTGGATAGGGAGTTTATCATCGAGTTATAGTGGTTTACCATCGGGATGACGCGAAATATCATCGAGTGTTGACCAAATATCATCGCCATTTACGATTTATCATTGAGTTGCGTTCATTTACCATCGTCCGCTGAAATATATGAGCGAGTGGACGAATTCCTGAAATATATCAACGACTGCGTGAATTCTCAATATAAATAAGCCCCCGCGTCTCATCAACGCAGAGGCTCAAAACTATTTAATCCGCTCTTCAGTTTCGTTATCAAAAAAGTGGACTTTGTTCATATCGATTGCTAGTTTAATATCGTCGCCGGCATTTACTTCTGAGCGGGCGTCGACGCGAGCGATGAAATCTTGATCGTCGAGTTTAGAGTATAGATAGGATTCTGAGCCCATGAGTTCAGCGACTTCAACATTCGTCGTGAAGGTTGAACCAGGGGAATGTTCTATGAAGACAGGTTCGTCGTACATGTCTTCAGGGCGAATACCTAAGATAGCATCTTTACCGACATAATCTTTTTCACGTAAGATTTTCATGCGACCTTCTGGAATTTCTAGTGAAACGGAATCGCCAATTTTGAATGAACCGTCTTCAATGTGACCTGAGAAGAAGTTCATCGCTGGTGATCCAATAAATCCTCCGACGAAGACGTTATCAGGGAAATCGAATACTTCTTTTGGTGTTCCGACTTGTTGGACAATGCCATCTTTCATGACGACAAGGCGAGTTGCCATTGTCATCGCTTCCGTTTGGTCGTGAGTGACATAAATCGTCGTTGTTTGTAAGCGCTGATGAAGCTTTTGGATTTCAGTACGCATTTGGACACGTAATTTCGCATCCAAGTTAGATAAAGGTTCGTCCATTAAGAAGACTTTAGCATCACGTACGATCGCGCGACCAAGTGCGACACGTTGACGCTGACCACCTGATAATGCCTTCGGTTTACGATCAAGAAAGTCTTCCAAACCAAGGATTTTCGCAGCATCATGTACCTTCTGTTTAATTTCATCTTTCTTAAACTTACGCAATTTTAATCCGAATGCGATGTTGTCATAAACGCTCATATGCGGGTAAAGTGCGTAGTTTTGGAAGACCATCGCGATATCACGGTTTTTCGGGGGAACGTTGTTTTTACGCTCACCATCAATCATTAAGTCGCCTTCTGTAATTTCTTCAAGGCCTGCAATCATCCGTAATGTTGTAGACTTACCACAACCAGAAGGGCCAACGAGTACAACAAACTCTTTGTCGTCAATGTCTAGGTTGATATCTTTTACGGCGTGTACATTTTTGTCATAATACTTATTAATGTTATGTAACTTTAAATCTGCCATTTGACTCATCCTTTCTATAAGACTATTGTAAAATAAAACGCTTTCATAAAGAATAGACAATATGCACACTATTGTGGCATGATTTATGTGCACATTGTTATATAAAACAGGGAGGTTCACAGCATGACCATCGTATTAGGTATTGATGGAGGCGGCACAGGAACACAGGCTTTAGTTGCGGATGAGGCGGGACATGTATATGCTTCGGCAACTGTTGGGCCAACGAATCCGAATGCCGTGAGTCGTGCACAATTAAAAGAAACAATCACCACCTTAATGACTAACTTACATAATGAAGATCCGACAGCTTTTAATAAGATTGCTCGAGGCTTTGCAGGTATGTCTGGTTCTGGCGATTCTGAAAAAAGTCACCTTGTTGAGACGGTCTTAGCTGAAGCTGCGCCAGATTTTCCGATTCGAGTGGATAATGATGCGATTAATGCTTTATACGCCGAAACATTAGGCGAACCTGGTATTGTTCAGATTTCGGGGACAGGCTCGATTACGTTTGGTCTAAATGAAACTGGCGAAACCGCTCGAATTGGTGGTTGGGGCTATCTATTTGGTGATGAAGGAAGTGGCTATGCGATCGGCCAGTCTGCTTTAGAAGCTATTTTTCAAGCTTATGATGGTAAAATGGAAGCAGATGTGATCACAAGACATATTTTAGTTCATACCCAAATTCAAAACGTGCCAGATTTAATCCCGTATATTTATGAATCACCGAGTCCCCGTGAATCGATCGCTAAATTAACGCGCCCAGTGTTTCAAGCTTATGATGAAGGGGATGCTTTAGCGATTCGTTTAATTCAGCAAGCTGCCGATGATCTTACGTTGTCGGTGCAGACGATGTTAAACCGTCATTTCAAACATAATCAAGAAGTCGTCTTAGCTGGTGGCGTATTTAAACGACGTGATGTTTTACCAACAATACTTAATCATCAATTGTCTGCACCTGTTAAAATGCTCGAACGTGAACCTGTTGTCGGCGCTGTCGTTGCGGCTTTACAAGATGCTGGTGTAACGGTTCAAGCGGAATTCAAATCATCCATCAGTCGATATGGCTTCTAATAATAGATCGGCTAAATGAACAGCGTGCATCGTGTCTGTTTGTTCGGTTCGTTCGATGCCAAGTTTCATTTGTAATAAACAGCCTGGATTCGTCGTCACGATCGTGGTTGCCCGTGTTGTGTCGACGTTTTCCATTTTATGATCTAAAATTTGCATCGACATGTCAGGTTGGGTCAAATTATAAATGCCTGCTGACCCACAACATTGGTCGGCGTGTGGCATTTCAATATAGTGAGCGCCTTCGATCGCTTGGATAAGCTTTCGCGGTGCATCGGCAACGCCTAACACATTCCGTAAGTGACACGAATCTTGATAGGTGATGATTTGCTGATCAATGTTTAAAGGCATTTCATTCGCAAAATCAAGTTTCATTAAGACGGTCGAAAAATCAACAATTTTATCGGTGAAGGCTTTTGCTCGCTCGGCCCATTCAGGATCGTTTTTTAATAGATGATCATAATCATGTAAAAATGCGCCACAACCGCCAGCATTGGTAATGATATAATCGACGTCTGCTTGTTCGAATGCCTGAATATTTTGCTTCGCCAATTCTTTAGCACCCGCTTTTTCCCCGCTATGACCGTGTAAGGCTCCGCAACAACCCTGTGTATCAGGCACGACGACATCGCAACCTGCTCGATTTAACAACGTAATCGTAGACTGATTTGTCTTGTGAAATAGTGTATCCATCAGGCATCCTTTGAACATAGCAGCAGTTGCTTTTGTATGAGCCGTTTCACTTGGAAAAGTAACTTCACGATACTGTTTCGAGCGTTTCGGTACGTCGGGTAAGACGCGTTCCATTTGTTGCATATGGTCAGGGAAAAAGTTCATGACTTTTAATTTTCGTGCTGTTTTTTGTAAGCCAGAACGTTGGTAAAACCGTAATAAACTCGTGGCTTTACCCATCTTCTCTTGATCGGTAAAAAGCATATTCAATGTCGTTTTGCGTAAAGCTTTTTCTTGAAGCGGAACATCTTTATGTTCGTAAAAAATCGCTCGTGCTTCTTCTAACATTTCCCCGTAATTGACACCAGCTGGGCAAGCTGGTTCACAAGCTCGGCATCCTAAGCAAACATTCAGCGATTCCTCGACTTCATGAACATCATCAATCTCCCCGTCTCGAACCGCCATCATGAGTGAAATCCGACCGCGAGGCGAGTGGACTTCATCTTGGGTCTCGACATAGGTCGGACATGCTGGTAGACAAAAGCCACACTTCATACAATTGAGTAAATCATCTTCACTAATTCGTTCCTGAAAGGCTTGAGTGATCGCTTCATTCATCGACCTCACCTCCTGAACGGTGAAATATTTTGCCTGGATTCATAATTTGATCGGGATCGAAAGCATGTTTAATCTGATTCATAAGCTGGATCCCTTCATCACCAACTTTCCAAGCTAAGTAAGGTGATTTCATTTCGCCAACGCCGTGTTCACCTGTGATGGTACCCCCTAAGTCGATCGCTTTTCGGAAAATGGCGGCGAATGCAGCTTCAACGCGCTCCCATTCGTCTTTGTCACGTAAATCCGTCATGCAAGTAGGATGTAAGTTGCCATCACCCGCGTGGCCGAATGTCGCAATCTTGACGTCATGCTCTAAGGCAATCGCCTCAATTGCTTTGACCATCGTCGCGATTTCAGAACGGGGGACAGTCGCATCTTCTAAGATCGTCGTTGGACTCCGTTTGGCTAAGGCTGATAGTGCACTGCGCCTTGCTTCTCGTAATTCAGTCGCTCGTTCTTCTGTTTCAGCGATTTGAGTCGAGATGGCCTCGTGTTCGATCGCAATGCTTTGGATGAGTTGAATATCATGTTCGCAAATAGATGGCGGTCCGTCTTGTTCAATCAGCAACACTGCTTCAGCATCTGTTGGTAAACCGACGTGCGTGTAATCTTCAACGGCTTGAATCGTCGCTCGATCAATGAATTCTAATGTTGCAGGCGTTAATTTATTAGCAATCACTTTGGAAACGGTTTCAGCCGCGCGCTCGATCGAATCGAAAGAAGCTAATAATGTTTGTTTCGACTCAGGCAATGGAACGAGCTTGAGTGTTGCTTCTGTAATGATTCCTAAAGTTCCTTCAGATCCTACGAATAAACTGGTCAAGTCATATCCCGCGACATCTTTAACGTTTTTCCCACCTGCTTGGATCACATCTCCGTTTGCGATAACCGCATTAACTCCGAGGACGTAATCCTTAGTTACACCATATTTTAAGCCACGTAAGCCACCGGAATTTTCATTAATGTTACCGCCAATTGTCGAGATTTTCATCGAACTAGGATCTGGCGGGTAAAATAACCCTTTGGCTTCAACAGCCTCGCAAATATCCCCTGTAATTACACCTGGTTGTACGGTGATAGTTAAATTGTCTTCATCGAGTTCGAGAATCCGATTCATTCGATGGAATAGCAAAACAACTCCGCCCTGAGTTGGTGTCGTGCCCGCGGCTAAATTTGTACCAGATCCTCGTGGCACAATAGGTATTTGATAGTTAGCACAAACCGTAACGATTTCTTTAATTTCTTGCTCACTTGCTGGGGCCACCACAGCCTCAGGTTTAGTATTAAAATTCGGCGTCGCATCGTAAGCGTACGACAATAAAGAGGATTGCTTCGTTTGTACATACTCCTCGCCGACAATGTGTCGAATCTCTTGAATCCATGTCATAGACATCGTAACCTCTCTGGATAATTTTTAGAAAAGTTCTTGAATTTATTATAATATGAAAAACGATATGTTAAAATAAAATTACATCAAAAAATAAAAATTTTAAAATATATGTTTAAATCATGACGGAAAGTAGTGGTCTTTTTATGATCATCAATCATGTGCGAATCTTTCTTGAAAAGGAAACAATTGAAGACGGTTCGATTGAGGTGCAAAATGGTAAAATTATAGGTGTTCATGAGGAAGCAATTCAAGATGAAGAAGCCATTAATGGACGTGGACTAAACATGCTTCCAGGTTTTATTGATACGCATATTCATGGAGCCAATGGTGTTGATGTCATGGATGGGACGAGTGAAGCGCTGAAGGTGATGGCTCAAACTTTACCACGAGAAGGAACGACTTCTTTTTTACCGACAACGCTAACAAGTGAATCTTCCCAAATCGAACAAGCATTAAAAACGGTCGCTGATTATGACCAAAACAAAGGTGAAGCTGAGATTCTTGGGGCTCACGTTGAAGGACCATTTATTAATGAACAAAAAAAAGGCGCTCAACCAGCAGAACATATTCGTTTGCCCGATGTGACATTGGTAAGGAAATGGCTTGAATCAGGTGTGGTGAAGACTATGACTCTAGCGCCAGAATTAGATGGCGCCAATGACGTCATGCGATTGTTAAATGATCATGCCGTTGTCGCTTCAGCTGGTCATACTGATGCTGATTATCAAACAATTCGCTTGGCAAGAACGCATGGTTTAAGTCAATTAACCCATTTATGTAATGCAATGAACGGCATTCATCATCGAGAAGTTGGCGCAGTGGGTGCGGCTGCATTACTTGATGATTTACAAAGTGAACTTATAGCAGACGGGATTCATGTCGTTGACCCCATGTTAAAGTTACTTTATGACATGTTAGGCCCTGAAAAGATCACGCTAATCACAGATAGTATTCGAGCTAAAGGGTTAGACCATGGAACTTATACATTAGGTGGGCAAGATGTGACTGTCGCGAATGGTCAAGCAACATTAAGTGATGGCACGCTTGCTGGTAGTGTTTTAATGATGAATGAAGCGGTCAAACGTATGATGGACGTTGCTGGAGCTTCTATTCATGATGTCATCCAGATGGCCTCAGTCAATCCAGCTAAGCAGTACGGCGTTTGGAACGAGAAAGGCAGCATTGCTGTTGGTAAAGATGCTGATTTCGTCTTAGTTGATGGTGAATTAACGGTGTATGCAACTTATTGTAAAGGTGTGAAAGCCTATGAACGTGATTAGAACTGAACATTATGATACGATGAGTCAATCTGTCGCTGATTATGTGCAAGAATTTGTTAAAGAGCAAGAGCATCCCGTATTAGGTTTAGCAACTGGAAGTACTCCTGTTGGGTTTTATGAATCGATTCGTCATTCCAAACCCGATTGGTCTCATGTGACAACATTTAATTTAGATGAATATGTAGGGGTTTCTCCTAATCATCCGCAAAGTTATCGAACGTTTATGGAGCGCCATTTATTTTCTGAAATTCCAGTAAAAGAGAGTCATATACCTGATGGTCAGGCGCAAGATTTAACTACTGAGTGTGATCGGTATGAGCAATTAATCGCTGAAAAAGGTTCGATTGATTTACAAATTCTTGGACTCGGTCATAATGGACATATTGGTTTTAATGAACCTGGGACGTCATTTCATTCACGGACACATATCGTTGATTTGGCTGAAACGACACGTCAAGCGAATGCTCGATTTTTTGGATCGATTGACGATGTACCGACTCAGGCCATAACAATGGGTATTCAGACAATTATGGAAGCTAAGAAAATTATTTTAATGGTTAGTGGACAAGGGAAAGAACATGCGTTTAATCGTTTAATGGAAGGCAAGATTGACGAACAATTTCCCGCGAGTGTCTTACATCATCACCCCGATGTAACCGTTTATGTGAGTGAAGTTGAATAATGTTTATTCAATTAAAATTTTAATCTACTATTATATTGTAATACTTAACTAGTTGTTGAATTGTGAGTAGCGAAGGTGGCGACTCCAGTGGGAACAGAACGTGTCCCGAGACCCCGAAGGCCACGCTTTTTGGGCCGAGGGATGCACCTGCGTCTTCTCGTAACGCTTCGAAGTAGGCTTCCTCGGTGCAAGTTCCAAAGAAGCTTGTTCGATGTAGTAGCCTGGCTCGAGCCGTGCCCCTGCATAGAAAACACTGTGAAAAACGAACGTAATGAGATTGAGCAGATGTTGCACTTGTGCCCTATGGGCGAAAGCGTCCACCGAAAGCGGATCACAATTTCAACAACGGAATACATCTGTGTTAAATTCGTTAAATGAAAGGATGGAGGCGTGTGTCGGAATTAAAAGGTGGTTTGGTGATTTTAAAGGAAATGGTCGGTTTTTTGCCTAATTCAGAACGCAAAATTGCCGATTATATGATTCAGCACCCTGAAGAAGCCATTCAAATGACAGCAGCTTCATTAGGTAAGGCCAGTCAAACAAGTAGTGCAGCCGTCATTCGAATGTGTAAGTCAATTGGTTTTAAAAGTTTTCAAGAATTAAAACTACGCGTTGCAGGTGATCTCCAACAAGGTAATGGCTCAACCGATTACCGTGACATTAAACCGAATGAAGATACTGCGAGCGTCATTGATACCGTAACCGCTAATACGATTCAGACGATTAAAGAGTCGGTTGATGTTTTGGATAAGCAAGAATTGGAACGTGCGGTAAAAGCGATTATCAATGCGGAGTCGATTACATTTGTGGGCTTTGGAGCCTCATATATTGCTGCAAGTGATGCCGCGCAAAAATTTGTAAGAATTAATAAACATGTGCATTCATTTTCCGATTTACATATGGCTGCGACGACGGTTGCGAACAAAGACGAGAACGATGTGGTCGTTGGTTTATCGTTCTCAGGCGAGACAGCAGAAGTGGCCAAAGTCCTTGGGTTAGCGAGGCAGAAGGGCATTCAGACGATTAGTGTGACGAAATATGGCAAGTCAAAAGTGGCTGATCAAGCGGATATTAATCTACATACTTCGGCAGCACGTGAAGCAACGTTTCGTAGTGGAGCAACCTCATCTCGTATGGCACAACTACATGTCATTGATATGTTATTTATGAGCCTAGCTGCGCAACAATATGAGCAGTCTGTGCAATACATTGACGAAACGCGTGAAGCGATTTCTTATATTAAAAGAGACTTATAAATATTTAATGGCGATATAAGCTTTTAGCGCGTCATCGAAGTGTCTAATGTCTAATTGAGTCAAGTCATTAAATTTATCGATACGTTTTTGTACGGTATTTCGATGCATGTAATGTGCTTTGGCAACCGAAGACACATTAAGCTGATGCTCTATAACTGCTTCGATCGTTTCAAGTAGAGGCTCGTCATCAATAGCATCACGTAAAATACTTTGTTTGAAAAATTGTTGACCTGCTCGATCTAATGAATCAGTTAGAAAAGGTAATAAGGTATCATTTTGTTTCATGACAACTTGTTTGTTGTCCTGGAATAATGTAGGGATTATAAGTTTTAACCACTGATAGATATTCGGACCTTCTTCGAGATTGTCGTGCACATCAGTTTGAAAGATCATCATTTTAAAGTCCAAGTCATTGGATAAGACATCAATGACGTCATGGAAATCTAGTGGTTCTTCGCCATTGTCTAATAATTCTAGCGCAATGGTGATTCCTTGTTGGTTGAAAAGAATAATTAAAGATTTATTTAAAACGTCCTCAATAGCTGATAAGGCATCTGCCGTTTGCTTAAAGGCAATAAACCGAAAATAACCTGGTGATGATGGATGATCTGGTCGTACGTTTTCGAAATACTGTTGCCAAATGTGCTGATTATGTGGTTCTTCTTCCGCTAAGGCTTTAATCAGATGATAGGCTTCATCACTGATATCCTCGTTAGGAATGCCATATAAAATGCCGCTTATGTTAAAAGTCACATAATCCGAATCTATTTCTTGCAAACTCGTTAAATTAGGGTAAATGACCTTAAGTCTTTCTAGCACAAACCTCACTCCAAATTTTTAATGCGTCTATTATAGCATGCTTTATTAATTAATGTGACAGCGTGTTGTTGAATCCATTTGATAGACATTCAGCAACTTTTATTTCTTATATCTGAAATATTATTTCAAAAACAAAAGACTTTATTGACACAAGGAATTAATGGGGTTATAATAATTATAAATTTTCAGTCAATTATCACAACTTTGAAAGCGCTTTATTAAATCAATGGTAAGGGAATGGGCTACATGGAATTATCTTCATTAACAACTGAACAGCGAAACCCTAATAGCATGAATCTTGATAAGCAAAATACATATGACATTTTGAAAACCATTCATCAAGAAGATGCTAAAATTCATCAAGCAATCGAAACCGTATTACCGGTCATCGATCAAGTCGTGGAAGCTATTTACCAACGATTACTGCGAGGAGGTCGATTAATATATGTAGGAGCTGGAACGAGTGGTCGCCTAGGTTACTTGGACTCATCAGAATGCCAGCCAACGTTTATGACACCGCCTGAAATGGTGCAAACGATTATGGCTGGAGGTGTCGATGCCTTTTTCCAAGCATCAGAAGGCTCCGAAGATCAGGAAAGTCAGGGTAAAGAAGACATAGCTGTTAAAGAAATTAATCCATCAGATGTAGTTATAGGGATTACAGCAAGTGGGCGAACGCCTTATCCGATTGGTGCCGTCAAACATGCAAAGGAACAAGGCGCATTTACAGTAGCGCTTACGTGTAATGAGGGTTCAGAAATTGGTCAATTAACGGATCAAACCTTAGATGTGGTCGTTGGACCTGAAGTTTTAACTGGTTCGACCAGAATGAAAGCTGCGACAGCTCATAAAATGATTCTTAACATGATTAGTACAACGACGATGGTTAAGTTAGGTAAAGTCTATGAAAACTTAATGGTCGATGTGCAAGCTAATAATGTGAAATTACGCGACCGGGCGAAACGAATCATTATGGATATTGCAGAAGTCACCTATGAAGTGGCGGAGGAGACATTGGCCAAAACAAATAATCATGTCAAGCCAGCTATTGTCATGTTAAAAGGCGGCGTTGATTATGAAACAGCCAATCAGGCATTAGATGAAAGTGATGGTTATGTGCGAGAGGCTATTAAATTAGCGAAACAATGATTAGTGGATGAAGTCGCATCTAAAATAAATATTTCAGATGCGTTTCAAATAATAATTTTAATCACAAGGGGGAGAACCAAGTGAATGGATTGTTGAAAAAGCAATTTGGACTTGTGTTAATGCTGATGCTTCTAGCAATGCTAATGTATGCATGTGCACCAGATGAAGCACCAGTTGATGAAGGCGGATCCTCGGATGAAGAGGAGTCTTCCAGTGATGAAGGAAGCAGCGAAGACAGCAGTAACGAAGGGTCATCTGATGGCGAAATTAGTGGTGAATTAGAAATCCAATATTTCGTTGGTGGTTATGGTGATTCTTGGTGGAAAGAAGTGATTTCTGACTTCGAAGAGGAATATCCAGATGTGAGCGTAACAGAACACGCTGGACCGAATATTAACGAAGAAATGCGTTCGCGCTGGGTTTCTGGCGATCCACCTGATGTTGTTTATATTGATGGTGCAGGATCTAGTGAAACACAAATGGTTGAAGACGATCAGCTAATGAATTTAACTGAATGGGCTGAGGGCATTGAGCTTGAAGATGGTTCTTCATTAGTCGATAGTTTTATAGCTGAACCGTCAACATATGACGGCGAACTATACAGCTTACCATTAGTCTTTGATGCATGGGGAACTTGGTATGATATGAACCGTTTTGAAGAGAACGGTTATGAAGTACCTAAAGGTTTCGAAAGCTTCATGAGCACAATGGGTGAGATTCAGGAAAACGAAGATATTGAACCGTTTGTTACGACAGGACAACACCCTTATTACTTCTCACGTGGTATGTTGTACCCTGCCTTTGCAGCTCACGGCGGTAACGAGCTTTTAGCTGACATCGTCCAAGGTGCAGAAGGTGCTTGGGAAACAGAAGAAGCCGAAGAAATCATGAGTAATGTTGAAGAAATGGTTGATGCAGGCTATGTTGATTCTGGCCTAGGTGCACTTAACCATACACAGTCTCAAATGAACTTCTTACTTGGTGACAATGCCTTTATTCCAGTTGGTTTTTGGTTACCGAATGAGATGGAAGGCGACAAGCCAGAAGATTTACAGTATGGTTTCATTCCATCTCCAATGAACCCAGAAGATGAACCAATGGCGATTGTCCCAGACTTAAGACCACTTGCGATTGCTGAAGAGGCTGAAAACCCTGAAGCGGCTAAAGCATTTGTTGAGTTTGTCTTCACACGTGAATATGCAGAGTTATTCTCTGAGCATACTGGTGCGATTATGAACTTAGAAGGTGTTGACTTAGCGAACAACGAAAATGTTCCAGAATATTTAATTCAAGCGAACGAAATGATTAATGATCCAGAGCAAGTTGAGATCTTCTATAAACCGCATCCAATGAGTGCTGACCTTGAAACACCGATCAGTGACTCACTCGTATCATTATTACTCGGTAACATAACAGCAGAAGAATTTATTCAAGAAGCTGAAGAAGCAGCAGCTGAGTATCGAGAAGGACAGGAATAACAAATGTATGGAATGTAGCCCCGCTACATTCCATACAATTTCTACATAACGAAGATGAGGCTCTTTTCAACCTGGCGATGGTGACGTCGTCAATCTTCTTTAAACATAACAACATAAACTGAAGAAAAGAGTGATAAACATGGTTCAAACAAAGAAACAAAAATACTTATTTTTAGCGTTTTGTTTGGTTCCGACCTTTATTATGTTTAGCATTTTTACATTATATCCGTTATTTAGTGGCTTATATTACTCCTTTTTTGAATGGTCAGGAACATCGAACACTCGTGAATTCGTAGGTTTTGATAATTACGTTAAATTATTTAATGATGAGGTAATCCCTGCGACGATTTGGCATGACTATTTTCTAGTTGCAACCAAAGTCATCGGGATTATGATTATGGCGTTGTTTATTGCCGTTGCCTTAACACAGTTGAAAATTAAAGAAGCACCGTTTTATCGAATTGTTTTCTTCTTTCCGAATATCATGTCAGTCGTAGTTATTGGTATTCTATGGATGTTTATCTATAACCCTAACTTAGGTCTAGTGAACTCTGGTCTGGAGATGATTGGCTTAGAAGAGTGGACTCGGCCGTGGCTCGGTAGTGAAACCTGGGCATTGCCAAGTTTAGTACTCCCTTCAATTTGGGCAGGAATTGGCTTGTTTATGTTACTACTCATGGGCGGTATCTCCAACATATCGAAGAGTTATTATGAAGCGGCCAAGATCGATGGAGCTAATGAATGGCAACAGTTTTGGAAAGTAACATTACCACTGATTTGGCCACAAATTAAGATTTCGATTTTATATATTGTAATTACAACATTAAACGGGTCATTTATCATTGTACAGGTTATGACTGGCGGTGGACCAAACAACTCCACACACGTGATGGGTTCTTATTTATACCAACAAGCCTTCACACAGTATAACTTCGGTTACGGGGCAACAATTGGTGTTATGATTCTTGTTCTATCACTTATTACTGTTGTTCTATTACAGCTACTATTAAGAAAAGAAAGAGTAGAGTACTAGGGGGGAGACAATCGTGAAACGTACCGTTGGTGAAAGACTAGTACGAAGTGGAATCCGTTTGCCCTTGATCTTATGGTCATTGGCCGTCTTATATCCGATTTTTTGGATGTTCTTAGGGGCGTTTAAGAGTAATGCAGAGATTTATGCGAACCCCTGGGGCTTTCCAGAGCAATTTAATTTTAGTAATTTCGTAACAGCTTGGACAGAGTATAATATTGATACGAGTATATTTAATAGTTTCTTAGTAACTGGGCTTGGTGCTGCTTTATGTCTCGTCTTAGCTGTGCCGACAGCTTATGCGTTAGAAAGAATTCGCTTTAAAGGCAGTCAGATGCTTTTTACATTGTATATTTCAGCAATGATGATTCCAATGGTATTAGGTTGGATCCCATTATTCTTCCTATTAGCGCAGTTTAACATGCTTGATAGTATTATCGGGTTGTCTGTCGTCTATGCGATGTCGCAACTTCCGTTCACTATTTTCGTCTTAACAAGTTTTATGGGTACGATTCCGAAATCACTCGAAGAATCAGCTTCGATTGATGGTATGTCACCATACGGCATTTTATGGAAAATCGTAACACCATTAACGATGTCAGGGATCATTACAGTCACGATTATGAACGCCATTCAGTTTTGGAATGAATACTTTATGGCCCTAATTTTCCTGCAATCAAGCGAAAATTACACACTCGCCTTAGCGATTGACTTCATCAGTAACGAAGCGCAATATACGAACGCATGGGGCGTGCTATTTGCCAGTCTCGTCTTTGCGATCCTTCCAGTCATCATTTTATATTCGATTTTCCAACGTCGAATTACAAAAGGTATGACAGAAGGTGCGATAAAAGGTTAATTATTGAGGGTGTTTTCATGAGAGAGTGGGAATATCACCGTATCACAGTGTTATTTCGCTGTATGAAATAAAAAAAGCGCTGTATAAAGGGAATTTTCGCTGTATCGAGGCCCATTTTCGATGTATTACAGACATACATCGCTGTATAATTAACAAAATTCGCTGTAGCAATTAACTTTCAATGTACACAAAAACCCCGTCTAACTCAATTCGAATTGAGTAGACGGGGTTTATTTAGATAATCCCTTGCATTCTTAAGACGACTTCGGCAATTAGTGCTGATCCAAGAACGGTACCAAGTAATACGAATGATGCGACAACAATCGTGCGCCAACCAAGTTTCATGAAGTCTGTCCATGAGCGGCCAATCGCGATGCCGGCATAAGCAAGAATAGGTGTCGTGAGTGCTAGTAATTGAATTTCAGAAGTCCAAGCCACAATTACTTCGCTGCCAGGCGTCCATGGCATGGAAATTAATACACCGTATATTGCAATATAAGCAACGCTTGGAATATTTATTGGCACTAGTTTTTGTGTGATAAATCCAAGCAATGAAATCACGATCAAGACGATCATGCCTAATATTGCATCAAATGAGAAAATGTCATAGCCAATCCAGTTGCCGATTAAGGTGACGACTCCGAAAACCGTAAGTAATAATGTCCATTCTTGAATGTTTTTAAGCATATTAAGTCACCTCATCTTTATGTTTCTTTTTGGAAAACCATTTATAGAGTTTTTCAGTTAAAGGTAATGCGATGAAAATACTGACATATAGACCTGTTGATAAGGATAAAAGGTTACTCGCTCCTGCATAAGCGGCGATCTGACCTTCCATTTCCGGAAATAAACTAATGAGTGATCCGCTCGCTGCAGCCATCATGCTTGCGCTACCGATTCCAGAGGCCATTGCAAACGATAATGGATGAATCGGTGTAATCGTTGCGAGTAGGCCTGCTAATAATCCCATGAAAATCGCTCCAAAGACGGTACCGAAAATATACATAGCCATTACACCACGACCTTCAGGCGAACTGAAACCGAATTTATCCATAATCAGACCAACATTAGGCTCGCGTGCGACAGAGTGAGTCATACCAACAGTTTCACGGCGTAGGCCGAGTAACATCGCAATAGGCAATGCGATTAACACAGTACCGACGTTTCCTAACTCTTGTAATAATAAAGCAGGTCCGGCTGCAATAATTTCAGGTAGATCTGGGCCAATAATGACGCCAATTTTTGCGAGTAATAGCGCAACCCCAAGCACGATCAATGGCTCGGATTTTTCGGATTGTTTTTCTGATATGACGGGCGTGAAATATAACATAATGCCAATAATGATAGCGTAAAGCATCGGTAATAAGATGACGACACCAGGTCCGACGGCGAATTCGTGTGAGCCAACGAGTTCAGCTCCTATAACGATTAATAAAACGGTGACATGTAATCGCCAATCTTTCCATACATCGCGAACTTCTGCTTGTTCCATGATCATTTCCCTCCTTATTTGTGTAAAAATAAAACGATGACATAATGCGAGAATGGTCATCATTTCAATATTATTCAGAATAATGTATATTCTTACACAATAGAACGAGAAGATGCAAGTGGTTGAGCTTATTATTTTATAAAACAAAATACAATACACAAATGGTTAAGTAGCAGACGAACCACAATGTTAGAGCGAAAAGAAGATTGCTACGTGGTCCCACTGCGACAGGGTTGCTATTAGCTAAACCGGATAAAAGTAAGTTAAGCCCAGAGAATGGGGAACCAATCACAGATACCATCCAATTGGCTAGTAATCCAAAGCTTAAAAGCAAATGATCATCAGCAAATATAGGTGATGCACTTAAAGTAATGGCTAACGCTGTCATCGTAATAATCGGATGCACACCAATAAATGATAAAACATTTACTATGATTAGTAGTACAGGGATCAGTACTAAAATGTGCGAGATGCCAAAGTAATTAATAAAGTCAATAATCCATTCGCTAGCCCCTGCACTTAATATAGCGGCACCGAATGCACCTGCAGAAATAAATAGAGACAGCTCATTGCCCATTGCTGGGAGGCGTTCTTGGGTGAATTGGCCGTAACTTTTGATTAAATCACGCGGCCGTTCATAGACGAGCCCCCAACCAGCTGAGATGACAATCGCAATGAGCGGGATAATGGTTAAAACGGATAGATCAACCATATATTCAATCGTCATTATTATTGCTGTTAAACAAAGGATGATGACGAGCAGTTCAATTAATTTTCTTTTTGCTTCTTTAACTGAAATCGTTTCGTCCGTTGTAGTGGAATTGATTTCGATTGGCATGGATTGCTTTCTTTCAAATAAAATGCCGAGGAAAACACCAATGATTGCCATAGATAAACCAATCGGGAAAATTTGAATCCAGCTAACGTCGAAATAGGATAAAATTAAAGCAACAGAAATGAAATAGGGTGACCACATGAAAGCCATCGCGAAACCGCGTCCAAGTGCGCGGACTCTGATCATGCGATAAGGCTGATACGACGCTGTATCAGTTAACTGATACATAATTGGAACCGTTCCTAGATTCATGACTGAACCTACGCCCATAAGCGCAATTTTGACATAGGTATAAAGCTGGCCAGTGGTTTTGATGTAGTGGTTGAACACGGTTTCTAGATATTCTAAGTAACGTCCTTGTTTAATCGGGATTGATAATAATGGGACAAAAATGAAAATCGCTAAAACAGAGACGTTAGTGTTTAAACCGAGAAACATGTCCCATAACCCGTCGCCAAATATAAAGATAAGAAACGCTGAACCAAGTAACGCGCTTATTAATATGAAAGGAATACGCTTTAGATACGGCATATAAGTCACAATTGTTGTTAAGGCAAATAAGCTGACAAGGATACTTACCCATTCAGCTTGGACAAATTCGGATAATAAATAGGTAGATCCCATTAATAATGTTGATAGTGGGCGGATTATGGTTCGATTCATGATGCTGCTCCTTTCGCTAAGCATTTGAAGTTATCTAATAAACTCCTTATTTTATTTGATTATTTTGTAGGGTTATTTCAAAAGTCGCCCGATTGATCTAATAAAATAGAGCAATTGTTTAAAAACATCAAGTGCTGACTACTGACTATTGTAGCGGACGCAGTTGAGATTCGCATCCATTCGACATAAAAAAAGTCAGCGCTATGAACGCTGACGAGTGATTTAGCCACCGAAAAAGAAGTCAAAGACATTACCAGCAGCAGATGCTTCCTTATTATAAAACTCGGAGTAGCCACAATTCTTACAGAAAACGACTTCAAACTTATTGTTTTGAACGTCAAAAACTTTTGAAAGGGCGCCTCCTGTCATTGAAACTGTTTTGCTGTCTGCATCTTGGCTTCCGCATTTAAGGCAACCATTTTCCATTTTCACCACTCCTTTATTGTGATAATTTTATTTTAAAGCAATATTCTATCTTTTGAAACCGTTTACTAGTAAACTAGGAAAAAGTAAAGTTAAAGGACTTAGGGGGAGACGACCATGACGAAACGAAAAGTAATCTTAGATTGTGATCCTGGCCATGATGATGCGATTTCGATGATTTTGGCCAATGCGAACGAAACGATTGAAATTGAAGCAGTTACAGCAGTAGCAGGAAATGTCGAGGTGGATAAGACAGCACTAAATGCCCGTCGCGTCTGTGATATTATTGGGTTAGATGTTGCTGTTGCAGAGGGCTCTAATCGTCCAATGGTTCGGGAAACACAAATAGCAGAATCGATTCACGGGGATTCAGGTTTAGATGGCCCGAATTTACCTGATGTTCCAAAAACACCGGTGCACGACAAGCATGCGGTTGATTTGATCATCGAAAAAGTACTTGAATCAAATGGTGACATCACACTTGTACCGACAGGACCACTTACGAATATCGCGATGGCTATGGTTAAAGAGCCAAAAATCGTACCTAAGATTCAAGAGATTGTCTTAATGGGTGGCGGCACGTTCGGTAATTGGACACCTGCTGCAGAATTTAATATCTGGGTCGATGCTGAAGCGGCCAAAGTTGTGTATGAGAGTGGCGTTCCGATTGCGATGTTCGGATTAGATGTGACTCACCAAGCGCAAGCGACTGACGAAACGATTGACCGTTTTTCTAAAGTTGGCAATGATGTATCAGAGTTTGTGGTTGAATTATTACGTTTCTTTAAGCAAACCTATAAAGATGTCTTTGGCTTCGATGGCGCACCAATTCATGATGCGTGTACTGTGGCTTACTTAATCGATCCGTCGATTTTCGATACAGTCGACGTCCGAGTTGATATCGAGACAAAAGGTGAATTTGCGTACGGCATGACATGTGTCGATCTGTTAGGTGTAACAGGACAAGAACCGAACGTAAAATTTGCACAAGGCTTAGATCAAGATCGCTTCTGGAACTTACTAGAAGAGGCGTTGAAATCCTATAGCTAGTCGATCGAACGAGTCGTTTTAAGCGGCTCGTTTTCCTTTCTGCTCTTAAATTTTTGAAATAATTGACCGAATTAATGAAATAATTCGATCGAGTTATTTCATTAGTTAGTGAGGTTATTTAATAAATAGTCAAATCAAGCAAAAAATCAACCGAAAGAATTTTCTTATAATTTAGTTTGTTATACAATATGATTAGCGTAAAGAAATAGAAGGGGGATGGTTGTGTGCCAAAGGGGGATTGGCGTTTTCGCATAGCACACCGTGAAGCACTCATTGGTGTGGCGTTAGCAGCCTTCAATATCATCTGGTGGTACGGTTTTGCTTATACACTTGGTTCAAAGCCACCTGAAGAGTACACAT
Organism: Alkalibacillus salilacus; assembly: GCF_030812915.1. Taxonomy (GTDB): domain Bacteria; phylum Bacillota; class Bacilli; order Bacillales; family Alkalibacillaceae; genus Alkalibacillus; species Alkalibacillus salilacus. The sequence goes on from NZ_JAUSTQ010000019.1 coordinate 26,621, forward strand.
ACATACTAGGATTTCCGGCATGGTTTTTCTGGAGTTGCATCGCTGGGTTATTCGTGATGATTGCTCTTGTTTTTCTCGTCGTTAAATTTGTGCTGAAAGATATGCCGTTTGACGAGGAAGGGCGGGATGATTTATGAACTGGCAAGTCTTGATTCCGCTCTTGTTATTATTAGCTGTCATTTTTTTAATCGGCATTTGGTCGAACCGAAAACTTAACCAATCCACATCGTTTATCAGTGATTATTTCCTCGGTAGTCGCGAACTCGGCGGGTTAGTACTCGCGATGACGATGGCAGCGACGTACGGAAGTGCTTCGAGCTTTCTTGGTGGGCCAGGTGCTGCCTATACGATTGGCCTTGGTTGGGTGCTTCTTGCGATGACCCAAGTAGCGACAGGTTATTTTATATTACTTGTCTTGGGCAAAAAGTTTGCTATCGTTACTCGACGCTTTCAGTCAGTCACGTTAATTGACTTTTTAAAAACACGTTACCAGAGCTCAACCGTCGTAATTATTTCAGCTCTTAGTATTGTCATCTTTTTATTTTCGGCGATGGCTGCTCAGTGGATCGGCGGTGCCCATTTAATTCAGTCGATCACAGGTTTGCCGTATTTAGGTGCGTTGTTCTTATTTGCTGTAGCTGTTCTCGTTTATGTCATCATTGGTGGCTTTCGTGCCGTCGCTGTAACAGATGCAACACAAGGAATTATCATGTTCGTCGGCACATTTATTTTACTGATTGCTGTTGTCGTTGCAGGCGGCGGTATTCCGAGCATCATGAATGATCTCACGACGATTAACCCCAATTTGGTCACACCTTTTGGGCATGATGGGCAGTTAAACGCAGCCTATGTGACGTCATTTTGGATATTAGTGGGGGTCGGCGTTGTCGGACTTCCACAAGTGGCCGTTCGGGCGATGTCGTATCGTGATGCTCGGTCGATGCACCGGGCATTGATGATCGGGACAGTCGTGGTCGGTGTGATCATGCTTAATATGCACTTAATCGGTGTCTTCGCTCGTCCAGTTTTACCGGGTATTGAAGTCGCGGACCAAGTGATTCCTATGATTGCACTCGAAACGCTTCCGCCATGGGTTGCTGGAATCGTATTGGCTGCACCACTTGCGGCGATGATGTCGACAGTCGATTCACTGTTATTGCTCGTGAGTTCGTCTGTCGTGAAAGACGTATACATCAATTATTTCAGACCACAGGCGTCACGTAGTCATGTAAAGAAGGTCAGTATCGGATTTACGGCTTTCTTAGGCATTATTGTTTTCTTATTATCGATTAATCCGCCCGATCTACTAATCTATTTAAACTTATTTGCCTTTGGAGGCTTGGAAGCAGCGTTTATTTGGCCGATTATTTTCGGACTGTATTGGAAATATGCGAATAAACATGGTGCAATTGCTTCTATGTTAGTTGGTATTGTTTCTTATATAGCGATTTATCAGTATAACGAGACGTATGGTGACTTATTAGGGGTTCACGCGGTAACCATACCTGTCGTGTTATCTTGCATAGCTTTTATAGGTGTTAGTTTATTGTTCAAGCAAAAACCGTATTATTTTGAGGAGGCATTATCATGACAAAGATTCCTAATGATCTCGTAGCAACATTTTCAATCGTCGGTTGTGATCCTGAAACTGGCGAGCTTGGCATCGCTGTTCAATCGAAATTTTTAGGCGTAGGTGCCGTGGTTCCATGGGCTGAAGCAGGAGTAGGTGCGATCGCCACGCAATCAATGGCTAATACAGCATATGGGCCAGAAGGATTGGCGTTGTTAAAAGAAGGGAAGTCAGCACAGGAAGCTTTGGATGAATTGACATCAAAAGATCCTGATCAAGCTATGCGCCAAGCTGCAATTATTGATGCGAATGGTGGTGTCGCAACGTTCACGGGTGACGGCTGTTACGATTGGGCTGGTGGCAAAACCGGCGACAATTATAGCGCGCAAGGCAATATTTTAGTGAGTGAAGAGACTGTTAATGCAATGGGTCGCGGTTTTGAAGAGAAAGCTGGGGAACCATTAGTTGAGCGATTATTACATGCATTGAAAGAAGGTCAACATGCAGGTGGGGACAGTCGTGGTAAGCAATCAGCGGCACTGTTTGTTGTGAAAGAAAAAGGTGGATATGGCGGTTATAATGATCGCATGGTCGATGTGCGCGTTGATGATCACGTTACACCAATTAAAGAATTGGAACGCATTTTCCGTTTACATCAATTGTATTTCACACGTACCAATGAAGAAGATATTGTCGACATTGATGATGATTTACGCGAAAAAATCGTTCGACGTCTGACTCAACTAAATTATTTACACGACGCAACGGATGTCACCGACCGAACTTTTTATGATGCACTTGCAAGTTATATTCATAATGAAAACTTTGAAGAACGCGAACAACCTGAAGGTAAAATTGACTACAAGTTGTATCAATATTTAATGTTAGAGAAGTAATAAATGGACCTGCACGCTTGAAAATAGGTGTGCAGGTTTTTGTATGTAAGTTTTTGCTCTGACTGTTTGGCGATTCAGCATTGTATGAGCGTGATTTACCATCGAGTTCATGAGCGATACCATCGAGCAAGTAGTCAAGTCCATAATTATGTGTAAAATACATGGCAATGAAATTCAACTCTTGTCATTGATTATTTATGTGTTATCGCGATGAGGTGGGGATGGCG
>NZ_JAUSTQ010000020.1 GCF_030812915.1 Alkalibacillus salilacus
CCATCCCCACCTCATCGCGATAACACATAAATAATCAATGACAAGAGTTGAATTTCATTGCCATGTATTTTACACATAATTATGGACTTGACTGATTGGCGAGCGTTTTCCATCGAATTGTTATTGCTTATCATCGGCTTAATACTGAATACCATCGGGATTTAAGCAATATCATCGAGGTTGATTGATTTACCATCGCGATTTAGTAAATATCATCGAGTGAGGTGGATTTATCATCGAGTTTTAATTCAATTTAAAAAAGGTTCCAATCAAATATGAGAAAATGATTGAAACCTTTGGTGTGAAACTCTATTGACCCTTGACTTCGTTGAGAACGCTCATTTCGTCAGAATCGAGTAAGTTTTTATTGATTTCACCTGTAACAGATTTATTCATATTAGCTTCAAGTTCATCAACTTCATCACTATCGCCGACCATATAAATCTCAGCCCACTCATAGTCTTTAGCTAATTTATCGAGTTTCGGTGCAATGGATTTATACCAACGAGAGCGATTTTCTTCAAAGCGTTGATCGAGCTCATCTTTCTTCGATGACTTCGCACCACCAGAACCTAAGTTAGAATCTGCTTGGTGAGGTCCTTGGTGTTGTCTCCAATCTTCCGTATTCAAGTCTAATTCATAAAAAACAGTATCTTTAACTGTACCTAGCTCAGCATCGATGATTTTGATGTGATCTTTCTGAGTTAAAATAATTCCTGTTTTCGGGAATGTCTCATGTAATTGTTTTAATTGTCCAAGAACAGGTTCGTCTTCCCAATGGAATTCTGTTTCGACAGGCATTTGTAATGTATCAGCAAACCATACATCACCTTCACCTGTTGCGAAGATAATCACACTCTTCTTCAAGTTTAGACGGTTTTCTTCAATGAAATTCTCAACCTTATCTTTAACAGCCCAGAAATTACGCTTTTCTTCAGAGCTGTCATCTTGTAGATACGTTTCAAAATTGTTTAAACCATTCTTTAGATGTATTTTCCATTCGCCACCTTGTTGATCTTGGTCAGACGGGTCAGTATTTAAATACATTGAAAAAACACGATTTGGTGCTTCTGTTTGATAATGTTCTAGTTGATTGAGTACTTTCTTGATATCCATGTAATCACTCCTTTTTAACGTGTCTAGTTGTTCTTTTCCCAATAAGTTAAGCTCTTAAACAAGGATTTTTTAGTTGGTGTTTTATTTGCAATTAAATAAGGTTTCTTTGAGATATAATCGACTGTATTGAATTTTTATGGGGATATATGTAAATATCCACTCTTTAACTAAGTCGTTAGAAGTTACAAAATATGTTAGTATCAAATCACAAAATTATTTGTATAAGAGGGGAGAACTTATGGAAAAGAGGTATAGGAACTTAAAAATTTTGACCATCACTTTGGCTATTTGTTTAGCAATTATGATTGGATACTATATTTTTTATTTAACGCCGAAAAGCTCTTGGGATTTATACATGTCGATTAAGGGGTCGGATAATGTGACGGAAGTTGAGGAGTTGTCATCTGATAGTGTGAATATCCAATTACAGCAAGAAGACCTTAACTACATCCGAAATCATCCCGAAGTTAGGCTTATGCAATTAACGGCGATTGATTTTGGTGACAGATCATATATCATCACAACAGATCCTGGTCATGACAGAATGGAAATTACAAATATAGAAGAAATACCTTCTGAGGTTATGAATGAATTGAAAGAGCTATCGCCATAATGATCTTTTCTTCAAAACCAAGTAATAGCGTTCGAAAAGCGAATGTTGTATAATAATGGACAGAAAGTTGGTTAGAAATATAACCTATAATATTAAATTGAATAAATGGTTTTAAACTTCGGGGCAGGGTGTAATTCCCGACCGGCGGTGACGGCTGATGAAGCCTTAGTCCGCGACCCGCTTCATGCGGTGGAGCTAGTGAGAATCTAGGACCGACAGTTAAAGTCTGGATGGGAGAAGGATCAGATCGTTAATCCGGTTGTGTAAGGTAAAGGGGGTTAACGATTGAAAGACGAACAATTTTACATGCAACATGCACTTGAATTAGCACGGTTAACTATAGGCCAAACGCGACCGAATCCGTCTGTAGGTGCCGTCATTATTAAAGATGGTGTTGTGGTTGGAACAGGTACTCATTTAGTGCCAGGTCAACCACATGCTGAAGTCTATGCGCTTGAGCAAGCTGGTGAAAAGGCAAAAGGTGCGACCATGTTTGTTACACTCGAGCCGTGTTCACATTATGGCCAGACACCACCATGTGCGAAAGCGATCATTGATGCAGGGATTGAGAAGGTTTATGTCGCGACATTAGACCCGAATCCGAAAGTTGCAGGCAATGGTGTGAAGTGGTTACGTGATGAAGGAGTCGAGGTTGAAGTCGGCTTACTTGAACAAGAAGCGCAGCAGATTAATCAAAAATTCTTTCATTTTATGATATATAAGAAACCATTTGTGACGCTTAAAACGGCTGTTTCAATGGACGGTAAAACGTCTGCTAATAGTGGTGATAGCAAATGGATTACGAGTGAAGAAGCACGTCATGATGTCCACACTCAAAGACATCAACATGATGCCATATTAGTTGGCAGCCAAACCGTTTTACGAGATGATCCTCATTTAACTACCCGTTTGCCCCACGGTGGATTAAATCCAACACGTATCGTCCTCGATACACAGTTAGCCATTCCGTTAGATACTCATGTCTTAACTGATCAACAAGCGAATACAATTGTGGTTTGTGGTAAGCAAGCTGACGAAGATCAAGAAGCACAATTCAATGCTTTGAATTATGTCAGTGTGTGGCGTATGGATACAGACCAGATCGATTTAAAAGCGTTATTATCACGATTAGCCGACGCGAAATTAATGAGTGTCTATGTTGAAGGTGGTGCCACCATTCATTCCGAATTTATTCAACATCAATTATTTGATGAAATACATTTATATATGGCGCCGAAATTAATTGGTGGTGAGTTGAGCAAAGTATTTTATAATCAACTCGGTTTTGATTATGTCGCTGATGCCGTGAACGTGACTTTTCATAGCGTCGACATGATTGGACCAGATATTAAAGTTGTCGCCAAACCGCAACACGAGGAGGACGCTTAATGTTTACAGGGATTATTGAAGAAGTAGGGACAATTCAGTCAATTCAACAAGGGGCTGAATCACTAGAACTAACGATTAGAGTTAACAAAATTACTCAAGATGTACAACTGGGAGACAGCATTTCTGTGAATGGCGTTTGTTTAACCGTTACTAATTTTACAGAAACGTCTTTTAATACGGATGTGATGCCAGAGACCTTTCATCAGACAGCGTTAAAAGGTCTGAAACAAGGGTCGACTGTCAATCTTGAGCGAGCCATGCCAGCAAATGGCCGTTTTGGTGGTCATTTTGTATCAGGGCATGTCGATGGTGTCGGTCAAATTACGGGGCGCGAAACGCAAGACAATGCTGAGTATTTTTATATTAATGTGGGCGAAGATATAGCTAAGTATATGATGTTAAAAGGTTCCGTAAGTATTGATGGGACGTCTCTGACCATTTTTGGAATTGAAAATGGCATTTTAACCATTTCGCTTATTCCTCATACACAAGATGCAACGATACTGACATCAAAATCACCGGGAGATCTCGTGAATATTGAATGTGATATGTTAATGAAATACGTGTATCAATTAATGATGCCCAGTGAAAATAGTGGGAAACAGGGTGTGTCACTAGAAACTCTACGTGAAGCGGGTTTCTTAAATGAATAGGAGGGGAAGTATGTTTGATTCAATTCATGAAGCAATAGAGGATCTGAAACAGGGGAAGGTCGTAATTGTCGTCGATGATGAAAATCGGGAAAATGAAGGCGATTTTGTAGCGTTAGCAGAACATACGACACCAGAAGTCGTTAACTTCATGGTGAAGGAAGGTCGTGGTCTGCTTTGTACGCCAATCACACAAGATAAAGCCGATCAAATTCAACTCGAGTTAATGGCTGATGTCAATACTGATAGTCATGGCACAGCGTTTACGGTTAGTATTGATCATGTGGAAACAACGACAGGTATTAGTGCAGGGGAACGTTCGAAATCGATTATGCGTTTAGCTGATGATGATATTGTTCCGACTGAATTTAAACGACCAGGCCACATTTTTCCTTTGATCGCGAAAAATGGTGGTGTGTTACGACGCGCTGGACATACAGAGGCTGCGGTTGATTTAGCGACATTAGCTGGGGGCAAACCTGCAGGGGCTATATGTGAAATAATGAATGAAGACGGATCGATGGCTCGAGTACCTGAGTTAAGAGAGATAGCTGACGAACATGATTTAAAGCTCATTACAATTGAAGATTTAATTAAATATCGTCGCAAACATGAAAAGCTTGTAACCCGTGAAGTTGAGGTGTCGCTTCCAACATCATACGGTGATTTCAGAACAGTCGCTTATACGAATGATATCGATGGACGTGAACATGTCGCATTGGTTAAAGGGGATATTGACCCAACTGAACCCACGCTCGTTCGTGTACATAGTGAATGCTTAACAGGAGATGTGTTCGGGTCTAATCGATGTGATTGTGGACCGCAATTAGAGGCGGCATTAAATCAAATCGAAGAAGCGGGTAAAGGTGTTTTACTGTACATGCGTCAAGAAGGTCGTGGAATCGGCTTGCTTAATAAACTTAAAGCTTATAAACTTCAAGAAGAAGGTTATGATACCGTCGAAGCAAATGAAAAACTAGGCTATCCAGCTGATTTGCGTGATTATGGTATTGGTGCTCAAATTTTAGAAGACTTAGGTGTACGTAAAATGAAATTATTAACCAATAACCCACGTAAGATCAAAGGGCTTTACGGTTATGATTTAGAGGTTGTTGACCGTGTTCCATTATACATGACACCTAATAAAGATAACGAAAAGTATTTAGAAACGAAACGCGATAAACTAGGTCATTTATTTTAAATCGAGGAGGTTTTAATCATGAAAACATATGAAGGAAATTTAGTCGCTAGCAATTTAAAAATCGGTATTGTCGTTGGACGCTTTAACGGCTTTATTAATGAAAAATTATTAGATGGTGCATTAGATGGTTTGAAACGCCATGGTCTAACGGAAGATGATATTGAAGTCGCTTGGGTTCCAGGTGCTTACGAGATCCCGTTAGCAGCTAAAAAAATGATTGAGCATGGTAGTTATGATGCGGTCATTACTTTGGGTGCTGTCATACGTGGTGCAACCCCACATTTTGAATATGTGAGTGGTGAAGTGTCTAAAGGGGTTTCATCGGTCAGTATGGAAACAGGTGTGCCAGTGATCTTTGGCGTATTAACAACAGATACGATTGAACAAGCAATTGAGCGTGCTGGTACAAAAGCTGGTAACAACGGTTACGGCGCAGCAATGAGTGCGATTGAAATGGCTAATTTATTACAATCATTCAAAGCTTAGATTGTCATAAAGCTGAAACATTCCATTATACGCATTGTTTAATGATTTGTTATAATGAATAAAGACGAATTTAAAGTAGGTGTATGCGCTATGATGGAATTTCTTTATTTCCCTGAGGATAAAACAGCTTATATTCCAGCGCTTATAACATTAATCATATTTACAGCCTTTGCGTTTTTGTTTTTTCGCTGGATTATTAAAGTTTCGAATAAAGAACAGAGAACGACAGAAGAACGTTTTCCAGATCAAACAAGAGTCGATGATCCTAACGCATCACATAACGATTCTTGACGTTTAAATCCATTTTATTCTAACCATACTAAGTATGAGGTGGTTATGAATGAAGTGGATTTTTTTATGTTTAATGATATTTCTCACCGCATGTGGGGGGAGCCCTAGTGTTTATAAAGCTGACATCATCAATTCTAATTATGATGTGGTAGGAGAAACTACATTATCAGAAGATGCGAATGGAGTTAATGTAAAAGTAGAACTGGTGGGTCTTTCTCCAGGTTTTCACGGGATTCACATACATGAAAACCCAACATGTGAAGGTCCGACCTTTGAATCAGCAGGTGGACATTGGTCTAACAGTGAAGAGGCAGTGCATGGTTTAATGCAACCGGAAGATCACCATATAGGGGATATGCCGAATATGGAAGTGGAAGCGAGCGGAGAAGCTTCTTATGAATATGTTGTTGAAAAAGCAACCTTACAAGACGGATCGGGATCCTTATTTAACGAAAATGGCGGAAAAGCTTTAATCATTCATTCTGGCCAAGATGATGGCGTTTCCCAGCCCGCTGGTGATTCAGGCGACCGAGTTGCTTGTGCAGAAATCACAAAAGGCGAGAAAGACGAAGAAACGGATAATCCAGCTGAAGGCGTAGAGGAAGATCAAGAAGAATAGCCGAATTAAAATAAGCTGCCTCATATATTGAGGCAGCTTATTTAATCTTTTATCCAAACGTACTCACAAGCCGTTCAACAGCATCTTCAACCATTTCACGTGGACAAGCAATATTTATACGCATGAATTGATCACCGTGCTCTTTACTAAAGCTCTGGCCATCATTAAGGCCGACTTTAGCTTCGTGGTTTAATTTTCGTTTAATTTCTTCATGATTTAATCCAGTTTCAGAGAAATCGAGCCAGATTAAATACGTTCCTTCTGCTTTTACGGGTTTAACTTTCGTTGGTTTTAGTTGTTCTTGTAAATAAGCATAATTACCTTCTAAGTGTTTAATTAAGTCTTCTAACCAAGGTTCACCATGTTGATAGGCTGCTTCCATTGCTGTATATGCAATTGTGTTCAACATGACAGCTCCTTGTTTCATTAATTGTTGATCGAGTGTTTTCTTTGATTCTTCATCTGGACTAATCGTAAATGACGCTTGTAATCCAGCGATATTAAACGTCTTAGATGGTGCCATCATGGTAAAAGTTAGGGCACTAATATTTTCATTGAGGTCTGCAACAGGTAGGTGCTGATGACCTGAGAAAATAATATCGCTATGAATTTCATCAGAAAACAGATAAACATTATAAGAGACGCATAAATCAGCGAGTTGCTTGAGTTCACTCTCAGTCCAAACACGTCCAACAGGGTTGTGAGGACTACATAGTATAAATGCTTTTGCTCCTTGCTTAAATTGCTCTTCAAGCTGATCGAAATTCATTCGATATGTATTATTTTCATAAACGAGTGGATTTTCAACTATAGTACGATCGTGACTCTCAACTACAGAGAAAAATGGTGGATATACAGGTGGTTGAATGACGATTTGATCGCCTTCTTCTGTAAAAGCTTCAACTAATGCATGTAAGGCAGGAATAACACCTGGAGAGAACGAGATTAAGTCTGTATTTACATCATATTGATAACGTTTAGCTAACCAATTTTGGATGGTGGATAATAAGGCGTCATCATGTGTGGTATAACCATATATATTATGCTCTGCACGAGACATGATCGCATCTTGAATGGCTTGTGGAGCAGGAAGGTCCATATCAGCGACCCACATCGGCAACACATCATTACGTTCAAATAGTTTTTCTCGGAATTCGTATTTTACTGCACGTGTATTTTCTCGGTTAGTCTTCTCATTAAATTCTGTCATTCAAAATCCCTCCTCAATCACTATGTTACACCGAATTCTTGTTCAAAAGCAAAAAAAAGACAAAGCGATTAATCGCTTTGTCAAAGGGGGAATACGAGAAAGTATTACAGTACTAGTTATAACCGTTTTGAAAAATATTAAACATGGTTTTATAAAATTTTTTAATTTTTTTGTGGAAAATTGTTATTTATTCTGAATGAACAGCGCGAGGCAATTTTGAATGGGCGTTTGTGATTATGTTAAGATAAAAAGTGGAAGATATAGAAAAGCTTTAGGAGTTGTCGATCATGAATATACAAGAAGGAGATATCATTAAAGGTGAAGTGACAGGAATTCAACCTTATGGTGCCTTTGTAAAAATTGATGATGATAGACAAGGACTCGTTCATATTTCTGAGATTACACATGGTTATGTGAAAGATGTGCATGATTATGTGTCTGTAGGTGAAGTTATTAATGTCAAAGTTGTTGATGCGGAACCTTCAGAAGGGAAGTTTTCGCTTTCAATTCGTGCGACACAATCACGTCCAATTCATGCTAAGACAAGAGCGGAACAAATTCGTGACATGCAGCATAATCAAGACGAAAATGGGTTCAACATTTTAAAAGACAAGCTTAATGAATGGATTGAACAATCGAAGGATCGTGAACAAACCTATCGTCATTAGAGAAGTAAACCTCCAATTAGTTGGAGGTTTTTTTAATCGTGAGCATTTTAATAAAAGTATATCTTTTGCGTCTGATGGATTATTACGACATAATAAATAATTAGAGACATTGAAAGGAGTATTAATATGGAGAATTTTACATTTTACAATCCAACGAAATTAGTATTTGGTCGTGGCCAAACAGAGCAACTACCATCCTTAATCCCAGAAGGTGTTAAACGTATTCTTGTCACATATGGTGGCGGAAGTATTAAGCGTAATGGGATTTATACAAATGTTATGAAAAAGTTATCAGACAACGGTTATGAAACGTTTGAATTAAGTGGTATTGATCCAAACCCTCGTTTATCTACTGTTAACGAAGGTGCAGATTTATGTAAGCAAGAAGATATTGATTTCATCTTAGCAATTGGTGGCGGCAGTGTTATTGATTGTTCGAAGACAATTGCTTCAGCAGCTAAGTATGAAGGTGATGCTTGGGATCTCGTTACGAAACAAGCAACACCTGAAGACGCTTTACCACTAGGCACGATTCTTACTTTAGCAGCAACAGGTTCTGAAATGAACGCTGGTGCAGTTATTACAAACTGGGAAACAAATGAAAAATATGGTTGGGGCTCACCGTTATCATACCCATTATTCTCCATTTTAGACCCAGTTAATACGTATTCTGTACCGAAAAACCACACGGTATACGGCATAGTTGATATGATGAGCCATGTGTTAGAACAGTATTTCCATCAACCAACGAACGCACCTGTTCAAGATCGTATGGCTGAAGGGATCTTGAAATCGATTATTGAAACGGCTCCTAAATTAATCAATAATCTTGAGTCATATGAGTATCGTGAAACAATCATGTATGCAGGTACAATGGCATTCAATGGTATTTTACAAACAGGTTATAAAGGTGATTGGGCGACACATAATATTGAACACGCTGTATCAGCAGTTTATGATATTCCACATGCTGGTGGTTTATCGATTTTATTCCCTAACTGGATGAAGCATAATTTAACAGTGAATCCAGAACGCTTTAAACAATTAGCTGTTCGTGTGTTTGGTGTTGATCCAACAGGCAAATCTGATGAAGAAACAGCGTTACAAGGAATTGATCGTTTACGTCAGTTCTGGAGTTCCTTAGGTGGACCAACTCACTTAGCGGAATATGACATTGATGATAAGAATTTAGAATTAATGGTCGATCGTGCCATGAAACGAGGACCATTTGGTAACTTTAACACATTATACGATGATGACGTTCGTCAGATCTTACGTCATTCCCTATAAACCAAGAAAACGTCGGTCTTTTAAAGGCCGACGTTACTGTTTTTAATCCTCACTTATGAAAACGGATAATCCGGTCATACTACGAGTGATTAAAAATTGTTAGAGGTGATTATATGGAACAAATTCAGTCAGGTATCGAAAATCAAGCTTATCCTTTTGAAGACTTAGAAGCGATTTTAAACCGCTTTGCCTTTAGTGTTGGAGGCAATTGGGAATACGATCATGCTTACTTTGATCATAAATTAGAACAAACAGATGAGGAATACGCTTTTCTCAGAATTCCAGTCACCACAGAAATAGGAACCATCGGTGAAAAAGATGCACATGTACGTATTGGTTCACCATTTGTTTTAGTTCATCGATTTGAAGCAGGTACTGACCAACAAGGTATATCAGGTAACATCCAAGGAAGTTTTAATCAATTTCAGTCACCAGAAGAACCAGATGCCGATATTGATGAATCCTATATAGATCAAGCAGAAATCGTTATACAAGAAGTAGAGAAAGTATTACTCCAGTAATGTTTTCGTCATAATGACTTGATCATCTTCTTGAAGACGTTCATTTGGATCAGGATTAATTTTGATTTCATCATTACGGATATATCCTAAAAGTAATCGTCCATCTTGTTTAGTGATCTCAGATAGTTCAAGAATAGATTGATTAATCCATTCATCATAAACAGAATCGATGATGAATTGTTGTTGTGACAACAATGCCATCACGTAGTCAAACGCTTTGACATATTCATTTCCGGTTAATTCATGATAGAACAAAGTACTCGTTGTTTCATTTGAACAAATCACTTCTGTCGCACCTGCTCGTTCAGCATTCCGTTTTTGTTTTTCGGTTAATATTTCACCCAAAATAGGAATTTCGTAATTTAAGCCCCGAACCGTAAGAATGACAAGGATCGTGTGGACGTCAGCCTCTTTTTCAATTTTAGTTTGATCAGCGGTCACAATGACTTTATCTGCTTTCGAAAGATTAGCTTTTTCCCAAGTATCATCGATGGTCGGGTCATCGTGAATAAAATGAACATTGGTATGATTCACAGGATCTTCTTCTAAAGTTTCATCAATTAACACAAGGTCGGTTTGTTTCCCGTACTGTGTTTCAATTAGTTCAATCAGTCGACGCGTCCGCTCGTTCCAACCGACAATAATCATATGTTCTTCGCCATGAAACGCAACTTCCCCTTTTTTATAATCATCTTCTCGTTTAATTGCACCACTTGAAAGCGTCACCATATAGAACGTTAATAATCCACCTCCAGCTAAAATCAGTAAAATAGTGAGCAGTTGACCTAAGACTGTTTCGGGTACGAAATCTCCGTAACCAACAGTGGCTCCTGTAATAAAGGCAAACCATACGCCATCAAACCAGGTCGTAAACTCTTGTGGCTCTGCCCAGTACATAATTGTTCCAAATAAAAGCATGATGCACAAGACCGTTAATAATAGGCGTAAAAAGATAGGGATATGAAAATAAAAACGGACAAAACGGTATAACATGTTGTCACTTCCTTTCACACGTCATATCCATTTTATCCGTTTATGCTTCGTTTTATAATTCATCATGAGAATGTTTAATGGTATACCTAGCTGTTGGCATAGCTTGTAGTCTCTCTAAAGGGATGGGTTCACCCGTTTTTTCACAGATTCCATAAGTTCCATCATCCATCTTATTTAATGCGTGATCAATTTCTTCGAGTTGTTCTTTAGCATGCCGAAACATGGTCAGATCCTTTTGCCGTTCATACAATTCTGTACCGCTATCTCCAGGATGTTGATCGTCTAAAGAATTTAATTCACCTACAGATTCTTCGATCAAAGCAGGTAGATCTTCTGCTTCTTTTACCCGTTGTTCAAGTCGATTTTTTTCTTCCATAAGTTGGACCCGAAGTTCCTCCCACATTGGATTATACATAGACGCACCTCACTTGTTAGACCGTTCGACAACTCCAATCGTACAACGCGACGTGCAGATAAGCTGATCATGCTCATCTTTCATTTGAATGTCCCAAACCATCGTCATTCGACCAATGTGAATAGGGGTAGCGACGGCTGTTAAGACTCCATCACGTTTACTCTTAATGTGATTGGCATTAATTTCAAGTCCAAAGACATTGTAGCGCTCTGGGTCAACATTTAAGAAAGCTCCGTAACTAGCGGCCGACTCTGCGAGTGCAACTGAAGCTCCCCCGTGTAAATAGCCCATCGGTTGATGAACGGTTTCATTAATAGGCATCGTTAAAACGACGCGTTGTGGTTCTGCTTCTTGGATGTCGATTTGTAACGTTTCAAATAATGTATGACGAAGATCCATCGTCATCCTCCTTTATTACGATATCCGTTTTCAAATTGAACATACATGTTTATATTAACCAATTGGTGAGATGCTCTAAAATAAAACTAAGACCAAAGAGAATACCAAATATTGTGTTGGTTTGAGCTGTGAATTTCATTGCTGGCATCATTTCAAGTGGTGTATTGTTTTGTTTGAACGTTTGATAGGCTTTATAAGCTTTAATTCCACTTAACCAAGTTAATAATCCCCAAATAGGCATCATACCTAAACTAATAAAGATAACAGGTAAAGTGAGTGCTGTGAGGAAAAATAATGCCAAAACACGAATCGCTTTATGACGTCCAACTAAAATAGCAATTGTTTGACGTCCGTTTTCTTGATCGCCTTCTAAATCACGAATATTATTTGATAACATAATCGCTCCAATAAGAATGGCTGCAGGAATGGATAACCAGACAATTTCTGAGGTGACATTGCCTGTTTGAATAAAGTAACTAATTCCGATAATGACGGTTCCCATAAAGAATCCTGAAAATAATTCACCAAATGGTGTGTATGCGATTGGGTAAGGTCCACCCGTATATAAATAACCGAATAACATGGAAACAAGCCCAATCACAGCGATCCAAAACGTTGTTTCAAAACAGATATAAAATCCTAATAGAATGGCTATTCCATAAAAAATAAAGGCCAAATTCCTAACTTGTGAAGGTGGAATGCCATCTCTTACAATCGTGCCACCAATTCCGACTGATTCTTCTGTATCTAAGCCTTTAACGAAATCATAGTATTCATTAAACATATTCGTTGCAGCTTGGATTAACATAGAGGCAATTAACATGGCTAAAAACAATCCAATGTGAATGGATGTATCCATACTAGCTGCAGCTGTACCAATCCAAACAGGTACGAATGATGCAGTTAATGTGTGAGGGCGTAACATACGCCACCATATTTGAAAGCCAGATTTTTCCCCAAGTGCATCTTGAACAGATTGTTGTTGTGTCATGGTTTCTCCCTCTCTTTTTACAACATACTAAAATAAGTTTAGATAAACGATATGCATGTGTCAATTAGCTTGAATAGTGTAATTCTTGTCGTTTTCAAAAAAAAGTCATAGAATAGTCTGTAGGCATGTGTTTGTCATGCTGGTTGTAATACTATTGGAGGCAACGTTTATGATTAAAACAGATCGTGTTTCATTAGAAGCACAATTGAAACAAATAGAACATATTGAACAAACACCATACATCTCAATTGTACAAAAAATCAATCCTATTGATCCGCTCAATCTCTTTGCTCATTTTGCTCATTTAAAAGGTGAACGTTTCTATTGGTCAAATGCTGCAGGTGATTTGACATTTGTGGGCTTAGGGACCTTCAAAGAATTATATACCGATTCATCGGATGACCGATTTTTGGCAATACAGGATCAGTTGAATCAATTGAAAGAGAGCATTAATGTTCTACATGACTTTGACGTAGAAGGTGTAGGGCCTGTTTTCTTTGGTGGTTTTTCATTTTTTGATACACCACACCGAAAAGAATGGGAGTCATTCCCTGAAAATAATTTCGTCTTAGCTAAACAAATGCTGACAGTTAAACAAGGTGAATATTTCTTAACTCATCATATAGAAGTGTCGCCTAATGATTCAATTGAAGTGTTGTTGAATCAAATTGAACAAGAGACCGAAGCGATTTATGAGGCTGGTCTGTTTGTTCAAGAGACACGAAAACTTGAAGAAGTTCAGGATCAATTGAGCTTTGATCAATGGTCGTCGATGATTGCTCATGCGATTGAAGAAATTCAAACAACTAATCTTGAGAAGGTTGTATTAGCACGTGAAGTTGAAGCGGTATTTGATCGGACGATTCCAACAGAAGATTTATTATATGCGCTTACTAATCAGCAACAGCATAGTTATGTGTTTGTTATGGAACAAGGAGAAGAGGCATTTATCGGTGCTAGTCCTGAACGATTGGTTTCAGTAACAAACCAAGTCATGTATTCTGCTTGTTTAGCCGGAACGACGAGTCGTGGTGAGACAATGGATGTGGACGATTTATTAGCATGGCGACTATTAAATGACGAAAAGAACTTAGAAGAACATCGTTATGTAGTTAATATGATTCGTGAAGCTGTTCAGCCTATATGTACTCATTTAGATATACCAAATGAACCACAAATATATCCTTTAAAAAATATTCAACACTTATATACACCTGTACAAGGTCAATTAAAACCAGAAGTTACACTGTTTGATACGTTAAAAAAATTGCATCCAACACCAGCTTTAGGAGGCGAACCTCGTCAAGATGCGATGAACTTTATTAAGATGCATGAACCCATTGAGCGTGGCTGGTATGCGGCTCCAATTGGCTGGTTTGATCAATCTTTAAATGGTGAATTTGCGGTGGCCATTCGATCTGGATTGATAGCGGGCAACCGAATAAAACTGTTTGCAGGATGTGGTGTTGTCGCTGATTCTGATGCTAAAGCAGAATATGATGAGACTAACTTGAAGTTAACACCAATGCTGGATGCTTTAGGAGGTAACCGTGATGACGACTATGGGGAATAATACGTATTATGTCTCATATTTCATTGATGAATTATATCAAAGTGGATTAGACCATGTCGTGATTACACCTGGCTCACGGTCTACGCCGTTATCAATGGTTGTCGCGCATCACCCATCTATTCAAGATTGGATTCATTTTGATGAACGATCAGCGGCATTTTTTGCTTTAGGGATTGCTAAAGCAACACAAAAGCCTGTCGCGTTGGTTTGTACATCAGGAACGGCTGCTGCTAACTATTATCCAGCTATTGTTGAGGCCTATTATAGTCGCGTGCCATTAATTGTGTTAACAGCAGATCGACCGCAAGAATTAAGAGATAATGGTGCGCCCCAAGCGATTGATCAGGTCAAAATGTACGGTGATTATGTTAAGCATTTTCACGATATGGCAGTGGCTGATGCAACACCATCATTATTGCAATATTGTCGTAGACAAGCTAGTCGCGCTTTTGCGTTAGCCAATTCCAATCGTAAAGGACCCGTCCAATTTAATTTTCCGTTCCGGGATCCATTAACACCGGATTTAAGTTTAGATCATTTATGGGGTTCAGTTCAGACACCTTATGTTTCAGCAGTGGGTGGTCATGAAGAGCTGTTAGTTAATGAAGCTGAGTTAATTGCGTCTGAATTAGCAGGCAAACAAAAAGGTTTAATCATGTGTGGTGAACTAACAAGCGATGAAGAAGCTAGGGCTGTTTTAGAGCTAGCTCGTCAGTGGAATATTCCGGTATTGGCTGATCCATTAAGTCGGTTAAGGCAAATGGGAGGATTAGACGGTTTAATCATTTCAACTTATGACGCGTTACTAAAACAAGAAGCTTTTCAACAATCAGTTGAACCAGACTTTGTTGTTCGATTCGGACCCATGCCAGTCTCGAAAGCCTATTTCCAGTGGATGGCAAAAGTGGCTCCATCAACTCATATTGTGGTTGATCAACAGACAGGCTACCGTGAACATTCTAATATTAGGACAACAATGGTTTATAGCGATATCACAGCATTTGTACACCAGGCTAGTCAGTTCAAGATCGAACAAGATCCTGAATGGACCAAACAGTGGATCGAATTAGATCAACGCGTACAACAAACGTTAACGGAAATGGCAAATGAATCATTAACGGAAGGTTCAGTTGCTCATGTGTTAGCTGAATCTGTTGCTGATGGCGAAACAATTTTTGTGGGAAGTAGTATGCCAATTCGAGATATAGATACATTTTTCTTACCTAAGAATAAACAGGTAAAAGTTTTAGCTAATCGTGGTGCAAATGGTATTGATGGAGTCATTTCATCGGCTATGGGTGTAGCGGCTTCAGGTGAACACGTGACCTTACTCATTGGCGACCTTTCCTTATTACATGATTTCACGTCATTATTAATGGCTAAAAAGCAGCAATTAGCACTCCGTATTGTTGTTATTAATAATAACGGTGGCGGTATATTTAACTTTCTACCACAGTACCAACACGGGCACCATTTTGAAAAATTATTTGGGACGCCGTTTGATGCACCGATTGGCGATATGGTGTCATCATTAGACATTCCATATCAGTGTGTGGAAAGTAATGATGAATTTACTGAAAAGGTCAATAAACCAGTTGACCAATTAGAAGTGATCGAAGTTCAGACAGAGCGTGAGGACAACTTCATGTGGCATCAACAAATTAAATCCAATATTGAAAGCCTACTTGATACTTAAAGGATGAATGAAATGTTTATAGCAGTCGAGGAGCATCACTACCACGTGAATGTGATAGGAGAAGGGAAACCGCTCGTTTTATTACATGGTTTTACAGGAACTGTGGCCACATGGAATGAATTAATACCTTATCTAGAGGTTAATAGACAACTTGTGCTCATTGATTTACCTGGCCACGGACAGACAGACGCTGAGCATGTATCAAATATGTCGGATGTTTGTCATGATCTGAAATCTATCATACATCAATTGGGGCATGACAAAGTCGATTTACTTGGATATTCCATGGGTGGTCGTACAGCGTTATTGTTTGTTAGTTATTTCCCTGAAATGATTGATCAACTCATATTAGTCGGCGCTTCACCTGGCTTATCTGTTGATAAACGAGTGGAGAGAGAAGCGCAAGATCAGAAGTTAGCGAATATGATCGAGCTTGAAGGGATCGAAGCCTTTGTTAACTACTGGGAGAAAGTCCCTTTGTTTACTACGCAAAAACGTCTACCCTTAGCAAAGCAAAAACAAATTAGGCAAGGAAGGTTAGCACAATCGCCTGAAGGCCTAGCATTGTCTTTACTTACGATGGGAACAGGAAAACAAGAAAGCCTTTGGGGAAGTCTAGAACAACTGAAGACTGAGACGTTATTAGTTGTTGGTGAGGAGGATGAAAAGTTTGTTTCAATCAATGAACAGATGCATGAATCCCTACCAAATGCTCAATTTCGAAAAATTTCTCAAACAGGTCATGCTGTACATCTGGAAAGTCCCAAAATTTTTGGTAAAATAGTAAGTGAGTTTTTAATTAATTCAGATTCAATTTAAGGAGGTTACATAATGGCAGTTGCATGGACTAAAGAACGTGACTACGAAGAAATTAAGTATGAAACGTATAATGGTATTGCAAAGATTACAATCAACCGTCCAGAAAAGCGTAATGCTTTTACACCGTTAACGGTACAAGAACTAATCGATGCTTTTGCTCGGGCACGCGATAATTCAAATATTGGGGTTATTGTATTAGCTGGTGAAGGTGAAAAAGCCTTCTGTGCAGGTGGCGACCAGTCTGTACGTGGCCATGGTGGCTATGTGGGAACAGACGAAATTCCACGTTTAAATGTACTAGACTTACAACGTTTAATTCGGACTATTCCGAAACCTGTTGTGGCGATGGTATCGGGGTATGCGATTGGTGGCGGACATGTATTACACGTTGTCTGTGACTTAACGATTGCTGCAGACAATGCTGTATTTGGACAAACTGGTCCGAAAGTTGGTAGCTTCGACGCTGGATATGGTGCAGGTTTATTGGCTCGTATCGTTGGTCATAAGAAAGCTCGTGAAATTTGGTATTTATGCCGTCAATACGGTGCTGAAGAAGCGCGCGAAATGGGCCTTGTTAACACGGTTGTACCTGTAGACAAACTAGAAGAAGAAACGATTCAGTGGTGTAACGAAATGCTAGAAAAATCACCAACAGCCCTTCGTTTCTTAAAGGCGTCCTTTAATGCAGACACAGATGGTTTAGCTGGTCTACAACAAATGGGCGGCGACGCAACACTACTATACTACACAACAGAAGAAGCCAAAGAAGGTCGTGACGCATTCAAAGAGAAGCGTAAACCTGACTTCGATCAGTTCCCACGTTTCCCTTAAGTCGCTAAATGAA
Source organism: Alkalibacillus salilacus (assembly GCF_030812915.1). Taxonomy (GTDB): domain Bacteria; phylum Bacillota; class Bacilli; order Bacillales; family Alkalibacillaceae; genus Alkalibacillus; species Alkalibacillus salilacus. The sequence goes on from NZ_JAUSTQ010000020.1 coordinate 17,785, forward strand.
GTCAAACAAGTTGGTTGGTATCAAATGAATAATCGTTTGATATCAACCTTCTTTCTTTAGTTTATACATAATTAAGAAAGGGACATGCTCTATGACTACAATGATCAACTGGTTAGAAAAACGAGCTGATTTATCACCAAATACGGATGCGGTGAAGTTATCAGATGGGACAACCTATTCCTTTTCAGAACTTTATCATCACGCCAGATCAATGGCCTTACAATTAAAACAAGAAGGCATTAAATCAGGTGACCATGTCAGCGTCATTTCACCGAATCATTATCGATTCCTTGTGACCATTCATGCCTTAAATCTTATCGGTGCTGTCAGTTTTCTCATGAATATTCGCCTGTCATCAGCAGAAATTGCGTTTCAATTACAAGATGGTGATGTATCAGCTGTTATTTTAGATCAACGCTATGAAAACTTAGTTGGGGACGACTTGAACGTGATTGACATACATAGCGGAAATCTTGATCAGCCACTTGAGCAAAAAAGTCATAGCATGGACTTAGATGATCTATCACATGTGATTTATACGTCTGGAACAACGGGACAACCAAAAGGTGTGGAACTAACATATGGAAATCATTGGTGGAACGCAAATGGATCAGCACTTAATTTAGGATTGTATGCTCATGATCGCTGGTTATTAAGTTTACCAATGTTCCATGTCGGTGGTTTATCCATCGTTTATCGCAGTGTGATTTATGGGATTCCACTTCATTTACACGAGTCATTTGATGTTGAAGCGATTCATGACGATATCATGAACCAGGGTGTAACGATTATGTCTGTCGTATCAGTCATGTTAGATCAATTGCTTGAACGGTTAGGAAACGACTATTATCCTGAACAATTCCGTTGCATGTTATTAGGTGGTGGTCCTGCACCTAAACCGCTATTAACTCGAGCTAGGGATAAACATGTTCCTGTGTACCAAACATACGGGATGACAGAAACAGCCTCACAATTTTGTACCCTAGATGATCAAAATGCCTTCGACAAACTAGGGGCAGCAGGCAAGCCATTATTTCCGAATCAACTGGATATTGTACAAGATGATGAGTCATTACCAGCTCAACAAGTGGGCGAAATTGTCGTTCACGGGCCGAGCGTCACAAAAGGGTATTATAAACGACCTGATGAAACCGCAGATAAACTCCAGAACGGATGGCTTAAAACCGGTGATTTGGGCTATTTTGATAAAGATGGTTTTCTCTATGTCGTGGACAGACGAAAAGATTTAATTATCTCAGGTGGAGAGAATGTTTATCCAGCTGAAATTGAAAGTGTGCTAAAAGGTCATCCGCATATCGCCGATGCTGGTGTCGTTGGTCAGAAGAATGAGCGCTGGGGAGAGGTGCCTGTAGCCTTTATCGTTGAACGTGAACCTGTCGATGAACAGGAGTTAACGACTTATTGTCAAAACCATTTAGCAAATTATAAAGTCCCTAAAACTTGGTACAAAACAGATGAATTACCGAGAAATGCAGCTAAGAAGTTATTAAGACACCAATTACAAGCACGTTTAGAGGAGTGATCATATGAATATAGAAGAAGTTACCGTTAGACAGGTTGCGATGAAATTGAAGCAACCCTTTCAGACGGCTAACGGTCTAGTTGTCACGCGTGATACGTTAATCATTGAAGTATATGATCACAACGGTCATGTAGGATATGGAGAATGCGTTGCTTTTGCTGATCCATTTTATACACCCGAAACGACGACAACAGCATGGGATATGTTTAAACATTTTATCTTACCTGTTATTCAAAAAGCGCAGATAGATCACCCGAATCAAGTTCATCGTACTTTAAGCGGTATTCAGGGTCATCAAATGGCCAAAGCTGGTATTGAAACAGCTATATGGGATTTATATGCTAAACAACACAACAAACCCCTTAAAGAAATAATCGGAGGTACTTACAACCATGTCGAAAGCGGTGTTGTCCTGTCATTAACTGATGATTTAACATCACAAGTGAAAACTTACATGAAAAAAGGATATAAACGGTATAAGTTAAAGCTTCAAAAAGGGCAGGAACGTGAGACCGTTGAACAAGCGAAAGAATTTTTAGGTGATTGGCCAATCATGTTTGATGGCAACGGTATTTATGAACCAGAAGATATGCTTCATTTGACGAAACTTGATGACCTTAATTTACATATGATCGAGCAACCATTTCGGCAAGATGACTTCTATTATCATCATCAATTAAAAAAGGAAATGAACACACGTATTAGTTTGGATGAATCCGTTACCTCAGAACATGATGCTTTTCAAGCAATTGAACTAGATGCAGCTGACACCATCAATGTTAAGTTAGGACGAGTTGGTGGGTATGAAGTAGCTAAGATGATTCATGAGTATGCTAAGGTTGCTAGTATGCCTCTGTGGTGTGGTGGTATGTTAGAAACAGGAATTGGTAGAGCGCATAATGTCATTTTGGCTTCACTTGAACAATTCAAATTACCAGGTGATTTATCAGAATCAGAACGTTACTGGGAACATGATATTATTAAGGAACCATTTAAAGTCAAAGATGGGCTAGTTGAAGTGCCATCGAAACCAGGTATAGGTGTCCAAGTCGATCAAAAAAGGTTGGAGAAATTAACGGTCAGACAGTTCGATTTCGATATGAAAACGACCCAACAATTATAGTTTGAATGTATAATTTTGATCCACCGACTAACATTAAGAGATGAGGTGGTTTGATGGATCGTCGAAAATTTTATGTCAGTATTGAATCTGGTGAAATTTCAGAAGCGAAGGCAGGTAATAATGATGATTTTGTCATTTATGGAAACCCAGATGAAATCATCTCGCTGCGTGAGTGTTTTGATGAACTGAAGGGTGCGGAAGATGCAACTGCGTTTCGAGCGACGTTACCTTTTAAAGAATATCATCGTGATGAAGAGAATGATGCTTATGATTATTACATGATGAAAGGTTATAAAATGCTTTATAACCTGGGGGACCATGAAACGAAACAGCATATCGAATCGATGTCTTTTTTTGATCAATTTGATCGAATTGAAGATGAATAATTTAAAAGTGAAACGAAAATAGAAAACAAATCGTCTAATGAAGTAAGTTCGCATATAACATGTGGACTTACTTTTTTGATTTTGATTAGACTTAGACCTAGGTTGGTGGATGATTCTGGATATTATCAGAGCTAAATGGCGTGAATGAAAATCTTTTGTGACTTTTATGTTTCATTCTGTCATTAAACAGGAAAACAAATCATAAAGATAATATGAGCGTATGCAGCAAAAAGAAAGGTGGATGACGAAATGAAACGTTCATTCGTAGGACTAGCAGTTGTAAGCATAGGATTACTCGTACTTATCCCTTTTTCATATACACAACTTAATGCAGCACCCAGTCAATATCAAAGTTCAGAACAATCGAATATGAACTTTGAAGATCGTGAACGTAGCGAAGTTAACTTAGCAAACAAAGAAAATCCACAATTGAGCGAAGGTGAAGTTGTTCAGGCAACGAAAAGCTTTATGGATCAATTGCTTCAAGATACCAATAGTCAACATGAAGTGGAGAATTATGATTCCATGAAAGCTTATAAAGATAGTTTCAGTGATTTAGCAGAAACGAAAGTGGTCGACAAATTTGTGGACCGATATTACGAAGAACGCGATGGTAATCTTTATATCATCCCAACCGAAACACCACCATGGTTCCAAGTTGGTGAAGATTTTGAACAAGAAACCACAGAAGATGGTAACATTCTTATTACACAAACAAATCAAACAGAACTTGATGGGGAATATACAATTAAGTTTGAACTTCAATTGAAGGATAACGGTCAACCGTATATAATGGATATACAGTACGAATAAGAAAAAGAGATAAAGGACCGTGTTCCAGTGGAAGTTTTTAAGGATTATTATAATAATACCGTAAAATTCGTTAAAGGTCAGATGCCGTTTTCAAATAGTGCTAAACATGTTTGGGTGATTGCCCGTTATCAAAATAAATGGTTATTAACGCAACATCGTGATCGTGGAATAGAGTTTCCTGGTGGCAAAGTTGAACCAGGTGAAACAGCTGAAGACGCAGCTAAACGCGAAGTTTATGAAGAAACAGGTGGCGTTATTTCAACATTGACTTTTATTGGCCAATACTACGTTGATGGTAAAGGTGGCGATATTGTAAAAAACGTATATTTCGCTGATGTTCAGTCATTAGATGAGCGAAAGCATTATTTTGAAACGGAAGGCCCTGTATTATTAGACGAATTACCGAAGAACGTAAAAAAGAATAGGCATTATAGTTTTATGATGAAAGATCAAGTGTTGAAAATTTCATTAGAAGAAGTCAATAGACGCTTTCGATCATAAACGAGGTGGAATTGTTCGCGTTAAACAATTCCACCTTTTTTATGTGATTTATATTAGGAAGATTCATTTAAGCTGGTGAGTTTATTGAAGTCGATGGTAAATCGTTTCACTCGATGGTATTTCTCCAAAACTCGATGGAAACCTGACGACAGTCGATGGTATTTATGAAAACTCGCTGGTAATCACAAGAAACTCGCTTGTAATAACCCTGAACTCGATGGAAAAGGCGTTTGGCATGGATAGAGTCCATATAATTGTGTAAAAAGGGTCATTTTCCTCTCCACATGGTACAATGTTTTCAACCACAAAAACGATTACCAGGAGGAGAGTA
>NZ_JAUSTQ010000021.1 GCF_030812915.1 Alkalibacillus salilacus
TTTTTACATTGCCCTGTTCAATGTCCTTTTGAGCTTCTTCTTCCCCTTCTTGCCATTCCGCAGTCCAAAACCAAGATTGATCTTTCTCTATAGTTACAACCGGGATTAAGACGACTCTGCCATTTTCCACGGAGACTTCAAAAGCGTCTCCTTTATGAAGGTTTAACATCTGTACGGTTTCAGTCGGAATAGTTACTTGGTTTTTATTACGCAAGGTCACTTTCTTATTCACGGTAGTTACCTCTCTTTCCAAGGTCTTATTCATAGTTATGCCCCTTTCTTTCCACTTTATTCTTGTTTTCCGAAAATGTTACTTTCTAACTTTCCTACAATCCTATTTTACCACTAAGATGTTCTTTTGAGAAGGGAAGAGTATTATTCTAGTTGAGTAATGTTTCACAACGCTATTGTGGTTCGTTATAGTTTCACTCTTAATGGTAAATAAAATATACTCTTTCCTTGCTTTAATCTACTTAGTTCAATGGCTTTCTCAAACAAAGATACAGGATTACACTCCGAATAGTATATTGAGCTTTATTAAGTAAATATAAACGTTTACGTTTAAGTAACCTTACAATTTTTGTATTAGAGGATTGCGTTAAAATTAAGATAATGCCTGTTGTAGTAAAAGTGAATTTCAACGCTCATTCTTTTTTTATCATCATGATAAATCCTCTATTGAATTGAAATGGCATTACCACAAGCATGTCCCGCAAAGGCAACTGCTCTGATAATGCCGTTATTGGGTCTCTCCATTTCTCGTTAAAATCGGAAGAATTCGTCGCCCAGCTAAGAGTGTCCCTTACATCATCTATTACAATAGAAAAAGTGATTAATTATATGTATTATTCCAATTATATAAGACCGTTTTCAAAATTAAATTACCACAGCCCTGTTGAATACAGGACTGTGGCAGCATAGGTTTTTTTCTTGTCTCATTTCCCAAGGTCAGTTCACATTAATCGTGTGCCCATAATTAAAATGAATGATTAATGACCTTTGATGGACTTTCTAACTTCTATACTAAACCATTTGTTTAAATGTGAAAGATGGAGATTACGTTAATACTAAGTTGACTCATGTCACCTTGTTGTTCAATAAATTGAGATTAGTGACAGTTCATCATATTTAAGTACAGATGTAAATTTATCCTAATTTAAGATAACGTGTGATAGTTTGTCTAAAAATAATAGAAAATAAAAATAAATATTGTTCTTTGAATTCACTAAGAAAACCGATAGTCTTTATTCACTCACAAATCGGCCTAAAAGATAAACTGAATACAAATTCTTTCACATTAAAGAAGGGGTAAATCGTATAGATTTTGTTTTTAATTCGTTACAGCATGATAGCTAAGAATTAATCAAATTGCTTGTGTTAGTGTATCACTATAAATCATCAGCGTAAGTAAACTCTACTTCAACGGTAAACGAACCCCCTCCCTGAACACTTACATTGGCTGTACTCCAAGCTCTAGGTGCAAGATCTCCAACAAGTCTATCATTGTAATCCCACCCAGTAGTATATGAGAAACGATTGTAAAGAGGTGTTCTATTTATTTTATTCCCAGTCAAAGAACCAGAATGTGCTGTTACTTCTCTACCTATTATATCTAAATAATTTTCTGAGTCCCAGCTTCCGAAAACTCTATTTAATCTCACCTGTTCATTATCTATGCTAACATCGTAGTCTACGTTCAGCTTTGCTGTAACGCCTCCAGATGTTTCAGTTCTTCCGCTTGTCGATTGCGTTGTAATTTGTTCAGAATCTGAATTTTCATCTTCGTTAGGAATAGGGATAAAAACGTCATATCCTTTAGTTTTAGAACTGTTTGATAGTGTTCCAATATCCCCGTCACTATTAGCATTACCCGTCGATTCAACCTCAACGCCCTCATCTTTAGAATCCATGTGGGTAACTTCTCCAGTTTCGTTATTGGTTATGCTAATTTCAACATTTTCTAAATCGTCCGTACTTTCTTTTTCTGAATCATCTGCAATAATCGTATTCACTGAAAACAGTAAAGTTAATGTCGCAAGAGAAATAGAAGTAATAAGTTTCATGTAAAACATCCTTTCTTTTAATTTAAATAATATTATTGTAATAAAGATTAATACCCAAAATATAACTTTTGTATTTTTCACCATCATTGATTTATGATTAATTCTTCACTATTATAAAATGAATGTATTAATGATCAATTTTTGATATTAAATGAGCGTACAAACAAAATACCTGCAAGGACATTTAAAATCGCTAGAATTTCGTTCTGGAACATAAAATTGAGTAAGAATATATTGTTAGGTAAAAACATAGTCCAGTATGGTGTCGGAATGAAGACCAATATAATTAAAATACTTACAAGACAAAGACGTATCCAGTTAATCTCTGTTTTTTCCGTAAACACTTGCACAAGTCTTTGGCCCTCAATTAAAATCCCAAACAGAAAAAACAATATACTCAAAATGACAGAATAAATCCAAATCCATTCTACATCGTAGTAATTAAGATTTTCTTTATACTCAGGCAGAATTAATGCGATTAGGATTAAACATATAATACTTACTAAGACAGTATAAGGAAATTTTTTCATCACTAGAATTCTCCTTATTTTTCATTTTTTCTATATTTTCAATTTAACATTTTCCTTCTTTTCCAACTTTAGTTTAACACTATTACTACTTAATTTAGCATCCCCCCCCTATTATAACCTCCATGTCATTAGCTTCTTGTGCTGATAACGCTGAAGAAGAGTTTGTAATAGCGATAACTATAATTGATGGAAAATCGAGTTTCTTTTTCCAATAAAACCCTCCTTTGTATATTTTATAACAATATATTACATTAAATTGGGTGTTAAGTAAATGAATATTTGAAAAATTCTCGTTATTTATAGAAAAATTTTTCAATGGCCCTTCCTTAAAAAAAGACTCTCAAAATGACTGGGTATAAGAAATTTTGTAACCTCCATTTGTAGGTCCAACACTGTTGAATAGTTTTTTTAATTCTTCTGAAGAATAATCATTCAATCTTACATTAGTATGTCACTTCATTTGATTAGTCAATTATAGTAATAACGGAACGTCTTTTGCCTCGCGCTTAATAATCTCTTCGTTATTCCAATTCTCAAGAATACTAAACCTGACCATTACTATTAGCTCTTCAATAGGCTGATCATAACAGAAGTAATTATTAACTTCTCCACGTTTGATATATAATAAGTGAATTAACATTTAGTTTTTCAAGGCACCATAAAACGTAAGGTTTTAAATAAAACCTTACGTTTTATTTTCTGTATTCTCGCGCTTTCTCCTTTACAAGGATATTCAAACGTACTATATTGTATTTATATAAATAAAATAATACATTTGTAAAAGTGGTGTAAAACATGGCTGATAAAGTAGAGAATGTCCAACCGTTACGAACGTCTGACGAAATAAACGAAATGAAATTAGCAATTAAACGAGGAAATAAAGGGAGTCCGAAAAGAAAGGCCCTGGCTGATCGCGACCTTATGCTGTTTTTAATGGGCATTAATACGGGATTGCGAGTTGGTGATTTACTTACGTTAAAGGTAAAAGACGTTAGGGGACGAGATAGTTTCATCATTTTCGAAGGTAAAACCCAGAAAAAACGTTCTGTTAACATTAAATCTATTCAAAAGGAAATTGAGGATTATACAAATAATAAAGGGAAAGAAGAATATTTATTTCCGTCTCAAAAGGGCAAAAAGGCAATGACAACAACGCAAGCTTATCGAATGCTAGAGAATGCTGGTGACTATATCGGGAGAGATGATATTGGCACACACACTATGCGAAAGACGTTCGGCTATCACTATTATAAAGCCACTAAAGATATAGCAGTGCTTCAGGATATCTTAAACCATTCTGCTCCGAGTATCACAAAACGCTATATCGGAATTACTCAAGAGGAAATTGATCAATCATTAGAAGGTTTTCGATTAGGGTGACATAAGGTTACGCATTTTCAAGTAGTACCATACTGGAGTGAATCAACTTTAATTTCTTGGGGGAGAGGATATAATTGAAGTTACACGACCTTATCAGGACTTATGAAAAAGCTAAAATCACTATAACCAAAGGGCATTTAAATTATAATAAGAAAAAAAAGTTAGACAAAATAGCAGTTTTTTCTTTTATAATATTCCCTCTTGTTTTGGGATTTATTTTAATAAGTCAGCCAGTTATCACTGCAGATTATTTTTTAGCTGTTATTATTATAGGTTCAATTTTAACAATAATAGCAGCTGAATACTCTAATAGTATTTATATTGAAGACTTCATTTACAAAAGAAACTTGTATAATGTAATAGATGGGTGGATGCCAACAGATTACTCTGAAAGCTTAACAAACCGACTAATAGAAGAAGTTGATCTCAAAGTTAAAGAATACGAAAAGGATCGTTACTTAATTATTGGAATTGCGGGAGCTATGGGCATAGCTTTTTGGCAATCACTATCCCACTTTATTATAGAGGATCACATATTAATTTTGTTAATCTTTATAATACTGGCATCTCTGGTTTTACCAATAATGTATAAACTAGTTTATTTTTATAAGGAATTAGCCACACCTGAATATAGAAATCTGAAAGAATTATCTAGATACTTAAGAGAGTATAGAATAAGCAAGTTGTATGAGGACTCATATTCAAAAAGCATAAACAAGTCATAAACTTGCTGGAATGGGGTCAAATCTCAGTTTTACATATGCTTCAATGAAGCTAATTAATATATATCGGACATTTATAGAAGTTTAACTGATAAAATGGGACCAAGGTTGACACATCATCTACATACGACATGATTTTATTACACGATGAAAAAGAATTTATTACCACATTAACAGTAAACATGAGCACTAGTGGACATAGTGACCCTTCGCTTATATTTAATTATGGAGTAAGAAAGGTTAACTAATCTCGGAAAAACATTTTGGATTACAGCGGTTCTTAAGTATTTCAAATCGCCTAAAAGAATGGGCAAATCTTATTGATATAAATAAGCAGTAAATTCAGTCGTTGCTCTATCATTGAAAGCAATCGCGGCTAATATATTAAAAACAATCAAAACAGAATCAAATAAAATAGAATTGAGTATGAAAAACCAAACGCCTAAATACCGTTGTTTTTAACGGTATTTTTCTTTTTAATATCAATAATATTAATGACAAGGATATCATTAACATTATGTATTAAATCAGCATTATAAATATTAACAACAACAAAGTTAGGGATATTTTTATCGTTATGTATTGAAAATTATTCAAAAAACATCTCTATCTCTTAGAATCTAAACGATAATGAAAACTTGGATGTCCGCCTAAAGTATAACGTTTATACAATACATATTTTTTATAAAAAATTCGTGGGAAATATCGGGAAATGTAGTTTTCCTAATTAAAAATATTATATGATTAATGTACAAAGATTAAAAAGGTTGGGTTGTATGAGCGATTACACTATTGATCCAAATTCTAAAGAAACTCAAGTTGTTGGAAAAATTCCTCAAAAAATATTAGACCACTTTTCTATCAACTGTCCTAATAGAGAAGTACAAATGTACCCAGGTGCTATTAAGCACTTAATCAAGCATGACCATTTCAATATATTTATGAGTCATCACCGAAATATTCCTAATATGATTAGAAATCCGGATTATGTTGGCCAAAATCCAAAAGAACCAAATAGTGTTGAATTATATAAACAATTATCCGAAACTTTGTTAGTCGCGATTAAGCTTGATCCGAGTGGGTATTTATACTTAAGTTCCTTATATGATTTGCATAATGCCGACCACAAAATACAAAAATGCTTAAAATCTGGACGAATAATCCCATTCAGTGATATTGAGTGATTTGTAAGCATTTTTATGTTCTTCTGTTTACATAATAGCGATTTGTGGTATTATATTTATAGAAAATCATATATTATTAATGGGTCTTTGAGGTGGGAAAGGTTCCCCACGCGCTATCTTTTGAGATAGTTATCAGAGATGCAGGATACGCCGACCTGCCAAGGATCCACTCAAAAAATACGCCCCACGCTTTATGCGTGGGGTTTTAATATTCGTGCTTGTATCTCCTCTGCCCATTTTAAGGACTCTGAAAATGAAGGATTCTCTTCTAATATTTATAGATAGCTCAAGTTGGATATATACCATACCTGAAGTGTTTCTAAGGACGTCAACTAACACATTCTTACTCAGAAACGCTTTACCCCTAAAAATACGTTTGCCAAATCAAAACATGATGCTTATTATATTTGGGGGATATTTAATTCATGTATGAAATAGCAGTCTATTTCTGTGTTACACAAAAATAGACTGTATAAATTCAGTTTATTTATTGACCACTAAAATTAGTAATCGTTTGAGGATCTGAAATCTTTTCTTTTTATTAAAGATGATATTCTTCTATTCACTTTCGAAAAAGTATTCATACTTTCTATACTATCAATCTTTAGATAATCTGAAATAACATCATTTAAAGGTATCATAAAAGAGTTAATTATCTTGGAAGAAATTCCATGAATATAATTTTTATCTATTTTTAACTGTTGATCTATATAGTCTAAAAAATTTTCACTGCCCTCATTATAATGAATCATGTTTCGTAACCTTCTACATTCTTCCTCAACTTCATTATCAAAATCATGAATAATCTTTGACAGATCATATTCACATTGTTTATCTATTAAAGTAAAAGTGTCAGATAAAAATTTGCGCATATTTTTTAAATTATCCATGACCTCATCAAATTTAATCGTCAATAATCTAAGCACTATATAATTTTCTATCTGAAGATCATTATCGCTATTTATATATATCCCATTATACAGCCAAATACAAGTACTAGCTTCTTGTAAACTAATAACCAACCTTGTTAATGCAACATTTTGATTTTGATTATCTCCATAAAAATTAGAATTCAATATATCTTTGGTTTTGTATGCTTTACTGTCTTTATATTCAAAAGTCGGTATTTCTATTGGAGCTAATGTGTAACCTGATTTTTCTCTAAGTTTCTCTGAAAATAATGCAAGTGTTTCTCCAACCATTTCAGCAAATCTAAATGCAACTTTTTTAGTTTCATTTGGGTTAGTACTAAAAAAGTGAGTATCTTGAAATACATAGGTAGTGTATATAGTACTCCCCACAACTTTTCCATTTTCTAAATAAAAACCTAAATTATCGACATCATTTCCAAACTGATAGGTGTGTAAATCTACTATACGATTATAAACTTTAAAATTATCTTTCTTTTGATATAGCTTAACCCTATGACGTATCTTTTTTATAGCTGGATCCAACTCTACTGTATCGTCAAATATCTCTTTATTTATTTGATATATCATCAAACAGAGGTCTCTAAATAAAGGATAAACCGGTACTGCAGAAAATTTCTTGTTCTCTTTTATATTCAGTAAACTTGCTATGCCAACTAAATCATAATATGCAGTATAAATATTGTTCATTAGTAACCTACCTTACTATACATATATTTTAAGAAAAATATTCCATGAATATGATCTAGTTTATAAAAATACAGATTGCTATTATATTTCAATTAACATCACTTTAAAAATAAGACCATCATAAAGATATGATGGTCTTATGCTGCTAATAGCCTTGGTTTCCTATTTCAACCGTTTTACCTTTTAAACTAACTCCTCGGAAGCCGCTAAGGCTATTAGCGTTGTAACTATTGTAAACATTGACATCGCAACCATCTCCTTAATTTCCTTCGGAATTGATTCCCATAACTTCATCATAACAATTGATATTGAATTAGCGATAATTATACCAATAATCCAATACTCGCTACTCAGAGCAATGTTTATAGTTTTGGCGAGGAGTACAGGATTCGAACCTGTATCTGCGGCATACTTTTACGTAACCTGTTTTGATTGTATATTTTTCCAATACTAGAATCAATATAAAAATTACTAATAATTTTGTTTAAGATAACAAATATAAATGATTAACTATCGCATAGTCTCTGCTACCAAGTTCTTTCCCATACTATAAGGTTCTATAAAGAAATATTATCTAATTACATTAACAGTATTATTCCTTAAATTAATATTAATAAGAATACCAATTATATTCCTTTGACTTTAATTTTAGATAGAAGAGAACATTCATTAAAACTCAACAGTCAAACGTAAACGTAATTGTAAACGTTTAATCATTGAGTTAAAATAAGTTGCTTTTTTGCATTTAGAGTATACAAGAAAATAACTTACACAATTAAAAACTTTCATTTTAAAAACGATAATGAGATAAAGGGGGGATAATAATGGAATCTATAATGAATATATTAGAACCAGATGGGGTTAAAGGGATCATTCTTTTTGGCTTTTTTATCTTGTCAACATATGTATTTATAAAATTAGTGCTCACATGGAAAATTGATGAATATGAAAAATGGTTGATGAGTGATTTATCAATTTTCCAACATGATTATTGGAAAGGTGTTAAGGTAACTTTTTTTCTATCTTATACAATAACTCGCTTTTGTTGGGGGATAGAATTAAATGATAACAACCTTCTCACAACAGAAACGATTCTATATATATTGTTATATTGGATGGTTTTATTTCTTGGTTGGACACTGTTCATCATTTCAAAAAGAATATATGTATCAAAAAAAAATAAATCTGAGATTTATTTAGAAATGGAAGAAGGGCGTCTTTTCTATATAAACAAAAGATTTAACAATGGTACCTATTTAATACTTGAAACAGGTTCTGAAAATCCAACACAAAGGATAGTGAATAGAGAACAACTGTTAAATAGAAATATGATAATACATAATGAATAATTGGAGTTTTAATATTAGGGTGTTCTAAAAATCACAATCTAAATAAATTCAAAACAAGAATCCTCTTAATGAAGATGACGTACAATAGTTTGGGTAAAAACTTTTGTAGATAAAAAAAGAGGTAGGAAATCCTCATGGTTAACGACCAAATCAACTCTTGCAAGGAGATGCCCTACCTTATGTCTACAAGTATAGGACCAAATAGCCTTGAAAATCAATGGGACGATATGGTCCGTTCCTTCGTTCCAGAAAAGCTCAAAACGAGGATAAAGGAAGAAATGAACCAGTTCTTCGAAAAGAGTCCAGAATTAAACAAATATAAAAATGTGATCAGTTTCTACACTTGAATAAAATCTGTGACTCATAAATATTAAATGCCTTACCTCCCTTGGTATTTGATAATCCTAAAACGAATTAATTTGTTCTAAGAAAAGTATATGAGGCTTCTCTCATTTTTTTATTAAACACATATAAAACGTCCTCAATAGGAATAACTTCATTGGGATGATTCTCTCCACCTTTAACTGCTACTCCAACTACTTTATTACTATTATTAACAACAGGGCCACCACTATTGCCATCAAATATTGTTTCCGAAATTTCATACAATTTTTGACTTCCCTCTTTATCAGGTAGCCCTCTTCTTTCGTTTATTACTCTCCCTTTCCGTGAGCTCAAAGGCATCCCCCCTACATAGTTGGGGTAACCTAATAGAGTAATATCAATATCTGATTTGATATTTAAATCATAATCAAAACCTTCATTTTCCATAGTTAAATTGTCTGCTTTAAGAATTGCAATATCTAAATAAGTGTTATAATAAAGTACCTCTGCATAAGTAGAACCTGTGTTGGGTGTATGTTGTGATTGATGAAGCTTTATTTTGTCTACATCAGCCCCATTTTCAATCTCTTTTATAAAATCTGAAACAACATGAGCATTAGTAACTATCCCCACTCCTGTTAAAAGGAAAGCACTTCCTTGATAATTTAAGATTTCACCAGTAAAATCTTCAAATTTATATTTATAATATAACGATTCAATAACATATGTATTTCTTATATTTGATTTATATACATCTGAATATACTGTTATAAAAGGCACATCTAAACCTTGAACTAATTTATTATATCTTTCTCTTAACTTCAAAAATAGTTCATCATCTTTCCCTTTTACTTGCCCAACATAAGAAATCATACCTCTTAATACACTGAACATATCAGATTTATTATCTTGTTTTTTTTGCCTAAAACTATATTTTTGATTAAATACTTTTTTTGACTCTTCAAGTTGGCCTTGTTCTTTCCCTTTTTCTGCAGCATGTAAAATAACTCTTATATATCTAATAAACCTTCTATTAACATTCAATTTGTCATTAACTGTTAATCCAGTAACCTCCATTCTTTGGTACTTATTCCTCAACCTAGTCTTATTTTCATTAACTGAAAAACCGTTTTTCTCTATAATAGATGTTATTTTTTTAGATAAGTAAACCTTTTTTTCATCCTCGTCTTTAATAGCAATCTCTTTAGGGAAAAAATTTCTTGAAGTAGAAATAGTAATATCATCCGCATAACGTGTATATTTACAATTATATCGCGCAACTAAGTTTGTTAAATTTCTATCTAATTTGTAGGAAATAATATTAGAAATTATAGGAGAAGTAGCAGCACCTTGTGGTAAAAATCCTTCATGATGACAACAAATGTTTGCTAAAGTAGTCGAAACATCTGGATTAAATTTAAAGTAGTATAAAAACATAGCTCTCACACGTGCAAAACTAATAGAAGGAAAAAAATCTTTCAAATCAAAATTTAATACATGCTTTTGATTAATGTGAGGTCGAGCGTTTGAAATAGTGCTTAGCCCATTCACAAAACCATGGGCATTCTTATGTGGAGAATACATCAAATTTAGAATATAAGCTAATTTTTTTTGAATTATGGCTAGATTTTTAACTGGGGAATAAATTGTACGCTTTCCGCCTGATTTTTTATCCAAGTTAAACTGGGAATAATTCTTCTTTTTATTTTTTATAAGGATACGAAATAAAACTTCTTTAGGTACTTCTAATAAATCTGCTACATCATTAAAAGTGCCAAGAGAATTGAATTTCTTTTCAATTTGATCATCTGTTTCAAATAAATTCAGTTCCATTCAATAATCCCCTGTATATAGAAATTTTATATTTTAGAATTTTAATTAAGAAAGGAGTAGAAGTAATTCTACCTCTTTTCGACCATGCTGATATACAAAGACGCGAAAAACCATACAATATAAAAGCTATGATTTACCTTTTAATTATGCCGCAGCGTTTATCACCGCGAATAACAATTACTGTCTACTCCTAATTTGTAACCATAACATAATTTTTTACATTTTAATAGGATATACAGCTTCAAAATGAATTTTATTATGGCTATCATTAGCATTATTTACTAAGTCAATGTTGCGGGCATTAATAACAATAAGATTGAGAATATCATTAATATTATTGTTAACTTAATATTGAGTATATCAATAACAATAATGATAAGGATATTAATAACAATATTGTTATTAATATTATTTAAATACTAACTTCCATAATCTACAGAATACTGGTTCTCACACTCACGTATTCAATACAAATATAGTCGTTTATTTTTGATAGTATGAATTCAAATCCCTTTAAATAAACGATTGCATCTATCCCTACATTAACTTAAACGTAAACGTTTACTTAAACATAAAGTTAGAACAAGTACTTATTTTAAGAACAAAATGTTGTTATTCAAGGATATCTTGATAATATTAATAACAATATTAACATTAATATTGTTATTGTTTATAAAATACGGCTTTATACTTCTTTCAAACTGTTCATATATCTAAAAGCCAAATCGAATCTATTTTTCCCGTGTCCTAACTCAGAATGAATCAAATCCATCTTTTCTTTCATATCATTATAAACCCCTTTGTTATGAACACCATAATCAGCGTTTTTACCTTCTCCATAACGTTTTAATACTTGGCTCAACATTTTTTGTTCTTTCGAATTCATCAATTCTTTAACCCTCTTATATGCGTAGGCATATCGATAACCATGGCAACCACGTCCATCCGTCTCTAACCCTGCTCTTCTAAACGCTTCGTTGTTCATCTTGCGAATTGAATCAGACCTTATAGGTACCAGTCGATCAGTTTCATTCTTCCCTTCCAACATTTTTTCAATTTCATTATTAAGCTTATTAGGAATTTCAATCAAACGATGACGCCCCCCTTTAGTAATCCCTTCGCCTTGTGATATAAGAAGTCGTCCTCCTTCAATATGTTCAACTCTAATTTTAGACACTTCTTCACTTCTTAATCCAAGTTCACGCATTAGTGTTACAGCCTTTTGCATATTATCACTCATTTTAGGTATAACTTGTTCAATTTCAAAATTTGAATATGAACGATCCTGAATATTTTCCGTTCGTTTAGCTGGAGCTATTAATCGCTTTTCAGCGGTGAAAGTGATTTTTTCTTTTCCAAATTCCTCACTAAGCTTCTGAAAACCACGCTCTACAAATTTTAAGGCTGTTTCAATATTGCGAAGGTGCCCTTTACTCCTCCCTCTATTTTCTAAATGACGAATATACTTTTCATAATGTTCAGGAGTTAACTGATGTAGTTTTTTTACGTTGTATTCATTTCTAACCCATTTTGCAAAATTATATCCAGCTGACAAAGTATGTTCTTTTTGTTTATAAGAATGAATTTCTGGCTTCTGCCCATTTAGTCGAAGCTCTCTTTTTGAAACGCCAATCTTATCCATTTTTTCAACCGATTCCTTTACTTGTTTGATGATACTTGCCATTAAATCCCCTCCACTTTTACATAGTTAAATAAGCCTTCATACTCCGATTTTTAACCCAAAATCGAATATAAGGCTGATATATCAACTCTTATCATTTCGCTTTGCATTTCCATTTACCCCATAAGGTGAAACTGAGTTATACAAAAAAATAATGTGTTATGATTCAATTTTCAATGTACAACAGTATCAATTCTTCGATTAATTCAACCCGCCCGACCTATATTTATTGAGCCGTCAATTTTTGCTCTAGTTTATTCTCCGAACGCAAGGGTTTTATGCGTTATCAGAGCTTAACACAATGTTTCGCTACCTATTCTCATTTCAATAGTCCTCTCCTTTTAATTTTTTTATTTTTATCTATTCCCATAAAAAAATAGACTTACCTTTTGGTAGTCTATCTTGTGTTTTTCATATTTTATTTTGTTTGGCGATTCCAAGTGGGGTGGTTCTCTCCCCCTTAAACAAAACTTCTATCTTTATTTTTGTATATCAGATATCTTATAAATTTGCATACTTCACCTAATTAGGTATTGCTTATCACTGTGTAACAATTCAATGCTACGCTTTCGCTCTCTGGCGAAAGAATTTTAACTGTGTTGTCACCTTCTGTTTATAAAGGATAAACAACCCTCAACAAAGTTGAGAACAAGATTAACTAAATCACTATAATTTTAGTTTACATCAGATAAATCTAGAGAACAACTTTTTTCTTTTTACCCAAAAAGTTTTTTATTGTGTTTGAATCAATATTGTCCACTTATTTTTATCAAACTCATCAATTAAAAAAGAAAGCATTTCGATTTCAAAAGCATTTAATCTATCATGGGCCTTTTCGGTTGTTACCATATGCTTTAATGTATCGCTCAGAAGCTCATATTGGCCTTCTGAGGTGCTAATTAAATTTCCGGCGATGTGAATGTCGAATTTTTTATTTTTAAGCTCTAGAAAGGATTCTATGAACGTCGGAGTTATATATAATGTTGTTTGGCAAAATGGACAGATATGATTATTTGTAAATAGTGATTCAAGGTCTTCTTCTTGGTAAGCAAAGCCATGATTTATAAACGCAAAGTCTTCTGAATGAGTATAACAATTAACGCATTGGATGATTACTTGTTTTTTCAATTTAACACCAACCATAAAGTAAAATGAAAACATTTTTAAAATTAATACAGTAAATAGTTAAGTCCATTAAGGTGTCCTTTGCATTAAAATACATAATAGCTATTCATCTAACCAATTATAGTAAACAGATTTATCTCGGGTTAATGCTTCTTTTTTTCTTTCTTCTTGATTGATCGTTACAAGTTTCGAGTTTTTAACTGATTTTTTTAGCCCGTTCACTAAGTATCTGGCAAACCCTTCATCAGTATGGAATGCCTCACCTTTTTTATTTGTTTATTCATGAATTCTATTTGTCTATCAAAATCGTTTGAAGTGAAATTAACAACTTGTTCTTCAATAATGATATCAATAATATGATTTATTGTTTTATGATCCCATTTATATTCTATTATCATTTTTTCAGTCATAGATTTGATGATTTCTTGGTGTGCTGTATTATTTATTTTTTCTTCTACTTCTTTTAAAAAATCAAGTTCAGTTTCACTATATTCAGTATTATTATATTCAGTATTACTAGTGTTCGATTTTCGAACTTCAGTTGATATGACTGGATTGGGACCCTTTTTTTCTTCACTTTCTTCAAATGAATGTTTTATGTTTTCATATCTCTTGCCATTTTGGTTAAATTTCTAAGAGCGAAATCCCTCAAAAAAAGCTTTTAAATCTTCTTGTTCTTCGGGATTTATCAATGCTTCTTCTTTTTTCTTTCCATTTTTAAAATCCTCAAACCACTTTGGAATAACTTCTCCAGATTGATCTAATTCATGCTCATCAAACTTTTGCACATGATACCCTTGCTTCATTAACTTTTCTTTCTCTGTCAAAATGTAAATCATTAACCCCACAGGATTATTCACATCATTGTTTTTATCTATTCGTTTATTCACTAGCTTAATTAGCTTTTTTAACTCTTCTTTATAATTATCATTAAACACAAAATAAGAAAGTGTTAGTAACTTCTTATACCCCTCAATGTTTATTTCGTATCCCACAGATAATTGATTTAATTCATTTAACAAATCACCTTCTAATTCATTAGAAGGTTTTGGTTTAGAGTCGGGTTTTGTTTTCATTCCACGGACTGAAAAAGTAATTTTTTCTATTTTTCTACTTTTGCGCACTTCTTCAAAAGACACAGTGATATCTGTATTTGCGTTTAACTCTTCAATTGAAGAAGTTAAAACACGACTTTTAAAATGACCATAACGTTTATATTTATCTTCAGGAATACCTAGCTTTTCTTTTAATTGATCAACTGTCACTTCCCAACGACCTAAGTGCTGCCATTTTTTAACTAATTCATACAACCTAATAGCGTAAGCACTTTTTAACGATAAAATATTACTTAATTTATAAGACGTAAAAGCTTGTTTAAGTTGCAATAAATATGGCTTCAATTTGGGGTCAAAACCAAACTCAATTCTTCCTTCTCCTTCTATGTATTCCACATGAGACGCCCAATTACAAATAATCCACCCATTACCTTTTTCACGTGGTATTTCAATGACCTTCGTCATTAAATTTTTTATAATCTCTTTCATTTGTGTGTAGTTTTCACGACCTTCAATCCCTAATAGTTCATGAAAATCTCGTACTCTAATCTCATATGTTTTAAAGTCATCATCATCAGGTTGGATCATACTGACAGCTGACAATATAATTTTTTGTTCTCTAGCCGTCAAAGATTGGCGATGACGAGCTTCAATTAAATGGTTTGATTTTGTAACTAAGTGTTCAGAATTCAAAAAAACACCTCTCATGTATCTATTTCAATCAATTCTATCACAAAAAAATAAGAGTGTGATCAAATTTCATGTTTGAATAAAATCTGTGACCTTCTGAATAAAATCTGTGACACCTTTGAATAAAATCTGTGACACCTTTGAATAAAATCTGTGACCTTCTGAATAAAATCTGTGACACTTAGATCTCAAATCCTAAGAGAGAGAAAGGATTTGGGATCTCTAAAACAATTAAAACAATTAAAACAAAAGAAAAAACAATACAACAAAGATCTTTTGTTGCTGATATTAAATAATTACTTCTTAATTGCAATAGTAAATGCAACAAAACACAGTAGGGTAAATAAAAGTTATGCTTAAGTTAACTTTTTGCAGTTCTTCATGAAAACATTTATCAGGTGTTTTATAGCCTGAAATTTTTCATGGAAGGGTGTTACACCAGGTTTCCACATATTTGATAACATCGGGTGACACATCCTCCATTGATTGACCTTTCGGTATAAAACGACAGATGAATCCATTATGACGTTCATTTGTACCTCGTTCACTGGAGATGTATGGATGGGTGGAAAGGCATCTCCAAAGTTTTCCTGTATGGCGATAATCGCTTTTTGAACATCAGGGGCTTGCTTCCCTTCAATTTTATGAATGATTTCGCGTCGTGTCTGCCGTTCGGTAAGCGTCAATAGGACAGATTCTTTAGCCCGCTTGCCAAGGATGGTATCGGTTTCCCAGTGACCGAATTCGCTGCGATCGTCGACAATGGAAGGACATTCTTCAATACTTTGACCCAAGACCTTTCTGTGTTGGCGGTTTCGTTTTGTTTTTCGTCGACTTAATCATAACGGATTTACCGTGGCTTTTTCTATCCCCCTATCAAAATAGGTTGTTGTTGCATTTTATTTTACAATCGAGCTTTCAGAATAGTGTCTATAAATATCATACTAAGGGTTTACAGACGAATTATTTTTTATAATCATTTAATGCGGATTCAATTGCTTGGTTAATGAAAGCAGTTTTGAATCCTTTTTTATTTTTTTGAGATAAATCATTTAACTCTTCGGCTAAATCATTTTGAATCAGAAAAGTTTGGCGTGTATGAGTATCTTCTATACTTTGTTTATCTTGGAATCGGCTTAACTTATTTTTGCTTTCTTCCGTTGAATCTGTGCTCTTTGTGCTGTTATTTTTATTCTCGCTCCATTGCTCCATATATTTTTTGGCAGCGTTTGTTTTTTGATTACTTAATTTGTTTTTGATTTCATCTGCTTTAGACACGTTGAATCAACTCCTCAATAAATGATCTATGTTGTCGCACTGCCGAGGGAAGTTCAGTATTCCCTTGAAAACCGAAGATAGGCAACCTGCCAGTCGTAGCCCTTCGATGGATTATTGTTTCGAATAAAGCATCTTGGTATGTTTCTTCTAACATATCAGAAAAAATTTTGTTATCGGATCTTCTTTTATCATGCATTGAACGAAGAATACCTAGTACTTCAATTGAAGAATTTACTTGTTCGGTTTTAAATTCATTAACCTCTTGCACAGTCCCTAAGAAACGTTCTATGGCGTTATAAGAAAACTTTTCTAAGTTGGTTGGGATTACTACATAGTCAGCTGCAAATAAAGAATTGATTGTTAAAATTGATAGAGCAGGAGGCGTATCGACTATTATAAAATCGTATGCTTCTCTTATTTTTTCTATAATATTAAACAAGGCCACACCTGGAGACTGATTAAATTCATTAAATAGAAACTGATCGAGTGTAGCTAAATAATCCGTTGAAGGCAATATATCTAGGTTTTCTGAAATGTTTAAAATAAAGGGGTGCGGGTTTTGCTGTTTAATAGCTTCTAGAACATCACGTTCGTCAAAAGTTTCCGTAGCGTCTTCAACTTCCGTTAAAAGTTGTGTTGAATTTGCTTGAGAATCCATGTCGACATGGAGTACTTTATAACCTTTTTGAGATAACAAAAAGGAAGCAACACCAGAGATTGTACTCTTTCCTACTCCCCCTTTTTGTAAAGAAAAAGCGATTGTTTTACTCTTCATAAGAGACCTCCTCTTTATTATTAAGTATATCTGATTCAGGGAATAATTTAAACATAAACGTAAACGTTTAATTATACTTCTTTGAATAGTACTTGAGAATTCTATTCTTTAGAGGGAATTTAAACACATCCTCTGTGATAATTCATGGATTGAAACATGAATTAACACGTCTTTATATACCATCTGTAGATAAACGTGAAGATCACATCGATTACTATATCCATAGATCGCTTATACAAGTACTATTAGATATCTTTGGGGACGATGTAATTCACATGGTGATGAAAGAAGGATCAAATACGTCTCGTTTGACGAAAGAGCGATTACGACCTTATATTCCAAAGCAAAACCAACACCATCCGCAACGGGATTGAACATGCTGTAAGACAAGCTGTTGTGTATGTCATATGGCACGGTGGATCGCGCGGTATGCAGACCCTTTTTTAGCCAACAGTTCGGCCTTGTTTGATAAATTAGACTGTTTGGTTTCGTGGTAGCATAAAATCCCCCCCTTGACGTGCTTGGGGTTGACAGCTATTCAATAGACGTTCAGCTATACTTGCACATAACTCTCCTTGACCCCGAGGGAGATCATTCGGTCTTTTGCTTTGCTTCATTCCTGCTTTCTTTAGCACTTTTATGAAGGGACGGCAAATCGTTCTCGTCGCTTTGTTTGTACATACGGGGGAGATATTTGTATGTTATTTAAACTAGTGACAATAAAAAGTTAATGGATAAGAAAAACAATTCAAAAAGTTTAGTTAAATAATTTTTAATATAAATGTTGAACTCGATAGTTTTTCCATTAAATGTTAGAATAAAGATATTCCTTCTGATTAAGATCCACAATAATTAAAAAACTTCGCAGTTAGTAAATACTTAATTTAGGGGTGTTTAAAATGAAAATAGATTTACATACTCATACAAAAAAAACAAAAGAAGGAGATAGTAAGAATAGAAACATAGGTGCACTAGATTTTATTGAGAAAATGCAACAAAATAATATTGCTATTTGTGCAATAACTAATCATAACCATTTTGACCTGCAACAATTTAATGAAATTGAGAATGAAGAACCAGAATTTTTATTACTGCCAGGTATAGAATTAGATATCGATCATGAGGAAGGGCATTATCATTTTATAATAATTTGCAACCCCAGTAGAGCTAAGGAATTTAAAAAGACTTTTGATAATGATAATGATAGAAATTATAATACATATAACTTACCTTATAGGGATCTCATTAGAAAGGTTAAAGAATTTGATGTGGAAGATGTTATTGTGTTCCCGCATTTTGGAAATAAAGACAAGAAAAGAGCTATTGATACTGATACTAAAAATCAATTAAAAACCGACCTAGAAGGTTATTTGGTAATATTGGAACCAGGTAAATTACATACTATGGGTATTATAAATGCTCATGAAGAATTATCTTTAGTTGGTAGTGATGTACATGATTGGTCCACTTACTCAAGTGATTACCTCCCAGAAATTAAATTTAAGATTAATAAATTTGAAGATTTTATACAGTTGGCAAACCATACCCCAATGTTCATTAGGAATTATCTGAATGGTACAGATTCATATAATTTAGAAGTTAAAAATGGCAGTACAAATATAGGGGGAATTGAATTATACAGAGATATTAATATTTTGTTTGGAGAAAAAGGATCTGGAAAAACATATTTGCTAGAAGAATATATTCAACCTTATTTCCAAGATTTAGGTTTGAATCTTGTGCATCATGCTGGTAAGTATTATATGGATAATTATAACGAATTGATTAATTCGTTTAAGGATAAGGTTACTATTGATCACGAAAAATTTGAATCTGCATCTAATGATTTAGAGAGTATTTTCAAATATAGCGAGAGAAAACCTGATAATATAATTAGTCAATTATTTAAATACCATAAGAATCAAACGAATAATAAGAAAGTACAGAAAATCAATAAATTCACTTCCAAATATAATAAAAGCCCTTCGACTGATGCTGAGTCAATCAAGGCAGAAATTTCCGATAATATAAAAAAATTGGATGATGCTTACAGTATTAATATAAGTTTAGAAGATTATAGGGACAAACAAAACTTTTGTGCTTTTAATAAGGAATTACAAATTCTAAAAAAAGATATGATTGAAAAAAGAATGGAAGATTTTAAAGAAGTATTTCGTGTTGAACGTACAGAAAAATTCTTACATGAATTAAAAAATTCTATTAATAGGCAAACAGGTACGACTTCACGACCTAATACTATTGGATTTTCAAGTTTAGTTAATCAAAGGCTAAGAAGACTTCAAAAAAATGAAAGAATAAAAAACACATTAAATGATTTAAATAAGCGTGAAGAATTTTTGTTGGGTGAATTGCCTATGAAAGGAAAAGTTAAACTTTCTGTGAGATATCAGGTGCTAACACCTGAAGACAAGGCTTATAATTCTCCTTTTAGGCAGAATACAATTAAAAATAATAGAGATATAATAGAAAAAATTAATGATTTTAACATCAGCAATTTTAAAAATATAAATAAATATTTTGAAGGTTTGATTGATGGGATTAATACGCAAGACTTCATGAATGATGTTATCAAAAAAACACATTCAATGAGTGTTGGTGATAATATCAACTATAATCCATCTGAGGGCGAGAAAGCAATATTGACTGTAACTGCTCTACTTGAAGACAATTCATATGATGTATACTTATTCGATGAGTTAGAACGTGGATTGGGTCAAAAATACCTTTCTGATTATGTCATTCCTAAGTTAAAACGATTAAGGGATAACGGTAAAATTATAATAGTTTCTACACATAATTCAAACTTAGCTGTGAATACTTTACCTAGTCAAACTATATATTGTGATTTTTCCCCGGAATCCAACGAGATTTACTATGTAGGAAATATGTATGCAAATGAACTTAAGTGTACTTATTCTGACAAAATTGTAAAATGGAATCATACTGCATTAGTCCATCTAGAAGGTACTAAAACAATGTTCAAGGTGAGGAGGAATACTTTTGGAATTAACTAAAATTGAAGAAACAGAACTAGCATTAAAAGTAATTGAAAAGGAAGATCTAGCATATTTAAAGGTAGAAGAATTAGACGCTAATATAGCACTAAACGATAGTAACGTTGAAGATATTGAACGCCTTTTCAATTCTATTTTTGACTATGTAATAGGACATGAAAAGTTACCTGTTTTCAAACTGGAAAGTTATGGAGGAAACTTATATCATGTGTTAGCTAATGACCTAGTCGAATTTTTGAATACAGAGATTAGAGCATCCGAACAAGAATTTACAGAGATTTTAAAGTATAAAGGAAAGTCATGATATTATCACTTACAAAGAAGAGAAAAAGCTATCTTCCCCAAGTGGGTTTATTACAACTTTCTGTCCAATTCGGACGGAATCCTGTTTTGTTTTACAAAATCAAATTTTTTTGGGGTCTGAATGAAAAAAGGAATTTCCAATCAGGAAATTCCTAAGATAGTATAATGATTATAAGAAAATGAGTGACTTACGGGTTAACGTAAACAGTGTCGTGTTCTCCGCAATTTCGTAGCTTCAGTTCCTGTGGGCTACGTTCGTACGTAATGCGTAAGGCGGGAGATCCTTGACTTGCAGTTGCTTCCCAAACATCAGGATTTTTATAACCTTTCATTTTCTTCGTTCTTAAAGAAGGGTGTGTAATATCCTCTGCCATTTGCTCGATGCAACTCTTTATTTTTTTTTGAGATAAGGGGTCTAGTTTTTTATATGTTCTTTTAAATCTTCCAGTTCGAGTAATTAACATTATTAATCCTCGTCATTATCCAGGTCTTCGAATAATTCTTTTGCTGTATTGAAAGTTTTTACATTGCCCTGTTCAATGTCCTTTTGAGCTTCTTCTTCCCCTTCTTGCCATTCCGCAGTCCAAAACCAAGATTGATCTTTCTCTATAGTT
>NZ_JAUSTQ010000022.1 GCF_030812915.1 Alkalibacillus salilacus
CCATCCCCACCTCATCGCGATAACACATAAATAATCAATGACAAGAGTTGAATTTCATTGCCATGTATTTTACACATAATTATGGACTTGACTCACGTAACGGAGCATCTGGTAACAATACCAATAGCGCAAAGCCAATTGAAGCTACAAGTAGGGAGATTCCAGCCCAGATAAGTCCTTTCACTTCAATCTTCTGTAAGTTAGTTAACTCTTCACGATAATCGCCCTTATATTCCCCAAGGCGAAGTTCAACAATTTTTTCAGTAACAAACCAACCAACTAATGTGAGTAGTAATACTGACACAACAATGAAATAATAGTTCATTGCAATATTCATTGTGTCTGCATACTCTGGATTGACAATAGAAGCCGCTTCAATCGTAATCTCACCAAGCATCGCATCAGTAGCTGATAAGAACAAGTTAGCACTGAAACCAGCAGATACACCTGCGAAGGCTGCCGCTAGACCTGCTAGCGGATGACGACCTAGCGCTGCGAAAATAAGAGCACCTAATGGTGGTAGAACAACATAACCAGCATCAGAAGCCACACTAGACATAATACCAGCAAATACTAAACCGCCAGTAATTAAGAAATTAGGGACAGACATAACAAAACCGCGTAAGGCAGCACTGATTAAGCCTGAACGTTCAGCGATACCAATTCCTAGCATAGTTGCTAGTACAACGCCTAGAGGCGCGAAACCGATAAAGTTCTCGACCATACTACCGAATAAATAGCGTATTCCCTCTTTATCTAATAAATTATTGACGGTAACTTCACTGCCGTCACCAGGGTGTTCTACTGAAATTCCAAGCGATGACACAATCGCTGAAATAACAACAACTAGAACAGCTAAGATTGCAAATAACGTAATCGGATGGGGTAGTTTATTACCGACACGTTCAATGCCATCCAAAAACTTTTGGAAAATACCACGACGTTTTTGTTCCATGATGTATAACCTTCCTTTGTGTAGTAATTTAATAATATTTAGACAATTATAGCCTTTAGACAAACGTCATTATATACGAGAAAATTGAAGATTAAAAGAGGAAATATAATTGTCCTAATAGAGTTAATATTAGTAATATTGAAGCTTTAGGCATGGCTATTTTTTGCTTTCCCTTGCTTATTGGGGTTAAACTATAGCTATAGTCGTTAAAGGAGTGAGAATATGAGTCAGAAATTGGAAGGTAAAGTCGCTTACATTACAGGCGCTAGCCAAGGAATTGGACGCGCTACAGCCATTGCTTTGGCACAAGAAGGTGTCCATGTTGGTTTAATTGCGCGACAAGAAAGCAAACTTAATGAGGTGGCCAAAGAAATTGAACAATATGGCGTAAACGCAGAGATTGGTATTGTTGATGTTTCTGACTTAGAAGCTGTTGAACAAACCATCAAAAATCTTGTCTCTAGACTAGGTACAGCTGATATCCTCATTAATAATGCAGGCATTGCGATAAGTGGTAACTTTTTAGAAACATCACCAGAAGACTGGCGACGCTTATTCGATGTCAATGTCTTTGGTATGTATCATGTAACACGTTCAGTCTTACCATACATGATGGAACAAGAACGTGGCGACATTATAAATATTTCATCAAGTAGCGGATTAAAAGGAACAGCTGGTACTTCAGCTTATAGTGCTTCTAAATTTGCTGTTCAGGGCATGTCAGAATCACTTATGCAGGAAGTGAGACCTTATAATATTCGAGTGTTTACCATGAACCCAAGCTTAGTCGCAACAGAACTACCGTTTGGAGAACAACTGGATGAGAAAAATGATCCTAAAAAGTTCATTCAACCTGAAGACTTAGCTGAATACATGGTAGCTCAACTTAAACTCAATCAACGCATGTTTATTAAACAATCACTTCAATGGGCAACAAATCCATTCTAACTAACAATCCCCGCTTGTAATTTACAAGCGGGGATTGTTTTACGTTTCAATTAACTCAACGTGGAAATCACCTACATTACCTTCTACATATAAATTTGTAAATGATGTGTAATAGCGATGAATAGTAACGTGTTGATCGATTCGCTCACTAGGAATCTTAACTCGAAAATCATTTTCATAAAATAAAACAGTTATATCATGATAGTCTTCATGTGTGACTTGGAAATCCAGTTTGATTAGTTGCTTGTCTTTATGCTCCGTCAATTCATATTGATCAACATTTATAAGCATGTCATTAATATAAACTTGCATCGATGCTCCTCCTTTATGGTACATTGTTTCAATCATAATCTAAAACAAACATAACCGTAAAATCATGTGTTTTTGACTTGTTCTTCTCAGGGGGCTCGACATAAAAAAGCTGACGAAAAACTTAACGTCAGCTTTGTCTCATTATTGTCTTGTTAATTCCGCACATGATCCGATCACTTCTAAAACTTTATCATTGTACATAACAGGCTTCAATTGCATGATAAAAGAAATGCCATTTAATTCTGACTCAAAATGAACATCCTCTCCAAGCCATGCTAACTCATAATAATAATTAATCATCTGCGCCTTCTCAAAAGGTAAAAAATCATATAATGTATAACCAACCACTTCTTCTGACTCGTAGCCGAACTTACGCATTAATTCACCTTCACATAAGGTGTGAACATACCCACTTTGTGTCTTAATATATTTAAAAGTCATGCCCAATTGGCGTTCAAGGGTATTCTTCAAATCATCTTGAGCTGCTTTTAATTCAGCTTCCATTTGTTTCTTTTTCGTAATATCTCGGGAAACAACCACAATTTGTTCAACGGTTCCATCTTCACTGATAACGGGATTCCCATGCGCTTCAATCCAAACAACCTTACCACTTTTCGTATTCAGACGAAGTTCCGTTGATTGCGCTTCATGTTTATCGAATATACGATCAAAGACACCAAAAGCATGCCCGACATCTTTTGGGTCGATAAATGACATAATGTTCTGTTGTAAGATAACTTCTTGTTTAACTTGAAAAGCATCTTCATTAGAAGGTGATGCGTAATCGATACTTCCCCCTCGATTCACCACCACAACTAAATCCGACATGTTTTCTGTAATAAGTCGATACTTCTTTTCACTTTCAATCAACTTTTGTTCTAACTCTTTCTGCCTTGACATATCTTTGATCACACTATATATTCCTACGATTCGCTCACCTAGTAACATTGGAAAACAAACCGCATTCGTCGGAACATAATGACCATCACTATGTATTAATTCTAGCTCAACTGCTTCTGGCGTTTCACCGTTCAGTACTTCTCTAAAATGTCTAAGAGCCTTAAATTGATCTGAATCACAAATAAAGTCAGCTAAATGTGAATCGACAACATCTTCTTGCTTAAGACCAAGCATATGTTGGATTGTTGGATTCACACTAATGACATATCCCTCTAGGCTGAAGGAACAAACAAGGTCAGGATTCTGTTCGAACAATGATTTAAAACGATGATCATTCATTTGTGCGGATTTAATATTAATATGTTTTTCTAAACGATAAATGAGTTCTTTAGAGTAGGATTCTGTTTGTTTGATCAATGCTTGATAGTCATCGAATAACATCGGTTTACTAAACAAAAATCCTTGAGCCACATCACAGGAATGCAAAGATAAAAATGTCACAACTTCTTCCGTTTCTACCCCCTCGGCTACTACTTCTAAGTCTAAATTATGAGATAACTCAATCATATTTTTAACAACAGTTGATTCTTTTTGGTTATAAGGTATATCTTGCATAAATGACCGGTCAATCTTAACCGTTG
Organism: Alkalibacillus salilacus; assembly: GCF_030812915.1. Classification (GTDB taxonomy): domain Bacteria; phylum Bacillota; class Bacilli; order Bacillales; family Alkalibacillaceae; genus Alkalibacillus; species Alkalibacillus salilacus. Next base: position 3,757 of record NZ_JAUSTQ010000022.1, read on the forward strand.
TAATCGGAAGATCACGAATATATCTAATCGTAGAATTGCCTTTACCAAAATCATCGACCGCGATACGGATTCCAGTACGTTTTATTTCTTTTAAAGTTTCAATCGTCTGGTCGATATGATTCAGCATTACATTTTCAGTGATTTCAATTTCTAACAAACTCGGATCTAATCCGGTCTGATTTAGCGTATCAAGAATCAATTGGTATAATTCTGTTGATTCAAAGTCAAGCGGTGAAATATTAACGGACATAACAGTTTTCGGAAAACCTTGATCATGCCAGGCTTTATTCTGCCGACACGCCTCATATAGAACCCATTTGGTTATCTCAGTTATAGTACCATTCTGTTCCGCTAAAGGAATAAATTCAGCTGGTGAAATCCATCCATATTCCGGGTGATTCCAACGAATTAAAGCTTCAACGCCTACGACGTGACCTGTATTCAAACTTAATTTCGGCTGATAGACAAGCCTAAATTGCCCTTGTTTAATAGCATGTTGGAGATGATCTTGTTCTAGTGATAAATTAAGCAATCTTGTCACCTCAATTTCCACGGCACTAACTTAATCAATCTTTATGAAGCATAGTTCAGTTATAATCTACATTCATTATTAAGAGGTTAACCGTGCACAATTTAGTAAACTTAAAAATTGGTAAAATCAATAATGATAGGACGAAACGATTAAAAACTACTAATTATTAGTCATTATTATACCAATATTCGACAAAAATAAAAATAGATTTCCTACACTCTATTCAATTTTTTACAATTATTTAAGCTTAATAGGCACTGAAGCCTCTTCTTCTGCCAGATCATCATGCACAATAACTTCACCTTCACCTGACGCCATGGTTGAAGTGATCGTGAGATTGAGTTCAATCCCAGTCCATTCTCGTTCACTTGGCGTTTGTGTAAACCAATCTTCCTCAATCTGTGTTTCTTCTATCGTATTTCCATCAGCATCTATTAGTTCTACTCTCACCGACCCAACAGCTTCGTAACGGATCATACCTTGAATAGAAAACGTGTCGCTAATGCTTTCTCCTTCTTGTGGTGTTTGAAGCTGGAAATTCTCCGTTCTAGCTATTTGATCGGAAGAACTATTTGTTTCATCATTACTTTCGCTAAAGTTATCCTGTACTGTTTCGTCTTGACGTTCCTGTTGTAATTCTCTCGTTTTTTCTTCTAGTTCTTGCTGAAGCTTTTCTATTTGTTCATTTTGATCTTGGATTTGTTCCGTTAATTGTTCGACTTGTGCTTCGTTATTTGGTTCCTCATTGCTCTGGCAAGCCACAAGTATGATACTTAGACTAATCAAAGAAACCCATTGTTTCAACTACTCATCCTTCCCTTCTCGATGTTTAACTAAATCTGTAATATATACCACAGCGCCAATCATTCCTATGAACCAAAAAATCAAACTAACCACTTGGTATTGATTGAGCCATAAAGTGAAAATACTTTCAATCACGACGAATAAAATTGCTCCAATAATAAATGTATAAAGTCCAATCCTTCCATATCGACTTGTTGGTTTTAATCGTTCAAACATATTTAATCTCCTTACATTTCTTCTGAATAAGACTTCATTAAATGAATGTATTATATAGTAAAATATCGCCTAGTTATTGTTGTCTTCAATTTCGACGAGCTGAGATTGATTGAACTCTTCTGGTGTGATGAATTTTTGGCCGAACACAATTTCAGCTAAATTCGTTACAAATCCTACGCTACCAACTACATACACGTCATCCGTACTAGGCTTCCAATAGGCATTGATATTAATCATATCTGGTTCTCCATTAGCAGTTTCGTATTCTTCATCTAAACTCAACGCTCGAATAGACGAACCATTATGTTCAATTTGATAAATTTCTTGTTCTTCAAAAGGAATCGTGAAGGTATAATCACCAAATTCAAAGGCTGCTTCTCCATCTCCTTCTATCGCTTTCGTATCCTCCATATGCCTTAATTCTGTTAATGTAATCGCCATTGAACCTGTTACGTCAGACTGATTTAAGTCCAAATTCATTTTACTGGCTAAGGCTGTTTCAAAATCCGCTTGATCTTGATTACGTTCCATTAATAGGTTTTCATTAATTTCAGCACCAAATTGCCAGCCTGTATCATTAACATCCGTTAAAACATTAAGCGGATCTGAATAAGCATCTACAATAGTTAAGCTTCCCCAAACTAACCCAAATGAAAGTGAAAAAATAGAAAGTATACGATAAACCATAACTTTAACTCCTCTTTTAAATTCCGAATTAACTTCTATTGTAACAAGTTTTATTTTCAAATGGGAAAATTTTAGTTGTTTAATCATATAGAAAAACCACTTTAAACCTCATCGTTTAAAGTGGTTTCCAGTCATATTATTCACTTAAAGCATTCGTGATCGCACGAGCGTTAACTTCCATCATTTCGTAGTAAGTGTCAACTGAGCTATCGATTGGTAAGCCATCTGTATACAAACCTTGGTCATAAATCGGTACACCTGAATCATGTGATACTGACTCCATATGCACTGGATTAGCAGTAGATTCTAAGAACACATAAGGTGCTGAGGTGGTCTGTAATCGATCAACTAAATCAGCAACTTGACGAGGTGTCCCTTCTGAGTGCGAGTTCAACTCCCAAATACCTGTTGTTTCGTAACCATAAGCATCACCAAAATATACAAAAGCATTTTCACTTAATACAATGGAACGTTGATCTTTAGGAACAGATTCGGTTTTATCACGAATAGTTTCATCCAAAGTATCTAATCTTTCCTTATACTTAGCTGCATTTTCTTCATAGATATTGGCGTTAACTGGGTCTATTTCACTTAAGTGCTCGACAGCCTTGTCGACATATAATTTAACATTATCTGGATCCAACCAAGCATGGGGATCATGCACGCCTTCAGAGACCTCAATCGGCTCTACCTCTTCAGTTAATTCAACAATGGGTGTATCAGAAACATTCTCAACAAGAGATGAAATCCATTGTTCTAAATTTAATCCATTAACAAAAAAGACATCCGATTCACTGACACTTCGTAAATCGCTTGGTACTGGCTCATATTCATGAGGATCTCCTCCATTTGGAACAATATGATCAACTTCTGCTTTATCTCCTGCAACATTCTCCACTATATCTGCCAAAATAGAAAAGCTTACTGTAATATGAACTTTATCCTCATCACTAGTTTCTTCTTCATCTGATGGCGAGCAAGCTGTAAACACTACCATTAACAAGGTCATGAAACCTATTATATATTTTCTCTTTACCATAACGATCACCATTATGATGCATGTTGTGCTGAACGGTCACGAAACCAACGCACAACAAGCCCTTGTTTTGGTGAGAAGAAGAAGGCAAACATAAACATAATGGTTGCCACTATAACCATAGATGCTCCTGTTGCTACATCATAAATATACGAATAGAAAACACCTGTAACAGCAGAAATAACACCGAATGTGGCTGATAACACCAACATAACAGGTAATCGATCAGTTAATAAATAAGCTGTTGAACCAGGTGTGATTAACATAGCAACAACTAAAATAATACCTACTGTGTTGAGAGAAGCCACAGTCACAAGTGATAAGACAAACATGAGCATGTAATGAATTAGTTTGGTTGGTACACCAATTGCTTTCGCCATCGTAGGATCAAATGTACTAACTATTAGCTGTTTGTAAAACAAAAAGACGAACGCAATAACCGCAATCGTGATTCCAAAAGTCATCCACAAATCACCGATAGATACAGCAAGAACATTACCAAATAAAATATGCCAAATGTCCACTTCCATACTTCCAATAGCGGTAATTAAAATAACCCCTATCGCAAACATACCTGACAATAAAATACCAATCGCTGAATCATCTTTGATTTTACTATTTTGCGATATATAACCTATTCCAAGTGCTGTTAAAACACCTGTTATAACCGCGCCAATGAAAAAACTGATACCGACCATATAGGCAATCACAACACCAGGTAACACTGCGTGCGAAATGGCGTCTCCCATCAGTGCCATTCCACGTAAGATAATAAAACAACCGACAATCCCACAAACAATTCCGACTAGAATTCCTGCCATAAGTGCATTTTGTAAAAACGGATAGTTCGCTACTCCTGAAATGAAAAATTGTATGTTTTCCATTATTTAACCACCACCATATCATCACTATTATTTCCTTTAATAGTGGCAACTTGCCCTTCATAGGCTTCGCTAATCAATTGAGGTAAAAACACATCCTGAAGTTGACCAAATCCAACTAACCGTTGATTCAGTAGCATCAAACGATCAAAATACTCTTCTACTTTACTTAAATCATGATGAACAATAAATAAAGTTTTACCTTGATCACGAATTTGACGCAATAAATCGATAATAATCTGTTCAGATGTTAAATCAATACCTGAGAATGGTTCATCTAGGAATAGTAAGTCAGCTTCTTGTGCTAAAGCTCGCGCGATGAACACCCGCTGTTGTTGGCCACCGGACAATTCACCGATTTGTCTTTTGCGATATGACTCCATTCCTACTTGACGCAAGCTTTCAATCGCTTTTTCACGATCTTGTTTGCCAGGACGTTGCCACCATTTCATATGTGGATAACGTCCCATGATCACCACATCTTCTACTAATATAGGAAAATCAAAATCAATCATATTACGTTGCGGCACATATGCAATATCTGAACGTACTTCATTAATAGGTTGATCAAACACGCGAATGGTCCCCTGATTCACGGTCACCATTCCCATAATGGCTTTCATTAACGTCGATTTTCCTGCACCGTTTGGCCCGATAATCCCGATAATTTCTTGCTTAGGCGCTTGGAACGATATATCTTTTAATGCCCATTCACCGTGATAAGCCACTGATAAATGGTTAATATCTACTGAACTATTCATATCACTTGCCTCCTTTGGCGCTCATTCATTTATTTTGTATACATGCACATTTTTTTACCTAGGGCAAATTCTTAGTATATTATAATGCTGAAAAGGTAAAAATAGCAACCATTTTGCACAAATTTTTTCTGGCAATTTTGAAAGCTTGACACAAAAAAACAGCTCCTTCTTAAGTTGACCATAATCCTATCAACCGAGAACAAGCTGTGGTTTAATGTTTAGATTTTAATAATAAAGAAAAGAAACTGACATATGCTTGGAATGGATATTTATTTCGATCGCATCCCAATACAATTATTTGGACTGTTTCACTTTATTCCACAAATTGTATGCTACAATATAACCAATCAATCCACCAATAAGCATACCGATCCACCATGACCAATCAAACTCGTGTGTGAGTATACCTTGGAGAAGAAAAACAACTGTAAATCCAATTAAAATGCCTAATAGTACTGTATGCTTCATCATCTTTGCCCCATTTGTTTAAAATTAATCATAACTTTAGTTTTTAACGCATCACTTAACAAACTACCATTAGTCAAAATTTAATTATTTTTGCTTGATGCTATGAATATCATAATCTTGGAGGAATTAAAAATGGACTTTTTCACGCGCTTTCTCACAGCGATTTTATCAGCCGTTATTTTTTCAATTGGGACGACCTTATGGTTAACCGATTGGGTTAATCCCTTTTGGATGGAGGCATTTGTTGTCGGATTATATGCTTTTGGTTCCCTATTCTTTGCCGGAATTCCTTACTCATATTTAGCCGATTGGATCATGTCGAGACTTAATCGGTCTAATTACTGGGGAAATCTATTACTCTATGCATTGGGCGGTTTGATCACGAACCCTTTTATATTGCTTTTAATGTTAGATCAAGGTTTTATTTTTGATGCAAGAGCATTCGCAGTTTTAGGCATAATAGCAGCACTTATTTTCTACCATGTGAAAGTCAGCCTTACGTGGGGCATGAAAAAATTAGGATATGAATACTAACTTGTCATTCTATACAACAACCCCACCCTACAACTTATTGTGTCATCCATGTTCACTGGGATCAAAATTCTCTTGGGCTAACACAGTCGGATGTCCTAATAAATGACGTGTGATTTCTGCTCCAATAAACGGCCCACTTGTCATACCTGATGCTCCGAGTCCATTTGCCACGTAAATCGATGGGTTGTGAGGTAAAAAGCCATAAACAGGCCTATTTTGATTGGTTTGTGGTCTAAAGCCGACTTTAGCATCAATAAAATGTGCTTCTTTCAAACCAGGTGCAAATTTGAACGCAGCTTTTAAAATCTCTTGAATACTCTCTGCATCAACTGTCGGTTTAAAATCGTGATTATCACGATGCTCAGCTCCGACTGAAACGATACCGTTTTTAAAACCAACGATATACTTGTTATTCGGAAGCATCACGACTGGCCAATCTTCCGTTTGGTATTCGAGTAGTTGGAGCTGCACGATTTGTGTTTTTGTCGACTTAATATCTAAATGATCTTCAGACTTATTTAAGAAAGATGATGCCCATGCGCCGTTCGTAATAATCAGTTGATCGGCTTCTATTCTTTCACCATTAACGGTCAATGTATGCCCATCATTGTTAAGGCTTGCTTCTCCTTTGATTAAATGTGCTCCATGAAACTCAGCCCCTTTTAATAGGGCATCACGAAAAATAGCTCCATTGACACGTCCGCCACCAGTGATTTTAACAGCTCCCATATTCTTAGTCATGACAGGCGTTGATTCTGCTACAGCTTCATCAGATAATTGAAGAACCTCCCCTATTTCTGGAGCTTCTTTCTTCCTTTCAATCGTGTCATCCACCATCTTCGCCAATTTATCTTCACTTTTATGTAAATGAAGTGATCCAACTTGTCTATAACTCGTGTCTTGAATACCGAGTAAATTCAGTTCAGCAGTAAGTTCATGATAATAGGCTGCGCCATGCTTTAATAATTGATATAACGTATCATTTTGCTTTTGTGATAACCATGGACTAATGATTCCTGCTGCTGCACGAGTCGCTTCACCATTATTCGGATAGTCAATAATCGTGACTTTTTGATTTGCTTTAGCTAAATGGTAAGCAACTGAAGAACCTAAAATACCAGCGCCGACCACGAGATAATGAGTCATATTAATCTCCTTTGCATCTTATATCTTGTTATAGTTTAACAGGATGAAAGTCATCCTAAAAGTCAATAACCCTTTATCTATGTTATGATAGCCTGAAATACATAAACGAAAGGACAATTCACCATGACAGAAGCCCAAGACCAACTACGGAACAATAAACCATTTTTACTCGTCTGGACCGCTGGAATTTTTGCGATGCTTGGCTTTGCGATGTTGTTCTTAACAACGTCGTGGTTTGTCATTGATATTTTAGAACGTCCAGCGCTTGTTGGCGTTGTCCTTATGATGATCACTATACCACGTGTTATAATGATGATTTTAGGCGGGGTCATTGCTGATCGTGTAAAGAAATCACAAATTATGTTTATCACAAACTTATTACAAACCGTATTAATTAGTGCGATGGCTGTCTTCATTAGTCTTGATCAACTCGGAATCATCGGTTTGTTTGTGATCACTTTTTTATTCGGATTTTTAGATGCCTTTTTCTACCCTGCTGTGACAGCTTTAATTCCTAATTTGGTAGGTCATCACAATATTCAACGTGCTAACTCACTCTTTCATGGTTCAATTGAACTCATGTTTATGTTTGGACCTGTCATTGCAGGTGCCCTTCTCACGATTTCTACATTTGGTGTGACTGTGTCAGTTGCAGCTTGTTTCGTCGCTTTATCAGTTATCTTCGTCTACCCTGGCTTTATCCAAGACGCAAAACCTACTGGTCAAACTGAATTACGTGAAGTTAAAAACGATTTTATTCTAGGCTTGCGCTACATAAAAGATTCACCGATTATTTCATCGGGGATTATGACGATTAGTGCTGTTAACTTATTTGTGATTGGACCTATTATTATCAGCTTTCCATTAATTATTGATTCGATCGAGGGTTCAGCCTTTCAACTAAGTATGCTTGAAGTTGGTTTATCAGTGGGAACTTTCTCTGGCAGTATCATTGTTTACCGGTTAGCAGCAAGCAGTCGGCGTGGTCGAATGATTTTATTAACCCTAATCATGACGATGGTCGGCTTTTTAATCTTTAGTCAAATGACGATTTTACCAGCTCTCATGATTTTAGCTGCGATCGTTGGTTTTGCGGCAATGATAGTTTATTTACAATCTTTAAGTGTTATTCAAGAATATACGACTTTTGATAAACAAGGGCGTGTGATGAGTATTGCTACCGTTGCTTCTGAAGGATTTGCCCCTATCGCGTTTGCTTTTGTCTCGCTGTTTGTCGGCTTTGGATTATCCATCCACACCGTTCTAGCTGCAACAGCCACTATTGGTCTATTAACTAGCATCATTCTCGTTGTGAAAGCAACTTCATTAAAAAAAGCGCGTTAACTTAAGTTAACGCGCTTAACATGGCTGCTCTTGTATTAGGACCATAGATTCCATCGACTTCATTCGGAACAAACTCATTCTGAAATTGTATGATCGCTTCTTCTGTTTTCGGTCCATAAATTCCATCAATAGGACCTGGCGAAAATCCTAATTCATCTAATGTTGATTGGATTCGGTTTACTTCACTGCCTTGACTCCCTCTTTGGTAAATCCCATTAGGAAGTGTACGTTTACTGTTTAATATACCACGTGTGTCTGGTCCAACGATGCCATCTACTGTAATATTTCCATCCCGTTGTAATGATTTAACAGCTTCTTCTGTCTCTCTTCCAAATATCCCGTCAGCTCCATATTGAGACAAATCATAACCTCTGTTTATTAATGTCTCCTGCAACTGCTTTACCTCATCTCCTTCGTCACCTAAACGTAATAACCTAGTTCCCTTCTCATTACTCAAACTAGAACGCACAGCATCCATATCGATACCCGGACACTGTGTGCCACCGCCTGCTAATTCACGATGGCCGACAATATCACTTACCTCAAGTTCAAATTGATCCATCAATGTGTTTACTCGCTCAGCAAATATACGCTCCTGCTCATCATTAAATGATCCTCGGCCTACTAGACAAATATGATAGGAATCGCTATTATGCCCTTTAACACCATTTGCGATTACATTCCAGTCATAGCACCTTTGAACAGTACCATCCCTCAAAATAATTTCATGATAGCCACCAGTTTCCCAGCCTTTCGAACGCCAATAGCGCTCGAATGTATTAACATTACCGGAAGTTGTCGCACTATGATGTCGCACAATATGATTGACTGCTTCACGCTTGGTATTTCCACCCATTGTTTGTCCACGCAAATCACGGATCTTCACATTTTCACCTCCCCTAACTTTACTTATGCTAGTAAATTACAATTGAAACAACATCAGTCTACTGATTCTTAAAATGTTGCCCCATTTTATAATCGAGCTACAGTGTCTATAAGTAATAGGATTTTTACTTATAAACGAAAAAAGAACCTGCTCTGTTACATATGTAACAGTGTTAGGGGAATTTAGCAGGCATATCAAAAAGTATTCGATTGACTTACAAATCACTTGTTGGGGGTGATCTGTATATTTATAATGTCTGGTTTGTTATAACTTCTCTGTAATCTAGTTCACAATAAAAAAAGTCCCTTCAAACAGATGCTTGAAGGGATGAATAGCTACTTATTCATATTCTTTTTCGAAATTAATCGTACTACGAACTGTATCTATATGACGAACTTGTGCTTCAATTTCTTCACGCTTATCTTCATAAAATGGTGGTAAAGCGAGTTCTTCACCAAGTGTTTCATATGGTTCATCGCCCATAAATCCAGGACCATCCGTTGCTAATTCAAATAAGATTTGAGGTGCAACACGAGCATAAAGTGACTGGAAATAGAAACGGTCGACAAGCCCTGAGTTCGGCAGGCCGACTTGGTTATAGACATCGAGCCACTGCTTAAGAGCATCTTCGTCAGGGACACGAAAGGCTGCATGGTGGACGGTTCCATAACCTTGGCGTGCTTGTGGCAACTCATTATTATGCTCAATAATCACTTGCGCGCCATTACCACCTTCACCCGCTTCGAATAAATAAAAGTCATCTGCTTGAGCAATTTCTGTGAATCCGTAAACACGCTCTAGGACAAGCTTAATCCGTTCAATTTCCGACACGCGAACATGTAACGGCCCAAGTCCTGTAATCGCGTATTCTAACGGAATGGGTCCATCTTGCCATGGTGTACCTGATGCGACACCTTCATTATGCTCATCGGAAATAAGCTGATATTGTTGGTCATCGAAGTCTACAAATGGCAGTACTTGCTTACTGAATTGTGTTTGGATCCCATCATGCTCAACACCTAAGCGATCAAACCGTTTCACCCAGTAATCAAGCGCTTCGTCACTTGGCACTCGGAATGAAGTTAAGAAAATCTCATCCGTTCCGTGACGCCCTTTTGGAACACCTGGGAAATCGAAGAACGTCATATCCGTACCTGGACTTCCTTTATCATCAGCAAAAAACAAATGATACGTCTGAATATCATCTTGATTGACTGTCTTTTTGACTAATCGCATGCCTAATGTGTATGTGAAAAACTTATAATTTTCTTCTGCACTGCTTGTAATCGCTGTAACATGGTGCATGCCACGTAAACCTTCCATAGGATTAATGCCTCCATTTCAATTTATCTTGAATTTAAAATAATTATAACAGGTATTCCCTCTGTTTTCAAAACATAACCTCGTCCTATTTATCATAACTTATACTATACTAGGGTGAAAGGGTGGTCGCATGGGGCTGAAATTACTTAACCTGATGATGCTATTACTTATGCTCGGATTTAATTTATTCGCAAATCTTCTACCATTAAATGGACAAACTACTGGAGAAATCTCTGATCGATTAAATGTGTTATTAATACCTGCTGACTATACATTTGGCATATGGGGATTAATTTATGGTGCATTAATTGTCTGGGTAATTATGCTGTTTATCAGTCAAAATGGTGATCGCGTCACACAATCACTTGGCTATAGTTTAATTGTTAGTCATATCTTCAACATGGCGTGGCTCGTTTTCTTTCATTATGAATGGTTTGGCTTAGCTTTACTTGCAATTATCGCATTATGGTTCAGTTTATTAGTAAGTTACCGTAGAATTTCCAACACTAATGTAAGAGAAGCTTGGCGATTCCCAATATCAATTTACTTAGCTTGGGTTACGGTCGCTACTTTAATTAGTATTGCCATTGTGATCAACGTGAATGATTGGTTCACATGGGTTCCTCCAGTTATTGGAACACTATTTTTCATATGGCTCGCAGCTATTTCTGCGATCATCGGTTTAGGTCGAACAGGCGATATTTGGTTTCCGATCGTTATGATTTGGGCACTAATAGGAATCACGATTAATCGATTAGAGTATCCTGTCATTGCTTACAGTTCACTCTGTATTGCTGGTTTACTAGCGGTTGTGATCATCAGTTTCTATTTCACACAACAAAAAGCCAGCCGTAAAGAAACGACTGACTAGAGTTAAAAAATATTCGTTAGCAGGATTGTGAAAAACTCGTCGTCTTACTAACAATCCTGCTTCTATTTTAAGAAAAACTTAACGTGCATCCTTCTCGACTTGACCGTCTTTCATAACATAGCGAATATAATCGTGGTTCTGGAGTTGGTCCAATTCTTCAACTGGATTGCCCTTCGTAACCACAACATCAGCAAGTTTACCAACTTCTAGCGTTCCCACTTGATCGCCCCAACCAAGACATTCAGCGGCATTTTTCGTGGTCATGACGATCGTATCCATCGCATCAACACCAGCTTCATTCATTAAAGCTAATTCACGCAAATTAGTACCGTGTTTCATCACGCCTGCATCGGTTCCCATTGCGATTTTGACACCTTTATCATAGGCAAGCTTAACGCTTTTACGATGAGATTCGATCACTTCCTTCGTCTTATCAACCGCGGATTGTGGCATACCTTTCTCATCTGCTGTTTCTAATACGGATACAGGAGCTAGTAATGTTGGTACTAAATAGGTGCCATTTTCGACCATTAAATCAGCTGCCTCATCGTCGACAAATATACCGTGTTCAATCGAGTGAATCCCTGCACGCACAGCATTTTTAATCCCTTCAGAGCCCTGTGCGTGAGCCATCACTTTTACACCATTACGATATTGACCTTCTTGAACAATCGCTTCTAATTCTTCTGGTGAGAATTGGGTGAATGTCGGATGATCTGTCGGACTTAACACACCGCCTGTCGCATGAACTTTCAACACTTCAGCTCCAGCGCGTAGCATTTCTCTTGCCTTTTTTCTCACTTCAGCAACGCCGTCACAGCGCCCATCTGGCATGCCGCGAAAATCTGATGGCTGGATATCAAGTACATCACCATTTAATTGTGTTCCATCACCGTGACCACCTGTAATCGTTAAAGCATTAATACTTAGTTGCATTCGCGGTCCAGCCACTAACCCATTTTGGACAGCTTTTTTAACACCTAAGTCTGTACCAAGTGCATCACGCACTGTTGTCACACCAGCGTTCAGTGTTTCTTTCATATATTCTTGAACTTGGAAATATCGGTACGAAAACGGCGTTGTCAGTCGCTCAGATAATGGTGAGTATTCCATCATCATGTGAACGTGTGTATCAATAAATCCAGGTAGGATAGCTCCTCCTTCTGCGTCAACAACTACTTCATCACCTATAGCTTGATAGTTAGATTTTGGACCCACATAGTCAATTTTATTTCCATCAACGACAACAACTTCCCCTTTACGTGGAGCACCTCCGTGTCCGTCAATAACCAGTCCATTTTCAATGATTGTTTTAGTCATAATTTTTCCTCCTTAAAGTGTTTGAATGAGAATACCTGCAATAACGACAGATGCCATCGTGACTGTTGTAAAGCCACCAATTAACATCGGCGAAAGCAACTCATCAAATATCATTTTCTCTTCTTCTTTGTTACGTGCTGTACTTCGACTTACTTCCTCGCAAACGATATAATCGCCCGGAAACCCAAATAATGCTGTAAGTGCCACTGGCATTCCTTTAAATGGATGCCAACCAACTAGTTTCGATGCTAACCAACCTCCAAAGGCAATGCTCGCTGTACCGACAAGTAAAATAGTTAAAATAGCAGGGAGATTTTCTACGACTTGCATTGGTGTCACGTCTGCCATAGTTCCGATGACGACGAAGATAATAGCAATCATCGTCATTGTAAAAGAGTTCGCATGACGTAATGACTCATGTTGATAGAAACCAACCTTCAAACCTGTGATTCCAATAGCTAGTGACCATAAACTGTAATGAATCGGAGTCAGTTCGCTTAATGCAATCGCGATCGCACCACCAACGAAGACGCTGAATAGTCGTATGACTTGAGATTTTCCTACAGCTGATGATTCCTGACCAGTCACACTGTCGCCTTCTTTTTTCACTGGAACAAAAGTCCCTGCGTCAATTTTTTCTTTGATAATAGTTGCATAACGGCGCATGAAATTAAGTGCTAGTGGCATACCAAGTAACCCTTGGAAAGCCACAACAAGTGCAGGAATAACGACTATTGCGGATAAACCAATTTCGGTTAATTTTTCAGAAGTAATAATAAGTGCAACGACGCCTCCACTAAGCGGTCCTACTCCTGCAACCGCTGTTTGATAATCAAACAATAAAGTAACGACACTGATCACAATCACACCTGCGATTAAAATTCCAGCAAGCCCAATAAAGACAGCTTTATATTGAACTTTTAAGACTGATAACGGCATCAACGTGCCCATATGTACAATTGCCACTGCAATTAAAATATTTCCGAGTGCAGCAAACTGTGATCGATCCAAGATGTCTTCTGGAAAAATACCTGTCCAGACGAGTATTAAATAGCCGACCATAGCTGTTAATAGCATAGGTACTCGCGCTCGTGTTTTAATGGACAGCCACTCACCGAAAGCAATGAGTGCAAAAACGAGTGTTGTTGCAATAAGTGGTTGATTTAAAAGTTGTTCCAATATGAATCCCTCCTGATGTTTTAAAGATGACTATATCACTCGATTTCACGGGTGTCCATATCGTTTTCAGATTATTATTACAAGTCTAATAACTGAATAATAATTCATTGTCGACAACTCCTCGCTTGTCGCGTGAACGTAAACGCTTACACACTTTGTAAAAATTCGCAATTTTCAATTAAATATTTTAATTAAAAAACACGCCCATAACGGACGTGTTTAGCTTATAAACTGTATAATATATCCACCGACAACACCTAGTAGTACAATCATCCAAGCTGGTACTTTCCAAATGTTTAAAAGCGCGAATAAAATGACGGCTAACGCGAAGTCGGGCGCGTTCATGATTGAACTGCTGACAACAGGATCATAAAACGCAGCTAATAAGATTCCAACTACACTTGCGTTGACGCCCATGAGTACGCCTTGAAATGATGAGCGTTGACGTAATGTGTTTAAAAACGGCAGCGCAGCAAGTAATAATAGAAATGATGGTAAAAACATCGCAATGGTTGCGACTACTGCCCCTGTGACGCCTTCCATGATTGTTCCAAGATAACTGGAGAAAGTGAACAGTGGGCCTGGAACAGCTTGCGCCATACCATAACCAGCTAAAAATTCATTCGCTGAGAGTAAACCTTGTGGAACAACTTCTCGCTCAAGCATTGGCAAGACAACGTGCCCGCCACCGAAAACAAGTGAACCAACACGGAAGAAGATATCGAATATGTTCAAGAACGGATTATCAATTACTCGGTTTAATAAAGGCGTCACGATTAAAATCGTCACGAGTGTACCGAGAGACGCGATCCCTAATTTTTTCGAAATATTAAACGAAAATGGTTGAACTTTGGATTCCGCCTTGTCTTTGAAAAAGGCAAAGCCAATCAGTGCAGCCGCTAAAATGACAAGAATTTGCATCCAAGCTGATGGATACAGAAGCATAATCGCTGCGGCGACAATCGCAATCGCTAACCTTGATTTATCAGGCGTTAATTTTTGACCAAGTCCGATAAGTGCGTGTAACACCACAGCCGCGGCGACAATTTTCAAGCTTGCGATAAACCCTGCATCATCTAAGCTGAATGTTTGGTACATAAGCGCAAATACGATTAAGACAATCACAGATGGTACCGTAAAACCAAACCATGAAATTAAGCCACCGATGATACCGCCTCGGAGCATCCCGATCGAAATCCCTACTTGTGAACTAGCTGGTCCCGGTAGAAACTGACAGAGTGCAATAATATCGGCATACATTTTATCATCGAGCCATTTGCGTCGGTCGATGTATTCGTCTTTAAAATAGGCTAAATGTGCAACGGGTCCTCCGAATGAAGTTAACCCAAGTTTTGTAGAGATTAATAGGATTTCGAGCCACGTTCTAATTCTACTCCTCTGTTCTTGCATATAAACGCCTCCCTTTATGTGATTTCTTTAAATAGTTCGTAGGCTTTCTCACGTGCTTCTTGTAAAATGTAAGCCCCTTTTTCTGTAGTTGTATAATATTTGCGGATTTTCCCCTCGACATTGCGTTCTTCTTTAGCAAGCAGGCCGTCTGCTTCCATCGAGTGTAAAATAGGATAGAGCGTGCCAGAACTAATGTCATATCCGTGTTCTTTTAACTCCTCAACCATCCAGGCCCCATAGATTGGATGCTCTGCTGCATGGTGCAAAATGTGAATGTGAATAAATCCGAGAAACAATTTACGTAAGACCTTGTCTTCCATAGCAACCCTCCTTTTATGATGATATCGAAATTCGATATCGACATTATATAATGGGGGTATTGATTGATTCAATACGGTTTGTTGAAACTTTACATGATCTTTACAAGATTTGATAGAGTCCATATAATTGTGTAAAAAGGGTCATTTTCCTCTCCACATGGTACAATGTTTTCAACCACAAAAACGATTACCAGGAGGAGAG
>NZ_JAUSTQ010000023.1 GCF_030812915.1 Alkalibacillus salilacus
AGAAGAAAAACGAATTGACGACAGGCTATTTTGTTTAGTTTTCAAGGTTCGATGTGTGTCGCGTTCGAAAGCGACAATGACTAATATACCAAGTTGAAAACCGAAAGTCAACAACTTTTTATTAATCTTTTTAATCGATTGTTTAAATCGATTTGGCTCTCAAAAAGCGACATCTAATAATATAACAAGTTATCACGATTCATGTCAATAACTTATTTGAAACAAATTATTGAGACTCAAAATTTATATAATCTATATAAATTTGTAATAAGCTCAAATAATGTGTATCAAACATTATATAATAGCTAACTAAGAATGTCAATAAGATTGTCTCTTAAACAAATCTAGATAAGTCGTCCTTCAAAACGACAAAATCGAGTATAACTTGATAATGATGTGTCGTCAAGAAAAAAATAACCCTTAAGTCAATAAATCAACTTAAGGGTTTAAACATACTATTTAATTAGCAACGATATTGACCAATTTGCCAGGAACTGCAATGACTTTACGCACCGTTTTACCGTCAATCCATTCCTTGATTGTTTCATCATTTAAGGCAATCTCTTGAAGTTCGTCTTCAGTCGCATCTTTAGGAACTTCTGCTTTTGATCTTACTTTCCCCATCACTTGAAGGACAATTTCGACTGTATCTTCAACTAATTTAGCTTCATCATAAGTTGGCCAAGACTGATACGTAATGGTTCCATCGTATCCTAGGACTGACCAAAGCTCTTCACCTAAATGCGGGGCAATTGGCGTAATCAGCTTCACGAAACCTTCTGCATAGTCACGTGGTACATATTCTGCTTTATAACATTCATTAATGAAAACCATCATTTGTGATATAGCTGTATTAAAGCGTAATTCTTCAAAGTACTCCGTTACATTCTTGACTGTCTCATGATAGACTTTATCGAGTTCTTGATTCGCTTCGTCTTTCACATTACTCGAAAGATTACCGTTTTCATCAGCCATTAATCGCCAAACACGGTCTAAGAAACGACGTGCTCCTTCTAATCCATTGGTGCTCCAGGCAACTGATGCATCTAATGGTCCCATAAACATTTCATATAAACGTAAGGTGTCAGCACCATGAGAATTAATAATATCATCAGGGTTTATGACATTCCCCTTTGACTTACTCATTTTCTCATTACCTTCACCAAGAATCATGCCTTGGTTAAATAACTTTTGGAAAGGTTCTTTCGTTGGTACAACATCTAGATCATACAATACCTTGTGCCAAAAACGTGCATATAATAGATGAAGAACAGCGTGTTCCGCTCCACCAATATATATATCAACAGGGAGCCATTTTTTCAGTTTCTCTGGGTCAGCTAGCATTTCATCGTTATCAGGATCAATATAACGTAAATAGTACCAACAACTACCTGCCCATTGTGGCATTGTATTGGTTTCGATACGACCTTTCATACCTGTTTCTGGGTCAGTCACATTCACCCATTCTTGAATATTAGCAAGTGGCGATTCACCTGTACCAGACGGCTTGATCTCACTTGTCTTTGGAAGCTCTAATGGTAGATTTTCTTCATTAACTGCTGACATCGAACCATCTTCCCAATGAATGATCGGAATCGGTTCTCCCCAGTAACGCTGACGACTAAACAGCCAGTCACGTAGACGATACGTTGTTTGACGTTTACCATATCCGTTTGCTTCTAGCCACTCGATTGCTTTTTCAATTGCTTCGTTCATATATAAATCATTCAGGAACTCTGAATTAACATGTGGGCCATCTTCTACATAAGCCTCATGATTAATATTCCCTCCTGAGACAACCTCTTTAATTGGTAAATCAAATGCTTTCGCAAATTCATAATCACGCTCATCATGTGCTGGAACCGCCATAATCGCACCAGTTCCATAAGACATTAACACGTAGTCCGCGATCCAAATTGGCATTTGCTGACCACTTACTGGATTAATGGCATAAGCTCCTGTAAATACACCTGTTTTTTCTTTTGCTAAGTCAGTACGCTCTAGTTCACTCTTCTTCGCCACTTCTTCGATATAAGCATCAACTTTCTCACGCTGTTCAGTTGTTGTAATATCATCTACTAATGGATGCTCAGGTGAGAAGACAGCATATGTTGCTCCGAAAATTGTATCGGGTCTAGTCGTAAACGCCTGAAATTGGTGGTCGGACCCTTCGATATTAAACGTGATTTCAGCGCCTTCTGACTTTCCAATCCAGTTGCGTTGCATATCTTTTAAGCTTTCTGGCCAATCAAGTTCATCTAAGTCTTCTAGTAAACGATCAGCGTATTCGGTTATTTTAAGCATCCATTGACGCATCGGCTTACGAATAACAGGATGACCACCGCGCTCACTAACGCCATCAATAACTTCTTCATTCGCTAGTACAGTTCCTAGAGCTGGACACCAGTTAACTGGTACTTCATCAATATAAGCAAGTCCTTGTTCGTATAATTTAACAAAAATCCATTGTGTCCATTTGTAGTAATCTGGATCTGTTGTATTGATTTCACGATCCCAATCATACGAGAAACCAAGTGATTTAATTTGGCGCTTAAAGATCTCGATATTTTGCTGTGTGAAAACAGACGGATCATTCCCCGTATCAATCGCATATTGTTCTGCGGGTAATCCAAAAGCATCCCACCCCATTGGATGCAGCACTTCATACCCTTGCATGCGCTTCATTCGTGAAACAATATCTGTCGCTGTATAGCCTTCTGGGTGGCCAACATGAAGCCCTGCTCCCGATGGATAAGGGAACATATCTAGTGCGTAAAATTTAGGCTTTGATGAATCAGTGTTAGTTTTAAACGTTTTATTTTCTTCCCAAAAGCGTTGCCATTTTTGTTCAATTTGACGATGATTAAATGCCATTGACTAGCTCCTCCTTGTTTATAATCATTTCTATCTCGGCTTTGATCCATTCTTAAAGACAGCTCTTAACCAAAATGGGTGATTCTAATCGTGTTAACAATAAAAAACTCCCGCCCCATATACAATGGGACGAGAGATTACCCGTGGTACCACCCAAATTAGTCACCTTAAGATGACTCACTCGAGTTCCTTAACGCGGAAACACGTCACACACTACCATTTAATTCATGTGTGAAACTAAAAGGCGAGTTCAGCTTCGACATAAGCAACTTTCACCAACCGTTGCCTCTCTACATATGTCAATTAACTTACTACTCCTTTATGATCGTTTGCTTATAAAATTAATATTAGTTCAACCATAGTTTAATCAAGCATATGCTAAATGTCAAGTAAGTGTGTCTGCTTTGAGTATATCAATCCCTAGAATATTATCAATTTGCATAAAATGAAAAATTTCATATACTTGTTCTTGCATATTTATGATTGTAACATCTACTTCATGTATTCTCGCCCAATTAACAAATTGAATGATTACTCCAACCCCTGTAGAGTCAACAAAAGCCACTTCATGCATATTAATATTTAACTTTTTATAATGCTCTAATCGTTCAGCTAATACTGGGTAAATTTCTTTTTCAAATAAATCTGTAGATTCTAAATCTAGACCTCCACTTAATGTAAGTTCTATTTCCTCATCTTCTGAAGTCAAATCGTACTTCATTTTATCCCTCTTTTTTTAAGTTAATACAATCTTTTCATCTACTAGTTTTGCTGTAACAAATTGGTCATTTTGATTAAATCTGTATTTTGAGTTACCAATTCGTATTACGGTATCTTCCCAAACATAGTCCATGGATATCGTTTGATCAGCTGGCACAGAAAGGTACGTTTTCATTCCTCCTTTTGAACCAACCTCTCCTACATACATACCTAATTGTGCGTAAATGTTTCCGCCACGAACAATCTTGTCAATTATAAGTTTTCCTCCTGAATGAATATCTGTGTGGTAAGAACCATCTCCAATTATAGACACATCACCTGAACAGTAGATATTGCTATTCATAACATTTGCAATCACTATTTCAGAGTTAGGTTCTGGTGGATTATAACTAATTTGATATAATTTATCCACACCTTCAATAATAGTTTCCAATTCTTCTGGGGTAGTAATCAATCGATTAGGGATTGGACGAACAATTGTTTTTAATTGCTCAGCCAAATCTAACCATTCTTGATCTAAGATGCTTTGATACTCATTTACCTTTTGCCTATATGTGTTAATCATTGACGGAACCTCTTGAAACTTTTTATCTAATAAAATATTTAGCAATGAGTATATACCTTGAGTTGCAAAATCAGAACTTTTGAAAGCCTTTGCTTTTAAAAGCTGCCTTACAGCCATAAGTAGACCTTTCAGTTGATTAGATAAATTTTCTAATGTTTGTGACAGATTAGATATGACAATATTTCCTTCACCAGCAGACAGGTGTGAATTAATTGTATTCTTCTTTATGTAAACACTATTCCCTGCTGTTACTTCTGCATGGTCAACTGCACCTGAAACTGTTACATCACCTACGGCCTTAACCGTCATTTCCTCTTTAACATTCCCCCAAATTTCTACATCGCCAGTAAAATGTATATTCCCTGTTTCAATCGAAACATCCGTGCGATGAACTAATGTGGGTAATACTTGAATTTGATATAATAACCCACGTGTTTGAATTTGTGGTTTTCCAGACTCCAAGGCAATAACTTGGTTACTAACTACTTCAATCCCTTTCCCTGCTTTAACAACTGCTTCATGTGCTTTCGAAGGTAATATGACGTCACCGTAAACATTTTTACCTGGTATACCAGGTATTGGAGGGTGTATATTTGCTATAATATCGCCTTTATTAACAGAAGGTATAAATTTGGTTTCCCTAAAATCTACACTACCATCATCATTCATCTTTGGCTTTCCTTCTTTACCATAAATATCGATTTTAAAGTCCAAATAACCATTTTCTCCTTCAACTGGTCGTTTTCCTTCCGCTACAACGAATTCAGATTCATCTAATGTCAGACTTGCTTTTACTATTTCAGCATGGTCTAAGCCATTCGATACCCTTAATTCTTTTAATCGATTCAAAATGTCTTCTGGTTCGAGAAAATTGGTATGACTTATTTCTTCCTCGGTTTTTATATCTAAAACCCGTTCATCATACTGATTTAATAATTTAAATTTGTGCATAATACTTGGCTTTATTGTACAAATCACTTTAACTGCATCATGAGAAACTTCTAAATCCCAATCCATACTTTCCTCATATTGATCTAAATTAAACGTAATCTCATCTTTTGAAGAAACAAAAGTAGTATCATTTATTTGTTCCCCATTTTTATACACTGTAACACCTTTAGCCATTGGTTCAATCATTGGATAAATGTCTAAATCACTTTGAATAAAAAATGCCCCATTATGAACTCCTATAATCTGATCACTCTTTTCAGATTCATAAGCTATAACATCTCGATGGTTAACTTCAGAATTAGTAAGCCAGCCTTTATGATCTAGTTCTTCTACTAGGTCTTCTAAATTTGTAGCAGACGTTTTATTTATATTATTTCCCACTTCTTCTTTTAACTCATTAGAAGTTGATATTGAAGATTGATTAAATTTTTCGCCATAATTAATAGTGGTTAATCTAACCTTGGCATCACGTGCTCCTAATAACAAAATTCCCTTATTTCCGTTATCAAGTATCTCAACTTCGACGTTTTCAATAGAACTTTTCAAAATCTTTAACCCTTGGTCAATGGCATCCTCTACCGTTTTTCCTCTAGAAATTAATGACCCACTCATTTATCATCACCTTCTTCATTTATTGTGGAAGGATAATTATATCCTCTTATTTCTGACTTTTGATAATCATTTTTTTAAATAACCATTGTCATGCCATCTTTTCGGGTTAAAACTCCAATAAACTCAAAATGACTGATAATGATATGATCTTCAATCACTTTAACTGATCTATTGCCTTCTGATTTTAAAAGATTAATTAACCTCACTTTACCGTAAAGTTCCTTATTCAAATTTTGAACTTCCACAATGAGGCTTTATATAAAAATTTTCTTAAATCTCAAACAACTTACAACCTATCCGTTATCATATTGCTCCACTTTACTTCTTAATTTTTCTGATATATTAGCGATTTCCTTTGATTGATCTTCGATTGTATCGGCTAATTCACTAACAATAAATAATATTCTCGTTATATCTGACCTGTGGAAATAAGTTTGCTTTTCGAATTGCTCAATTTTATAACTGATTAAATCCACGTTATTAGATGAATAACTTTGATGTTCTAAATGGTGTTTAACCAATTTTATAAGTTCATCAACATGTAATACTCGGTTATAATCTTTTTCTGCCATTTCGAGTGTTAATGCATATAATTCATCAACTGATTTCTTTGATTCTTCCTGCATTAAATATGTAATTCTTTGAATAGCTATTGATAAATCATGAAAATAGTAAAATTCATTATTGAGTTCTTGACTCAAAAGATTAAATTCACGAGCAACTCCTTTAGATATATCAAATTCACTCAGATTCAATATATTGTCATAGCTCCCACGACGCAGTGCGGACAAGCGTTTTTTTATTTTATTTATACTTTTACATGATCTCAAATATAAAAGGAATAGTAGAACCGTTATTATGAGCGATATAACAAATAACAAATTGAACCATATCTTATTATCTGTGAAGAAAAGTAAGATAAATCCCACAAAATTCAATACGACCAATTCTAAAAATAACCAGTAAGTTATGTTTTGATAGTTCATCACTTTTTTCATATTTTCACCTTATCAGTCGCTAGATTTTTTAGTATTATTACTGAAGAACCATAAGGGGTAGTATATAAAAGAAGTTGATCAACAATTCTCATCACCAAAGTAAACCCTTGACCTAAGGAATTTTGTGTGGAAAAGCCAGATAACATAATTAAGTTGGGTAGATTCTTCAGACTAAAACCATGACCGTTATCTTCAATAACAACTTGGATCTCACCGTTTCGTTCAAAAACCATCATCCGACCATTTTGGGCATGTTTCAATACATTCGTTACAATTTCAGAAATTGCCAAAAGCCAGCTGTTTTTATCTTGACCTGAGATGTTCCTTTCCGCTAGTATTTTGGTTATCTTTTTTCGACAAAGTGATATATCATGATGGTTTTGAATCATTATTGAGAATAATAAAACACCTGATTCCTGTAAAATTAATTCTTTTTTATCGATCAATAAAAATTTACGTTGTGATGAAGCGTACATAACATCACGATATATCTCCCATTCTCTCGAATTAGGAAATTGATTGATATTAGTAAACAGCATATGTTTTAAATCTATTTTTAGTCGTTCATAGACCTTTAATATAGCTTCTTTAGTTTGTTCACTTCCTTCAATCTTTTTCACTTTTTTATATACATCTTTTTGATCACGAGTCCATTCGACTAATTGGTAGGCATATTTTAATAAGCTTCCATTTTCTCGGTGATACTCAGCACTTTTGTTAGTTATTGTTGAGTAAAAGATTTTTTGACCTTCTTCACTAGGTAATTTCAGTTCATTAGATATTTCTTTAGCAATAAACCCCACAATGGTTTGATTAATTAACTGAGGTAATTCTATCTGTGGGACTTTATCTGACAAACTATTTTCATCTTTTGCTTTCGTTTTTAAAAATTTGTTTAAGCTATGCGCCATTACCATATCACCATCCTTTAATACAACGTATAATTCAGATCGATATTTACAGAATATTATAACAAATAAATGACAGTATTCGACTATTTTTTTAAAATTATTACGCTTTAATCAGAAAAAAGTTTAAACTGAATACTTATTTACACATTTAGGAGCTGAGACTATGAAACAAATCATCCCCTTTGCGCATCAATGGATCAGTGACACATTAAAATCAGGCGATATTGCCGTCGATGCCACACTAGGTAACGGGCATGATAGTGTCGCATTAAGTAAAGAAGTAGGTTCCAACGGCCTTATTTATAGCTTTGACATACAACAATCAGCCATTGACCAGGCACAGTCCCTCTTCACTCAAAGTAACATTAACAATATTACTTCCATTAAATTAGGGCATGAGCAGGCAAAAGACTACTTAATTGAACAAGGTATCACATCTATTGGTGGAGTTATCTTCAATTTAGGATTTTTACCAGGTGGTGATGAGTCCATCACGACACAAGCTGACTCAACCATTCAAGCGATTGAGGGTTTGTTTGAACTATTGATGCCTCATCGGATGATCGTGATCGTCATATATCCAGGACATGACTCCGGACAAATTGAAAAAGATTTATTAATCCAACATCTGCAAAATCAGCCTGCTGCTAAAATGGATGTCGCTATGTACCACATGGTTAATCGCAGTAATAAGGCACCATTTGTCGTTGGACTTTATAAAAAATAACGCTTTTAGCTACTAGACTAAAAGCGTTATTCATGAATTGATTATTCGTAATTTCTTGAATCGCCGGTACGCACGGCCGTTAAAATAAACAACTTTAGCGCGCCATCCCGCTTCACTTAATAAAGATTTTGCTACTTCCTTTTGCTCTTTGGTTTCAAGCATTTTGTAATCAGATAAGTATAAACCTACTAGTCCATCAACTATTAATTGGTGAAACGTCTGATCAGGAATACCCTGCAAATCTTGTTTGGCATTTTGAATAAACTGTTTCAATCGATTATTCCGATCATGCTCATCCTGATAATACCAAACAAAATTCAGATCACCTTCCAACTCGTCTTCACGCTGATCAATTAAATAATCTAATAAAATATGTAACCCTTGCAAAGATGGAAATAATGCCTCTTTCATCATATGAGCGCGATTTTGACCTGCCAAACCATAAGAAACGATACAAAAAACACCTAACGTAGAACCCGTCGCTGCTGAAAATTCATACCACTTTAAATCTGGATCATCATTTTCATTTTCATACCACATCGCTAACCGAGTGACACGCTCTTCATGCCTTACATGTTTATGTACTTGTAAATCTACATAAAGTGAGGCTAACCGCTCAATATCAGCTTGAATCATCTCATAGTTATTTATTTGCGTAATGACAGCTTGGCATTCTGCAACAAGGTCCTTTAGATAACCAGCATCATCTTGGTCCTCACGGTATTGATAGTAATTTTTCAGATCATAATCAGAGTTTAATCGAATGGCATCCAATTGAGCTTCATGTAATTGGCGAAAATCTTGAGGATCAAGGGATAAACTACGATCGCAAAGATTATCTAAATAGTCACTAATCGTTTGATAAGCTACTATAAATCGAACTGCTTCACGCCAAGAATCTCCCGCTAAACTAGCGTAAATCGAGCCACCTTCACAATGGAAAGTTTTCGCTTCTATACTAGCAAGAGCCTGTGTTTTTAACTCCTCATTAGGTATATTCTCAGCTTTTTTCCGCCAATAAGCTAATTGACGATTCACTTCTGGGAACAGGTTTCGATAAGACACTTTTAGCACCTGCCATAACGAAGTCGGTGTTTTCATGACGTTACGAACCCTCCTGACTTCTAGATAATAAGGCATTAGTGAAATCCTTGGCTACCTTAAAAACTTCATCTCTTTCTGGCTCATTAAAGACTTCATGATACAAGTCTGGCCAAATGTAATACTTTTTATCTTGCACAGCTAATTTATTAAAAAATTTCTCAACAGCTGAAATTGAAATAAGACGATCTTCCCCGGCTTGCATAAATAAAGTTGGTAAATCAGGATAATATCTAATTTGTTTAAAAGCTTGATCGATTGCACGTTCGAATTCATGAAACCACCGAACAGAGACTTTATGTAAAAAGAGCGGATCAGATTCGTCCTGGACATGAAAAGTTCCATTCCGTGTTGCGAGCTGTGGTGTAACATTCGTTTTAAATTGAATAGATGGCATTAATTGATCAAATACTTTTGATAGGTGATAGACTAGCTTAGATGGACCAGTCTTCATACCTAGGCCCGGCGATGATAATATAACTCCAGACACTGATTCATTCATTTCTTCCAAAGTACGAATAACGATTAAACCGCCCATGCTATGACCGAGTAAAAAAATCGGTAACTCAAAGTACTTGGCTTCATCTAACCACGTTTGAACAGTCTTAATATATTCATCGAATGAATCAACATGTCCACGCTTACCTTCTGACTCTCCATGACCCGGCAAGTCACCCACAATGACATGATAACCTGCGTCATTCCACTGACTAATTAGCCATTCATAACGCCCGGAGTGTTCGAATGCTCCGTGTACAATCACAATGACAGCCTCTCCACCCCGACTTTTATGAACGACCATATGATAACCTCCCAAAAATTCCGAAATATTTGATATAATTATCTTACCATAAATTGCGAATAGGAGGACAAACATGATTTTACCATATTATGAACAATTTCCATCCATTGATCAGACGGCTTACATAGCTGATGATGCTGTTATTTCGGGGGATGTTTCTATCGGGGCCTACAGTAGCATTTGGTTTAAAACGGTTATTCGTGGCGATGTTTCACCAACAATAATTGGTGAAAACGTCAACATTCAAGACCAAAGTATGTTACATCAAAGTCCAAATATGCCATTAGAAATCGAAAATGGTGTCACAGTGGGCCATCAAGTGTTACTACACTCTTGTAAAATACGGGAAAATGCTTTGATTGGGATGGGGACGACGATTCTAGATGGAGCTGAAATCGGTGAAAATGCATTCATTGGTGCAGGAAGCTTGGTACCACCAGGAAAGACCATTCCAGCCAACACTCTAGCATTTGGACGTCCAGCCAAAGTAATCCGTGAAATTACAGACGAAGATATTCAGGAAATGAATCGAATCCGTAAAAGTTATATCGATAAAGGACAAGTTTATAAACAAGAACAATCAAACCGGCATTCTTAATAATAAAGTTGAACGCACTCAAAATGCGTTCAACTTGTTTTATAAATCCAGTTTTGATTTTAATGCTTCGACTCGATCTGTTCTCTCCCAAGTAAAATCTTCATCTAAACGTCCAAAATGACCATAAGCCGCTGTCCGCTTATAAATAGGGCGACGAAGATCTAACATCTTTATAATACCTGCTGGGCGTAAATCAAATGTATTGCGCACTGCTTCGACTAATCTTTCTTCTGACACTTGACCTGTACCAAACGTATCCACAGCAATCGACACTGGTTGAGCCACGCCAATCGCATAAGCCAATTGTACTTCGCATTGATCAGCAAGTCCTGCAGCAACAATATTTTTCGCCACATAACGAGCTGCATAAGCCGCAGATCGGTCTACTTTAGTCGCGTCTTTACCACTAAAGGCACCACCACCGTGCCGTGCATAACCACCATAAGTATCGACAATGATTTTACGTCCTGTCAGCCCCGCATCACCCTGTGGACCTCCAATCACAAATCGGCCTGTTGGATTAATGAAGAATTTCGTCTTATCATCAATAAGGTTTTCTGACACAACAGGTTTAATTACATGTTCATCTAAGTCTGCCTTAATTTGTTCGAGATCAATTTCAGGATGATGTTGTGTTGAAATGACAATCGTATCGACACGTTCTGCTTGTCCATTTTCATCATATTCCACAGTCACTTGCGTTTTTCCATCTGGACGTAGATATGGGATTAATTCAGTTTTTCTGACATCTGCCATTCGTTTGGATAGTTTATGGGCTAATGAAATGGGTAGTGGCATTAATTCTTTCGTCTCGTTGCTAGCGTAACCAAACATTAAACCTTGGTCACCAGCACCTATAGCCTCAATTTCTTCATCTGACATTTGACCTTCCCGTTTTTCATAAGCCTCATCAACACCTTGAGCAATATCAGCCGACTGTTCATCAATGGCTGTTAATACAGCACATGTTTCATAATCAAAGCCATATTTAGCACGCGTATAGCCAATATCTTTTACTGTATCTCGCACGATTGTCGGAATATCGACATAGGTTGATGTTGAGATTTCACCTGACACTAAGACTAATCCCGTTGTGATCGTTGTTTCACAAGCGACGCGTGCATTAGGATCACGAGAAACGATTTCGTCTAGAATCGCATCGGAAATTTGGTCAGACATTTTGTCAGGGTGGCCTTCTGTCACAGACTCAGATGTAAAGAGACGACGTTGCTTCGTCATAACTATAGATCCTCCTCATTCGTTTAATGGAACGGATTTCATACCCCTTGTACAAAGCATGGGCTCACTTCATAGTTCCTTTATAGTTTTGCTTTATTTTCGATAATCGGCTCTGTTAGAATAAAGTTAATTCATACATTCAGAACAAACAAACCTTATACCAATAAAAAAACCTTTCCCGATTTAGACAAGGGAAAGGTGTGTATAGCCTTTCGCTCTTATCGTCCAAGGGTTCCCTTGCATCAGGATGAGCACCTGTCACAAATGTGATGGTTGCCGAGCTTCATAGGGCCTGTTCCCTCCACTTACTCTGGATAAGAGAAATACCGTTTACTGCTATATCATAACGTGAGGCTTATTTCGTGTCAACTTTTGACGCCTTTATTTAGCGATGACAAGATTTCACTAAAATACGTGTAAAATTTTTATAAATAGTGTGGTTTAATTTATAGAATGTGTTATACTAATAACGAATTATGTCATATACATAAATACATATTTATATAAAGGGTGATCTGGTAATGAAAACTATTGAAGCTGATACACTGGTATCACAATTATCAAATGCTAATCAGACGGATAAAAATTTATCCATCGCAGAACTAGTTGAAAATATTTTAGCTCGTGATGAAGGTATTTTAACCTCAACTGGTGCCATCAGAGCAACAACTGGCCATTATACCGGCCGCTCACCCAAGGATAAATTCATCGTTGAAGATGAAGAGACGAAAGATCGAATCGATTGGGGCGAGGTCAATCAACCTATAAGCGAAAGTGTATTTAATAACCTTTTGAATAAAGTGACGGATTATTTAGCTGAACGTGATCAACTATTTTCCTTTAAAGGATTTGCTGGAGCTGATGAAAAACATCGTCTTCCCATTGAAGTAATCACAGAATTTGCGTGGCATAATTTATTTGCTAACCAGATGTTCATTCGTCCTAGTTCAGAGGAATTAGCGGAGCATGAAACCAAATTTTCGGTTATTTCTGCTCCACACTTCAAAGCAGAACCAGAAACGGATGGAACAAATTCTGAAACATTTATAATTGTTTCCTTTAAACATCGAATTGTATTAATCGGCGGAACAGAATATGCTGGTGAAATTAAAAAATCGATTTTCTCCGTGATGAACTATATGTTACCTGAGAAACAAAATGTTCTACCGATGCATTGCTCTGCCAATGTTGGTGAAGAAGGCGATGTCGCTTTATTCTTCGGCCTATCAGGAACAGGTAAAACAACATTATCTGCTGATGAAAACCGTCGTTTAATCGGCGATGATGAACACGGTTGGTCACAAAGCGGTGTTTTCAATATTGAAGGCGGTTGTTATGCGAAAACAGTCAATTTATCAGCCGAAAAAGAACCACAAATTTACAATGCGATTCGATTTGGTTCTGTATTAGAAAATGTCATGATTGATGCGAAGACACGCTTACCTGATTATGATGATACAAGTTTAACGGAAAACACACGCGCAGCGTATGCCATTGACCATATCGACAATATTGTTGAACCAAGTATTGCAGGTCACCCTAATACTATTATTTTCTTAACGGCAGATGCATTCGGTGTATTACCTCCAATTAGTAAATTAACGAAAGAACAAGCTATGTATCACTTTTTAAGTGGTTATACGAGTAAATTGGCTGGTACAGAACGTGGCATTACTGAGCCGCAAGCAACATTCTCGGCGTGCTTCGGCTCACCTTTCCTACCACTACCTGCTGCTAGTTACGCGAAAATGTTAGGTGAGAAGATTGATCAGCATGGTGTGCAAGTTTTCCTTGTTAATACTGGTTGGACTGGTGGTGCTTATGGCGACGGTGAGCGCATGAAGTTAAGCCATACTCGAGCTATGGTCCATGCAGCACTCGAAGGCGAATTAAACAATGTCGATTACAATCAAGATGACATTTTTGGTTTACACATGCCAACTACTTGCCCTGGAGTACCAAGTGATGTTCTTAACCCTAAGAAAACATGGAACAATGATGAAGCATACGAAGCGAAAGCTCAGGAGTTAGCAATTAAATTCCACGATAACTTCAAACAATTCAATTATGTGACGAAAGACATTGCACAGGCAGGCCCTACATTTACACATTTATAAATGTTTCAACTTGATCCGAATGAATTCTCACGAGAGTTCATTCGGATTTTATATCCTGATATGAAGCTGGCACATGCCAAAAGTCAAGTCCATAATTATGTGTAAAATACATGGCAATGAAATTCAACTCTTGTCATTGATTATTTATGTGTTATCGCGATGAGGTGGGGATGGC
>NZ_JAUSTQ010000024.1 GCF_030812915.1 Alkalibacillus salilacus
GCCATCCCCACCTCATCGCGATAACACATAAATAATCAATGACAAGAGTTGAATTTCATTGCCATGTATTTTACACATAATTATGGACTTGACTGCACCTGCTCAATCAGCTTTAATACGTTTTTGTAATTGACTATGACCATCCGTTAAACCAACCAATTCAAAATGATGATCCTTATAAAAATCATTTAGTTTCGTATTGTCTGCAACACAATCTAGTCTTAGATGCGTTTTATCAGTGACATTGTTTTCAATCCATGCCAAGATATCTTTCCCAAGCCCGTTATTCATGTAAGATGAAATAATCGCAAGCCTATGTAAGTAAAGGGAATTTGAGTCAGGATCATCACCCCAAATATGCATATCCCATTCACTCTGTTCAGATAAGAGTGTGAAGGTCGCTACTATTTGTTCATCCCGCTCCATTACATAAGTTTCGTTGTTGGCTATAGCTTGCTTGATTTCTTCATCATCACCGCCTGCTAACAAAAAGCCCCATTGATCGATTTCATTATTTTGTAACCAAAGAGCAACCACCTTCAATAATTTAATAACTTCATCACAATCCTGATTTGTCGCCTTCCTGACATCAAAACCTTCAATTTGATCTAAATACATTTCGATCTCCTTATAGCTTTTAAATTTTAACTTAAGATGATTTTGCTACTTTTATTCTATAAGACATACATTCTGAAAGTGACGCTTTTGGAATAAAAGTCATCTCATCCCAATCCATGGCACCACCAGGAAACACATCAACGACTTCTAACCCCGCCAACTCACACATCGATTTTATTTCATCAACATGATAACAAGCTAGGACTTGAGTAAAACATTCTTCCGAAATCTCCTTATACCACCATGTGTCAGTCATGTGGTTAGTTTCATCAATATAACCATATTTCCTGCAAACTTCCCTATCGGAATCTATATACATTTGTTCGCCAGCAGCTTTCCTCCAATACGGAGGGTTGTATATATCAATCAAACCAACACCATCTTCAGTCAACCACTCTCGAATCCGCTTCAATAGATAGAGCTGGTCAGCGTCTTCACCAACTCCAAACCCGTCGATATACAGCACAGTATCGAAAGTTTGGGGAAATTCAATATCATAAAAACTTCCACATAATGACGTCACATTCGGATGACTATTTTGTTTCGCAAACTCAACTAATTCAGGCACCAACTCCACCGTCGTAACAACTTTATTAAGTCCAGCAAGTCCCCGAGCAAGATTGCCATTGCCTGACCCAATTTCTAACACAGTCGAAAAATCTTTTTCTATTTGATCTACAATCTCTTTCGCCGCTTGTTCATCGTACTCGCTATACGCCTGTAGATGCTTCATCATATGGAATTGATTTTTGTAAAACGGTTTAACCCAATTGTCTTGTTTCATGATTTAACCTCCTGTTATATCCATAGTTTTATAACAGGATGGATTTAAGATTTAGAATACCCACGACTACGCACTCCTTTAATTTCAACAATTATTCTTGAGGCGACAAAGAATAAGTAACCTCCTGTAACCGTCAAGTAGAATTAAACAATTTTCCACAAATAAGATTAAACAGTCTAGCTAACTGACACGTGCTCATTTAATCCTGGAAAATAGATTGTCGGTACTTCATGCGAATGCTATCAGACTTCTCTCATTGCATAGGTCCTTTTTTAAACTTATCTACTATCTCCTTTTCTTCTTGAGACCATTTTCTCTCATTTCCTTTTATGATAGCTTTTCTGAACTTTTTTAATTCATCAAAGTCTTCTTTTGATTCAGGCCGAAAAATGAAAGTTTTGTTGAATTTTTTTATTATTCTCATGTTACTTCCTCGCTTTCTATAATATGATTTCTTTTCCATCTTCCTGTTAAGTAAAGTGCATATGAATTAATTAACGTTAAAATCTGGACAATAGCTAAAGCAAAAAACACACCAATCACTAAATCATCATACATGTTTGGAAGGAAAAGGAGGGAGAGAATCACTATTGCATACATGTTTGAAATAATTAAATACATACTTGCTTTAGCATCTCCAGATCCTGAATAAAGAAAAATGTATATCATACTAATGTTTCCTAGAATCCAGGGTATTGAATAAATTTCTATAAACCTAACAAAATAGTATGCGGTTTCTGTTTGAGCCATAAATTCACTGATGTTATCTCTAAGTATATACAAGATGCCCACTACAGCAATTGAGTAAACAACTACAACTTTGACCATATTCCTAACTATTTTCTTAATTTCCGTTAACTCACCTTCCCCTTTCAATCTGGATACTAACGGTAACAAACTAAAACTGAAATTCTGTACAAATACTCCACCTAGCATGAAAATATAACTTGCAACTGCAAAAACATTAAAAGCTTCTTCAGGGTAGTAAGATAGTATTATCATGTAGAGAAAGGTCGAAATACTGAATGTTAAACTATTAAATACTTGTGAGAAAATAAATGAAAAATTTCGTTTCATTAGTTTAAAAGACATATTTGGAATCAAATAATTTTTATTAATATTCAAATCTAAATAATCTTTGAAGAACAATAACCATGATAGATAGAGGAGAGAAAATAAATTTGAAATTAACGTGCCGAACCCTGCTGCTATAATTAACGAATAATTGGCCTTTTCAAAAAAATACATTAAAAGTGGAGTAACAATGATATTGGTAACTATTAATATCGCTAGGGCATAATAAACTACTTTAATTTTTTCGAAATATCTAGGTAGTATAAGAAGAAAATTATTCATGATAATAAAAAAAAAGCCAAATAATAACGGTCTTAAATAATTTTGTGCATAGTTTATCGTCGTATCAGTTGCTCCAAACATATCTCCTAAAAATCCTAAAAGTAGCAAACCAATTGCCCCTGAAATTAAACCAAAAATAATTATAACCCCAACAGTTGTTCTTAAAGCATCATTTGCTCCATTTTTATTTCCAGAGCTAAAATTCTGACTTATGTATATGAGCATTGCTGAAGCAAATCCAACGACTATAGCTTCGATTAGCATAGTATAAGAGAAGGAAACTCTTATTGCTGCTAAAGCAGTCGAGTCTTTAATAAAATATCTAACCCATAACATATCAATCAAAGTAGTTAACATCTCTGCAATTCCAATAAATGTTATTGGTAAAGAGAACGTCAGAAGTTTCTTCCAAGATGTATCCATATAAAATCCCCTTCTAAGTAAACTTCCATAATAATTTCCATTTTTAAACTTGAGTAACACACATAAAAGATCACATAAAGAAACTCCGAATAGTGTTCCGACAAAACAAATCATAGGAATTTAATTTAATCAAGCATTCGCCTAATCAATTGTCGTCAGGAATAACCAGATAACGAGAAAATTACGTAGTCCCCCTAGCATATGCAAATTATAATTTTTAAAGTAAGAGGGGAGCCGTGGCTCATTTTACAAACGGAAAGCAATTTAGTAATTTGAAACGATAACGCCATAGACTGGTGTAACCGTCAGAGATTCTTTTCCTATTTGACTCACAATCTCTTTTTCTACTTGCTCATCGTGCTCGCTATACGCCTGTAAATGCTTCATCATATGAATTGATTTTTGTAAAATGCATTTGCACCACTTGGTCTTGTTCATATTCATCAAATGTTAAAGATGCGTCCGCATACACATTTCCATCTTCATCTTCTTCACTTCCGTAAATAAGACCACCACACTCATCACCTTTTCCGTTATAAAACATGATGCCGGAAATCGGATCATTTTGCCTATGACCTGGCAGAACATCTTCACCATTCATCAACAAAGGCGGAATCTTATCTTGATTAAATAACGTCATTTTTATGTCATTGTTTTCATTCACAATGTTGAGTTTCTCAACGTTTATCTCTTCAAATCGATTTTGATCACCCATCTTTAAATCACCCTAACTCATATTATAATCGTCATATTACCATAAATGACATAATTTTTCTATTTTTCAAATATTAATCCTTAAAAATAAGAGGTGCTAGGATTTTTCTTTTCCTAGCACCTCTCAGGCGGTATCGTTAGTCATTATTATAGTTTATTCTGGGTTTAACATTGAGTTACAGGAGTTTTCCATCGCCGTGCAAAACTTTATCAAAAAGTCCTTCACTGTTTCCTTGAGTTTTCATAACTTTGACTACATAACTTAATTAGGTAATTTATATTAAACATTGAACCACGTTTATATCAAGTCTCACTAATTAGAAGAACTAGCCTCTTCGAGTGGAATTATTAAAAAATGTTTGAGTATAACTACATCTAATGTTTCAAACTTATTTTTGAAAATTTTTATAAATATTAATCAAACCCTCCGCTGCTTTTAAAGTTTGTTAATCACCAACAATCTGGTTGATCCGATTATATATCATATTAAGTATGAACACACCTATTCATAACTGAAATAGTTTAGATAAAGTGTTGATTTCTCTATTAATGGGTTTCAAGTAACCTTCCATTTTAAAACTGATGTGAACTTTAAACAATAATAGAATTTTATTGATCGATATAGGTATGCATTTTGATGATGTACCAAAAAATACTATCTAATCCACGTTAAGAACATAACAGGATTAAGACATAATGTGGTTTACATAAAATACCTCCTAAGTTTATATAAACTTAGGAGGTTAGGTGATAACATATTTATTTATAATCCTTATAGCGGTTTTGCTTATTTAAGTTTAAATTCACGAATCAATCCATTTAGATCCTCTGCTAACCGAGATAATTCATCCGAACTGGATGCGACTTCTTGCATCGAACTTGATGATTGTTCTGCTGATGCTGATGCCTGTTCAACGCCTGCTGCTGATTCTTCAGCAACTGAGGCGATTTCTTGGACATTAGATGTCATCTCTTGTGTGTTAGAAGCCATTTCGGATAGATTATCTTTGACTGTTTGAATTTGATCCGACATCTCGGTAACAGCACTGGCAATTTGCTCGAATGTTTCACCTGTCGTTTGAATCTGGTTAGAGCCTTTCTCCACTTCACCATAACCAGATTGTAGTGAACTAACGACATTAGTTGATTCGTTTTGAATTGAGCTCACAATGCCTGTAATTTCATCGACTGAATTTGATACCTGCTCTGCTAATTTTCGGACTTCATCTGCTACAACCGCAAAGCCCTGTCCATGCTCACCAGCACGAGCTGCTTCAATAGCTGCATTCAACGCAAGTAAATTTGTTTGTTCAGCAATATCCTGAATAACAGAAACGAGTTTTGAAATCTGTTGCGATTGTTGATCTAAACTATTCACTTTCTCAACAGCATCTTTAACAATATGATCAACCGCCGACATTTGTTCAACAGACGATTGCATCATGTTACGCCCTTCATCCGTTAACGATAGAACATCTTGAGATGACGCATGAATCGTTTCACCCTTATGATTGGATTCCTGAACTTTTTCATCAAATGATGTCATATTTTCTGATAATTGACTGGCACTATTAGCTTGTGTTTCAGCTCCTGATGACATTTCCTCCATTGTGGAAGCAATCTGTTCGGAACCTTCACGTACTTCATTTGCTGATTGTGTTAACTCTTCACTTTGACTACTTACGGTTTCTGAGATGTTAGAAATCTTATCGACCATAGTTCGTAAGTTTTCGACCATTGTATTCGTTGCCGTTGCCATACGCCCAATTTCATCATTACCGTCATAGGTGATTGGTTCAACAGCTAAATTATTGTCAGCAACTTGATTACTAACGGCTACAACCTCATCAAGATTTCGTGATACGATCCGACTAATCATAACCATCAACACAATACCAATAACAAGTGCAGCAGCCATAGATATTAACAACGTCATCATCGTTGTCCCCTGACTATTTTGCGCAGTTGTTACAGCCGTTTCCCGTTCTTCACTCACAGTTGTTTCTAGTTCATCTAATAAAGTTACCGTTTCACTTCGCAATTCATCTGCTTCAGATACAATCATTTCCATTTGTGAGTTACTATTTGTATTTACAAGATCTT
>NZ_JAUSTQ010000025.1 GCF_030812915.1 Alkalibacillus salilacus
CGTCGACCAGGCGTCTTAACCGTTAGTTAAGTCCTCGATCGATTAGTATCCGTCAGCTCCACGTGTCACCACGCTTCCACCTCGGACCTATCAACCTCATCGTCTCTGAGGGATCTTACTTGCTCGAGGCAATGGGAAATCTCATCTTGAGGGGGGCTTCATGCTTAGATGCTTTCAGCACTTATCCCGACCACACGTAGCTACCCAGCAGTGCTCCTGGTGGAACAACTGGTACACCAGCGGTGTGTCCATCCCGGTCCTCTCGTACTAAGGACAGCTCCTCTCAAATTTCCAACGCCCACGACAGATAGGGACCGAACTGTCTCACGACGTTCTGAACCCAGCTCGCGTACCGCTTTAATGGGCGAACAGCCCAACCCTTGGGACCGACTACAGCCCCAGGATGCGATGAGCCGACATCGAGGTGCCAAACCTCCCCGTCGATGTGGACTCTTGGGGGAGATAAGCCTGTTATCCCCGGGGTAGCTTTTATCCGTTGAGCGACGGCCCTTCCATGCGGAACCGCCGGATCACTAAGCCCGACTTTCGTCCCTGCTCGACTTGTAAGTCTCGCAGTCAAGCTCCCTTCTGCCTTTACACTCTGCGAATGATTTCCAACCATTCTGAGGGAACCTTTGGGCGCCTCCGTTACCTTTTGGGAGGCGACCGCCCCAGTCAAACTGCCCACCTGACACTGTCTCCGAACCGGATCACGGCTCGGGGTTAGAATGTCCGTACAGCCAGGGTGGTATCCCACCAGCGCCTCCGCCGAAGCTTGCGCTCCGGCATCTTAGGCTCCCACCTATCCTGTACAAGCTGTACCAACATTCAATATCAGGCTACAGTAAAGCTCCACGGGGTCTTTCCGTCTTGTCGCGGGTAATGCGCATTTTCACGCATAGTATAATTTCACCGGGTCTCTCGTTGAGACAGTGCCCAAGTCGTTGCACCTTTCGTGCGGGTCGGAACTTACCCGACAAGGAATTTCGCTACCTTAGGACCGTTATAGTTACGGCCGCCGTTTACTGGGGCTTCGGTTCAACGCTTTGTCCCGAAGGACGAACGCATCCCCTTAACCTTCCAGCACCGGGCAGGTGTCAGCCCCTATACTTCGCCTTACGGCTTCGCAGAGACCTGTGTTTTTGATAAACAGTCGCTTGGGCCTTTTCACTGCGGCTCCCTAGGCCGTAGCCTAGATGAGCACCCCTTCTCCCGAAGTTACGGGGTCATTTTGCCGAGTTCCTTAACGAGAGTTCTCCCGATCACCTTAGGATACTCTCCTCGCCTACCTGTGTCGGTTTGCGGTACGGGCACCTCTTTCCTCACTAGAGGCTTTTCTAGGCAGTGTGAAATCCGGGACTTCGGTACTTATGTTCCCTCCCCATCACAGATCATGCGTCCGATGGACGGATTTGCCTATCCATCACACTCTCTGCTTGGGCGTGCACATCCAGTGGCACGCTTCCCTTATCCTCCTGCGTCTCCCCGTCGTTCGAACGGAAAGGAGGTGGTACAGGAATTTCAACCTGTTGGCCATCGCCTACGCCTTTCGGCCTCGGCTTAGGTCCCGACTTACCCTGAGCGGACGAGCCTTCCTCAGGAAACCTTAGGCTTACGGTGAAGAAGATTCTCACTTCTTTTTCGCTACTCATACCGGCATTCTCACTTCTAAGCGCTCCACCAGTCCTCACGGTCTGACTTCAACGCCCTTAGAACGCTCTCCTACCATTGTCCTGCGGACAATCCGCAGCTTCGGTGATGTGTTTAGCCCCGGTAAATTTTCGGCGCAACGTCACTCGACCAGTGAGCTATTACGCACTCTTTAAATGATAGCTGCTTCTAAGCTAACATCCTGGTTGTCTGAGCAACGTCACATCCTTTCCCACTTAACACATACTTAGGGACCTTAGCTGGCGGTCTGGGCTGTTTCCCTTTCGACTATGAACCTTATCACCCATAGTCTGACTCCCAACGGTAAGTCATTGGCATTCGGAGTTTGACTGAATTCGGTAACCCGATAGGGGCCCCTAGTCCAATCAGTGCTCTACCTCCAAGACTCGCTACGTTGAGGCTAGCCCTAAAGCTATTTCGGAGAGAACCAGCTATCTCTGTGTTCGATTGGCATTTCACCGCTACCCACACCTCATCCCCGCATTTTTCAACATACGTGGGTTCGGGCCTCCAGTCAGTGTTACCTGACCTTCACCCTGGACATGGGTAGATCACACAGTTTCGGGTCTACGATGACGAACTGATGCGCCCTGTTCAGACTCGCTTTCGCTGCGGCTCCAGATCTGCTCTTTAACCTTGCTCGTCCTCGTAACTCGCCGGTTCATTCTACAAAAGGCACGCCGTCACCCATTAACGGGCTTCGACTACTTGTAGGCACACGGTTTCAGGTTCTATTTCACTCCCCTTCCGGGGTGCTTTTCACCTTTCCCTCACGGTACTGGTTCACTATCGGTCACTAGGGAGTATTTAGCCTTGGGAGATGGTCCTCCCGGATTCCGACGGAATAACACGTGTTCCGTCGTACTCAGGATCCACGCCGGAGGATACACCGTTTCGATTACCGGGCTATTACCGTCTCTGGCGAACCGTTCCAGGTTGCTTCATCTACCGTGTATCTTGATCACTCCGTTTGGCGTGTCCTACAACCCCAAGACGCATGCGCCTTGGTTTGGGCTGTTTCCGTTTCGCTCGCCGCTACTCAGGAAATCGCGGTTGCTTTCTCTTCCTTCAGGTACTGAGATGTTTCAGTTCCCTGAGTTGTCTTCCATGACCTATGAATTCAGCCATGGATACGACCCCATTACGGGTCGTGGGTTTCCCCATTCGGACATCCCCGGGTCGACGCTTACTTACTGCTCGCCGAGGCATATCGGTGTTTGTCCCGTCCTTCTTCGACTCCTAGTGCCAAGGCATCCACCGTGCGCCCTTGTTCACTTAACTAACTTGCGTGAAAAGA
>NZ_JAUSTQ010000026.1 GCF_030812915.1 Alkalibacillus salilacus
TTAGCAAATAAAGACCCTTTAACTGGCCTTGCCAATCGACGGAAGCTGAATGAAGGGTTACACAAACTATTGCAACAACAGGTTTTAATGAATCAACAAATTGCTTTATTATATTTGGATCTTGATGAATTTAAAGAAATAAATGATACCTATGGACATCATGTAGGCGATGAGTTATTAAGACAAGTGACCGAACGTATTAATCAAGTAATTCGAGGGGATGACACTTTCTCACGTATTGGTGGCGATGAATTTGTTATCTTATTGCCGGATGTTGATGATATGGAGGAAGTAGCACAAATCGCAGAGCGTATTCTGGAAGCAGTGGGCCAAACAAGGATAATTGACGGCTATTCATTTTCTACTTCATTTAGCATTGGAATTGCTTTTTATGAAGAGGGAGATAATCCTACAAGTTTAATAGAAAAAGCAGACTATGCTTTATATCAAGCAAAAGATTCAGGTAAAAACAATTATGTTATTTACAACGAATCATAATCTAATAGTACTATCCCTTATCGTGACTATCTCCCTGAGCATTCCTATCATGATGCTCCAGGGGGGATAGTTTTTTTATTGCCTAAAAGACAAAATTTGTACAAAATTATATTATAAAAGTCTTAAGACTGTGATACTATTATTGTATATCTAATAATTGTCAAGATAAGCTAATATTTGATAAATTCAGATAATTTTCGACAATAAATAAAAAATTCGAGATAAGGAAGATGAAAATGGAGCGTGACACATTAGCGAAAGTGATTGATCATGAATTGGTATATCATCATTTTCAACCAATTTATAACCTAACCTCCAATGAACCTATTGGGTATGAGGCACTTTTAAGAACCGATTTATTTGGACATCCAGAGTTATTGTTTGACGCTGCTCATGAAATCGGACGTCTACACGAATTAGATCGTTTATCAATTAAACAGGCCATTAAAGCTTATTCATCAGATCAATATTTTGAACCAGGGCAGACATTGCTTATTAATGTGTTGCCTTCCACCATGATGGATTCATCATTTGCCTTTTGGATACGTGACTTATTGGATTTCTACCATGTCAAACCGCATCAAGTCGTGATTGAAATTAACGAACAAGAACCATCATTTAACTATAATGTATTACGTGATTATGTGTCCATATTAAAAACGTATGGTTTTAATATCGCTTTAGATGATGTCGGTAAGGGATCAGCTTCCCTGCAAGCTATGATTGAATTAGAGCCTCATATCGTTAAAATGGATCGGTACTTTAGCCGAGATTTACCCGACTCATTTCATAGACAGGCGTTACTAAATGCTTTTGTTGCGTATGCAGAAGAAACAACAATTACTCTGATTTTGGAAGGTGTTGAGACATTACCTGAACTGTCAAAAGCCCAAGAGTTAAATGTGACATACGCTCAAGGGTTTTATCTATGTCGGCCACAAGCGCTGGATGACTTGAAACACATGCCGAAGACTCTAACTCTTTAAATGTATGGAGCCTTTCTGTAGTAAAACGCGACCCAACATCAAAGGATATGGTTGATCATGTTATCTACTAAACATAACCGATGTCTACTTTAATTCATATAATCATTCTTTCGACAAAATCAAACAAATTATTTACTTTTGAGAGTATAAGGGCTAAAATAATTTTGATAGGTCAAAAAACCTGTGATAATAGTGTTATATTAATAGAGATAATCAAGGACTTGCTGCTAAAAATTAAAAGTAATGAATATATAGTTGTAAGTATATTTAATCAGAAGATTATCAAGTTAAGATGCTTTTCTTTGACAGTTCTCTCTTTTTAAATTGAATAATCATAACACTAACAGTTTTTAACCAATTTTCATGAAGGAAAGGAGGATCTCATATGGAAACGTTGCAAAAGTGTGTTGTATTTGAGCTTGCAGATGAAGATCATGCTGTATCGATTCAACAAGTATCATCGATTGAAAAAATTCCGACCATTTCAACAGTACCGCAATCTCCAACATACATAAAAGGTGTCGCAGA
>NZ_JAUSTQ010000027.1 GCF_030812915.1 Alkalibacillus salilacus
TATTTGGATCTTGATGAATTTAAAGAAATAAATGATACCTATGGACATCATGTAGGCGATGAGTTATTAAGACAAGTGACCGAACGTATTAATCATGTCATTCGGGGTGGTGACACATTCTCCCGTATTGGTGGCGATGAATTTATTATCTTATTACCAGATGTTGATAATATGGAGGAAGTATCCCATATCGCAGAGCGTATTTTGGAAACAATGAGTCAAAGATGGACAATTGACAGTTATTCATTTTTAACGACATTTAGCATTGGAATTGCTCTCGATGAAGAGGGAGATAATCCGGCAACCTTAATAGAAAAGGCTGATCGCGCCTTGTATAAAGCGAAAAGTTTAGGAAAAAACACTTATTTTATTTACAATAAATCATAAACCGTTAGCATTATCCTTATCATTACTATCTTCTTGAGCATTTTTATCAATATGCTTAGGAGATAGTTTTTTATTGCCTGTAAGACAACAATTAAGTAAAAAATATATTGCAAAAGTCTCAATACTGTTATACTATTCTTATTAATTAATAATTGACAAAATAAGCTAAGAGTTGACTATTTTAGACAATTTTCAACAATTAAGCACCTAAAATTGGCATGAGGAGGATGAGAATGGGGTGTGACACAATAGCGAAAGTAATTGATCATGAATTGGTCTATCATCATTTTCAACCAATTTATAATCTAACCTCCAACGAATCTGTTGGATATGAAGCGCTTTTAAGAACCGATTTATTTGGACATCCAGGATTAGTGTTTGACGCTGCTTATGAAATCGGGCGTTTACATGAATTAGATCGTTTATCCATTAAACAGGCAATTCTCACTTATTCTTCAAATCAATATTTTGAACCAGATCAGAGATTATTTATCAATGTGTTCCCTTCGAATATCATGGACTCAACTTTTGCAATATGGATGCGTGATTTATTGGATGCATCTAACGTCAAACCGCATCAGGTCGTGATTGAAATCAACGAACAAGAACCATCATTTGATCATAGAGTGTTACGTGATTATACATCCATATTAAAGTTATATGGTTTTCATATTGCATTAGATGATGTGGGAAAAGGATCAGCCTCATTGCAAGCGATGATTGAATTAGAGCCTAATATTGTGAAAATGGATCGGTATTTTAGCCGAGGTTTAACCGAATCATTTCATAAACAGGCGTTACTCAACGCGTTTGTTGCGTATGCAGACGAAACTAAAACGGATTTCATTTTGGAAGGTGTTGAATCATCTTCTGAATTATCTAAGGCCCGAGCGTTGGATGTAACATTGGCTCAAGGTTTTTATCTATGTAGGCCACAAGCGCTGGATGACTTGAAACACAAGCCCAAGAATTTAACGTTTTAATTGTTTAGAAGAAAATTAGATAAAGGGTGATTGATTTTGTTCTTTACTAAACATCATCAACACTTATTTCAATACATAAAGTGAGCTATTCGACAAAATTAAACAAATTATTTACTTTTGGCAATTTGAGGGTTACAATAAGTGATAATAGGTCTTATAACCTATGATAATAGTGTGATATTAAATACATTCAAGGCTGTGCTGTATAAACATCAATTAAGATCAAACATATGGTTTCGAGCACTTTTAAGTAAGATGTCATCAAGGTACGGTGATTTTCTTCTAAGGTGCTTTCTTTTTAGCATGAATGGATAATAACACTATCAATTAATTTCTATATTAGAAAGGAGGATACCAATGGAAACGTTGCAAAAGTGTGTTGTATTTGAGCTTGCTGGTGAAGACCATGCTGTATCGATTCAACAAGTATCATCGATTGAAAAAATTCCGACCATTTCAACAGTACCGCAATCTCCAACATACATAAAAGGTGTCGCAGA
>NZ_JAUSTQ010000028.1 GCF_030812915.1 Alkalibacillus salilacus
TGAACTATACCCCAGTTAGTGGACTTAATAAAAAAAGTCCCTAGCTGGGGTTTGTTATGTTATGGACATCCCCCCCTGTTATAATGGAATGAATCAGATTAAAGGAAGACCGCAGGAGCCAGACACGATGCTTCTTTCAGGAGCCTCTATGTCTGTAACGGATGTCAATGAAAGGGGTATTGAACATGAGTAAAACGATATTCACAGCTAAAGAAATGGAACGGCTCGAACAAAACCCATACGTCGATAAAGTCTCAGATCGCTCGATCACCTACAACTCAGAATTTAAGATCCAAGCCGTTGAGGAAAATTTAAAAGGCAAAGGCCCTCAACAGATATTTATTGAACATGGATTTGATCTCACCATCATAGGTGAAAGCAAACCCCAACAGTGTCTAAAACGTTGGCGCAAAACGTACGATACTTATGGCAAAGAAGGGTTTCGAACAGAACGACGAGGCAAAGGCGCAACAGGTCGACCGTCTAAACAAGATCTAACACCTGAAGAAGAACTTAAGCAAGCTGAAGCTCGCATCAAATATTTGGAAGCTGAAAATGATTTTCTAAAAAAGCTCGACGAACGCGAAAGGCAGGCGATGAAGAAGCACCGTTAAAGCCATGTGAGACATATGAAATCATTGAACGAACCATCAGAATGTATCAATTAAATGGGTTAACGACACATTTATGTCAATTAGCAGGGGTTAGTAAAAGCGGCTATTATAAATGGCTCAAAAACGAGCCAGCTAGACAAGAAGCTGAACGACAAGATGAACAGGCGTTTCAATTGATTGAAGATATATTCTTATCACTCAATGGCAAGGCAGGGGCGCAAACCATTCGAATGATTTTGGAGAATGATGAAGGCATCGTTATGAATCTCAAGAAAATTCGCCGAATCATGAAGAAGTATGGCTTAATCACAAAAATGAGACAAGCTAATCCCTATAAGAAAATGGCTCAGGCAACACAAGAACATAAAACATG
This sequence comes from Alkalibacillus salilacus, assembly GCF_030812915.1. Classification (GTDB taxonomy): domain Bacteria; phylum Bacillota; class Bacilli; order Bacillales; family Alkalibacillaceae; genus Alkalibacillus; species Alkalibacillus salilacus. The sequence continues at coordinate 988 of NZ_JAUSTQ010000028.1, forward strand.
TGATAATCTCGTGAATCGGGCGTTTGATCAAGATGAACCTGGCAAGGTATTATTAACAGACATCACGTATTTATATGATGGTCATGGAAATGTATCTTACCTCTCAGCTATTAAAGATGCAGCGACACATGAAATTCTAGCACACCACGTGTCATCGTCTTTAAGAATGGACATCGTTTATCAAACGTTAACGCATTTAGTTGAGAATGGTTTTGAAATGCCACCTGAGAGCTTCTTTCACTCTGACCAAGGCTTTCACTATACGCATCCCATTTTTCAACAACAGCTTAAAGACATGGGATTCACCCAATCGATGTCACGCAAAGGCAACTGTTGGGATAACGCCCCGATGGAATCTTTCTTCGGTCATTTGAAAGATGACATAGACATCAAAGCTTGTCACACGATGGAGGAGGTTAAGACAATGATTCATGACTATATAGCCTATTACAATTCATCAAGATACCAATGGACACTAAAAAAGATGACCCCGAATCAATATCGAGGTCACCTTTTAGCCGCCTAGTTTTTTATTAAATTGTCCACTTTTAAGGGTACAGTTCA
>NZ_JAUSTQ010000029.1 GCF_030812915.1 Alkalibacillus salilacus
TAATGAACTGACCCAGGGAAATGAGACAAGAAAAAACACCTATGCTGCCGCAGTCCTATATTCAACAGGGCTGTGGCAATTTAATTTGGAAAATGGTCGTATATAATTGTAATAATACATGTAATTTACTACTTTTTCTATTATAATAGATGGTGTAAGGGTCGCTCTTAACTGAGCGGCGAATTCTTCCGACTTTAGCGAGGAATGGAAGGATTCAATGACGGCATTATCAAAGCAATTGCCTTTGCGGGACATGCTTGTGGTAATGCCGTTTTCTTTAGCTAAAGCTTGATAAGCATATGATGTATACTGTGAACCTTGGTCGCTGTGCAAAATCACGTCATGCGTTTCTCGACCATCACATGCATCGCGAAGCGTTTCTAAAACAAATTCAACATGTTGAGTATCGCTAATGGTATAAGCAAGGACTTCATTATTATATAGATCCATGATTGTCGATAAATACATCATCTTAGATCCATATGGTAAATACGTTATATCTGTTACCCACTTCTGATTTGGTTTATCAGCTGTGAAATCTTGCTTTAACAGATTAGGCACGACAATTTTACTTTCACCTGCAATATATTTTTGTCGCTTTACTTTGACGCGACACTGGATTTCGTATGTTTGCATCACTTTTTGAACCGTCTTGCGATTAACATGAATGCCGTAATCTTTCTTTAATATCTTTTTCACTTTTCGATGGCCAATGCGATGCGAAAGCTGTTTACAAATATCAATGATTAATTGATGCAATGTGGGAATCTCACTGCTCGTACTTGCTTTCCAACGGTAATAAGTTGACCTCGGAATTCCAAAACACATACAAATATCCATAACTGTATAACGGCCTTTAAAAGCGTCAACAACGTCTACAAAGATGTCTGCTTCCACCTCCTTTCGATTTCTCGGTACTTTCCCTCTAATTCGTCACGCATTTCATAATAAGTGACCTTACGACGCAGTTGACTGAGTTCACTATCGTCTTCTGGGCCTTTCCCGTATGTGTATTGTTTACCAATGGGTTGAGCTAATCGGTGATGTTCTCCCTCTCGATACCATTTCATCCACGTTTTAATTTGAGATTTAGACTTAATACCGAACTTCTCCATAATTTGTTGGTTTGTCCATTCACCTGATAGCTTTAATTGAATGACTTCTTGTTTGACTTCTTCAGGATAAAATTGTTTTTTACCCATAAGAAAAACACCTCCTAAATTGTCGATTACTACCAAATACGACATAGGGGGTGTTTTTTCCTGTCTCAAATTATTGGGTCACTCTA
>NZ_JAUSTQ010000030.1 GCF_030812915.1 Alkalibacillus salilacus
TCCTTAGAAAGGAGGTGATCCAGCCGCACCTTCCGATACGGCTACCTTGTTACGACTTCACCCCAATCATTGGCCCCACCTTCGGCGGCTGGCTCCGTGAAGGTTACCCCACCGACTTCGGGTGTTGCCAACTCTCGTGGTGTGACGGGCGGTGTGTACAAGGCCTGGGAACGTATTCACCGCGGCATTCTGATCCGCGATTACTAGCGATTCCGGCTTCATGCAGGCGAGTTGCAGCCTACAATCCGAACTGAGAATGGCTTTATGGGATTAGCTCGACCTCGCGGTTTGGCTTCCCTTTGTACCATCCATTGTAGCACGTGTGTAGCCCAGGTCATAAGGGGCATGATGATTTGACGTCATCCCCGCCTTCCTCCGGTTTGTCACCGGCAGTCATCCTAGAGTGCCCAACTAAATGCTGGCAACTAAGATCAGGGGTTGCGCTCGTTACGGGACTTAACCCAACATCTCACGACACGAGCTGACGACAACCATGCACCACCTGTCATTCGGTCCCCGAAGGGAAGACCCAATCTCTTGGGCTGTCCGAAGATGTCAAGACCTGGTAAGGTTCTTCGCGTTGCGTCGAATTAAACCACATGCTCCACCGCTTGTGCAGGCCCCCGTCAATTCCTTTGAGTTTCAGCCTTGCGGCCGTACTCCCCAGGCGGAGTGCTTATTGCGTTAACTGCAGCACTAAGGGTTGGACCCCCTAACACCTAGCACTCAACGTTTACGGCATGGACTACCAGGGTATCTAATCCTGTTCGCTACCCATGCTTTCGCGCCTCAGCGTCAGTTACAGACCAGAGAGCCGCCTTCGCCACTGGTGTTCCTCCACATATCTACGCATTTCACCGCTACACGTGGAATTCCGCTCTCCTCTTCTGTCCTCAAGTTCCCCAGTTTCCAATGGCCCTCCACAGTTGAGCTGTGGCCTTTCACATCAGACTTAAGGAACCGCCTGCGCGCGCTTTACGCCCAATAATTCCGGACAACGCTTGCCCCCTACGTATTACCGCGGCTGCTGGCACGTAGTTAGCCGGGGCTTTCTGGTGAGGTACCGTCAAGGTGCCGCCCTATTCGAACGGCACTTGTTCTTCCCTCACAACAGAGCTTTACGATCCGAAGACCTTCATC